>NZ_FNZV01000011.1:1812-142528 GCF_900109555.1 Pacificibacter marinus | reverse complement strand
TCAGGGTCATTGGGCAGCGACCCAAACACTTCATCGGTGGAAATGTGGTGGAACCGAAATGTGTCAGGCTTGCCTGCTTCAACCCAATATTTGCGCGCTGCTTCCAGCATATTAAACGTGCCGGTGATATTGGTTTCGACAAAATCCCCTGGCCCATCAATAGAGCGATCTACGTGGCTTTCTGCCGCCAAATGCATGACCACATCAGGTCTATGTTTGGCAAAAACAGTGTCTAATCCAGCTCGATCTCGAATGTCTACGTGCTCAAAAGTATAAAGCGGGCTTTCCGACACTGAAGCCACATTGTCCAAACACGCCGCATAGGTCAGCGCATCAACATTCACCACCTCATGTCCACGTCCCACAGCCAAACGAACCACCGCTGAGCCGATAAATCCTGCGCCACCTGTCACTAAAATCTTCATGTGTTGGCCTTTGTAAACGGTGTCACAAAATCAGAAAATGCTTGCGCCTTTTCATCTTTGTCCGAGATGATTGGCGTGATGCCCTCAAGGGGCCATTCAATGCCACAACTGTCCCATTTCACTGCGCCATCGCATTCGGGCGCATAATGATCGGTACATTTGTAAATGATTTCACTGTCAGGTTCGAGCGTCATGAAACCATGCAAAAACCCAGCAGGCACCCAAAGCTGTTTCCCGTTTTCATAAGACAGCTTTTCGCCCACCCACTGCCCGTAGGTAGAGGACCCTTTACGCACATCAACGGCCACATCAAAAATCGCCCCGCGACCACATCGCACAAGCTTTCCCTGTGAATGCGGTGGGCTTTGAAAATGTAGTCCGCGTACGGTCCCAACTTCGCGTGACATCGAATGATTGTCCTGCACAAATTCGGGTAGGATTAAGCCTGCATTGGCCAGCTTTTTCTTGTTCCAGCTTTCACAGAAAAACCCCCGATGATCCCCAAACCGTGCAGGAGTAATGGACAAAACATCAGAAATTTTTGTTTCGCTGACTTGCATTTTAGATCCTAAACACTGCGCACATCTAATGCCTCTCATACTGGACAACGCAGCACCCAGCAACAAAGTTGGCCCACTTGTTGCGGTTTGTTGCAAACAGTGGGTCCAAGAATTGAATATTTGTAATCTATTCTCTTTAATGGAAACACAGATCATTATCGTGTGGGTTGAATTTAGACAAAATACGCATATACTATGCGCATAAAGAAAGGGCATACAATGCAAGCACACTCTATGCCAAAAAAGCCAACAAACCTAACGTTGGACCAAAGTCTACTTAGCGAAGCTAGATCGTTTGGCGTCAATCTATCCCAAGCCGCAGAAGCAGGTTTGCGTCAGGCCGTTCGCGATGCAAAAGCCACCGCTTGGAAACGCGAAAACGCTGCGGCGCTCAAAAGTTCGAATGCTTGGGTTGAACAACATGGTTTGCCCTTGGCCAAACATCGGCCCTTTTGATGGCGCGGTATGACATTTACGCCAATGCAGACGGCGCGGGCTATTTGCTTGATGTTCAAGCTGATCTGCTGGACAGTTTGAACACGCGTGTCGTTGTCCCCTTGATGCCGATTGGTGCAGCGCCCACACCCGCGCAGCGTCTAAACCCTGTGTTCAATATTCAATCTGAATCCTATGTCATGGTCACGCAATTTCTGTCTGCGGTGCCGACTGCAATCTTGAAAACGCCGGTTTCGAACCTAGTTCAGTTTGACACCAAAATTACAGCGGCGCTCGATATTCTGATCACTGGCGTTTAATGCGTCCTTGGTCATCGCTGACAAAAAAGCCAGCAAGTGTCCCTGCTGGCTTTTAATCTCTCGGTGATTTCGTCTGCTTTGGCCAAAGCCAACACAGGCGAATTATTCGTTGTAGCTATAATATGCGTTATCTGTGGCCTTGGTCTCATCGCAGTTCAAAACGGTGTAAATGGACACCTTTGAACGCTTGGCAGCTTCAAGCTGTACAAAACCCTCACGAACATCGCTTTGTGACGTCATGCCATAGCGCACGGCCATGATGATGGCATCGGCGTGCTGTGCAATGTAGCGCGCATCGACAACAGGCAACATCGGTGGCGTATCAATGATGATGATATCCATGTTCTTGCGCGCACTTTTCATCAAATTAAGGAATGTTTCCGTTTGAAGCAATTGATCTGTTGGTACATCGGCCTGACCGCGCCCCAAGATGACGCCAGCACGCGATTTGGAGTCAGTGATGTAAAAACTTCTGTCGATATCTGAATCGCCACCAGGGTTTGAAAGGTAATCGAGAAAACCTTCATTTGGCTGAACCCCAAGAAGCTTATGTTGAGACGGTTTGCGCAAATCGCCATCAATAAGCAAAACATTTTTACCAGCGTTCGCATAGGTCCGCGCCAATGACAAAGACAACGAAGACTTACCCTCGTTTGAATTGGCAGACGTGACCATGATAATCGCGCAACCATCAACAGTATCACGCAGTTCTTGATCTATATTGGCCCGAATGCGTCGCAGAGATTCACTGAACGAAGACATAGGTTCATCAATGACAAGATCCCCAACGCCCAGCTGCGTATCCGTCAGAACCACTTTAGGAACAGATCCGATAACCACACCTGTGGTGATGATATTGCGCAACTGGCTAAGCGATGTGATACCGCCGACCAAGAACTCATTGATGAACGCCAAACCAACGCCAATCCCCGTAGCAAGTACCATCGCAAGAGCAAGAATCATCTTACGATTTGGAGCACTAGGAAAATTAGGAGGCAAGGCTTCTGAAACCAAACGACTGTCGGCGACTTGCACCATCGCTTGTGCTTCAAGGTCGCGCATCCGAGACAAAAGATTGGAATATTGGCGCTGAGAAATATCGGATTCTTGTTGCAATGAGAAAATAGATGCAAGCGTGTCAGGTGACAAATCACCTTTTAACACTTCGTTGCGCAAGGAGCCTTGCAATTCATCCAAAGAGTCTTCTTTGAGCGCCAATGACTGTTCCAACGATCCAAATGCAGCTTGGGCCTGTTGTTCCATATTGGTTTGAATTGTGAGCAACCCAGCTCGCAGGTTAATCTCTTCGTCTGAGCCTTCTGGCGTGCCTTGCAAACGCTGTTCAAGAGCAACACGTTGACGCTCCAATGCGGACAAAGCATCACTCGACAGTGTCTCTAAAAGCGTATCCCAGTTCATCTCATCAAGCGCAGTACGCGCTGAAGCAATCTGAGTTTGCGTTTGCAACGTTTCTGTTCGAACGCTTTCAAGTTGGCTTTGCAATTCCGTGAAACGTTCTGTGCCAACTTCAGCCTCAAGACGGGTTAGGTTGTCAGTGATAAAGGTGTTGAAACTGGCTTCGCTTTGCGCCAACCCACTGCGGGCCGTGTCAATTTGCGCTTGCAAAACATCGCGAGACGCCAATGCAGATTCTACTTTAGACGCGATTTGTTGGCGAATATAAACTTCGGCCATTGTATTCGCGATCTCGGCGGCTTTTTCCGGATTTTCCGAGTTTGCCGAAACCGTAATAAGATACGTCAAACCTTTCCGGCGTATATCAACAGAATTGCGCAGTTTTTGAGACGTGCTTGCCACCAGAACTTTTGGGTCATTAGGCGACTCTACTTCAATACCAACAGCCAATTTGATGTGGTCAATCCGGCTGAGTTGCGGACCAAATTCATCGTCTTTGATCAACCCCATAAGGTTCATGGTCTCAAACAACACGCGGTTCGACCGTAGAATTTCAACTTCGCTGTCAATTTTCGAATTGTCTGCACTGCTTGAGCCGGACGCGAATTGCTCTACCGACAACAAATCTTTTTTGGACGGATCAACATAGATAAGTGCTTGGGAAGTATAAATAGAGGTCGCGTTGAACAGGTACATCAAGGCCAAGCCAATAACGATGACAACGCTGATTAAAATAAGCCGCATTTGTCGGCGCAGCATCGACAGAATCCCGCGTATATCGACTGTCTCAGTTTCCGTCATCTTACTTTCCTTCAAATCCAAAGCATCAAAATAAATGCCCTATACGTCTGTACTATCAACCGCAGAAATATCGACAGGCTCTTTGTCCTTCA
Organism: Pacificibacter marinus; assembly: GCF_900109555.1. GTDB lineage: Bacteria > Pseudomonadota > Alphaproteobacteria > Rhodobacterales > Rhodobacteraceae > Celeribacter > Celeribacter marinus_C. Next base: position 138,479 of record NZ_FNZV01000011.1, on the reverse strand, counting down.
AAGAGGCGCTTATAAGCGTCGGCTCTTGACCTTCTACAAGCCTAACAGATGTGAGCAAACCCGAAAAATAGGCCCCCGTATCGAGATTGATCGCGTTTGGTGTAATCTCGGCGGCAGCAACAGGAATATGGCCGTGAATTAAGCGTTTTGAAAACACTTGGCCGCCCTCTGCCCCTGAAACACCCCAGATCAAATCATCTTTCTTTTGGTCCTCAAGCGCATGATCTGGGTTGATACCAGCGTGCGAAAAAAACCACTTAGGCAGGCTGAGACAAACAGGTGTGTTTTGCAAAAACAAACGGTGGCTGTGCGGTATATTCGCCGCAAGCTTTTTACCCCAATCCGCAGAACTGAATTCATAGTTCTGTTCAGGATCGGGATGAATACCATAAGATGCCAGCGTCTCGGATCCGCCCCAAGCCACCCAATCACGAATCCCAGATAGGGTTTCCAAGGCTTGCAAAAACATGTCTTCGTGATTGCCGCGCAAACACAGGCGAGTGATCCCCTCAGGTGGTGGCATCAAAAGATGCTCGATAAGTTGCGCCGACTTAGGTCCGCGATCAATCATATCCCCAAGCAAAACAACCAGCGCCTGCCCTTCAAAGGATTTGGCGTCTTCAACGATCTTTTGCTCAAGCTTTTTATAGAGGTCCAGTTGTCCGTGAATATCGCCAACCGCATAGGTCACAGATGGCGCCGTTTCACGAGACAGCTTGCGCAACATGCGCTTGGGCCGATGCGCCGACCCACTGGTTTCGCTTTGCGGCGCCGCCCCCAAAAGCACACGTTTCCACCAACTCATGATAGTCTTCCTTGTGCCTTGCGCGTTTGACTTAGGCCCATGGCAACCAAGACGATCAACAGCACAGTGTTCGCTTCAATTTCAAAACTGAAATCCAACAAAGAATGTACCGCCGCCAGAACCAAAGCCCCCAAAGATATAGCATATGCCAACTTGTGTTCTTTTGCCCCGCGCGCCGCGCGCAGCAACCGAACCGCAGCAAATCCAAGCGCCAAAATCGGTGCCGATCCCGCGATCAGCCCCATCTCGGCCCAAAGAGCCAAGTAACTATTGTGCGCCAAATCCCAAATAAGCGCCGATGACACACTTTCATCGTGAATCAGGGGAAACGCCACCGAGAAGGTGTCCAAGCCATATCCAACAAGAGGGCGCGACAGGATCAGGTCCCAAACGCTATGGTAAAGCGCCAGACGAGCCCCAATGTCTGCCGACGAGAACAACAGCCGTTCCCCGATGTCACGCGAGAACACAACAACAAATATGAACCCAAGAATCAGGCCAAGCCCCAACAAAATCTTGCCATGTCCCTGCGTGTGCGCGGGTGCCTGCGCAGCTCGGCCCGGCATCATAACAAAAAATGTTGTCAGCACGCCACAAATCGTTGCGGCCGTCCCCATCCGAGACCCCGTAGCCAACAGCGCTGTCGCCATCAACACAACGCAAAGCGCGTAAACACCTGTTTCAAGCGCGCGCGGAGATAAAAGGTTCACCTGTGTAGAACGCCGCAAAGACTGACTTTTCTGTCGACGTTCCAAAAATAGGGCAACACCCGTGAGAATGCCCAAACCCAGAAAGCTGGCAAAAGAATTGCGGTTGATAAATGTTCCCGTAGCCCAGCCAATATAAGAACTTTTCTCACCCCAAGGAAAACGATCCCCCAAGGTTGTCAGAAAAATCATCGCCACAATTGCATGTGCCGTCAGGCCCCAAAAGACATAGCGCGAAAGCTGTTGTACGCGCTTTAAGCGGCTACAAACTTCCAACGTTAAGATGAAAATGCCCGCATAGGTCATAAGCCGCAGCACCCCTAAAATCGTCGCCGGCGCATTCAAGGTGGTAGCACGCGGCGCAAGATCGGCAGGAAAGGCTCCTGGAAACAAATGCCCCAATGGCAACAATTGAAACAAAGCAAAAACAGGCATCACTAGCGCCAGACATAAAATGTCGGCTTGCGCAAGAAACCGTAGCTTGCGCTCCGGCTCGTTTAAAATAATGCGAAGCATGAAAGCAAAAACCAAAATTGCGATCACCAACGCCCATAAGGCCCACGGCACAGGACGATTGGACCCAAGCGGAATTGGGATCAACAAAATCAAAAGTCCAATCACCCTAATATAAAGTGAGTTCGCCGCATTCGGTGCGGCAAAGCGCTCAACCGAATCGGGAATCAGAACTTCATCAAATTGCATTTGGGTTTCGAACGCCGCTTCTGAGAGTTGCGCATAGTCGCCACTTTTCGCCTGCACAGGGCGTATCTTTTCAAAATCCATACTCATTAAGCGCCTTCGCGGCTGATTTTACTAACTTTCGACAAAAACTTTCGTTGCGTTGATGGCGGCAACGTTTCGGCAATAGACGTGATGCGGTTTTGAGCATCGGGGGATGATACAAAAAGCTGCGCCACCCAAATTTGTGACCTATCCTCAGACAGTAACATCTGGATATCTTGCGCCAAAACCTCATTCACAATTTCGGTTTCGGGCATGGAAATGGCAAGCAGCACGCGCTTTTTACCCACCCAGCCTTCAAAAGGTGCGACATGGGCAGAAATAGCCAATGCGTCTTGTGCGGCATCAATATCTCCAGCTGAAAATGATGCACGTGCAACAGAAAACTGCGCCAACCCCCAAGGTGGGGTTGTGTCGGATATTTCCTTAGCATAATCAAGGCATTGAAGTGCAATTCGTGTGTAATTATCGCGTTCAATCACAGAGGCTAAAGGCGCGACCAAGGCTTCGTTACACATTTCCAAAACAGATTCTTGTGTGCGAACAGCCCATGTCTCAAAAGAAAGGTCTTCATCGCCTCTCAACCGCAAAAGTGCCGCGTCTCCGCCAGTTTCAATTTGGCGAAAGCTGGCGTATTCATCGCGCAAGACAATTCCAGAAAAACCTGCGACCATAAAAGCAACAACAAGCACAACTATTATAGGCATCATTGCACGTTTCATTGGAATCCCTGAGTAACATCACATAGCCGCGCTTACCTCTCGACTGTAAAATTTGCAAGACCAACGCCCTAGTTTCGACCACCAAACCGCGTTCTGCGCAGCACTTGCCTACATATTTATCACACCCGTATAAATACATTGGAATATCGAATATTTTGAAAATGCCGCGTTGCAAAAAACAGAATTGTATGAGATGAATTACCTAAATGTATGTTAACCTGTATGCCTGCTGCGTATGTGCAAGTCTAAACTTGCGATAATTTAGGAAAAGTCTATGAAAACGATCTCCTCCCTCTCGCTAGCTGTTAGTGTTGCCGCGCTTTCATTCTCTGTTGCCCCTGCAATGGCTCAAGATACTGCTGAAGTTCTGGCGCAAGGCTGTACAGACAGCCCAGCATCATGTGCTGCGCTGATCGAAGCACAAATCGCCACGCTACAGGCTGCTGGCCTTGCCGGCCCTGCACTAGACGCTGCGATCGGGCAACTCGTTTCTGCTGTTTATGCGGCGGCCTCCAGAACAGTAGCGCCAGCTGTAAATGTTCAGCTTGCAGCTGCTATCACTCGGGCGTCATCTTTCATCGCTAGCCCAACTGCGAGAGCTGGTGTAACCCGCGCTGCTCAAACTGTTGCAAGCGGCAGTGCTTCAACAACTGCACCAACAGCCTTTGGTTTGTCAGCAACGACAACAACAACCGGAACCGCTGGAACAGCTGGTTCAGCCAACTAAATTTGGCGTCGGTCAGACACCTTACGATAATCTAATTTTTAAAGGCGCCTCAGGGCGCCTTTTTCTATTGTTTGATCGTCCTACCCGCATTCCTGAATGCCAAGTCGAATCAATTCACGCCCTGAAACCTTTTTAATGCCAACAGTCGTGTACCGCGCCTCGTGCATATACCACGCACGGATCTGACGTGGGTAATATGCGCCCATCACACCTGACCAATATTCAAACTGATCAGGTTGCAAAGCCATTCCATAGAACTGACTCATTGGACCGTGAAAGCCAAAAGACACATTACGTGACACACATGTATTGGGTAGACCCAAATACATGGTACAGGCGGAATTACAAAAACCACCTACAATGCGCACCTGAGTGCCTGCTGCGCGAATCTCTTTGATTTGCTCCACTCGCACAGACAACTCTCCGCCAGGATCATTGCGTACATTCAGCACAGATCGTGCCTTTGCAGCATCCACCTGTTGGGGAATGAAAACCCCGCCACTGGCAACAAGGACAGCAAGCCCCAAGCCTTGCATCATTTTAAATTTAACACAGTTCCACCTCGCGGACAAAGGCACCTCGCCCTTGTCCGCGCCGACCCCTCGGCACAGTCCCATAGTATCACCACTCTTTTGCTGAGCTGGCAGAACCAGCTTGGCGAGCCCACCCCGCCATAAAGCCATTAAGAGTGACAAAGCTTAAAAAGATGTTTTCCCACCGTATTTCAAACGTAGGATCTATTCCGTATTCGTCTCAAATTTATCAAAAATGCGAGCGCGTCCTTCGGCTTGTCTAAGCCCCCTGCCCTATGTCGTCACATCAAATGACCCCTTGCTTACGCTAGATCAGGTTCAAACGCGCCCGGTGCAATATCGCTCCAAAACGCGACAATCAATTTGAAATTCAGCGCTGACATCCAGCCATGGTTTTCAAAATCTAGCAACGCAGCGCCATCCAGTTTTGACATGAAAAGACGCCGGTCTGCGTCACGCTGCGTGGGGGACCGCGCTGCGGCCATACTTTGAATAATGCCCAATTTTCGCACCCGCTCTGCCGTATCGGCACTCATCGGCTTGTTCGATGTTGGGTTTCGCGGCGAAACCTGCGCGCCGCTGTAATCTTGTTTTAACGCTGCCGTCAAATAGCTTACAGGATTTTTGACACCCCCCTGCCCTGCGACATAATCCAACTGCTTGCGCACATAGGTTTCGTCATGTTCTTTCATCCATTGCAGTGCCAACCGATCACTGACGCCCAAAGCACGCATACGCGCATAAATATCCGAATTGCGCAGCCCACTTCCATCGTCCAAATCTAAAATCGACAGCTGGGGATTTTCGGCAATTTTAAAGCGAATCTCGGACACAGAGCGTCCCATCCGCTTCGTCTCGGGCGTCACCACGATGTTTGATGTTTTGTTCACTTCCGCCACGGCCGGTTTGATAATTTTGGCATTCAGGTGTTTGTAGACATCGTAATAAGGACTGCCCGAAACCCCCATCAGCCGACGAAACAAATCCAACGACCACCATCCCGTCGATCCGGTGCGCACAAACCGATAACAATTTTCATACAACGCCAAAGCGTGGCCAGACGTAAAACGGCGTTGTATGTTCAAATTGATCAGCGCAAATATTTTGGGGTCATCCAGTTTTTGGGCCAACGCTGGGGAATACGCATACTCACACACGCCACCTTTAAGTTTGGCGTAGCTCAACAAAGACGATACGCCCCACTCTTGGCGCCCCTCCTCGTCCAGCATGTCCCATTCCGCAACAGTCTCGGCCAGGCCTCTTAAAGACTGTTTCAGCGTCTCCATATCATTGGAATTGTAGCCAATCATCATACACAAAGTGCGTGCATCTATTTGGTGCACTTGCTGGCTGATCAAGGTGTCATAGGCATTTAGCAAAAGCACATTGGACAGTTTACGTTGCAACAACGTCAACTTGCCCGACACATGGATAGCTGCCACGTTTTTTTTCACGGCACCGCGGCGCAAAGACCCTGTCAGTCGATCTTTCTCAATATCATTCATGTGCTGCCTATTGTCTGCTCTGCCGATATGCGGGTTTTAAATCTCTGTTCAAATATCCACGCTGACGCGACTCACATCACGCACTTGTTATCTGTCTATTATTTGGCATAAGGTGCCCAAATGCAAGTCAACAGTTGGGCACCTTGTGTGTGCCACCGTAAACAGGTGCCTTACATAAAAGCATCGAATCTAAAGGAACCCATATACAGGAAATGCAGTTCTGATGATTCGAACTGCGGTTATGCGATTCGTCGCAATAGACCCAAAACAAGCATAAACAGGGTCTAATCCTCAAGCAAAATCTCTACCACCGCGAATCGGCTCCTTATTTCCTGCAAACGGATACCTATTGTCCTGTGATCGGGTGCCAATTCCCCTGATCTTGGGTACCTGTAACTAAGTAAGATATTGATATTAATTACATATTTAGACCATAAAGATTCTAAATAATCTAAATAATACAAACAGAGGACTGTTGTTTTCTATCTTTTCATTTAAATTTAGGTGAGCAGCACTATCCCGATTCACTTTTAACTTCAGATGTGCCATACTTTTGCAGATATCGCGTCTAACAGCGAACATGCAGAGGCATTATGGCACAAAACTCAAGCAGCTCAGGCAAAGACTCCCTCCCACCTTATTTCAATATTGATCCGGAGCGTGCAGCTAAAAAACTCTCACATCCGATTGATACCGCACGTTTTGCAAAAGCGGCAGCTTTCGCAGGACGAGGTCGTGATGATTTGGCGAAACGCGGCTATGCACCTGATGGCAAAAAGAGATTGCGTAAGTTTTCCACTTGGGAGGTTTGCAAGTATTTGATTCCTGTTGCCGCAGCGCATTTGCGTCGTGTTTTGAAAGCCAACCCCGATTTGCCGCAAGGCGAAGGTAGTGGTGGTTCAAAATGGTTTACGCTTGATGAAGTCCTCGAGCTTCGCAAGCATTTCACCAAAGAAGGCAATCCAAATCGCGAATATACAGCATGGCGCCCTGAAGGATTGCCAGCGAAAGTTGTTGCCGTTGCCAATTTCAAAGGCGGTGTTGGCAAAACATCTACTGCCGCGCATTTGGCGATGTCTGCGGGGCTTGATGGCTATAAAGTTCTGGTGATTGACTTGGACAGCCAAGGGTCGATGACTTCGATTATGGGTGGCACTGTTGCGGATGAATGGCAAACCGCGTTTCCGTTAATGGCCCGTGATTATGCCCAAGCATTGCAACGTGAAAACATTGTGCGTGAAGCCGCAGGCCAAGCACCTTTTCCGTTCGACGAAACCTTGACAGAAGCATTGCAGGTTTCGCCGCGAAACCTTGTTCAAAAAACCCATTGGCCAAATATCGATCTGATCGGAGCGCAGCTCAACTTATACTGGGCCGAATTTCAAGTGCCGGTTTGGCGCATGCAGTTGCGGTCTTGGGCCTTATGGGATTCGCTGTCCAATGCGCTTGAAAATGGCGGGTTGCTGGATGAGTATGACATCATCTTGCTCGATACGCCGCCTGCACTTGGGTACCTCACAATCAATGCGCTTGCTGCAGCAGATATTTTGTTGGTGCCACTTGGCGCGTCGTTTTTGGAATTCGATTCCACGGGGCGTTTCTTTGATATGATCTATTCCACATTCGCATCGATTGAAGAGGGCGAAAACCGCATTCGTCGTGCAGATGGATTGCCTGAAATGCGGTTTGAATGGGATGCCGTTCGAGCACTGATCACGCGGTTTGACGCGTCTCAGCAAACCGATTTGGCCAATGTAATCCAAGCCTATTTTGGTGACTTCATGACCACATATCGCCAAGATGTGACCGCGATGGTCGGGCAGGCGGGTGAACAGGTTTCGGGCATCTATGAAACCGATTATCGCGATTTTAATCGTGATACATATGTGCGTGGACGCGAGACGTTTGACCAAACCTGGGCCGAAGTGAAAGAAGTCATTTTGGGCACATGGTGGCGTGATCTGCAAATGTTGAAAGCGGAAGCTGAGGAGGGCCAAACCGATGGCGAAGCGTAGAAAATTAACAGCCCCTTCGGCGGCGGATCTCAATCAAATCGAACAAGAGTTTCGCGGCGAAACCACACCGCGCGGTCCGTTAACTGCGCCGATTGCACAGGTGGCTGCAGACACGGCAGGCGCCTATGATCCGCGATCTGTTGAAAATCGCGCGGCGTCAGCCAAAGATAGTGTGGATGCGCAGCGGTTACGCGAAGCTGAAACCAAGGGGTTGGTTCTGCTTGAAATTCCGCTGTCCAATATCGATGCGGACGCTTTGGTGCGTGACCGTGTTGTGCTGGATGCCGAGCAAATGAACGAATTGCAATTGTCGATTGCCAAGGGCGGATTGCGCCTGCCGATCGAGGTGTTCAAACTCAAAGATTCCCCGTCGGGCTGTGCCTATGGGCTATTGTCTGGGTACCGCAGGTTGCGCGCAGTGCAAGCGCTTAAAGGCCTGTCGGGGGATCCAAAATACGACACAATCAAAGCTATCGTGCGCGACCCCGATGCTATGGGTGGTACTTTTGCCGCGATGATCGAAGAAAACGAAATTCGTGCCTCGCTCAGCCATTTCGAACGCGGGCGGATTGCAGTGATCGCCGGACAGCAGGGGGCTTTTGCCAATACCGAGGCAGCGGTGAACGGGCTGTTCCCGATGGCATCTAAGGCTAAAAGATCAAAGATCAGATCCTTTGCGCTGATCTTTGAAGAGCTTGGAGACATGTTGACCTTTCCCGATCTTTTGAAAGAACGGGATGGTTTGAAATTGGCCGCAGGCTTGCGCGAGGGGCATGAAGCCAAACTGCGTACAGCTTTGGCGGTGCGGGTGCCTGACACGGCAACCCAAGAAGCACAAATGATTGAGGCGGCTTTGGCCGATCTTGAACCAGCAAAAATAGACCCTAAACGCGGTGGTCGACCCAAAACTGCAGCCGCACAGCCGCACCGGAATGTGGTTTTAAACAGCGGTGTGACGCTGACAAGCTCGGAAGACGGGCAGGGGTGGATGATCCGCCTGAAAGGGCAACGGGTTGACCAAGAGTTGGTCGAGGTTGCTCTGGCGGAACTGTCACGGTTGTTGGATGATCAGTCGTAACACAGGCCTAGTCTGGATGCACAAATGATACCGAATTAGACCCAAAAGAAGGACTTTGGGTCTAATTTTTTTGATTACGAGGGCAGGGGGCTAGACCAAGTCCGGGCAGTTTTCGCGCAAGAATATCTCAAAGGGTGTGAATGGATCAGGCACCTGATAGGCCTCTGTGCGTTTGAAATGATGTGCCAAAACATCAATTGCATGGCGGGCTTCCATGCGAGGGTTTTGATCAATGACGGCATCCAGCAGACCGATTTTTAGTAATTCACATCGCTTTGTCGTCAGCTCATGGGTGATGAACACGATCTCTTCTGAGCGGCCCAATTTGATAAGTGTCTGCGCGATTTGGTAATTGCCAGCAGACACATTGTAGATCCCGCGAATGTCGAGTTCGTTGTGCAAGGCGTGTTGGGCAATCTGAGCGGCGCGGGTGCTGTCTTCGTCGCTTTCGGCGATATCTAATATTTCGACATTGGGAAATCGTTCGCGGGTGATGCTGCGGAATCCCATTTCGCGATCTTGATGACCAGAAATGCGGTGATGCCCGAGCATGACCAAAACTTTACCGCCTTGCGGACCAAGAAACCGCCCCATGAGTTCGCCTGCAACACGCCCGATTTGGCGGTTGTCTGGCCCGACATAGGCCAAGCGTCCGGACCTTGGCAGATCGTTGACGAGCGTGACGACGGGGATGCGGAGAGAGGCGCGCGTGGCGGCGGCAGATGTGTCAGGATGATCCGGACAGCACACGATAATCCCGTCATATTCCAATGAGAGTTGATCAATTTTACGCGCGGCATCGCGCATATTAACGGGATCAAATGTGTGGATATAGCTGCGAATTTGCGCGGTGTTAGAACTGCCATCCAAGGCGACAAAAGCGTCACGCACGGCGGCAAAAAACGGGTTGTCGACGGGTGGGATCAGCACTGCGATGCGTAGGGATTTCAAGCTTGTGCGAAATATTTTGCGATCTAAATTCAAGCGCGCGGCCCAATCGAGCACTTTTGCTTCTGATTTTGGGGACACGCCGCCACGTTGATTTACCACGCGATCAACGGTTGCGATACTGACGTTCGCGGCTTTTGCGATGTCTTCGAGTGATGTTTTCTTGGCCATACCGTGATTATGATGGAATCCCATCTTTTTTCAACTCGGAAGATGGAAAAACTTCAAATATAGATTCCCTTACAAGTCTGGGAGGGCTTTAAATGAGGGGGCATACCGCAATGAGATGTGCTGGTTATCGCATCATCTAAGGTGAGTATAAATTAATATATTTCAATGTGTTGAAGTATAAATAGTGTTCCGCCTCTCGCAGAGATTGACTGATCTTATGATCAAAAACGATATGAAGTTTAGATTGGGTTGAGGCGAAAGCTTTTGACCGCACCACAGCTGTGTCTTGGGTTTTGAGGCAGACTAACAAAAGCCGCGGATCAAGGCCGCGATGGAACAATAGGACGCGAAAAGCGCCGCATTACGTTGGAGAATGGAAGATGACAGGGATTGCAATTATGGGCGCGGGTCGCATGGCCAAAGTGCACGCCGCAGCCATAAAAGACGCAGGCGCGAAGGTGGCCGTGATCTATGATCCCGTTTTGGCAGCGGCTGAAATTTTGGCGGCTGACACTGGGGCTATCGTGGCTCAGACGAGTGCTGAGGCGATGGAGCACCCTGATGTGGACGCGATCATGATTGCAACGTCATCGGACACGCATATCGAGCTTTTGTATCAGGCTGTAGAGACTGGCAAACCGGTGCTGTGTGAAAAGCCGTTGGCGTCTAGTTATAGCGACTCGCGGGCTTTTATTGCCAAAGTGGGCGAGGCGGCGGCGAAGAAAGTGTTTCTCGGGTTTAACCGACGTTTTGACGCAAGCCACGCAGGTGTGCGAGAGGCTGTGCATGCGGGGCAAGTCGGGCGGTTGGAACAGTTGACCATCACCAGTCGCGATCCGTTTCCACCGCATCTGGATTATATCCCACGCTCTGGCGGGTTGTTTCGTGATATGATGATCCATGATTTTGACATGGCGCGGTCTATTGTGGGCAAAACCATTGTGTCTGTCACCGCGCATGGGTCGTCTATGGTTGACCCTGAGATTGGCAAGCTGGGCGATGTGGATACGGCATCGGTGACGATGATCGCTGAAGATGGCACGATTATCACCATTCTTAATTCACGTCGCTGCGCCTTTGGGTTTGACCAGCGGATCGAAGCCTTTGGTGCCGAGGGCATGGTGATGTCGGACAATCCACGTGAGTCTGGGTTTAGGTCCTTTACCAAGGAAGCGCCGGGCACGGATGCACCGCTTTTGGGTTTTTTCATGGAACGCTATGGGCCGTCTTACACGGATGAAATCAAGCTGTTCCTAGATTGTGCCAAAGAAGGTCGCGATATGCCTGTGAATGCGATTGACGGCTTGATGGCTGCGTATTTGGCTGAAGCGGCTACAGCGTCTCTAAAGCAGGGAAAAACGATCCATTTGACGGGTCCTGATCAAGAGTTTGATGTATGAACCAGCTGCCCAAACGTCACACAGATACGGTCGCTGTCATCACTGGCGGTGCACAGGGTGTCGGGCGTGCCATCGCAACGCGGCTTGCCGATGAGGGCTGTACCAAACTGCTGTTGACGGGGCGCAGTGTTGAAAAAGGTGCCGCAGCGGTGGCAGACTTTAAAGCGCGCGGCGTGATGGCGCATTTCGTGTCGTTGGATTTGCAAGATGCACAAGGGTGCTTAAACCTGATCGACCACGCCGTGGCCACATTTGGCACTGTGACCTGTCTTGTGAACGCTGCCGGATGTGCCGCGCGCGGGTCGATTACAGATACGACGCCTGAAGCGTTTGACGAAATGTTTGCGACAAACGTGCGCGGGCCGTTCTTTTTGATGCAAGGGTTTGTCAAACATCGCCTGACACAAGACGGTAGTGGGAGCATCGTCAATATCTTGTCAAACTGTGCGCATTGCGGCCAATCCTATCTGGCCCCTTATTCATCGTCCAAAGGGGCGCTGGCGACATTGACCAAAAACGTCGCGAACGCGCATCGTTTTGACCGCATACATTGCAATGCCATTTTGCCGGGTTGGATGGATACCCCCGGCGAAGATGGCACGCAACGCAAGTATCATGGTGCCAGTGATGGCTGGCTGGAACAGGCCGAAGCCACACAACCCATGAGACAACTTGCGAAACCCGACCAGCTTGCTGGTCTTGCAGCATACCTACTCAGCGAGGAAGCCGGCATTATGACCGGTGCGCTGATAGATTACGACCAGAATGTTCCAGGGTCCTATCCTGAATAGACCCGGTCCATCGCTCCATCGGAGTAGAAACAAACCCAAGGGAGGAGACCCCATGAAGAAACTACTTTTGACAACCGTTGCGTTGGCATTGCTCGGAGGCGCTGCAAGCGCTGAACGCTATGTTATGATCACTCACACGCAGGGCACTGATCCATTTTGGCCTGTGGTCGAAAAAGGTGGCCGTGACGCTGCCGAAGATATTGGTGTTGAGTTCGAATACAACTTTGCCCCCTCTGGCGATATGTCAGATATGGCGCGTTTGATTGAATCTGCGGCCGCGACACAGCCAGATGGCTTGATCGTGTCTTTGCCTGATGCGGATGCTTTGGGAGGAGCAATTCGCGCGGCAGCAGAGTCTGGTATCCCTGTGATCACCATCAACTCTGGTCTTGAAAGTTCTAAATCTGTGGGCGCTTTGATGCACATTGGTCAGCCTGAAAAGCTTGCTGGTTTTGCGGCGGGTGAACGCGCTATGGCAGAAGGCGGTACAAAAGCGCTTTGTCTCAACCAAGAAGCTTACAACACGGCTTTGGTGGATCGTTGCCAAGGGTACTTTGACGCGACAGGTCAAGAATTGAACATGATTGATGTCTCAAACGACGTGTCACAGATCAAAACCCGTACTGCGGCTGCGCTGCAAGCGGACCCAGAAATCGACTCACTTTTGGCGGTTGGCCCCCACGTGTGTGAAGCTGCTGCTGCTGCGGTCAAAGAAGTTGGCGCACAGATACATCTGGCTTGTTTTGACATGACACCTGGCGTGATCAACCTGATCAAAGACGGTGACGTGGCCTATACAATCGACCAACAACAGTACTTGCAAGGCTACATGCCAGTCGCAGTTTTGCATCTTTACAACACAAACGCAGGCATGATGCCGGGGTCCAACATCCCGTCAGGTCCAGGGTTTGTTGACGCGTCCAACGCGGCCGCTGTTGAAGTTCAGGCAGGCGTCACACGCTAACCTACGTTCCATAATATTGCAGGAGGCCGCAAAAGGTGGCCTCCTTTTTCGAACGTATTGGGGGGCACCATGTCTGACACAACAAAAAATTCGGCTGAGAGAAAAGAGGCTGACCGGCTTCAATCAGGAGGCCTTTTATCTGTTCTCAAACGGCGACCTGAAGCGGGTTCATTTCTTGTCATGCTTGTCGCGGTGATCGTGATCAGCTTTGCCAGCAACGGGAACGCGTTTAATCCGCTTGGTTTGAAAAACAATTTTACAGTGATTTCGCAGTTTGGAATTATCGCGACAGGGGCCTGTCTGCTGATGATCGCTGGCGATTTTGACCTGTCTATCGGCTCTATGATTGGCTTTGCGGGCATGTCCATGGCGATGATGTTAAAATGGGGTTTGCCGTTTGGCCTTGGGGCTGCGACGCCTTTCACGGCATTTTTGCTCACACTTGTGATGACCCTCGCCATTGGTTGGTTGATCGGTACAATTGTGGTGCGATCGAAGCTGTCGAGTTTCATCGTGTCGCTTGCATTTTTGTTTTTCCTGCGCGGTGTCACCGAGGTGAGTTTTCGCCTGATCAACCAATCGACACAAATTTCAGGTCTGCAAGATTTCAAAGAAACAAGCTGGTTTGCCGCAATGTTTGGCGGGCAAGCGTTGGGTTGGTTTTATGACACGTGGTTTGCGCTTGGCGGCAATATCAACCGCGCTGGCAATCAATGGGTGACGGGCTTTGACGCGCGGTTCCTATGGTGGGTTGGTTTGTCTTTGGTGGCTTATATCGTTTTGTCACGCACACAGGCGGGCAACTGGATTTTTGCCACGGGCGACAACAGCGAAAGCGCGCGCGCCAATGGGGTGCCTGTTGATAAGGTGCGCATTTCTTTGTTCATGTTCACAGCATTCTGCGCCACGCTTTTCGCGGCGTGCCAAGTGTTTGACACCAACACGGCGGATGCGGCCAAAGGCAATCTGAAAGAACTCGAAGCCATCGCGATTGCGGTTGTGGGCGGCACGTTGATGACAGGCGGATTTGGGTCTGTGATAGGTATCGTGTTTGGCGCAATTACTTTTGGTCTCGTGGCCAATGCGGTGTTCTTTATCCCATCGATTGACGGCAGTTATTACCGCGTCTTTGTTGGGGTTGTTTTGCTGACGGCTGTGTTTCTCAATGAAAGCGTTCGCAAACGCATCACAGGGGGGCTTTGATCATGGCCGAACCACTTATTCGCACACAGGGTTTAACCAAAAAATTCGGGCCTTTCACGGCGCTCAATGGCATAGATTTGGAAGTGTACAAAGGCGAAGTTCTGGCACTTTTGGGGGACAACGGTGCTGGGAAATCGACGTTGATCAAGATTTTGTCAGGAGTGCATCAACCCACGGCAGGCAAGATTTTCGTCGAAGGCGCTGAGATGAAATTTGCCTCGCCACGCGATGCGTCAAACGCAGGGATCGGCACGGTTTATCAAGACTTGGCGATCAACCCATTGATGAGTGTGACGCGCAACTTCTTTATGGGGCGCGAGTTGTATCGCGGTGTGGCGCCATTCGGGTTGCTTGACATGACCAAGATGGATGAAATCGCCCATGCGGAAATGGTTAAGATCGGCATAGATGTGTCTGATCCACGTCAAGCTGTCGGCACGATGTCTGGCGGTCAACGTCAAACGCTTGCCATTGCGCGGGCCATTTATTTTGGCGCTAAAGTGTTGATCCTTGACGAACCGACATCGGCGTTGGGTCAAAAGCAGCAAATGGGTGTGCTAAAAACGATGATGCGCGTGCGAGCCCGTGGCGACATCGCGATCATTTTTATCACGCACAATGAAATCCATTCGCAGCTTGTCGCGGACCGCTACACCTTTCTTGCCCTTGGCGAGGTGATTGGGGGTGGGGCCAAAGCGGATCTGGAACATGACGAAATCCGCCGTTTGATGGCTGGCGGATCTGACATCGGTGATCTTGCGAAAGAACTGCAAGACATTCAAGCCGAGTGATGATTGCGATTTGACAGCCCAACAGACAGGCACAAAACGAAACGGCCTGTCTGTTGGGAGCACATAATTTTTCTCTGATACGCCGAGCAAAGGCACCAAAGCTATGACCAAAGACATTGACGTAATCACGATAGGGCGCGCAGGCGTTGATCTTTATGGCGCACAAATCGGTGGCCGTTTAGAGGACATGGGATCGTTTGAAAAATACATCGGCGGGTCGCCGACAAACATCGCCTGTGGCACCGCGCGTCTTGGGTTGAAAACCGCGCTGATCAGCCGTGTGGGCGACGAACACATGGGCCGTTTCATCTTAGAACAACTGGGCCGCGAAGGCGTGTGCACCGATGCCGTTGTCACCGATCCTGATCGTTTGACAGCCTTGGTTATTCTGGGCATTCGCGACGAAGAACAGTTCCCGTTGATCTTTTACCGCCAAGACTGTGCCGACATGGCGCTGTGCGAAGATGACATTGACGAAAGCTTTATCAAACGCGCCCGCGCTGTTGTTGTCACTGGCACGCATCTGTCCAATCCGCGCACCGCGGCGGCCGTGATCAAGGCGTTGAAACTGGCGCGTAAACACGGTCTGCGCACGGCGCTTGATATCGATTACCGTCCCAATCTTTGGGGCATGGCTGGGCATGGCGATGGTGAAAGCCGCTTTGTTGAAAGCCAAGAGGTGACAGATAAATTATTGTCCACGCTGCACTATTTCGATTTGATCGTGGGCACAGAAGAAGAGTTTCACATCGCAGGCGGGTCCACAGATACGCTTAAAGCTTTGTCCGCTGTGCGGGAAAAATCAAAGGCGACATTGGTGTGCAAACGCGGCGCACTTGGCGCGTCGGCGTTTCAAAATACGATCCCTAAAAGTCTGGATGATGGTCAAACGGGCCAAGGCTTTCCGATTGAGGTGTTCAACGTTTTGGGCGCGGGCGATGGGTTTTTTTCTGGCCTGCTCAAAGGGTGGATGCAAGCCGATGATCCGTATGATGCCGATTGGCCTTTGGCGTTGAAATACGCCAACGCTTGCGGTGCTTTTGCGGTGTCGCGCCACGGCTGCACACCAGCCTATCCCAGCGAAGAAGAGCTGGAATTTTTCCTAAAACGCGGTGTGGTGCAAAAAGATTTGCGCAATGATCCGACGTTGGAACAAATCCACTGGGCCACAACACGTCACACCCGAACGGCGGGCGATTGGAGCACGATGCGGGTCTTTGCATTCGACCACCGTGTGCAGTTGGAAGAGATGGAAGGCTATACAATTGAACGCGGTGGTGCGTTTAAAGAGCTGTGTCTCAAAGCGGCTATTCAGGTGCAAAACGGCCAAGATGGTTACGGCATTTTGTGCGACAATCGGATTGGGCGATCCGCGTTGCACGCGGCCTCTGGGTCGGGTTTGTGGATCGGGCGGCCTACGGAATGGCCCGCCTCGCGTCCGCTCACGCTGGAACCTGAATTGGGTGCTGACTTTGGCGGATTGACTGCATGGGCGCGCGAGAATGTTGTCAAATGTTTATGTTTTTGCCACCCAGATGATGACGCTGCAATGCGCGCCAACCAAGAAGCCACGGTCAAACGCTTGTTCGAATCCGCGCGGCGAAATGCGTTGGAATTTTTGTTGGAAGTCATCCCATCAAAAGTCGGGACCATCACGCCGCAAACCACTGCGACGTTGATCCGGCAATTCTATGCAGCAGGCATTTACCCCGATTGGTGGAAACTGGAACCCATGGCCGATGCACAAGGCTGGGCCGCTTGCGTCAAAGCGATTGAAGACAATGATCGTCACACGCGGGGCATTGTCGTGCTGGGTTTGGATGCACCCGAGGCCGATTTGGCGGCATCGTTTGAGATCGCAGCTGGATTTCCATTGGTCAAAGGGTTTGCCGTTGGCAGAACCATTTTTGGGGATGCAGCGCGCGCTTGGCTTGCAGGGGATATGACGGATGAAGCGGCAATTGATCAAATGGCATCCCGCTATGCGCGGTTGTGCGCTGTCTGGGATGCGGCTCGCGATAAAGCGATCATGTGACAGGAGATTTAGAGATGACGAACACCATCCGACTGACCGCAGCTCAAGCGATGATTAAATGGTTGAGCGTGCAAATGACGCCTGAGGGGGAGCGCTTTATCGAGGGCATGTGGGCGATTTTTGGTCATGGCAATGTGGCGGGGATTGGCGCGGCGCTGTATGATGCGAAAGATGATTTCCCGACATGGCGTGGTCAAAATGAGCAGACCATGGGCCACACCGCGATTGCCTATGCCAAGGCCAAAAAACGCACTCGTGCGATGGCTGTCACCACGTCAATTGGGCCGGGGTCAACGAACCTTGTGACCGCTGCGGCTTTGGCCCATGTGAACCGCTTGCCAATGTTGATTGTGGCGGGGGATGTCTTTGCCAATCGCCGCCCTGATCCTGTGTTGCAACAGGTCGAGGACTTTGACGATGGCACTGTGTCTGCCAATGATTGTTTGCGCCCTGTGTCGCGGTATTTTGATCGCATCACGCGGCCTGAGCATATCTTAAGCGCTTTGCCGCGGGCGTTGCGGGTGATGACGGATCCGGCCAATTGCGGCCCTGCGACGTTGTCATTTTGCCAAGATGTGCAGGCCGAGGCCTATGATTATCCCGAGGCGTTTTTTGAACCTCGTGTTTGGCATATTCGTCGCCCTGCACCAGATGCGCGTGAGTTGGCCGAGGTGGCGGATTTGATCCGTGCGGCGCAAAACCCGATCATCATCGCGGGCGGGGGTGTAATTTATGCGCAGGCTGAAGAAACGCTGGCCGATTTTTCTATGAAGCACGGGATTCCCGTGACTGAAACTCAAGCGGGGAAATCCGCGTTGGCGCAAAGTCATCCGATGAACTTTGGTGCTTCTGGCGTTGATGGATCGGCGGCTGCGAATGAGTTGTCTGAAGCGGCAGATTTGGTTATCGGTGTGGGCACTCGATTCCAAGATTTCACTACTGGATCGCGCGCGATGTACAAGAATGCGAAGGTCAAATTTGTCTCAATCAACATTCACGGGTATGACGCGGATCGTCACGGCGCTGTGGGTCTTGTGGGCGATGCGAAAATCACGCTTGAGGCGCTGACGACAGCTCTTGGGGATCATCGTGCTGCTGCGTTTGATGCGGGGTCTCGTGCTGCTTGGCTGGCGGCAGTTGATGCGCATTGCGCGGTCCCCAGCGATTTGGTGGCTTTGCCCACGGACGCTCAAGTGATTGGTGCGGTGCAACGTGCGTCGAGCGATCAAACCATTGCGATGTGTGCGGCGGGGACAATGCCGGGGGCGCTGAAGCTTTTGTGGCAACCGTCGCAAGGCGGCTATCATATGGAATACGGATTTTCGTGCATGGGCTACGAGATCGCGGGCGCGATGGGGGTCAAGTTGGCATGCCCTGAGCGCGAGGTGATTTGCTTTGTCGGGGACGGGTCTTACATGATGGCCAATTCCGAATTGGCGACAGCCGTGATGCGCCGCGTGCCGTTCACAGTGATTTTGACCGACAACTCTGGTTACGGCTGTATCAATCGGCTGCAAAAGGCCAGTAGCGGTGTGCCGTTTAACAACATGTATGTGGATTGCAACATTGAGGCGCAGCCTGCCATTGATTACGTTGCCCACGCAGGATCGATGGGCGCGCATACTGTCAAAGCGGCGGATGTCACCCAATTGCAGACCGAGATTATAGCGGCGCGCAGTCGTGATATTCCCACGGTAATTGTCATTGAAACCACCGCGCAACATGGCCCTGGTCCTGTGCCCAATACGTCAGGTGGCGGCACGTGGTGGGATGTGGCTGTACCCGAAGTGGGCGGCATCGACCGTGTTCGCGCGACCTATATTGAAAACGTGCTCAATCAACGCACCATAAACTGAGAATCGATATGATCAAATTCGGTACAAATCCAATTGCATGGGCCAATGACGACGACCAAAGCCTTGGCGCGGATATTCCCACTGAGCGTATTTTGCATGAGGCAGGCAATCTCATCGGTTTTGACGGGATCGAAAATGGGCATCGTTGGCCGCAAGATGATCCTGAGGCGCTCAAAGTGTTGCTTGGCAGCTATGGGTTGCAGTTCATCTCGGGGTGGCATTCGCTCAATCTTTTGACGCAATCTGTCGAAGATGAAAAACGTGCGATCCAGCCGCAATTGGACAAACTCAAACACAACGGGTGCAAGGTGTGTATCGTGTGCGAGACATCCAATTCGGTGCAAGAACTGGCGCAACCATTGTCTGAACGTCCTGTTTTGGATGCCGAAAGCATGGTGGATTTTGGCGCAAAGGTCGAAGAAATCGCCAAATACTGTGCCGATCAAGGCATCACGTTGGTTTACCATCATCACATGGGCACGATTGTGCAGAGCCCCGCAGATATTGATGCCTTTATGGCAGCGACAGGCCCTGCGACCAAACTTTTGTTTGATGCGGGTCATTGCTATTATGGCGGGGGTGACCCTGCTACGGTTTTGGCCAAATATATCGACCGTGTCGGGCACTTTCACGCCAAAAACGTGCGCCCTGCGGTACGTGATATGGCTGAGACAGGCGGCTGGTCGTTTATGGACGCTGTGCGAAGCAATGTGTTCACGGTGCCCGGTGATCAAGAGGGCGCGGTGGATTTTGCGCCTTTGGTGCAATTGCTAAGCGATGCCAAATACGATGGGTGGATCGTGATTGAGGCGGAACAAGACCCACACGTGCGTAACCCGCTTTTGTATCAAACGCTTGGTCTGGCCACGCTCAAACGTCTGGCCGCTGAAACAGGACTTATCTAAGGAAATTTTATGCCTGATCTTCTCAAACGCCCCTTTGGCACGCACGGAAAAGTTCACCAAATCACGCCTGAAAGCGCGGGATGGCGCTATGTCGGGTTTGATTTGCACCGCTTGCGGGCAGGGGAAAACGTATCAGATGTGACGGGACAGCAAGAGGTCATTTTGGTGATGGTCGAAGGTAAAGCCACATTCACCGCAGCAGGTCAGGATTGGGGCGAGTTGGGCGACCGGATGAGTGTGTTTGAAAAAACGCCGCCCCATTGTTTGTACGTGCCCAATGACAACGATTGGACGGCCACCGCCACGACGGAGTGCACCATCGCGGTGTGCAAAGCGCCGGGGAAATCGGGGCACCAAGCACGGCGCATCGGGCCGGACGGGATCACGCTGACACAGCGCGGGGTAGGGGCCAACACGCGCCACATCAACAACATTGCGATGGAAAACGAAGCCTATTGCGACAGTCTTTTGGTGACTGAAGTGTTCACGCCTGCGGGCAATTGGTCATCGTATCCAAGCCACCGTCATGACGAAGATGATTATCCGAACATCACCTATCTTGAGGAAACCTATTATCACCGTCTCAACCCTGCGGACGGGTTTGGCATTCAGCGGGTGTACACCGATGATCGGTCGCTGGATGAAACCATGGCTGTGCATGACGGCGATGTTGTGTGTGTGCCGCGTGGACATCACCCGTGCGGGGCACCGCATGGGTTTGAGATGTACTATCTCAATGTGATGGCGGGTCCGTTGCGCAAATGGCGGTTCGTCGCGGCCCCTGAGGTGGAATGGATTATGAAACGCGACGCATGATGGTGTGAAATGCGTTGGGTTTTATGCGGGGGCGCGGGATTATTTTGCCGCGCCCCTCGTATGACGACCTTAGTCGAGTTTATAGCTTGGCAGTTGTGTCAAAGCCGTGCGCAAAGCTTCGCCCCAGCCTGATGAGATGGATTCAAAATACGGGTCATCTGCTTCGATGCGGTTCATGTTGCGCACTTCAAAGCTGTCTTTGGCATAGATTTGCAAATCAAGCGGCATACCAACTGACAGGTTCGCTTTGATGGTTGAATCAAATGAGACCAACAGCAATTTGATTGTGTCTTCAAAGCTCATGTCAGGGTCAAAGGCGCGTACAAGGATCGGTTTGCCGTATTTGGCTTCGCCGATTTGAAAGAATGGGCTGTCGTCGGTGATCTCGATAAAGTTGCCTTCTGGGTAGATCATGAACAACGTGGGTGAGCCGCCTTTGATCTGGCCGCCCAAGATGACCGAAGCCCTGAATTTGGTTGCCGCTTCTTGGCCCTCGGGGTTGCTGTCGATGATCACTTCTTTCAGCGTTGCCCCAACCAGACGTGCCACTTGGAACATCGTGGGCAATTCCATGATTGTCGGGCTGCGTTCTGCAAGGATTTTAGAGCGCTCATCCAGCAAGCTGACCAAGGCTTGGGTGGTCGCGAGATTACCAGCGGTCATCACGGTGATGACCCGTTCGCCGGGCACATCCCATGTGAACATTTTCTTGGTGACCGAGAAATTATCGACCCCTGCATTCGTGCGGGTGTCTGACATGAAGACAAGGCCTTTGTTCAAGCGAAGTCCAACGCAATAGGTCATTTTGTGGTCCAGTTTTGGATAAAAGACAGAAAATCAGGTTTGATATATCTATTGCTGAACTTGCAGCGATACAATCATCGATTCTGCGGTTGTGCCCAATCGCATGCCTGAAATAGGTGATGCATCGCTGGAATCGCGTCCTGTGGCGATCCGAACATAGCGTTCATCTGGTGAATATCCGTTTGAAACATCAAAGCCGACCCAGCCTAGACCATCAATATGGGCCTCGGCCCAAGCGTGACTGGCGTCTTGGTCGATGCGATCATTCATCATCAGATAGCCACTGACATAGCGCGCGGGAATGCCGGCAACCCGTGCGGCGGACACGAATATTTGGGCGTGATCCTGACAGACACCGCCACCGACGCTGAGAGATTCTTCGGCTGTTGTGCCTGCAAATGTGGTGGCTTGGCCGTAGGGCACGACCTCAAGGATGGCTTTCGACAGATCGTGCAAAGCGTCTAGCGTTGAGGTTTGGCGCGCGATGCCTTTGGCGAGTTTTTGAATGCCTTTGCCAGGTTTGGTGCGTGGCGTGCTTTGCAAGAAATGCCATAGCGGCGCTGTGCCATAGATTTTGCCGAATATCCCGTCTGAGGTGTGGGTTTCAACGGTGCCTGATACTGTCACCGTCACTTCGCTGGTGCCTCGATCTGCCAAAACCAAAAGCGTTTTGTTTTGGTATTGATCGTCAAAGGACACTTCTTGTGTGCCACCCACAATATCGACCGTCCAATCCAAAACGGTTTGGTGTTTGGTCGTGATGGGGGTCAAACGCACCTGTTGCAAGCCGTAGGGCACGGGGGCGTCATAGGTGTATGTGTTCGTGTGTGTGATGTGCAATTTCATGTTTTCAAACGCCTATCTGACGAACCTATAGTCTTTTTCAATCTGCAGCCCGATTGCGTTGTTGTCATGGATGAACGACGTGATGAACACATGCAGACCTTCGTCAAAGATCGATGCAATTGTGTGTTCGCGCATCTTATCGCGCTGTATGTCGATCAAGTCATGACAGGGCAGGCGGGTGCCATAGTCTTTCGCCAAAAAGCCAAGACTGTCATCCAAAAGGCGATTGCAAAAGGACAATGATCTTGGAAACCGGTTATCAAGGATCAGGAACTCAGCGATACTTGCGGGTGAAATATCGTGATTGTTGAGCCACTTAAACGAACGGTGCGCTGAGACAGATCTGAGGATCGTTTCCCATTGCACGTTGTCCAAGGTCGATCCCACTGAACTGGCCGAGGGCAAGAGCGTGTAGTATTTCACATCAATGATCCGCGCTGTGTTATCAGCCCGTTCCAGCGATGTGCCTATTTGGGTGAAATCAAAGATATCGTTGCGCAACATCGTGCCGTGAACAGCGCCGCGCACCAAAGCCGTGTGTCGACGAATTTCGCCCAATAGAGCTGGCAGTTGAGTGTCATTCACGGGCTTTTTCAGAGCGGCTTTCAGCGTCATCCAACTTTCGTTGACGGCTTCCCACACTTCGGTTGTCAACGCTGTGCGCACCAAACGCGCATTTGTGCGGGCGTTTTCTATCGACGAGATAACACTGGACGGGTTGCCAGTGTCTCTGAGCAAAAAGTCGACAGCATGTGCCGCCGTGTAGCTGTCATATTTGGCATCATAAATACCGCGTACACCAGCGGTTGTCAGAACGGATTTCCATTCGGATGCGGGGTCTTTTGATCTGGTCAGAGCAATCCGAAAGCCCGCCTCAATCAAACGCGCGGTGTTTTCGCTGCGTTCCAAGAAACGGGACATCCAATAGAGCCCACCTGCAGTTTTTCCAAGCATGGCGTCTAGTCCTCCAAAACCCAAGTGTCTTTGGTGCCGCCGCCTTGACTTGAATTGACGACAAGGGACCCGTCTTTCAAAGCCACGCGCGTCAGACCGCCGGGGGTGATATTCATGCCATCGGGGGACACAAGAACAAAGGGGCGCAAATCAACATGGCGTGGCGCCAGCCCTTTTTTGGCAAAAATAGGCACCGTCGACAAAGACAGGGTAGGTTGCGCAATGTAATTGGACGGGTTTCTGCGCAGCTTTGCCGCGAAACTTGCCAGTTCCGATTTGCTTGCCGCAGGTCCGACCAACATGCCGTATCCGCCTGAGCCGTGCACCTCTTTGACCACCAAATCCGCAAGGTTGTCCAAAACGTATTTAAGCGCATCTGGTTCGGAACAACGATGGGTTTCGACGTTTTTCAAAATCGCTTTTTCACCGGTGTAGAATTCGATGATTTCCGGCATGTACGAATAGATTGCCTTGTCATCTGCAACCCCTGTGCCCGGCGCGTTGGCGATTGTGATGTTGCCTGCGCGGTAGACATCCATGATGCCCGGCACGCCCAACATTGAATCTGGGTTGAAATTCAAAGGATCAAGGTACTCGTCATCGACACGACGATAGAGCACATCGATCACTTGGTAGCCTTCGGTGGTGCGCATTTGAATGCGCCCATCCACAACCCGTAAATCATGACCCTCGACCAATTCAACGCCCATTTGATCCGCCAAAAAGGAGTGTTCAAAATAGGCCGAATTGTGAATGCCAGGGGTCAAAACCGCCACTGTCGGCTTGCCATCGCAATTTGGGGGCGCACATGCGGCCAAAGACCGACGCAGGTTTTTAGGGTAATCGCTGACAGGCTGCACTTTGATCTGGCTGAACAGTTCAGGGAACATTTGCAGCATCGTTTCGCGGTTCTCAAGCATGTACGACACGCCTGATGGGGTGCGTGCATTGTCTTCGAGCACAAAGAAATCATCTTCACCGGTGCGCACAATATCAGTGCCCACGATATGGGTGTACACGCCACCGGGGGGTGTCACGCCCATCATCTGCGGCAAGAACGCGTCATTGCGTGAAATCAGTTCGATCGGGACAATGCCGGCCCGCAAAATTTCTTGGCGATGATAAATGTCGTGCAAAAATGCATTGATGGCCCGCACGCGCTGTTCGATCCCTTTGGACAATTTTGTCCATTCCCTGTTCGCAATGATGCGCGGGATGAGATCGAAAGGGATCAAGCGTTCTTGAGCTGCCGATTGACCATATACATTAAAGGTGATGCCGGTGCGCCGAAAAAACGCCTCGGCCTCTTTTGATTTTTTGGTGAGACGCACGGGGTCTTCTTTGGAAAACCATGTGTGATATTCTGAGTATGGATCGCGTACGCCATCCTGTCCCAAAAGCATCTCGTCGAAGTGTTTTCTGTCTGATTTCATCCAATTAGGTTAAGCTGTGGATGGAAAGTTACAAGCAATCGTTTTGCAACACATGATTTAAGTGATGCGGCTGACCTGAACTGACTGATTTTTAAACGTCATCCAGCCATAAGATGTCATGAAAGACACATCTGCGGCATCTCTGCCAACGCCTATGCGTACAATTTCGGGTGCATAGGCCATGCCTGTCGGGTCGATCAAGTGCCATTGGCCGTCTAAAAATACTTCGACCACGGCATGAAAATCTTGGGGTGTGACGTCTGGCGCATAGGCGCTGACGATTCTTGCGGGGATGCCAGCAGAGCGCGCCATGGCGATCAGCACATGGGCATAATCGCGGCAAACCCCAGCGCGTGCTATGAAACTGTCTGTCGCGGTGGTTGATGCGGTGCTGGCTGCATTGTCATAGGTGAAATGAGCTGTGATCCAATCTGCCATGGCTGCGATCAGGGGGCCACCTGAAAGCTGTGCAAATTGCTGTGCCACGAAATCAAGAAATGCTTCGGTGTGGCAATACCGCGATGGCATCAAAAATTTGATCACATCATTGGGAAGCGCCGCATAGGGGGTGGTGTTCAATCGGGAGAGTAAAACAGCGGGGCGTTGCACACGGACTTGCGCTGTGTAGGTGCAATCAAAGGTCTGATTGACGCGGCCCCAACGCCGGACGCCAATGTTTTCTTCGCCCGTCACTGTGGTCCATGCCACGTCAGGCTGCGCAGACAAAAGCGCGCGTTCGCAACGTTGAGTGCCGTCTTGCGCCGCTTCAATCTGTAGCAAAAGAGTGCAGGGGGACTGCACTGTATAAATGATGTTTGTCTGGATTGAGATTAGCAACCTGTGGCCTAACTGGTGCAATGGGCAAGGCGGGTACAGTCCCATCTATTGTAGGGATTGTCGATCCTTGTTTGATGCAAACAGGGCGCAAATTCCGAGTTGAGACGGCTGGAAAACCCATGTTGCGCGCTTAAAAGCTTTCTGTTTCGGCCCACCAGTCTTCATCAATTTCTGGCGTTGGGATCGCAGCCAAAAGGGATTTTGTGATGTTGGATTGTGGCGCGTCAAACACGGTTTGAACGGGGCCTTGGTCGACAATAACGCCGTGATGCAAGACAACGACATTGTCGCATAAATACTGAATGACCGACAAATCATGGCTGATAAACGCGATGGTCAGCCCCATGTCACGCGCAAGATCGCCCAAAAGCGTCAGCACCTGCGCTTGGCTTGAAACATCAAGGCCCGACACAATTTCATCAGCCAAAATGAACCGCGGTTCAAGTGCGATGGCGCGGGCAATTCCGACCCTTTGACGCTGTCCGCCAGACAGCTCGTGAGGATAGCGTTCCGCAAATTCAGGCGGCAGTCCAACTTTGCCAAGGGCGGCAATCGCATCGGCGCGCGTGCCACCGCGACCATAGCGTTTCATCGGTTGGGTGATAATGCGCGACACTTTATGACGAGGATTGAGCGACGACATTGGGTCTTGGAAAATCATCTGAAGATCACGCCGCAAAGGGCGCAACTCTGTCTCATTCAGACTGCCTATGTCTTGGCCATCAAACAAAACCTGCCCCGAATCCGGATCGAGCAAGCGCACCAAAATACGGCCAAAGGTAGATTTTCCTGACCCAGATTCACCAACGATACCAGTTATTTGACCTTTTGGAATGTCTAGACTGATACCTTTGAGCACTTCAATGCGGGGGGCGGGGCCAAGCAAGGGCTTGTGCGCTCTATCGGGGAAAGACAGGTGTAAATTTCGGATGGAAAACAGTGCGGGGACGTCAGAAATCGCGGGTTGAATGGGATGGGTCATGCGCGATCTCCTGCGTCATAGGCGGCGTCTATTTTAGCAATGTCGCTGTGCAGCTCTGCGATCAGTTCGGCGGGCACAGGCGAGAAAGATTTTGTCACTGCATTCAACGTTGGCGTGGCTTTGATTAAGGCCTGTGTGTAGGGATGGCTTGGAGCTTCAAACACCTGTTGAGTGGGCGCATCTTCCATCACACGACCGGCAAACAGCACGGTCACTTGTTGGCTGATTTTGGCCACAACGCCCATGTCATGGGTGACGAACAGCACAGCGGTGCCGGTTTCACGCTGCAGTTCGCGGATCAGTTTCAGGATTTGTTTTTGAACGGTGACATCCAGCGCGGTTGTTGGTTCGTCCGCTACAATTAGGCGGGGCGAGGGTGCAAACGCCGCAGCAATCAAAATGCGTTGACGCATCCCGCCTGACAATTCATGTGGATAGCTGGCCATCACCCGTTCGGGGGCGCGGATGTGAACGCGGTCCAAAAGATCGCGGGCACGTTTCATTGCGCGATCAGCGGACCATCCGTGAATGCGGATCAAAGGATCGGTGATCTGCGGCCCGATTTTACGTACTGGATTGAGCGCGGTCAGCGGGTCTTGCGGGATTAGAGACGACATTTTGGCCACGGTTTTGCGGCGTGTGCTGGGGGTCATGGCATTTAGATGCGCCCCTTCCAAAATGATTTCGCCTTCGGATATGTCCAGATTGTTGGGCAGAATACCGAGCACAGCTTTGCCAATCATCGACTTGCCAGCGCCGCTTTCCCCGACCAACGCACGGACTTCGCCTGGCTTGAGGGTCAGCGACACATCGCGCAGCAAGCGTCGCCCATTTGCGAGTCTCACGTTGAGTTTGATGATGTCTAAAGTTTGCGCGGTTGGGTGTGTTGAAGTCATTTGTGCACCGGATCAAAATGTTGTTTCAGACCTTCGCCGAGCGTTGAAAAGCTGAGGACAGTCAAGAAAAGCGTGATGAGCGGGAACAATAAAACCCACCATGCGAAATGTATCGATCCGCGGCCTTCTGCGATCATGGAGCCCCATGTGGGGTCGTCCGATGAAATCGATAGGTTGACGAAACTCAAGATGGCTTCGACGATCACTGCGATCCCCATTTCAAGCATCAAAAGCGCAATAATCGAGGGCAACACATTTGGTAGAATTTCACTGACCAAAGTTGCTGCACGCCGTGCGCCACCAATCCGCGCACTGTCCACATAATCCATACGTGCTTGCACCATGGTTTCTGCACGGATCACACGCGCAAACCGCGTCCAGTCAATCAACGCAATGGCGGCAATCACGGACCCAAGACCTGTGCCCATAACGGCCACCAAAAGTACGGCAAACAGCACGGGGGGAAAAGCCATCCAAATATCGACCAAACGCGAGATGATCCTATCCGGCCATCCGCCGTAAAAACCGGCAATCAGCCCCAAGGTAGAACCAAAAATGCAGGTCGCCGTTGCTGCAATCAGACTGACAAACAAAGCAATCCGCGCGCCGTATATCATGCGAGACAGCACATCACGGCCAAGACTGTCGGTGCCCAGCCAGTGACCCGGCTCTGATCCATCCATGAACGCAGGAGGCAGGCGTTCTAGCATGAGGTCTTGGGCCAAAGGGTCATGAGGCGCGATGAACGGGGCAAAAAGCGCGGCGGCAGCAACCACAGCGATCCACACAAGGGGCAGCCACAGTCGTAGATTCATCGGCGTCGCGCGGCGGCGAAACGGTTTTGTTAACACATCAGCCATTGCGCAACCTCGGGTTCAAAAAGGTGTAAGAAAGATCGACCAACAAGTTGATCACGGTGAACAAAGCGGCAAACAAAAGCACGATGCCTTGCACCAGCGGCAGGTCGCGGTTGATCACGGCATCGATGGCCATATTGCCCAAGCCTTCATAGGCGAACAGGCGTTCGACGATCACTGTGCCGCCGATCAAAAAGGTGAATTGCACGCCAATCAATGCGATGGTTGGCAGGGCTGCATTGCGCAGGGCTTCGCGTAAAATCACAGAAGTTTCGCTAAATCCCCGCACGCGGGCAAGGGTTGTGTAATCTTGCACCAGCACTTCTTTGAGGTTCTGTTTCAACAGTTGTGCGATCATCGCAGCCAAAGGCAAAGCCAAAGACATGGCGGGCATTAACATGTGCGACAAGGTCGATCCGACTACATCAAATCGGCCACGCAAAACGCCCTCGATCAGATAGAAATTTGTGGTGAAATCAAAGTCGATGCGCGGATCAATGCGCCCTGATATGGACAAGATCGGCCAAAGCACACCGAACAATAGTACAAAGACCAGACCCCATAGAAAATCAGGAATGGACAAAACTGCACCGCTTGTCAGGTCAAGCCCAACTTCGGTGGCAGTGCCGCGTTTGCGGGCACCAATGACAGCCACAAAGCCGCCAAGCGCCACTGCAATTGTAAGCGCCATAACAGACAGTTCCAAAGTGGCAGGCAAGCGCCCCAGCACCAGTTCAGACACAGGTCTGCGCAGGGTGATTGAAGTGCCAAAGTCACCATGCAGCACGCCGCCAAGCCAAATCACGAACTGTTCCGGCAGGCTTTTATCAAAGCCGTAAAGGGCATTGAGATTGGCAATATCTTCTTGGGTGGCCCCAGGGGGCAGCATCATAGAAATCGGGTTTCCGGGCGCAACGCGGATCAGTGTGAACACAACAACAGCCACGCCAAACAGCGTGACTGCGGTGCTGAGCAGTCGAATAAGAATGGTTTTCGCAAGCATGTACGCCTCGCCAGATTAGATTTTGGGCCGCAAACATGTTGCGACCCAAGGGAATGTTGGTGCCTGTGGTTAGGCTTTTGTGGCAGCTTGTGGCAGCAGATCGCCTGAGCTGTATGTTTCAACATCGATGGCAGAGTTGAACACAACCGGCATCACGTATTGCAAAAGCGGGATCACGTAGCCTTCTTCAGCGATGTAGCGTGACACGGCTTTATAGTCTGCGATCCGTTTTTCTTCGTCGGGTTCCACAAAGAGCGGGCCGATTTTTTCGATCAAGTCAGGTGTATCCCAAACCGCGTGAGGCGAGGGGCCAAACATGGAAAACCCTGTTGAGGTCGAAGGATCGCCGATTGAGTTGCCCCAGTTGTAAAACGCGGCTGGTGCCAGTGTGTCTGTGGCGCGCAATTCGTAGTGTTTTGCGATCTCATAGACTTCGATTTCCGCCTCGATGCCGACCTTGCGCCACATGCCAACAATGGCTTGGATCATCTCGTAATCTTTAGGTTTGAACCCGCGTGTGGTTTGGATGGTAAAGGTCACAGGATTGTCGGTGGAATAGCCGGACGCTGCCAGCAATTCTTTAGACAATTCAGGGTCGTAGTCGACAACGATGCTGTCGTCATACGCCGCATATCCGGGGGCCTCCAATGTAGAAAGTGGCACGCCGTATCCACGCAAGAGGCGATCAATGATCAGCTGTTTATCGATGGCGTGATGCGCGGCCAGACGCACGTTTTTGTCCATCATCACGTCGATATCATTGAGAAAGATCATGCCGATGTCTGTGACCGGAACAGCTTTGCCAGACAGGCCATCTTTGGCGATCAAACGGTCGTATTCTTCGTAGGGAATGTTGCTGGTGATATCGGCGTTGCCAGATTCAATTTCAGCCACACGAGATGCCGCATCTGTGACAAATTTGATAGTGACAGATTTGAAATCCGGCGCGTCGCCCCAGTAGCCGTCAAAGGCTTTTAGGCGCACATATGCGCCTTGTTCGAACGCGTCGACCATGTAGGGGCCTGTGCCGATTGGCGCTTTTTCAAAGCCTTCTGATCCGACCTGTTCGTAGTAGTTTTTGGGCAAAATAAAGGCGGTCAAAAATGCCATCCATTTGAACAGCGCAGGTTCGAAATCAATCACATCGGCTGTGATGACGTTGCCGTCTACGGTGAAATTCCCGATTTTAGACCAGACGAATTGCATCGGATTGCCCGTTTCAGGGTTTGCCGCGCGCGTGAGGGACCAAACCACATCTTCTGGCGTGAAATCATCGCCATTGTGCCATTTAACACCTTCGCGAACGGTCATGGTGATTTTGGTTTTATCGTCGTTAAACCCCCAATCCAACAAAAGCCCGGGGCCAAATGACAGGTCGGGGGCTTGGTTCACGTAACGGTCAAACACCGCGAGATAAACTGATTGCAATGCAGGGTTCACCGCAGCGGGCCCTGTGGTTGGGTCCCAGCTTTGCACTGGAATATTATAAGCGATTGTGAGGCTATCTGTGCTCTGTGCAAGCACTGGTGCGCCTGTTGCTATCAATGCTGTCAGGGCCGCGGATGTGCCAATAAATCCGCGCCGAGTGAGCTGTGTCTTTGCTGTCATGTTCAAACTCCCGTTGATGATGAAGGCTCAATTTATGAGCTCTGATTTTAGGATGAGTGTGCAGTCATATGCTTTATATTTAAAGCAAAATATGACACTCTTTTGTAAATTTTTTTGAACAGGGTGTTATTTGATCAATTGCGACGCAAAAAAACCAGATCCAGCGCCCGTTCCCGCACCGGGCCAACATGCGGCCCCGATCATGTGCAACCCGTCAAGAGGGGTGTGCCCATCGGCAAAACCGCGCACAGGGCGGAATATAAAGTTTTGAGTCAGGTGATGAGATCCGCAAATTTGATCCCCGCCCACAAGATTTGGGTTACCTGATTCTAGATCAAGGGGGGACACAAGGGTCTGCGCAAGGATCGTTTGACGAAACCCTGGAGCCTGTTCTTCGATCAAATCAAACACACGCTCAGCCATGGGTTCTTTGGCATCTTCCCATGTTTTATCGATGATTTGACCCGTCGAATCGCCCTTGATGTCGGCGGGAACCATGCGCACTTGGACCCAAAGTGTGTGTTTCCCCTCGGGGGCACGACTTGGGTCAAAGACCGTAGGTTGACCAACAACAAGCAACGGAGTGTCTGGCAAAAGCCCTGCAATCGCTTGGGTATATGTGCGTGCTGCCGTGTCAATTGTGCGTCCAATGTGGACATAGGCAAAATCTTTAAGGGCTGTGGCTTTCCACGGCACAGGGGCATCCAAAGCCAAATGGATCATCATTGTGCCGGGGGCATGTTTAAACGTGTTCAAACCGCGATCAAATCCAACGTGACCCGATGCGCCCCCAATAAGACGCATCAGGTGTTTTGGCGCAAGGCCTGCTAATATGGTTGAAGCTTGAATTTCTTTTTTGCCAACGCGCACGCCGGTGGCTGTGCCATTTTGGTGCAAAATTTCATCAACTTCAGCATTGCAGGTAATGGTCCCGCCGTTGCTTTTAATCATCGAAACCAAAGCGCGGGTGACGGTGTCTGCGCCGCCTTTGCCGATCACCATGCCCATGGCTTGACCGCCCATGGCCTCAAGATACGGAAATATAGCACCGCCTGCGATGTCAGGGGCAAAATCAAGATGCATGCCCCAAGTGGACAGCGCTGTGCGCAAACGTGGATCTTCGAATGTTGCGTCCAACCAATCGCGGGGCGAGGTCATTAAAAACTGCGCAATTTCAATGCTTTTGGATGTGCCCAAAGCGCGCCAGTTTTTCCAAAGGAATTTGACCAAGGGCCAGCGACGCATAGGCGTGCCAAGCAATCCGCCAACCACGCCTGCGCGGGTTGGAAAATCGTCCATAAGTGCGCGCCATGTTGCTTTGTCAGTTTCTGATGCAAACGTGGATAGGGTTTCGTCCAAATCCGTGGTCACGCCCAGATGATCACCCGGCTCCATCGCCTGCGCGAAAGGGCGCGTGATCGGCACAAATTCGACGCCATGTTTTGCCAGTTCTGCACCATGCTTGGCCATGAATGCAGACCCCGCAAACATGGACAGATTCATCGCAGCAACGTCGTGACGAAACCCTGCAATGGTCAATTCTTCGGTGCGCACGGCACCACCGGGCGTGGGGCCGCGTTCAAAGATGTGCACCTTTTTGCCACGGGCTGCGAGGTCCGCGGCGGCAACCAATCCGTTGATCCCAGCGCCGATGATGACAATAGGTGCACTCATGATTTTACCCCGCAAAGCTTTTGATGGTTTCTAGCGCGCCGTCCAATTTATCGCCTTCGACATCGTCAAGTGCGGCCGTGCGCAAACGGCGCATCCAGTCGGCTGCATCTGGGCGACCTTTGAGCAGATCAATCGATTGCATAATGCGCGCAAATTTAGACATGCCGCGCACGTGCGTGTCGGAATAGCCTTTGATCAAGCGGTAGTTGGCCAGCACTTCAGACGCGAGCGCGGTGTCGGTTTTAGCGACATCCATCGCAGTGTCAAACCACGCATTGGCATGGGTCATTTCGCTGTCATGGCGCAAAAGTTTACGTCGAATAGGGCGCAAAGAGGACACCAGCCACAACGACAAATACCCCGAAAGACTGTCGGTACGAATGCGCCGCCCTTTGTCAAAGTGCTTGGTGTAAAACGCTTCGACGCCTTTGCGCTTTTGCATAAACTGGCCAAGAGCGCGGGGGAGGGTGGTGGTGAATTCTTCGTAGCGGGGGTGAAAATATTCTGTCAGGTGTAAAACTTGATCGTCTTTCACCACAACTTCGTCTTTTACACGGGCAAAACGAGAGGCACGGGTTTTGATATCGGCCACCCGCAACAGGTCATCGTAACACAATGCGCGGGCGCAATATTTGGCCGCATTGGCGCTCATTTCATAGGGGGCTGTATCCAAGGTTACAGATTTTTCCACCATGTCGAGATATTGGTGCCCGTAGGTGACGTCTTGATAATCAACGACTTTTTTGATCCCAAGCCCTGTCATTTCTTGCACTTCCAACGGCAGAGCAATGATGCGTTTTTCAAGTGCTGACCATGAGGCCTTGAGATGCTTTGGCACATTCAAAACGGGTACGGGCAGGTCGGCAGCGGTTTGTGGTTGGGGGGCAGGTTTGTCGCCTTTTGCGATGTCATAAGCATCCCCAAAAGCCCGCAAAGATGCATCCACACCGCGCCCAGATGCACGAATGATATCTTCGAAACTGCTGCGTTCAAATGGCAGTGCGCCAGAGCCAGCCAATGCGCCCAAAAGCGAGGATGAAATCACTGAGCCCGCTTTTTTGGCAACCGTTTCCATGTCAAAGGCCACCAATTGATCAGCGGCAATGCCCATGGCTTCGTACACATCTGTTTCATCGAAGCGACCGTCACCGGGGACGATTTTTTCTGACACGGCCGCGATGCGGTGGGTTGATGTGATCAGTGTCGTGCGGCCCGGTGTAACGAACCCGCGCATGATCGCACGGCCACCTTCCATCAATTCGGAGGCCATCAAAATATCTACATCGCCAATGGACGGAGATAAGGAAAACACCGGCATGCGGCCTGTGTCGCGGCACATTTCGATGTAGTAAATCGTGGCGCCTGTGCGTTGTGCGACCCCTGCAACCGAGGTGGATTGGGCGCGATATCCGTTGGCTTCGGCGACGGCAACGATCCAGTTTGTTAAAACGCCGCCGCCTTGACCGCCCACAGCCAAAGCTGCGAGCGTGATGATTTTTTCGCCGTCAGGACCGGGGGAGCGGCGTGCGACGAGAGGTTTGGTTTGGATGTTCATAGGGTCTGGTCCTTATGCAAAAGCGACGCGTTTGGCGTCACGACGCGTTTGCAGCCATGCGATGATTTTGCCTGTGCGCGAGGCGCGGCGTTTTTCAAAATTGCTTGGGTTTGTGATGATTTCTGCTTGGAAGAATGACGGGCAAAGCACTGCCGCATCCGCCACTTCGCCACAGTTCCCACAGCCCACACAGGTTTGGTCGATTGCGGCCACTGGATCATCGCGCAAGGGGTCGCCCGTGTCTTTGACCGACAAAGATGGGCAGCCAGACAGGCGCATACAGGCGTGATCTCCGGTGCAAATATCTTCGTCCACACCAAAGCGGGGGCGCACCACGCGTTTGCCGTCTTTGGCGGCTTTTGCCATTTGCGGTTTCACACGACGCTGTTTGTTGAGCATACATTCTGATGAGGCGACGATGACCTTTGGGCCTTCGGCTTCTGTGGTCAGCGCTTCTTTCAATGTGTCGCGCATTTTGGTCACATCATAGGTGCGATCAATCTGGCGGATCCATTTGACGCCCATGCCTTTGCAGGCATCCACGATGGAGTTTTGCGTTTGCTTGGTGGGGTTGTCGGCGCGTGAGGACAAGATGTCTTGTCCGCCTGTTGCAGCAGAGTAAAAGTTGTCGACGATCACAATGACGTTGTCGTTCTTGTTGAACACCGCATTGCCCACCGATGACGTTAGGCCGTTGTGCCAAAAGCCGCCATCGCCCACGAAAGAGATCGAGCGGCGGCCTTTTTTGTCAGCGTTGTGAAATGCCGATGCCGACGCTGGCCCAAGGCCAAAGCCCATGGTGGTCGCGCCGAGGTCAAAGGGCGGCATGATTGAAAACAGGTGACAGCCGATATCCGACGCGATGTGGTGTTCGCCCAGTTCTTCTTCGACCAATTTTGTTGCAGCAAAAATAGGGCGTTCAGGGCAACCCGTACAAAAGCCTGGTGGGCGCGCAGGCAAAGATTTCGACAGATCAGGGATCGAGATGGGTTGTTCGTTGGTGGTGACTTTCGCAACTGGAAGCATGGCTGGTGCGTGCTGCGAAAAGAAATCGCCAAGCCCATCGACCATCACTTGACCGGTGTATTCACCGCCCATTGGCAGGATGCCTTTGCCCTCTAGTTTGACGGATTTGCCAGACTGGTACAGCATATGTGCGATTTGTTGTTCAACGTAATTGGGTTGGCCTTCTTCGACGATCAAAACGGCGTCTTTGCCTTCGCAGAAATCTAAAATCTGGTCTGGCACCAAAGGATAAACGCAGTTGAGCACCAACATATCTACATTGGTGTCGCCATATAGATCGGCCAAACCAAGACGGTTCAACGCACGAATGACGGTGTTGTATGTGCCACCTTGCAAGATGATCCCGACCTTGCCGGAGGGCGTGCCAAAGCGTTCGTTGATCTGTTTGTCGATGATGAATTTTTGCGCAGCGGGCAGACGTTTTGTCAGCTTTTCTTCTTCGTGAATGTATGTCGCAGGGGGCAAAACAATGCGTTGTAGATCGCGTTTTGGGTTTTCCAAAGCCTCAGAGACATTCATCTGGGGGCGTTTGTTGTCTGACGCAGTAAAGTGGCCGTGCACGTGACACGAGCGAATGCCAACTTGCAGCATTACGGGCGTGTTTGAGATTTCTGACATCTCAAAACTGTCGCCCACGGCTTTGACGATTGAGGGCAGGTTGGGGCGTGGATCTAGCATCCAGACCTGTGATTTCATTGCAAACGCATATGTGCGCTCTTGCATGATGGATGAACCTTCGCCGTAGTCTTCGCCGACGATAATCAATGCGCCGCCCGTTACACCGCCAGAGGCAAGGTTCGACAAAGCGTCAGAGGCCACGTTGGTGCCGACCACGGATTTATAGGTCACAGCACCACGAATTGGGTAATGCACAGAGGCGGCCAGCATTGCTGTTGCGGTTGCTTCTGAAGCGGAGGCTTCGAAGTGGACGCCCAGTTCGGTGAGAATTTCTTGGGAGTCTGCCAAGACATCCATCAGGTGTGAAATTGGCGAGCCTTGATAGCCACCAACATAGCCGACACCATTTTCCAAAAGGGCCTTAGTGATAGCTAAGATGCCCTCGCCGGTGAAGGTTTCGCCTTCTCCTTTTTTAAGCTTTTGGACTTCTTTGGCGAAAGAACGTTCTGCCATTTCAGGCTCCTTTAAAAATCGTGATGGCGGATGTCGTAAAAAATCCGCAGTAGCAATGAGTTGAAATTCTCGCGTTCATCTTCGCTGAGGGACGCAAGCATGGTGTCGCGCATATTTTGCATCGATGGCCAAGCGGCGTCATAGGCGGCGCGCCCTGTTTGGGTGAGGCTGATTTGACGGTATCTGCTGTCTGAACCTTGCGCTGTGCGCAAAATCAGGCCTGCGTTTTCCATCGTGTCGAGTGTGCGTGACAGGGTTGATTGTTTGATGACCGTGAGGATGGATAGATCGGTAATGGAACATGGCCCGCTTTCGGCCAAAGCGGCCAAAGCACGCATTTGAGCCACGGATATACCGACATCTTTGAGAGCGGATTCAACACCTTTGTTGTACCGCGCTGCGATGCGGTTCATCAGATAGGGGGTGAATTCTTCTAGCTGTTCGCGATGATCGGTCATGCGCCCAACTCTTTTGCTGTCAAAAACCCTGATCCGCCTGACAAGCCCGGGCCGGGATGGGTTGAGGCGCCGATGTGGTACAGACCCTTGATGCCAGTGTCATGACGCACGCTGTCTTTGAACGGACGCCAGAGGAAAAATTGCTCGACCGAACACGCGCCGCCGTAGGGATCACCGCCGACAAGGTTCATGTTGTAGCCTTGTAAGTCTGCGGGTGAAATCGCGCGACGTGTGAGAACACTGTCTTTGAAACCATCGATGTGTTGAGCCAAAATGGCTTCAATACGATCTGCATAGGCTTCGCGCAGTTCGTCCGTCCATTGACCGTCAGCGGGGACTTCAATCTCGCCTTTTGCATCGCCTTTGACCACGCGTGGGGCTTCGGGCATTTGCAACCAAAGCACGGTTTTACCAGCGGGGGCACGAGTAGGGTCAGCAGCACAAGGTTGACCGACGCAGATGGTGGGCACCTCGGGCAACATGCCGCGTTCGGCCTCGTTTCCAGCTTTCGACACCGCATCAAGTCCGGCACTTAGATGCAAAAGTTGTACGTCTTCCAAGCCATTGGTGTTCCATTTGACGTCACCGTCAATGAGGTAGTGAAGCTGGAAGTTTCCTTTTCCGTATTGATATTTGCGCAGATCATCGGCTTTTGCAGGTGTAGGGGCGAGCGTGCCGTAAAGTTGGTTTGGCGTGGTTGACGCCAACACCGTACTGGCCGAAACTTCTTCGCCAGATGTCAGCACCAACCCTGTTGCTTTGTTTTGTGTTAGCGTGATTTTTGCGACCTCTGCCGACGTCCGCACGCTGCCGTCGTGTTCTTCGATGATGGCGATCAGGCCGCGCACCATTTCAGCTGCGCCGCCTTTGATCACGGGCGCACTTGCGGCTTCTAGTGCAAACCCGATCACTTGGCCCATCTGCCCCGAAAACGTTGACTCTGGCCCAAGCCCCGCATGCAAACACCATGGGGCCCAAAGCGCGCGATTTAGATCGCTGTCAAATGATGTTTCCAACCAATTGCGCATGGATTGCAGCGCGCCACCCATGGTGGAAGCCAACCCGCGGGGTTTGCGTTTCCATGTTTCTTTGGCCATTAATTTTGCCGTAGATTTGGACCACGGGTCACCGCCCATCAATCCAAACAGCAGTTCGGCGTCTGCACCGAAAGCGTCTAGATCGGCGGCAAATTGTGTGCCGTCGCCGTCATGGACCGCGTTGAATGCGGCCACGTTGGTTGTACGGTCTGTTGTATATGTCAGTGCTCGGCCATCTGGCATCAAAACACCTGTTGGCGTGTTTGTGCTGCAGAATTCAACACCGTGGCGGGCCAGATCTGCACCCAAAGCACCATGTGCAGCACCTGTGACCCAAAGAACAAAAGTGGTGGCAAGGGGATCATATGTGACCCCCTCGGCCAATGTTTCTGACCGCATGCAACCGCCTGCGATGGCTTCGCGTTCAAACACTGCGACGCGTTTGCCGGATTTTGCGAGCATGGCACCTGCGGTTAGGGCGTTGATCCCTGATCCGATGATGGCAACCTCGGTTGATGTGGTCATGGCTGTGCTCACTTTATGCTGCTGGCACAAGTGCAAGGGCGCGAATCGGGGACCCCGTGCCTTTGACGATTTTGAGCGGTGCAGTGATCAAGATTGCGCCTTTTGCGGGCAGTGCGCTGAGGTTGGTCAGCGATGCCAACCCATAGCGGTTGTGTTTATGCAAAAGGTTGTGTGCTGGGAACGGAATTTCAAATCCGCCCGCCGCACCTGCGTCTGTTCCGATGCACTGTGTGCCCCAGCCCAGTGCCTTTTTCTCTTCCATCAAGTATTGAATCACTTCTGCGGTCGGGCCAGGTGTGTGTGGGCCGTTTTCGTCAGCGTTCAGGTACTTGTCTTCGTCATCGTTGTATTGGTCCCAATCGGTGCGCATCAGTACCCATTCGCCTTCTTTGATCTCGCCGTGCTCTGCTTCCCATGCTTTGACGTGCTCTACTGTGAGCAAGAAATCTGCATCAGCTGCGGATTCTTTTGAGCAATCGATCACGTTGGCGGGGGCGACAAAGTTTTGGGGTGCGATGGTGTCGACTGACCCGTCTGGGTAGTCTTTGCCAGTGATCCAGTGGTGTGGCGCGTCATAGTGTGTGCCAGAGTGTTCACCCAATTTGAGCCAGTTCCACGCCCACCAAGGGCCACGGTCGCCATACTCAGAAATCTTGTGGATTTCGACTTTGGGTGTGTTGTCTGCAAAGTCTTCTGGCAGTTTCAAAAGCGGTGTGTCGGGCCCGAGGGGGGCTGTGCAATCAACAACTTTGACTGAGCCATCAAGCAGGCCTATGGCGACGTTTGCGAGTGTATCCTGAGCGTTCATATGGGGTGTCCTCTGTTGGAATGTTTGGTTTTTCATTTTGTTATATGCAAATGCATACAGTTGGTTTCTTCAAGTACAAAATTTAATTTGAGTGAATTTTTTTGGAATTGTCCCTAATATGAATGTGCTGTGTTGCTGTGTTGCTTACTATTTTGGCGACAAATGTAGCATTAAACACACTATTTAAGCGAATATGAATGAAATTGATCTGATGATTCCGTTTGTGTCAATTTCTGTAGTGATGAATATTTCATACAGCTGCATTCAAAATATACTTGAGATTTAAAGTAAATAATGTCAGGCTTTGGCTGATATGAGCCTATGAGCTGCATGTAAAATCTTAGGAGGATTTCCATATGACCGAAAAAGTTGTTCCAGTTGTCACACGTGCGTCTGAGCTTGATGACGGCACATCGCAGTCTGGCGATTGTGTTCGTAAATCTGGCGTAAGCCCTCAGCACACACCTGCTACAAAAATCTGGTTTGGTCGTGTGAGCAATGAGCCGGGTCATCGGTCACCGCCGCATCACCACGAAGAATGTGAAACAGGTGGCTATGTGTTGAAAGGCCATGGTCGAATTTATTTTGGCGAAGATTATAAAGAATACACAGACTTACACGAAGGCGACTTTGTTTTTGTGCCGCCATTTATGCCGCATGTTGAAGTCAACATGAGCACGACAGACGAGCTAGTTTGGCTGACATGTCGGACGCCTGACAACCTTGTCACCAACCTTCCAGAAGTGCCTGACGACGCCCTTGAAGGCTATCGCCGCGCTTAATCTCAAGACCAGTGCGTCGTTGTTGACACCTTTGTGTTGTGCGCAGAGGGTCGTCAACGGCGCGCCACGAAAGGACCATTTATGAAACTTCTCCGCTACGGGCCTGTTGGTGCCGAACGCCCTGCAATTCTTGATGCTGAGGGCAATATGCGCGATTTGTCCAGCGTTGTGCCTGACATCAATGGGGACGCGCTGTCGCCCGAAAGCTTGGCAAAAATCGCCAAGGTCGATGTGTCTAGCCTGCCTGTTGTGCAAGGCACGCCTCGCGTGGGATCTGCGATTGCACGGCCCGGAAAGTTTCTGTGTGTGGGACTGAATTATGCTGATCACGCACGCGAAACAGGCAAAGAGCCGCCCGCAGAACCTGTCTTGTTTTCCAAAGCCACCACAGCTTTGTGTGGTCCTTATGATGATGTCGAAATCCCACGTGGGTCTGATCGCACAGATTGGGAAATCGAGCTGGGGATCGTGATTGGCAGCCGCGCAAAATACGTTGATGAAGCGGATGCTTTGAGTCACGTGGCAGGTTACGCATTGGTGAATGATGTCTCTGAGCGCCGTTTTCAATCAGAGCGTGGCGGGCAGTGGATCAAGGGCAAAAGCCATGACACCTTTGGTCCTGTTGGACCTTGGATGGTGACCAAAGACGAATTTGACGACATTCAAAATATCGACCTTTGGCTTGATGTGGATGGCGACCGTCGTCAGACTGGTAACACCAAAACAATGATCTTTGGCGTGGCGCATCTTGTGCACTACATCTCGCAATTCATGACCTTGGAAGCTGGCGATATTATTGCCACTGGTACGCCTCCTGGTGTTGGCTTGGGCATGAAACCCCCGACGTTCTTGCGTGCGGGGCAGGTGGTCACTTTGGGTGCATCTGGTCTTGGTGAGCAACGTCAATTGATGGTGCAAGCATGAGTGTAGACTTTGAAAAAGCCAAAAATGCGCTAACGGATTTGACTGGCAAAACCGCAATTGTCACGGGTGGTGCGCGCGGCCAAGGTGCAGTCGAGGCAGAACTACTTGCCTGTGCTGGGGCCAGCGTTTTGATCTGTGATGTGCTGCAAGATGACGGTGTCGCTTTGGCTGAAAAGCTAACTGGTTCTGGTCTGAATGTGCGTTTTCAAGCCCTTGATGTCACATCAGAATCCGCATGGGCCACAGCTTTGGATGTGGTGCAAGAGTGGACCGGTCGGTTGGATATTTTGGTCAACAATGCCGGAATTATCAATCGTAAAATTATCCGCGACATGTCCGTAGAAGAGTGGCGCAAGGTGATGGATGTCAACGCAACGGGGGCCTTTATCGGTATCAAACTTTGCGCGCCGATGATGATGCAAACTGGTGGGGGAAGTATCGTTAATATTTCTTCGAACAGCGGATTTTCGGGTCACTATGACCCGGCCTATACATCGTCCAAATGGGCGCTGCGTGGCCTGACGCGCTCTGCCGCGATGGAATATGCGCAAGAAGGTATTCGGGTGAATGCGATCTGTCCTGGGTTGATTGTGACTGACCTCAATCGTGGGTCACCCCATTTGAAGCCAATGATCGAAATGACCCCGATGAAACGCTCTGGCGAGGCCGAAGAAGTCGCGCAATTGGTGCTGTTTTTGGCCTCCGAAGGGTCGGCTTATATCACAGGTGAAGACTTTGTGATTGATGGTGGTTTCACAGCGGGCGCGGGCTATCGCCGCGTCGCGCAGGAAACAGGCATCTTATAAAGATTGATATCGCCCCAGTGTTTAAACCTTGGGGCGATCGTCAGCTTTTGTTGCGCACATCCAGCATGATTGAAATACCGCGTGCTGCGTCAGCTTCGGTCACGTCCGTAAACATGTCATCAATCCAGCCGCGATGCTCTGCTGTCATCTCATCCATCAAAGTGTTGCCTTTTTCGGTGATTTTAACCAAAAAGGCGCGGCGATCGCTGATCATGTTTTCGCGGATGGCCAAGCCGTCTGCCACCAGTCGTTCGACAACCCCAGTGACATTGCCGTTTGAGACCACCAAATGCTGCGATAACTCGCTCATTTTCATGCCTTCTGGCGCGGCATATAGGGCTGCTAAAACATCAAAGCGCGGCAAAGTTGTGTTGTATCCAGAGCGCAGTTTTTCGCGCAGTCCGCTTTCAACGTGGCGCACAGCTTTGAGCATTTGCAACCAAAGCCGCAATCGTTGACGTGACAAGGCTTCGTCTTCAATATAGTGCAGATCGTTCGTCGTCATACCTAGGCTCCAAACGCTTGTGGTCAAAAGACAATTTCATATATCAGTGGAAGCCCTTTGGCGTAAAGAGAAAGGTTCAATTCCTCACTTGGCTTGAATATTTCCGCGGCTTACCTTTGGAATCGATGGCGACCAACAAAACATCAGCAGTCATAATGCGTCGGCTGTCTGTGTCGGGTTCGGCCCAACCAGACAGCGACAGATTGAAAGAACTGTTGCCATGACGGGTGACAGTTGCGTGCATCACGAACTCTTCACCAGCCGCCAAAGCTGCATGAAAGTTCAGCTCTTTGATGCTGGCGATGATCACATTTCCACCTGTCATCTTACGACCTGCAAGCCCTGCGGCGTGATCGAGTTGTGACATGATCCAGCCACCAAAAATAGCGCCGCTTGGGGTCGCCTCGGCGTAGGGGGCGACGGTGATCAAAACGGCAGGTTCTGAGGGACGTTGGTCTGGCTCACTCATGTGGAATAACTGCCGTGGCTTCGATTTCGATACGTGCCGCGTCTTCCATCAATCCTGCAACTTGCACAACGGCCATCGCTGGAAAATGACGCCCAAGAACTTCACGGTAAGCTGCGCCAAAGGGTCGCAAGTTTTCGTTATATTCTTTTTTATCAGTTATATACCAAGTCATTCGCACCAAGTGTTCAGGGCTGGCACCAGCTTCAGACAGCACGGCCACGATGTTTTTGAGTGTCTGGCGGAACTGGCCCACCATGTCCAGATGTTCCCATTCTTGTTGTGCATTCCAGCCAACAAGACCGCCAGTAAAGACCATTTTGCCCTCAGCCATCATGCCATTTGCATAGCCTTTTGCCGGAGCCCAACCATCGGGTTGTAGAAATGTGTGCGGTGTCAGAACAGTCATAATCAAGCTTTCGAATTAAGGAGTCGGAGACATAAGGTAAGTGGACATTTTGCTGCGTAGGCTATTGGGCCATGGCGCGGATTTGCCCGTGGATGTGTTGGCGTAGACAACCGTTGCGGAGCCTGTAAAACGGGTTTCGTCATTGCTGGCGCAAGCTAAATCAAAGGTCGCAGATGAGGTGCCAAGCCGTTTGATGAACACAGTAAATTCAAGCCATTCGCCAAGGCGTGACGGCGCGCGAAATCGCACATCAATACTGCCCATAGGGGTGCCCATGCCGCCATCAGTTTGGCGCATTTCACCCCAACTAAATTCCATGGCATCGGCAAAAAACCGTTCGATGGAAGATGATATCATTTCAAAATAGCGTGGGTAAAAAACGATACCTGCCATGTCACAATGATTGAATTCCACCTGTCGTTTGAGTGTAAAGGTCTTGGTCACGTTTCCCCTCCTGATACGGAAATGCTTTGACCTGTGATCATATCAGAGCCTTCACCGCACAGCCACAACACGGTTTTTGCGACATCTTCAGGGGGGACGAGTTTGTGCATCGGATTGGTCGCTTCTAAACTTGCGCGCGCGTCTTCAGGGGATCGGCCTGTCTTTTCAACGATGTTAGCGATGGAGCGTTGGGTCATTTCTGTGTCTAGAAACCCGGGACAAATTGCATTGACCGTGATGCCTTTGCGAACCAGTTCTAACGCGACGGATTTGACCATGCCGACCACGGCGTGTTTGGCCGCTGCATAGGGCGCAACATAGGGATAGCCTTTGAGACCCGCAGTGGACGCGATAGCAATCAAGCGACCCCATGGTTTGTCTTTCATCGCTTTCGTGCCTTCGCGCAGGGTCAAAAACGTGCCTGTGACATTGACCGACATCATGCGTTCAAACGCAGCAAGTTCAGTTTTTGCAAAAGGCGCACTTTCGGATGCCCCCGCATTGGCAATCACGATGTCGGGCGCGCAGTCTGCGATAGCTTTTGAGATTGCGGCCTCATCGGTGATGTCTGCCACCACAGCTGATATTGCGTTATGTTTGGCTGCCACAGTTTCAAGCGGGGCCAATCGCCGTCCACAGATTGTGACTTGCGCGCCGGCGTCGGCAAGCATCAGGGCGATGACCGCCCCAACGCCAGAACCGCCGCCCGTCACAAATGCTGTTTTGCCAGAAAGCGTCATGTTGCCATCGCTTTTGCGCGTTCGGCCAAGGTGATCGCCTGACGACGTCCGCCTTCGTAGGGGGCTGGCCATTCTTGTTCTGTATCACCAAGTTCGACCGCCGCGTGCAAAGTCCAGTAGGGGTCGGCCAAATGTGGTCGCGCCAAAAGCACCAAATCCGCACGCCCCGCCATTAAGGTCGAGTTGACGTGATCAGGCTCATAGATGTTACCTGCTACAAGCGTCGGAATGCCGACTTCGTTGCGCACACGGTCTGAGAATGGCACTTGGAACATGCGGCCATAGATTGGCTTTTCGGCTTTGTCAGTTTGACCGGATGAGACGTTCATCGCGCTGACGCCAGCATCTTTAAACATCTGCGCAATTTCCACGGCATCCTCGGGCGTGATGCTGTCGCCTTCCATCCAGTCGTTGGCGGAAATGCGGACTGTCATTGGTTTTTCGGCGGGCCAAACGTCGCGCATTGCATGGAAGATTTCCAATGGGTAGCGCATACGGTTTTCAAGGCTTCCGCCATATTCGTCACTTCGTTTGTTGGTGACGGGCGAAATGAATGACGCAAGCAAATACCCGTGGGCTGCGTGCATTTCGATCATGTCGAAACCAGCTGCATCGGCGGATTTAACCGCGTCAATGAATTGCGCTTTTACTTCATCCATGTCGGCGCGGTCCATTGCTTTTGGCACAACGTTACCGTCCATCAATGGGATAGCTGAAGC
This sequence comes from Pacificibacter marinus, assembly GCF_900109555.1. Taxonomy (GTDB): domain Bacteria; phylum Pseudomonadota; class Alphaproteobacteria; order Rhodobacterales; family Rhodobacteraceae; genus Celeribacter; species Celeribacter marinus_C. The sequence goes on along the minus strand of NZ_FNZV01000011.1, from coordinate 93,537 downwards.
AGACAAAAGATCCCAGTTTTCGCCGTCAGGAAGGGCTTGGTCGATGCCGTCCCATGCCAAACGTGTGGACCCTTTGCGACCTGCATGACCAATTTGGGCACACATTTTTGCGTTGGTTTCTGCGTGGGCAAAGTCATTTAAGCGTTTCCACGCTGGGATTTGCGCCTCAGAAATGCAGGGGCACCCGGGGGTGATACGCCCTTGCATACTTACGCAAAGCATTTCGGTAAATACAAGACCCGCGCCGCCTTTGGCACGTTCTGCGTAGTGCACAAAATGCCAGTCATTCGGCATGCCATCTTTGGCTTTGTATTGCGCCATCGGGGACACAACGACGCGGTTTTCCAGCGCCATATTACCCAATTTGAACGGTGCAAACATAGGGCTGCGCGTTGATGTGCTGCCCGCTTGTTTTTGGAACCACGCCTCGGCGGAAGCAAGCCATTTAGGGTCGCGCATCCGTAGGTTTTCATGGCTGATCCGCTGCGAGCGTGTGAGCATGCCGTAGTTGAGCTGCATCATGTCGAGGCCAAGGTAGCGCTCGACATCTTCGAACCATTCGGTGGAATTGCGGGCGGCAGAGGTGACGCGCAGCACCTGCAATTTACGTTCGTCTTGGTAGGTTTCCAAAGCGTCAGGCAGAGCTTTGCCGGCGTTGAGTTCATCTGCCAACATGATGGCACTTTCCATGCCAAGTTTCGACCCAGAACCGATTGAGAAATGCGCGGTTGCAGAGGCATCGCCAAGCAATACTACGTTTTCAAAGAACCAGTTTTCACAGGTGACACGCGGGAACTGAATCCAAGCAGAGCCACGAATATGGTTGGCGTTGGTCATCAAAGCATGGCCGCCAAGATGTTTGGCGAAAATCTTTTCGCACAAGGCAATACTGTCTTGTTGGTTTAGGGTATCAAACCCAAAGGATTTGTAAGTTTCCGGGCCGCATTCAACGATGAAGGTCGCCGTGTCGTCGTCGAATTGATAGGCGTGCGCCCAAATCCAACCGTGTTCGGTTTCTTCGAAAATAAAAGTGAATGCGTCATCAAATTTTTGATGGGTGCCGAGCCAAACAAAGTGGTTTTGGCGCATATCGATTTGCGGTTTGAATTTGTCTTCGAAAATGGTGCGGGTCATTGAATTGAGACCATCTGAGGCCACCACAACGTCATAGTCTTTTTTCATTTTGGCAATGTCATCTGCCGTAATGTTGGATTCAAATTCAAGTTTGACACCAAGCTGACGGGCGCGCTCTTGCAGCAAGAGTAACAACTTTTTACGCCCGATTCCGCAAAACCCATGCCCGCTTGAGGTCATGCTTTCATCGCCACGAATGGTTTTGACATCGTCCCAATAGGCAAAGCTGTCGCGGATCATCTTTTCAGAAATCGGATCGTTTTCTTCGAAGTTAGACATGGTTTCGTCTGACAAAACCACGCCCCAACCGAATGTATCATCCGCTTTGTTGCGTTCGAAAACAGTGATGTCGTGATCTTCATTGCGCAACATCATCGAGATTGCAAAGTATAGGCCTGCGGGGCCTCCTCCGAGAATCGCTGTTTTCATTGTTGTATCCTTTATTGAAGCGGGCCTTGCCGTATCTTCATTGAATGTTCTAGGTCTTCAAGAGACTATTTACTTTAAGTCTAAAGTTAAATTTCAATGCATCGCCTGTCAACGGACTTTGTCACTCTATACGCTAAATATATCGGGATTTCTGTATTATTGGCGTTATGAACACTAATATTTTCACATTATCTGTAATGTGTAGATTAGATTTGTTGAGAGATGCGCGCAAAATACGTTGTGCACACGCGAGGTTTGACATCTGCACAAACTTTAAACATAAATTATATAAACCAAAAGCACAGTTGGTGCTGGATAGTAAAAATAGAGGAAATATCATGCCATTTAAGATTTCAAAACCGATGCGCTTCGGCGATTGTGACCTCACTGGGATCGCTTATCACCCCGCATATTTATCTTATCTCGTGGATGTGAATGAGGCCATGTTTGCCTCGTTCGGGGTGACATGGAAAGAGTTGATGTTTGAGCGTCATCTTGGGTTGCCGAGTGTCAAAATGAACATCGAGTTTAAAAAGCCAGCCGTGTATGGCGATACATTGGATTTCGCGGTGCATGTCAAACGCATAGGAAAATCATCTTTGGATCTTTATACTGTCGTGACCGTTGATGGGGACATTATATGGACGATCGAGCAGCTGATTGTCATGACATCAACCAAGGATCACAAATCTCATCCATGGCCAGACGATTGTCGTGCGGGTTTAGAGACGTATTTGGACCCCGCGCAATCCTAAATGGGGACTGTTGCATTACTGATGCCCGCGATCTTGATATTCATTTGCCTTGGTGCCTATAGCGTCGGCCATAGCGCACCAATGTCTGGCTGGTGGTGATGTGGGGCATGATTGGAACCGCAGGGCCGCCCCTTTGAGAGCCCCAGCGTTATAAAGCCCGCACCCTCACGAACACGATTTCGAACAATCCGGCGCATGGTAAATAGGACGCGAGCTTTCAAGCCCGCGTCCGGAAGATCACTCGGGTGCTTTTACGAGGATTTTAACGTGGGATTTCTCGGTCACGAGGCTCTCAAACCCTTCTGGCACGATGTCATCAATGGAAATCCGTTTGGTCACCAATTTATCAGCGTTGAAATAGCCTTGGGTCATCAACTTCATGACCGCAGGATAAACGTTTCGATATGCGATAGTACCAAGAAGTTGTCGCTCTTTGAGTACCACGGTGTTGGGGTGAAACGCCGCTTCCTTTTCCCAAATCGAGACGATCAACGTCTGGCCCTCATGTCGGGTTGCATCAATACATTGCGGCAGAACTTGCGGCACACCTGTCACTTCGAAGGAGACATTCACGCCCCCCGTTGCCTCTTGGATTTTGGCGACCACATCCTCGGCGGTGGGGTCGATGGCGGTTGTTGCGCCAAGTTCCAGCGCTTTTTTGCGGCGCACATCTGAGGGTTCAACCACATGGATTTGCGACGCACCAGCCACGCGCAGCGCTTCGACGACCAGTAAACCGATGGGCCCCGCGCCAAACACCGCCGCGGTATCGCCCGCCTTGATTTTTGACATGCGGACGGCATGCAGCGCCACGGCTGAGGGTTCGATCAACGCGCCCTGTTCCATCGACAAAGCATCGGGCATCTTGTGGACCATGCGGGCTGGCACCACCGAATAGGCGGCAAACCCACCATGACCACCAGACAAACCGACAAACCCGAGATCGTTGCAAAGATTGTATTTGCCTTCCAAACAGGCGGGGCAGTCACCACAGGCAAAAATCGGCTCGATGGCAACGCGGTCGCCTTTGGCAACATGGGTGACGGTTTCGCCAACCTCAGTCACCACGCCGCTGTATTCATGCCCCATCGTGATCGGAGCTTGGTCGTGGCTGAGCGGGTGATCTTCGCCCACGGGCACAAAGATCGGTCCGGCGAGATATTCATGCAAGTCACTGCCGCAGATGCCAGTCCAAGCAACCTTTATCTTGACGTCACCGGGGCCTGGGGATGGCTCTGCCACCTCTTCAACGCGGATGTCTTTAACACCATACCAACGTGCTGCTTTCATAGTTCATCTCCATATTTATAAAGGGTGCGCCCGAACTGGAAACGTTCGGGCGCAAGGGAGGCATCACGACAGGTGATGCACCGTTTGAAGGCCGTAGACCGAGGTCTCAAGGCCCTCCATCCGCGCTTTGAGTTGCAGCGCGAGATAAAGCGAATAGTGACGCGATTGGTGAAGGTTTCCGCCGTGGAACCACAGGTTTTCTTGTTGTGTCGGTTTCCACATGTTGCGCTGTTCACCTTCCCATGGACCGGGGTCTTTTGTGGTGTCAGAACCAAGTCCCCAGACCTTGCCAACTTTATCGGCAACCTCAGGGCTGATGAGATCCGCAGCCCAGCCGTTCATCGAACCAAACCCCGTGGCCATCACCACAAGATCTGCTTCAAGGCGGGTGCCATCGCTTAGAACCACAGCGTCCTCGTCAAAGTGATCAACCTGACCTTGCACGAGTTTGACCGCACCATCTATGAGCAGTTGGCTTGCGCCGACATCAATGTAATAGCCCGACCCACGGCGCAGGTATTTCAAGAACAGACCAGAGCCGTCGTCTCCCCAATCCAGTTTGAAACCGACCTTTTCAAGCCCCGCGTAAAACTCTGCATCACGCTCGCGCATCTGATCATAGAGCGGGATTTGGAATTCATGCATGATCTTGTAGGGCAAGGACGCAAAGATCATATCTGCTTTCTCGGTCGTAACCCCGTTGGCCAGAGCTTCCTCGGAATAGAGTCCGCCAAGACCGATATCCATCAAGCTTTCGGAACGCACGATATGGGTCGAAGACCGCTGCACCATGGTCACATCGGCATCAGCCTCCCAAAGGGCGGCGCAAATGTCATGTGCAGAGTTGTTGGATCCTACAACGACGACCTTTTTGCCAGTCCAATCATCGGGGCCTGTATGTTGTGACGAGTGTTGGATTTCACCCTTGAAGCTGACCATTCCGGGGAAATCGGGCACATTCGGTTTGCCCGACATCCCCGTGGCCAGCACAAGCTGTGTGGGATGCAACGTGACGGTTTCGCCATCGCGATTTACCTCGACCGTCCATGTTCCGGCGCTTTCGTCATAGGCGGCGTTGACCACCTCGGAGCGGGTCCAATAAGGGATTTCCATGACTTTGGTGTACATTTCAAGCCAGTCACCGACTTTGTCTTTCGGCGTAAACACCGGCCAGTTGTCAGGGAATTTTATATAAGGCAGATGATCATACCAGATTGGGTCATGCAGGCAGAGCGACTTGTACCGACTGCGCCATTGATCGCCGGGGCGGTCGTGTTTGTCCAAAACGATGGCCGGCACACCGAGCTGGCGGAGCCGCGCACCCAAAGCGATACCGCCTTGTCCGCCGCCAATGATCACCGTGTAGGGTTGCGTGTCATAGCCAAGCGAAGCCTCCTCTGCCTCGCGACGTTCTGTCCAGCTCTGGCGGTTTTTTTTGGCCCCGTGTTCCGCGCCCATTGGGCGATGTTTGCCACGGTTTTCTTCAAAGCCTTTGAGTTCTTGCAATGCGGTCAGCAAGGTCCAAATCCGACCGTCTTTGAGCCGCATAAGACCCCAACCACGTCCGGCCTTTGTCTCAAATGTGATCCATGCTGTTGTGACACCGTCCTCCTCGACGGGGCATTCTGCATCTTGCAGTCGGAAATGGTCTGGGCACGTTTTGTCCAATTGGTGCAACAGCATTTCGCCTACAGCTTCTTGACCTTCGACCGTCTTTAGGTTCCAAGTCACGGCGACCAAATCGCGCCAATAGCTGTCGGTGGTAAAAAGCGCTGTCGCCCCTTTTACGTCGCCTGTCTGCAAAGCGATGTTTAATTTATCCAGCACGTCCTGCGTGCGGGTTGCCACGGTTGTATCAAGCATCACATCTCCTCCTAAGTGCGTTTCTTGTGGGAGAAGTATCTCAGTAGGAATTTGCTGCGGGCTATGCTCAATCGTATTGGGTACGACCAAAAAGTAAGCGCTGCGTTGCGGCATGTTGCAAGCGCAACAGCACGCAACATCTTAATCGGGGGGATGCAATCCGGCTTTGCGAATTCGGCGCAAAACGGTTGATCGATTGACACCTAGCCGCCGCGATGCCTGCGCCATGTTCCAGTCACAGGCATCCAGAACCTGCTCCAACGTTTCTTGTACAGGTTGGTGCGCCTCAACGGGGGGCGGCAGATCAGACTGGTCGATCACCGGCCCTTCACAGAGCGCAACTGCCACGTCGAGCACTTGTTCCAATTCACGCAGATTTCCCGACCATGACCGCCCCATCAAATCGGCCCGCGCCGAGGGCGATAGGCGAACGGTATCTGGGGCGCGGCGTCGCAACAGTCGGTCAATCATCCATCCGAGATCTTGTCGCTGGCCCAGCCGTGGGACGGTCAGCGTACTTCCCGCCAAACGGTGAAACAGCGGCCGCGGCAGGGTTAGTTGACCCGGCGTGAGACACGTTGTGGACAAGGGGCGCAGATTGGGTTTTTGATCCAAAAGCACAGTGAGCGCGCTTGCGGTTTCTGAACTGAGCGCATCAATCCCGCGTAGCAAAAGCGTCGTCGGCACCGTGATATCGTTGCAGGCCAAATGGAGGTCTTTGGGTGCCATTCCAGCGCAGTCAAGTAGAATGAACCCATTGGCCTGTCCCACCATATGAATGGTCCGCGCCAGTTTGCTTTTGCCGGTGCCAGTGTCGCCACAGATCAACAAAGGCACGGTGGTTTGCGCCAGCTTTTCAGCATGGTTCAACAACCGCGCCATGATGGGATCGCTGCCTGCCAATCCGGCCAAAGCCCCGTTGAGACGGGACGCGGTTCGCAATGTGCGCGGCGCTTGGGGAGCGATGGCATGCCCAAAAAGCGCGCCGCCGTCACGCAATTCCACGACCCGATCTTCTGTCGGGCGGTCCCGCATCAGGCTAGGCAGATCATCGACAGACAAGTTCAAAGCCGCGTCGATCTGCTGACCCAAAATAGGCACACCCTCGGGAAACAACCGGCGTGCGCCACGGGTGTAACCGATGACCCGTCCCGAACCATCCAGCCGCACCGCGACCTCTGGATCGACATCCAGAAATTCTGGGCTGGTTGAAAAGCGCAATACCCAGTCTTTGCGGCTTTCGGCCATCAGATTGGCCATTTCCACCCGCCGCGCGGCGGTGGTCACAAGGCTCATGGCAAGGTTTTGACTGCTTTTCGTGGTCGGTGATCGCAAAAGCGAAATATCCAGAACGGCGGTGAGTTTTCCAAGACTGTCAAAGATTGGTGCGGCTGTGCAGGACAGGGTTGTATGGGCGTTGCCAAAATGATCGTCTTGATGGACCGTCACGGGTTCTTGGGTGACTATACAGGCGCCAACACCACTGGTGCCGGCCAGTTCTTCGGCCCAGTTCGAGCCAAGATATAGCCCCGCTCCGCGCAGTTCATCGGCAAATAAATCATCACCAAAATAGTCAACACAGACACCCTGAGCATCGGTCAAGATGAGCACATAATTCTGTCCGGCAACCTGACGAAATAGATTTTGAAGTCCCGTTCGCGCCGCCGCGATCATCCATTCCGCTTGTTTACGATGATCGCGCAATTCTGCCTCGGTCACAATATGCGCTGGATCGTTGCGCAGGGGGTCCATGCCGTAAAGTTCTACGCAACGCCGCCAAGATGCGGACACAAAGGTATCGCGTCCAGTCTGTGTGCCATCCAGAACTTGTCCGATTTCTTCGATGTGTTGGTGATCTGTCAAAGCTGTATCCTCCCGCGCATGAGCGTAACATGAGTTTTTCGCTTTTTGGGAATGAACTTTCGCAGGTGCGCCGCTTTCACCATACGGATCGCGGACTGCAATACTGTTCCAACGATTATTAAGAAGCGCCTGTCTAATTTACTTTTTGACGAATATAGGAGCTTCAAATCCATTCAGGCAGAACTGATATGGCGCACGCCTTATGCAACCAGATGCCAAATCGAAGGGGCAATATTTCAGTATATTAATGGGTTAAATAACGCACGACGGCGGCGTTCGTCATTAAGTTGCCAAAGCCTGTTGGCCTTCGTATTGAGCCTCAATCAATGTTAAGCCTAAGGCAACTAGTTCCATAAGACGTGCCGCAGGGGCGTCTTCACCAATTTCCATTCCGCCTCGAAGGGTTAGGCTGCGGATTGCAGCTTCTCAACCGCTAGTCATTCTAACAGTTCAGGGTCATAGGTCGGCGTGCTGAACCAACATTGCGCCACATCACCGTCAGCCTCGTGCGTTAAATTTATGCCCTCAACGACCTGTTTTCATGCGCCATGCGTCAAACTTTTTCTGGTTTTCATCTTTGGTACAGGGGTAGAGACCAATGATTGGTGCGCCGTTCATGACTTCTTCGAGCACGAAGTCTTCGAAACTTTCCATGCCTGAACATACATCTGCAATCTCATCGGCCAAATGTGCGGGGATCACCATCACGCCGTCGCGGTCGCCGACAACGACGTCGCCAGGAAAGACAGCGACATCGCCGCAGGCAATTGGGCCATTGATTTCGATGGCTTCGTGCAGGGTGAGGTTTGTGGGCGCTGATGCACCAGCACTAAAGGCAGGCATGTCCAATTGGCCAATGCCGTGGGCATCGCGAAAACCGCCATCCGACACAACGCCCGCACAGCCACGCACCTCAAGTCGCGTGACAAGGATCGATCCAGCTGTGGCTGCGCGTGCGTCTTTACGCGCATCCATCACCAACACATGGCCTTTGGGGCAGGTTTCCACCGCAACGCGTTGCGGGTGATCTTCGTTGCGAAAGACTTCTAGCGGATTGCGATCTTCGCGGGCAGGAATGTAGCGTAGAGTGAAAGCTTGCCCGACCATATTTTGGTCTTTGTCGGACACAGGGCGCACCCCTTGGATGAACTGCGTGCGCAGGCCGCGTTTGAACAGTTGCGTGGCAATTGAAGCGGTTGATACGCACATTAGTTTTGCACGGGTAGCATCGGAAAGTGTATATTCAGACATCGGTGTCCCTCAGAAAATATCAGGTTCGCCAGCGGTGCGGCCAAACCCTGTTTCAAGAAAATCAAAGTCGCAGCCTTTGCCGGCTTGCGTCACATGTTTGGAAAACAAGTAGCCATAACCACGCTCGAACTTTGGCTCTGGCGGTATCCAAGCGGCACGGCGTCGCGCGAGTTCTGCGTCATCGACCAACATATCAAGGCTGCGAGCATTCAGATCAAGCCGCACAGTGTCTCCTGTTTTGAGCAAGGCCAGCGGCCCGCCTATATAGCTTTCGGGCGAGATATGCAGCACGCAAGCGCCATAAGACGTGCCAGACATACGCGCATCTGATATGCGCAGCATGTCGCGGTGCCCCTGTTTGAGCAGTGCTTTAGGAATGGGGAGCATGCCCCATTCGGGAAACCCTGGCCCGCCCAAAGGTCCTGCATTGCGCAGCACCATCACCGTGTTTGGCGTGATGTCGAGGTTTTCGTCATCGACCGCTTTTTTCATTTCAGGATAGCTGTCGAACACCAAGGCCGGACCTTCGTGATGGTAATATTTTGGATCACATGCGGCGGGTTTGATCACCGCGCCATCAGGGCACAGATTGCCGCGAAGGACGGCAAGCGAGCCTTCTTTGTACACCGGATTTGACAGGGGTCGGATCACATCGTCATTATAGACCTGCGCGCCCTCAAGGTTCTCACCCATCGTTTTACCCGTAACTGTGAGGCAACTTGTGTCGAGCATCGCTTCGATTTGTTTCATCAAAGCACGTAGTCCGCCTGCGTAATAGAAATCTTCCATCAAGTAGTCTTTGCCTGATGGGCGGACATTTGCAATCAGCGGGGTGATGCGGCCTAAAGCGTCCAAGTCATCCAAGGTCAAATCCACGCCGGCACGCCGCGCCATCGCGATCAAATGTACGACGGCGTTGGTCGAACATCCTGTGGCCATCGCGACCACCGCTGCGTTTTTGCACGCGCCGCTGGTGATGATTTTCTCAGGTGTGAGGTCTTCCCAGACCATTTCGACAATACGTCTGCCGCACGAGGCACTCATGCGCTGATGGCCTGAATCGACCGCTGGGATGGAGGATGCTCCGGGCAAGGTGATGCCCATTGCATCCGCGATCGCAGTCATGGTGGATGCGGTGCCCATTGTCATACAGGTGCCAGCCGAGCGCGCGATGCCGCCTTGTACGCCCGTCCATTCGGCGTCTGAAATATTGCCTGCACGGCGCTCGTCCCAGTATTTCCAAGCATCAGATCCCGAGCCCAAAATCTTACCTGCGTAATTGCCCCGCAGCATTGGACCTGCTGGCAGATAGATCAACGGTACGCCTGCCGATATGGCCCCCATGACCAAGCCGGGCGTGGTTTTATCGCAACCCCCCATCAGCACCACGCCATCAAGGGGATGCGAACGGATCATTTCTTCGGTCTCCATCGCCAGCATATTGCGGTACAGCATTGACGTGGGTTTGGTGAAACTCTCGTCAACGGACAGAGATGGCATTTCCACACCAAAGCCCCCCGCTTGCAACACGCCGCGTTTGACGTCTTGTGCCCGTTCGCGAAAATGCGAGTGGCAGGTGTTGAGTTCCGACCACGTATTCAAAATACCGATCACAGGTTTGTCGCGGAAATCTTGTTCGTCGTAGCCAAGCTGTAACATGCGGCTTTTGTGACCAAACGTGCGCAGATCATCAGGGGCAAACCAACGTGCAGAACGCAGGTCTTGGGGTGTTTTACGTGTCATGAGTCTATCCAGTAAATGCGAAAATGAGCCACACAAGAAATGCCGTCAGCACCACACCGAATACTTCTGGCCAATTGCCAAAAGCGGCGTCTTGGCCCGCCTCATCAATGAGTTCGGGCGGGGTTTCAGGGGCTAAGGGGTCTTGGGTCTCGGTGGGGTCAATGGGGTTTGTCATGGGTCACCTCAATCCAGCATCGCTGGCAGCCAAAGCGCCAACTGGGGGAAAAACAAAACAAGGAACAAGCCAAGAACTTGAAGCGCGATAAAAGGCAGTACTGCGAGAAAAATATCTTGAAGTTCGATGCCTTTGGGGGCGACAGATTTCAAAAAGAAACAGGCCGGACCAAAGGGGGGAGAAAGGTAGTAAATTTGGATGTTCATCGCGAAGAGCACACCAAACCAAATCGGATCAAATCCAAGGTTGATCACCACCGGCGCAAAGATGGGCACCGTGATAAAGATGATTGCGATCCATTCCAAAAACGTGCCTAGCAGCATGATGATCAGCATCATCACAACGATGACCATCAGCGGCGGTACGTCTAGTCCTGTGAGTAATCCACGTAAAAATTCACCCCCACCGATCCGGTTGTAGATGCCGATCAAAGACACCGCACCAAGGACAAGCCAGATGATGGAGCCAACTGTCAAAACCGTTTGGCGCATCGCATCGCGCGCCATGGTCCAACGCAATTCGCCTTGGATCGCGGCGACAATCAGTGCACCAACTGCACCAATGGCGGCGGCTTCGGTTACGGTGGCCACGCCTGAGTAAATGACACCTAAAACTGTGCCAATCAAAATGGCAGGTAAAATCACGCCCTTCATGTATTTCAAGCGTTGGAAAAGCGGCAAACCTGTTTCAGGGATGTCATAGATCGGGGCCATGGACGGGTTCATCCGAACGCGTACCAGAATGTATGTGATGTACAATGAGGCCAGCATGAAACCAGGAACTGCTGAGGCGGCGAAAAGTTTGGTGATCGAGACCTGTGCTGCCAGACCATAAATGATCAAAACGACAGAGGGTGGGATCAAAGTGGCCAGCGCGCCAGCCGCACAAATGATGCCGATAGAGAGCTTTTTATCGTACCCAAGACGCAGCATTTGCGGTAGGGCGATCAGTCCAAGCATGACAATTTCGCCGCCCATGATGCCAGACATCGCCGCCAAAACGACGGCAACAATACAGGTTTGCACACCAACTGAGCCGCGAAACCGGCCCCCCAAGATGGCCATGGAATCGAACAGAGATTTGGCGATGCCCGATCGTTCTAACACATTGGCCATAAAGACAAAGAATGGCACCGCGATGAGTTCGTATTTGTGCAACACCTCGCTGACGTTGGCTGCCACGATAAAGAACCCAGCGCGTTCGCCGAAATATAGCATCGCCGTCGCCAAGGAGACGGTTAATGTTGTGACACCTAGCGGCACGCCGAGCGCCATCAGACCCAACAACGATATGACGATTAGAAGTGTAATAAACTCAATTCCCACTGGGCATATCCTCTTGGGTTTCTTGGGTCCAGCGAATGATATTCGCGATCAATTGGGCCAAATATAAAATGCACCCTACAACGATGATGACTTTGAAAATTGTCGGTTGGGGGGAGTTGAAGGCCGTGCCTGAATACTCTGTGCGTCCGATCACTTTTAGTGCGGGTTTCCACAAAGCGAGGGTCAGCACAAAGATTGCGGCAAAGGCGATCAATTGTTGAAACAGTCGAAACAAACGCCACACTTTGGGCGACACCAGAATTTCCAACATGGTGATTGAAATATGGCGCGTGCGTTCGGTGACATAGCCAACGGACAGCACCCAAGCCGTGGCGCACAATGTCATGGCCAGTTCTGTGGACCACACAGTTGGGCGGTCAAAGCCATAGCGCATTACAACTTCAAGCGCTGAAATCGCGATACAGGCGAAAAAGAGAATTGAGCAGCTATGGCCGATGAACACACTGATGTGACTCATGGTGTCGGCATAGCGGGTAAGCAAGCGTTTCATTGCCACTCCCGTTTGGAAATTACGAACATGTCGCCCCGCCAATTAGGGCAAGGCGACACAAGTTATTCTTATTTTTCGAACAGACCAATTTGGGTCATGTAGGCGATGTGTGCGTCTAACGCTTCTTTGGCCAATGCCGATTTGGTGGCGTATGCTTCCCACTGTGAGCGGGCGACAACCCGCAATTTATCGCGGTCTTCTTGGGCCCAATTGATCACTTCAATGCCATCCGCAGCATCATCACGCGCGGCCAATTCAGCGTCGAGTTTAGACACCTCTTCGGTCATCGCGGTCATTGCGTCATACCACCATGTTTTCAAAGCAACCTGATCATCTGCAGACAAAGTATCCCATTTTTCAGTGTTCACAGTGAACTGCATTGAAGGCATGGAATGGATGCCAGGGTAGAGTGGATAAGGCGCCACATCGTGCAAACCTGTGCGATCATTGTTCACATAGGCCGAGGCATCTGCCGCATCCACGATGCCTTTTTCCAGCGCGCCGAACACTTCTGAAAACGGGATCGACACTGGCGAGGCACCTGCTGCTTGAAACACAGCTGCGGCAAGACCTTCGGGTGAGCGAATTTTCATCCCCTCCAAATCTTCGAATGTACGAATGGGCGTGCGTGCAGGCAAAGATTCACGAGAATAGGGACCACAGGCCACAACGTGAACTTCGCCGCCGGTGATTTCGTCTGCAGCGCGTTGCATCATCGCTTCGCCGCCACCATCACGGCAAAACCCCAGCATTTGCTGCGGTGTGTCGTAGCCTGAAATCAGGTCGCCCATGATAGCGAACGCAGGCTCAAGCCCCGCAAAGTAGTTTACAGATGTAAAATCACCGTCGAGCACACCGGCTGCAACCGCTTCGGGCGTTTCACGCGCTGGCACCACGGATCCGTTTGGTGTGAATATAATTTCCACACGGCCCTGTGTCATTTCAGATATTTTTGGCAACCAAGTTTCTGTCAAATACTGAGTCGAAAAATCGCCTGCGTTGAAAGATGTTTGAATGTTGAATGTTTCTGCCTGTGCGCTGCTGGCTGCGGCACAAACAGTCGCTGCCAAAAGCGCTGTTTTGGTAAATGTCATTGTCTTCCTCCCAATGGATGTGCGCGAGCTTCTCCTTCTCGTGCAACTCATACATTAATATATTAGTGCATTCAGGTCAAGGCTGGCTTAGGATGAGAACAACAGAACGCAAATTCAGCATTGAGCTCTTAAAATGAATACAAAAAATGGGATTCTATCAGATATATTTAAGACGGATCGCAGTGGTGCGGCGCCGGGGAAATTACGCAAAACCTCGATAAGTCAGCAAGTTTATGAAACGCTGCGTGAAAGAATCATCTTGCTTGAATTGAAGCCGGGTCAAAATCTATCACGGGCAGAAATTGCAGAATCTTACGGTGTGAGCCAAACACCGGTGCGCGATGCAATGCTTCGGCTTGAAGAAGAAGGCCTGCTGGTCGTGTTCCCGCAATCCAAGACCGAAGTGGCACGGATTGACGTTGATCAGGCGCGTGAAACACAGTTTTTGCGTATGTCACTGGAAATCGAAATTTCAAAACAGCTCGCGCTGTCAGATCAAGACGAGGCAATTGAAGAGGCACAGGTCATTCTGAGGCGGCAAAAATCCGCATATGACGCAGCCGACCTTGTCTATTTCGAAGAGCTGGACCGCGCGTTTCACTTTGCTTTGTTTAAAGCCGCGAGAATGGAAACGCTTTGGTCGTTGATTTCGGAAAGATCGGGGCAAATTGATCGCTTACGCACACTTAATTTGCCAGATGCAGGCAAAGCCAATGAAGTCATAGAGGCCCACAGTGCGATCATCGCTGCAATCAAAGACCATGACGCGGAACGCGCAGAGAAAAATGTGAGAATCCATCTCTCGGGAACACTGGGTCAGTTGTCACAAATTATGGCACGCAATCCCGAATATTTTTAACCTGACGCCGCGAGGGGCTATGTGTACCTGACCTTAAATCGAATTGTTTAGATATTTGTACTATTACTATAGAAAAGGTTTCCGCTGCATGTGTGGATGGCCATAAATTCAAGGTTAACTTAACATAAGACGGATTACGGGCGTAACCAGTCTTAATTGGTGCTACCTATCCATGTGCAAAGGTTGTTGCGCCAAGTTCTTCGGCCACATCCGCCACCATCGGAAAATGCACAGCTGTCGCAGCATCGAGATGTTCAGGGCGGATCCCAAATTGTAAGGATTGACCAGTCTGCAAAGCCGTTTCTAGATTGGGCAGTTCTACCCGTTGTACTGCCACCTCGACGGTCTTTGGCCCCACAGCTTTTGCAGTAAGAAAATTCATACGCGGCGAATCGATAAAGCCCGCTACGAAATCGTTGTCAGGGTTTTCATACAACTCGATCGGGGTATCCGATGCTGATGCTGACAAGTGCCAACATCAATCCCGTGTGTGCCATAGATGTCGTGGGCGGCGAATTATACCAAACTTAAGACAAATAAGAGTGTGCTCTGTTGCAGGACCATGTGTTTGGTTTTGACGTTATAATGTTGATTGGGCCACTTTCAGGACGGGTGTGATCATTTGGTTGCGCGCCAATTCAGGGGTCTTCAAAAGCTCCAAAACCAATTCTGCGGAGGCTTCCCCAATTTTGAACGGCATTGGGTCGACTGTGGTCAACGTTGGCACGCAGACCTCTGCAATATCGTAAGCCCCAAAACCTGCGATTGCGATCTGTTGTGGCACTGTGATGCCGCGCCGCTGACATTCAGAAAGCGCGCCAAAACCAACCAAATCAGATACGCAAATCACGGCATCCGTGTCAGGGAATTGATCCAACAACGTTGCCATTGCGCGGGCCCCCTTTTGCATTGGTTTTTGCGGCGCACCAGACCCGATCAACCGATCTGCTTTTAGGCCATGACCCTGCATAGCCTCTTGAAAACCCCGGCGTCTATCTTGGCCGCGTGAATCACTTTCGGAATCCCCGCCCAAAAAGGCGATGCGCGACCGACCTTGTCCGACCAAATGATCAACAAGAAGTTGCATGGCGTCAGCGTTTGAAAACCCCACGACATGCCCGATTGGGGTCTTTGGATTGTCCCATGTTTCAATCACAGGCACGCCAGCGTTTGCCAGCAACTGCCGTGCCTTGTCGGTGTGATGGCCGCCTGTCACAATGATCGCTTCTGGGCGGCGGCGCAAAAATTGGCTTATCAATTGTTCTTCTCGCACCACGTCATAATTTGTGTGCCCCAACAAAACTTGATAGCCCGCTTGGCTAAGCTTATTGGTCAAAGAAACAACTGTGGCTGCAAAGTTCGCATTGTTTAGCGAGGGAATGGTCACAGCAATAAAATCGCTACGTTGGTTGCGCAAATTGGCCGCTGTGACATCAAAAACATACCCAAGTTTGTCGGCCGTCTCACGGATTTTTTCGCGCGTGTCCTTGCCGACAGAAGCGTCTTCTTTGAATGCACGGCTGACGGTCATAACCGACACGCCAGCTTCGCGGGCAACATCTTTCATCGTAGGGCTACGCTTCATTAAAAATCCTCGGGTGTCTTTGTAAAAATTGTGTCAGCTTAAATCTGCGGTTGTAACCTTGTTATGTCATTGAGAACTGAGCCCTACGGCTACGATATCAGTGAGGTAAAATTCGCACTTGGGATGCACAACGCAACACCTTGATGTCCCCTTGGCAAACGCGCTGCCAAGGTTCAGTGGACTGTTTAAGCCGCTTTTGTCGTGTTGTGATGATGAATGCGGCCCGTGAAAAACCGCGGCAAAAATGCTTCGGTTGCGGCTTTACCTATGGTGCGTTCTGGCGATGCCAAAGCGGCCGTCACAGCCTCCATGTCATCATAATCGATTTCCATGATCATCGGGAACGCAGGCGCGCCTTCGTCTGCGTCATTGGTAAAGGTGACACGCACAGCGCGCGCCCCTGGCATGGATTGCCATTTGGGCAAAAGCTCTTCCATAACTGCGGCGCGAAACGCCTCTGTTTGTCCGGCGTTGATCTGCCCCTCAAATATTGCATAACGTGTTATCATCTTGGCAACTCCTCTGGCCTTTTGAAAATTCCATCACTGTCGCTTGGTCTTCGCCACCCAATCGCGCTTACGTCAGTATGCGGCGCGCTTGAGCACAAATCGTAGAATAACATCTTGCAAGATGACGCGCCCCAGTGCCCCTGCGTTGATCAAGACATCCCTGACAGTCATAGAAATTCTTTAGAAAAGCGGGCGACCAATTCCGTCACGATGGCCTCAGCTGTCTGATCAATATCAACACGTACAGACTCTTCATCAGGGGTTGGCGGCTCTAATATTGCGAACTGACTGTCCAACAATTCGGTCGGCATGAAATGATCTTTCCGTTCGGCCATGCGCGTTCCAATGAGCTGACGTGTGCCATCGAGAAACAGGAACATAACAGGCCCACCAGCATGGTCGCGAATGATGTCACGATAGCTACACTTAAGCGCAGAACAGCCAATGACCAAAGGCAAACTGCCCTTGGTAAAAGTCTGCCCAACAGCCGCCAGCCATGGTGCGCGATCGGTGTCATTCAATGGGGTGCCTGCACTCATTTTGGCAACATTTTGTGCAGGGTGCAGATCATCACCATCCACAAAAGTCGCCCCGATTTGAGCGGCAAATCCGGCCCCAATCGACGACTTGCCGCATCCAGACACGCCCATGACGATAAAGCGCTGCATTAAAGCGACGCCGTGATGCCGCCATCCACATAAACAGTGGTGCCGTTTACGAAAGAAGAGGCTGCGGAGGTGAGGAAAATACAGGCCCCGACCAGTTCCTCGACATTTCCCCAACGCTGCGCAGGCGTGCGATTGGCAAGCCACGCAGAAAACTCAGGATCAGCGACCAGCGCGGCGTTCAAAGGCGTATCAAAATAGCCCGGAGCCAACGCGTTACACTGCAATCCGTGACGCGCCCAATCGGTCGCCATGCCTTTTGTGAGGTTCGCGACAGCGCCTTTGGTTGCGGTGTAAGGCGCGATACCCGGACGCGCGAGCGCTGTTTGCACGCTGGCAATGTTGACGATTTTACCCGCACCGCGTTTAATCATATGGCGCGCACAAGCTTGGCCGACATGGAACACGGAAGCGACATTTGTTTGCAGCAAGCGTTCAAAGGCGTCGGCCGGAAAATCTTCAAGGGCGGTGCGGTGTTGCATGCCGGCGTTGTTCACCAAAATATCGATGGCGCCTGTCTTTGCTTCAAACCCATCCACTGCCGCGCGCACGCCCTCGTGATCTGTGGCATCAAATGCAAGTACATCAACGGTGACACCTTCGGCGCGTAGGCTGTCGGCGGCGGCGTTAAGTTTGGTTACGTCGCGACCATTGAGAACAATACTGGCACCCGCTGCGGCAAGACCGCGTGCCAAAGCAAATCCGATGCCTTGTGAGGAGCCAGTTATCAGGGCGCGTTTTCCAGTAAGGTCAAACAGTTGAGTGCTCATTTTCGAGGTCCATATATTGAAGAATATTAGCGTTATTCCCTTTATGTTATCGATAACACTTAATGTCAACGCCCGTGAAAGAACAAAAATTTCGACTAGACGACCTTGATGCGCCCTCCTATGTTAACGATAACATAGCGAGTCACACACTGGAAATACTTAATGACAAAGCCTGATATCCTCCAAGTTGGTTACTACCCTGAATGGGACCAAGTGCCACTTGATGCAGCCTTCACCATGCACAAATACTTTGAGGCCGAAGACAAAGCCGCTTTCCTAGAAAAAGTCGGCCCCAGCATCAAAGGTATCGCGACCCGCGGCGAACTTGGCGCAGACCAGGCCATGCTCGACGCCTGCCCCAACCTAGAAGTTGTTTCGGTTTATGGTGTCGGCTACGATTCCGTGGATGTTGCAACCTGCACAGCGCGCGGCATTCATGTCACCAACACGCCTGACGTTTTAACAAACGACGTGGCAGACCTCGGCGTTGCGATGATGCTGGCACAATCGCGCGGTATGATCGGCGCATCACAATGGGTGCGGGACGGGTCTTGGAACTCAAAAGGTCTGTATCCACTGCAATCGCGCGTGTGGGGGAAAAAAGTGGGCGTTTTGGGCCTTGGCCGGATCGGTTTTGAGGTCGCCAAACGACTTGCAGGATTTGATTTAGAAATCGCTTACAGTGATGTGAGCGCGAAAGATTACGCGCCAGACTGGACCTTTATACAAGACCCTATCGCGCTTGCGGAACATGCCGACTTTCTGTTTGTGACACTCGCGGCGTCTGCCGAAACCCGCCATATCGTGAACGCAGATGTTTTAAACGCCTTGGGGCCGAATGGCATGGTGATCAACATTTCACGCGCGGCCAATATCGATGAAGAGGCATTGTTGACAGCTCTAGAAAACAAAACTCTAGGCGCTGCGGCCTTGGATGTGTTCGAAGGCGAACCCGCCCTAAACCCACGGTTTCTTGCGCTTGATAATGTCATG
Organism: Pacificibacter marinus; assembly: GCF_900109555.1. GTDB lineage: Bacteria > Pseudomonadota > Alphaproteobacteria > Rhodobacterales > Rhodobacteraceae > Celeribacter > Celeribacter marinus_C. The sequence goes on along the minus strand of NZ_FNZV01000011.1, from coordinate 74,723 downwards.
GTTCAACCGCATCATGCCTCAGGCACATATGAAACACGCAAGGCCATGGGCAAACTGGTGCATGACAATCTTGTCGCTCATTTTGCCAATCAACCCCTTTTGACCAAGGTGAATTAAATGAAATCAATCGTCATTCATGCCCCGAAAGATTTGCGTATCGAAGAACAGGGCGTCACCGCGCCGGGTCCTGGCGAAGCTCAAATCGCGATGGCTGCTGGTGGGATTTGCGGGTCCGATCTGCATTATTACAACCACGGTGGCTTTGGCGCGATCAAGCTGAAAGAACCGATGGTTTTGGGCCACGAAGTTGCAGGGCACATCACCGCTTTGGGCGCGGGCGTTGATACACTCAAAGTCGGACAACTTGTTGCGGTCTCTCCTTCTCGGCCCTGTAACACCTGTAAATTCTGCCTAGAGGGTGCGCAAAATCAGTGTCTAAACATGCGATTTTACGGCTCCGCGATGCCTTTCCCACATATCCAAGGCGCGTTCCGCCAAGTGCTTAACGCAGACGCCAGCCAATGTGCTGTCGCCGACGGCTTGACCGCAGGCGAAGCGGCGATGGCCGAACCCTTGGCGGTGTGTCTGCACGCCACGCGCCGCGCAGGTAATTTGGTCGGAAAATCGGTTTTGGTGACCGGTTGTGGGCCTATTGGCATTCTGTCAATCCTGTGCGCACGCCGCGCTGGTGCGGACCGGATTGTGGCCACGGACCTGTCTGATTTCACACTCAACATGGCGCGTTCTGTGGGGGCTGACGAAACCGTCAACATGGCGCAAACACCAGATGGTTTGGACAAGTTCACCGCAGACAAAGGCACTTTCGATGTCATGTACGAATGTACAGGCGCTGTGCCCGCGTTAACGGCAGGCATCCACGCAATGCGCCCAGGCGGGACGATCATGCAATTGGGCCTGAGCGGCGATATGTCTTTGCCAATGATGAACATCACCGCAAAAGAGCTATCGCTTAAGGGATCTTTCCGGTTCCATGACGAGTTCCACACCGGTGTAAGTCTGATGCAAAAGGGTTTGATCGATGTGAAGCCTTTGATCACGCACACTGTCAGCATCGATAACGCCGAAGACGGGTTTAAGCTGGCATCGGACCGCACACAGGCGATGAAAGCACAGATCAGTTTCGCCTAATCATTGGCTTGTTTACAGGTGAAACGACCTGTCTGGCCACCACCTGCACCCATCGCATTTCATTAGCCACAAACGGACTGTAAATTTTATGACACTTTCACAAATTGGGCTCATTGGCCTTGGAACGATGGGGGCAGCTTTGGCGTCCAACATCGCAGACAACTGCTTTGACATCGCGGTTTGGAACCGCACCACATCCGTCACCCATGACTTTGTCAAAAACGCAGGCGACCTCGCCCCTCGGATCACAAGCACCGATACGCTTGAAGATTTGGTTGCAGCCATCGCCACCCCGCGCGCTATCATTCTTATGGTGCCCGCAGGCCAGCCTGTTGATGACCAGATTGCGGCATTGCGACCTTTGCTGGATGACGATGATTTAATCATAGATGCAGGCAATGCGCTGTTTCATGACACCAACCGCCGCGCGGCCGAGGCAACGGGTCCGTTCCTTGGCATCGGCGTGTCTGGTGGCGAAGAAGGAGCGCGATTTGGCCCGTCCATCATGGGTGGCGGCGCGCGTCAATATTGGGATCGCGTGTCTCACATTCTTGAGGCCATCAGCGCCAAACACAAAGGCACGCCGTGCGCCACATGGATGGGCGAAGCGGGCGCTGGCCATTTTGTCAAAGCCGTGCACAACGGTATCGAATACGCCGATATGCAAATGATTGCAGAGGTTTATGGTGTGATGCGTGACGGATTTGGCATGTCTGCGTCTGATATCGGTGACGTCTTTGCACGTTGGAACACCGGCCCGTTGCAATCATATTTGATCGAGATTTCCGGCAAAGTGGCACAGGCTTACGATCCCAAATCTGACGGCCCATTGTTGGACATCATTGTGGATGCCGCGGGTCAAAAAGGCACGGGACGCTGGACCGCGATTGAGGCACAACATCTTGCCTCACCGATCCCGGGGATCGAAGCAGCCGTTGTCGCGCGCAACCTGTCTTCACGTCGCCAAGAACGGGCCGAGGGCGAAGCCTTGTTTGGCGGCGCACCGACCAGCATTCCAAAAGATCAGCTTTCAATCGACCAGTTGGAAATGGGCCTCATCGCTGGCAAAATCCTAAGCTACGCGCAGGGTTTTGCGATGATCGAAGCAGCATCCGAGTCCTATGATTGGGCCTTGCCCCTGCCCGAAATTGCGCGAGTTTGGCGTGAGGGCTGCATTATCCGTTCGACAATGTTGGATGATATGGCGACGGCGCTCACAAACCATCCTGATCGCAATTTGATGCGCGCGCCTGCGTTTGCGGACCAACTCAAAGCGCACCACATGGCCTTGCGCCAGATCGTCGCCGTTGGCACCCTGCACGGGATCGCGATGCCTGCGCTAGCGTCTAGTATCGCCTATTTTGATGCGATGCGCACCGCACGCGGTACGGCGAATATGATCCAAGGACAACGCGATTACTTTGGCCGTCACAGCTTTGCGCGATTGGATGGCGGTGAAGGCTGGCACGGACCATGGGCGGACTAAAGCAAGCTTAAGCGGCGTCAGCCAGAAGCCTCTGATCACCCAGAATTGCAGTCGCATAAGGCTTTGTTTTTCCACTTTACCTCTTTTTGCGACTGCGCCGAACCGACATCGTCGATTTATCAAACGTGCAAACCTGTGAGATGCGATTGTCAAATTTCACAGGTTTTAGATGACCAAACCGCATCAAAAACCCCAAACTGTCGAGTTTGCGATTCGATGCAAAACTCAGAATAAGCGCGTCCAAAAGTTGTATTCGCGACGCAGACTGTCCAAGACGATCCTGACCTAGAAATTGCAGGTCTTGTGCAACCAAACACAAGACCTGCAAACGGATTACAATAGGGCGCGCAGATATTCCAATGAGGTCGGGAAATCTTCGTCCATTTGTGGCTCGCATTTGGCCTCGACCGTCAAAGTGCCTTTGTAATTATCGGCTTTAAGCGCTGCGATTTGACCTTTGATATCGGTTTTGCCTTTGCCGAAATGTTGCCACACCATGTGATTGCCAATGTACTGACCGTCTTTTAAATGGACGTTGCGGATAAAGGGTTTAAGCTTTTGGTAGCCCTCCATGAAATGTTCTTGATCCGCGTCATACAGATTGCCCACGTCCCAGCAGTATCCGAAAGCAGGATGATCGACAGCCTTGAGCAGCGCCAGGCAATTGTCTGCTGTGTCGGCCCATGATCCGGGGAAGTTTTCGAGTTGCACAGTGAAACCACGCGCGGCAGCGGATTCGGCGGTTTCATGCAGGATCTCAACAACTTTGGCAAAGCTGTCAGGGCCATCAGTGGCTTCGCGCATCACACCGAACGTTACCAACACATCGATGTCGATGGTTTCGGCCAAATCCATGCTCATTGAGGCCAATTGATTGCGGTGAATGGGCATCAAGTCATGAGAAAGGCCCGTTTTAAACAAACCCGGCGACACCGTTGTAAAGGTGATGCCGTATTCATCGCCAAATTTGCGCATCCGTGTCCATGCATCTGCCTCGACAATGGGGTACCGTTTGGCTTCGACCATGCGGATTTCAAATGTGCTGACGCCTTGTTTCAACGCTGTCTCGAAAATATGTGGAAAACACGCCTCGGAACGGTCGGGCAAAACTTCATCGGTGACTGTAGCCAGTATCATCGGAACCTACTTATATTTGAGTGAGTGCAGCCAAAGCGCTGCAGGAGGGGCCACCCCTTTTGGGGTGACCTAGAATTTTAGCCTTTGATCGCGCCAGAGGTCATGCCGCGCACGAGTGATTTTTGCAGCAAGAGATAAACAATCAAGCTGGGGATCAGTGCCAAGAAAGCACCCGCCAACAACGCGCCTGTGCCCACTTCAACATCGGCGCGCAGACTGCGCAGAATGACCGTAATGGTGTAATCTTCGGTTCTGTTTGCGGCCACCAAAGGCAGCAAATATTGATCCCAGATGCCGTTGAAGCCAAAGATCGCAACCACGCCCAATGCGGGCAGGCTCATAGGCAAAATCACTTGGACCAAAATGCGGAATTCGCTGGCCCCATCAATGCGCGCGGCTTCAATGATCTCTTCGGGGATATCGCGCATGAACGCGGCCATCACCAAGATCGAAAAGGCCGAAGCCGCCACGGGCAAGATGATCGCAAAGATTGTCCCACGCAAGCTGATGCCCAGCAATGGCAGATCGCCCAACACCACAGCCAAGGGCACAGCCACGACTTCTTCGGGCAACATCATGGTCGCCAAGAAAATGCCCAAGACAACGGTTTGCCCATAGAATTTGCGGCGCGCCAATGCATAGCCTGCCGTGACCGCAACAGAGATTTGGATCAACAGACCAAAGCCCGCGATAAACAAAGAATTGCCGAAATACGACCAAATACCGCGTCCTGCAGCAACCCGAAAGTTTTCTAGGCTGGGGTTGTGAGGCCAAAGCGTGAGCGCTGTTGGGTCGGTGTTGAAATCAAACGCACCGACGATGATCGTCATGATGGGACCCGCGAAAACGAACAACAAAATCGCGCACATGATGCCGCGCACAAGCAGCGTTTTTTGGTCACCAACGGCCCAGCCGAAAGCGGTATCAAGTGTGCCTTCGACGCTAGATTGGCGTCGGCGTCGCTTGGGAATCGGAGAGGATACAGGCGTAGACATACTATTTGGCCTCCTTGTTGCGCGTGAAATAGATCGCCACAAAGGTCAAAAGCACGGAAGCGATCAACAGCAAGATCGACGCCGCAGAGGCGACCCCCAAATTGTTTCGTTCAAAGCCTTGGGTGTAGATCTGCGTCATCCAGACTTGAGTGGATCCCGCAGGACCACCACCGGTTAGAACCCAAACATCCGTAAAAATGCGCAAGGCGCGTACAGCGGCCAAGATCGAAACGATCATAATGGCAGGGCGCAGGGCTGGGATGGTCACGCTTATGATACGGTGCCGCATCCGCGCGCCGTCAATGGCTGCCGCCTCATAAAGGGATCTGTCGACGCCTGCGAGGCCTGCCAGAAAAATGACCATATAGTATGGCGCACTGGACCAAATCCCCACGGTCATTACGGCGTAAAGTGCCACCGAGGTATCTTCCAAGTACCGAATGGGATCCATGCCAAACAGGCCAATCACCTTGTTTAAAAAGCCGTCCGCGGCAGGGTAGTAAATGATACGCCAAATTTCACCGACAACGGCCGAGGCTGTCACAACCGGCAAAAAGACCGCTGTGCGTACGAACCATAAAGTGCGTGAAGGGCCTTCGAGCAGCAGTGCCAGTAAAAACCCGATGATCACCGCGCCAAAAGACTGCCCCGCGCCCAATACGATCGTATTGCGCACCGCTTGGTGAAATCGTTCGTTTGTCAAAACTTCGATGTAGTTTTCAAAGCCGACCCAAGTATTGCCCAAGAAGGGGCTCACATCTTGGAAACTCATCCGTATCCCTTGGGCCATGGGGATGAATTTAAAATATATAAACAAAAGCAGCGCAGGCGCGAGGAACATCCAAGCTGACCACCAACGAGACTGTGACCGGATACGACCGCGACGAGACACAGAGGGGGTATGCGCCCCCTCCGTGCTGGCGGCAGTCGGTTTTGAAGCGCTGCCTGTTTGGTTCATTTCAATGCATCCAATGCTGAGAGTTCATCCGAAATCCGGTTTGCAAGTTGTTCGAGTTGCGCATCCACATCATCGTTACACTGCGAAAACAATGTCTGGAAACTTTCAGCAATTTCCAAACGTGCAGCCGTGAAATCGATGTCAGATGGGAACAGCTCAGAGTTTTCAAGCTGTGTCGCCACGGTGGCCCAACGATCATCACCGTAAATTTCCGCACCGTTCAACGTGGTGTTTACGGGCAAACGCACAACGGGCTGACCCGGTGCAGTCATGCCAACGGTTTGGCCCTCAGCACTGATCAAAAATTCCGCCAACGCTTTTTGCGCGTCAGGCAGTTTTGATGTCACGCCAAAGTAGATGCTTGTGCGTTCTGTCAAAGTTGTGCTGCCTGCGGGGCCTGCCGGTGCGAGGATCAGCTCAAGTTTGTCTTTGCCAATTTTGCTGTCAAAGCTTGGGATCGCGTAAGGGCCTGTTTGATAAATGCCCGCTTTGCCTTCGGCAAAAAACGGTGTTGCACTTGCGTTTGTCATCGCGCCAGGTTGGGCTAGGTTTGGATCTCCACAGAACGCGTCATACAACCAATTGACCGCTTTCTTTCCGGTTTCATTGTTGATGGTGACCTCGTATTTGCCTTCGCCACCTTCAACGTAATGCGCGCCTTGCTGTGCAAGGTATGAGAACATCCACCACGCAAAGAAACCGCGGTTTGTTGTGCCTGGAACGGCCATGCCAAATGTGTCGCCATCAATGCCGTTGCCATCAGGGTCGCCTGTCGCGAAAGCCGTGGCCAAGGCAATCAAATCATCATGGGTTTTGGGAACATCAAAGCCCAAGTTTTCGCGCCAATCTTTGCGGATGAATGTGACTTGAGCATGCTGGCTGAACGGCACACCATAGCTTGTGCCATCGGCCACTTTGACAGAGTCCCAAGAAATTTCGGACACGTCATCGTAGCCCGCCAAATCGGTGACTTCGATCGGTTTGATCCAACCGTTTTGCGCATAAGCCGCCATGCTGGATTGGTCATAGATCAACACATCTGGAAGGTCTCGGGCAGCAACACGGGCTTGCAATTGCGTGTCGAATTGCAGCGCTGTGAGGTATTCAACTTTGATGCCTGTTTTCTCTGTAAATGCTTTGAACACAGCCTCATAGGTTGCGGCAGCTTGTGGTCCGCTGCGAGACCAAACCTCTAGAGTGTCTTGCGCTTGTACTGACAACGTCGATGACAACAGCACGGTCATTGCGATGCCGGTACGTTTCAAATTCTTGATACCAAGTTCCATTGTGTTCTCCTGCTGGTGATTTTATGGGTCTTTTTATTCGGTAATTTGGATCCACCGCGGCAAGTTGTAAAAAGCAAAACGTCCCTAAAGGGGAAAACGAGATGTGCCGTCAGCGCCAAACAAAATGGCCTGCGCCGGATCAAACGAGAACCGGACACCTGCACCGTGATCAAAATCTTCATCATGATCGAGAACGGCCAACAGGGCAGTGTCATCGGCAGTTTTACAATTCAAAATCGTTTCCGATCCAAGCCGCTCGACCATTTCAATGGCGCCTTTGACTGGGCCGTCGGGCGCAAAGTTTAGAACCTGTGGGCGAATGCCAAGCGTCATAGAATCGCCGACAGATACACCCGAGATGTCCGCAGGAATATCGACCGCTTCAATGCTGTTGCCTTTGACTTGAAGATGACCATCAAGGCATTTCACCACTTCAACAGGGAAAAAATTCATTTTGGGGCTGCCAATAAAGCCCGCAACAAACAGGTTGCTGGGCCGCTGATACAGATCGATCGGTTTGCCAACCTGCTGAACGATACCTGCATCCAAAACGACAATTTTGTCGGCCAAGGTCATGGCTTCGACTTGATCGTGCGTCACATAAATGATGGTCGCGCCAAGTTTGCGGTGCAATTCTGCCAATTCCATACGCATTTCAACACGTAAAGCGGCATCAAGATTTGACAGCGGTTCATCAAACAAAAACACTTGCGGCTCACGCACAATCGCGCGCCCAATCGCAACGCGCTGTCTTTGCCCACCTGACAGCTGCGATGGCTTGCGTTTTAACAGATGTTCGATTTGCAACACTTGTGCTGCGCTCTGAATCTTCTGTTCACGCACCTCCTTGCTGTATCCTGAAATCTTCAGGTTAAATCCGATGTTATCGCCAACCGTCATATGCGGATAAAGCGCGTAAGATTGGAACACCATCGCGATGCCACGATCACCTGGGTGGATATCGTTGCACAAATCGTCACCGATCCACAGCTCCCCTTCGGTAATGTCTTCGAGACCAGCAATCATACGCAGCAGAGTCGACTTGCCGCAACCAGAGGGACCGACGAACACTACAAATTCGCCTTTGTTAACATCTAAATCGACACCCTTGATGACTTCTAGATTGCCGTAAGATTTGCGAATTTTGGATATTTTGAGTTCAGTCATGGCCCCTGCTCTTTTAGATTTTCCTGAATTTGAAAAGGTCTACCGTCTTTAGCTAACGCTAGCATTTGGTGTACCATTTCTATGCATACCGTGTTGCGATCACATCAGCGAGAATACATATGACAATCAGATACGATAATTTATCTATTTTTTGCGAGTTATGAGACGCGCATAAATGCTCGAAAAACTTGAAAACAGCCGCCACGTAAAAGCATGGCAACAGGAAATACACCTAGGTAAAATGACCTTCATCGCTGTGGTCCCCCGCCCGAAACCGGGAAACCACTTGTGTTTGTATCGACGCCTTTTACGCCAAAATTGACTTGAGATACGCAATAGATGTTGGGAAGTCGGCCATTTCATGCGGCTGGCAAGCGGCTTCCAAAACTAAGGTGCCTTTGTAATCATCAGCGATCAGGGCTTCGACTTGACCTTTTACGTCTGTGACGCCCTCACCGTAGCGCATCCAAACCATTTTTCCGTCAACAACAGCACCGTCTTTAAGGTGTACGTTGCGGATGTAAGGTTTAAGTTTTTCGTAGCCAGCGCGGAAATGTGTTTCCTCGGCTTCATACAAATTGCCTGTGTCCCAGACATATCCGAAGTCAGGATGATTTACGGCTTCCAACAGGTTGAAGCAGGCATCTGATGTGTCCGCCCAGCTGCCCGGCAGGTTTTCAAGCTGCACAGTAAAGCCGCGTGCAACCGCGATTTCAACTGCGTTTTTGATTAAGGCAACAACCTCGTCAAACTCGTTGGCCGCAGGGTTTTCAGCACGCGTTGGGCCAAACAAAATCAACGTTTTGATGCCCATTTCATCCGCCAAGTCCAAGCTCATTGGCAACAAGTAATTGGTGTGCAGCGCTGTCAGTTCACTTTTCAAAGGCACTTTGAACAAGCCGGGAGACACGGCCGTATAGTTGATGCCAAATTCTTTAGACTGTTCTTTTAAACGCGCGAATGCATCGGCTTCAAACATTGGGAAACGTTTGCCTTCAACGAGTCTCAACTCAAATGAACCGATGCCTTGCTCTTGGGCGCGCCCAAAAATTTTGGGCAAACTTTCAGAGGATGCATCGGGGTAAACTTCGTTGGTAACGCAAGTGATAATCATCAGTGATCTTTCTGGGTTAGGTTTTGATTGAAGTTCTATGCGGGCCACGCACAAAGCGCGGCACGCCTTTATTGGTCGTATAAGTGACAGCTGACCGTGCGGTTCGGGTCCTGCAAAAACGGTACAGGCGATTGCGTCTTACAAATGTCGCCAATGCACTTGTGACACCGAGGATGAAACGCACAGCCGCTTGGTGGATTGAGCGGCGAAGGCACCTCGCCCGTCATCGGGATTTCGGTGCGCTTTTCTGTGGGATCTGCGGATAAGGCCGCTGAGAGCAAAGCCTCAGTGTAAGGATGCGCAGGCGCGTCAAACACGTCGTCCGTGTTGCCCTGCTCAACCATCTGACCAAGATACATCACCGCCACACGATCTGCGAGATAGCGTGTGGTGGCCAAATCATGCGCCACCAATATATAGCTCAGCGCGTATTCGGCTTGCAGGTCTTTAAACAGATTGATGATCTGCGAGCGAATGGACACGTCCAATCCCGACACAGGTTCATCCAAAATCACCAAACGCGGCCGCGTGATAATTGCACTGGCGATGGCGATCCGTTGCCTTTGACCGCCTGAAAACTCATGCGGGAATTTGCGGGCATCTTGGCGACGCAACCCTACGGCGTCCAAAGCCGCATTCACGCGGCGATCGACCTCGTTTGAGTCAACTTTTTCGTTCACGATCAAAGGTTCAGCGATGAAATCACCAATACGCACACGCGGGTTGATCGACGACCATGGGTCTTGGAACACCGCTTGCACTTTAGAGCGATAGGTTTTGAGCCCCTGCCCGTTCAGCGTGTTGATGTCTTGGCCGTCGTATAAAACGCGCCCCGCTGTGGGCGTCTGTAATTTCAACAAAAGCCGTGTCGTGGTGGTCTTGCCGCAACCGGATTCACCAACCAAGGCCAGCGTTTCACCCTCAGAGATGTGAAAGTTCAAATCCGTAGCGGCTTTGACGATTTTGGTTTCGCGTTTGAAAATACCTGTTTGCACTTCGAAATGCTTGGACAGGTTTTCGACTTCAAGAATAGGTGTCTTGATCATTGGTCTAAGACCCTCCAGCAGCTTGCTAAATGTTCGCCGTCGCCATCCGCGTCAAGCGTGGGGGGCAACTCTGCGAAACAGCGACTGTCCGCCTTTTCGCAACGCGGCGCAAAAGGACAGCCTTGCAACGGTTCCATCGGCGCAGGAGGCTGGCCTTTGATGGTCGTCAAACGCCCTTTGTGTCCGCGCAACTTGGGCACGGCACCGATCAACGCTTCGGTGTACGGATGCGCAGGATTGGCAAAAATGCGCTCCACCGATCCGGACTCCACGATGCGACCAAAATACATGACCACGATTTTGTGGCACAAATTGGCTACGATCCCAAAGTCGTGGGTGATGAATATGATGCCCATCCCCGTGTCGTCTTGCAGCTCTTTGAGCAGGCGCAAATACTGCGCTTGCACGGTCACATCCAGCGACGTCGTCGGTTCATCGGCGATGATGATTTTCGGCTCGCACGAAATCGCAATCGCCCCCACAACCCGTTGCCGCATGCCCCCACTCAACTCGTTTGGATAGCAATCCACACGATGTTCAGGGGCGGCCACTTTCACTTTACGCAGCGCGTCAATCGCGCGGGCGCGCATCGTTTTCTTGGGGCCTGGCGCATGCAACCGAAAGGCTTCAGATATCTGTTCGCCCACGGTGAACGACGGGTTCAGCGAGGTTTGCGGGTCTTGCAAAATCATCGCGATTTCACTGCCCCGCACCTTGCGCATTTCAGCTTCGGACAGGTCCAAAAGCTCGCGCCCTTCCAGCTTGATACTGCCGGATTTCACCTTGGCTGCATGTTTCGGCAAAAGCCGCACAAGCGAGGTGGCTGTCATAGATTTACCCGAACCGGATTCGCCCACGATGCCCAAAGTTTCGCCTTTGTTCAGCGTGAAATTGTGGCCGTTGACGGGATAAAACGAACCCGCTTTGGTTGAAATTTCAACGCGGAGATCTTTGACCTCAAGAAGTGGTGTATCTTGTGTTTGTGTCATATCAAATCTGCCTTTGTCTTGGGTCGAGTTGTTCACGCAACCAATCCCCAAGCATATTTGCCGACATCACAGTCAGAAGAATTGCGAGACCAGGAAAGAACGAAATCCACCAATCTGTGGCAATGAAATCGCGGCCATCTGAAACCAGTAGACCCCATGTTGGCGTGGGGCGCGGAATGCCTATGCCGAGAAAGCTTAAAGACGCGTCGAGCATGATCGCGATGCCAACCTGCAAGGTCGCCAAAACCACGATGGTGTTCATAACGTTCGGCAAAATGTGGCGAAACAAGATGCGTGTATGAGACGACCCTGCCACTTGAGACCGCGCCACGAAATCACTGTTGCGCAACAACAAAACCTCGGCTCGCACTTGCCGCGCGAAATAGGCCCAAAGGGCAAATCCCACAACGATGACGACGGACAGAAAGCTTGCGCCGATGGCAGCAGCCAATGCCAGGGCCAAAAGCATCGCAGGCAGAGCCAGGGAAATATCGACGAGACGCATCACCAAGCCATCGAACCAGCCACGAGCATAGCCCGCGATCAGTCCCAAAGTGGTGCCAACGACGACGCCAACAGCAATGCCGATCATTGAAACGGCCAAAACATACCAAGCGCCGTGCAAAATGCGGCTGAGGATATCACGCCCCAATCGGTCGGTGCCCAAGATGTATTCCCACGTGCCACCAAAGCCGACAGGCGGTTGCAGCCGCGCGCGCAGATTTGGCACATACGGATCATGGGGCGCGATGAAATCGGCGAAAAATGCTGGGATGATAAAGACGACGAGCAAGATCGTAATGGGGACAAGAGGCAAAGACCACAACCGCACCCAAAAACGCATTGCGGATACTCTATTGACGGAAAAATCAATCATTTCGGATCCTCGGATCAATAGCGACGTAGAGCAGATCTACGACAAGGTTTGAGATCATATAAATGACGGCGTAGGCGATGATCACGGCTTGCACGACTGGGAAGTCGCGACCACGGATCGCTTCAATCGCAACCCATCCCATGCCGGGCCATGAGAACACGGTTTCAATCACAACCGAGCCCGTGAGGATCGACGCGGCCAAGATGCCAAAATAGGTCAGCGGCACAACGGCTGCGTTACGCAGTGCATGTTTCCAAATGACCACGCTTTCCGAGACGCCTTTGACGCGGGCCAGTTTAATATATTCGGCGTCCAGCACTTCGAGCATGGCCGACCGTGTGAGTCGCGCAAGCGCAGACACTTGGAACCATGCGATGGCGATGGCAGGCAAAATGGCGTGGTAAATCGTGCCCATGCCCGAGGTTGGCAACCAGCCAAGCCAAACAGAAAACACCCAAATCAACACGATGCCCAGCCAAAAGTTCGGCATGGATTGCCCCAAAAGCGCAAACATCTGCGCGCTGTTGTCAATCGGCGTTCCCTTATAAACAGCCGCCGCTACGCCCAAAGGCAAAGCAATCACAACACTCATGAGAATGGCCAAACCACCCAATTGCAGTGTCGCTGGCATACGGTCCAAAACAAACCCCATGGCGTCTTCGCCTTGCCATTTCAGTGAGGTGCCAAAGTCGCCATGCACAGCGTTGCCCAAAAAGGTCGCATATTGCTGCCACAAAGGTTTGTCCAAACCCCAGTCCCGAATAAAGGCATCGATTTGCTCTTGGCTGGCGTCATCGGGCAAGAGCGCGTCCACGGGATTTCCCGACAGATGCGATAGCAAAAACACGATGACGGTGATGACCAAAAGCGCAAACAGGCTCGAAGCGACCCGTCTTGCGAGATATTTTAACACTGCGTATTCCTTGAATTTTTTGCACATCAGCGCTGTGCGGAGCCCCATTCAGAGGCTCCGCAGGCTGTGCGGCTTTAACTTCGATTTCGACTTTGACTTTATTTCAAGTCGATCAGCTCATAGTGGCTCAGACCTGAAGACGTGGATCCAGGGAAAGACCATCCTTCGACCAGATCACTGTTCACGACAACAGAGGCAGGCACGGCCGCCATTGGAATGTGCGCGTAACCGTCAAAGATACGGGTGAACATGCCTTGCAGCAATTCATCACGCAGAGCTGGATTTGTTTCTGACACCAATTTGGCACCCAAATCATTAATCTCTGGATCACCCACGTTGAGGTGCGGGCTGGCTTGATCTGTAAAGAAGATTTGCACACCAAGAGCGGCAGGACGCACAGGCGCGTTACGCATTGGTGTCACAAAATCAGCTGTAAAGCCACGAATCGCGGTGTTGCCAGTGGCCCAGTCTTGTTCACGCATTTCGGTTTGGATACCGACAACGTCCAAGTAAGCCTGCACAAGTTCCGCCATTTGAGCGAACTCAGGGTTGCCGGCCAAACTTGTCACGACCAACGGAATAGCCGCGTTGTCAAAGGCGTCTGGGTAACCAGCTTCTTTGAGCAAAGCCATCGCCTTTTCAGGGTCATAGCCGTAGTCCGCATCGAAACGATCTGCCAAATCTTGCGAATACCCAGGGAAACGTGGATCCATCGTGTAAACAGGCAAGGCCTCAACACCTTCGCCGTAGAGAACTTCCAAGATACCATCACGATCCAGCGCACGGTTCACAGCTTCGCGGACGCGAACATCAGCCCAAGCATAGGTGCGCGCGTCACGTGTTTCTTCGGCTTCGGGGTTCATGAACTGACCCGTGAACAACATGGTCGACTGCATCGCGCCAGCACTTGAAGACAAAACAGATTGGCCAGCCTCAGCGGCATCTTCACGCAAATCACGTGGCAATGTCACGGCATGCGCTTCGCCAGCTGACAACATCGCGAAACGTGTAGAAGGCTCGGACACCCAGCGGAATTCGATTTCGTCAAACTCAGGAGATACGCCAGTCCAGTGATCTTTGATCGTGGTAAAGGTCAGTGACTGACCCACTTCGCGGCCTTCATATTGGAACGGACCAGAGCCAGCTGGCGCAGTTTCATAACCCTCAATGCCTTCTGCTTCGAACTGCGCTTTGCTGTAAATCACAAGTGAACCGCGACCTGCGTGCGAGAACAAGAAGTTCGGCACGGGGCTTGGCAGATCAAAGCGCACAGTGTGATCGTCAACGGCAGTGATCGTCGCCGTTTTAAGCTGCTTAATACCACTGAGTTTTGCGTCATCACCGGTGTGAATGTTGAAGCTGTGCACAACGTCTGCAGCCGTCACAGGACCCCACTCACCGTTGAATTCGGCATTTGGGTGCAGCTTGAACGTCCAAGACGTAAAGTCTTCGTTGTGTTCCCAGCTTTCGGCAAGCTGGCTGTTGTCGTATTTACCAGTCGCCGCATCATTGCCCACGAGGGTCTGCATCGACGGAAAGATAAATGCGCCAGTGGTGGTCCAATACAGGTTGGAATCTGCACCAAGTGGGCTGACTGCGATCACGACTTTCTCACTGGCCATAGCAGCGTGTGTCACGCCGGCCGCCGTCAGTATCGTGCCAGCTAGCAACATTGATGTCAGAACGCGCTTTGGCGCACCGCTGAATTTTGATTTTTTATGTAACATGTCTTTTTCCCTGTCTTAAAAGTGACGATTTCGGCTTGATTGGCTCAAAGCTCGCTATGTGTTTACAGATTCAGTATGGGGGGAGGATTTGAGAGGGGATAATACGCATCTCAGGTGATGGCATCGCGTTTGACGATGACCTTGCCGCGTCCTTGGTATGGAAACCCCGTTGCAGTGGCACCGATGATGCATCAAAAAATCCGACGTGCTATATGCACGCAAGAGACACCGCAGTTGCAGCAGAAAATGGCGAAAAATTAGAGGCAACCCCAAGGCCAAATGACCTTGGGGTCATTTTTTTAGGTCAAAGCCGCACAGGCTTCTGCAATTTTGGCACAAGCCGCTTCGATTTCTTCCATCGATGTGGCTGTCGAAATCCGGAAATATGGCTCAAGCCCGTAAGCGCCGCCATGAACCGACGCAACGCCCGCAGTGTCCAAAAGGTAGAGGCCAAAATCAAGATCACTCTCGATTTTTGTGCCCGACGGAGTCGTTTTGCCAATCGCGCCCGCACAACAAGGGTACAGATAAAATGCACCGTCTGGCAGTGTACAGCTCAGTTCCGGAATGGCGTTGATCAATTCATGCGCACGATCGCGACGCGCGCGGTACACTTCAACAGCTTCTGTGACGCCCGACTGATCGGCGGTCAAAGCAAACGCGGCTGCGGCTTGACTTACAGAGGACGGACACGAAGACATCTGAGACTGCAACTTGTTGATCGCGTTGATCAATTGCAACGGCCCAACCGCATAACCAATCCGCCACCCTGTCATGGCGTAAGATTTGGACACGCCATTAGACACCAAAGCTTGGTTTTTCAGCTCTGGGCAGACACCCAAGATGCTGCACGCGTCAAAATCAGCGTACCAAATGCGGTCATAAATTTCATCACACATCACCAAGACATGCGGGTGTTTCACCAAAACATCGCCAAGCGCGCGCAGTTCTTCAGCGTTGTAGGCCGCGCCTGTTGGGTTGGATGGGGAATTCAAAATAACCCATTTGGTTGCTGGCGTGATCGCCGCTTCCAAAATCTCAGGTGTCAGTTTGAATCCAACGTCTTCACCACATTTCACGATCACTGGCGTGCCGCCATTGGCAATGACCATATCAGGGTAAGATACCCAGTAAGGCGCTGGGATGATGACTTCGTCACCCTCTTCCACAGTGGCCATCAAAGCCACAAACAACACTTGTTTCGCACCACCGCCAACACAGATTTCATCTAGGCTGCAATCAATGTTCAACCGTGTTTTATAGTCGTGTTGAATGGCTTTGCGCAGCGCGACAGTACCGTTGACGGATGTATATTTTGTATCGCCAGCATTGATTGCGGCGATCGCTGCGTCTTTGACGCTTTGCGGTGTATCAAAATCGGGTTCGCCCACCGTAAGGTTCAGAATTTCGCGGCCCTCAGCCTTGAGGTCGCGCACCTTTTGAGCGGCGGCGGTCGAAGGGGACAATCGGATATTGGTGACACGGGCGGCGAGTTTAATAGAGGTCAAGATCTTCTTCCTGCAAATGTTGGGCATAAGATGCCCTGCTTCTCGTGTAGATGGGGCCCCCGCAAAAATGCGCGGGAGCCAAAGAATATCGTTTACTTTTTGCCTGTCAGGATGACTTCGTCGCCAACCCGTTTACCAGTGCGCAAACCACCAGGAACTTGCAGTGTTGGCAGCAGTTCGATCATACCAATGTTGACGTAATTGGGTGTATCAACGGCGTATTCAACTGCATCCGCGATATCAGACACCTGCGGCATTTCCATACCTTCAAAATATTTGGCTTTTGCTTCTTCAGAAGAGATATTTTCAACACGCGCAAAGATATCAGTTTCCACACGACCGGGGCTGATTTCAGTCACACGCACACGACGCCCAAAGGCATCAACGCGAAGCTGACGTGAAACAGTGTGCATCGCCGCTTTGGTGGCGTGATAGGCAATGTGCCCGCCAAATTCATACAAGCCCGCCATCGAAGTGATGTTAACGATATGACCTGAATCCCGCTCCATCATACCCGGAAGGATCAAACGGCACAGATGCAGACCAGCGCGCAGGTTTACGTCGATTTGCTCGTCGATGTCGAACGCATCCGACTGTAAAATGCTACCCGGACGTGACACGCCAGCACAGTTTACCAGAACGTCGATATCCAAACCGTCGACCAATTCAGTAATCGCGGCTGTGTCGGAAATATCAACCGCGTGCGGGATAACCCCACAAAGGTCTTTGAGTTCTTCCAATTTCTCGGCGTTGCGACCCACAGCGTGAACTGTCAGACCCTTGGCACGCAAACGTTCTGCGATGCCCCAGCCCATACCGGAGGAAGCTCCGGTGACGAGGGCTGTTTTGTACTCTGAAAATGCCATCTAAAATGTCCTTCTTTTTGCTCGATCTTAAGTGTGAGGTTGTTTTTGTTGCGACAGTGGCGTGATCGCCCCGCCTGCAGTGGTGATGTCGTGTCGCAAACGCGTCGCAAGACCGACGGCGCCAGCGGTATCGGAGTGGATGAGAATAGACTGCACCGGCATCGGGATAACCTCGCCTGTAACAGTGGTAACTTGGGCGGTTTTCAAAACACTCAAGACGCGTTCCGCAACAAGCGCGGGATCATGAATGACAGCGCCAGCCTGCGAACGTGGAGCCAGTTGACCGTTGGGCAGATAGCCGCGATCTGCCAAAAACAACCGCACAACTTGTCCGCCCAAATCCAAAGCCGCTTTTTCCAACGCACTGCCAGGCAGCACAAGAAAAGCGATATCAGGATCAAATGCCATGGTGGCAGAAGCCACGGACAAAGCGACATCAGGGTCAGAGCTGGCAAGGTTTCCCAAAGCCCCATGCGGGTTCATATGGGTGATTTTATGATCTGCTCTGCGCGCCAAGCCATGCAGCGCCCCGAGTTGATACAGAATATGTGCTTCCAATTCAGGCAACGCCATATCGATCTTGCGGCGGCCAAAGCCCATCAAATCAGGAAAGCTTACATGCGCCCCCAAATCGACACCGTGCTCTTTGGCCAGACGAATGGTGCGGTCCATGATGACAGGATCGCCAGCGTGATAGCCGCAGGCCACATTTGCCGAACTGATATGTCGCATAAGCTCGGCGTCGTTGGCGATGGTGTAGGGGCCGAACCCTTCGCCCAAATCAGAATTTATGTCGATGTTCATGATGTCACCTCAAGGCGAATAATCGTGTCGCCATATCCAAAAATTGTGCCGGATTGTGGCGCATCCCCGATCAGTGTTCCGGCCGCTGGGGCAGCGACCACCGCACGGGCGTGTTGTTGGACAACGTAGCCAAGCGTTTCTCCGGCCTCGACCTTTTGTGCGCTCTCAAGATGCATCAGGCCGTCATCGATACCCCGTGGCACAAACCGACCAATACAAGGGCTTTTGGCGGGAACAACCCGCGTAGAAACGGGAGCAACCGCGGGCAACGGCACCTCGGGAAACGGCGCGGGTGCAAGGTCAAGATGCAGCTGTTGGTCTTGCGCCTCAACTTCAAGAGATGAGACCCCATTCGCCCGCATAGCATCGATCAAACGATCAAGTTCAGTCTGTGTAAACATATCAGGTCCAACCCGTTATCTGAGTGCGCATCACGTCCAGATCATCGCAGTACTGCACGCGCAAACTGGCCTCATCGGCCACTGCTTGGGCCGCAGCCTCAAGCGTGATCTTTTCAAATCTCACTGCATCACCGGGGCGTGCTTGGCCGATCCGCCACAAGTCTTGTTCAATCACCGCCGCAATTTTGGGGTAGCCCCCCATGGTCGCGGAATCTGCAAGCTGAATAATCGGTTGCCCGCCGCCAGGAACCTGCACGATACCCGGCACAATCCCATGAGACCGCAACTCGCCTTGTGACGCGCGATCAAGCTCGGGACCTTCAAAACGATAGCCTTGGCGATTGCTTTGCGGCGTAATGACATAGGGGGCAGACCAAAATGCGGAAAGGGCCTCGGAACTAAAACTGTCATGCTCGGTGGATGGCAAGGCCCGTAAAACGATATCCGAGGATTGCTCAGAGCGCAGAGGCGGCAAGCTTAGGCTTAGCCCGTTTTTAGGCAATTTAGGGAGACTGTTAGTCGCGGGCACAAGTCGATCGCCCTGTGCCAAAACACGGCCTTCAAAACCGCCAAAACCTTCGCGCAACTGTGTGCTACGCGATCCAAGTACAACAGCAACATCAATGCCGCCGCTGAGTGCCAAATACACCCGCGCACCCTGTGTCATCACACCTAGTTCAAGCACCTGATTTTTATCCGCGATGCCCGCAAAAACCCGTGGCAAAGCGCGCCCGTCAAGCCGCGCATCACACGCAGCACCCACAAGCGCGAATGCAGTGCGTTCAACAAATTGGAACCGCGCAGGCGACAAAGGGATTTCAAGTGTTGCCGCATTTGCATCATTGCCAAGCATAAGGTTGGCAAGACTGTGGCTCATCGGGTCCATGGCACCAGCGCGCCCCAGACCTTGCTGCCAAAATCCGTCACGCCCAAGATCTTGCACGGTTGCTAAGGGGGGAAGAGAAAGAACTTCGATCATGCGTTCACCTCGACTGGTAAAAAGCGAATGCGATCGCCGGGTTGTAGCAACGCAGGCGTGGCTCTAAACGGATCAAAAAAGGAAATATCTGCACTGCCAATCGTGTTCCAACCGCTTGGACCAGCCGAGGCAGACACGCCGGTTTGCAGACCCGCAACAGACAAAGACCCACCGGGCAAACGCGGCAAAGGCACTTTGCGGCGCGGTGTCTCAAGACGCTTATCAAGCCCGCCAAGATAGCAATATCCAGCATGACTGCCGACGGCATAAACGGTATAATCTGGCGTGCTGTGCATCTTGATCACCGCATCGATAGACATGCCCGTCATCTCGGCCACGTCCGCTAGATGCGGGCCACCTGCCCCACCATAGGTCAGGTCAATCTCAAGCAATTTTCCATCCACTTCGCGGCGCGTACCTTTGGCCCAGAGCGCCGCAAGATCACGTTCAATCCGTGTCAGGTCTTGTGGCACATCGGCCAAAAGCAACGTTAAATTGGTCATACCTGGCACGGCCTCAACAACGCCATCCCATTGAGACGCCGCTGCGGTGAGCGCCCAAATGCGTTCTTGGTGCGCCAAATCGAACGGGCAATCCGCTTCGAATAAGACAGCGCGGCTGCCAATGAGCGATAGTTTTGTATCACTCATGATCAAGCTCCCGTTTTTCCAACCAGTGTTCAAGGTGGTGAATACTCACGCCCCCTTTGGCAAATCCGTCATCGTCCAAAAGCTGGCAGTGCAGCGGAATATTTGTGCTGACACCCTCAATTCGCATTTCGTTCAGCGCACTGCGCGCACGGGCCAAAGCCTCGTCACGGGTGGCACCATGGGTGATGACTTTGGCCACCATCGAATCGTAACTCGCCGAGATGCTTGACCCCGTTGCGATATGCGTATCGACGCGGACACCGGGGCCGCCGGGCACATGCATATAATCGATTGGACCGGGGCTTGGTGCGAATGTAATCGGGTCTTCGGCGTTGATCCGGCATTCAATGGAATGACCAACGGTTTGGACGTCATCTTGAGTGATCGACAACTGCGCACCGCGGGCCACATCGATTTGCAGCGCAACTATATCTAGGCCGGTGACCATTTCAGTGACAGGATGTTCAACCTGAATACGGGTGTTCATTTCGATAAAAAAGAACGCGCCGTTTTCGTACAAAAACTCGAACGTGCCCGCACCAACATAACCGATTTCACGACAAGAGGCTGCACAGCGTTCGCCGATTTTGGCAATCAAGTCGCGATCAATTCCGGGCGCAGGCGCTTCTTCGATCATCTTTTGATGGCGACGTTGCATCGAACAATCACGATCGCCAAGCCACAGGGCATGGCCGTGAGAATCGCAAATCACTTGAATTTCAACATGGCGCGGCTTTTCGAGAAACTTTTCCATATAGATGTCTGGATTGCTGAAAAACCGCTGCGCTTCTTGTTTGGTCAACATAAAGGCATCCGCCAAAGCATCATTAGATTTGACGATACGCATGCCACGACCACCGCCGCCGCCAGCGGCTTTCAGGATGACTGGGTATCCAATGTCTTGCGCGATTCGAGTGATTTCGGCGATGTCATCGGGCAGCACGCTGTCAGGACCAGGCACGCAAGGCACACCACTTTCAATCATGGCAGTTTTGGCTGCAACCTTGTCGCCCATGCGTCGCATCACGTCAGCGCTCGGCCCGATCAAGGTCAGACCCGCCTGCGCAACCGCTTCAGAAAAGTCAGCGTTTTCAGATAGAAAACCGTATCCTGGGTGGATCATATCCGCACCCATAATATCAGCCGCAGCCAAAATGGCCGGAATATTGAGATAGCTTTTGGTGGCCGATGCAGGTCCAATACAGATGGATGCATCCGCCAAATCCAAATATTGTGCACCGCGATCTGCTTCTGAAAAAGCGCAGACAGAGCGCAGGCCCAAACGGCGGCAGGCGCGGATAATACGCAGCGCGATTTCGCCACGGTTGGCGATCAACACTGTATTCTTAGGAGCACTCATGAGCTCACCTCAATCAAGGCCGTGCCTGCATCAACTGAGACACCATCTTCGACAAGAATGGCTTTAACTGTGCCAGCAGTGGTTGCGGTGATAGAGGTCATCACCTTCATGGCCTCAATCAAACAAATCGTTTGACCGACACCAATCGCGTCACCAACAGAGACAAACGGCGCGCTATCACTGTCCCCCGACAGGTGGCAAATACCAGCCATGGGTGCGTCAACGGTCTTTGCGGCATTGGGCGTGGGGGCCTCCGTTTCGGCAGAAGACGGCACATGATTGTGCGTCGTTTGCGATGCGGCAGATGCAGTCAGTGCGCCGCTACGACGTATATGAATGCGCGCGCCAGATGTATTTACAGCAAACTCGGATAGGCCACGCGCGGCGGCCCATTTCATTTGTGCAATTATGGCGTCAATTTCGATCAACATGGACAAGTTGGTCCCTAATTGTTTGTGTTTGTTGTCACAGACTTTAGCACCGTGGCTTCGCAATGATGTCAGACCAGTTTCAGATGACCGCCTTTTTTAATCTTCGTTTTCGCAATGGATCAGCAGTCAAATCAAACATTGCAAAAGCCGATCACGTCAGACGCAGGTGCTCTTATCCTTCGGCTGTCGCGTCTCTTACTCTGCTCGTGAAGGCGATCTCTGAATAGAGACGCAAAATTGAGGGAAAAGATCGACATGCCACATATCATTACGAAAATTGAACGGGCTGCCGCAGAAGACGTGGCTGCGCTTGCTAAATTTGGCAGCGCGACCATTCACGAAGCTCAGGGACGTTTGGGCGCGTTGAATTCAACCATCAAACCCATTCACCGCGACATGCGGGTGTGTGGTCCGGCTTTTACAACCGTTTCAGCGCCGCGTGACAACCTCATGCTGCAACTCGCGATCCATTATGCCAAAGCGGGTGACGTGATTGTTGTCTCTGGTGGCGCCTATGAAGAAGCGGGCAGCTTTGGCGACGTTTTGGGCAACGCCTGTGTGGCAAAAGGCATCGCTGGCGTTGTGACAGACACTGGCGTGCGTGACACTCAAGAGCTGATCGCACTTGGTTTGCCTGTGTTTTCGATGTCCGTGTGCATCAAAGGCACTGTCAAAGAAACACTTGGTCAAGTGAACGGCGATATCATCGTTGGCGGCGAAACCATTCGCCCCGGTGATGTGATCTGCGGTGATGCGGATGGTCTTGTGATGGTGCGCAAAGAAGACGCCGCTGAGGCCGCGAAATTGTCGCAAGCCCGCGAAGACGCCGAAGCAGAATACATCGAGGCCTACAAATCAGGTCGCACCATTATCGACGTGTGCAATCTTGAGGCTGTTTTGAAAGCCAAAGGCCTGACAACAGACCTGTAGCGCCCTTTCAAAAGTGACCCCCGCCCCATGTTTTACAGTTGCATGGGGCACACCTCGCCGCTCGGGTTCACCCTCGGGCGGTTTCCTTATGTAAAATCAAGCAATCAAAGTCGCGCCGCGCAGGAGCGACTTATACGGACAGTTCGGTTGCCAATCGCGTAAGATGGTCTTGAACCACAGCCGCCGCTTCGGACAGGGGCAACTGAGCTGACACGCAGATCGACATATTGACCTTCATGTTCGGCTTATGAATGCGCACGCTGCGCGCTTCTGGGATGCGTCGTTGAACAGCTTTTGCCGCCGATTGCGGCAGAATCGTCGCGCACAGCCCCTCACCAATGGCGTTGGACAGCACAGAAATCGATTCCGTTTCGGCAATCGCACGTTTTGTCAGACCCGCACGCGCCAAAGTCGTGTCGATCACTTGGCGAATGGTGTGAATTTTACTGGGCAAAATAAGCGGTGTTGCAATTGCATCCACCAAGGAGATTTCGGTCAACCCGTCCAGCAAAGCCGTGTCAGCCGTCACAAAGTGTAACTCTTCTGTACAAATGCGCTTAAAAGACAGGCTGGGTAAATTTCCAGGGTCAAACAGCAAAGCGACATCCATTTTGCCAGTCATCACCAATTCGCTCATGGCACCGCCGCCGACGTTCTCATTGATGTAAAGAATAATTCCGGGGAAATCTTCATGGATGGTTTTGATCAATTGAGCCGCCAACAAAGACCCCAAACCCAAAGGTGCAAGCCCCACGCAAACGACACCGGAAATTTCTTCGGATGCGCTTGCTATTTCAAGTTCCGTTTGGTCCATTTGCTTAAGAATAAGCTGGCAGTGGCGATACAAAACCTTGCCTGCTTCCGTGGGCACAACACCGCGTTTGGAGCGCAACAACAAAGGCTTACCAAAATGCGTCTCTAATGCCGCAATCTGTTGGCTCAGCGCGGGTTGAGCAATATGCAAGATTGCTGAGGCACGTGTGATGCTTCCGATGTCGACAATCTTTACAAATGCATTAAGCCGTCTGATATCCATAAGGTTTCCTTTCGCGTCAAAAGTGACTTAGGTGCGCTAGGCCTGTGTGCCTCGCATGTCAACAATATGGCGGTAACATATACAAACGCAATCACGTCAGATCAAAGTGGTCTTATTCAGAGCCCGTCTGAATCGCTACGGTTTGCAGGCACAAATAATCCACAACGGACAGGCTTTGCAGAAGTCGGATACAATAATACCGACAACGCAAGCATCAACAACTTAGGGAGATGTGAAATGACCATCTTGAAATCTATCGCATTGGGCGCAGCAACCGTTATCGCTCTCGCCAACGTCGCCACTGCAGAAACCAAATTACGCCTCTCAGACGTTCTGCCAGAAGGCAACTTCCAAGTCGAAAACGCTAAAGTTTTTGCAGACGCAGTGGCCAAAGCCACAGACGGCGAAGTGACAATCACAGTGAACGCTGCAGGCTCATTGGGCTTTAAAGGTCCCGATCAACTGGGTGCTGTGCGTGACGGTCTTGTCGACATGGCTGACATCAACATCAGCCAACAAGTGGGCCTGAACCCATTGTTCGGCGCAGAAGGCGTGCCATTCCTTGTCAGCTCAATGGATGAGTTGAAAGACTACCACGCGTTCTTGCGTCCTGAGTTCGAAAAGCTCGCGGAACAGTACAACCAAAAAATTCTCTACATGGTGCCGTCCCCTGCGCAGTATGTTTACCTCAAAGTTGAAGTCGAAGATATCGATGGCTTCAAAGGCATCCCAGTTCGTGGCGCTGATAAAAACACAGTCGACATCGTAACAGCTGTCGGCATGGCGGGCGTGGTTATGCCATGGGGCGAATTGCTGCCAGCTTTGGCATCGGGTCGCGTTGACGGTGTTGCGACCTCCGCAACGTCAGGTGTTGACGGCAAGTTCTGGGAATTCCTAGACTACATCTACCCAACCAACCACACATGGGGTTCCAACGCTGTCACCATCAATCTCGATACATGGAATTCAATCTCAGACGAAGACCGTGCCGCCATCGAAGCCGTGGCAGCCGATCTTGAGCCAACATTCTGGGATGTATCTCGTCAGGGCGATTTGGACAGCATCAAAACAATGAGCGAAAACGGTATGACTTTGGTGCCTTTGTCCGATGAACTTTTGGGCGAGATTGCTGAAAAAGCGGCCAGCGTTCAAGAGGCTTTCTTTGAACGTGTCCCCGCTGCACTTCCTATCGTAGATGCTTATAAAGCCTCCAAATAAGATTGACTTAAAATGATTGAAAAATTCAACGGATCTAAAGACTTACATAAATCCGTCGGACTACCTGCGGCCCTGCAAAGGGCCGCAGATGTGGTTTCGCTGATTGGCGCTTGGATCGCTGGGCTTTGCATCGTCGCTTTGACTTTGCTGGTTCTGGTAGACACAGCGTTAGCAAGTCTAAGCCGCATCCTGCCTTTCTTGCCAAATGGCACACATATCGGTTGGGAATACAGCGCGTATTTTATGGGCTCTGCATTTCTTTTGGGATCTGGCATGACCCTGCGTGCCGGTCTGCAATTGCGGGTCGAGCTGACCATGTCCTCAAAACGGCAGTGGTTGACACGGATGTTTGAAACATTTTCGTCGCTTTTGGGCACGGTAATTTCGACATCTTTGACCATTTGGTTGTTCAATTTCACCATGCGCACCTACGGCTATGGTGAAGTCTCCGACAGCTTTACGCCCTTGTGGATTCCCCAAGCCGTTTTGACTTTGGGCGCTGGTGTTTTGGCGTTTCAAATGATCGCGCGTCTTGTGACCAGCCTCACCGGTGGCACCGTAAATAATCTTGATTTAGGCGCTGCCAGCGCCATCGAATAGTTTTGGCGCGCGCACAGCGTTCCACAAAAAACCAAAAACACTAAGGAAATACCATGGGCGCTATCGTCTCCAGCCTTTTCGGGCTTTTGTTTGGCACGCTCGCATCGGGCGCTTGGATCGGCATTTCATTGCTGACAACTGCCATCGGTCTTGCGTTACTTTTCACGGGTATTCCCGTGGACAAATTATTCCCACAGTATGTATTCAACATTCTGACCACACCTGATCTTGTCGCTTTGCCATTGTTCATTTTGATGGGCGAATTTCTGTTCCGCACGCGCCTGTCTGAATCCCTATTCTCGGGTTTGGCACCATGGGCAGGGCTGCTGCCGGGTCGCCTATTGCATGTGAACATTGTGGGTTGCTCTATCTTTGCGGCCATCTCGGGTTCTTCGGCTGCGACCACGCAAGTCGTGGGACGCATGACGCTGAAAGAATTACTCAAACGCGGCTATGATCCCGAATTGGCGATTGGCGGCCTAGCGGGCGCTGGCACGTTGGGATTCTTGATCCCTCCATCGACTGTGATGATCATGTACGGCGTTTTGGCTAATGAATCTGTGCTGCGTTTGTTCACAGCAGGGTTCATTCCAGGTATTTTGCTGTCGCTGACATTCGCGGCCTACATCATGATCCGCACCACGCTTAAACCAAGCCTGATCCCCGAAAGTGAACGCGCCTTGCGTCATATGCCATTGCGCAAACGCTTCGCGGCGCTCAAAGAATTGGCGCCAGCCTTGTTCTTAATCCTGTGCGTTTTGGGATCGATGTACGGCGGTCTTGCCACCCCGTCAGAGGCCGCGGCCTTGGGTGTTCTCGGCGCATTCCTTGTGTCGTGGTCCCAAGGGTCCATTTCGCTCAAAGTTCTGCGCGATGTGGTTTTGGGGGCTGTTCAGACCTGTTCCGTGATGGGCATAATCATTTTGGGCGCGTCTGTTTTAGGCAATATCACGTCGACCTTAGGTATTCCTGCCGCTGTGGCCAATGTCGTCACCGCGATGGACTTGCAACCGATTTTGCTGATCATTGCCTTGATTGCTTTGTACCTCGTGCTTGGTACTGTGCTTGAAGGCTTTTCTATGATTGCGACGACCCTGCCTGTTGTTTTGCCTTTGGTGGAAGCCGCTGGGTTCGACAAAGTTTGGTTTGGCATCTTTATGGTTCTGGTCGTTGAAATGGCGCAAATCACGCCGCCTGTCGCGTTCAACTTTGCTGTGATTCAAAACATCACAGGGCGCAGCACTGCCTATATCGCACGGGTCACGTTCCCGTTCTTGGTGATCATGATCCTCTTTGTCATCTTGCTTGCGATGTTCCCCGGCATTGTGACCTTCTTTCCCGATATGATCTTGGGATAAGAGGTTCGAACAAACACGAAAGGCTGGCGTAGATTGCGCCAGCCTTTAAATTTTAAACGTCTCAGACACGTGGGTTCCAGCGGCCAGACGATAAGAATTGTTGGCGGATCTGTCGCAAATTTTCAGATGAGTTGAGAACAGGCTTACGCTGGACGTAATTATGCTGCGAGCTGGCTAACTGCTGAAAAGCGTTCATACCATTGTCATCGAATTGCCCTTTGCGGATCATGTGCGCAGTCTCGATCCCATCGAACGTAGCGGATGCGGAATGGAAATGTTTAAAGCCCAACATGCGCCTCGTAATACCACCCAACGATTTAGGGTCGCATGGTCAACATCCACGCCACGCTCTTCCATTATTTCATCAAGGTCTCGATAAGACACAGGGTAGCGCAAACCTCAAACCCAAAATCTTTGCGACAGAACCCTGAAACTTTTGAAGTTAACAAAATAACAAATATAATGTTGTTTTTGAGAGTGTATATGTTAGATTTTATCTGAAAATACATTCCATTTTGACCTGCACGAGCAATGCCCACACACCGACGGACAAACCCACCATGAAACGCGAGGACAGAAAACAAGCCATCATGGACCTGCTCGTGTCCAACGGAGCGGTGGATTTGGACGATCTGGCGCAGCGATTCACGGTGTCCAAAATGACCATCCACCGCGATCTCGACGATCTTGAGACCGCAGGTGTTATGCGTAAAATTCGCGGTGGCGGCACCATTGATGCGGGCACGCAGTTTGAAAGCGACTTTCGGTTTCGGGCTCAGCAAGATCGTGATGCCAAAAATGCGATGGCCGAAACCGCGCTAACCCTGATCGAACCGGGTATGACAGTTATGATCAACGACGGCTCGATGGCGGCAACGCTAGGGGCACGTTTGCCAGAAAGACGCCCGCTGACGGTGATCACCAACAATGCAGCTATATTAGAGTCTTTAAAAAATGAAACGGGCATCACATTGATTGCGACAGGTGGCGTGTATTCGGCCAAGTTCAACGGCTACTTTGGCATGATGACCGAAGCGGCGTTGACCGCGTTGCGCGCCGATGTTGCCTTTATTTCTGCGCCAGCTGTCAGCGGTCTTGAAGTGTTTCACATGAATGAAACCGTGGTGCGCGCCAAGCGTGCGATGATCGCAGCTGGGGCAAAAACCTATTTGTTGGTCCATCACAATCGCTTTGGTCGCACGGCGCTTCACAAGCTTGCAGATTTGTCAGAATTCGATGCCGTGATAACGGATGCCAAGCCAGACGCAGACAGTTTAACGGCGATAGATCAGGCGAATTTGAAGCTAACGTTTGCCGTAACCCAAGGGATCAAAAGCACATGACACACCCAAACATTTGGATCGGCACCAGTTGGAAAATGAACAAAACCTTGGTCGAAGCATTGAGCTTTGCCCAAGGTTTGGTCGCTGCTGATGTGATCCGTGATCCCCGCATTCAGCGCTTTGTTATCCCCTCATTTACCACGGTGCGCGAGGTTAAGAATGTGCTCGCAGACACATCCGTCAAGGTAGGCGTGCAAAATATGCACTGGGCTGACGCTGGCGCATGGACGGGCGAAGTGTCGCCTTTGATGGTCAAAGATTGCGGCGCTCAAATCGTCGAGTTGGGCCATTCCGAGCGCCGTGAATTCTTTGGCGAAACGAATGAAACCGTCGGTTTGAAAGTCGAAGCTGCCGTGCGTCATGGCATGACACCGTTGATTTGCATTGGCGAAACTTTGACTGAACGCGAAGCAGGCCGCGCCGCAGACGTCCTTGAGACTCAAGTGCGCGGCGCTTTAGGCAAGTTGTCAGAGGCGCAAAAAGACGCGCAAATCCTGCTGGCCTATGAACCTGTTTGGGCCATTGGCGCGAATGGTATTCCCGCGACATCAGACTACGCGGATGCGCGCCAAGCCGAAATTATTGCTGTGGCTCACTCTGTTTTGGGCCGCACAGTGCCCTGTCTGTACGGCGGTTCAGTCAATCCAAATAATTGCGAAGAGCTCATCCAGTGTCCCCATATTGATGGGCTTTTCATCGGACGCGCGGCTTGGGATGTCGATGGATATCTCAACATTCTCGCCAAATGCGCCGCGACACTTTGAACTTATATTTCGACAAAGGAACATCTTATGAAAATTGCAGTTGCAGGCGATAGCGCTGGTGAAGGCCTTGCTAAAATTCTAGCGCAACACCTGTCCACATCTCATGACGTCTCTGAAATTTCCCGCACGGGCACAGGACCAGATGCGTTTTACGCCAATCTTTCTGACCGTGTTGCCTCAGCCGTGATTGCAGGCGAATATGATCGCGCAATTTTGGTCTGCGGCACGGGCATCGGTGTGTGTTTGGCCGCCAATAAAGTATCGGGCATTCGCGCCGCGCAGTGTCATGACACGTATTCTGCGGGCAAAGCTGCTACATCCAACAACGCGCATATTATCACTATGGGTGCGCGCGTCATTGGGCCTGAATTGGCAAAAGCCATCGCCGATACGTTTTTGAACAGCAATTTTGATCCCAAAGGATCGTCCGCTGGCAACGTTGATGCGATCGCTGCCCTAGATGACAAATACAGCTAAAATTAATATGTCAGCAGGCGCGCGGAAATATAATACCGTGCGCCCGTCCCTATCTTATTGAATAGAAACTACTCTTGCCACTTGGCCAAAGCTGCTGCAAGTTCAGGATGATCCTTGGCCTTTTGCGCAAGGCTCACATCATCACGCGCCGCATCCCATGCTTGACGGATTGCGGCAACACCGCTGGCGGCGCCCATTGGGTGACCGTGAATGCCGCCACCGCCCAGATACATCAGATCCAAACTGCGCCCTGTGCGCTGGTAGGTTTCCACCGCCTGCCCGCCCCATTGACCAGAACAAACTACAGGCAAGGCACGGTCATTTTCGGAAAAAATAGGTGTCATCACATCACCAAAAGAGCGCACAAAACTGTCATCGGGTTCCCAGTATTTGGCGCGAATGCCGTTGATTTGAAACTGATCGACGCCCAAGAGACGCCAGATTTTTTGATAGGCCCGAAATTCCATTCCCAGACCCGGATGACGCGTCAAAATATCCCAACCGTTACGATGCGCATGCAGACACAGGCTTGAGCGTTTGCGCAAAAAGGACATGCCACCATAACCGATGGAATTGATGTTGATCACAGCAGCATTTCCACCGGCTTGCACTACCAAATCATGATTGCGCATCATCACATCGGGATCTGCTGACGAAATTCCAAACGCGTACATCACCTTTTTACCGGTCTTTTGTTCGTGATCCTTAATCACAGGCATGATCACTTTGACCCGCGCTTCAAGCGGTGAATAGGCTGGGCTCATCAGTTTTTCATCGTCTTTGATAAAGTCCACGCCGGCGTCACATAACTGTTTGATCACGGCTGCAGCTTCATCCGGCAATAGCCCCAGTGAGGGTTTTATGATCGAGGCAATAATCGGCCCCTCTATCACACCTGTCAAACGCCGAGATCCCGCAATGCCGAATTGTGGTCCCGGATGACAGGCCCATTCAGGCGGGAAATCGATGTCCATCACACGCACGCCAGATAAGCCGCTGACAGCAAAAACACCGCCGATGGTGATCGTCATCAAAGCAGCTATATCTGTGCCGACAGCTTCCAAAGGATAGGCAATCACGACATCGGCACGTTTATAGGGGCCATGGCCCGTAGCATCGGGAATCGATGGAGTGATTGTTGCGGGCAAATGCGTAATCTGTACAACGGTCGCAGCACAGCGTGCTTGAACTTCGGCGGTTTCTCCCGGCAATTCGGTAAAGGTGCCCGTGGACTGGTCAGATGCAATTTTTGCGGCCAATGCTTGGATATCGCCGGATGTTTCAAGTCGGTATGTGACGTTGATGGATGTACTGGTCATCTCGTGCCCTTTTTTATTTACGGCAACTCTAATACTCATCATACCAGTATGCAATATTTTCCTCTTAGCCCATTAAAGCCATGGAAAATGGGCATTAATCACCAAAATATCATGTGTGGAGCGTAGATGGGCGGCAATCAATCATGTAGTCAACACATCATATGTGTGCAACAGTCAGAGCAGCCCAAGGATAATACCAAGCCAATGACCTCGAAACCAACGCCTCCCACACCCGCATCACAAAAGCCTATTATTCGACAAAAATTGTCCGATCAGGTGTTTGATCGATTGTGGGATATGATCAAATCTGGCGAACTTGCGCCTGGCGATGCCATGCCTTCTGAGCGGGCTTTGATGGAACGGTTTGCTGTGGGCCGCCCTGCTGTACGTGAAGCTTTGCAAATGATGGCAAACAAGGGCGTCATTTCGATTTCACATGGCGAGCGCAGTAAGGTCAACAAGCTGACGGCAGACATCGCTTTTGATCAAGTTGACAATATCGCCAAACTTTTACTGTCAACAGAACCCGCCAATCTGGATCACCTCAAACAGCTTAGAAAAATTATCGAAGCCAGTTCGGTGCAGATTGCCGCGCAAAATTGTACCCCTGAACAAACGGCCATTCTTAGAGAGCTGATCGAAGATCAACGCAGCAAGTTGGGGCAAGACCAAGCCTTTATCGAAGCCGATATTGCCTTTCATGTCGCGATTTCTGAAATGACGGGCAACCCGCTTATCCAAGCAGTCACCCAAGCTATGTTGTCGTGGCTGTTTCAATATTACAAACCACTTCTGCTGTGGTCAGGGCGTGAAAATACGACCCTGCTTGAACACGATCGTCTTGTCGATTGCTTGGAGCGGCGTGATGGTGATGGCGCACTTAAGATGATGTCTGATCATCTCAGCCGCTCTGATCCACTATATGAAGTGAGCTAGCGCCCTCACGTTACGCAGAGTGTTTCGTGCCTTATTCCCTTTCATTTACCATCCCAACCCGTGACATCACCCTGCACAACAACAGTTGACTTTGGACCGTCCGCAATTTTATTTGCGGGCGGTTTTTCCCTTTTAGCGGTGTTTTGGGTCTTGTTTTGATGAAAAACATTGTAATTTCTGACCAAGTATTTTGACGTCATACCAACAAATTCACGATCTGCATATGTACTCATTATACCTGTTGACATCGTACTGGTATGTCAGACAAGATACCTCCATTCAGCCGCGGTCTCCGCTTGGCTGAGACTTAGGGAGGACTACCAATGAAAACCAATCGTCGTATCTTTATGTCGGGTCTTGCGAGCGTTGTAGCGCTCGCCAGCACATCCATGAGCTTTGCTGCGGGCAAAGGGTTGATCGCCATTTTGACGCCAAGCCATGACAACCCATTCTTTAAAGCTGAAGCTGTAGGTGCCGAAGCGCGCGCCATCGAGCTGGGCTATGAAACCATCGTGTTGGTGCACGATGATGATCCAAACAAACAATCTGAACTGTTTGACACCGCAATTGCGCGGGGTGCTCATGCCATTATCTTGGACAATGCTGGTGCTGACGCTACTGTCGCTGCCGTGCAACGCGCCAAAGATGCAGGCATTCCTTCATTCTTGATTGACCGTGAAATCAAAGAGGCTGGCATCGCCGTTAGCCAAATCGTATCGAACAACTACCAAGGCGCGCAGCTTGGCGCTGAAGAGTTCGTAATGATCATGGAAGAGGCCGGAAACTACGTTGAATTGCTGGGCCGCGAAGCCGACACAAACGCAGGCATCCGCTCATCCGGCTACCACGATATCATCGACCAATATCCCGATTTGGTGATGGTCGCGCAGCAATCTGCAAATTGGTCACAAACCGAAGCGTTCGAAAAAATGGAATCCATTTTACAAGCCAACCCAGACATCAAAGGCGTGATTTGTGGCAATGACACAATGGCCATGGGCGCATGGGCTGCTTTGGAAGCAGCTGGTCGCAACGATGTGATCGTTGTTGGTTTTGACGGTTCAAACGATGTGCGTGACAGCATTCTTGCGGGCGGCATCAAAGCGACTGTTCTTCAGCCAGCCTACCGTCAAGCGCAGATTGCTGTTGAACAAGCGGATCAATTCATCACGACAGGTTCAACTGGCCTGCCAGAAAAGCAATTGATGGATTGTGTTTTGATCAATGCTGACAACGCGGCTGATCTCGAAACATTCGCTCTCAGCGCGTAATCTCTAAAACTTGAAAACCTTGGGACTGGCTTTTTAGGCGGGTCCCAAGGTCGCAGCGTGGAGACATCATGCGCCATACATTTCTTATCCCAGCTCTGGCTTTTGGTTTGGCAACAGCAACCGCCGGCTGCAAAATCGTCGAAAACCCAGACCCTAATTCCGCGACCGAAGTCGAAGCCAACCAAACTGATGAGGTTCGGATGGCTGCCTACGCGCGCGATGTCTGGGACGCACAAGTATTACCGACCGTGACCAACAATCTTGTATCAATTTCCGATCTGCGCGCCGCCCAGGCCCAAGATCCAGAGGCTGCGGGGCAGGCCCACGGTTTGCGACCCGAAGGCGAAGCAAATCCATGGAATTTCGCTGTCAGCGGCTCAGGTATTGTTGTTGAAGCCAAACTCAAAAGTCGTGCGGCCAAACTGCAAATCGACACCGATGCGGATGGCGTCGCCGATCTCACGATTCAGCTTGGCCCCGTCATTCGCGGCACTGCGCTGCGGGATGCAATGCCCTTTTTAACCTTTACCGATTTTCGTGATCAGATTGAATTTGCCAAGCTCGCTGGCGGGTTGAATGCTATGGCACATGAACGTCTAGAGATTCCCGACCCAGAGACTGATGTAACAGGTCAGACAGTTTCATTTGAAGGCGTCTTTAGCTACAAAAATGCCACCACAAAGCCCGAAGTCGTACCGACTATGCTGACGTTTGAGGGGCCATAATGGAACATCCAATTGGCCTGTCCATTCGTCGTGGCACCAAAGTATATCCCGGCACAGTCGCACTCAGCAACGTCGATTTTGATCTACGCATGGGCGCAGTGAATGTGCTTGTCGGTGAAAACGGCGCGGGCAAATCAACGATGATGAAAGTCATCGCTGGCGTCGAACAATTGACGGATGGCAAAGTTCTTATCGATGACGAGCAGGTTATATTTAAAACGACCGAAGATGCAGCCAAGCGTGGCATCGGCATCGTATTTCAAGAACTGAACTTGTTTCCCAATATGACCGTGGCCGAAAATATCTACATTGCTCGTGAGAAAACACGCGGCGGAATCGACATCGATAAAACTGCGCAACGTGAGACAGCGCGCGCTTTGATGAAGCGACTGGAACAAGACATCGACCCTGAAGATCTCGTGGGCGACTTGCGAGTCGGACAACAGCAAATCGTTGAAATTGCTAAATCTTTGGCCCAAGATGCCAAAATTCTTATCTTGGACGAACCGACATCTGCGCTGTCCGCCGCCGAGGTCGAAATTCTATTTCGCGTTATTGCCGACCTCAAACGCAATGGCGTGGGCATCGTTTATATTTCCCACCGGCTCGAAGAGCTGATCCAGATTGGCGATTATATCACCGTGTTGCGCGATGGCGTCATCACAGGCGCGCAATCTATGGATGGCGTCGATGTGGACTGGATCGTGCGCAATATGATCGGTGAAAGCGGTAAAGATTTTGCCAAAGAAATCGAACATCCCTACGGCGACGAAGTGTTTCGTGCCGAACATGTGTCCCTTGGGCGCGTTGGTGGCGGGATGCTTGTGGATGATGTATCTCTGTCTTTGCGCAAGGGTGAAATCCTTGGGATTTACGGCCTTATGGGCGCGGGACGATCCGAATTTTTAGAATGCGCCATTGGGCGTCATCCTCATGCCAGCGGTCAGATTTTTATCGATGGCACGCAGCTAAAAACAAAAACCGTTTCAGGACGTATCAAGCGCGGCCTTGCGTTGATTCCAGAGGATCGCAAAAACGACGGTTTGGTGCAAATCCTGTCAATCCGCGAGAACATGACCCTGTCCAGTTTGGGGCAATTCACCCGCGGCATTCAAATGAACCTTAAAAAAGAAAAGCGCATCGTTGCAGATTTCGTCAAGCGCATGACGGTCAAAATAGCATCGCCCGAACATGCCGTGTCGTCGCTGTCAGGCGGCAACCAGCAAAAGGTGGTGATTTCCAAAGCGCTGATGACTGACCCCAAAGTATTACTGATGGATGAACCCTCTCGCGGCATCGACATCGGCGCCAAAGCCGAAGTGTTCCGCGTCATGCGCAAACTGGCTGCAGATGGTTTGGGCATCATTTTTGTCACGTCGGATTTGGACGAAGTTATGTCTTTATCAGATCGCATCTTAGTGATGTCGAATGGCAAAATCACGGGTGAATTCTCTCGTGAAACGGCCACGAATACAGCGCTCGTCGAAGCTTCGGCCATTGGCCACAAAACCATTTCTAAAAATAAGGAGTCTGCGTGATGGCTGACCAATCGATCGCCGCAAAGGCCCGCTCAAGTTCAGACGCTTTGTTGATTTTCCTCAAAGCGCGCACCTTTATCGCATTGATTTTGGTATTTGTTTTCTTCGCCATCAATGCACCTAATTTCATGTCCACCGCCAATATGGTCATCATGTCAAAACACGTGGCATTGAATGCTATTTTGGCCATCGGTATGACTTTTGTCATCGTATCAGGCGGGATCGATTTATCGGTGGGCTCTATCGTCGGGCTGTGCGGTATGGTTGCGGGTTATTTGATTTTAAACGGCATTGATATCGGTCTTGGGTGGTCGATGCAGTTCAACACGCTTGAAATCTGTTTGCTGGTGATGTTGGTGGGCATCGGCGTTGGCGCGGTGAACGGGTTTTTGATCACCAAGCTGCATGTGGCCCCATTTATCGCCACGTTGGGCACGCTTTATGTTGCACGCGGGGCTGCGATGCTCAGCTCTGACGGGCGTACATTTCCAAACCTGCACGGTAATCCTGAGTACGGGTCTGATACGTTCCGTTGGATTGGCGCGGGCGAAGTCTTTGGCATTCCTGTCTCGATTTGTATCTTAATCACCGTAGGCATTTTGGCCGCATATATCGCGGCGCGCACCCCGTTGGGGCGTCATATTTATGCCGTTGGTGGCAATGAACGCGCGGCGGGCCTGTCTGGGATTAAAGTCAATCAAACCAAATATTTCGTCTATCTGTTCTCGGGGTTTTGTGCTGCTCTGGTCGGGTTGATCATCGCCTCGCAACTAGTGGCCGCTCACCCTGCCACTGGCGATACGTTCGAATTAAATGCCATCGCCGCTGCGGTTTTGGGCGGTACGTCAATGTCCGGTGGACGGGGTCGCATTGCTGGCACTATCATTGGGGCCTGTGTGATCGGTGTGCTGTCAGATGGTTTGGTGATGATGGGCGTGTCATCCTTTTGGCAAACCGTCATCAAAGGTCTTGTGATCATCGCCGCCGTAGTGATTGATCAAGCTCAACAAAAACTGCAAGCGCGCGTCGCATTGCAAGCGCAAGCCGCATTGGGGAAATAAGAGATGACGATGAAAGGTGCTTTGATCGGCTGCGGATTTTTCGCGGAAAATCAATTACATGCGTGGCGCGATATTGAGGGTGTCGATATCGTTGCCTTGTGTGATCGTGATCCTGTGCGCTTAAAGTTTTGCACCGAAAAATTTGGCGTCACACGCACATATTCGGACGCTGCTGAAATGTTTGCCAGTGGCGGTTTTGACTTTGTCGATATTGCCACAACCGCCCCTTCGCATCGTCCTTTGGTCGAAATGGCCGCACAAGCGGGTGTTCACATCATTTGCCAAAAGCCCTTTGCGGAAACGATGCAAGATGCCCGCGCCATGGTTGTTGCCGCGAAGAATGCGGGCAAAACGCTGATGGTGCACGAAAACTTTCGGTGGCAGTTGCCCATCCAAGCAGCCCTAAAAGCCGTGCGCTCTGGTGCGATTGGCACGCCATTCTTCTGTCGCGTCAGCTTTCGCTCTGGCTATGATGTGTTTTCAGGCCAACCTTATTTGGCCAAAGGCAAACGGTTCATCATCGAAGATTTGGGCATCCATATTCTAGACATTGCCCGCGCTTTTGTTGGCGATGTCAGCCAAATTTCTGCCACCACGCGACGCATCAACCCTAATATCAAAGGCGAAGATGTGGCTACGATGATGTTATCACACGACGGCGGCGCAACCAGCATTGTCGATTGTTCCTATGCGACCCAGCGCAAACCCGAAACCTTTCCACAATCGCTGCTTGAAATTGATGGCACCGAAGGCACTCTGCGCTTGGACGCTGGCTATAAATTGACGGTGCAGGGCAAGACGGACAGTGAAATTGATGTGTCGCCGCCCCTATTGCCGTGGGCCGAAAAACCATGGCACAACATTCAAGAAAGCGTGCAAACCATCCAACAGCATTTTGTGACATGCATTGCGACGGGTACCGAGCCTGAAACCTCAGGCACGGACAATCTTAAGACATTAGCCCTAGTTGAAGCAGCCTATCTATCGGCCGAAACAGGCACCGCAATAAACCTGTCCGACATCTGATGCCCCGTAATTTCGCCCTCTATGGTACCAACCAACCACCGATGGAAAGCCAAGTATTCTCTATCGGCGACCTGTCGTTTTCCTATGAAAACGGTGCCATTCGTCATGTAAAACTGGATACATTAGAGGCCATTCGCAACATCGCTTTTGTGGTACGAGATCGTGATTGGGGCACGCTTGCGCCAGTGATGTCCGATGAGGTCATTCTGCAAACCGAAACAGATCTACACCTGTCGTATCATGCACGCTACGGCAACCAAGGCGCGACTCTTGATGTAGATATCGACATTCATGCCAGCACAAATGGGTTGAAAATGTCTGTCACGGGTCACGCCTCTGGCGCATTTGAAACCAACCGCACGGGATTTACGGTACTGCATCCGATTGAACATGTCGCCGGTTGCCCTGTGCGTGTGGGGCACAGCGATGGAACAGTCGAATCCGCCCAATTTCCTGCGCTCATTGAACCATGGCAACCCTTTATGGACATCACCAGTCTGGCCCACCATGTCGGTGGCCATGTTGTGACCTGCCAATTCAAGGGGGATACCTTTGAAATGGAAGACCAGCGCCAATGGGGGGATGCGTCTTATAAAACGTACAATCGCCCTTTGGCCAAACCATGGCCCTACAAAATTGAAAACGGTGCATCTGTTACGCAATCCGTTGAAATAACGTGGAAAATGTCGGGTTCGGCGGTTGAGTTGGATGCCCCAGCCCCCCATGAAAACGCCATATTTCCGCAAATGGCATTGGTGATCACACCCAACGATGCACGGCATTTGGCGACCAATCCAACGGACTTGTCCCATGTAAATCCCCAGCGGCTTTTGTGTCATTTGGATACGGACATTGGCGCCACATCTGACCAATTCCAAGCCTTTGCACAGGCACAAAATGCTTGTCCTGACGTTGCCTTTGATCTGGAATTGATTTGCCAGTGTGATGCCGATCCCGCACCTGAATTGATGGCATTGGCGGTTCAAATGGCCGAAACGGGCTTTGCCCCTGCCAGCGTTTTAATCTGCCCCTCTGTAGATCGCGGGTCAACACCGCCCGGGTCACAATGGCCGCCCTGCCCGCCGCTGGATCTGGTCCATAGCGCCGCAGCCAAGGCGTTTCCAAATATCTCACGAGGGGGCGGCGTTGTGAGTTTTTTCCCTGAATTAAACCGCAAGCGCCCGCCTATTGATCAGCTTGATTTCATCAGTCATGGGCTGTGTCCCATTGTCCATGCCGCCGATGATTTGTCGGTAATGGAAACCCTTGAAGCCATCCCACATATCACCCGCACGGCGCGTGATATCATTGGCGCTCGCGCCTATAGAATTGGACCAGCTAGCATTGCCATGCGGCAAAATCCATATGGCGATCGCACCATTCCCAACCCTGAGGGCCTGCGTGTCTGTATGGCTGATGATGACCCACGTCATCGTGGTCAATTTGGTGCGGCCTATGTCGTAGGTTTGGCCTGTGCTTTGGCCCCTGCAGATATCGCGATTTGGACCCCCGCCGCCCTTTACGGACCTCGAGGTGTGGTGACTGACGGACAAAAAACTGGCCCGATCACGGATGCGTTGAAACAGCTTGCTGCGTTGGCTGGACAACCCGTCAAGATAGCAAAGCGCGAAGGCGGCGGTGCGTATTTGTGTGTGGGGGATACAGATTTGACAGCCAATTTAATGCCTATGTCAAAGGATGGATTTGGCCCATTTGAATGGCGATTTTCGCGTAAATCTGACTGATCCGTACTGCCAATTGTGAACTTACAGCTTTAAATAGTGCCGCCCTCAGCGTCGCGTGAAAGATGCTGAGGGCTTTGTTTATATTGGTTAATTTTAGGTAATGCGCTCAATGCTTGCCGCGATTTCTTCGGGTTCAAAAACGCGTTTCCAGTCGTCTTTCATCAAAACAGGTTTGCCAAATTCGATAGCTTTGTTGCACGCATCTGAAAATACGCCGTCAACTTCTTTGAAAATAACAGCTGCCAAGATATTCATATGACCAAGCAAGAAATCACGCGCTGCGGCTTTGGGCACGCCGCGTGCAACAACTTCGTCCATGGCTTCTCTCATCACGTCCAAAAGTGTCGCCACAACTGTTTCGGACAAGCCAGGCTCGAGCAGTGCCATTTGTTCGACAGTGACGCGATAAGAATTGGCCACAGGCGCAAAAATCGTTGTGCCAACTTTTTCGCCAAGTGCGTAATCGGCTTCTGGCCCTTGCATCAAAGAGTTCACGATGCCCTGTTTGGCAGCGATTCCACCAAAGCGGTCGTTGCGCCCTTCTACAGTGTCTTCGTCATTAAAGATTGGCGGATGGCATGGGTGGCTGACGAAATATGTAACGTCGGCGCGTTTGGGCAAATGACCGGCAAAAGGCGCAGCGGCATCCAAGCAAACGATCATCGCGCCAGAGGGCACTTTATCGATAATAGAGGCGGCAACTTTTCCTATGACAGTGTCAGGCACAGCCAGAACGATTACATCAGCACCAGCCAAGGCCGCATCAGAATCGACACAAGACAGGCCCAATTCAGCCTGCAAACGGTCGCGGCCCTCTTGGGACACTTCGACATGTGCTGTCTCGAAATCCGAATTCACCAAGTTGCGTGACAGGCGTACGCCCATTTTCCCGCCAGCTCCAAACAATGCTAATTTCGTCACACTGCATCTCCCTATTTTTTGGTCTATATTTAATAATCGACCAGAATTGACAACTGGTATGATAAGATACTAAGCATATTTTTAAGTCAAGCGCATTCGCAAGAATGGTATACCAAAGGAATTAAATGTGACACAACGCTCCAAAGACCTCTTGCTCGCGTGGTATGGTGACGACTTCACCGGAGCCGCGGCCGTGATGGAGGTTCTGGCATTCGCAGGCCTGCCTGCGATGTTGTTTTTGGATGTGCCAACCGTAGATCAACTGGCACGCTATGCGCATTTAAAAGCCATAGGTGTGGCCTCAACTGCACGGGCTCAATCGCCGGAGTGGATGGATCAAAATCTACCTCATGCATTCAAAGCTTTGCTCGATCTATCACCGCAACTCTTTCACTATAAAATATGTTCCACATTGGACTCATCCCCCACCGCAGGCTCCATAGGGCGCGCTATTGAAATAGCTGCTGATCTCACAAATTCCGCTCAGCTTCCCATCCTTGTGGCGGCTCCACAAATGCGGCGTTTTCAAATGTTTGGCCACTTTTTTTCCGGGCACGGGGATACGGTATACCGGCTTGATCGCCATCCTGTCATGGCCCGCCATCCAGTGACTCCAATGACAGAATCCGATGTGGCGCGCCACATTTCACTACAATCAGATCGCCTTGAAACCTCTCTTTGGTCTGTTGAAGATATCGCCGCAAATCGCGCCCCTAAAACAGCCAATACGCCCGATCACATTCAAGCCTTCACCATGGATTGCATTGATGCCCAAACCGAAAGCGCCGCAGGTCGACAGCTTTGGGAAAATCGCGCACAAAACCCGTTTGTTGTGGGCTCACAAGGGGTCGAATTTGCCTTGGTCCGGCACTGGATTGACACAGGCGTTTTGCCAGAACAAACCCCGCTAAGCAGTGCTGGACGGGCACAAGGCAT
The DNA here is from genome assembly GCF_900109555.1 of Pacificibacter marinus. Classification (GTDB taxonomy): domain Bacteria; phylum Pseudomonadota; class Alphaproteobacteria; order Rhodobacterales; family Rhodobacteraceae; genus Celeribacter; species Celeribacter marinus_C. Next base: position 33,676 of record NZ_FNZV01000011.1, on the reverse strand, counting down.
GGTGACGATCTCTGGTTCCGTATCGCCCACCACAGCGGACCAAATCGCATGGTCCCGCGCCAATGGGTTTGATGCGATCCGGTTCGATGCAACTCAAGCTTGCGGTGATATACTCACTTTAGACACTGAAATCGACAATATCGTCACAGCCAGTCTTGCCTCTATATCTAAGGGACGCGATCCACTGATCTTTACCGCAGAGGGGCCTGATGATCCCGCTGTGACGCAATTTATCGCCGCTGTAAAACAGTCCGGCAAAACCAGCTCAGAGGTCAATCAACGTATTGGCGAAGCTTTGGGCACTGCTTTGCTGCGCATTCTGACGCAAAGCAAAATTCGCCGTGCTGTGATTTCTGGCGGCGACACATCAGGGTTTGCCACGCGTCAACTTGGGATTTTTGCGCTGTCTGCATTGGCGCCTACAATTCCAGGAGCGTCATTGTTTAAGGCACATGCAGACGGTGCAATGGATGGATTGGAACTGGCGCTAAAAGGCGGCCAAATGGGTAGCCCAGACTATTTCGGTTGGATTCGTGATGGTGGCGGTATCAAGTAGGGCATGCCTCGTGTATTGAAATTCGCCAACTAGGTCATTAATACTGACCTAAAAACCGCTCATTTCTAAGCCCTTTTGAATCCACAATAAGTATTGCGCACACGTCAAAAAATCCCTGTGGGATAGCAGTCATCCGGCACAGTTGCCTACTTTAAGTTAAATTCAGTTTGCGTTTAGCCTCAACACGCGGGAACATTTAGGGCCAGACCGCCAATGGATGTTTCTTTGTATTTGTCACTCATGTCGCGCCCTGTTTCACGCATCGTTAGGATGCATGCATCAAGGCTTACAAAATGCGTCCCATCGCCACTAAGTGCCAATGATGCGGCCGCAATCGCTTTGAGTGCGCCCATACCGTTGCGTTCTATACATGGAATTTGCACCAAACCGCCAACTGGGTCACAAGTCAGTCCAAGGTGATGTTCCAATGCGATTTCGGCAGCATTTTCCACCTGCTCAGGTGTGCCACCCAAAACCGCAGCCAGCCCCGCTGCGGCCATCGCAGATGCGCTGCCCACTTCGGCTTGGCATCCGCATTCTGCGCCTGAGATTGATGCGTTGTGTTTCACCAATCCCCCGATGGCCGCTGCGGTTAATAAGAAATCTTGCAGCCCTGCCTCTGTTGCGCCGGGCACATGTTCAAGCCAATAGCGCATGACGGCGGGCACAACACCAGCGGCCCCATTGGTGGGCGCAGTCACAACCTGTCCGCCAGCGGCGTTTTCTTCATTCACAGCCATGGCATATAGGTTGATCCAATCAACGATCCTATGCGGTGGTTCACCACTGTTATTTTTGTTTTTTTGCAACCCATCGTACAGGCCAAGCGCACGGCGACGCACATTGAGGCCGCCGGGCAAAATCCCACCCGTTGCCATGCCGCGATCAATACAATCGGACATCACCTGCCAAAGCCGTTGAACCCCGTCTTCCAATTCTTTGGGTGAATAACGCGCAAGCTCGTTGGCATGTTTCATCTGCCCAATGCTCATATTTGATGCGCGCGACATGCGCAGCATTTCGTTAGCACTTTCAAATGGATAAGATACCTTAGCCCCCGCATCATCCGGCGGGCTGTCAAGCTCATCTGCGGACAAAACAAACCCACCACCGATAGAATAATATACCTCGTGCAGCAGTACGTTTCCGTTGATATCGAGCCCGCTCAGTTGCAATCCGTTGACATGACCAGACAGTGGCGGGCCGTAGTCAAATATCAAATCTGTTTCGGGATCAAACTGAACCTGCGGCAAGGTCTGCGGCGTGATCGTTTTGGTGGCAAGAATGTCGCTTAGGCACTGATCTGCCAGAGCTTTATCATAATCATCAGGTCTAAATCCTGCCAAGCCAAGCATCACCGCACGATCTGTAGCGTGACCTTTGCCAGTGAAAGCCAAAGATCCATGTAAAACGACACGCAAACGGTGTGGTTTACAGTTGGCCTGTATGAGCTTTTGGATGAAACGATTGCCTGCAATCATCGGACCTATGGTGTGCGATGAGGATGGGCCTATGCCGACCTTGAATATATCAAAAACCGAAAGAAACATGCCTCGTCCTTTTAAAACAGCGGGCACGTTTCATGCCAGCGCAAACAGAGTGCGCTAGCATAAGCGGTTATTCAAATAAAAAGCAAAGTTTCAAAACATGGACCTGCGTCCAGCACCCAATAGTTTAGCTGCGCCCTGCCGCAACCATTTTGGCCGCATAGTTCAACGCAGAAATCATATTCTGCATGAGCCGCGATGTTTTTACCCAAAATATCGGTCAATTGGGTAACGCAACAGAAGTCTCGCTCGGGTTCCGCTGCGATACAACGGAATTTGGATCAGTTGTTTACTTCGTCAAAATAAGTTTGCCAGCCCGTGTAATCCGTAACGTATACACTTGATTATCAAGATATATTTGGCGTGTTATACCATCGCCAATCAACACGCGCGCATCGATGGGCGGCTCTGATGTCGGGGCAAGTTCGTGAGGTGTTTGTGCGTTCATTTTAAAAGCCTTATCGGACATGAGATCGTCCCCCCAGTGCGTCGTGAGGGCTTGGTATAGAGCGAAGCAAGTGTTCTGTTTGTGTGGCTGGCCGCTTGGCATGGCTTTTAGAACTTTTGACTGTATAAACTGTAAATACCATACCTGACTATTTTTATCAACTAATGGAATCGTAAAAATGTGCGCAACACAGAAAAAGATCAGCTTTTACTGTCAAACCGCACAACAACGTTCAAAGATTTTCCAGTCGGCGTTGGTGTAAACGGTCCAGCGCGCTTAATTTGAGCCAACGCAACTTTATCTATGCCTGCATGACCAGAACTTTTCACGATCCGCGCGTTTGCTATTTGGCCAGACGCCGCAATCGTGATACCCACAAGCGCCTTGCCGCGCGCCCCTGCCGCACGTTTGGGAACCCGCGCGATTCGACGCAAAACTTTGGATTGATAGGACTTAATAGCCCCATCCCCTGCAATCTTCGCTGTAGATTCACGCGCACCTTTTGTCACCTCAGCTTGAGTGCCTGCTTGCGTGCCCTGCGCCTGCCCTTTGCGCGTATTAACCGCAGCGTTTCCGCGCTGCGCAATTGCCGGTTCACTCTTGGGTTTCGGCTTTTCACGCGGGACAGGTTTGGGTTGCGGGGGCGACGCTTTAACGGGCTCCGCTTTAGGCGGTTCGACCGCTTTGAGCCGCTGAACTGGGGCAATCGCAGCCTGCGCAGACGTGGCACTTAATTGTGCGGGCATAGGCTTAGCCTCAACTGGCGTTAACCGCGACGTTGCAGCAGCCATTTGGGTGGGCTTGGGTACAACAGGTTGGCTTTTAGCCCCAGCGGTGGCTTTAACAAGATCATCAAATCCGATCCCAAGAGCCAGTTCGCCAGCAACTGTGCCCCCTTCTAAAACGGGCGCGGCAGATGGTTTTGTCAATGCAGCCCCAGCCACGTGTAGCGCGGCGGACAAACCCAGAGCGGTACAAATCCAAAGCGTCTTCATTCTAGACCTCTTTGTGTGATGACCATGATTTTTCCCTCAGGACTTAGCGCACGCACAGCCCGTGCAATGTCCAACAGCTTTTTCGCGGGCGCATCACGATCGGGCAAAATACGGACAGGCGCGGCGTCATCTTGGCCCTCTCGCGTGGCTTTAAGCATGGCGTCTACAGTGGTTGGCGCACCTTGCCAGGTCAGCGATCCATCTTTGTGCACCACAAGCGCATCTGCAGGTGGCACCACATCAGGATCATCGGTTTGAACCAAGGACAAATCCGAATCCAAAGGCCGTGCAACTTGAGCCGCAACCAGAAAGAAAATAAGCATCAAGAACACAACATTGATCAATGGCAAAGTCGGTTCTGTTTTGGATGCGCGACGACCAGATACAAAGCTCATGAATCCTCCAAAATGGCAAAACGTGCATTTGGCACGGCATGAAACACACGCAACGCATCGATCAAACTTTGCGCATTCGTGCCCTCAGACACCGACAGCAAAAGTCGCAAGTCGCCCCCTCGACGCAGCGGATCCAGAGCGGCGGGTAACGCGTCAAGCGTGGTACTGCGTCCGTTAATCGTCACACCATCTGCAGACAAGCGCGCAAACACCAGCGCCGCATCTTGAAAATCCGTGCTGGCATTTCCACCGCCAACGTTCAATTCGACGCTGCCGAATTTTGAAAATGTGGACGACAACATGAAAAACAGCAGCAATAGGAAAATCACGTCGATAAGCGATGTCAGCGACAAACGCCCCCGTCGCCCGCGTGCGCCCCTAGACATGAGCAGCGCGCAGATCGACATTCGGGTGAGGTGCTCCAAACACATCAGGGGCCAAGATATCTTCAAGCGCATCCCGCAAAGCGCGATCATGGCGCTCTAGTCGACCATCAAACCATGACAGCGCCATAGACGCAGGCATCGCAACCACCAGACCAGCGGCAGTGGTCACTAAAGCGACCCAAATCCCGCCCGCAAGCACCGCAGGATCGGCGGTCCCTCCGGCTTCTTGCAAAGTCCGAAAAGCGGCAATCATACCAAGAACCGTACCAAATAGGCCCAAAAGTGGGGCGACTTGTGCGATGACATCCAATAGACGCAAGCCCGCGCCCGCACGTTCAAATTCACGTTCAATCCGCGCTGCCGTACGGGCGCGCAAATCATCATTGGCAACACCACGATGTTCAGCGTCTTTCACCTGATCCAATATGGTGCGTGCAAACCCACGCGAAACACCGCCGCCAATGCCTTCGATCAAAAACACACCCAGTTTCCAGATGATGCAGGCCAAAGCAATCAGCGAAAACCCAATCAAGATTGCAACAACAGGCCCGCCCATATCAACGATGGATGTAAGGCGTTCTAGAGCAAGATTAATCATTGTTGGACCTCTATAGCATCAACGCGCGATGCAAATGTCAAAGCGTGTTCGCAGCTTGCGCCATCTGATGTGGAACAGCGCTCAACCCCATTGAACAAAATCAAACCGATGTCGCCACATTGAGTGCCCGGCACATCAAATTGACGGACACGTAAACCGTTTTGAGGCACCTCACCAAAGTCAAACAAAGTGAATGTGCTCACGGCCCCTTGAGTGTCAAACAAAACCGTTTGGGTTTCCAATGCGGCCAACCCAAACGGGGCATTGGCCGTAAATGTGAGACGGCACGCATCGCCAGATTGCGTGGTGCTGTTCAGTTCAATCTGCGTGGTCTCTGCCGCCCATACAGGCGCACAAGCGCCGGACAAAATGATCACGCTGAGGATTTTAAGGGTATGTTTCAATGTAAGCTCCATCACTTAAGAGACGCAGGCGGGTGGCCTTCGGTGGCAGAGCGCCCAAAGACAAGTAAAAGCCCAAATGGGTCTGACACGTAGAACTCAAACATATTCCATGCCGTACGCTCAAACTGACGAAATCCATTAAGACCGCGCGCGACAAAATCGTCATGAATCGCATCAATATCAGCGCCGCGAATGTAACAACGTTGCTCAGTCGGGCGATCTGTTTCGTAGTCATGCGGACAAAAATGCAGCTCAATCGGCCCGCGCCGCACGATCAAATAATCGCTCAAGACCCGCTCGGGTACAAAGCCCAATTGTTCGGCATAGTATTGCGACGTGACATCCAAATCAGGTGATCTGAACACTGGAATGGTTTGGATATCGGTCATTCTGCCACCTCCATCCATTGCGACGCGGCTTGTGGCAACAACCATGTTCCACCAAAGGGGGGCGGCGTGTTTGTACGCAAAGCACAGCCATAGCACGCTGACAAATGATCATCGGTGAACACTTCGTGGGGTTGGCCATCCCCTTTCACCCGGCCCTGATTGAGCAAAGTCACATGATCGGCAAACATGGCTGTCAGGTTGAGATCATGCATGACAGCAATCACTCCGCCGCCCGCCTCAGCAAAATCGCGCGCAATTTGCATCACCATCAACTGGTGCCCAATATCCAAGGCCGAGACAGGTTCATCCAAAAACAACCACCGCGGCACACCATCTAAAACGGGTTCCCAAATTTGCAGCAAGACACGCGCCAACTGCACGCGCTGCCTTTCGCCGCCAGACAATTCTTGCACATATCTGCCCTCAAACCCGCTCAGCCCCACACGGGCCAAAGCGGCGTGTGGCAAGGCATCCATTGCGGCCACATCGGTTGTGGCACACCCATTGGTCAGCCCCAAACGCACGAGTTCTAAAACCGTAAAGGGAAAAGCAACATTACCAGATTGCGGCAACACGGCACGGCGTGTCGCCAAATCCGCATGCGACATCTGTGCCAAGATGCGCCCATCCAAACGGGTCTCGCCGCTACATTTAACTTCACCCGTGATGGCTTTCAAAAGCGTTGTTTTACCAGAACCATTCGGACCAACGATAGCTGTAACTTGCCCCGCTTGGGCTATGAAATTCACGTCATCAAGCACAAGGCGATTACCATATGCGACAGAAATATTCTTGGCGTCCAGCATGATTAACTCTCCAGAATTGCACGATTTTTGAGAAGTATCCAAAGAAAGAACGGTCCACCCAACGTCGCCGTTACGATCCCGATGGGCAGCTCGGCGGGAGACACAACAACACGGCTAAACATGTCCGCCACAAGCAAAACAATCGCTCCAAGCAATGCTGCATTGGGCAAAAGCGTGCGGTGCACAGGGCCTTGAACCAGCCGCAACAGATGCGGCACTACGATGCCGATGAAACCAATACCGCCCGTAATCGCGACACAGGCCCCGACAGAGGCCGCGACGCTAAGCACGGCAAGGCGTTTCATTTTTTGCACATCAACCCCAAGATGCGCGGCAACAGGTTCGCCCAAAGCCAAAGCATCAAGCGAACGGGCCAAAAATGGTGCGGATAGCAGCGTAAAAATGATAATAGGGCCAGCTGTCATCAACTTAAGCCAAGTTGCCCCAGCCAATGATCCCATACCCCAAAACGTCAAATCACGCAGTTGATCATCCGTGGCGCGGTACACGATAAATCCGGTGACTGCCCCAGTCAGTGCCCCCAAAGCGATGCCTGCAAGCAACATGGTTGCCACTGATGTTCGCCCGCCTTGGGTGGCGATGCGGTATAAGACCAAAGTAGAAGCCCACCCCCCAAGAAAAGCGGCAAAGGGAACAAGATAAGATCCCGTGATAGCCTGAAATGCGGCAGGCAAAAGACCCCCCAACACGATGGCTGCGACTGCGCCAAGCCCCGCACCAGCGCTGACACCGACAAGACCCGGATCAGCCAAAGGATTGCGAAACAACCCCTGCATCACGGCACCAGACACAGCCAAAGCTGCGCCCACAAGCGCACCAGTCACCATACGGGGCATCCGAATATCCCAAACGATAGCCATATCGCGCAGGTTTGCCGTTCCGACGCCGAACTTAGCGCCAAGCGCCCCGATCACATCGGTGCTGGACGCAGCGCCCCATCCAAGGCTGAGCAGCATCACACAGATCAACGCGACAACCAGCGTCGTTTGAATCAACGCGCCACGGGCACGCCGATCCCCAACTTGGGTCGGTGCTTTGCTAGTCGAAGGAAAAGACGTCACAGACATATTTAATCCGTTGCCGCGTTCAGAGCGCGATTCAAATCATTTGCAAACTGCGCCGTGCGCGGGCCAAACCCAAGCGCCGCAGAATCGATCAAAACAAAGCTGTCGTTTACAGCCGCAGGGCTGAAAGCCAAAGCTGGCAGGCCCAGAATGTCATCTTTTTTGCCCGCATGATCTGCGCGACCTTCCATCATCAAAACCACATCTGGCGCGGCAGTGATCAAGGCTTCGTTGTTGATGATTTTATAGCCTTCAAAAGCTGCGCCCATGACATTTTCCGCTCCTGCAAGCGTGATAATGCCATCCGCACCCGTGCCGCGCCCAGCAACATTCAAACGTCCATCTTGATTGGATAGAACAAACAAAACACGCGGCGCGCGCTTTTGCTGTGAAACCGACTGTTCCAACGTTTCAAATTCCGCAGAAATCTGTGCATGCAACGCTTGGGCCGCCTCTTGCACACCAAGCGCAGTGCCGATCACATCCACGGCGTCCAACACCGCCGTTTTGGAATAGGCGTCATGCACTTCCACAACAGGGATCGAAGCAGCACGCAATTGTTCCAGCGTTTCGGGTGGACCGGCCGTGTCACGGGTCACAATCAAATCGGGACCAACGGACAAGACCCCTTCGGAGGACAATTGGCGCATATAGCCGACATCCGGCAATTCATTCACCTCGGGCGGAAACACAGATGTAGTGTCACGCGCCACGACGCGGTCGCCTTGACCCAAAGCGAAAATAATCTCGGTCACAGGGCCACCGATAGACACAATAGACTGCGCATTTGGGTAGCTGTCGGCACTTGCCCAAGTGGGAAGCGCAAGCATCACTGCGAATAAAACAGATTTCATGCCATCACCTCTTCAAGAGATGGCAAGGCACTTAAAATGCCATGCCATTGCGCCAAATCATCGTCCTCGCCATCGCGTTGACCAAAGCATTGAAACAGCAATCCGCCTTTTGCATCGAACGCTTCCAAAGACATGGCAGGCCCGCGTTTTGTTGGCTTTTCAACAACATAGACTTCGGCGACATGATCGTTGCGCAGATGAAGGTTGAAATTTGGGTCCAGTACATTCAACCACGGGCCCATGGGCTTGATCGTGTCGAGCGTGCCCCAGTGAATTTGAATGTTGCCAGCATTGCCGACAAACAAAACCACCTTTTGGCGTGCTTGTGATACGGCGTTCATAAATGCTTCAATGCAATCAGGCTGAACAGGGCGCACCCATTTCTCACCCGATGCCAAACGATATGCACCAAGGCGATTCATGCCAAGTTTAGAACACAGGCGATTGAACTGATGCGTGTCCGTCAGGGCCGCCCACGATGTCAGCAAGGTTTCGCGATTGTCGGCTTTGACCTTTGCGCCTTCAGTGTCTTTGCGCGGCACCACAGAAATTGTATAGCTTTGGTCATTGGTTTTTAGCACATCAATCAGCGCAGGCCATGCGTCATGATTTGACGTGTCACGCAGATAAATCTTTTGCAAAGCATCCCCAGCGTGATCGAAAAACTGCAATGATTGACGCGTGCCTTTGTCTGTTTTGGTTTCCACAGCAAATCCAAACGCCCAATGTTTTGGAAAAATGCGTGTGTCGATGTCTGGGCCCAGCACCATCGATGCGTGCGCACCAGAGCGGTAATCCAAAAACGTACCAACACGTTCATGCACACAAGACTCGTTGCGAGTCAGCGCCATGACCTCTCCCAGTGCTGTGATCCGCGGCATGACATCATCCGGGTGATGTGCAATCCGCGTCACGCGGTGATCACCGTCTGCACCTGTAAAGGCCGCGACGAGCTGCGCTTCTGAGATGCCCAGATTGTCTGCAAGGTCACGATCGCGCACACCAGTGGCGTCGCGTTTGGCTGTACGAATATCAGCGGAAGAAAGTGTGGCGGTCATTGCATTGTCCTAGCGCGTGAGAAGTTTCTGGGAATAAGTAGATGCGGCGCACGAGGACACGCCGCACCTGCTCGCCATCATTTAAAATGTTTTGACGAGTGACAGTGTGAGATTGCGCCCTAGTGCAGGACGGCCGCTCAGATAAGGTTGGTAGTATTCGTCAAACAAGTTGTCGACGGATGCGCGTATTTCGAGATCCTCAGCCCAACCGCTTTGTGGACGGTAAGCTGCTGTCAACCCTACAACATCATAGTCCGCACTTGGGCCTGTTGCCCCAGAGTTTGTAGATGACCTAGGGCTTCCAGATGTCCTAGAATTAGCCCAACCGTGTTTAACCTCAACGGCAAGATCAAGTTGATCATCCATGAACCGCTTGCCCAACGTTACCTGTACTGTGTCAGCCGGTGCGTTGTTGAAATACGCGCCATCAGACCATTCACCGCGCGTCATGGATGCATTGAAATCCATGTAGTACGCAGTGTTGACATATGAGGCTTCGAATTCGAGACCATGCAGGTCGATCTCATCTGATGCGGTGTTGGTGTATGTTGTGTTGTCCCAAACCCGTGTCTTAAAGCCTGTGAGTTTTGCTTTCACAGAGTCATTTTGGGCGAACACATCAACCGCATCATAAGACACACCAAGTTCAACAGTGGTCGCTTTTTCTGAAACGCCGATTTTTGCAGCATCCCGCAAGTCATCCAAGATCGGCATATTTTCATTATAAGCCAAAGTACCGAATACAGCCAAGGTATCAGTCAAAGCATAGCGCGCTGACAAAGCACCAACAAAGGCGTCTTTTTCATGCTCTGTGCCATCCGCAGGACCAGCCACACTTCGGTATTCGGCAGTGTTGCCGATCGATGTCAGCTTTTGGTGCTCAAATCGCAATTGTGGCGTCACCGTCAAGTTGCCAAGCATCATTTCATCGCTGGCGTAAAACGCGATATATTCGTCTGTGCCCCCTGGAGTGGAATTAACATTGGCGCCTGTATGGCTGATCGAGGTCCGTGTGCGTTTGCCAATTTCAATACCAGTCAGCACAGTGTGATCAATCGTACCTGTCGAAAAGATCGCTTCGTTCTCTACCAAGAATGCTAAACGCTCTGTGCGATTGTCAGCATTGTAAATGTCTGAAGTGGTCGTATCAGATATGTTTTCAATCAACTCATCCGAATAGGTAAGTTTAGCCGTAAGATTCAAAAGATCGTTGTCGAGGGGGTTATAATTTAGCGCAAAATAGGCCGTGGTATCTTCGATATCCGCATCGACACGTGCCACCATTATCGACCCGATATAGTCATAGCTGACATCTGTAAGATGGTTTTTCGTTTTCGAAACAGACGCCGTCAGACTCAACGCATCTGTCGCTTGGTACTTGAGTTTGACCAAACTGGATGGCAGTTCAAACGCTGTATCCGGCTGCTCGGCCCCTGATCCATCGGTGTAGTTTTCGTTCTTGCGGTAGCCGTAAAATGCCAAAATATCCAATTTGTCATTAGGGGCCCATGCAAGGATAGTGCTGCTCATTACACCATCAGCGTTGGTTCCGTACGACAGCTTTTGGCGCACGGCAAATGTATCACCATCCACCAAGAAATCAGCAGCATCTTTGGTGACTGCTTCAACAGTCCCGCCAACGGCCCCCGCAGAGAACCTAAAGCTTTCGCCCGGGCCGCGGATAACTTTGACGTTTTTGAACAGCTCTGGTTCCATCGTCAACATACTGCCTTGACGGTACAGTTCCTCTTGGCCTTTTGCGACACCATCAATAACAACGGACACTTTCGTGTTGGACCCATACACCCCTGCATCTGCACCGAGACCACGAATGTTCAAAGATGACCCTTGCGGTGTGGCCGCGTTGGACAATGTCACGCCCGGAATGGTCCCAAGCAGTTCAGCAAGCGTTGACGCTTGGCGTGCATCCAATTCCTCTTGCGAGATTTCGGTTTGTGAGGTGGCTGTGTCGGTTTGAATACCACGACGGCTTTCGCCCAACGTGACAGTTCCGATATAGTCGCCGAATGATGTATCGACAGAATCTTGTGCGATGGCGGATGTTGCAAAGACAGGCGCAACGGCCAAAGCTGTTACAAGTGCTCGCAAGCTTGTGTGCGTGGTCATAAAAATTCCCTTGGTGTTAGCGTTCGCTGGCGACCAAGGAGGTGTGCTTGCTACTGTTGGCGACTCACTACATTAACCCGATTGTTTTTGTCAAGATTGCGCCAAGCATAATATAAGCTGTGATCTTCAAACCACATATGCCGTGTTTAACGCATAAATTTAGATTGCTTTTGCCGCTCTGCATTCAAAAGATTTCAGCGCTTTAAATGGCAAAATTCTTGCAAGGTGCTTTGTCAAACCTTACGATCTTACCATCGTGGCGATATGATTTTCCTACAACCCTGGCAGCATATTTCGTGCTGCCAAGCTCGTCGTCCATTGTGGATTTTTCATAAAATAGGATTGAACAATGCAGCGTTTTATAAATGACCCCGACGACATTGTAGACGAAACTGTTGCAGGCTTTGTACGCGCGCACCACAATATGGTACGGATTCACGACACCAATCCACGCGTCGTGCTGTCTCATACCACCCCTAAAATTGGTCATGTGGGCATTGTTACAGGGGGCGGCTCAGGGCATGAACCCGCCTTTATCGGCTACGCAGGCAAAAATATGGTCGATGCCGTCGCAGTGGGTGAATTGTTTTCATCCCCCACCGCCAAAAGCTTTTATGACGCAATTAAATCTGTCGATGGAGGTGCAGGCGTTGCCGTGCTTTATGGCAACTATGCCGGCGATAACATGAACGTCAAAATGGCTCGTAAAATGGCTAAAAAAGACGGCATCACAATCGAGACAGTCGTCGCCAACGATGACGTGTGCTCCGCCCCAGCCAGCGAACGCGAAAAGCGCCGCGGGGTTGCTGGCGAAATTTTCATGTGGAAAATCGCAGGGGCCAAAGCATCAACGGGCGCACCTTTACCAGATGTGATTGCAGCCGCACAAAAAGCCATAGACAACTGCCGGTCCATAGGCGTTGGCTTGGGCCCATGCACCTTGCCACAAGTTGGTCATCCCAATTTCGAAATTGCATCTGGTAAAATGGAAGTCGGCATTGGTCACCACGGCGAACCGGGCTTGCGCGTGGAAAACCTTAAACCCGCCAATCAAATAGCTGAAGACATGGTGCGAACAGTTCTTGAGGATCACACCCTATTAAAAGGCACCGAAGTTGCCGTGCTGGTGTCGGGATTGGGCGCGACCCCGATCAACGAACTTTACGTGCTGTACAACCGCATCGAACAACAGATTGAAGCGCGCGGGTTGAAAGTACATTTCCAACTGGTTGGCAATTACTTTACCTCTCTCGAAATGGTTGGCGCGACACTGACGGTTATGGCGCTGGACGATGACCTGAAATCATGTCTCGCTGTCGAAACCGCAAGCCCTGCACTTTGAGGTCCCCCATGCAAAGCATTTCAAACACAGGCGCAGGCGTCATTATCCAAGACATCGCGGCCGTCATCGTAGAAAATAAAGCGCACCTATCTGAAATTGATGGTAAAATTGGCGATGGAGATCACGGTGTTAATATGGCCAAAGGCTTTGGTCGTGCTGCTGATCGTCTTGATCCCCTAGGCACACTCACAGACGCTTTAGGCGTTCTATCAGACGTTTTAATGGGAGAAATTGGCGGGTCTATGGGACCGCTGTATGGCATGACATTTGCGGACATGGCAGACGACTTAGGGACAACAGAAACCATCGATGCCGTCGCCTTTGCATCGATGATCCGTGCGGGTCTTGAGGGGGTACAAGACATTGGTGCGGCCAAAGTCGGTGACAAAACCATGATCGATACATTTGTGCCCGCCGTCGATGCCTTTGACGCCGCCATATCACAAGGAAAATCATTTTCCGAAGCACTGGCTGCGATGAAAATTGCCGCAGAAATTGGGCGCGATAGCACCGTTGATCTGGTCGCAAAGCTGGGCCGCGCCGCGCGCTTGGGCGAACGGTCACGCGGCACCTTGGATGCTGGCGCGGTGTCTTGTTGTATTATTTTATCAACGTTCGCCGACAGCATCACGGCACGCCTGTCTTAAAGGATGCCGTGCATACAGTCATGATATTTATTGGTGCAAGGTAAAATCCGCCGAGCGGCTTTCATTGCGCACAGTGGCCCCATTGGGCAAATCATTGCTTTGCAGTTTTTCACGAATCTGATCATCGCTTAGGTCATACGAAACCCAGCGCGCGCGCAGACGTTCGGCCAGAACCTCTGGTGGAACATCAACGATCACGGTGACATCAAACAGTGTTGCCAATTGCGTCCAAGGGGCACGATCCAACAAAAGATAGTTGCCCTCGACAATTATCAGTTTCGTGTCCTGCCCAATTAAGCGGGCGGAGCCGCGCGAAATCTCAAGGGCGCGGTCAAATACAGGCACCGCAACAGCATCTTCGTTGGCGCGCAAACGCTGAATCACAGACACAAGCCCGCCGACATCAAACGTGTCAGGTGCACCCTTCCATGGGCGGCGCCCCCGCGCGTTCAACACGGCGTCATCAAAATGAAACCCGTCCATGGGCAAGATTTCCACCGCATTTGGGTGGATCTCATCCAAACGTGCCTGCAGCATATCAGCGGTGGTGCTTTTGCCCGATCCCGGTGCGCCAGCGATGGCCAAAAACTGCCGTTCGGGCTGTTCAAGCAAGCGAAGGGCCTCATCGACGAGGCCCTCCAATGTCGTGTCGATCGCCATCAAATCAACCGATATTGCGCGGCTTTGTTACGCAAGAATGGCAAGCCTTTTGACATCACTTCATCGTGGCTGTCTGCCACAGCACGCCAAACGGCCAGACCAAAGCCAATTTCTGGTGGCATATTGATAAAGCTCTCCATCGCCAACCCGCCTTTGAAATCAATGGCTTTGAGTGTGGCAAAAATTTCGTCCCAATCGCAACATCCTTCACCCGGTGTGCCGCGATCACTTTCTGATAGGTGAATATAGCGCAAATAATCGCGCGCATCCAGAATGCCGTTGCCAGCGCCCTTTTCTTCGATGTTCATGTGATACGTATCAAGGTGGATAAAGATGTTATCGGACCCCACACGTTCAATCATGTCACGTGCCTGCCAACCTGTATTGATCAGGTGGTTTTCATAGCGATTCACAGGCTCGATTCCGAACAACAGACCAACCGATTTTGCATAGGCAGACCCAGCGTCCAACACTTTGGCCACATTGTCGTATTCGGCCTCAGTTGGCCATGTGCCGCTGCGCTGACCAATGCCGCCAAAGGTCACGCCAGACAATGCTTCCGCGCCACATGCCTTTGTTTTATCTATCGCCAGCTTAAGGTAATCAATCGCGCCTTCTGGGTTTACAGAGGCCCAGTATTGTTCGGGCAAGCCCAAAGAACAGACGGCCCGCAGGTCGTTTTTTTCGATCAGCTTCGCAGTGTGATCTGTGTCGATATCTTCAGGGCGCAACATTGGAATTTCGATGAAATCGACCCCATATTTTTTGGCCCCTTTGACAGCACGCTCTGCACCGTCGCGGTCCCAATTCATTGTCCACATGCTTGTGTGTACACCAAAGCCTTCCATTACGTATCCTTTCGAGAAAACAGTAAAATAAGTTGCCGGGACTGATCAGATCGCAACACCATAACGGCGATCAAAAACAGGCCCCAAACGGCAGTTGCCAAATGTTGGTTCGCCCCAATCAGGTTCAGCCCAGAGGACAACACCTGCAAAATGATCAACGCCAAGATCACAGGCACAACGCGCCCATGCCCCCCAAACGGATCGATGCCCCCCAAGAAACAAGCCAGCACAGTGATCAACAGCATCGCTTCGCCGTGACCCACCCGAACTGAATTAAACCGAGCGGCCATCAAAATGCCGGCAATCGCGCAGAGCACGCCAGACAAAGCGTAGATCAACACAAGCGTGCGCTTGGCATTTAACCCAGCGTATTGAGCAGCTTGCATGTTTGATCCCGTCATATAAGTGGAAAATCCATGCGGGGTGCGGCGCAGCAAAATATGCCAAGCGAAAGCCACCAGACCAAACAAAATCAGCGGAATAGGCACAGCCATCAATGACCCGTGCCCCAACACGCGCATGTAGTCGGGAAAGCCCGATATATCTCTGCCCCGTGTGAGAAACTCACCCAATCCGCGCAAGAAAATCATCATCGCAAGCGACACAAGAATAGGATGCGCACCAACGTAAGCGATCACAGCGCCCATCATTGCACCAGCCAATGCACCAACAATCACCGCGGCAACACATCCTAAAACGAATGCAAAAATGCCGGCATCTGCACCACCAAAATGCATGATCGTCCACGCC
Source organism: Pacificibacter marinus (assembly GCF_900109555.1). Lineage (GTDB taxonomy): Bacteria > Pseudomonadota > Alphaproteobacteria > Rhodobacterales > Rhodobacteraceae > Celeribacter > Celeribacter marinus_C. The sequence continues at coordinate 17,781 of NZ_FNZV01000011.1, read as the reverse complement.
AACGTCAGCCCGCAAATATTGGCGGTATACACAATGGCAAGGTTCAATCCCCCTGACAAAATAGGCGCAAGCATCGCAAGCGTGAGCAACCCAAGCAGAGGCATTTGAAACCCCATAGACCCCAAATTGGCACCCGTTAAAAAGCGTGGAGAGGCAATGGAAAATCCCAAAATAAGCACGGCCAAAATCAAAAACAGCCCCGCATTTTCGCCCTTAGGGCCTGATGTAAGGCGACGAAGATAAGTCATGAGCGTGCCTCCTTGCGGCGCATAATTTGCGAAAGATCCATGTTTGATGTTGAAATCGCAACCAAAATGACCGCACCGATGATCATCTGGAACGCAAAGGGCGAGACCCCCAAAAGGTTCAACCCGTTCTGAGTGACCGCAACAAACATCACCCCCAACACACAGCCCAAAATGGTCCCCTTGCCACCGCCAAGACGCGCACCGCCAAGAACCACAGCCGCCAAAACATCAAGTTCACGACCATAAAGCGCATTAGGCACCACCTCTTGAAAGATGTTCACCTGCATCAAACCTGCGATGCCAGCCATCAGACCCATCCATCCAAATGCCACACCTTGCATGACGGCAATGTTCACCCCCGCACGCCGGGCGCCCTCGGGGTTGTCACCAAAAGCATAAAGCTGTCGGCCAATGTTGGTACGTCGGATCAAAACCCAAGTGGCAATGACACAGACAACCATCACGCCAACAGAAAGGTTCAGTTCGGACCAAACGCCTTGGTCATTTTGGTGTTCGAAAATGAATATCCGCGCCGTCCACCAATCAGGTAAATTATAGATGTTTCGACCACCTGAAAAGAACATCAGCAGGCCAAAAAATGCGTTGAATGTGGCAATCGTCACCACAATGGAAATGATGCGAAACCCGTGGATCAACCACGCATTGAGCAAGCCCAACAGGATGCCCAAAGAACCGCAGAATAAAAATCCCAACACCCAATTGCCGCCGCCGACACTCATCAATAATTTAGCTGCCAAATATTGCACGACAGATGAAGCTACGGCGAAAGAAATGTCGATCCCACCGGCGATCAAAACCACCAAAAGACCAACGGCCCAAATCAGATTCACCGCGCTTTGGTTCATCAAAGACGACAAATTGGGCAGTGTGGCAAACTGCGGTGCGGTCACTGATAAAGCGATGCAAATCAGTGCCAATACAACCGCCAAACGTGTTTCAATCGTATAGCTGCGCAGAATGTTACGCATAAATCCGCTCCTCAAGTTGCGGCACAGTGATCGTGCGGGGATCGTATTCTTGCACAATTCGACCATCGGCCATGTGCAAAATGCGGTCGGAATGGAACATGACCTCGGTCACCTCATCAGAAATAAGCAAGATCGCCAGCCCTTCGTCGGCCAGCGCACGCACAATGCGAAAAATTCCCGCACGCGCGCCCACATCAACGCCCACGGTGGGACTGTCGAGGATCAGTAATTTAGGTTCAGTTGCCAGCCATTTGGCCAAGACGACTTTTTGTTGGTTGCCACCAGACAGCGTTGAAATCGCATCCTCGGGCGCGCCTATTTTGACGCCCAATTCGCGTATCCAATGGCGGACCAAATCCGCCTTACGCGTGTATGAAATCAACCCTGTAGCAGTGGTCAATTTGTGCAGCACAGAGATCACCGTATTATCTGCAATGGATTGTTTTTGCAGCAAACCAAGCGACAAGCGATCCTCGGACACATAGGCCATACCTTGCTTAATTGCGCTGCGAATATGTGATGGCGCATAGGCCGCGCCATTCAATAACATGTGGCCAGAATCAGCACTGCGCATGCCCATCATCACATGGGCCAATTCGGTGCGCCCTGCCCCGATCAATCCAGTCAGGCCCAGCACCTCTCCCGCACGGATTTTCAACGATACATCGCTAAATTCACCGTGCCGCGCGAGGCCTTCGGCCTCAAACACCACAGGTGCGTCGGGCAAATCGCGGGCGACGACAGCATTCTCGATCAAATGCCCTGTCATCAATTCACCAAGCCGCGCTTGCGTCATGCCCTCGGTCGGATAAACGCCGACCAAATTGCCATCGCGCACCACAGTGACGCGTTCGGCGATGTCCAAAACTTCGGCCAAACGGTGGCTGACAAAAACAATAGCAACCCCGTCCGCTGACAGTTTGCGCACGATGTCGAGCAAGCGATCTGTTTCCGATTGCGTCAAAGACGCTGTCGGTTCGTCCATAAAAATCAATTTGGCATCGTTCATCAACGCGCGGGCAATCGCCACCACTTGTCGCTGAGCAATCGGCAGATCGTTGAGCGGTGCAGACAAATCCATCTGCACACCAAGACGCGCCAAAACATCACCGGACCGTGTGATCATTTCGCGGTATTTAACCGAGCGCGGACGCAGCCCAACCATGTCGTCAAACGCGATATTTTCAGCCACAGTCATATGTGGAAAAAGAGCCAAATCTTGCCAAATAACAGAGACACCAAGTTGACGGGCCAGCACTGGACTAATCTGTCCAACGGCTTCACCGAACAGTTCAATCAACTCGGCTTTTTCAGGTTGATGCACACCTGTTACGACCTTGATCAAAGTCGACTTTCCGCAGCCATTTTCACCAGCTAGGCAATGCACCTCACCTGCGCGGACTTCGAAATCGACTTGGTTCAACGCCTGCACGCCACCAAAGGCCTTGGATACCTTGTGTAAGCGCAGGGCAAACTGATCTGCCGGGGCAGTTGTCATAGAAAACTCCTGTGAGAAAATTACGGACGGGCGCCATAGGGCAACCCGTCCGCTGGGAGGAAACTTAGAGACCTTTGTCGGCCAACTCGTCCACAGTCTGCTCGTTAATCTCGAGCAAGTTGTCGGTGATGATATCTTTGGCTTCAACGTCAGGATTGATGATGCCAAGACCTGGAATATCCATGCCCGCTTCAAGAGTTTCGCCGTTAACCAGCATGTCACCCAAAGTTACAAACACTTCGCCCGCTTGTGCGGGGTTCCACATGTAGCCACCCGTCAGCACGCCAGCGTGTACCATCTTGCGGCCTTGGCCTGGGGAAAATGGCCCAAGCACTTGGATTTCACCAACTTTGCGACGCTCTTCTACAGCGCGCCCTGCCCCGATTGGACCTTGGCTACCAAAGGCAAGAAAACCCTTAAGATCAGCATTCGCAGCGATCAAATCCAATGCGGTTGAACGACTGTCATCCACGTTTTCTGCAACGCCGTAGCGGTCGCCGACAATTTTAATGTCAGGACGGTTTTCTTCCATCCATGCAATGGCAGAATCGGCCCAAGCATTGTGCAATGGCACTGTCAGCGAGCCAACGTATACCGCGTATGTGCCGGCGTCCGGTGTCATTTCCGAGAACAGTTTGGCATGCGCTTCGCCAAAGCCTGACGCTGATGCAAGTTCAAAGTTCCAGTCAACGTTATTCAGACCAGGGCCTTCATGCGAAATCACGATAATACCCGCATCACGTGCTTTTTTCAAAACGGGCTCAAGCGCGGCTTCGTCATTTGGTACAACACCAATCACGTCAACGCCTTTGGCTATCAAATCTTCAATCGCTTGCACCTGCAACGCAGGATCTGCGGACACAGGGCCAATCATTTCGGCGTCAATGCCAAGCTCTTTAGCCCGACGTTCAATGCCATCTTCCATCGCATTAAACCATGGAATGCCGCCAATTTTTACAACAATGCCCATGCTTGTTTCAGCTGCAGCAGTCGACGCGAAGCCTGCGGTCAAAGCAAGAGCGCTCACCAGTGTGGTCAGTTTTTTCATCATATCCTCCCTCCATGCAGGCGTGGCCCACATGCCTATCTCATTTAAATTACCCTATTGCACAACCGATTGTGCAAATGAGGCTTTAAAAACCACAAACCCGTTTCCGAGAATGTGGCAGTGCGATCATGACATGCACAATCGATGTTGCAAATTAACACTTAATGTAGGCACACTGTCAAGATACCATGAAAAATATCGTGGATTGAGGCAACCGAGAAAGTCATAACTGTATGAAAAAAATACAAAAAAATACGATTTATGATATTGCCGAACGTGTTGGGGCCTCGCCCTCAACGGTAAGTGCAGCATTAAACGGCACATGGAAAAAGCGCAGGATCAGCGCAGCCACTGCCGAAAAAATCATCGAAGTCGCGCGCGAGCACGGCTATTCGGCGAATCTGCAAGCACGCGCCCTGCGCACATCTCGTTCGGGGCTGGTCGCGTTGTTGATGCCCGAACACAATCGGTTTTTCTCGAACATTGCCAATACATTTTCACGCGAAGTACGCGCACGCGGCCAGTGCCCTGTCATCATCACCACAGAGCGTAATCCCGAAGAAGAACGCACCACAGTTGCAGACCTCATGGCATGGTCTATCGACGCTATATTTTTTGTCGGAACCGTGTCACCTGAAGACCTCAGTCGCCAATGCCAAGCCGCACATATTCCACATGTTTTTGTTGACCAACCCTGTGCCCTAGCACCCTCAGTGGTGACTGATAACCGCACTGGCGCCAACATATTGACCCGCGAAATCATTCGTTCAATGTCCCATCTCGGGACCGGACCTCAGGACACAGTTTATTTTCTAGGCGGCGATCAGTCCCTTCCCTCAACGGCCAATCGCGTCGAAGGATTTCGTGCCGCGATGTATGCACATGTAGGCCAAGTTGACCCCGCGCAAATCTTGGCGACCAGCTATGACATGGATGCGGCGACAGATACCATCAGCGCGCTTTATCAACGGCTTGGCGGATTACCTGGCGGATTGTTTATCAACTCAGATTCTGTCTTCGAAGGCACATTGCGGTTTCTCGCAACCTTGCCACAAGACGAATTGACCGCCTGTGCCATCGGATGTTTCGACTATGAACCCCTTGGACAATTGTTACGATTTCCGGTGCATATGATGCGACAAAGACACCAAATGTTGGTCCAACGCGCCTTTGCTTTACTGGAAACACAAAGTCCCCCAGTCTTAGAAATGGTGCAACCTGAACTTTACCCAGCGACACAACTTTAAGCAGCTTAACGAGCAACAAGGGAAACACCAAACCGCAGACGGGTCCAACCAAGAAAAATGCTGCGTACGGCAGCCTTTATATCATGTCTGATGTTGGGCCTGTGCGCAGAAGACTTTTCAAATATTTCCCATAATCTGTTTTCTTAAATATCTCAGCGTGTTCGGCCATTTTGGCGTCATCGATCCAACCCAGCATATAAGCGATTTCTTCGGGGCAACCCGATTGCATACCTTGGCGAGTTGAAAGAGTGCGCACGAAATTACCCGCATCCAAAAGCGACCCATGCGTACCTGTATCAAGCCAAGCATAGCCGCGCCCCATCCGCTCAACCGATAGGGTGCCATCGTGCAAATAGCTTTCCAAAAGTGTCACGATTTCCAATTCGCCACGATGAGATGGCTTGACCTGTTTCGCGCGACGCGGTGCATCGCCGTCAAGGAAATACAGCCCTGTGACCGCATAATTCGACGGCGGCACATCTGGCTTTTCGATGATTTGTTCCACTGTTCCGTCATCGTCGAATTTCACCACGCCATAGCGTTCAGGGTCGGCGACATGATACCCAAAAACCGTACCGCCATTGTCTTTGCTGTCAGCGGCAGCAAGCATTTCAGGTAGCCCGTGACCAAAGAAAATGTTGTCACCCAACACCATCGCGGATGGCGCGCCATCCAGAAAATCTTCTGCAAGAATATAGGCCTGAGCTAATCCGTCTGGCGACGGCTGCGTGATATAAGTGATCGTAAGACCCCATTGAGATCCATCACCCAAAAGCCGTTTGAATTGATCTTGATCCTGTGGCGTGGTGATAATCGCAATTTCGCGAATTCCGGACAGCATCAACACAGACAAAGGATAATAGATCATGGGCTTGTCATAGATCGGCATAAGCTGCTTTGAAATCGCCATGGTCAGCGGATAAAGCCGCGTCCCTGAGCCGCCAGCCAAGATGATACCTTTGCGCTGTGTCATTGGGAATTCTCCAGTTCTTGAAGTGTGATGCGAACAGCGTCCCGCCAGTTGGGGCGGGTAATGCCAAAAACGTCGGTCGTAGTTGAGCAATCCATCCGGCTGTTCGCAGGCCGCTTGGCTGGTGTGGGATAGGCTGATGTTGGGATATCTTCGACCACACAAGTGATCTTAGCCGCGTCAAAAATTGCCCGTGCAAAATCGGCCCAGCTGACATCGGGTGCCCCAGAAAAATGATACGTTCCAGCTGTATTTGGGTCTTTTTTAAGGCGCTCGGCAATGTTGACACAGGCCTCAGCAATAGCGCGGGCTGGTGTTGGCCCACCGATTTGGTCAGCCACAATAGTCAACTTGTCACGCCCCGCGCCAAGCCGCAGCATTGATTTTAGAAAATTACCACCATGCGCCGAAAACACCCAAGAGGTGCGCAAAATGACAAAACTGCCCGCTACGTTGCGGATGCCGTCTTCGCCCATCAATTTTGTGCGCCCGTAAGCTCCCAGCGGGGCAGTCGGATGATCGGTGGCAAAAGGCATGTCGCCCGTCCCATCAAACACGTAATCGGTGGAAATATGCACGAAAGGAATATCCAACGCGGCACACGCTTTAGCCATTTCCGCAGGCGCCGTCCCATTGACCAAAGCCGCAGTATCTTCGTCTTCTTCGGCCTTATCCACTGCTGTGTAAGCGGCCGCATTGATGACCGCCTCAGGTTTCAAAGTCATAATAGCGGCAAAGCACGCGTAGGGATCGGTCAAATCAGCTTGATCGCGTCCAAGGAATGTCGCATCGGGCAAAAGCGTCTGAAGTTCCGTGGCGACTTGTCCGGTTTTTCCAAAAACAAGGATCATGTTTTGACGCCCAATCGCTCGCCAACACCGTGGCGTTGCTGCAAAGAGCGCCACCATGTTTCGTTTGTGAGATACCAATCCACGGTTTTTTCCAAGCCTTCTTCGACGGTCACAGATGGCCGCCACCCCAGCTCGCCCCGAATGCGGCTAGGGTCGATCGCATAGCGCGCATCATGGCCGGGGCGATCCGTCACAAAGGAAATCTGATCGGCATAGCTGCCACTGGATTTGGGTCGTTTCGCGTCCAAAATCGCACAAAGCGTCTTGACCAATTCAAGGTTTGTACGCTCGTTTTCGCCGCCAATATTATAGCTGCGTCCAAGCGCGCCTTTTTCGACGACCAGCAAAAGCGCATCCGCGTGGTCTTCAACGAATAGCCAATCCCGAATATTCGCGCCATCGCCATAAATCGGCAAAGCTTTGCCCGCCAGCGCATTCAGAATAATCACCGGCACCAATTTTTCGGGGAAATGGAAGGGACCGTAATTGTTCGAACAGTTGGTCAAAACAACTGGCAAACCGTAGGTTTCATGCCAAGCGCGCACAAGATGATCTGAGCTGGCCTTAGACGCAGAATAGGGCGAGCGCGGATCATAAGGTGTGTCTTCGGTGAACAGCACGCCGCCATCGCCATAAATCGGCAAAGCTTTGCCCGCCAGCGCATTCAGAATAATCACCGGCACCAATTTTTCGGGGAAATGAAATGGGCCGTAATTGTTCGAACAGTTGGTCAAAACAACTGGCAAACCATAGGTTTCATGCCAAGCGCGCACAAGATGATCTGAACTGGCTTTAGACGCAGAATACGGCGAGCGCGGATCATAAGGTGTGTCTTCGGTGAACAGCACATCAGGGTCATTGGGCAGCGACCCAAACACTTCATCGGTGGAAATGTGGTGGAACCGAAATGTGTCAGGCTTGCCTGCTTCAACCCAATATTTGCGCGCTGCTTCCAGCATATTAAACGTGCCGGTGATATTGGTTTCGACAAAATCCCCTGGCCCATCAATAGAGCGATCTACGTGGCTTTCTGCCGCCAAATGCATAACCACATCAGGTCTATGTTTGGCAAAAACAGTGTCTAATCCAGCTCGATCTCGAATATCTACGTGTTCAAAAGCATAAAGCGGGCTTTCCGACACTGAAGCCACATTGTCCAAACACGCCGCATAGGTCAGCGCATCAACATTCACCACCTCATGTCCACGTCCCACAGCCAAACGAACCACCGCTGAGCCGATAAATCCTGCGCCACCTGTCACTAAAATCTTCATGTGTTGGCCTTTGTAAACGGTGTCACAAAATCAGAAAATGCTTGCGCCTTTTCATCTTTGTCCGAGATGATTGGCGTGATGCCCTCAAGGGGCCATTCAATGCCACAACTGTCCCATTTCACTGCGCCATCGCATTCGGGCGCATAATGATCGGTGCATTTGTAAGTGATTTCACTGTCAGGTTCGAGCGTCATGAAACCATGCAAAAACCCAGCAGGCACCCAAAGCTGTTTCCCGTTTTCAAAAGACAGTTTTTCGCCCACCCACTGCCCGTAGGTAGAGGAGCCTTTGCGCACATCAACGGCCACATCAAAAATCGCCCCGCGACCACATCGCACAAGCTTTCCCTGTGCATGCGGCGGGCTTTGAAAATGCAGTCCGCGTACGGTCCCAACTTCGCGTGACATAGAATGATTGTCCTGCACAAAGTCGGGTAGGATTAAGCCTGCATTGGCCAGCGCTTTTTTGTTCCAGCTTTCAGAGAAAAACCCTCGATGGTCGCCAAAGCGGGGTGGGGTGATGCAATAAACATCAAGTAGTGGGGTTTCTGCAATCAACATAGATCTCTCTTTTCATTTGGGATTTTAACACCTCATTTGATCGAGACTTTCAACACTTTTATCTCATTTTGATGACGTGAGGTAAACTTATATAAATATGGTGATAGTTTAGGCGAAAATTAGGTGCCACATTTAATTTTGGGCATGTTTGTGGCGAGTACAAGTCATTTATAATACTCACGATACCACTCGACGAACTTGGCGACGCCTTCGGGCACGGCTGTTTTTGGCGCGTAGCCGGTGAGTGATTTCAGCAGGTCCGCATTGGCCCAAGTGGCGGGGACATCGCCTGCTTGCATTGGCATCAAGTTTCGTTGGGCGGTTTTGCCTGTAGCTGTTTCAATTGCCTCGATAAAGTCGACCAGCTGCACGGCATCCGAATTGCCGATGTTGACCACACGGTGCGGCGCGACGGGGGATAGGCTGTCGCCCTCAGACACAACGCCGTCAACAGGGCGCACAGGCGGCGTATCAATCAGCAGGCGAATGGCCTGCACGAGATCCTCGACATAAGTGAAATCGCGCTTCATTTCACCGTGATTATAAACGTCAATCGGCGTGTCTTCCAAGATCGCCTTAGTAAATTTGAATAGCGCCATATCGGGGCGCCCCCACGGGCCGTAAACGGTGAAAAACCGGAACATGGTGATCGGCAGGTCGAACAAATGCGCATAAGAATGCGCCATGTTTTCGGTCGATTTTTTAGTTGCGGCATAAAACGACATTTGATGGTCGGCTTTATCTGTTTCCGCATAGGGCATTTGAGTGTTCGCGCCAAAGGCCGACGATGTCGATGCCAGCATCATGTGCTGGGGCGGGTAGGCGCGTGCGGCTTCAAGCAACTCGAACGTGCCGATTATGTTGCTTTCCAAATAGGATCGAGGGTTTTCTATCGAATAGCGTACACCTGCTTGCGCTGCGAGATGCACAACCACATCGGGTTTTTCATCGGCAAACAGCGACATCAAGAGGTCAGGCATCTCAACCTTGTCCTCAATAAAGCGATAGTTTTCAGACTGCAAAAGCTGCGCATTGCGGCGCTCTTTTAGGGTCACATCATAGTAATCAGACATGCAATCGACACCGATCACGCGAAACCCATCATCCAACAGGCGGCGACACACAAAAGAGCCGATAAAGCCGGCTGATCCGGTGACAAGTGCTGTACGCATTTTAGAATCCTTAAATCAATCCGCGTGGTACAGGTCGCGGCTAAATATTTTGTCTGTCACATCATCGATGTCATCCGTGATGCGGTTGGCGACGATCACGTCGGCCTCTGATTTGAACGCGTCCAAATCATTCACAACCCGCGAGCCGAAAAAGTCTGCGTCTTTCATCACGGGTTCATAAACTATAACCTCGATGCCCTTGGCTTTAATCCGCTTCATGATGCCTTGGATTGAAGACTGGCGAAAATTGTCTGAACCTGCCTTCATCACCAAGCGGTAGATACCGACGATTTTGGGTTTGTGGGCGATGATTTGATCGGACAGAAAATCTTTGCGTGTGCGGTTCGCGTCGACGATGGCGCGGATCAAATTTTGCGGCACTTCAGAGTAGTTCGCCAGCAGTTGTTTGGTGTCTTTGGGAAGACAGTAACCGCCGTAACCAAAGCTCGGATTGTTGTAATGCGACCCGATGCGCGGGTCCAACCCTATGCCTTCGATGATTTGCTTGCTGTCCATCCCACCCGCCATTGCGTAGCTGTCGAGTTCGTTGAAAAACGCGACCCGCATTGCCAGATAGGTGTTGGCAAACAGCTTGATCGCCTCAGCTTCATCGGCATCGGTGAACAACAGGTCCACATCTTTTTTGATAGCGCCTTCAAGCAGCATATTGGCAAATGTTTTGGCGCGTTCCGAACGTTCACCAACGATGATACGGCTGGGATGCAAGTTGTCGTAAAGTGCGCGGCCTTCACGCAAAAACTCGGGGCTAAAGATCACTTGGTCAGTGTCATAGTCTTCTCTAATGCGATTAATAAAGCCCACAGGCACTGTAGACTTAACCACGATTGTCGCTGTCTTGTTAACCGAAATAACCAAATTAATAACTTGCTCAACCAAGGACGTATCAAAGTAATTGGTGTCCGCATCGTAATTTGTGGGGGCCGCAACAATGACATAGTCAGCGTCCGTATATGCCGCAGCACCGTCCAATGTTGCGCTCAAGCGCAGGTCTTTTTCGGCTAAAAACTGTTCAAGCTCTGCGTCAACAATCGGGCTTTTGCGCGCATTAACCAGGTCAACACGATCCGCCGAGACATCCACCGCAAGCACATCATGGTGCTGCGCCAAAAGAACGGCATTCGACAGACCAACATAGCCAATTCCTGCAACGGCGATTTTCATGCAAGTTTCCTTTATCTTGTGGTGACACCAATCCATATAATCGGATCGGAATGATGTTAATTTTCAAGAGGCCTTCAACACGAGCAATGTGAGCGGCTATATACTGCCGTTTCGACCTAAAATTTTATTATAGGTTCCTATACCTAGTCCACTGAATCGCCCCAACCTTAAAACGGACTTGTTGCGAAAATTTCATGCTGCAGCTCAATATTTAGACTCTCTGTGCTTATTAGAATGCAATATCGTTTTCTTATAGCTGTTGCTGGAATAAGGGACGTTACCTGATCTCGGCCCTCATTTTACGCAGCACCCGCGAATATTGGTCCCTTTTTATTCTGCGATTGACATGTATCCAACCATTCGCCCGAGGCGGTGTAAAACGCAGATCAATAATGGGTCACAGAAGCGGCTGCGCATCGCAGTTGTAGCGGAGTAAAAATCCGCCAGTTTGTGTCCTTCGTTTAGTCGGAGGGCGGGAGATGTATTCTGTGGATATTTATAATCGTGTGCGCCGTGCTTGCTTGAAGGACGGTATGTCTGCTCGAGAAGCGGCGCGTTATTTCAACAAGGATCGTAAGACGATCGCGAAGATGCTGCGGCATGAACTGCCGCCAGGGTAAGCCGGGCAAGCGAGAATACGTTCAGGTCCTGCGCCTTTTGGAGACGTTCGAGATGAGTGTTGTGCAAGGCGCAATCCAGCAGGCAATTGATATGGGTGCAATTGGGTATGACGCCGTAAAACATCTTGTGCTGTGTCGGGTTGAGAAGCGGCCACCACGATTGGATTTGGACTTCTATCCATACTTGCCCAAGGCCAATGTTGGCACAACACGTCAATCCAGTTACATGAGCCTGATGGGAGGGGCCGCGGTATGACCGAAGCCCCTCAGATCCTATAGCGGCATCATCTTAAACAACTGCGGCTGCCAACGTTCCAAGGCGAGTATTCCAAACAGGCGCAGCTCTGTGCTGCAGAGAACAAAGACCATATCCAGTATCTGGCCCGCCTGTGTGAGAGGGAGTTGATCGACCGCGAACGGCGTATGATTGAACGGCGCATCAAAGCGGCGAAGTTCCCCAGCACCAAGAGCTTGGACAGCTTTGACTTCAAGATCATGCCCAGCTTGAACAAGCCGCTGACGATGGATCTGGCTCGATGCGATTACGTAGATCGCAGGGAGAACATCATCGCCCTTGGCCCATCAGGCACGGGCAAAACACACATTGCTTTGGGACTTGGCCTGGCCGCATGCCAACGAGGGCTAAAGGTGCGCTTCACCACGGCTGCGGCACTGGTGCATGACCTGATCGAAGCCCAAGATGAGCGAAGGCTACAGCGTCTTCAAAAGCAACTGACCAGCCAGACCTCCTGATCATTGATGAGTTGGGCTTCGTTCCGCTCAGTAAATCGGGCGCAGAATTGCTCTTCGAGGTCATATCCCAATGTTATGAAAAGGGATCCATCATCATCACCTCAAACCTGCCATTTGATGAATGGACCGAGGTCTTTGGCTCCGAGCGGCTGACAGGCGCACTGTTGGATCGTTTAACCCATCACGTCCACATTCTCGAGATGAACGGCGAAAGCTACAGACTCAAACACAGCCGTAACAAACAGAAGTAATCAAAGCCCAATTAAGACCAGAATAATGTTGGCCTAACAGCCAACATGCGCTTTGGCACGCGTTAGCTATATGACAAGCCCTCGCGCCAAAGCGCACGACAAACGATAACTCAGTGGACCAGTTTTACGCAGCGATCTGGTCTCTTTTTACTCTGCGATTGACATAGTCACGCCCTTTCCAAGTGTCAGTCGGGCTAAATCTTCGGCAATGAAGGATGCACCGCGCGTCCAGTTTTTGTTTACGAACGTCCCTAAGCCGATAAAAGAAGCATTTGCTGCAGAGGCAAAGAGGCGCCGGTTGACTCAAAAAGAGTTGCTGTATGAGTGTTTGAGGGCTGGTGGATTGGATATTCCGGCTAATGTCGAGATTGATGGACGTAGGCGATAACTGGTAATAGTTATCCGTTATCTATTATGTAGTCGATCGTGCGCAATAATAACCGATCTCCATATTGGCAAAACCGCCGCAATAATTAAAATTTTTGGCGCGGAAGGGCAGGGGGCTTTTACCCGATCGGCACCCGCAGATTGACTTTTTATGTGATCCCCAAGAATGATTTCGCGACGATGAACATCCCATGTTTTCTCTGTCAACGCGCCCAAATGGGACGCGTTTATGCCTTGGAGGTTGATTGGCGCGCCTACTGGGCGACCTCGGGACATCCGCGCCCGCATTCCGCAGAGCAGGCATTTCTAGGGTTCGTGAAAATGCGAGTCACTAAGGGGTAGTATTGTCGACGGATCTTTCTGTGATGAAAAGAATGCAGTGTCTTCCTACTTCTCGCCGCATAAATATTAAGCAATTGCGTGAAGGTTTAGCGACGAATCCGGCTTTGGTGTTGATGGTGTGGGCTTTGCTCTGTATGTGAAATTTGGCTCTTCTTGGTGATGAAAGAGCCGACGTTCTTCGGCATAGATTGAGATGGAAAACAACATCGAGGCGACCCCAGATCATAATACGCATCCGCTGGACAACCTAAATACGTCAAGACTTTGAATGGGATTTGAAATGCATCTGAATATTATTGGAACACGCGGTGTGCCGGCTGCACATGGTGGTTTTGAAACGTTCGCAGACTACCTGTCGCGCTATCTCGTGGCCAAGGGTTGGACGGTAAATGTCTATTGCCAGGACGACGATGGGGCTTATGAGGATGGCGAACAGGATATGTGGAAAGGTGTGACGCGCACCCATTTCCAAGCCAAACGAAGCGGCCCTGTTGGCACGATGGAATTCGATCTCAAATGCATAAGGCATGTGTTGACCCAACCCGGCATTGATCTGGTTCTCGGGTATAACACCGCGGTGTTTTGCGTCCTCGAACGCTTTAAAGGGCGGCGCATTTTGATGAATATGGATGGAATCGAATGGAAGCGCTCGAAGTGGGGCTTTGCCCCGAAGGTGTGGTTCTTTCTTAACGAACTGATCGGCGCAAATTTAGCGCATGTGGCGATTGCGGATCACCCCGAGATCGCCAAACACGTTCAGGCGCGGTGCTTTAAAACGCCCGTGATGATCCCCTATGGCAGCGATGAAATTACCGCGGCCGATCCCGCGTACCTGGCGACATATGGCATTGATTCCGACAAATATCTTGTATCGATTGCCCGCATCGAGCCGGAGAACTCCATCCTCGAACTCGTTCAAGGCGCGGCTTCCCTCCCCGAGGGGTTCAAGGCCATGGTGCTTGGTAAATTCGATGCCGAAAACGACTATCATCGCGCTGTCAAAGCGGCGGGGGGCGACAACGTCATTTTCCCTGGTGCAATTTATGACCCCGTAATAGTTCAGGCACTGCGGTTCCACGCACGCGCCTATCTACACGGCCACCAAGTCGGCGGCACGAACCCTTCCTTGGTCGAAGCTCTCGGTGCGGGCAATGCCGTGCTCGCCCATGACAACAAGTTCAACCGCTGGACGGCGGGGCCAGATCAATTCTATTTCTCGGACGGGGCAGGTGCGGCCCGCGCCATGCAAACCATATGCGGCCCGAAAGAGGCGGTGCAGCCAGCTCGGAACGCCGCATTGAAACGCCACAAAGAAACGTTTCAATGGCACCAAATCCTTGGCGCTTACGAAAACGCGCTGAAAGAGCAAATGGTCAAAGCATGACCTACCGTATGCAGGTGTAGTGGCCTCTCAATAAGTTCCTCACAATCGGCGTTTTGAGCGTCTGATGGCACACACGCAACCAAAGTTAGGAACCCGCTCATGAGTGACCCATTCCTCTTTCCGGTCCTGCAACCGATGCCATGCCTGTCACGCCAAGCGATGCGACCGATTTGGGGATACCGCTGTCGCGCTTTATGTTGAAAGCGGTGGTGCCATCAGCGTCGTGACCGTGCATCCTTCAGGTTGATGATTTCTTGATCCTTCCGTTGGGAGTGTCGCGTGTCCGTGCAATCTAGCCCGCTGCCCGCGCTGCAGAAACGGTCGGGTTGTTTGGCCTCAACAGCGCTTTTGACCTGCGTATTGATGATGCCGACAACGGCGTAACGGACATTTTGGCCTACCCTAGCCACCATCTGGTACGTGGACTGCTGCACTGAAGACCAAACCTCCTCGAACGCCACCTACGCCAGCTGTCGCGCAACCAACACTAAGCCACCGGATCTAAAAGGGCGCTCTAAACTCGGCACTAAGATGGCTTTACCCGTGCGCAGTTCCAAAGCGACGGCGACGCCCTGATCGCATCAGCACCACCACACTCATAACACACTGTATTTGTTGCACTTCCTCACACCCACAACAAAAAACCAACACCCTCACCTGTACCGCGGATCACAAACCACCTCACCAAACAGCCCATCCCCCACAATCTCGGTTGAATTTTTCTGCGCTCACAGAAAAAAATCTCCGCGTAAGGGAAGCACGGGTCTAGGGCCAAAAGCCTTCCGGACTTTTGACCCTCCCCCCCCCCTTTGGGAAAATGCAGCTCTATTTTCTTGCGGATGCGACGCCGTAGCCCTGCATGCGGTCCAGCGCGTCCCGCAGCGCTGCTCTCAGCGCGGCGCTGTTGCGCGAGCTGACCGTCCAATCATATTTGCGCAGCACTTCACTCATCGACAGGCCCAGCAAACACACGGCCCGCACCGCGTCCAAGTCCGAGATCATCTTGCACACGCGCCCCGCCCCACGTTTTGACGGGCGCACCTTGCGCATCGGCATCGCCACGCCGCGACCGACCTTGCGCTCAAGCGCCTCGAACTCTTGGCGTGCTGCAAGCCGCAGAACAACGGCATCCACGCCACCGCCACCACCCGAGACGCGTTCGCCATAAGATGTGCCGCGCAGGTCACCGCTTT
>NZ_FNZV01000011.1:0-1077 GCF_900109555.1 Pacificibacter marinus | reverse complement strand
GCAAACACCGCGCGGATCAAAGGCGAGTTGCTTTCATCCGGGCGCTGGATCACCGCCGCCCATTCCAGCATCTTGTTTGCGATCGGGAAGCGGTCTTTGTCTTTGCCGCTGGGGCTGGCCGCCGCCTGCTCTTCCAGCGCCGCCAAGTTCACATCGCTCATGTAGGCCAGCCGTGCGCACAGGTCTTGCACCATGTCCTCGAACTGATCTTTCGTCAGGCTCGCGGGTTTGGTCAGCCCGCGTCGCAGCAGCGGCGTCACCAGTTGTTCTCTCACGCGTTTTTCGCCTGCGGCTTGTTCTGCACTGTTCATGTCTTCACCTGCCTTGTCTTAGCAATTCTGACTTATCCACAGCCTGTGCGCCTCAAATGGAGCGCAACTGCCAATGTCTTTTTCTTTATCTTTGTCTCTATCCCTATCGTGCAGGACACTTCGGAAGTGTCCAAAGACTGTCCGAAGACTGTCCGAAGACTGTCTTGAACTGTCCACTGGACACTTTCAGGACACTTCTGGGACAGTTTGAATTTGTGACTTAAAGTCGTCGCATCCCGAGATCGAGCATGTGATCCGACCAAGACCGCAAAGCGTCCTCGATGACGCTGGAGGTGCGATAAGCCACGCCCTGCTTGACCAAATACTCATCGATCCAACGCACAGCCGCATCATTCTCAACGAGCTTGGCGTCATAGCCTGCCAGCGTTGATCGCAACCGCTGCAAGCGTTTGGCTGCATTGGCCGCTTCATTCTTGGCGCGATTGTCTTCGCGCCGCGACATGGCCTCCGTCAGCGTGCGCAAGACCTGACTGTGCATCAGGCGGATTTCGCCATCATCGCATTCGCACTGCACCCAATTGTGCAGCGGACCAAACGGCAGTTTGCACAAGGCCTCAAAGTGGCCGCGCTCCACCATCAGGATCTTGGCCAGAATGGCTGGGTCTGTCGGCAAGGTGCCAACCGGCGCTTGATCGTAAGAGATCCAAATCAAATCGAGATAGAGCGCGCGGCACTCGGGCGTGCCTTGCAATCGCATCCCAGAATTGAGCCAGCGCCGGCGTTCCCACGCCACAAAGAAGTGGCT
>NZ_FNZV01000006.1 GCF_900109555.1 Pacificibacter marinus | reverse complement strand
CAGTTGGTTCCGGTGTTGTATCTAAAATCGTAGAGTAAGCTTAACAGCTTATGAAGCTACGGAAAGGGCGTCACTAAAGTGGCGCCCTTTTTGCACGAAACGCCCTTTTTAACATAAGGGTATTGCCTCAAACAGATTCGCGCTGTATTGGGCATCAATTCGTACCAAACGAATACTGCGGGTGAGATTCGTCTCGCCTATTTTGGGTTCGATGTGGGGGTGCAATAAGGTGCCTCGACCTCTCAACTCCAAAGCCTAAACGGAGGCATTGCAATGCAAAGCCAAAACATCCGCATTCGGTTGAAGGCATTTGATTTCCGCGTTCTTGACGCATCTACACAGGAAATCGTGAACACTGCTAAGCGCACCGGCGCTCAAGTACGTGGCCCGATCCCACTGCCAAACAAAATCGAAAAATTCACTGTCTTGCGTGGCCCACACGTTGACAAGAAATCTCGCGATCAGTTTGAGATCCGTACGCACAAGCGTCTTCTCGACATCGTAGACCCAACACCACAGACTGTGGACGCGCTGATGAAGCTCGACCTCGCTGCTGGCGTTGACGTCGAAATCAAAGTATAAGGGGGCAATTGAATATGTTGCGCTCTGGTATTATCGCGAAAAAAGTGGGCATGACCCGCTTGTTCATGGAAGACGGCAAACAGATTCCTGTTACTGTTCTTCAACTCGAAAGCTTGCAAGTTGTTGCACAGCGTACATCTGAGAAGCACGGCTACACAGCTGTTCAACTTGGTTGTGGCAATGCAAAAGCTAAACGCACATCACAAGCTATGCGTGGCGTTTTCGCCGCTGCGAATGTTGCGCCAAAACGCAAAATCGCAGAATTCCGCGTAGACGAAGCGAACCTCATCGCTGTTGGTGAAGAAATCTCAGCTGAGCATTACTTCGAAGGCCAATACGTTGACGTTGCCGGTACATCTATCGGTAAGGGCTTCCAAGGTGCGATGAAGCGTCACAACTTTGGCGGTTTGCGTGCGACACACGGTGTGTCTATCTCTCACCGTTCGCATGGTTCGACTGGTCAGTGTCAAGATCCAGGTAAAGTTTTCAAAGGTAAGAAAATGGCTGGTCACATGGGCGCTGCTCGTGTCACGACACAAAACCTTCAGGTTGTCCGTACAGACGCTGACCGTGGCTTGATCATGGTCAAAGGTGCTGTTCCTGGCTCCAAGGGTGGTTGGGTCACTGTCAAAGACGCTGTGAAAAAGCCGTTCCCTGAGAACGCGCCACTTCCAGCTGCCTTGAAATCTGCGGCTGCAGCAGCTCCGGCTGAAGCACCTGTTGAAGGAGGTGAAGCATGAAACTTGACGTAATCAAACTTGACGGCGAAAAAGCTGGCACATTGGATCTCGACGAAGCACTCTTCGGTCTTGAGCCACGTGCAGACATTCTTCACCGTGTGGTTCGCTGGCAGCGCAACAAAGCGCAAGCTGGTACACACAAGGTAAAGACACGCTCAGAAGTTAGCTACTCCACGAAGAAGATCTACCGCCAAAAAGGCACCGGTGGCGCTCGTCACGGGTCTCGCAAGGCACCGATCTTCCGCAAAGGTGGTATCTACAAGGGTCCTACACCGCGGTCTCACGGTCACGAGCTTACGAAGAAATTCCGTAAACTTGGCCTTAAGCACGCGCTCTCCGCGAAAGCAGGAGCAGGTAATCTTGTGATCCTCGACGACGCCAAATTGGCTGGTGCGAAGACTGCAATGCTTGCGAAAGCTGTCAAAGAGCAGGGCTGGAAACGCGTCCTCATCATTGATGGTGCTGACATCGACACAAACCTCAAAGCCGCAGCTGCGAACTTGACTGGTGTTGATATCTTGCCAACTATGGGCGCCAACGTATACGACATCCTGAAACGTGACACACTCGTGCTTACGAAATCAGCTGTCGAAGCTCTGGAGGCTCGCCTCAAATGACCACTAAAGCAGATATGTACGACGTAATTCGTAAGCCTATCATCACTGAAAAAGCCACTATGGCTTCTGAAAATGGTGCGGTTGTTTTCGAAGTTGCGATCGACTCTAACAAACCACAAATCAAAGAAGCCGTTGAAACGCTCTTTGGTGTGAAAGTTAAAGCCGTGAACACATCGATCACAAAAGGTAAAGCAAAACGCTTCCGCGGAATGCTTGGCAAACGTAAAGACGTTAAAAAAGCCTACGTGACACTCGAAGAAGGCAACTCCATCGACGTGTCCACTGGTCTCTAAATCCTTTCGGATTTGAGCTGGTTAGAAATCAGAAAGCCCCTCGCATTTGCGGGGGGCTTTTTGCATGTGGGCTCAGTCTCTTGCTTGGGCATGCAGAGGCTTGACAGTGCATATAGCAATAGTTGTATAGTACACCTATGTTTGATTATGAAAAAATTCCCTTCCATTGGGTGAACCGACTTGGCTTTCTTGTGCGCAAGGAACTGACGTCTGCGTTTCGAGCGACTGAGTATGCCATCAGCGCTGAGGAATGGGCCATTCTGCTCGTGCTGTGGCGCAAGGGCCCGCAATCCCATAGCGCACTTGCTGATGTCACCATCAAAGACAGGACCACTGTGACGCGGTTGATCGACGGCATGGTGCGCAAAGAAATGGTGAACCGAGCTGAGGACAGCACGGATCGCCGCCGCAGTGTTGTGGCTTTGACGGAGTATGGTCACTCCCTTCAGGGCGCACTTGTTCCCATCGCTCAAGGTCTCATCACGCGTGCAAGTGCGGGCATTTCACCTGAAGATCTCGCGGTGACGCAGCGCACGCTGCAAAAAATGACCGAGAATATACTTGAGGCGCAGCCTCGTAACACAAAGGACATCGGCAAATGAGCACGTACAACTATGATGAGTTTTCAACCGAAGATTATGATTTCGACACTGTGAGCGGACCTGTTGTGGCGGACAAAGCCCCGAACTTTGAATTGGAAACTGTTGGAGGCACGACACGGGCGTTGCTCGATTTTGAGGGCGATTTTCTGGTGCTTGAGATGGGCAGTATCACCTGTCCTTTGTTCCAAGGGCGTCGCAAGATCATGGAGTCTCTTGATCGTTTGGACAATGTCAGCAACGCGGTGCTCTATGTGCGCGAAGCGCATCCGGGGAAGAATATTCCCAGTCACAAATCCTTCGAAGATAAGCAAGCCTGCGCAACACGTCTTAAGGTGGAGGGCAAAGAAACCCGAACCGTCTTTATCGATGATTTTGACGGCTCGGCGCACGCGGCCTTCGGGGGCATGCCCAATGCTGTGTTCATTATCAACAAAAACGGTTGTGTCGTGTTTCGATCAGAATGGAACAACCCTTCGGCGACGCGAAAAGCCTTGGTCGCCCTTCTGGCAGGCCGCAAGGTCTCGGCCAAAAGCTACTTTCGCCCTGTGACCCCAGCTACCGTTTTCAAAACCCTAGGGCGTGCGGGGAACGGGTCGGCAGCTGATTTTTTCAAAGGCTTGCCTTCCTTGATTTGGGCCAATCTTGTCAAACGCAACCTGCGTCTGCTGTTCGGCAAGAGCGTTACAGGGTCTGGGCATACAGTCTGCTAACTTGTAATGAGGGGGCAGGCGCGACATGAGCACTTGGTGGTGGTCACTTCATTGGCGTGCCGCCGGTCTTTTTGGCTTGCTTGAGAGCCAATCCCACTAGACACCCCATACCCCCTCTGATACTCCCCACAAATCTTATGGCTACAGATTCGTTCTGTGGCCTGTTGATATTTGAATTTGGGCACCTACGGGGGCCTACACACAGACCTTCAGGGCAACCTGAACATAAGGTCACAAAGCAAACGGAAGACAGAAACTATGGCACTAAAGTCGTATAAACCAACGACGCCTGGCCAGCGCGGGCTGGTTCTGATCGACCGTTCGGAGCTTTGGAAAGGACGTCCAGTTAAAACTCTTACTGAGGGTTTGACTAAAAAGGGCGGCCGGAACAACACCGGACGGATCACGATGCGTCGCATCGGCGGGGGCGCAAAGCGTCTTTACCGCATCGTCGATTTCAAGCGTAATAAATTTGATGTCCCTGCGACTGTAGAACGGATCGAATATGACCCGAACCGCACCGCATTCATCGCACTGATCAAATATGAAGACGGTGAGCAAGCTTACATCATCGCTCCTCAGCGTCTTGCAGTTGGTGACAAAGTCATCGCATCTGCAAAAGCTGACGTGAAGCCTGGTAACGCTATGCCGTTCTCTGGTCTGCCAATCGGTACTATTGTCCACAACGTTGAGATGAAGCCAGGCAAAGGCGGTCAAATCGCTCGTGCTGCTGGGACTTACGCTCAGTTCGTTGGTCGTGACGGTGGCTACGCTCAGATCCGCCTTTCTTCTGGCGAGCTGCGCATGGTTCGTCAAGAATGCATGGCAACTGTTGGCGCTGTGTCCAACCCTGACAACTCCAACCAAAACTTTGGTAAAGCTGGTCGTAACCGCCACAAGGGCATCCGCCCATCTGTGCGTGGTGTTGTTATGAACCCGATCGATCACCCGCACGGTGGTGGTGAAGGTCGTACGTCTGGTGGTCGTCACCCAGTGACACCTTGGGGTAAGCCAACAAAAGGCGCGAAAACGCGTAAAAACAAAGCGTCGGATAAATACATTATTCGTTCGCGTCATGCTCGGAAGAAGGGTCGCTAGAATATGGCACGTTCTGTCTGGAAAGGCCCATTTGTGGACGCGTACGTCCTCAAGAAAGCCGAGAAAGCTCGTGAGTCCGGTCGTAACGAGGTCATTAAGATCTGGTCACGCCGCTCAACTATTTTGCCTCAGTTCGTTGGTCTCACCTTTGGTGTTTACAACGGTCAGAAGCACATCACTGTTAACGTCTCAGAAGACATGATTGGTCAAAAGTTCGGTGAGTACTCACCAACTCGTACCTACTATGGTCACTCTGCTGACAAAAAAGCGAAACGGAAATAAGTCATGGGTAAGGTATCTAATTCCCGTCGCGTGGCTGACAATGAAGCAATGGCGAAAACTCGCATGCTTCGGACGTCTCCGCAAAAGCTCAACCTCGTTGCTCAGATGATCCGCGGCAAGAAAGTAGATAAGGCCCTCACAGACCTTACTTTCTCCAACAAGCGTATCGCAGCAGATGTGAAGAAATGTCTTCAGTCCGCAATTGCCAACGCCGAAAACAACCACAATCTCGACGTCGATGAACTCATCGTTGCCGAAGCTTGGGTTGGTAAAAACCTGACTATGAAACGTGGTCGTCCACGTGCTCGTGGTCGGTTTGGCAAAATTCTGAAGCCATTTGCTGAAATCACCATCTTGGTGCGCCAGATTGAGGAGCAAAACTAATGGGTCATAAAGTTAACCCGATCGGTATGCGTCTGCAGATCAACCGCACATGGGACAGCCGCTGGTACGCAGAATCCAAAGATTTCGGTAATCTTCTTCTTGAAGACATCAAAATCCGCGAATTCATCAAAGAAGAGTGCAAGCAAGCTGGCATCTCTCGCGTGATCATCGAACGTCCACACAAGAAATGCCGTGTGACAATTCACACTGCACGTCCTGGTGTGATTATCGGCAAAAAAGGCGCTGACATCGAAACTCTTCGCAAGAAGATCGCTGCGATGACTGCTTCTGAATTGCACCTCAACATCGTTGAAGTTCGCAAGCCAGATCTTGATGCTGCTCTCGTTGCCGAAGGCATCGCTCAGCAACTTGAGCGTCGTGTGTCTTTCCGTCGCGCTATGAAGCGTGCGGTTCAAAACTCTATGCGCCAAGGTGCTTTGGGTATCCGCGTGAACGTTGCTGGCCGTCTTGGCGGCGCTGAAATCGCGCGGACTGAATGGTACCGCGAAGGTCGCGTTCCTTTGCACACTTTGCGTGCAGACATCGACTATGCACACTTTGAAGCTGCGACTGCTTACGGCATCATCGGCATCAAAGTATGGATCTTCAAAGGCGAGATCATGGAACACGATCCTCAGGCTCGTGACCGTCGTCTCGAAGAAGCCCAACAAGGTCCGGCGCCCCGTGGCGACCGCGGCCGTCGCTAAGGAGATCTGATAAATGCTTCAGCCAAAGCGTACAAAATTTCGCAAGATGCACAAAGGCAGCATCAAAGGTCTCGCCAAAGGCGGGTCTGATCTGAACTTTGGTACATTCGGTCTTAAAGCCGTTGAACCAGAGCGTGTAACAGCGCGTCAGATCGAAGCTGCTCGTCGTGCAATGACACGCCACATGAAACGCCAAGGCCGCGTTTGGATCCGCATCTTCCCAGATGTACCGGTAACATCCAAACCGACCGAAGTTCGTATGGGTAAAGGTAAAGGCTCCGTTGATTACTGGGCATGCAAGGTCAAACCTGGCCGTGTAATGTTCGAAATCGATGGCGTTGGTGAAGACGTTGCACGTGAGGCCTTGCGCCTTGCAGCAATGAAATTGCCTGTCAAAACCCGCACAGTGGTGCGCGAAGACTGGTAATCTTTGACCGTCTTTCGGGGCGGGCATCGACTAAGTCTAAAAGATCAAAAACCCCTGTCGTTCACTCGGCGGGGGTTTTTCTATGGCCGAACTCCGCGTTATTTTGAATGTTTGCAAGGCTTCGCGCCATATCACTTTACATGTTTTAAACAAAACCGCCGTATGGTGATCTGACTATTTATCCCGCAGTCTGAACCTTGCGCACTGTTTTGCTCGGGCTCAGCAAGAGCCGGACTTGATCCCCTGCGGAACAGTTGTCATATGCACAAGGCAGGCAGCAGGAGACCCTCACAGATGCGCACGACATTGGCCCGACTATTGGACCTTCCCCTCACTCGAAACATCATCATGGGCGTGATCTTGTTCAACGCGATCATTTTGGGGTTAGAGACCTCTGATGTGGTCATGGCGCGGGCAGGGGGGGTGATCTCGGCATTAGACACGCTGTGTCTGGCGATCTTCACGGCTGAAATTGTCGTCAAAATTTACGCCCGCGGATTTGCGTTTTTCAAATCAGGCTGGGGCCTGTTTGATTTCGTGATCATCGGCATGTCTTATTCCCCAGCAGGTGCGGGGCTGTCAGTCCTGCGCGCACTGCGCATCTTGCGTTTGCTACGCGTCGTATCCGTCGTGCCATCGCTGCGCCGAGTGGTCGAGGCCTTTATCATGGCTTTGCCGGGCATGGCGTCTGTGTTCTTCCTCACGGGGATCATTTTCTATATCGGTGCCGTGATCGCGACCAAACTCTATGGCGACACATTTCCTGAGTGGTTCGGCACCTTGGGCGGGTCGCTGTATTCACTGTTCCAAGTCATGACGCTGGAGAGCTGGTCCATGGGCATAGTGCGCCCTGTTATGGAGACCCACCCCAACGCATGGTTGTTCTTTATCCCATTCATCTTGGTCACGGCCTTTGCGGTGATGAACTTGGTCGTGGGTCTGATCGTCAACTCGATGCAAGACGCCCACGCCGAAGAAGCCAATGCCTCGACCCAAGATCACCGAGACGAGCTAATGGCGCGTCTGGACAGGATTGAGCGGGCTTTGGGAAAATGATCAATTTCTACTTTAGCTTAATGGATGTGCATTAATGATTTAGCGCTCTACGAATGCCAGCCTCAACAGCCTGCTGGCTTCAGAAAAGCTTTTAGCGACAATGCGAAGCTCCTCGTGGGATGTTTCTTTTTCATAAGGATTCGAGCCAGGCAAGCTGAGAAATACGGCTTGGTCTGAGAACCGAAAGTATAATTTTCCGCCATCAATGGCTGCCATAGGTGCGTGACAGAGCACGTTGCGCCAAACGACAAAATTACAATCTATTGAGGAGCCGTCTTGGCCTTTGAAGATTGTGTTCAAGTAGTTTTTTTCTGGTTGGGTTAGCTCTTGCGAGCTTTCTACCTTGATATTTATATGTCGGATTAGATTGGGGAGGCCTGATTTATGGGCGCCGAAAAGGATCGGTTGATGGTCTACGTCTACTGCTTTGCCATTGAGCTTGGTCAAGACGTAGGTGTAGCGCAAAGTATTCTCAAGACCTGCGCACGCGGTAACAGCCATGCCTAGAGCGGCGAAATCGCGTTCGGACGGAATTGGTCTTTCAAGTGTCATTGGACGCTTTCGAGTTTTAACTATTTTCGGAATTGTCAGTTCCTGTGGCGATCTTCCTGCAGCGAACGGTTACTCACTCCCACCGATAATTAAAGCTCACAGAAATGCGGTGCTCTTCGGACATGTTCATCGGCACTTCGTGGCGCAGCCAGCTTTCCCACAGCAGAACGTCTCCGACGACTGGTTTGACGTAGACAAAGCTTTTCATCTCTTCGCGCGCATCTTTGGTACGGGGTGGGGCGGCCATCATCATGGCGTGGCGGGGGTCTTCGAGTTTCAGGGCCGATGCGCCTTCGGGCATCGCCACATATGTCGTGCCAGAGATAACAGAGTGCGGGTGGATATGCGCGGAATGATAGCCGCCCTCGGGTAGGATATTGATCCAAATGTCTTCAAGCACCAATTTACGACCGTCCAGATCAAAGTCTAAATCTTTGGCAAAGCTGGCGACATGTTGATCAAGGCTGTCCACGATGTCTTTGAAAATCGGAAAACGCCACGCAAGGTCGGTGAGGGAAGCGTAACTGGTGTAGCCGGGAAAGTCATTCGCATCGCACCACTCTTGGCCTGCTTCATCATCTTCGGCAATCGACAGGCAGGAGTTTTCCAATTCATCTGCATCAACAGACGCGCCGAACTCTGACAGGCCCGCGCGGTACAGGCGGGTCACGAAGAGGGATGTGATGTTGGGCATGGGCGTGGCTTTCCTGTGGTGGGGGGTTGATCTGATTTCTAGTGCTGTTATGCAGCGAAAACACCATAGAAAAAAGGGGCAACAAAGACTTGCTCTATGGTCGCGTCTCTCCTATAGAGGCACATCACTCGAACCCCGTCAGGGGATTCGTGTGTTTTGATATTACCCACCAGATCATGGGTGACCCTAACGGGGGCCCACTGGTGCATAGGAAAAGGATATGGCTATGAACGCCGAAGAACTCCGCGCTAAGACGCCGGATCAGCTCCGCGAAGAGCTGGCAAACATGAAAAAAGAGTCTTTCAACCTGCGCTTTCAACAAGCAACTGGTCAGCTCGAAAACACCGTTCAAATCCGTAAAGCGCGCCGCACAGCAGCACGTGTAAAAACGATTTTGAACGAAAAAGCCGCAGCTGCGGCTGAGTAAGAGGAGCTGAGACTATGCCAAAACGTATCCTTACAGGTGTCGTGACGTCTAACCAAAACGAGCAAACAGTAACTGTTTCCGTTGAGCGTCGCTTCAAGCACCCAGTTATGAAAAAGACCATCCGTAAGTCCAAAAAATACCGGGCTCACGATGAGAACAACCAATTCAACGTTGGTGATGCAGTCCGTATTCAGGAATGTGCACCAAAGTCGAAAACCAAGCGTTGGGAAGTTCTCGCATAATCATTCGATTTTAACATCTAGTTGAAATCGATTCTGCCAGAATAACTCAGCATAATCGAAACCCTGGGGAAAGACGCCACTGCAGGCAGCCCCAAAGGTCGGGAGAAACCACATGATTCAGATGCAGACCAATCTGGATGTTGCTGACAACAGCGGCGCTCGCCGTGTTCAGTGCATCAAGGTTCTCGGCGGTTCACACCGTCGTTACGCGTCAGTGGGTGATGTCATCGTCGTATCGGTGAAAGAAGCCATTCCACGCGGCCGTGTTAAGAAGGGTGACGTGCGTAAAGCCGTTGTCGTTCGCACAGCAAAACAAGTTCGTCGTGAAGACGGCACAGCAATCAAATTTGACAGCAACGCTGCTGTTATTTTGAACAACAACAATGAGCCAGTAGGTACACGTATCTTTGGGCCAGTTGTTCGCGAATTGCGTGCGAAAAACTTTATGAAGATCATCTCACTCGCGCCGGAGGTGCTGTAATGGCTGCTAAACTCCGCAAAGGTGACAAGGTCATCGTTCTTGCCGGTAAAGACAAAGGCAAACAGGGCGAAATCGCTTCTGTGAACCCGTCCAAAGGCAAAGCCGTAATCGAAGGCGTTAACGTTTCATTGCGTCACACAAAAGCGTCTCAGGGCGACCAAGGCGGCAAGAAACCGGTTTCCATGCCGATTGATTTGTCAAACCTTGCGATCCTCGACGCAAACGGCAAAGCGACACGTGTTGGCTTCCGCGTGGAAGATGACAAAAAAGTGCGCTTCGCTAAGTCCACAGGAGACGTGATCTAATGCTTGATACTGCAACTTACACACCACGTCTCAAGACCGTGTACACTGACGCCGTTCGGCCGGCTCTTAAAGAAGAGTTTGCCTACAAGAACGACATGCAGATCCCACGTCTGGACAAAATCGTTCTCAACATCGGTTGTGGCGCTGCAGCTGTGCGTGATTCCAAAAAAGCAAAATCTGCTCAGGAAGATCTCACACTCATCGCTGGCCAAAAGGCTTTGACAACGATCGCTAAGAAATCAATCGCTGGTTTCCGCGTTCGTGAAGATATGCCTCTTGGTACGAAGGTTACTCTTCGTGGCGAGAAGATGTACGAATTCCTCGATCGTCTTATCACGATTGCTATGCCACGTATTCGCGATTTCCGCGGCGTATCTGGCAAATCCTTTGATGGTCGTGGCAACTACGCCATGGGCCTTAAAGAGCACATCGTCTTCCCTGAAATCGACTTTGATAAAGTTGATGAAAACTGGGGTATGGACATCGTAATCGCAACCACTGCGAAAACTGACGCAGAAGCTAAGGCCTTGTTGAAAGCTTTCAACATGCCTTTCAACAGCTGATCGCGAGGAGTTAGAGAACATGGCTAAGAAATCCATGATCGCACGTGAGCACAAACGCGAAAAATTGGTAGCAAAATACGCTGCCAAACGCGCCGCTCTCAAAGAGATCATTTATGACCAAGAGAAGCCCATGGAAGAGCGTTTCCGCGCGACCATGAAGCTTGCTGAATTGCCGCGCAATAGCTCGGCTGTCCGTCTTCACAACCGCTGTCAGCTGACAGGCCGTCCACACGCTTACTACCGTAAGCTTAAGGTCAGCCGTATCATGCTGCGGGAACTTGGCTCTTTCGGCCAGATCCCCGGTCTCGTGAAATCAAGCTGGTAAGGAGAGCATAATATGAACGATCCTATCGGCGATATGCTCACACGTATCCGCAACTCTCAAATGCGCGGTAAATCCGTAGTCTCTACACCAGCGTCAAAGCTGCGTGCATGGGTCTTGGACGTACTGCTCGACGAGGGCTACATTCGTGGCTACGAAAAAGGCACAAACGAAGTTGGTCACCCAACTCTCGAAATCAGCCTTAAATACTTCGAAGGCACTCCTGTTATTCGCGAAGTGAAACGGGTTTCAAAACCTGGTCGTCGCGTATACCTCGGTGTCAAAGACATCCCAACTGTCCGTCAGGGCCTGGGCTTGTCGATTGTCTCTACACCTAAAGGTGTGATGTCTGATGCAAACGCTCGTGCCAACAATGTTGGCGGCGAAGTGCTTTGCACAGTCTTCTAAGGAGGGTCTGATGTCTCGTATTGGTAAAAAACCGGTCGAGCTGCCCAGTGGCGTAACTGCTGCTGTCTCAGGTCAGACCATCGAAGTGAAGGGCCCTAAGGCAACTCACACATTCACTGCAACTGATGATGTTAATCTGACAGTTGAGGACAACGTGATCACGGTCACACCACGTGGTAAATCCAAGCGTGCGCGTCAACAGTGGGGCATGTCCCGCACTGTGATCGCCAACTTGGTAACTGGTGTTTCCACAGGCTTCAAAAAAGAGCTTGAGATCAACGGTGTTGGTTACCGCGCAACTATGCAGGGTAACACTCTCAAACTGGCTTTGGGTTATTCACATGACGTTCTCTTCGAAGTTCCTGCTGGCGTAACAGTCACAGCTCCGAAGCAAACGGAAATCATTGTTGAAGGTACAGACGCACAACTCGTTGGCCAAGTCGCGGCAAATATTCGCGAATGGCGGAAACCTGAGCCCTACAAAGGCAAAGGTATCAAATACAAAGACGAGTATATCTTCCGCAAAGAAGGTAAGAAGAAGTAAGGACGTAGATCATGGCAAACAGCAAAAGAGACCTGTTCTTGAAGCGCCGCCTGCGCGTCCGGAACAAACTTCGCAAGATGGCAAACGGACGTGCGCGTCTGTCTATCCATCGTTCGAACAAGAACATCAGCGTTCAGTTGATCGACGACGTAAATGGCGTGACTCTCGCGTCTGCTTCCACACTCGAAAAAGATTTCGGGCTTGTTGGCAAAAACAACGTCGAAGCAGCGACCAAAATCGGTGCAGCGATCGCAGAGCGTGCTAAAAAAGCTGGCGTAGAAGAGTGCTACTTCGACCGCGGTGGCTTCCTGTTTCACGGTAAAGTTAAGGCCTTGGCCGAAGCTGCACGTGAAGGTGGCTTGAAGTTCTAAGACACTTGTGGAGGGCGCTCGACCTTTGGGTTGGCGCCCTCCCGATGATCCAGGGAGGCGCAGCTTAGGCTGCGCTTTTCCACTAGGATTGATAACATTGGCGCCTCGCGCCACCGATTAAAGGAAATGCCCAATGGCAGATAACAACCGCGGGAATAACCGTCGCGATCGCGATGAGAACCCCGAATTTGCAGATCGCCTTGTCGCGATCAACCGCGTCTCTAAAACAGTTAAAGGTGGTAAGCGTTTTGGCTTTGCTGCTCTTGTTGTTGTTGGCGACCAAAAAGGCCGCGTAGGCTTCGGTAAAGGTAAAGCGAAAGAGGTCCCTGAGGCCATTCGTAAAGCCACCGAGCAAGCGAAACGCCAAATGATCCGCGTACCTTTGAAAGAAGGCCGCACGTTGCACCACGATGTCGAGGGCCGTCACGGCGCTGGTAAAGTGGTTATGCGGACTGCGCCACAAGGTACTGGTATCATCGCTGGTGGTCCTATGCGTGCTGTATTCGAAATGCTCGGTGTTCAGGACGTTGTGTCCAAGTCCATCGGTTCTTCGAACCCGTACAACATGATTCGTGCTACCGTTGAAGGCCTCAAAAAAGAGTCCTCTCCACGGTCCGTCGCTCAGCGTCGCGGCAAAAAAGTGGCTGACATCTTGAAAAAAGATGACGCCCCTGCAGCTGCACCTGCTGAAACAGCAGAAGCGTAAGGAGTAGACACAATGGCTAAAACTATCGTTGTAAAACAGATCGGTTCTCCGATCCGTCGCCCACAAGATCAACGTGCTACGTTGGTTGGCCTTGGCCTCAACAAAATGCATAAAACACGTGAACTGGAAGACACACCTTCTGTTCGCGGCATGGTTCGCAAGATTTCCCACATGGTGGAAATCATCGAAGAACGCGACAACTAAGTCAATCTTCTAAGATCCAAAGCATTTAAAGCGCCCCGTAGAAAACTGCGGGGCGTTTTTGCATTTGTGGATCGCGCAGTTGTTACATTGTCGGCGCATGAATCTGCGCTACCTTGGGTGTGTAACCCGGAGGAATTCAGATGACACACACACGTAGATCTTTTTTGACCCAAACCAGCGCAGCCGTTGGTTTGATCACAGTCTTGCCATTCGCGGCTCGCGCAGATGGCCATATGTCCGACGTTTTCGCAGATGGGGCCATAAAAGTGCACCCGATTGCGCACGCTTCTTTCGTGATGGAAACACCAACGGGTGTTTTCTATGTCGATCCCGTTGGCGATCCCGCAATCTACAGCGACATGCCGCAAGCCGATTACATTCTGGTGACGCACGAGCACGGCGATCATTTCAATGTCGACACCCTGACCGCGCTTAAAGGCGAAGCGACACAGATGATCACCAACCCCGCAGTGTTTGACAAGCTGCCTGATGCGCTAAAAGTGGGCACGCAAGCTTTGTCCAATGGGGAAACTGCAATGTGGGGCGACATCACCATTGATGCAATTGCCGCGCACAACACCACTGAGGATCGGATGAATTTCCATCCTGTTGGTCGTGACAATGGCTATGTCGTCACTGTTGCGGGTTTTCGCACCTATATTTCAGGCGATACTGAACCCACGTCCGAGATGCTGGCGCTCAAAGACATCGATCTTGCATTCTTGTGCATGAACTTGCCTTTCACTCAAACTGCCGAACAAGCCGCTGAGGCGGTGAAGGTTTTCCAGCCGCGCTATGTGTATCCATACCATTATCATGGTCGTGATGGCGGCACCCAAGATCCGCAAATGTTTGCGTCACTCGTGGGGGAAGCGTCCGACGTGAAAATGGGCGCGTGGTACTAGTTTAGGCGCGCTTGGACAGTCTGCACATAGGTAACCAAATTGGGAGGCCCTCGCCACATGAGTGAGGGCCATTTACGTTGTGTTCATCAAGCTATGCAAAGCGCGCATGTCGGGTTTGGGATTCTAGCGCTACTCAAAAGTTTTTAAACAGCCTATTTGATGTGCATCGGACGCGAATATAGCGTCAAACATTAGACAGATTTAGAATCTCTCGGTTAAAGGTTTCGCCCAATGGCATACGCATCCACAAGCATCCACGCTTCTTCCCGTCCTTCCGTTTTGGCGCAAATCGGTACGCTTTTTCAAGTGTCACTCGCTGCATATCGCCAAACGCGCGCTATCAATAAAACATACGCGCAGCTTTCTGCGCTGTCTGATCACGAACTAGCAGACATCGGCCTGAACCGCGGCAGCATCTACCAAGCCGCACGCGAAAGCATCTAAGCTTTAGCAAACACGATTGGCGCGCCCACATATACTGGGCCGCCACGTAGCTACAAAAAGCGGCTCAGGTTAAATCCTGAAGCCGCATTTTTTGTGCTGCGAAGCTCGAGGCAAAATCCGCGTGTTCGTGGTAAAGTTATATAGATCCATTGCGCAGGCGCTGGGGCGCTAACCCAAAGGCATGTTGAAATGCCACCGAAAAGTTTTCTGGTGAAGAATACCCTGCAAGATACGCTGCTTGTGAAATCGACATGCCGTCTTCGGACAGTGCTCTGCGGGCCCGTGTGAGCCGTTGATGTCTGATGAAATCGCTCAACGTACTGCCGGTGCCATTTTTGAAATGACGCTGAATGGATCTACGGTTCATTCCCAAATCCATTTCGATCTGCGGCAGGGACAGGTCATTCTCAAGGTTTTCCAAGACATACAGCCGGATACGTTCGGAAATCGGGTGTGCATCACGCGTTGGCTCTGCTTGGCTTTCTGGAAGAATAGTGAGGGCTCGACGTAGCAATTCTAATCCGCGGGACATGCGAAACAGTTCAGTTTGCGCGATACTGTTTTGGGGAGGCGGTGCAAGGATTTGCGTCGCGAGTCGCACGATCTCTGCATTTGGAGAC
Organism: Pacificibacter marinus; assembly: GCF_900109555.1. GTDB lineage: Bacteria > Pseudomonadota > Alphaproteobacteria > Rhodobacterales > Rhodobacteraceae > Celeribacter > Celeribacter marinus_C. The sequence continues at coordinate 201,852 of NZ_FNZV01000006.1, read as the reverse complement.
CAGATTTTATGTGAGATTTTACTATCCGAAGAATTTAGGTTTGTCATGGCGCTGTTTCCGCGCGAGGACAATTGCCCTAGCCACTTTAGGGGGGTGGCCAATGCGACCTTACGGTACGGGGCACCGCAGGCGATATCATATTGCAATTGCGCAGGATGAGACAGCCGCATGATGATTGCTTTTGGGGTGTGCGTCGCATCAAGATAGAATTGTTGATCATCAATGAAAAACCGCTGAAGACCACTGATCAGTACCATCACTTGAAATTTTGGCTCAATCGGGCCTGCCGATGGGCGAGGTTTGGCATGCAGAACCTCATCAATAACCCCGATGCGCAGATCGCCAGGAAAGATATTTACAGACATGGAAATAAGCCCCGTGCATCGCGATCGTTTGACTGTCGCCTGCGCAAAGCGATGAGTCGCGCAGGCAGTAAGCACACGTATGGACGCGGCTGCTTGAGACTATTATCAATCCCGACAGAAACACTCAAGAAAATTCGCAAACAATGCGTTCTATTGAGAATGAGGGACATATGTATAGAAATTCAGCAACAACGTTTAGATCAAAAGCACTCCAAGGCGTTTGGCTAGGCCTTTTGGCAAGCTCAGCGTTGTCCGGTGCAGCCTATGCACAGGACGTCATCGATCTGGATGCCATTTCGGTTGAAGGCGTCGTGGAAGAGGAGGGCGGACAGGTCGAAGGATATGTGGCGTCCACGTCGTCTGCCGCCACAGTTGGCGCGCTTGCGCGCTCAGAAACACCAGTGTCGGTTTCTGTCGTAGGCTCCGAGCAAATGGAAGATCAAGGCGCAGCCTCAGTCGTAGAGGCCTTGCGGTATACATCTGGAGTTTTCGGGGAATACCGCGGCACATCCAATCTGCGCGACGAGATCGTCATGCGCGGTTTTGGGGATCGCAGCTTTGTACCAAAATCACTGGATGGCATGGCACTTGGCAGTACGGCCACCCAACTCGATCCGTATTATCTAGAGCGTGTGGAGGCCGTGAAGGGCCCTAATTCGGTTGTGTCAGGACAGGCGACGCCTGGCGGGATGATCGCTATGACATCCAAGCGCCCGACCGAAGACCAAGGCAACGAGTTACAGGTGGCTATTGGCTCTGACAACTATCAGCGCGTGAACGGTGATTTTCAGGGCGATTTGAATGCGGACGGCTCATTGAGCTACCGTGTTGTAGGGTCTGCATGGCAAAAGAATTTGCAAGGTGCGTTTGACCAAAGCCGTTATGTCATTGCGCCGTCACTGAAATGGGAAATCTCGCCCGACACTACCTTGATCGTTTCTGGATTGTATCAAGATGAACCAGAAGCAGGACAACGTGGTTTCACACCCAAACTTGGAACATTGCTTCCGACGAATAACGGTGTTTGGATCGATGAGGATTTTCAATCCTATGCGCCTGACTATGATTATGTAGAGCGCGAAACACAATCTTTGGGTTATGAGCTTGAGCATAAGTTGGCAAATGGCTGGACGTTGAACCATAAATTGCGCTGGTCGGAAGTTGATATGGAACACAGTCAGCTTGGCCTTTGGTCGTCTTCTGACGATGGCTCAGGCAACTACCCACTTTATGTCTTTGTGGATGAAAACAACGTCAAGTCGCTCACCGGTGATGTTTCGTTGGCGGGTACGATTGAAACGGGGCCTTTGACGCACAATGTGACGCTAGGGGTTGATACAAAGCATGTAGAAGACACAGCGGCCTATGCAAGATCCGGTTCGGTATTTACATATAACTTTGCGGACAACACGACGCCAAGTGTCGCTGATATCGAAGCTGTCGAATTGAATGCCTACACCAGCGCATCTACAACCACATCCACTCAAACGGGTATCTACGTTCAAGATCAGTTTGCCTTGGGACAATGGGGCGTTTTGGCGGGACTGCGCTATGACTGGGCTGAAACCAGCACATCTGAGACGTACAAATCCGAAGCTCTCACAGGTCGCTTGGGGCTCAGCTATGAGTTCGACAATGGTGTAATGACTTACCTGAGCTACTCTACCTCATTCGAACCTGTGAACGCACTCGATGACGATGATAACCCAAGCTATGATCCTACGACGGCGCGTCAATGGGAACTCGGTGCGAAATGGGCTTCTGCTGACAACAGCTTGTTTGTGTCTGCTGCGATCTTTGATATCCGCAAAGAAAACATCGTCGAAAGTAGGACAGAGGCGGGTGTAACAACCACGGAACAAATCGGTGCTGTCAGCTCAAAAGGCTTTGAATTGGAAGCTCAAGGTCAAGTGACCGATCGATTGTCTGTCGTTGGAGCTTATGGCTACAACAAAGGCGAGTATGAAACTGGAAGCAACAAGGGCAACGCATTCTATGCTGTTCCAGAAGAAACCGCGTCTTTGTGGCTGAAATACGATGTGCTTGAAGGCCTGCATACCTCGGTCGGTGCGCGCTATGTCGGGACGAGCTGGAATAACTCTAGCAATGATTTCCAAGTCCCTGCCTATACGCTTTATGATGCTGGCTTGTCAGTGGATTTGGGCCAATTCTGGTCTGACGCAAGCGGTGTGACCGCGAAACTTGCTGTGCAAAACCTGACTGATGAACGCTTTGTCACATCTTGTGTTCACAACTACTGTTGGCTCGGGGAGGGGCGCAATTGGAGCGCGTCTCTGACATACGAATGGTAAAGATGATATCCCTTTGGCGCTTATGCGCCACCGTCCCAGCGCTCGTTTTGAGTGCTGGGATTGGATATTGTGAGGAAGGCGGTGCTCACTTGATTTTTTCAGAGTCTGTTCCGGCAGGACAAAGTGTGACGCAGCCCTTGAGCGTGGCAGAAGGAGCGTATGTGCGGGGGCGTTTGGACAGCCTTGGACATACGTTCGATTTGGTTATGGGTGACGCACAGACACCTGAGCTACGTCAACTTTTGACCAACAATACGGGTTCGGGACAGTTTCATTTTGTCGCGCCCTCAGACACGATCACTTTTGTTGTACGTAATAATAGTGATGTAGCGTTTACGCCCGAGCTTGAGATAGAGCGGATTGTCACACCATCAGAAATGACAGGGGAAACACTCAGCTATACCAGCCCTGAAATTGCCAAACTTGCTAAAGAGCTTGCGCAAGGCGGCACCACCGATGCGTTTTGGGAAGCCCGCGCCAAAGCTGGCACGCCAATGATCGAACCCACTAAGGCCGAGGGGCAAGTGTTGGTCACTTACTTGTGGCGTGGCGCGACCAAGAATGTACGTTTGTGGGGCGGACCAGCGTCAGATCATACATGGATGACACAACTTGCTGATAGCGATGTGTGGTACGTCACGTTTGAGATGCCAGACACCGCGCGCATGTCATATGGCATGGCGCCGGACGTGCCACAGTTTGAGGGCGGCGAGCGCGAAAACCGTGTTGCTTTGCTGGCGACGCTTCAGGCCGATCCGCTTAATAAAACGCCGATCTATTCTGACGCGACGGATAAGTGGGCGCAGCGTTCGATGCTTGAAGGCGAAAATGCCCCAATACAGCCTGGGATGACCCGTGCGGAAAATTCTGCAGATGAAGTGCCTAAGGGAACTATAACGCCAAAGATTTTGATCTCTGAGACACAGCCCAAACGGCATGTGGATTACTATCGCCCCGCTGGGTTTGACCCTTCTCGGCCTGATACTGTGTTGCTTGTTATGTTTGATGGGCCCGCCTACCAAACCGAACGGGCTCCTGTGCCCGCTATTTTGGATCGCTTGATCGCGACGAAACAATTGCCACAGGTTGTTGTGGCTTTGATCGATCCGGTTGATAGCGATCAGCGTGGAGTTGATTTGACCTGTAACCCTGCGTTCATGGACACCTTAGCCCATGATTGGTTGCCTCAGATCGAAGCCGAGTTTGGCAAGACGTTTGCCCCATCACAGCGCGTGGTGTCTGGGTCGTCCTATGGCGGCTTGGCATCGGCGTGCATGGTGCATCGCCATTCTGATCTATTCGTAAACGCCGTTGTTTTGTCTGGTAGTTTTTGGTGGGGGCCTGAGGGGTATGACGGCCAAGGCATGCCTTATATGTCTGCGCTTTGGGCTGATTATACGCCGCCAAACGTGCGCATTTGGATGTCGGCAGGTCTATACGAGGCTGGTCGCGCACCGGGTTTGGTTTCTATCTTTGAAACCACACGGCATTTGCGTGACGTGATGCAGCTTAAGGGCGTCGCAGATGTCACTTACCGCGAATACGCGGGCGGGCATGATTATTTGGTTTGGCGCGGTGCATTGGCTGAGGGGCTTTTGCACCTATTCGGGACCAATTGAGCCTCTGGAAATGGCTTAAGTGCTCATAAACAAATAAAAGCCGCGATCCTCGACATGAAGATCGCGGCTTTTTGCATTTCGGCTTTTGACGTTTAAGCCTGTGCTTTGCGCCAATAGCCTGAAAAGTAGCTTTGCTCGGCAGTGATCCCGCAGGTGTCACGAAAGTGCTTTCGTGCGCGTTGCACTTTTGATTTTTCTGCGCCGCACCATAAGAATGGGGCCGTTTGCGGGGTCACTTTAGCATAAGCATCGACAACCATATCAACAGGGCACGGATCAGTGCCGCGCACCAACCACGTCACATCGACACCATCAGGATGGACCAAAGGTTGAATATCGTCGTGCGAGTTAACTTCGATCATAGCGCTGCCCGTTGTTGTCGGACTGGCTTCTGCAAGAATGCGGCGCATGGCAGGTAGAGCTGTCTCATCGCCCGCCAAAACGATCTGATCCACTTTGGGCATCGCGCCGCCACCGGGGCCCATCATTCCAATGGTGTCGCCGATGTTCGCTGTACGCAGCCACTCGGTTATGCGGCCGCCGTCATGGATGAAAACGTCAAACGTGAACAGGTTTTGCGCCACATCAATGGAAACGAAAGTATAGACTGGATTGTGCAGCTGATCTGCCCCTGCCGGAAACCGTGTGCGACCCGTTTCGTCTACGAATGGCCAGATAGGTGTGCGCTCTTTAGGGGGTAAAAGCAGGCGAAAGTGCATACCGCCTGTGGTGAAATGCGTCAAATCCCGTGCCCGCATTGTGACACGGAAAAAGTTCGCAAAAGGCCGTGAGACATCGACCACATGGGCGAGACGAAAGTTGTCTGGTGTGCCAAGATCGGGCAGTGTGCCGGACCATTTCATCCGTGTGACAAGCGTAGTGTCGGCATGTTCGATGATGTGTAAAATTTGGTCGTGCAGTCGCATAAGCAAAGGCTTACCTGGGGCCGAAAGAGTGGCAACAAGATCCTCACCGTCTTGGGAAATTTCAAATTCACTACTTTCAGAGGTGGCGCTTAGACGTGTGTCTTCCGATTGAAATTTAACGCCATGCTCACTCAGGGCCTGAGCAATAAGATCAAGGCGGCTTGACGTGAAAAAATCCGCAGCGCGGCCTGTGCAAGAGAATGAATGTGTCATGCGCTTTTCCGTGTGAGTGGGGATGATGGCGCGGGATCAATTTGGTGAATTGCAAAGGGCAGGCCCGCGATGGTTTCCACGACGATATCGAGATCGAAAATATCATGGAGTGTTTTTGGTGTGACGATGTCTGCAGGTGTGCCAGTGACAAGCACCTTGCCGTCTTTGAGCGCGACAATGTGATCGGCATAAACGGCAGCAAAGTTGATGTCATGGATGACGATCACAAAGCTTTTGCCTGTGTCTTGTGCCGCCTGTTTGAGTTGCATCATCATGCGGCGCGCGTGCTTCATATCAAGATTGTTCAGCGGCTCGTCGAGTAAGACATAATCCGTGTCTTGTGCCAAAACCATTGCAACAAGAGCGCGCTGACGTTGCCCGCCTGACAGCTCATCTAAAAAACGCCCCCGTAAGTCGGCTAGGGCCATTGCGTCTATAGCCTTTTTGATGTGCGCGTGATCGGCTGTACTGGGGCGGCCTTTGTGGTGCGGATAGCGGCCAAAAGTCACCAAGTCTTCGACAGTCAAGCGTGATGACAATACGTTTTCTTGGCGCAAAATGGACAACTGTTTGGCAAGCTCTTGGGTTGGTGTCGATGTCACGTCAGCGCCATCAAATGAGATAGTGCCTGTTTGTAATGGGGTGAGGCGCGCCATGAGTGACAACAATGTAGATTTGCCAGCACCATTGGGGCCGATCAGCGCTGTGATGCCACCTTTGGGTAGGTTTAGGGTCACATTTGAAAGGATCGGCTGCTTGTTGATTTGATGACTAACATCGGAAATACGGATCATCGTCTGGCTCCTTTGAGCAGCAAGTAAAGAAACATCAACCCGCCAAGTAAGTCGATCACCACCGACAGAGTACCTTTGTATCCAAGCACATGCTCAAAGATCGCTTGCCCGCCAATAAGGGTTGTGATGGCGATCAGTGTATTTGCGATCAATAGGGGGCCAAATCGCGCGCCGGGCAAAAACCGATATGCGAGATGCGTTACCAAAAGCCCGAAAAATGTGACAGGCCCCACCAAGGCGGTGGAAACAGAGACCAGCAACCCTACTGTGGCAAAGGTGATGAACATCACGCGCCTGTAGTGCAGCCCAAGATTGATCGCCACATCACGCCCCAAGGCCAATACATCGAATTGATGGCGTAGGGCCCACACTATCGGCAACGTGGCGCCACACAGCACTATGGAAATCCATAGTAGGTCAAGATTGACTGCATTGAATCGAGCAAACATTGCGCCCTGTACGACGACAAAATCATTGGGATCAATCATGCGCGAAATAAAGCCTGACAGGCTGCGAAACAGCGCACCAAATATGATGCCCACCAACACCAAAAGATGCAGGTCATGAGCGCGGGCGGTGAAAAGCCACAAGAACAAACCGGTTGAAAAGACCATCATCGCGACCACTTCGATCGCGAACTTTGAGACGGGATCAAGAGCCAGAGTTGCGACACTACCAATGCCAAACACCAATCCGGTTTGAATCATCAAGTAGAGCGCATCAAAGCCCATAATCGCAGGCGTTAAAATTTGATTGCGCGTGACGACATGGAACAACTGGGTGGCGGTCGCGATAGCAAAGGCCACCAAAATAAGCGCCGCAAGCTTGCCAATCCGAAAAGACATTGCAAAAGCCAGCGCTCCAGATGGAATGCCAAGTGTCATGAACAAAACCATCGAGATAACTGCGAGAGCCCCCAGTATCAAAAGCCGTTTTGTATCACGGTCCAATCGATGAGGCGCTTTGCTAGAAGTTGCTGCGGGGGGCGTGGCTATATTTTCAAGCGGCATATCGTTTGCGCCTCAATAGCAAAAATAGAAAAACAGCAGACCCCAGTATGCCGAAGATTGTTCCAATTGGAATTTCATAGGGCGCGCGCACCACACGGCCTAAAATGTCGCAAAACAACAAAAGTCCAGCGCCAAGACTTGCAGCCCAAGGCACGGCCAAGCGCAAATTATCACCAACAAATCGGCTGACAATATTTGGGACGATCAAACCCAAAAACGGGATGTTCCCGACAGTCACAATCACAAGCGCGGTGATCACTGCGACGATAAAAAGCCCCAACCACATGACACTGCGATAGTTCAGCCCAAGCGTGACAGATACGTCGCGCCCCATACCCATAATCGAAAATCGGTCTGCAAAAATGTAACCAATCACGGCAAGGATACCTGTGATCCATAGGCTTTCGTAGCGCCCGCGCAGCACGCCGGAAAACTCGCCCGTGGTCCATATGCCAAGGTATTGCAGCAAATCAAATTGATATGCAAAAAATGTCGCTAAAGCCCCGATCACACCGCCGAGCATAAGCCCGACCAGCGGCACAAGCAGGGGTTGGTGGACGGGCAAGCGATCAAGAATGCGCAGGAACAAAAAGGTGCCAGCAATCGCAAAACCAGACGCAATCAGCATTTTGACCATCAAAGGCGCGAGAGGAAACAACAACACGGCAACTAAGAGCCCAAGACCGGCGCTTTCCGCTGTGCCGGCTGTCGAGGGTTCGACAAACTTATTGCGGGTCAGCATTTGAAAAATCAAACCCGCGATGGCCATCGCAACACCCGTCAACACAATCGCCAAAGTCCGTGGAATACGGCTGACAAGTAAGATCAGAGTATCCTCTCCCTGCCCAGTCAGAACAGACTGGAATGACATGTCGGCCACGCCGACTGTGGTGCTCAAAACGGCCATCGCGATGATGCACGCCAGAGCGCCGAACATATGCAAGGAGAGAGACTTCATGCGGTCAGTGCGCGCCGCTATAGGCCGCGATGAATTGGTCTACGGTGTCTTGCAAAGACCGCACCCCATTGGTTGCAATGTAAAAATCAGCAGGATGAACGTAAATCACCTGACCTTTTTGCATTGCTGTGGTTTGGGCCACCAGTTCATTGTCGAGTGTTTCATTCGCTATAGGACCATCGCTTTGTGTGGCGCGTGTCCGGTCGAAAATGATCATCCAGTCGGGGTTAGCGTCGTGCAAAAACTCGAAACTGATAGCTTCTCCATGGGTTTGCGCTTCGACTTCTTCGAACAGGGGCTCAACACCAAATGTTTCATGAACCCAGCCAAACCGTGACCCTGGGCCGAACACAGAAATTTTTGGCCCATTGGTCATCACGATCAGACCTTTGCCCGCTCCAGCAGTCAGCCCGCGCAACTCTTCAAGAGATGTGTGCAACTGGTCAATTAGCTCTGCGGCTTTGTCTTGTTTTCCAAACAGCGCACCCAGTTCAGTGGTCTGGGTTTTGACAACAGTTTCGATATCGTCAGAAAAGGGGCTCATGTCGACGGTTGGTGCAATTTTTGCAAGCGCGTCAACCTGCTGCATCGTGCGAGGGCCTGTGATAATTAAATCGGGTTTGAGTGCGAACACCTGTTCAAAATTAGGCTCGAACAATGTACCGATATTCGGTTTTGTCCCGTCATTTAGGCCCTCAAGGGCTGGTATATAAATTGGGTCAACCAAACCAACGACACTGACATCTAAGGCGGTCAATGTATCTAGAACGCTGATATCAAAGCTCAAGACGCGCTCAGGATGCTGCGGCACGGACACCACACCAGAGGGAGTTGTCAACTGCACGTCAGATGCTTGTACAGACGTTGCAACGGTTACCGCGAGGATGGCCGATTTAAGAAGGTGTCGAGACATAGCTGTGCTTCCTAGTCAAAGAAGACCCCAAAAGGGCCAATAGATTCTAGTAAGGGTTTACTGGAAATTGTATCCGACAGAAAGAGTAACCTTACATTTTCTGTCGGAATTACGCATATAGCCTAAACAAGATCGTTCGGGTTAGTTAAAGTCTATTGGCAAGTTGAAACTATAGCTTGCGTTGGTCAAAGCGCTGGGTGCGGCCGGCATGCGCCCAGCACGTGACACCGCAGTTAGGGCCGCTTGGTCGAACGCTGGATTGCCCGATGATCTTGCGACCCGCGCTGCAGTCACTGTTCCGCCGCGCGCGACGGTGATTGAAAGCACGACACGCCCCGTTCCTGATGCACCTCTCGGGTAGCGTTTTTGGCGACTGACACGCGCACGTACTTTTGCACCCCATTGGCGGGTTAGGCTTGTTTGTTTTGCTTTGCTAAGACTTGCAGCCGAGGCGCTGCCGGTCTTACCCGCAGAATCTCCACCACCACTACCGGATGCTTTTTGAGCATTTTGACCCGCGATTGCGGGGCGGGCTTCATCCGCCACCTTCTTTTTGGGTGTGGGCTTTGGGGGTGCCTTTTTCTTAGGCTTTGGTTTTGGCTTTTCTTTTGGTGGGGGCGGTGCCGCGATGTCGTCCAAAGAGGGGGGCGTCACGTCTGGAACTGCCATATCGGGCAGTGCAACAGCTGCCGTTTTGATCACAGCCAAATCAGGTGGCGTTTCGATCATGGGGGGCGTTTCGATCACAGGCTGCGGCTCAGGGGGTGTCTCAACCGTGTCGATCACCTCAACAGGTTTATCCCAGTTTTCGACGATCTGTTCCATCTGCGCGCTGGCGGCTTGCAGACTGATCAAGGCTGCACCTGAATCTCCCGCAGCTTCGGCCCCCGCCGATGGTGGGCGCACCAAAAGTCCCAAATGGATCGCGAGAGCAAAACTGCAAAATACCAAAAGTTCAAAAAATCGTTTCATTTTTCCGAGACCACAACTGAAACGTTGCTCAGGCCCGCCGTGGCCAAAGCTTTCAAAGTTGCCGCAACCCGCGTGGCGGGCACACCGCCATCGGCGCGCAGTTGCGGCGCAGGCGTGACGTTTGCACCACCAGCAGATGCGGCGAATGCTGCTACAGCGGCATCACCGATTTCATCCTCAAACCCAAGAGTTCCATCTTTGGAAAGATAAAGGATCGGCGCCGTTTCCGCGGCCTGTCCTTTGGTCGCCTCTGGGGGGGTGACCTCAAAAGGTTCGGGTTTGCTAAGTGTTGATGTCATCAAGAAAAAGATCAGCAACAAGAACACCACATTGATCATCGGAACAATGGATTCTGTGCGAGGTTTGCGCTGTGGGGGAGAGAAGTTCATAGTCATTCGATCAGCACAATATTGTTGAATCCAGCAGTGGCCAAAGCACCATTGATTGAGATTACATGCTGCAAAGTTGCGTCATCCCGTCCGCGTAGAATAACCGTATCAGTGGTGGATTCCATTAGGTCGTTCAGTCCAGAAATCACATCGGGCAAAGACATCGGAGTGTTGTTGAGACGTACTTCAGTGGGCGTGACATCAACCAAGCGTGGCGCACCTGTATAGGCCCCGCCACCGCCGGCAAGCGGAAAGGGAATGACGTTATCTGTACCAAATCGCGATGCAAGCATGAAAAATACCAGCAATAAAAAGACCACGTCGATCATGGGGGTCAGGCTTGGCTTGCGCCGCGACCTTTGGGGAAGGCCGAGGTCAATCATTCTGCTGCCACTTGGTCGTGCTGAGGAGCCATTGCTTGTGGTCGCTGGGTTTCTTGGGGCAAGGGGGCGATGAAAATGCGTGCTGACAAATCTTCAAGGTCTTGACGTAATGCATCGATGACTGCTTCGAACCATGTCAGCGCTGCTGAGGCTGGGATCGCGACCGCCATGCCCGCTGCGGTGGTCAACAGGGCTTCCCAAATGCCGCCAGCCAAAAGAGCTGGGTCTGCTTTGCTGCCTGCTTCTTGCAGTGCTTGAAACGCGGAAATCATCCCGAGTACCGTACCCAAAAGACCCAAAAGCGGCGCTATGGTTGCAATCAATTCAAGCGCGCGCAGGCCGCCCGAAGCTTGGCCCAGTAGCCGTTTTGCAATGCGGCTCGTTTCTTCGCGGGCGCTGTCATCTGGTAAATTCAAACGGGCACGCATCGCAGCTGTTGTCAGGCGGGACCGAAAGCCGCGACGACGTGATACGATTTCAAGAGCTGTCGTGGTGCGACCGCTTTCCCACATTTGCACAGCGCGGTTGGATGTCTTGCGTGACCATGCGCCGATCAAAATATAGCGCCATGTTTTCCACAAAATCAGAGCCAGCGTGGCAACAGACAAAGCTGCGATTGCCCAAATTGAAGGTCCGCCTTGGACCAAGAATTCAACAGCGCGATCTTTCGCGACAACAATTGGATGTTCGGGGGGCGCGACACTTTGTGGCGTGATGGCGTCAACTTGCGTTGCAGGTTGCGCGACAACCTTGGTTTCTACTGACGGTGTCGTGGCGCTAGATACTATGGCATCATCGCTTGGCGCCAAAGTATCAACATCAAGGGGGGCGAGCGTGGTTTGGGCGGGCAACGGTGCATCAATGCTAGAGGCTTCAAAGTTCGGTGCACTTGGGGTGGCCCCAATTTCTGGCGCGCCGTCCTGAGCCCATGCTGTCCCTGCGGTAGCCCAGATGCAAACGCCGAGTGCCAGAGTGAAATCTTGCAAGGCACGCTGTGTGTAAAATGAACGTTTCATATGGGCCCCTATCCTTTGATCTGAAATAGGTGAGCATGTCGGGCGTCTGGTTTTGTCTCTCTCAAAGACTACGGATACGTATATTGAGAGGGCCAAAGCGCACGAGACATGCCACGTCCAGAAGTGTTGGCTGGACAAACTTTAGACATTGGCTTGTCTCGCCCTATGCGAAAATCGCACGAACGTGATGGCTATGGGCGTTGTAATTTAAGCTGCGCGCAAAGGTCAAGCTCATATCATAGTATTTTACTCAGCTTTGTGTTGCTAGGGGGCATTGCGACAGAATGGTGTTTCACGAAACCTGAAGTTTGACAGATTTATCTCATACAGATTGCTTATTAAGCATTTGATTCGCTCAATCCGACAGCGTCCTGTTTTGATCTTTGTCGCGGGTCCAATACGTTGCGGCCATGAATTCACGTTTCGAAAGCCCCCGGTCCAAAAGAACTTGGCGTGCCGCTTGGGCCTCTTGTAGTTCTCCTGCAAAAAAGACGCGTCTTGCCACTTGTGGAATCACAAGGGATGTCAGCGCATCAATCATTGTGTGCCCCGTGTCGCGTAGCTCCCATCTTAGCTTTACGCCTGCGGGATGAGGCATCGGTTGAATGTCGTCCTCTTTGGGCACAAAAATCACAGCTTCGCCCTGCGTCGATGTGGGTAGATCTGCCAACATGCGCGCTAAAGCAGGCAACGCGGTTTCATCCCCTACGAAGCCCATCCAGTCTGCAAGTTTTGGCTTGGCGTCGCCGCCCGGTCCGACCAAAGCGATTTCATCGCCCATCTTGGCGGTCTGGGTCCATGTGGTGACGCGCCCACCGTCATGAAGGAAGACATCGAATTCAAGGCGGTGTTGCAGACCATGTTTTGTGATGCGGCGCACGGTATAAACGGGGCGATGCCATGCTGTCGCGCCACCGGGCCAGACGGTGACGCCATTGGTATCTGTCGTTGGCCAAGGCGCACCTTTGGGACCAAACAGCAATCGAAAATGTAATCCGCCTGAGGCAAAGCGAGCAAGGTCCGCCCCTTCGACTGTGATGCGGGTGTAAGAACTGGAAATGCGCTGCACATCTGCGACTGTCGCAAGCGACTGATTGCCGGGTCTTTGGCCGCTGAACTCACCATCCCAGATTGGATTGAGATCATGAAGGATAAATTGCGAGGTGAGTAAGTCACGGATCATTTGAAGACCGCTGGCATCAAACCCTTCGATCCGCACGCTTGTGCCATCACCTTGTTGTGCCACGATCACCACGCCGCTTTCCAATTCGATCTGCAAAGCTTCGTTTGGTTCGGTCACGGCGAGTTCCCATTGTTCGGCCATGTGTCGAAAAACGGGTAGTGCGTGATCGATGCGCGCAGCAAGCCATGTGGAAGCTATAAAAAGCTGAGGCGATACCAAAGTTGAATGTGCGGTCATGCTGAAATTTCACCTTGGATTATGTGTGGCTGTGCGGTGTGGGTAATCCCATGTCGCCCGCGCGGGATCATCATAGGCTTGCCCGAAATTGGATCGGAGATAATCTGGCTATCTAGACCAAAGACGCTGTGCACATTTTCGGCTGTCAGCACATCTTTGGCCGCGCCACTGGCGTGAATTTGACCCTGTGCTATCGCGACAAGACAATCGGCATACCGCGCCGCGAGATTTAGGTCATGCAAGACCATAACGATGGTGGTGCCACGCTTTTGGTTCAGGTCCGTGAGCAGATCCAGCACTTCTATTTGGTGGTTGATATCCAAAAACGTTGTGGGTTCATCAAGCAGTAAAATATCGGTGTCTTGGGCTAATGCCATAGCGATCCAGACTCGTTGTCTTTGGCCGCCTGACAGGTCGCTTATCATTCGTTCAGCCAGATCGCTGGTGCGTGTGGCGTCTAACGCTTCTACGACCGCAGCTTCATCTTGTTTGGTCCAACGGGCAAATATTCCGTGGTGCGGATGGCGACCACGGCTGACGAGATCAAGCACACTTATGCCCTCTGGCGCGATGGGCGATTGCGGCAAAAATCCTAACTTGCGTGCCAAGTGTTTGGGCTTGATCTGGTGAAGCGCGGTGCCATCAAGCGTGACAGTGCCAGACACGGGCGTGATCAGGCGAGACATGGTTTTCAACAATGTGGATTTGCCGCAGGCATTGGCCCCGACAATCGCAGTGATCTGCGCCGGCGGAATTTCAAAGGTGATCCCGTTTAAAATTTGTGTGTCGCCGTAGCCTGCAACGAGATCATTGATAACAAGGGAAGGGGGGCTCATAGGGCGCCTCCGGTTTTGTGCGCACGCGTGATAAGATAAATAAGGTAAGGGGCACCCAAAACGCCGGTCACAACGCCAACGGGATAACGTGCGGGCAGTAAAACTTGCCCCGCGTAATCGCTGAACAACACCAAGGCTGCGCCAACGAGGGCCGCAGGGATCAACAGCGATCCAGTGCGTCCTGCAATGCGGGCCGCGATGGGGCCGGACAGAAATGACACAAAGGCAATTGGGCCCGAAGCCGCGGCGGCAAAGGCAATCAACCCCACTGCGCTGACAATTACAGTGATGCGGGTGCGGGTGAGCGACACGCCCAGCCCCGCAGCAGTTTCATCGCCCATGCGTAAGGCCTCAAGATTGTTGGCTTGGGCCAAAAGCAGACCGCCACAAATGCAAAGGGCAAGGAAAAGGGGCAGGGCTTGATCCAATTGTGCGCCGTTGACGCTGCCCATCAACCAACGCATCGCTTCTTGTAGGCTCCAACTTGGGGCACGTAAAAGCAGATATGAAATGAGACTTTGCAACATTGCCGACAGGCCGATCCCGACCAAAATAAGCCGCGCAGCTGTCACGCCGTTGCGCCACGATAGCGCATAGATTGCCAAGGCCACGCCCAATCCCGCGATGACGGCAATAAGCGACACCATTGGCCCGCTCAGGGACAGCACAACAATCGCAAACACCGCGCTGGCGCTTGCTCCCGCGCTGATGCCGATGATGTCTGGGCTGGCAAGTGGATTGCGCAACATGGTCTGAAATGCAACGCCCCCCATGCCAAAACACATACCAGTTAAAATAGACAGAACCGCGCGAGGGAACCGCAATTCAACCACTGTGAAAGATGCACCTGCAATGGTTTCGCCCAAAAGGCTGCGGATAACATCGCCGAGCGGTACAAACGTATGGCCGGACATTAGTGTGAGCACAAACCCAACAGCAACAAGCGTCAGTAAAAACAGGTTCAGACCTGTTTGGCGCGCGCGTTGTCTGCGTCGCATATGGGCGATTTGCAGTGGAAGGGGCTGGGATGTGTCGGTCATAGCGCTGCCACTCTTTTGCGTCGCACGATCCAGATAAATACAGGCGCGCCGATAAAGGCTGTGACGATGCCGACATCCAATTCGCCGGGGCGCGCGATCAAGCGGCCTGTGATATCAGCGAGGGTTAAAAGTATGGCGCCGACCAACGCGCAGAGCGGTAATAGAAGTCTGTAATCCACCCCAATAAGCAGTCTGCAAATATGTGGCACCACCAGACCTACAAAACCGATGGGGCCACACATGGCGGTGGTCCCGCCGCACAGTAAAATCGCCCCAAGCGCAGCAAATGCGCGGGCGCGCGCCACCTGTTCCCCAAGGCCCGCTGCCGTCTCATCGCCAAGGGCAAGCATATTCAGTTTGCGTGCCGAAAGCAGAGTGATGACTGTGCCAACCAGCAAAAAGGGCAAAACAGGCGTGATTTGATCATAGGTTGCACCGCCAACGCCGCCGACGGTCCAAGCCAGCACAAGCCCTGCGATATCGCTGCGTGGCAAGATGATGGCTGTGGTTAGCGAAGACAGGGCCGCTGATGTGGCTGCCCCTGCGAGGGCGAGCTTCAATGGCGTTGCCCCGCCGCGCCCGCGACTGGCGATAAAATAGACTCCAATGGCAGACAGGCCTGCGCCGAAAATAGCAGTCCATATATAGACCTGTGCATTGTCCGTGCCGACCCAAACGATGGCGATCACGATTGCCAAGGACGCGCCTGCGTTCACGCCCAGTATCCCTGGGTCTGCTAGCGGATTGCGTGTGACGCCTTGCATCGCGCCCCCCGACATGCCCAACGCCGCGCCTGCCACGATAGCAAGCACGGTGCGCGGGATACGGTGCGTCACGGCGGCTTCCCCAATCGTTGCGGTTTGCCCTTTGAGGGCGCCGATAACGTCGTGCATGTCTACAAGTCGCGCACCCAGTGCAACCGAAAGCAAGCACGAGACACTCAGCAATGCCCCCATTGCGACGAACCACAGTGTAGGGCCGCGAAGCTGTGCGAGGATCGTAGGTTTTGGCAGGGTGTTGATACCCATTATTTCACGTTTCGTGCCGCATTGGCGAGCAGACGCACGTAGTCTTCAAGAACCCATGAAATCGACAGGGGAGTTGGATTTGCCGCTGTGCCCAGAGGGCTGTTGCCCAGCAGCACAAGTGATTTTTGTGACACGGCAGGCAGACGCGCCGTCAGAGTGTTTTCGCTCATTTTTTCTAGCAGCTCAGGCGTGCCGTAGGTCACTAGGATGTCTGCATCTTGAAGCATGTCGACATTTTCCACACTGATTTGACCTGAAAACCGCCCGCTTTCGGAAGCATTTTTGATCACGGCAGGTGATACGAGGCCGAGGTCATGAAACAACTGCACGCGGGTGTCATTGTCCGTGTAAAAGCCGATGGTGCTTAGATTCATTGGGTTGAGGTGGGTGACAAACATCGCAGATTTTCCTGCGAGCTCAGGAAAACGCGCTGCAGTTTGAGCAATCTCAGTTTCAATTTGGCCGACCAGCGCGGCACCTTCGGCGGCCATCCCCATACCTGTGCTGTTCAGTAAAATCATGTCGCGCCAATCGGTGGCCCAAGGGGTTTCAGGATAAGCAACAACAGGCGCTATTTTACTCAGCGTGTCATAATCCGATTGGCTAAGACCGGAATAGGCAGCCAGAATGACATCTGGGGCGCTCTGGGCGACTGCTTCAAAATCAATCCCGTCGCCTTCGTCGAACAAAGCGGGCGCTGTGGCACCGAGATCATTCAAAGCGGCTTCGACCCAAGGCAAAAGGCCATTGTTGTCATCGTCACCAAAGTTTGCAGCAGCGAACCCGACGGGCACAACGCCAAGGGCCAGCGGCACTTCGTGGTTTGCCCAAGCAACAGATGCTACGCGTACGGGCTTTTGCGTGATGACGGTTGTTCCGAAGGCATGCTGGATCTCGAGTGGATATTCTTGTGCCTGTAAGGGGGCGACACTTAAGACACAAGCGATGAGGCCAGCGTGGGATATCCGAAAAAATGCACGTGTAAGTGTGGATATACTGGAGATTGGCATCACGACCTCGATAGTTGAGTTTTTTTATCGACTACCTATCTCTATGCGCGTGCGTCAAGTGTACAGCGCGACGCTTTGGGGTAAAATTTTCGAAAAATAGTGGTTTTAAACAATTTCCGACAAAAACAGTAAGATTGTTCAAGACGCTTACCGAACATGTCGCTAATCACACCTCAATCTGAACCGTGCCGAATTGAGTCATCTCACGAGAAGGCTCGGTTAAATCATAAGCCATCCCTGACCAGACTAGTTGCTGGTTTGGAAAGCAAGAATGACTACCTCGACTTTTAGGAGCTTACCGTCGTGTCCCTCTTACATATAAATTCAACCCGCCCTCAGCGCGGTCTGGCGGCTCTTATGTCTGGCTGTGCCGTTATTTGCCTCTGCGCCCCGAGCGCTCTTTTGGCGCAAGACAACGATAGGAACATCGAACTTGCCCCTATCGTTGTCGAAGGTGCCGAAGCTGATAATGATTCAAGTTCTTTTGTTGCCGTGCAGGTCACAAACGGTGGCAAGTTACAGGCTGACATTTTGAATACGGCTGCGACGGTTTCCGTTGTGACATCAAAAGAAATCGAGACGCGTCGTGCGGTCAATACTGAGCAGGTTTTGCAGTATACCTCTGGGGTCGCGACAGATTTTTACGGATCTGATGATCGTTTTGATAACTTCCTCGTGCGCGGCTTTGATGCCTATACCTACCGCGATGGTCTATCACTTGGGGCTGCCTTTGGCGGTGTCCGTGAAGAACCTTTTGCCTTTGAGCGGATTGAGATTCTCAAAGGGGCTAATTCTGCTGACTATGGGGTATCAGATCCGGGTGGCGCGGTGAACTATGTCACAAAGGTTCCAACGGATGAGCGCCTGCGTAAAGTGTATTTGACCTACGGGTCCAACAATCACAAAGAGGTTGGCTTTGATTTGAGTGACCACTTTGATGATGCGGGAACGCTGTCTTGGCGTTTGACTGGAAAGGTGCAAGACGCTGACGCTGAAACCAATCACTCGCAAAACAACGAAGTGTTCTTGATGGGTGGTTTAACGTGGCGTCCAAGCGATGCGACCAGCCTGACAGTTGTCTATGATCATCTGGACCGCGATGCTGTTCCGGGCAGTGGCGGGTACCCCAATGGGATCGATTTTGATCGCAGTACCTTTTTTGGTGAACCTGATTTCAATTATCGCGGCACTGAGCGAGACACGGTCACAGTTAAGTTCGATCATGACTTTGGCAGCGGTTTAAGTATTGCCTCTACCGCGCGCTATTCTGATAGCGAGAGTGATTTTGGCTACGCCTATGTCGCGGGCATTGCATCGCTTCCAAATACGCTTGCGTCGCGGTATTATTTTGCCAATGACAGCTCTGCGTCTGAGGTGGCCGTAGATGCTCATCTTTTGTACGAGACCCAATTTGGTATGTTTGACAGTCGAACTCTTGTTGGGGTTGCCTACAGTGATAGTTCAGCGGAAAACACAAATTATTGGGCGTTGGCGGACAACATTGATTGGACCAACCCGACGTATTCAGGCGGGATCGATCTTGCAACTTTGACGCCGTATTTAAGCAATGCAACCGAAACGACATCTAAAGCGATTTACTTGCAAGAAGACGTGACTGTGAATGACCGGTTCATCGCCAATGTTGGGCTGCGGCATGATTGGATCGACGTCACTCAGGTCAATAAGCTGACGAGCACATCCAATTCAGGATCCTTTAATGAAACAACGGGTCGTGTCGGGCTGACGTATAAAGTGCGCAATGATCTGTCCGTGTATGGCAGTTATGCGCAGTCTGTCACGCCTGCTGGTATCGGTGTGGACCCTGAGCGTGGCGAGCAATATGAATTGGGTGCAAAATACCGTCCAGACGGCATGCGTGCTTTGTTCACGGCATCGGTGTTTGATCTATCGAAAACCAACATGACAGTCACAAACCCAGTCACGCTTGTGGAAGAGACTATCGGCAAGGCGCGGGTGCGCGGGATTGATTTTGAGGCAAAAGCCGAAATGACAGAGGCGCTAAGCCTAACGGCAGCCTATTCCTATCTCGAGTCCGAAATCATTGAAAATGGCACAGGGGGCAATGAAGGCAATGAGCTTAAATTCGTGCCCAACACCATGGCGTCTCTTTGGTTGGATTACACCCTTGCGGGGCAGGGAAGTCGTGGTGATGCGACTTTTGGCTTGGGCGCGCGATACACAGGGGAATATTGGCTGACAGATGGCAATACATCTAAATCAGATGACGCAGTGATCCTTGATTTGGCGGTGAGCTATGCTGTTTCGGATGCAACCGAAATTGCATTGAACGTCACCAACCTTTTGGATGAAAAGCACGTTGCCTATGGTGGGTTTGGGGCGGATTTCTACAACCCTGGCCGCAACATCAGCGCAACTTTGCGTCACAGCTGGTAAGATATCGGGTCCATCCGCGTGCGGGTGGACCTATTTTTGGCGGTTTGCGCGGCGCCAGACCGCTGGGGTTGTTCCCTCGAATTGTCGGAACACGCGCGTCAAATGGGCTTGATCGGAAAATCCGACAGCGGCAGCTGCCCCTGCAATTGTGATTGTGCTTGTGTCCAACAATTCTTTGACCTGATCGAGACGTTGTTCTTGCACCCATTGCAGTGGGGTCACGCCGTTGGTCTTTTTAAAGGCATGGCAAAACCAACTCTCCGATAGCCCAATTTCAGAAGACAGCGTTGCGATGCTGATCTTGTTTCGATTGCTTGCGGCTACAAGTGTTTGCAAGTGGTTCATTTGCGCGGGGGTGAGCCCGCCTGACACAGGCTCCTGCGTCTCAGGCGGTAAATCCAACAGGCCGACGGCAAGCGTGGTTGCCAAGCTTTCGGCGAAAAGTGTGTGGCGCGCTGGATTTGATATTTCACCAACCAATGTTTGCGCGATGGCTTCCAGCGATTGGACGTCTTGCAACTCTACATATGTTCGAATCGTTGTTTGCGCCATGGATCGTCCGAGTATTGGAGCCAATCGCCGCAGCAACCAATCACGGTGCAAATGCAAATCCAGATGTGAAAACTGATGTTCCGACGAAAACCGCGTCCACATGGGCATGCCGGCGGGCACGTAGATCGCTCGCAACATGGGGCGCGCGTTGGTTTCGAATGTTTTGGATCGGTTTGTGATTTGGATATGGCTTGAGACATCGTTGAAAAACAACATTATGCGAGGGTCTGGTGACGTATAAAACCCCGTGGCCCCTTTGGACGCTTGCGCTGACCAAAATATACTGCACACGCCATCCAGTGCACGCCAAGCAACAGGCGCTGTGCAAGCAATGCCTTCGGTCTCGCATGTCATAGAGTGCATAAAGCCCATGTTTTATTTCCCTGAATGTGCTGAAAATGCGTGCCTATGCGCGTCACAAATAAAGAGTAAACATTGCCCTATAGTGCCGCCTTGGGAGCTTCAAATGCATTATAGGAGAGGGTTTGATTGGTGTTCAAGGGCGCTTTTGGGGGCAAACGGTTGTGCAGACGCCGTGATGTAATGCGCTGGGTCTTTCATGTTGGCGCGTCATTGCAGGCTTGAAACGTGCGTCAATGTCTCGTATATGCGCGCAGTGATCCATTTGGATTACAGAGAATCAACAAATTTAAGCCGTGTTTGATCTTCCGTCGCTGGGGATCAGTTCCGGCAAGGAGAAGCGACATGAAACTGCACGAACTTCACGACAATCCAGGCGCCACAAAAACACGCAAACGCGTAGGTCGCGGTCCTGGTTCCGGCACCGGTAAAATGGGTGGCCGTGGTATTAAAGGTCAAAAATCCCGCTCAGGTGTTGCAATCGGTGGCTACGAAGGTGGCCAAATGCCGCTTTACATGCGTTTGCCTAAGCGTGGCTTCAGCAAACCAAACCGCAAGAAATTTGCAGTTGTGAACCTTGGCCTTATCGAGAAATTCATTGCCGAAGGTAAAATCGACGCGAAAGCAGCGATCACCGAAGATACACTTGTTGCATCTGGTTTGATCCGCCGCAAACTCGACGGTATCCGCGTTCTCGCCAAAGGCGAAGCGACTTCCAAATTGAACATCACTGTGACTGGCGCGTCTAAAGCAGCTGTTGAAGCTGTTGCAAAAGCTGGCGGCTCTCTCACAGTTACGGCACAAGCGGCCGAATAAGGGTTGTGATAGGGGGCTGAGCCCCTTACATCAATTCCATGTTTTCCAAGCGCCGCCGATCGGGAGACCCGTTCGGCGGCGTTATCGTGAAAGAGAGACCTAATGGCATCTGCAGCAGAACAAATGGCGGCGAATCTGAGCTGGGGCACCCTCGGGAAAGCCACAGAACTTCGCCAGCGTATAATTTTCACCCTCGGTCTGTTGATCGTCTATCGTTTAGGTACGTTTATTCCCGTACCCGGTATCGACGCCAATGCACTCCGTGACTTTATGGAACAGGCGTCTGGCGGCATCGGTGGCATCTTGTCGATGTTCACGGGTGGTGCCTTGGGCCGTATGGGCATCTTTGCACTGGGCATCATGCCTTATATTTCTGCATCGATCATCATCCAGCTTATGACCGCAATGGTCCCCAAACTTGAGCAACTCAAGAAAGAGGGCGAGCAGGGTCGTAAAAAGATCAACCAATACACGCGCTTTGGGACCGTCGCTTTGGCGTTGTTTCAAGCCTATGGATTGGCCGCGTCTTTGGAAGCAGGCGATCTTGCCCACGAAGCTGGCTGGTATTTCCGTGCTGGCGTAATCATTACGCTTGTGGGCGGCACCATGTTCTTGATGTGGCTGGGTGAGCAAATCACCAACCGCGGCATTGGCAACGGCATTTCGCTGATCATCTTTGTTGGCATCGTCGCCGAGATCCCAAGCGCCTTGGCACAGTTCCTTGCGTCTGGTCGTTCTGGCGCGATTTCACCTTTCGTGATTGTCATTGTTTTGGCGATGATCGTCGGGGTGATCGCCTTTGTGGTCTTCATGGAACGGGCTTTGCGCAAAGTTCACATTCAGTACCCACGTCGCCAACAAGGCATGAAGGTATTCGATGCACAGTCTAGCCATCTGCCGATCAAGGTGAACCCCGCTGGTGTTATCCCTGCGATTTTCGCATCGTCATTGCTGCTCTTACCAACGACCATCGCAACATTTTCTGGTCAGTCCGATCTGGGGCCTGTGATGTCGACACTCTTGGCCTACTTTGGTCCTGGTCAGCCGCTTTACTTGCTGTTCTTCACAGCGATGATCGTTTTCTTTGCATACTTCTACACTGCGAACGTTGCGTTTAAGTCTGACGAAGTTGCCGAAAACCTGAAAAACCAAAACGGCTTTATTCCGGGTATTCGCCCAGGCAAGAAAACCGAAGAGCATTTGGACTATATTGTTGCGCGTATTTTGGTGATTGGCTCTGCCTACCTTGCGGCAGTTTGTCTCTTACCTGAGATTTTGCGTAGCCAATTTACGATTCCTTTCTATTTTGGCGGCACTTCTGTTTTGATCGTCGTCTCTGTGACGATGGATACAATCCAGCAAATTCAATCGCACTTGCTTGCACACCAGTACGAAGGTCTGATTGAGAAATCTCAACTGCGCGGTAAGAAACGCAGCAAAAGAGGAAACGCTAGACGATGAACATTATACTGCTTGGACCACCCGGAGCGGGTAAAGGAACACAAGCACGCCGCCTCGTGGAGGAGCGTGGCATGGTGCAGCTATCAACCGGAGATATGCTTCGTGAGGCGCGGACGTCTGGCACAGAAATGGGTCAGAAAGTTGCAGCCGTCATGGACGCCGGTCAGCTGGTAACAGATGAAATCGTAATTGGTTTGATCGAAGAAAAAATCCGCGAAGGCAACGCTGCTGGATATATTTTTGACGGCTTTCCGCGCACTTTGGGGCAAGCTGATGCATTGAACGAGCTGTTGTCTCGCAATGGTGCCCAGCTTGAGGCCGTGATTGAAATGCGGGTCGATGATTCTGCGCTTGTCGCACGTATCTCTGGTCGTTTCACTTGTGGCTCTTGTGGTGAAGTTTATCATGATGACACCAAGCCAACCAAAGTTGCGGGTGTCTGTGATGCTTGTGGGTCAACAGACCTTAAGCGCCGCGCTGACGATAATGAGGAATCCCTCAAGACTCGCCTTATGGAATACTACAAAAAGACATCCCCTTTGATCGGCTACTACTATGCGCGCGGTGATCTGCGTTCTGTAAATGGTCTTCAGGATGTTGAAAAAGTTGCCAGCGATATAGCTGCAGCACTTGCGTAGGTTCTACAACAGTTAGAAAAAGCCGTGTCCTATTGGGCGCGGCTTTTTTTTGTGTCTATAGCGTTGGTGCGATTTTTAGCCACACGCATGGGTTGAAGTTGCTGATCTGACCTATATTTCTCAATTGCTTAAATGAAATAGAAACGTGGTGCGCCTAAGGGCTTGACCACCGCTTGGCACGGCATTATGCAAGCCCATCCCGTATGGGGTTATAGATTCGCAAAAGGGTCGCTCCCAATGCGAAGATCATCGAATTCAGCTGGCGCCCGTAGGTGGAAAACTTGCGGGCTTCCGTTGTGAAAAAAGGTTCCGGTACTACGGAACCGCAACGAAAAAGGAATATACATTGGCTCGTATCGCCGGCGTAAACATCCCGACAGGCAAGCGTCTTCCTATCGCTTTGACCTATGTAACGGGCATTGGCTCTAAATCCGCAGCGGACATCTGTGCGGCAGTTGGTATCGACGTAACGCGTCGTGTTAACGAACTGTCAGACGCAGAAGTTCTTGCGATTCGTGAGCACATCGACGCGAACTACACAGTTGAGGGTGACCTCCGCCGTGAAACGCAGATGAACATCAAACGCGCTATGGATCTCGGTTCATACATTGGTCTGCGTCACCGTCGCAACCTCCCAGTGCGCGGTCAGCGTACACACACCAACGCACGTACTCGCAAGGGTCCTGCGAAAGCCATCGCTGGCAAGAAGAAGTAAGGGAGGCTAATTGATATGGCACGTGAAACCCGTCGCACTAAGAAAAAAGTTTCCAAGAACATCGCCACAGGCGTTGCTCACGTAAACTCTACGTTCAACAACACTAAGATTTTGATCTCTGACGTTCAGGGCAATGCAATCTCTTGGTCTTCAGCTGGCACAATGGGCTTTAAAGGATCGCGCAAATCGACTCCTTATGCTGCTCAAATGGCCGCAGAAGACGCTGCTAAAAAAGCACAAGAGCATGGCGTTAAAACTTTGGAAGTTGAAGTTCAAGGTCCAGGTTCTGGTCGTGAGTCCGCTTTGCGCGCTCTGGCCGCTATCGGTCTGAACATCACATCTATCCGTGACGTGACGCCAATGGCACACAACGGCTGTCGCCCACCAAAGCGTCGCCGCGTATAATTTCGTACCGATTTATGGGCCGCGGGCGATTTTGCTCGCGGTCCGTTTTTGCGTTTTTAAGACCCCTCGGGCGTCCCCTACTTTAGGACATGGGTTCGGGACAAGAATGGAGGCTACAGCATGATCCACAAGAATTGGGCCGAGCTCATCAAACCACAGCAACTTGAGGTGAAGCCTGGCAACGAGCCAGCACGTCAAGCGACTATTATTGCTGAACCACTTGAGCGTGGCTTTGGCCTTACGCTCGGCAACGCTCTGCGCCGTATTTTGATGTCGTCACTGCAAGGTGCCGCGATCACATCCGTTCAGATCGACAACGTATTGCACGAATTTTCGTCAGTCGCTGGTGTTCGCGAAGATGTCACTGACGTCATCTTGAACCTCAAAGGCGTGGCTTTGCGCATGGAAGTAGAGGGCCCTAAGCGCCTTTCCATCTCTGCAAAAGGTCCGATGGTTGTCACTGCTGGTGACATCTCTGAGTCCGCTGGCATTGAAGTTTTGAACAAAGATCACGTGATCTGTCACCTCGATGACGGTGCTGATTTGTTCATGGAACTCACAGTAAACACTGGCAAAGGCTATGTGTCTGCTGAGAAAAACAAACCAGAAGACGCACCGATCGGCCTTATCGCCATCGACGCGATCTATTCACCTGTGAAAAAAGTGTCTTATGACGTGCAACCGACCCGCGAAGGTCAGGTTCTCGACTATGACAAACTCACATTGAAAATCGAAACTGATGGTTCTGTCACACCAGAAGACGCTGTGGCTTATGCTGCACGCATTCTGCAAGACCAGTTGGGCATCTTCGTCAACTTCGACGAGCCGGAGTCTGCCAGCCGTCAGGAAGAAGACGATGGTCTCGAGTTCAACCCACTTCTGCTTAAGAAAGTGGATGAGCTTGAATTGTCAGTGCGTTCTGCGAACTGCCTCAAGAACGATAACATCGTATATATCGGTGACCTTATTCAGAAAACCGAAGCTGAGATGCTCCGCACACCAAACTTTGGCCGCAAGTCTTTGAACGAAATCAAAGAAGTGTTGTCCGGTATGGGGCTGCACCTCGGTATGGATGTTGAAGAATGGCCACCAGAGAACATCGAAGATCTTGCTAAGAAATTCGAAGATCAGTTCTAAAGAATTTGGAGGGACGCGCGAGTGTCCCTCCATAAATGCCCGCTTGGTGCGGGGACTATCTGGGTATCGATTTTTAAAACCGGACCCCAAGGAGAGTAGCTGACACGCATCGGCTGCCAGACAAAGTATAAAACACGCTATAGGAGATATATAATGCGTCACGCTAGAGGTTACCGCCGCCTGAACCGTACACACGAGCACCGCAAAGCGATGTTCGCGAACATGGCCGGCTCGCTCATCGAACATGAGCAAATCAAAACGACTTTGCCAAAAGCAAAAGAATTGCGTCCAATCATCGAGAAATTGATCACATTGGGCAAACGCGGCGACTTGCACGCTCGTCGTCAAGCCGCTTCCCAGTTGAAGCAAGAGCAATTCACTCAGAAACTTTTCGACATCCTCGGCCCACGCTACGCTGAGCGTCAAGGTGGCTACGTGCGTATCGTACGCGCTGGCTTCCGTTACGGTGACAACGCGCCAATGGCGATCATCGAATTCGTTGAGCGCGATGCCGCTGCTAAAGGTGCTGCTGACAAAGCGCGCCTTGCAGAGGAAGACGGAACAGTCGCAGACGCATAAGTCGTCGTGAACTGATGGTTTTTTTAGGCCTCGCTCTTTTGAGCGGGGCCTCTTTATTTTAGTTGAGTGCTTTTTCATACGACTCCTTCAAAACATCAAATAAATGAATGTGTGATTCCAAATTTTCGCGTTATGGTTGCGACGGGTTCGAACGTTGCCGCCTTAGCGATCAGCGTTACGATCAGCGCGGATGAAAAAGTTCCGCTAGGTCACTTTGGTTCACCTTCCAAATTTGCCCAATCCAGTCTTTTCAAACTATAACCTTTGGTTTAGCGTCAAATTAGATGATCGCCTTAGGGTTGTTGTCGTTCCCTTTGATAGTGAATGTATTTTGATGTCCAGTACCTCCGAACTTAATCGTCTATTTGCCCAACTCCGCGCCGCGGCGCCGGTCGGTTACACCGCCGGCTTGCATATTCGTTTTGCGACGCCCTTGGTCTATCAATCGACGTATGATCCGAAGTGGTTGGAACATTACACATTAAATGCATATGCGCTCCGCGATCCGATGATTGCTTGGGGCCTGAGCACTGAAGGGCAAACAAGGTGGAGCGAAATAGAACTCCCCGATCCATTTAAAATTTGGAGGCAGGCCGCAGAATTCGGCCTGAACTACGGTATGGCTGTGTCCTGTGGGCCGGTTCAATCGCGATCAATTGTCGGGTGTTCCCGCTCTGACCGCGAGTTTACAGATGCTGAAATTGCAAAAATCGCCACCATTGTACGGACATTGCATGAAGTTTCTGAACCCCAAACAGATTTGACACAGGCTCAACTTCAGGCCCTCAGGTGCATCGCGGGCGGTGATCGTCACGCAGCTGCCGCGGCCAGACTCGGGATATCCGAAAGCGCGCTTAAGGCGCGTTTGGTTTCGGCCCGAGAGCGTCTAATGGCGCGGACCACTTCAGAGGCAATTCAAAAAGCCAAGGAGATCAAGCTGTTGTGATGGTGAGCGCTCTTGCGTTGCGTTGAAAATATCAACCAACACCGGAGTCTATCATGCAAACGACCACTCTTTCTTTTGCCAATCTGCACAACCATGGCGATCTTTTTGCGAACATGCTTCGCGCTAGACATGAAACTTTTATTCAGCAAGCCAAATGGGATTTGCCGCAAGCAGATGGAATGGAATACGATCAATACGACACACCTGCATCCCGTTGGATTGCGGTACATGATTTCGGCGAGGTTCTAGCCGGCATTAGGTTGACGCCAACTACAACAAATTGTGGCATCTATTCTTATATGATCCGCGACGCACAGCGGGGTCTTTTGGACAGTATTCCGCCTGACCTGTTGTTTAGTGAAGCGCCGGTGGCGCAGCATATCTGGGAATCGAGTCGCATTTTTGTATCCCATCGTGTGCCTGCGAAAAGCCGCATGCGTGTGCAGATGAATCTTATTAACGAGATGACATTGTCTGCGCGTGAACTTGGTGCAACTTCTGTGATCGGTTTGATTCCCGAGAAAGGCCCGCGTTGGGGGCGTCGCGTTGGTTTGGATATAGATGTGATTGGCCGCGTTATGGACATTGGCGGAACCAACAACGCTTGTATCCGAATAAATCTGTCTAATAAATTGCACTAGTATGCATTTATGATCGGGGCCGAGACGCGCCATATCGGCCCCGTTTTCTCTTTTATGGCGACGCTTTGCGGCGTAATGTCTGCGTATGTCAGATCTTTTTAATACAGATGAAGCCCCTCAAACAGCGTTGGCCCCACGTCCGCTTGCAGACAGGTTGCGACCGCAATCTTTGTCAGAGGTGATTGGTCAATCTCAGGTTCTCGGCCCCGAGGCACCGCTAGGTGTCATGCTGGCGTCTGGATCATTGTCATCAATCATTTTTTGGGGTCCACCGGGGGTTGGTAAGACCACAATTGCACGTCTGTTGGCTGATGAGACGGATCTGCATTTTGTACAAATATCTGCGATCTTTACGGGTGTCCCTGATCTGCGAAAGGTCTTTGATTCTGCCAAATTACGACGTCAGAACGGCAAGGGTACCCTGCTGTTTGTGGATGAAATTCACCGCTTTAACAAAGCGCAGCAAGATAGCTTTTTACCCCATATGGAAGACGGCACCATCTTGCTTGTTGGGGCCACGACTGAGAATCCAAGTTTTGAATTGAATGCTGCTGTGATGTCGCGCAGTCAGGTGATGATTTTGGAGCGGCTGTCACTTGCTGATCTGTCAAAGATGGCGGCGCGCGCCGAAGAAGACCTTGATCGCACCATGCCGCTCGATGCTCGCGCCCGCAGTACTCTGTTTGAGATGGCGGATGGTGACGGGCGCACACTGCTGAATCTGATTGAACAGGTTATGGCGTGGAAGGTCAAAGACCCGCTGGATTCCGACCAGCTTGGCAAGCGGTTGATGCGGCGTGCTGCGAAATACGACAAATCTGGCGAAGAGCATTACAATCTGATTTCCGCATTGCACAAATCGGTGCGCGGGTCCGATCCCGATGCGGCGTTGTATTGGTTTGCGCGCATGTTGGAAGGGGGCGAAGACCCACGTTATCTTGCGCGGCGTTTGTTGCGCATGGCGGTTGAAGATATCGCTTTGGCCGACCCGCAAGCTCAGTCTATTTGCATGCATGCATGGGAAACGTTTGAACGCTTGGGGTCCCCTGAGGGCGAACTGGCCTTGGCGCAAGCGGTGATTTATCTGGCGCTCGCGCCGAAATCAAATGCGGGGTATATGGCTTATAAGGCAGCACGTGAAGCGGCGCGCAAAACAGGGTCGGAACCACCCCCCAAACATATCCTAAATGCTCCAACCAAAATGATGGCAGAGCAGGGGTTTGGGGCTGGCTATGCTTATGATCACGATTCTGAAGATGGATTTTCAGGGCAAAACTTTTTCCCAGCAACCTTGCCGCGCACCAAATTCTACGCCCCAGTTGAGCGCGGTTTCGAGCGTGATTTGGCCAAGAGGGTGGCGTATTTTGAAAAGCTACGGGCCCAAAGGGAACACGATTGATCTTGTGGGCCCTATATCTGTTGACATTTTACCCCATGCGACCCAAGGAACAGGCAAAAGGACACTGATCATGACTCCTCTACTCCAAGTGGCCCTTGGTGGCGCAATCGGGGCTTCGGCCCGTTACCTGACCGGCATTGGCATGATGCGTTTGCTGGGTAGAGGATTCCCTTGGGGGACGATGACCGTCAACTTTTTAGGGTCATTTTTGATGGGGGTTCTTGTCGTTGTCTTGGCTGAAAAATCGGGCAACCGATTTGCGCCTTTATTGATGACCGGTGTCTTGGGCGGTTTCACCACCTATTCGGCGTTTTCGCTTGATGCGATAACGATTTACGAGCGCGGACAATTCGGTCTGGCCGCTCTATATGTATTCGGCACTTTGGCCTTGGCGCTCGGCGGCATTGCATTGGGTCTCACAGTTGCACGGGGTTTTTTCGCATGAGCAAGGTTCAATTAATTACCATCGGAGACGATCAGCCAGAACAGCGCCTTGATCGTTGGTTCCGTAAATCGTTTCCACTGGTCACACAGGGCAACATCGAAAAGATGTGCCGCAAAGGCGATATTCGCGTCGATGGTGGGCGG
The DNA here is from genome assembly GCF_900109555.1 of Pacificibacter marinus. Taxonomy (GTDB): domain Bacteria; phylum Pseudomonadota; class Alphaproteobacteria; order Rhodobacterales; family Rhodobacteraceae; genus Celeribacter; species Celeribacter marinus_C. Next base: position 171,996 of record NZ_FNZV01000006.1, on the reverse strand, counting down.
GTGAAATCCAATACTCGCGTTGGTCCTGGCAATGTCGTGCGTGTGCCTCCGCTGCCAGACTCTGAAGCACCAAAACACAGCACCATTCGCATCACCAAGGCTGATATCAAGATGATGCAAGAGGCCGTCTTGTACAAAGATGACCATATTATCGTGATCAACAAACCTGCGGGGCTGCCCACCCAAGGCGGATCAAAACAAACGCGACACGTTGATGTTCTGTCCGAGGCTTTGCGCTTTGGCTATCCCGAAAAGCCACGTTTGGTGCATCGCTTGGACAAAGATACGTCGGGCGCATTGGTTTTGGCGCGCACCCCAGCAATGGCAACAAAGCTGACCGAAGCCTTTCGCCATCGCAACACGCGTAAGATTTATTGGGCTTTGGTCGCTGGCGTTCCTGTGCCTTATCTCGGTGAGATCAAATATGGTTTGGTCAAAGCGATGGGGCGTGGCAAAGGCGGCGAAGGCGAAAAAATGATCGCTGTGCATCCGCGCGATGTCGGCACGACTGAGGGCGCAAAGCGGGCCAGTTCGCTGTACGCTACGCTGTACCGTGTTGGCAGTCGCGCGTCTTGGGTGGCTATGGAACCTTTGACTGGCCGTACACACCAATTGCGTGTGCACATGGCCGAGATTGGGCATCCTATTGTCGGTGACGGCAAATATGGCGGCTCTGGTCAGGAAAATATGGGCGATGGCTGGGGCGCGCAGCTTGGTGGCGTGATCAGTAAAAAACTCCATCTGCACGCACGTCGCATCGCGTTTGAACACCCTGTGACCCATAAACCGCTTAGCGTTACTGCCCCGCTTCCTGAACATATGAAAAATAGCTGGGATACCTTTGACTGGTCCGAAGATTTGGCGGCTGAAGATCCTTTTGAGACGTTGAGATGACCAAACTTGTAATCTTTGATGTCGACGGCACATTGATCGACAGTCAGGCTCATATCATTGCGTCAATGACCGCTGCTTTTGGTGCGGTTGGGGTGCCAACGCCGACGCGTGATGCCATTTTGTCGATCGTGGGCCTGTCGTTACCTATTGCGATCCGCGAACTTGCCCAAGAGGCGAGTGACAAAACCATTGCCGAGATGGTTGATGTCTACAAAGCTGATTTTACTGAAAATCGCTTAAAAATGGATGCAGCCATGCCACTGTTTGAGGGCGCTGACAGCGCTATCGCGCGTTTGATTGCCCGCGATGACGTGGTTTTAGCCATTGCCACAGGGAAAAGCCGACGCGGCTTGGATGCCTTGCTGCAAGAATGGACCTTTGGCTCTCATTTTGTCAGCACGCAATGCGCTGACAATCATCCGTCAAAGCCACATCCATCAATGGTTCAAGCTTGTTTGGCAGAGTGTGAAGTGGCCGCGCAAAATGCTGTTGTCGTTGGCGATACCACCTATGACATGGAAATGGCAGCTGCCGCACGCTGTGCTGGGCTTGGCGTCTCTTGGGGGTACCACGGAGTTGACGCTTTAAAGGCGACGGGGGCACGCGCTGTCGTGACAGATTTTAGCCAGCTTGATGCGGCTTTAGATCAGATTTGGAAGGACTAAGACGTGGCGGATTTTGCGGCCAAGCGCTTTTGGAAAGACACAACTGTTAGTGAGGTTGAGGGAGGATTTACCGTCCTTTTGGATGGGCGCAATGTGCGCACCCCTGCCAAAGCGCTTTTGGTCGTTCCAACGCAACCGTTGGCGGTCCACATTCGGGACGAATGGGACGCGCAAGAGGGCAAGATTGATCCAAGTGGCATGCCGTTCACTCGTGGTGCCAATGCTGCGATTGATAAGGTGCGCATTCAGCACACCGAGGTCGCAGATATGCTGGCGGATTACGGCGACAGTGACCTTATTTGCTATCGCGCCACATCTCCCCGTGAACTCATCGCACAGCAAGCCGAGGCTTGGGATCCGATCATCGACTGGGTTTTTGAAACCTATGGTGCGCGCCTTGAAACCCGTGCGGGTGTTATGCCGGTACCACAGGATTCAACTGCGCTGGAACTACTGCGCGCACGCGTACACTCACTGACTGCGTTTGAGCTTTCGGCGTTTCATGATCTTGTCGCTTTGTCAGGATCTTTGGCCCTTGGATTCGCTGCAACCGAATCACTTCATGCACCGAAAGCCCTTTGGGACCTATCTCGCATCGATGAGGCGTACCAAATTGCCCAATGGGGCGAAGATGACGAAGCGACTAAAGTTTCTGAAATCAAACGGAAAAGCTTTGAACATGCGTATGATTTTTTCCACATGGCGCAAAAATAGCGATACCCAGTTTCCGGTTTTCACGGCCTATTCATGCGGTGAAATTGAATAAAATCACCCGCGTAGCCCCTGTATACATAGAACCGACACTAACTGATGCTAAAATAGCATCAGTTAGTGTCGGTGTTATCGTATGCTTATGAATTGTGCTGCCGCCTCTTAAGTATGCGAAATCTTGATCATGGACTTGACGATATGTGATGAATGCTCTCATCTTAACATAGTGAGGGCGCATATGCGCCATTCATCCAATTCACCGGTCAACAAATGATCGGACAAGCGTTGTAAACAACGCATGATCAGGAAGAGGTAAAAATGAAAAAAACTGTATTTCTAAGCGCTTTGGCTGCTGCCGGTCTCGTGGCAAGCGGTGCTATGGCTCAAGACTCTGGCTCATCTACTTTGGCTGCGGTCAAAGAGCACGGTGCACTTAAGTGTGGCGTGAACCCAGGTACACCGGGTTTTGCTGCCCCAGACGCGAATGGCGTTTGGAAAGGCTTTGACGTAGATCTTTGCCGCGCTGTTGCCGCTGCGATTTTCGGCGATCCAGAAAAAGTTGAATACACACCGCTGACATCTGCTGTGCGTTTCACAGCGCTGTCTTCTGGCGAAGTTGACATGTTGGCACGTAACACAACATGGACATTCTCACGCGATGTCGATCTCAAACTCGAATTCACTGGCGTAAACTACTACGATGGTCAGGGCTTTATGGTTCCAAAAGACCTAGGCGTTTCGTCTGCAAAAGAACTGTCTGGCGCGACTGTTTGTATTGAAACAGGTACAACAACCGAGCTGAACCTCGCGGACTTCTTCCGTGTAAACGGCTTGGACTATGAGCCCGTTCCAGTGGAAAGCTTCACAGAAGCACAAAACCAGTTTTTGGCTGGCGCATGTGATGTGTACACAACTGACGCGTCTGCACTTGCTGCATCCCGTGCGTCTTTTGAAACGCCAAACGACTATGTTGTTTTGCCTGAAATCATCTCCAAAGAGCCACTCGGCCCGCTTGTACGCCACGGCGACTCTGAATGGGGCGACGTTGTACGTTGGACACTTAACGCAATGGTTTCTGCTGAAGAGCTTGGTGTGACATCTGCAAATGCAGCTGACATGGCTGCTAACGGCACTGAGAACCCTGAAATCAACCGTTTGCTCGGTGGCGAAGGTGAACTTGGCGCGATGCTTGGTCTGCCAAACGACTTTGGTCTGAACATCATCACTAAAGTGGGCAACTACGGCGAATCTTTCGAAGCGAACATTGGTGAAAGTACACCAGTTGGCCTTGCACGTGGCTTGAACGCGCTTTGGACCGAAGGTGGTCTCATCTACTCCCCACCCTTCCGCTAGGTTTTAGCACTCTTAAGGGCGCGGTTCACTCCGCGCCCTTTTCATATCTAGGCACGATCAAAAACAAAGTAACCAAACGATGGGGCGTAATCCTGTCGAATTTTGCGTTACAAACGGGGACATGGGGGACAGTCTACAATGACGACAATGATAGACCCACCAAAGGCCGATGGATTTCACATCAGTCAACTGCTTTACGACACGCGATACCGATCCATAACGATCCAAGTTATTGCGTTTATCGCCTTTATGTTTATCGCGCTTTTCTTGGTGATGAACGTGAAAAGCAATCTTGCAAGTTTAGGCAAGGAAATCGATTTTGGGTTTCTTAAAAATCCAGCTAACTATGACATCAAACAGCGCTTGATCGAGTATGATTCAACATCATCTAACTTTCGCGCCGCAATGGTCGGGTTGCTCAACACACTTTTCGTAGCATTTTTGGGCTGTATCCTTGCGACGATCATCGGGGTAACGGCGGGCGTTTTGCGCTTGTCAAAAAACTGGCTGATCGCAAAAATCATGACTGTCTACGTGGAAACGTTCCGCAACATCCCCGTGGTGATCTGGATCATCGCAACAATGGCTGTGCTGACCGAAACTTTACCACAACCCAAATCGTTTAGAGGTGAAAACCCTGACGCATCAATGTGGCTGTGGGACAGTATCGCAGTGACGGGCCGTGGCACGTATATTCCGTCTCCTGACTGGGGCGCGGGGTCTGCATTTGTCGTCATCACATTCTTATTGTCACTTTTGGGCATCTGGGCCTTTGGTCGATGGGCCAAACGCCGGTTCGAAGCGACAGGTCAAATTCTGCCAAATTTTTGGATCAAAATCGCGATCTTTTTTGTACCGTCCTTGTTGGTGTTTTTCATTCTGGGACGTCCCATTGGATTGAATTTCCCTGTTTTAACAGGATTTAACTTTAAGGGTGGATTTGAGCTCAGTAACTCATTTTTGGCACTTTGGTTGGCTTTGTCTGTCTACACGGGGTCCTTTATCGCCGAGATTGTTCGCTCTGGTATTCTGGCGATTTCAAAAGGACAAAGCGAGGCAGCCGCGGCACTTGGCATTCGCCCTTCGCGCACCATGAACCTTGTGATTTTGCCGCAAGCGCTGCGGGTGATCATTCCCCCGCTGATTTCGCAGTTCTTGAACCTTACGAAAAACTCATCGCTCGCTCTTGCCGTTGGCTATCAAGATCTACGTGCCACGCTTGGTGGCACGACGATGAACAACACGGGTCGAGAACTTGAAAGCATGCTGTTGATGATGCTGATCTACCTCATCGTATCTCTTGTGATTTCAACCGGTATGAACGTCTACAACAAATCCATGAAACTGAAGGAGCGCTAAGATGAGTAATCAAAATACGACCATCGCATTTGTGCGCGACAACATGTTGGACCAACAACCAGCCCCACGCGGGCAGGTTGGCATGTCTAAATGGATTCGAGACAACCTGTTTTCTAACTGGCTCAACACGGCTTTGACACTTGTGTCTATCGTGCTGATTTATTCGTTGCTCAGAGGGGCGCTGCCTTGGATTTTCGGTGGTGTTTGGGACGCGAACTCACTGCAAGAATGTCGCGAGATTTTGAGCGGTCGACATGCGGCATGTTGGGGCGTGATCAATGAACGTTGGCAGCAGATTTTCTATGGCACCTTTTTTCCATCCAGCGAATATTGGCGCACCCATATCGCTTTTGTTCTGCTGATCATTGCCGTTTTGCCTGTTCTGTTTGACGCCTTACCACGCAAACTGTTGTGGCTCACTGCCGCGTACCCTTTCTTGATGGTGTGGTTGATCTGGGGTGGTTCCTTGTGGGGACCGCTGTCTATCGCAATGGGATTTGTGGTTGCATATTTTGCAACTATCGGCGCAGGGCGTTACATGGGGTCGGGGCTTTCAACGCTTGTGGGGGTCGCTATTGCGCTACTCTGGTGGTTCTTAATCGGTCCCGCAATCGTCGGCGTTCTGAACGACACGGTGCCTCTTTTTGCTTTGCGAGAAATTCAAAGCCGTGAACTTGGTGGCTTTGTGATCTCGATGATTATCGGCGTGTCAGGCATTGCCCTATCTTTGCCAATTGGCATCGTGTTGGCGCTGGGGCGTCAGTCGGATTTACCGTTGGTCAAAGCTATGTGTATCGGCTTTATCGAGTTCTTCCGTGGCGTTCCGTTGATCACGTTGCTTTTCACAGCGTCGCTCTTGCTCAACTACTTTTTGCCACCAGACGTTGTATTCGATTTGACCCTGCGTGTGATCGTCATGGTAACGTTGTTCTCGTCTGCTTACATGGCGGAAGTGATCCGTGGAGGCTTGGCGGCTTTGCCGAAAGGTCAGTACGAAGCTGCTGATGCTTTAGGCTTAGATTACTGGCAAGCTCAAAGATTAATCATTATGCCGCAAGCCTTGAAGATTTCGATCCCAGGGATTGTGAACACCTTCATTGGTCTGTTCAAAGATACAACGCTTGTATTCTTCATTGGTATTTTTGACATGCTTGCCGCCGCGCAAGCCATCAGGGCCAACTCGGCATGGAACGGGATCACTTGGGAACTCTACATCTTTATCGGACTTATCTTTTGGGTATGCTGTTTCTCAATGTCCCGATATTCACAGTGGCTGGAGCGCAAGCTTCGCACCGATCATCACTAAGAAAGGAGACTATCTATGTCTGCTGAAATTCAAGACCGCGTTGTCGACCGAAGCAAAATGAACGTCTCTGATGAGGTGGCGATCCAGATTACCAACATGAACAAATGGTACGGTGATTTCCATGTGTTGCGTGACATCAACCTTACGGTTCAACGTGGTGAGCGCATTGTGATTGCGGGGCCTTCTGGCTCTGGAAAATCCACGATGATCCGCTGTATCAATCGTTTGGAAGAGCACCAAAAAGGCCAAATTATTGTCGATGGTACTGAGCTGTCATCAGACCTTAAAAACATCGATAAGATTCGTTCAGAAGTTGGCATGTGCTTTCAACACTTCAACTTGTTTCCACATCTGACCATTTTGGAAAACTGTACTTTGGCCCCAATGTGGGTGCGCAAAACGCCCAAGAAAGAAGCCGAAGAACTGGCAATGCACTTTCTTGAAAAGGTGAAAATCCCTGATCAAGCGAACAAGTACCCCGGCATGCTGTCTGGTGGCCAGCAGCAACGTGTGGCGATCGCGCGCTCTTTGTGTATGCAACCGCGTATCATGTTGTTCGATGAACCCACGTCAGCGCTTGATCCTGAGATGATCAAAGAGGTGCTCGACACCATGGTCACGCTTGCGGAAGAAGGCATGACCATGCTCTGTGTGACCCATGAAATGGGCTTTGCACGTCAAGTGGCCGACCGCGTGATCTTTATGGACCAAGGTCAAATTGTTGAGCAAAACGAGCCAGAAGAGTTCTTTAACAACCCGAAATCCGAACGGACAAAATTGTTCCTGAGCCAAATTTTGGGTCACTAAAGCAGTTCAAAATGTTAATGAAAAGGCGCCTCAGGGCGCCTTTTGCATCAGCTGATGTATATCTCTTTTATGGACGAAGCTCGCGCGGGACACAGAAGTTTAAAATAGGGTTCTCACCAAATTTCACATCGGACCATGAGGACGCTTTGACATCAAAAACTGTGGTTGCACAGGTTGGATAGCGGGCGAAATCGCTATGTGTGGTTGCGACTTTGGCAAATCGCGTCGCGAAATCGCCGATCCCCGGATTATGCGCAATCACAAGGACCGTATTGCCTGTCGCTTGCCGTATATGATGTAAAATTTGGTCGCTGGAGGCAAGGTAAAGCCCGTCGTGTATCGCGACTTTGGTTGTATCCAGCGTGGTTGTAGTTTTGATTGATGACCACGTCTGCTGTGTTCTGCAGGCGGCTGAAACGAGTGCTTCGTCCGGACAGTAGCCATTTGTGGCAAGCCACTGCCCAATCAGTATTGCATCGTTTGTGCCGCGGGTATTGAGGTCGCGATCTATATCCTCAAGCAAGGGGTCGCCCCAGCTTGATTTTGCATGGCGTGCGAGGATAAGGCGCAAGCCCATTAAATATCTTTCGTTGAGTTATTTTGTTCAGAATCGCGGATTAACGAGCCCGCGCCATGCTCTGTATAAAGCTCAAGCAGGCAGGCATTGGGGGCACGCCCATCCAAGATCACAACAGCTCTGACGCCGTCTCGCAGTGCATCGAGCGCGGTCTCAGTTTTTGGGATCATCCCGCCCGCGATCACGCCCTCTTTGGTCAATGACCGGATCATATCGGAGTTTAATGAGGTTAACACCTCGCCATCTGCACCCTTGACGCCCGACACATCTGTGAGCAACAGCAGGCGATCCGCTTTGAGCGCACCAGCGATAGCACCCGCAGCTGTGTCGCCGTTGACGTTAAATGTTTCGCCATTGCGGCCTGCACCAACTGGTGCGATGACGGGGATAAGGCCCTCACGACCCAATTCTGCAATGATGGCAGGGTTCATATCAACCGGCGTTCCGACAAACCCAAGCGTCGGGTCAGTTTGCTCGCAGACCATCAAGTTCGCGTCCTTGCCTGAAATGCCGACCGCGCGGCCCCCTTGACTATTGATCGCTTGCACGATGCGCTTATTGACCAAGCCAGACAAAACCATTTCGACGATTTCGACGGTGGCAAGGTCCGTCACGCGTTTACCATTCACGAATTCGGATTCGATATTCAAATCTGCCAACATCTTATTGATCATTGGCCCGCCACCGTGCACGACAACGGGCTTAACGCCCACTTGCTGCATCAAAACGACATCGCGCGCAAAGCTTTCCATTGCCTCGTCAGAGCCCATGGCATGGCCGCCAAGTTTAATCACGACAGTCGCGCCTTCGTAGCGCTGCAAATAGGGCAGGGCTTGGGACAATGTGCGTGCGGTTGCGATCCAATCTCTATTCATGTCTTGTTTCTTCATGGCTTGGGGTCCGGGGAATGTGTGAGGCTGACGATGCATATCAACCCTGTATGCCGTAATAAAAGTGTTATTCCAAAGTTGAGATCACCGCGCGTAGCACGTCAACCCCCCAACCTTTTTCAGAAGATGTCACGATGATCTCTGGGTAGGCGGCAGGATGCTTGGAAACGGCTTCACGAGTTTGGGCCAAATTCTTTTCGCGCTCGGCGTCTTTGACTTTATCTGCTTTGGTCATCACGACTTGAAAAGTGACAGCTGAGCGATCAAGCAAGCTCATGATTTCTTCGTCAACGGCTTTTACGCCATGACGACTGTCGATCAAGACAAAGGCTCGGCGCAGAGTTGCGCGGCCTGACAGGTAGGCCTTGAGCAAGCGCTGCCATTTGGCCACTGTGTCTTTTGGCGCTTTGGCAAATCCATAGCCCGGTAAATCGACGACATAATGGCTGTCTGCGCAGGTGAAAAAGTTGATCTCTTGTGTTCGGCCTGGCGTATTGGACGCACGCGCCAAAGCTTTGCGTCCTGTGAGCGCATTGATCAGTGTTGATTTGCCCACGTTTGAGCGACCTGCAAAGCAAATTTCGATTCGGTCGTCTGGCGGCATGCCGTCCATGGCGACGACGCCTTTTACAAAATCAGTTTCGCCTGAAAAGAGGAGGCGACCCTTTTCAAGGGCCGCCGCGTCTGGTTCCGCAATGGGAAATGTTAGCTTCATATTGGGTGATACGGCCCTTAGGCCGAACCTTCCTTTTTCTTGAGGCGCAGGGATCTAAGTATGTTTCCAAAGAGATCCGGTTTGTGACCGTGGCTGCGCATGATGAGATATTGCTGAATAAACGTGATGGTGTTGTTTGAAATCCAGTAGAGGACGAGACCCGAAGCAAAGCTGCCCAGCATGAACATGAACACCCAAGGCATCCAAGCAAAAATCATAGCTTGTGCTGCATCTGTGGGGGCCGGATTTAGCTTTTGTTGTAGCCACATTGAGATGCCCAATAGAATTGGCAATATACCAAGGCTGGCAATCGCAAATATAGAATTGGGGTCTGGTGGGGCAAACGACAGCAGGCCGAAGAGGTTCAGAATTGAACTTGGGTCTGGGGCTGACAAGTCACGAATCCAACTGATCCAAGGAGCATGGCGCAGTTCGATGGTGACGAAAATAACCTTGTAGAGAGAGAAAAACACAGGAATTTGAAGGATCAAAGGTAAACAACCGGAAGCGGGATTCACTTTGTTCTTCTTGTAAAGTTCCATCATGCCTTTTTGAAGCTTCTCGCGGTCATCGCCAGCGGCCTCTTTCATCTTTTCCATTTCAGGCTGCAGCTCTTTCATGCGGGCCATGGACACGTAAGATTTGTAGGCGAGCGGGAACATGATGCCTTTGATCAAAATCGTCAGGGCGATGATGGACCAGCCCATATTGCCGATCAGACCATTGAGTGCATGAAGCAAGCGGAAGATGGGTTGTGTGAAGAAAAAGAAGATACCCCAGTCGATGGAGTAGATGAAGCGGTAAAACCCTTTGTCATCTTGGTAGCCTTTGATGGCTTCCCATTCTTTTGCGCCTGCAAAGAGATACGTTGTGTTTTCAGCGGAGGAGCCCGGTTCAACAACCTGTGCCGGCAAACGCGATTCAACTTGGTAGATTTCCGCAGTTTGAACGAACTTTACAACAGAGGTAAAGGGCTGACCTGGCTGAGGCACAAGTGTGGTCATCCAGTTTTTGTCTGTAAAGCCAACCCATCCGTTTTCTTCGACTTGCGCGATTTCGACTTGGGCACCTTCGCGTGCATCGAAATCGTACTTTGCGATGTCTTTATAGTTTGCTTCTTCAAGGTCTTTATCAGTTTGGCGCACAAGACCTTCGTGGAGCACGAAATATTTTGAAACGTCAGGAGTGCCGTGACGCGCGACTATACCGTAGGCAGCAAGGCGTGCGGCATCCGTTCCATCGTTTTGGACGGATTGAGTGATAGAGAATAGGTAATCTTTGTCGATGGAAATTGTGCGACGAAAGGTTAAGCCTTTGTCATTATCCCAAGTTAACGTGACTGGGGTTGAGACCGTCAGTACATCACCAGTTTCGACTGACCAAATCGTATTGGCTCCTGGGACATCGTCTTGTCCTAGATTGCCGCCTGGGGCCCAGCCGTAAACAGCGTAGTATGGCGTTTCTGTCCCTACGGGTGTCAACAGTGTGACGATTTCGTCGCTATCGATGTCGACCGTGTAATCTTTGAGTGATAGGTCATCGATCCGCCCGCCGACCAAAGAAATTGAACCTTTCAGGCGATCAGTGTCTATAGACACGCGTGGTGCTTGTGGCGCTGAGGCCGTTGAAAGCGTATTTGCTTCAATCGCTATATCGCCGCCCTGCGCGAGGGGCGGGGTAATAGCGACCGTGCCGTCGCTTGTAGCGGCTGGTGTCGTCAATGTTACAGATGTTGCTGGTTCTTGAGCAGGAAAGAAAACCTGCCACCCCAGCAACACGATCCCGCTGAGCACTACAGCCAGGATCAGGTTCTTATTTTGATCATCCATCACGGTCGCCTGATTGTTGAATTGGTAGTGGTGGTTCAACCTCTCCAAGCGCCGAAGGTCAAGCAGATTCGAAGTTTTTCCTAGGGAAAGGTGAAAAGTGACTAGCTGGCTTTACGACCGATTTTGGGTGTTTGGGCCAGTTTTTTGCGGTGGGCGTCCATCCAATTCAGTGTGAGGTCAAAAGCTAGTGGTCGCGAAATAGAGAAACCCTGCACGTGACCACACCCCAATTGGGACAGCATTGCATGTTCTCCCACGGTTTCGACGCCCTCTGTGAGGGTCTGAAGATTGATACGTTCTGCCATGGTCAGGATGGCAGCCAACATATCTTGTTGGTTTCGATCAACATCACAGCGCTTCACATATGACTTGTCGATTTTGATCCGCTTTACAGCAAAGCGGCGAATATTTGCGATAGATGCGTGGCCTGTGCCGAAATCATCTAGGTCGATTCCGCAGCCAAGTTGACTGAGCGCCGCTATGTTGCGTGTGATAGTGTCATTGTCAGAAGAGGCAATCACGTTTTCTAAAATTTCAATAGTCAGACGAGATGGTTCGAATTCAAACCGATCAAGCTCCCAGCGAATTTTGTCCACTAATTTCGGATTAGACAGTTCGGTTGCCGAAAAATTTACTGATATCGTTGGAATATTAAAACCTGCCTCGTCCCAGGTTTGGAGAGCTGAAAATGAGTGATATAAAATAATTTCACCAAGGCGTTCGATAAGGCCATTTTCCTCAATCGCGGGTAGGAAATTCGCTGGGGGAATCACACCTTTTTTTGGATGAACCCAACGAGCAAGAGCTTCCATACCCGAAATAGCACCTGTATCGGTTGAAATTTGAGGTTGAAACCAAGGTATAATTTGCCCGTTTTCGAGAGCATCCCCAACGTCTGCCTGTATCGTGCTGCGATCTAGGGTCGTTTGAGTGGTCCCCGGTGTAAAAGCACGGATTGAACCTGCCCCGTTTGATTTCGCATCAGCGAGCGCAGCTTCGGCAGCATCAAGAAAGGCTGCACCTGACTGACCAGGTGCGCGAGCAGGCAGGCAAAACCCAATACTTGCAGATACATAAATTTTTGTAGCGTCAACAGAGAGCGGTTCTGACAGAGTGGCTTGAATGCGCGAAGATAGCTGAATCAACGTTTCCAAATCTGTGCGGTGCATCGGCGCTAAAGCAATTGTAAAACGAGGGCCGTCAAGGCGTGCAACAACGTCGAGGTCGCGCATAATATCAAGAATTCTGCGCGCGGAGGATTTTAAAATCACTTCGGCCGCGGCAGGCCCAAAACTGGTTTCAATGCTGTGAAATCCGTCAATCTCTACGGCGAGACACGCTGTCGTGCGTCCCGTGGTGGATTGGTTGTCAATGACTTGATCGATGGTGTCTATCACTGCTGTGCGAAGCGGCAGGCCAGTTATCGCGTCTGCCCCTGTTTGTTTGGGAAGGTGTTTGGCTGTGCCTTGAATGAAGGCAAAAAATACGGGAAGTCCAAGCGCCGCCACAATAAGAGCCGGCTCGCCGCCCACCCAAAAAGCGCCCAAACAGATTGCTGGAAAGAACGCGAGCGTTTGATGCCCTGATAATAGATTTTGTAAGCGGCGTCGCGTGGCAGAAATATCATCTGGCATATGATCGGCGTCCTAAATCAGTGGTGGCGTGCATTGGCGCGCAGTTCACTGTCAAAGTATCGCCAATTTAGTGGCTGCTCCGTTAACGCAGTTTCGGGATTTCCATCGAATTGTCCGTATTTTCCATCTTGCCATCCGGGGAAGACGTGAGAAGCCCAATGAAATCATGCAGCTTTGGATCGAGCATATGCGATGGCCGGATATTGGTGAGGGCTTTGAACATAATTTGACGTCGGCCGGGGCTGTTCTTTTCCCATCCATCCAAAATCTGTTTGACTTGCTGGCGTTGAAGCCCATCTTGAGAGCCACATAGATCACAGGGAATTATGGGGTAATTCATTGATTTTGCAAATTTTTCACAGTCAGCTTCGGCGGCATGTGCTAAAGGACGATAGAGAAATAAGTCGCCTTCTTCATTGACCAGTTTCGGTGGCATAGTGGCAAGGCGCCCACCGTGAAACAGGTTCATGAAAAAGGTTTCTAAGATGTCATCACGATGGTGGCCAAGCACAACGGCTGTGCAACCTTCTTCGCGGGCAACTCTGTATAGATTCGCGCGGCGCAAACGTGAACACAGCGCACAGTAGGTGCGCCCAGCAGGTACTTTATCAGTGACGATGGAATACGTGTCTTTGTATTCGATTCGGTGCGGTACTGCCATTTTCTTAAGAAACTCAGGCAGTACAGTTGCAGGAAATCCAGGCTGACCTTGGTCTAGATTACAGGCCAAGAGCTCGACAGGCAGTAAGCCGCGCCATTGTAGCTCATGCAGAATCGCTAAAAGTGTATAGCTGTCTTTGCCGCCAGACATGCACACTAGCCATTTCGCGCCGCGTTCCACCATGCCGTATTGTTCGACAGCTTCGCGCACATTGCGCACGATGCGTTTGCGCAGCTTTTTAAATTCGGTTGTTGAAGGCGCACCGTGAAACAGTGGGTGGATGTCATCAAGATCGTCCAACACGCCTAATCCTCGGTCTTTTTTGGTTTAGCCTCGGGCACAGGGTCGTAGCCACTTTTGCCCAGCGGATGGCAGCGACCAATACGGCGTGCCGCCAGATATGAGCCTTTTAGTGCGCCATGCTTGTCAAGAGCTTCCAAAGCATAAGCGCTGCAAGTGGGCTGGTATCGGCAATTATATCCAACCCATGCACTAAAAATCATCCGATAGGCGCGGACGGGCAGAGACACGAGCACTGCGAGAGGAGTCATTTCTGTCCCTCTTGTGGCCGATTTGGTTGAGGCCCACTAGGTTTTTCTGAGACGCCGTGGACTTTGCGCAGCGCATATCGCAGATCTTTTAGGAGGAGATGGTAGGGGCGGGCGCTTGTGTCACCAGCTTTGCCGATCAGCACATAGTCCCAACCTTCGCGCCCAAATTCACTGATTACGGCACGGGCCGCTTCGCGTAACCGGCGTTTGGCATGGTTGCGTTTGACCGCATTGCCAACCTTTTTGGAACACGTGTAGCCGACACGAATGCCGTCTTTAGGTTCATCGGCTGCCCGCATGCGACCTTGAAGCAAAAGGCTTGATGTGCCTTGGCGACGCGCACGCGCAGCCCGCAGAAAGTCTGCGCGCTTTTGTAGTGTTACAATCGTATGGTTTTGACATGACAAATCCACCGATTGCGATCCTTTAGCTTCGGCAGGAGCCATAACCATAGGTGCATTCGGCGGTGTCATTCACATAGCCTTTCGGCTCAACTTTACGCTGACAAGGATTTCCGGCCTTGCGCACGACGTGAGTTGATAATTTTACGACCAGCTTTAGTCGCCATGCGCGCACGGAAACCGTGGCGGCGTTTGCGTACGAGGTTACTCGGTTGAAAGGTGCGTTTCATCGCTCCATCTCCATCGGTTTGGTTGGCCCAAATCCTTTAAGGGGATTCGAAGGCGTGTATACGTTCAAAGCGCAGTCTTTAGGCAGGAGTGGGGGGGTTGTCAATTGATTGCGCGGCATTTCGCAAAACAAATCTCAGGAATATTACAGTTGATAACGGTCCGCTGACCTATGTTCACTGCCACGTGAGATTGCGCATTTTCGCTGGTCAATGGCGCAAAGCCTGAGCATTTTGCCAGACAAGCCCCATAAAGGAAAGCCTTTGCCTGATTTTAGCCCCTTGAATGCCCCCGCCCCGATTGTGACTTCCAGAGGGACGGTTGCGCGCTTTTTGCCCCTCGTGCTGTTTGTAGCAGTGGCCGTTGGATTGGCCGCTATATTTCGCGACTCGTTGAGTTTCGAAAGCTTTGCGCAACACCGCGAGGAACTTTTGGCCTATCGTGATGCGCACTATGGAGCCGCTGTGGCTGTTTTTGTGCTAAGTTATATTGTCATCGTTACGTTTTCATTGCCCGGCGCAAGTATTGCGACCTTGTCTGGGGGCTTTTTGTTTGGAGTTTTCCCTGGCGTGTTTTTCAACGTTGCAGGGGCGACGATTGGCGCGAGCTGTTTGTTTCTTGCCGCGCGTTGGGGGCTTGGGGCTTGGCTTGCAGCTAAGATGGACACCGGCTCAGGGCGTCTGAAGCGTCTCAAAGATGGTATTGACGAAAATCAGTGGTCGATGCTTTTTCTTATTCGATTGCTACCTATTGTCCCCTTCTTTGTCGCCAATCTGTTGCCTGCGTTTGTGGGTGTCCCGTTGTACCGCTTTGTGGTGTCCACGGGGCTTGGCATTGTGCCGGGGACATTGGTGTTTACGTCTGTCGGTGCTGGGCTTGGGTCTGTGTTCGAGCGTGGCGAGACGCCCAATCTTGGGGTGATTTTTGAACCACAAGTGTTGTTCCCGATTCTTGGACTTGCGGCCCTGTCCGCACTGCCGATGCTCTATAAGCGCTTCAAACGCACCGAGGAGGTGACGAAATGACCCTGCAAAAAATTAAAACGGACATCTGCGTGATCGGTGGCGGCTCTGGTGGGCTGTCTGTTGCGTCTGGAGCCGTTCAAATGGGCGCCAAGGTGGTGCTGATTGAAGCGGGAGAAATGGGTGGCGATTGTTTGAACTACGGCTGTGTGCCGTCCAAGGCACTTTTGTCTGCAGGCAAACAGGCGCATTTGATGCGCAAAGGTGGGGCTGGGATTGCGGGAGTTGCTCCGCAGGTCGACTACGCAGTTGCGATGGATCATGTCCAATCGGCCATAAACACGATTGCTCCTCATGACAGCCAAGAACGGTTTGAGAGCCTCGGTTGTACTGTGATACGGGCGTTTGCGCGGTTCACATCGCCGACGACTGTACAAGCTGGAGACACTGAAATCACGGCCCGCCGTTTTGTGATTGCAACAGGCTCGCGCGCCTTTATTCCACCCATAGATGGGCTGGAGAGCGTGCCGTATTTGACAAATGAAACGTTGTGGCAGCAGCGCTCGGCCCCCAAGCACCTTTTGGTTTTGGGTGGCGGACCTATCGGCATGGAAATGGCGCAAGCTCACCGTCGTTTGGGATGCGATGTTACAGTTTTGGATGCTATGGACGCGCTGGGCCGCGATGATCCCGAGGCGGCTCAGGTGGTGAAAGAGGCGCTGCGTGCGGAAGACGTCGCAATTCTAGAGCAGGCGCCTGTAGTGACTGTCTCTGGCGGTGCTGGTGATATCACGCTGACGCTCAAAGATGGCTCTGAAGTCAAAGGCAGTGATCTATTGGTTGCAGTTGGGCGCGTTGCCAACACAGATAAGCTGGATTTGGAAAAGGGCGAGATCAATCGCAACCGTGCGGGCGTCAAGGTGAATGCCTCTTTGCGGTCATCGAACAGGCGTGTTTATGCGATCGGTGATGCCGCAGGTGGGATGCAGTTCACCCATGTTGCAGGCTATCACGCGGGTGTTTTGATTCGCTCCATGCTTTTTGGCCTTCCTGCAAAGGCGCAGTCGGACCATATTCCGCGTGCGACGTATACTGACCCTGAATTGGCCCAAATCGGGATGACTGAAGCTGAAGCGCATAAGGCCCATGGTGCGAAACTGACAGTGTCGCGCGCTGATATCTCTGGCAATGATCGTGCTATCGCGACAGGGCGCTCGTCTGGTGGTGGATTTATTAAAGTGATGGTTGTGAAAAACCGCCCTGTTGGGGTGACGATTGTTGGGCCTGATGCTGGGGAATTGATATCCTTTTGGGCATTGGCGGTAGCCTCTCGACTAAAAATGGGACAAATTGCTGGCGTGGTCGCGCCATATCCGACATTGATGGAACTTAACAAGCGCGCTGCGGGTTCCTATTTTACACCAAAGCTGTTTGACAACCCGCGTGTCCAAACAGTTGTGAAACTGGTTCAACGGTTCCTGCCATAAAGGGGCCCAGTCGAGGGTCTATGAAACTGCCACGGTTCTTAAATACGCTTACAGGGCGGTTCTTGATGCTTACGGTTATCTTTGTGATGGCCGCAGAGGTTATGATTTTCGTGCCTTCGATTGCACGTTTTCGGGAAGACTTTTTGCTGTCGCGCCTTGAGCGAGCGCAAATCGCGTCGCTCGCGCTTTTGGCTAATGAAACCATTGATATGGGGCTGGAAGACGAACTTTTGGCCAATGCCGGCGTTTACAACGTGGTGCTGCGGCGCAATGAGATCCGCCAACTGGTGCTGTCCTCACCGATTCCTGCGCAAATCTTTGCGACCTATGATTTGCGTGATGCTTCTGCGTGGGAGCTGATCCAAGACGCGATCACTGTTATGCTCGATCCTAAAGACCAAGTGATCCGTGTGATTGGCGACCCTGTAAAACAGGCAGGCCTCTTGATTGAGGTAACGCTCTCGACGCAACCTTTGCGCATGGCGATGATTGACTACGGCATGCGAATTTTGATGTTGTCTGCTGTCATTTCCTTTCTCACGGCAGCTCTGTTGTTTTTCGCGGTACGTGCTTTGATCGTGAAGCCGATCAAGCGTGTCGTGGGGGCGATGACATCATATGCTCAAGCCCCCGAAGATGCCCGCCGCATTATTGAACCGTCTGCGCATGTTCTTGAATTGCGCGAGGCTGAAATTGCTTTGTGCGACATGCAAACAGAACTCACGGGGGCCTTGCGGCAAAAAGAACGTTTGGCGCAACTTGGTGGGGCTGTCGCCAAGGTGTCCCATGATTTGCGCAATATTTTGACCACTGCGCAACTTTTCAGTGACAGGCTTGAAGCCTCCCAAGACCCTGCAGTTATGCGCTCTGCCCCCAAGCTCGTGAACTCGATTCACCGTGCCGTGAATCTATGCGAATCCACTTTGGCGTTTGGTAAAGCCGAAGAGCCTGCCCCCGCCTTGAAAGGGGTGCGTATCGCTGAATTGGTTGCTGAAGTTATTGAAAGTGAGCGTCTTGCTGTGATGGATTTCGATCTGTCGTTTGCAGAAGATGTGCCCGCCACCATGGTGTTGCGTGCGGACGACGAACAACTGTACCGCGTTATTTCAAACCTTGTGCGCAACGCGCGCCAAGCCATCATGGCAACCGGAAATCCAGGTGAGATTGCCGTGTCCAGTGTGGATGAAGCCGACGAATGGATCATTCATATCTCTGACACAGGTCCTGGATTGCCCGCTAAGGCGCGTGAGCACTTGTTTCAGCCCTTTCACGGCGGCGCGCGCAAAGGTGGCTTTGGCTTGGGGCTTGCTATCGCGTCCGAACTTATTCGCGGGCATGGTGGGCGGCTTGTTCTTGAGCTTAGTGATAAGACAGGCACACGGTTTGCCATTCATTTACCAAAAGGCTTTTCCGACGTGCACGCAGGTGACCAGATATCAAAATCTGCCTAAATTTCATTTTGTGACAAAGTTTTTTACAAAAAGATCAATTGGCCCCTTGCGCCGCCCCGCCACACTCGGTAAATCGCCCTCATGAGCGCACCCGTAGCTCAGCTGGATAGAGTACCTGACTACGAATCAGGGGGTCAGAGGTTCGAATCCTCTCGGGTGCACCATTTTACTTTTCAGTAAAAACCCTCCAAAAGCCTAAAGATTACAGACGTTTGCGGGGTTAGAAATCCATTTTGGCGATCATAGGTCAATGGGGCTTTAAATGCCAATCTGAGCACTGTTTTCTTGAGTGTTAGGTCTATAATTTACCATATATTCCAAGGGTTTGACAGGAATTTTACCGCGAGTTCGAAAATTTGCTCGGATGTGCGCTTTGATGTGGATTTTTTCTCCCGCTTTTCAATCGGAACCAATTTTTCTTGCTCTAGCTTGGTGATCTTCGTCTCATAGGCAGCGATGACGGTGGAGTTGTTGGTTTCAACGATGCGGGCCAACAGCGCGTCGAGTTGTTTGTCGGTTTGCCATTTGACGAGTCAGCTCAGCTTTTATCGCATCGGCTTGTGTCAAACGTTGCGCACAAGCTTGGGTCAGCATGGCCTTCACGACATCGACCTTTTCAGCGCGGATATTTTTGCGGAAGCTCTCGCAGCCTTTGGTGCGGCACCAGAAATACGGATTGCGCTTGCCGTATGACTGCGCGACCAGCGAGACGTCAGTGGCTTGTCACAGTCGGCGCAGAGCGCCGCGCCACGCAGCGGGAAGTCGCTGCTGATGTCTGTGCGGGCAGGACCATTTTGGTTCCGTTTCGGCGCGCTCAAAGGTTTCTAGTGAGATCAGCGCCCCGTGGTGACCTTTGCGGCGAGTGATGCCCCAATCTAAGAGAGGGCTTTGTGAAAACCGCATGCTTCGTTTTTCATAGAAAAGTGCATAATATTATTGAATATTTATGCATTAACATTTTGATAATAAAAATTATTTACTTCATCCATATCTTCCTGGGTGCACGATATTACTTAACTCCCCTTCAGGTTGGATAAGGCCTTGAAAGGATAAGTTTTTTGAGATTCGAAGTCCTGTTTTTCAACAATATGGTAATGCAATACGGACTGGGCCTCATCCTGTTGGGACGTTGTATTCGTTTAGGGCTTGCGATTGTTCATCAATCGTTGCGATCCGAACATATACGACGCACGCGCAACGTTATGGAGTAGAGGCAGCCAACCGCAAGTTCATGCTTTTCGTAGATGGAATCGATGTGAGCTATCCATTGGAGCGTATTGAGAACGATGAGTGGAATGTTGATCTGATTGCCATTCTCGTCATAAAGGTGCGTTAGATCGCTTGTCTGCTGAACAGCTTGCATCTTTGTCACGCGGCGGGCGTTGGCTATATTTTGCGATCGATGCGGTGACCCGTTGCGTGCTCGGTATGCGACTGGCTGTTACGCCCAACTCTGATGAAGCGCCCGATCTTGGTGCTTCGGCTTGTTCATGCAGGAGCAAAATGAGTTCGGGTTAACAATTCAAATGCTGTTGTTCGCTCTGGAAGACGCAATGTTAAGAGGGACCAATAATTTTAATTTGGCCCATTTTTCGGAAGCATTTCGGTGAAAGTTCGGATGTGTACCCGCTTTGAATGTGTTTCTGGCAACTGACTACCTCAGTATCTATGCTCGTAAAATGTTGTGATCCCAAGCGTCCGATTTTGCGGGTGAGGTCGAAAAGAACTGGTCCATTATAGATCGTGCTGCGGAAGAGACCCATGAGCGTGCTACGATAGAATTTGAGCTATACATTGCAGGCCGTCTTGATGGTGTTGCCTGAACCCATTTTTTGATCTGGCATGATGGGTTCAAATGGGATCGCGTCGTCCCAACACCGCACTTGATTCGCCCCACAGTGCGGCATCTCCTGCGGTCCCCGCGCTTAAAGGGTTCGGGTCCCCAATTTGCATTTCGTCTAACGGCAAGTTCAGGGCGTGAACACCTCCCGCTCAAGGTTTGCGGCCTCAGTTTCCGTGAGCTCGAGTTGTTCTCGGGATATACCTTTGATTTTCTTAGGTGTCGCACCGGCGATAGGCTGATTTTCTGGCGTCGCAGCCAACAACGAACAGGGGTAGTTGATCGTATACTTGTTCATCGCGACCATCAACTGAGTCGCTTCGATCTGACGTAGTGGTTTCATCTTCTTGAGAATCCGAAAACCAGTCAATGCGACCTGCTTGTCTTTGAGTAAGTCTGCCGCCTCGCCGCAACTGCCATCTAAGAGGCGGCGCTTTTCCTGCATTGTTTTAATGTTGACGTTCAACGCACTGGCAAGACGTTCTTCTGGAACACCAAGCGTTAAAGCATGCAGTATCATCTTATGTTCCTGTATCGTCGCCAAGCGGCTGATACGCTTGTTGTAGGTTATGTGGACCTGTCAAGGTTTCGTGCCGCCCCAAGCGCTCGCCTCCGCCGCAGCAGATGACGGCTCCCAGCCGAGTGTAGCCATAGGTCTGGGGTTCATATCACAGGCGAGGAGCCGGAAGCGGTCCTGCCCCCTAAGGCTAAATGATCGCAAGCTAAGCTTTTATTTTCAAAACACTTTAGTAATTGTGGGTCGTCATTCATCTTCAGATATGGCAAATAATGACGTTACCGCGCGTAATATATTTTCCATTCCCCTTGCTTTCGCCGGATCATCGAAACAGGACATTTTGAAATGAATATCGAACAGCCAAAATTGGGTAAGCGAGGAACATTGTTTTTATTGGTCATTCTTGGTGCTTTTCCCCCGCTGACTATGGATCTCTACCTTCCTGCGTTGCCACAAATGGCTGAAATTTTTGCGACCAGCCATGGCATGATCAATCTAACACTTGGCGCCTATATGGTCGCTTTTGCTGTTGGCATGCTGTTTTGGGGGCCGTTGAGCGAAAGGATGGGTCGCAAGCCAATACTCTTTGCAGCTCTCGCAATTTATATCGTGTCCAGTCTCTTATGTGCTTTGGCTAATAGTGTTGAACATCTAATCGCTTTTCGCATCGTGCAAGGTTTCGCGGGGGGTGGAATTACCGTGGTTGGCACCTCTATCGTCAAGGATATGTTTGACGGACGTGAGCGCGAGAGGATGATGGCGACCGTTATGTCTCTGGTCATTATCGCGCCAATGGTCGGGCCAGTTCTTGGGGCGTTCTTGCTAAAAGTGGCATCTTGGCATGCAATGTTTATCGTGCTTGCTGTGTTTGCCTGTTTTGCAGGATGGCTCGTCGCGCTTTATCATGAAACTGTCGTGGATAAATCTACAGCCCCTATCCTAAAATCATGGAGCCGCTTGGGCGTGGTGTTGAAGAACCCACATTTCGCCTACCTGCTCATGCTGTTCTCTTTGGTGCCTATGTGTTTGATGGCCTTCCTTGGCATCGCCGCCTATGTTTATATCGACGACTTTGGTATGTCCGAGCAGACCTTCAGTTTCATTTTCGCTTTCAATGCCGTTTGCGCCACGTTGGGGCCGTTTCTTTATCTGCGGTTGTCTCGTATCATCCAAGTGCAGTCAGTCATTCTGGGATGCTTCGCTATGATCGTCATTGGCGGTATCGCGATGCTGTTCTTTGGAGGGTATTCCCTTTGGGTCTTTGCTGCTGTAGCTGCCACGACAACCGTTTGTGTTATCATTGTGCGTGTGCCGGGCGTGAACTTGATGTTAGATCAGCAAACAAAAGATACTGGATCGGCTGCGGCACTGATCCAGTTCAGCGGGACCCTTTTGGGGGCTGGCGCCGTGCAGATCGTTTCTGCTAACTCTCACAATCTTATCCGCAACTATGGCATACTGCTGATTGTTATAGGCACTGCCTGCGCAACGTTGTGGTTGATCGCCAAGCATCGTCCTTTTGTCGCCCAGAAATTACCACAGCGAACTTGATCCAAAAACTGCGTGTAAATGTCGGTTTTGGTGTGCCTGTGGTCTTTTCATTGCATGGCATTCCAGACTCTGCAAAGCGCGCGTTCTGCGTGAAGCGGTCAAATACGCTAAGTGCGGTGAGCGGCTTCAAGGCGTTTACAAATCTTGCGGCTGTTCAGCTCATCTGTGTGCCACAGTTTTATATCCGCTTTTTACATCATAAGTTTGTGGGGGCTTCGAAAGTTGTTGAGTAATCGATCATTAACTCATACTGATAATTTGAGACCTTTGGAAAAGATATCTTATGAGCCGGCCTGCAAAATTTGACCGAGACGAGGCGTTGCAAGCAGCAATGCTCATTTTTTGGGAAAAAGGCTATCACGCGACCTCCCTCAAAGACTTGGAATGCGCGCTCAAAATGAAGCCGGGGAGCATTTATAGCGCTTTTTGTAACAAAGAAAATCTCTACCTTCTCGCACTGGGTTTGTACGTTCAGCGGTCCATAAACCGGTTTCGCGCACATATGGAACAGGCAAATTCACCTCTGACAGGACTGGCTGAATACATACGTGGGTTTGCGCGCCTTGCCCCTGAAGATGTCGCGTGTCAGGTTTGTATGCTGACGAAAACACTGGTGGATGCGACGTCAACTGAACCAAAAATTGCTGATCAAGCTAAAATTCACCTCGGTCATATCCGTCAGGCTTTTGCGGATGCGTTTGAACGTGCAAAGGCTGAAGGCGAACTGCCGGACCATGCCGACTGCACACATTTGGCACGGCGGTTCCAAGGTACAATAGCGGCCCTGCGTTTTGAACTGCATTTAGGAATAGAGCAAACCGATATCGCTGCTCTTGCCGAAGAATTAGCAGGGGATGTCGAAACTTTGCGGCTTAACGCACCAGATCACCCTCACCTCATAACTGCCACATCGTTTGGCGTCACACCCACTTGAAAGGAATACATGCAATGGCTGATTACACTCCCCCGAAGGTCTGGACATGGGATGCCGAAAGCGGCGGCGATTGGGCTAAGACCAATCGGCCCGTTGCGGGCGCTACTTTTGACGCGGAACTGCCCGTCGGGAAACATCCGCTTCAGCTTTACTCGATGGGCACACCTAATGGTCAAAAAGTCACCATCATGCTGGAAGAGCTTCTGGCCCTTGGCAAAACGGGTGCCGAATATGACGCACATCTGATCAAGATTGGCGATGGAGATCAGTTTTCATCCGGTTTTGTGGCCGTGAACCCGAATTCTAAAATTCCGGCTCTGATGGACCATGATACGGGCACGCGCGTTTTTGAGAGCGGTTCAATTTTGCTGTATCTCGCAGAAAAGTTCGGGGCCTTTTTGCCTACAGATACTGCGCAACGCACTGAAATTATGAACTGGGTGTTCTGGCTTCAGGGCTCTGCACCATATCTGGGCGGCGGCTTTGGTCACTTTTATGCCTATGCACCCGAAAAGTTCGAATACCCCATCAACCGCTTCACAATGGAAACGAAGCGCCAAATGGATGTGTTGAACCGAGAATTGGCCGAAAATCGGTTTTTGGGCGGAGACGAATACACGATTGCGGACATGCTCACGTGGCCTTGGTATGGCAATCTTGTTCTGGGTGAGGCCTATGATGCGGGTGAGTTCCTTGATGTGGATAGCTACGTCAACCTGCGCCGTTGGGCAGATGACATTCTTGCCCGTCCAGCCGTTCAACGTGGCCGCATTGTGAACCGTACACGCGGGCCTCTCAACGAGCAACTTCACGAACGTCATGATGCGTCAGATTTTGACACGAAAACTCAAGACAAGATCGCACAAACGGCAGAGTGACCTGTCTTTCCTTAAGACCAATAGGACTATGAAATGTTGAAATTTTACTACCATCCAACACCAAACCCGTTGAAGATCGCGCTCTTTTTAGCCGAAACTGATCTGCCGTATGAATTGGTGCCTGTTGATACCGCCGCAGGCAAACAACACACACCAGAATTTCGTGCGATCAACCCCAATGGCAAAGTGCCAGCGATTGATGACGATGGCACCGTTGTTTTCGACAGCACGGCAATCCTACTGTACCTTGCCGATAAAACTGGCAAGTTGGGTGGCGCAGCTGAAGATCGCGGCGCTATGCTGTCTTGGTTGTTGTTTATTGCATCTGGGCTTGGACCATTTTCCGGTCAAAACGTTCACTTCCATTATGCGGCTCCAGAAGATCTTCCATATGCTAAGAACCGGTTTATGCGCGAAACAGAACGCCATTATCAGGTCTTGAACGACCATCTGAAAGGCCGCGAATTCATCGTGGGTGACAGCTATTCCATCGCCGATATTTCTGCATGGGGTTGGGCAATACGGGGTGCGCGTGTGTTAGGCGGCGAAGGCCTTGCGCAATTCCCCGAAGTTGCACGTTGGTTCGATGCTATCAATGCGCGCCCAGCTGTAGAAAAAGCACAGTTGATTGGACAGGGCGAAACCTTCAAGGCTGTCGGGGATGAGGCATCGCTGCGCGCACTCTTTCCAAGCAACTACGTCAACGTATAATATCTGGTCCGCCCCGGGGTGATAGCTTCGGGGCGCCAAAAGGCATGTGATCCAAGCGAAGATGCCGTCCGCGTCATGCTGGGGTTACACCAGCGCGGGCACTGCCAGTTCCGAAATCAACGCCTATAAAATATGGAGCACTCACTTATAAAACCACGTTTGTTGGTAAAATACGATATCTCTGATTACGACAGTTCTTGGGGCTGCCTTTGACACTTTTCGCGCTTTTATAGTGGGCGCGGCGGGGTATATGTTTTGGTTATTGTCCGGCCAAGGCGTGCAGGTCATACCATGTCACGGGGTATGTTTTGACGGGGTCTCCATAGAGCTTTTCATCTTGTGCTGGGCCACGTTCACCGCGCATCTTGTCATAAAAGTTCACAGCAGGCAGGTTGTCAGTGATCACTGTGAGCGACACAGATGTGCCGCCTTGAGCTATCAAGCGCCTTGCTGCCTCTTGCATCAAGACTTTGCCAATGCCAGATCGCTTTTGATCGGGCGATACATGCAGATTGTCTATGTAGGCAGGCGTCCGAGAGCACATCACATAGATGAACCCATTCACCGTGCCATGGGTTTCATGTACCAGTAAAATATCGTCTTTGGGCACATCCATACCCACCCATTTGGCGCGCAAATCATCGACGACGGGTTGGCCTAAATAGTCGTCTGATAGCAAGCCTTGGTAGGCCGCGCGCCAACTTTGGACTTGCAGCGCGGCAATGGCGTCCATGTCTGATGTTTGCGCGTTTCTGATCATGTGTTCTCTCGCAAAGTTTCGATCATCAAGGAAACGTTATCGGGGTTTGCATCTGGAGTGATGCCGTGACCAAGATTGAAAATATGTGGGCCTTTGGCAAAGGTATCGCGCACATGACGCACGCCGTCGATCAGCTCTTGGCCACCTGTCACCATATGGGATGATTTCAGATTGCCCTGAACACAGCCATCGACCTGCACATGCTTGGCGCCCCATTCAGGCGTAATGGAATTGTCCAGCGCAACACAGTCCACGCCAGTCTTTTTGGCAAAGCCGATATAGCCGTCACCTGCTTCGCGTGGGAACCCGATGATTGGAATGCCGGGATGGCGTTTTTTCAGTTCTTGCGTGATGATGCGAGCAGGGGCAACAGCGTACTTTTCGAATGCGTCACCTTTCAGTGAACCGGCCCAGCTGTCAAAGATTTTGACAACCTCAGCACCCGCTTGGATTTGCATGTCTAAATACTCGATGGTGCTGACCGTCAGCAAATCAATGACTTTCTCAAACAACTCATTGTTGCCCATCCGCAAAGCATGCGCAGGGCCTTGGTCGGGTGTGCCGCGCCCTGCGATCATATAGGTTGCAACGGTCCACGGCGCGCCAGCAAAGCCGATGAGTGTGCTTTCTTTTGGTAGCTCGCGCGACAGGATTTTCACGGTTTCATACACAGGGCCAAGCACGGTGTGGATGTCGTCTTTGCTCTTCATAGGCGCGAAATCGTCTTCCTTTGTGATTGTGGACAGGCGTGGGCCTTCTCCTGTGACAAACCAAAGATCTGCGCCCAAGGCTTGTGGCAAAAGCAAAATGTCAGCAAACAAAATAGCGGCATCAAAGCCAAAGCGACGGATCGGTTGCAATGTGACTTCAGCGGCCAAGTCAGGATTGTAACACAGCTTTAAAAAGTCGCCGGCTTGGGCACGTGTGGCCCGATATTCCGGGAGGTAACGCCCAGCCTGACGCATCATCCAAATAGGAGGCACAGCCTGAGTTTCGCCGCGCAGTGCCTTGAGGATTGTTTTGTCTGCCATGATCCGCCCTTCCAAAATTGCTTGGACGTTGGTCACGCGCCTGCGGTGTTTTGTCAAGCATTCCATGGCTTGTCAGGCGCTCGTGTCGCAGGTACTTCATGGCTATGACACATACACTTCCAACCCCCGCCCGTACGTTGAAAATCGGCACCCGTGGTTCACCGCTGGCGCTGGCTCAAGCTTATGAAACCCGTGCGCGCTTGATGGCGGCGTTTGATTTGCCGATTGAGGCGTTCGAGGTGATGGTGATTTCCACCCAAGGGGATCGTGTGCAAGACCGTGCCCTCAAAGAGATCGGTGGCAAAGGATTGTTCACGCGCGAAATCGAAGAACAGCTTGTTGCGGGAGACATCGATATTGCCGTGCATTCGATGAAAGATATGCCTGTTGATCAACCCGAAGGGTTGATTTTAGATTGCTACTTGCCGCGCGAAAACCCCTGTGATGCGTTTATCCAACTGAGCGGCGGCACGCTGCAAGACCTGCCCGTTGGTTCTGTTGTCGGCACCTCGTCACTGCGCCGCAAAGCACAGCTTTTGCACCGCCGCCCCGATTTGAATGTTGTTGAATTTCGCGGCAATGTGCAGACCCGTTTGAAAAAATTGAAAGACGGTGTGGCTGCCGCGACGTTTTTGGCCATGGCCGGATTGAACCGACTTGATGCGGCGGATGTGCCGCGCACGGAAATTTCGCCAGATGATATGTTGCCTGCGGTGGCGCAAGGTGCGATCGGGATCGAGCGACGTTTGGATGATGCCAATACCGCTACGCTTTTGAAAGCGATTCATCATGAAGCAACGGGACACCGTTTGGCGGCAGAGCGGGCGTTCTTGGCGGCGCTTGATGGATCGTGTGAAACCCCCATCGCAGGGCTTGCCACGCTTGAAGGTGATACACTTACACTGCGCGGTGAAGTGTTGCGCACGGATGGATCAGAAGCTTTGTCTGATGTTATCAGTGGTCCGATTGCCCAAGGGGCCGCGCTTGGCGAAACTCTTGCGCAGCGCCTTTTGGCTCGGGCTGGGGATAATTTTTTCGACTGGAGATAACACAGCCTTGAACAACGTTTCTTGGCTTAAACAGCGCTAGAGTGCTGTTCTTGTGTCATTGCATAAACATCGAAATGCCGTGCGATCATGCGGGTCAATGGTCGTGCGTGCTCTTTGATTTCTATCGCGTCCTGTGACGTTTTCAGCATCTTTGGAAATGCGGTGGCGACATTTGTTGCGAAAGCATCGAATTGGGTTTTCTGCACACCGAACCGCGTGTTCAGGTCACTGAAGCTCACGCTAAAATCACACATCAGGGCTTCGATAATACGGCCGCGCAGGCGGTCTTCGTCTGTGAACTGGTGCCCTTTGGTGATGGGCAATTCCCCTGCGCGCACCCGTTTTTGGTAATCAGATGTTGAGGGGGCATTTTGCGCATAGCCGTGTTCGTATTTGGCGATTGAAGACGCACCAACGCCGATCATTGTTTGGCATTTGTCATCTGTATAACCCTGAAAATTGCGACGCAGTTTTCCAGAACGCGCAGCAAGCTCTAGTCCGTCGCCTTTGCTCGCGAAATGGTCGATCCCGATCTCAGAATAACCATCCCACACGAACAAATCGCGGGCGACATTGAACAACTCAAGACGTTCTTCTGGGGTTGGCAAGGCATCGGTGGGGATCATCGATTGACGTCGGGCGACCCATGGCACATGGGCGTAGCCGAACAGAGCAACACGGTCTGGTGCAAGCGACAAAAGTTTTTGGACGCTGTCCCCAATCCGTTCAGAGGTTTGTCCCGGTAGCCCGTACAAAATGTCGGCATTGAGTGATTTGATTCCACGATTTCGCAGGCCATCCACAGCTGCTTTTGTGATCTCATAGGATTGTATTCGACCAATGGTCTCTTGGATTTTAGGGTCAAAATCCTGCACCCCAATGGATGCCCGTGTCATACCGGCAAGTGCAAGAGCGTCAAGGCGGGCATCGTCGATCTCATTGGGATCGATTTCGACTGAAAATTCATAGTCTGTTGAAAAGGGCGCAACTGCAGTGATGGCGCGTGTTAGGTCTTTCATCATGGCCGGATCAAGCAAGGTGGGCGTGCCGCCCCCCCAATGTAGGTGGCCAATTTTGATTCCGTTTGGCAGATGTTTCTTGATCAACTCGAGTTCTAGCTTGAGCGTTTCAAGGTAGGCCGCAACAGGGCTGAGGGTGCTTGTGCCTTGGGTGCGGCACGCGCAAAACCAACACAACCGCCTACAAAACGGCACATGAACGTACAAAGAAACGGGCGTACTGGGGTCCAGTTCGCTCATCCAAGTGCCCGTTTGTGTCGCACCTAGGTTGGTTGAAAAATGCGGCGCGGTTGGATAGCTCGTGTAGCGTGGTACACGAGCGTCAAAAAGGCCCAGATTGCGGAGTTGTGTGTGGGTGGTCATGCGGGTAGGGTTTACCCAAAGATAGTTTCTGCGCTTTGACCCAGATCAAGAAAGCAGCCATAGCAGGATCGTTATGACATTTGACCTTAAAGATTGTGGAACATGCCCTATTCGCCACCGTGCCGTTTGCGCGCGTTGCGAAAGCGATGAGTTGGAGATTCTGGAATCGATCAAGTTTTATCGATCCTTTGAGGCTGGCCAGCCGGTGATTTGGTCTGGGGACAGTATGGATTTTGTGGCCTCTGTTGTGACGGGTGTCGCATCTTTGAGCCAAGCGATGGAGGACGGACGGACACAAATGGTGGGGCTTTTGTTGCCCTCTGATTTTTTGGGACGTCCGGGGCGTGAATTTGCGCCGTATGATGTTGTGGCTGTGAGCAATCTGACGCTGTGCTGCTTTCGCCGCAAGCCGTTTGAAAAAATGATGCTCAATACCCCGCATATTGCCCAACGTTTGCTTGAAATGACGTTAGACGAATTGGATGCTGCCCGCGAATGGATGCTTATTCTGGGGCGTAAGACAGCACGTGAAAAAATTGCGTCTTTGTTGACCATTTTGGCGCGCCGAGAGGCATCATTGGCGCTTCAGACAGCCCAAAGCGGCACGTCTTTTGAATTGCCTTTGACCCGCGAAGCTATGGCCGATTATCTTGGGCTCACGCTTGAAACTGTATCGCGACAAGTCTCTGCGCTCAAACGTGAAGGCATCGTGCAGCTTGAGGGCAAGCGTAAGATCATTATCCCTGATTTTGATCTTTTGGTGGCAGAAACAGGTGATGATGCAGACGGCGGGGTGATGGTTTAATTCGGCCTTAACGCGCTGTAACCCAGACAGAGATGATCTACAGCGCGTCAAATTGGTGTACCTCAACTTGAGATGCGTTTACTTGAGTTAATGCGACATAAAGACAGGCACTTCAGCCATTTCTAACATGTCGCGGGTTGCGCCGCCCAAGATTGATTCGCGAAAACGCGAGTGGCCGTAGGCGCCCATGACCAGCATGTCAGCGGCTTGATCGCTTACATGGCGGCTTAGCACATCAGTGACACGCGGCATGGTTTTTGCGAGCACCGATACTTCGGGCTGCACGCCATGGCGGGCTAACATCTGGCACAAAGCGCCACCGGGATCTGAGCGGTCTGGTCCGTGTGTTGGTGGATCAATGATGGCAATGTTCACATTGTCTGCAACGCTCAAGACAGGCAGGGCAGCGCGAATGGCCCCCAGTGCCTCTGAGCTGTCATTCCATGCGACAACAACGCGCTGAATGCGATCTGGTAGAACCGCGTCATCTGGCATGACAAGCACTGGAACGCGGCATGAAAACAGTGCAGCTTCTAGGATTTCTTCGTGTTCACGATCACGGTTGGGACCATAGGGACGGGGCAAAATGACCAGATCGGAATAGCGCAGAATATTTGAGAGTTGCACTGTCAGGCCCACCATTTGCGCGGTTATCGGTAGGGTCGCCCATTGGATGTCTTCGGCGGCCAAATGCGCGTTGACAATTGCTTCTAAATCTTCGCTTTCTTTTTGCGCAATCTGTAAATTATCTTGCAAAATCATAGCATTGGTTCCTGCATAGTAAAAACCAAGCTGGGTGCGATCAAGCCCAAGACAGATAACATCAAGATGGGCCTCTTCACGGCGCGCCAAAGCGATCGCTGCGTTGAGTGTATGCATATCGGCTTTTGCGTCGCACATAATCGTTGTGATGGTCTTGAAGGGCATGGGGTGCCTCCGTGTTTTGAGTTCTACATGCCCATATTGTGCGCTGATATTGCGCCGGGAGCTTTGATTGAGATCAATGCCACATTTTACTCAGAAAGCTTTGTTGCCATGCACACGAGAGATATTTGCGATAAAATTATACTCTGTTTGTCTTTTTTTTGCATTTTTGGAGTACCTTGACTCAGATCAAGGTTTGCTTTGCTCATGTCAGTCAAACCCAATTCATCACGGCCCGCATTCTTATGCGCGGGTCCACTATGCCTTCAACGAAGGGCATTTGATCGAAGGGACGCAAAATGTGGAACTATATTAAGCTGGCAGTGCTGGGGGTCGTCGTGGTCCTTGCCGGTCTTGCCGCCAACTACGGACGCGATTTGGGTTACCAAATTCACGCTCTGATCTTTATGGCCGCAGCGGCTGTGACATTTATTTACACTCTACGGGATACGGGCGAAGTGCACGTCAAGCCGACGGGTTATCTTGATGGCCCCGTCCGTTTTGGCGTAATCGCAACGGCTGGCTGGGGTGTCGTCGGATTTCTTGTGGGAACGTTCATCGCGTTCCAGCTTGCGTTTCCGCAACTCAACTTTGAATTTTTGCACGGTTATGGAAACTTTGGTCGCTTGCGCCCTTTGCACACCTCAGCGGTGATTTTTGCCTTTGGCGGCAACGCTTTGATCGCGTCCTCATTTTATGTGGTGCAGCGGACATCAGCCGCGCGGCTTTGGGGCGGAAATTTAGCATGGTTCGTGTTTTGGGGTTACAACCTGTTCATCGTTTTGGCGGCGACAGGATATTTGCTCGGCGTCACCCAATCCAAAGAATACGCTGAACCAGAATGGTATGTGGATATCTGGCTGACCATCGTTTGGGTTTCTTATTTGGCTGTGTTCCTTGGGACAATCTTGATCCGTAAAGAAAAGCACATTTACGTGGCGAACTGGTTCTATCTGTCGTTCATCGTGACCATCGCGATGCTGCACATCGTCAACAATCTGTCCATTCCTGTGTCGATCTTTGGGTCCAAATCTGTTCAATTGTTTTCTGGCGTTCAAGACGCGATGACGCAGTGGTGGTATGGTCACAATGCGGTTGGCTTTTTCTTGACGGCTGGGTTCTTGGGGATGATGTACTACTTCGTGCCCAAACAAGCTGAGCGTCCTGTGTTTTCGTATAAATTGTCCATCATTCACTTTTGGGCGTTGATCTTTTTGTACATTTGGGCTGGCCCGCACCATTTGCATTACACCGCTTTGCCTGATTGGGCATCGACACTTGGGATGGTATTTTCCATCGTCTTGTGGATGCCCTCTTGGGGCGGGATGATCAATGGTTTGATGACGCTGTCTGGCGCATGGGACAAGCTGCGTACTGATCCTGTCATTCGCATGATGGTGATCTCTATCGGCTTTTACGGCATGTCCACATTCGAGGGTCCGATGATGTCGATCCGTGCGGTGAATTCACTGTCACATTATACTGACTGGACCATCGGCCATGTGCACTCTGGCGCTTTGGGTTGGAACGGCATGATCACATTCGGTGTTCTATATTTCCTCGTGCCAAAGCTTTGGAACAAACAGCGTTTGTATTCTTTGTCTCTCGTGTCTTGGCACTTTTGGTTGGCCACAATTGGCATCGTTTTGTACGCGGCGTCTATGTGGGTCACAGGGATTATGGAAGGTCTGATGTGGCGCGAAGTTGACAGCCAAGGGTTCTTGGTCAACGCATTCGCCGACACTGTGGCAGCCAAACACCCGATGTATGTGGTGCGGGCTATGGGTGGGGTTCTGTTCCTGCTTGGGTCTCTCATCATGGTCTATAACCTCTGGATGACCGTGCGCCGCGCACCTGCAATTGCAGATGCCGCAGCCATGGTTCCGGCAGAATAGGGGGCGCTCAGATATGGGACTTCTAGACAAACACAAGTTCATTGAAACCAACGCAACCTTGCTTTTGGTTGGGTCTTTGTTGGTGGTTAGTATCGGCGGCATCGTCGAAATCGCGCCTCTATTTTACCTAGAGAATACCATCGAGGACGTGGAAGGTATGCGGCCCTATTCGCCGCTCGAACTCACAGGGCGTGATGTCTATGTGCGTGAGGGCTGCTATGTCTGTCACTCACAAATGATCCGCCCGATGCGTGACGAAGTGGAACGCTACGGTCACTATTCATTGGCAGCAGAGTCGCAATATGATCACCCATTCCAGTGGGGCTCCAAGCGCACAGGGCCAGATTTGGCCCGTGTGGGGGGGCGCTATTCGGATGAGTGGCACGTCGATCACTTGAGTGACCCGCAATCTGTTGTGCCTGAATCTGTGATGCCAAAATACGGCTATCTGACCAAGGCAAAGATCGAAGGCGAATATATCGAAGATCTTCTAAAAACGCATAAACTTGTTGGCGTTCCTTATACGTCTGAAATGATCGAAGTGGCACAGGCCGATTTCAAGGCGCAAGCTGACCCTGACAGTGACTACGATGGATTGATTGAACGCTACCCCGGTGCACAAGTGCGTAATTTCGACAATGAGCCTGGCATTTCGGAAATGGATGCTTTGATCGCCTACATGCAAATGCTGGGAACTTTGGTTGATTTTTCAACCTTTACCCCAGACGCATCGCGTTAAGGAGGAACTGACATGAACTATCATATCTTCCGTGAAATAGCAGACAGTTGGGTGCTTTTGGCTATGTTTGCCTTTTTCGTCACTGCCATTCTTTGGGCGTTTCGCCCCGGCAGTAGCAAAAAGTACAAAGACATCGCCAACATTCCCTTCCGGCACGAAAATGCCCCCTCTGACAATGAGGAGTCTCAGTCATGAGCAACAAAGACAAGAATGAGGTCGAAACCACTGGCCACTCTTGGGATGGGATTGAAGAATATAACAATCCTTTGCCGCGGTGGTGGTTGTGGACTTTCTATTTGTGCATCGTTTGGGCTATCGGCTATTCTATTGCGTACCCAGCTTGGCCTTTGGTTAAGGGTGCAACGACTGGTTTGTTGGGCTACTCAACTCGCGCTGAAGTGGCGGCTGATATCCAAAGTTTTGATGATATGAATGCCGCTGTTGAGGCCGAGTTGGCTGCTGCAGACATCACACAAATCGAACCAAACTCACCGCTGTACGACTATGCGACAAATGCTGGCGCTGCGGTGTTTCGCGCGAATTGTTCGCAATGTCACGGGTCTGGTGCTGCTGGGAATGTGGGCTATCCAAACCTTTTGGACAATGACTGGCTTTGGGGCGGTTCTATCGATGAAATCGCCTATACCATCAAGCACGGTATCCGCAATGAAACTGACGACGCGCATTACTCTGAAATGCCACGGTTTGGTGCGGATGAGCTTTTAGAACCTGAACAAATAGATCAGGTCGTTGAGTTTGTGTTGCAGATATCAGGCTCTGAGTTTGACACCACTTTGTCCTCTCAAGGTGCTGTTGTGTTTGAAGAGAACTGTTCATCTTGCCATGCTGAAGACGGCACCGGAGATCGCGATCAAGGTGCGCCTAACTTGGCCGATGCTATCTGGCTTTATGGCGGGGATCGTGAGACCATCCATGAAACAGTCACCAACGCCCGTTTTGGTGTGATGCCTGCATGGGGCAAGCGTTTGAGCGAAGCTGAAGTCAACGCAGCCGCGATCTATGTCCACACGCGCGGTGGTGGGGAATAACCCTGCCTTTAACGCGCCTTAGATACGGGGCTGGGCGCATAAAGCGGCCAGCCTTTTTACGTTCTAGTTGCTTTTGATCGCGTATCTTTAAGCAAATGAAATATCGGGTGCGACATAACATGCACCAAGCGGATAACGTGGGCGTAAGCTTGATCCATATCAATGCTAGGACAGCGCGGCACGCGCATGACAGTGCAAACGCGAACAGTGCGAGAGGCGGCTCCAATGAGTTCTACTGACAATACACCCAAACTCTACAAAGCCCGCGAGCCCATTTTCCCGCGCCGCGTTTCAGGCGTGTTTCGCAACCTGAAATGGATTATCATGATCCTGACGTTGGGGGTGTATTATGTTTCGCCTTGGTTGCGTTTTGACCGTGGGCCAAAGTTGCCAGATCAAGCAATCTTAGTGGATATGGCCAATCGACGTTTTTTCTTTTTTTGGATCGAAATTTGGCCGCATGAATTCTATTTCATAGCTGGACTGTTGATCATGGCCGGCCTTGGGCTGTTTTTGTTTACATCCGCAGCGGGGCGCGTGTGGTGTGGCTATGCCTGTCCGCAAACCGTTTGGACGGATCTCTACATTCTGGTCGAGCGTTGGATAGAGGGCGACCGCAACGCGCGCTTGCGTCTACATCGCCAGAAGAAATTGGATTTGCGTAAAGTGCGCCTGCGCCTGACCAAATGGTTTGTTTGGCTATTAATCGGTCTGGCGACAGGCGGGGCTTGGGTGTTTTATTTTACTGATGCGCCAACATTGCTGGTTGATCTTGTCACTGGAAATGCCCATCCCGTTGCTTATGGCACGATGGCCGTTTTGACCGCGACCACGTTTTTCTTTGGCGGATTTGCGCGTGAACAGATCTGTATCTACGCTTGTCCATGGCCGCGTATCCAAGCGGCTATGATGGACGAAGATACGCTTGTGGTTGGGTATCGTCATTGGCGTGGAGAGCCACGCGGGAAGCTTCGCAAAGGGGAAATAGACCCCAATCAAGGCGATTGCATCGACTGTATGGCCTGCGTGAATGTGTGCCCTGTTG
This sequence comes from Pacificibacter marinus, assembly GCF_900109555.1. Classification (GTDB taxonomy): domain Bacteria; phylum Pseudomonadota; class Alphaproteobacteria; order Rhodobacterales; family Rhodobacteraceae; genus Celeribacter; species Celeribacter marinus_C. The sequence continues at coordinate 136,405 of NZ_FNZV01000006.1, read as the reverse complement.
GTATCGATATTCGCGATGGGCAGCAGCTTGAATGCATCACTTGCGCCTTGTGCATCGATGCCTGTGACGAAGTGATGGATAAAATCGGTAAGCCTCGTGGTTTGATTGATTACATGGCGCTTAAGGACGAGCCCATGGAAATCGCTGGCCAGCCGCCTCGGCCGATTTGGAAACACATTTTGCGTCCACGGACTTTAATGTACACTGCATTGTGGTCTGCTGTTGGTTTTGGGTTGGTCTTTGCTTTGTTTATTCGTTCAGACATTGATATGACTGTCGCCCCCGTGCGCAACCCGACCTATGTGACGCTATCTGACGGATCAATCCGCAACATCTATGATGTGCGCCTGCGCAATAAACTGGGTGATGATAGGCCGTTCCAAATGTCTGTGAGCGGAAGTGATGCTTTGTCGGTTGAAATCGAAGGTGGGGCCGATCAAACTGTGATCGTGCCTGCGGATGGCACCAAATTGCAACGGGTCTATGTGGTTGCGCTGCCAAAATCAGTCCCCGCGACGTCTGACAGAACCCCCATCACCATGTGGGTGACTGATACAACAAACAATGAGCGCGCCTCTGTGGGCACAGTGTTCAACGGAAAGGGCAAATAAATGGTTCGCGAAATCACGGGTAAGCATGTTTTGATCGGCACAGTTTCGGCTTTTTCTGTCATCATTGGCGTTAACCTTTTCATGGCCTACAGCGCGGTTCGGACCTTTCCAGGGCTTGAGGTAAAAAACTCTTATGTCGCCTCGCAAAGCTTTAATGCAGATAAAGCATCGCAAGAAGCTTTGGGCTGGACTGTCGATGCTACGGATCGAAACGAAAAACTATATGTGACGATTCGTGGCAAAGATGGCATGCCTGTACAGGTGAAATCGATCGCTGGAACCTTGGGGCGCGCCACGAATGTGACACAGGATCAAACGCCTGAATTCGTTTTCGATGGCACGTCCTATGTGGCTGAGACGGGTGTCTTGGATGCGGGCAACTGGAATTATCGCATGGTGGCAGAAGCCATGGATGGCACGCCTTTCAAACAGCGCGTTGTTATCCATGTGAAGCGCTAGAAAGGCCGCGCGATGTCTGAAATTCAAATGTCTGCGTGTCCTGCATGCCTTGCTGCACCGGCGGCAAAGGATGTAGCTCATGCACACGATGTCAAAGATGCGAAAATCACGTTGTCGCTGCCAGCCATTCACTGCGCCGCTTGTATTTCTGGTGTGGAACGCGAACTTGCGCGCCAACCCGGTGTGCGAGCCGCACGCGTGAATTTAACACTTAAACGGGCTCAAGTTGATGCGGACCACACCACCAGCGCCACAATTTTGGCAGAGGCGCTCAATCGTGTGGGGTACGAGGCCTATGAACTGGATGCTGGCGCCTTGGCCGCGACGCAAACCGACCGCCAAGGACGTGCTATTTTAGCACGCCTTGCTGTTGCGGGTTTTGCTATGATGAATGTCATGTTGTTGTCCGTGGCCGTATGGTCCGGTGCATCTGATGCCACGCGCGATATGTTCCATTTGATATCTGCTGTCATTGCTCTGCCTGCGATAGCCTTTTCGGCGCAGCCCTTTTTTGCATCTGCTTGGGGTGCATTGCGTGGTCGGCGATTGAATATGGATGTGCCGATCTCACTGGCCATTGTGCTTGCCGCTGGCATGTCGATTTTTGAAACCTTTCATTCGGGCGCACACGCTTATTTTGACGCCGCTTTGTCTTTGACATTCTTTTTGCTGGCTGGGCGCTATTTGGACCATAGAACACGGTCCGTTGCCCGCTCTGCTGCAGAAGAACTCACCGCGCTTGAGGTGCCCCGCGCCACACTTGAAGATGGAAGTATCGTTCCCATTGGCGAACTGGCACGTGGTGCAATCGTAAGGGTTGTTCCCGGCGCGCGGGTGCCCGTGGATGGGGTTGTTGTTGAGGGCGGTTCTGAATTGGATCGCTCGCTTTTGACTGGTGAAACGCTGCCTGTAGCCGCATCACTTGGTACGCAGGTGAGCGCGGGTGAGGTCAATCTAACAGGCCCTCTTTTGGTTCAAGTGTCTGCCGCAGGCGAAGACAGCTCCCTGCACCGATTGGCTGATTTGGTCGCCATGGCGGAAACATCGCGCAATCGCTATACGTCATTGGCAGATCGTGCCGCGCGCATTTATGCGCCAGCTGTTCATTTGCTGGCTTTGATCGCATTTTTAGGCTGGTTCATCACTACGGGCGATATGCGTCATTCTTTGAATATTGCGGTCGCCGTTTTGATTATCACATGTCCTTGTGCGCTTGGATTGGCCGTGCCTGCTGTGACAACCGCTGCCTCAGGGCGGTTGTTTCGCGCAGGTATGTTGATCAAATCCTCAACTGCTTTGGAACGGCTGGCCGAGGTTGATACCGTTGTATTCGACAAGACCGGCACATTGACTGAGGGGCGACCTGAGCCGTCAAATTGGTCCGAAATTAGCCACGAAGCGCGCTCTGTTGTTATGGCGTTGGCTGCGGGGTCTGCCCATCCATTGTCAGCTGCTTTACATGCGATGGCGCGGGATACGGGCTGCGAGCCCGCAGGTGTTGTTGATGTCACTGAAGTGCCCGGACAGGGGATCGAGGCACAGTGGAATAGCCAGCGCGTGCGACTTGGTCGTGCTGCGTGGCTTGGCTGTGAAGCTTTACCGCAAACAGCTACTTATCTGCAGATTGGCAGTGCGGTCCCGATTGCATTTACTTTCGTCGATCAATTGCGCGCGGGGGCCGAGGTGGCTGTCGCTGCGTTGAAAGCGCAAGGCAAAGACGTTGTTTTACTTTCTGGCGATGCCCCCGCTGCCGTGGCTGATATTGCTGCAAGGGTAGGTATAAGCGTATGGGACGCGGAATGCCTGCCAATGGATAAAGCCGCACGGGTTGAAGCATTGTCGCGCAACGGGCGCAAAGTTTTGATGGTCGGCGATGGGTTGAATGATACCGCTGCTTTGGCGGCGGCACATGTGTCAATCTCGCCAGCATCTGCTTTGGAAGCCACACGTGTGGTGTCTGATATTGTCCTGTTGGGGCAGTCTTTGGCCCCGATTGGCGAGGCGACCAAGGTGGCCGTGTCTGCGACGCGCCGGATCAAAGAAAACTTTGCCATCGCTGCAGGCTATAACATGATCGCAATTCCAATTGCGCTGGCGGGTTTCGCGACACCACTTGCGGCGGCTTTGGCCATGTCTACATCGTCTATCACGGTGTCGCTCAATGCGTTGCGGTTGAGAGGTTTTAAATGAACGTTCTTGTCTTTTTGATCCCGATTTCGTTGTTCTTGGGCGGGCTGGGGCTTGGCGCGTTTTTTTGGTTTATCAAGTCGCAACAGTTTGATGATCCGCAAGGGGATGCAGAGCGTATTTTAACTACAGATTACGACGATCACCCACGTCCAGATTAATCCCTATTGTGCAGAACGCGCCCGCACTTGATCTGCCAAGTCACTGACACTTGGTCCGACGCTTTGCACAATAATACTGACGCCTTTCGCATTGGGGTGAATGCCATCCCCTTGAAAATAAGTGTTTAGAACCTCACTCATGGGACCGATTTCAGTGAGGGGCCGTAAAAAACTGTCGATCAAAAGCGTGTCATATTCTGCCGCTAGATCGGTGTAGATTGCGGTAAACTGGGATTTATAGTCAGTTCCATAATTTTCGGGCACATCAATGCCGATCAACAACACTGGCACGTTTTTCAAAGCGGCGATGTCCAAAATACCCGCAAGATTTGCGCGTGCAATTTCAGGCGCTGTGCCGCGCAATACATCATTGCCGCCAAGGGCGACGATCATCGCATCCACATCTGGTGTCAGGGTCCAATCTGCACGGCTCAGTCCGCCAGCTGTGGTGTCGCCTGACACGCCCGCGTTTATAAGGGTCACATCGCTTTGTGCAGCATCCAACCAATCTTGCAATTGCGCTGTGAACCCTTCTTCTTGCAGTAGCCCGTAGCCTTGCGTCAAACTGTCTCCAAGGGCCGCAATCGTCACCGTTTTTGCTAATGCGGCACTGGGGCCAGCTGTAATTAGGGAAACTGAAACTAAAAACGTAGATAACAGCTTGCTGCTTGGGGCAAAGGCCCCATATCGAGAAGAGAAGCAATTTAGGACGCGCTGCATGACCGACACTGTGATTTCCCTTAAAGACATTGGACTTTCATTAGATGGCAACGCTGGGCGTGTCGATATTTTGGGGGGGATCACACTTGATGTCGCGCGCGGCGAAACGGTTGGGCTGGTAGGGCCATCTGGATCGGGCAAATCGTCTCTCCTTATGTTACTTGGTGGGTTAGAGCAGGCCACCGCAGGATCTTTGTTTGTGCTCAATCACAACCTGACAGATATGAATGAAGATGCGCTTGCACGCTTTCGTAGAGATCATATGGGGATTGTGTTCCAATCCTTCCACCTTATTCCGACGATGACAGCACTTGAAAATGTCGCAACCCCATTAGAATTGGCCGGTCATGCGGATGCATTCGATCGCGCACGTGCCGAACTTGAGGCTGTGGGGCTTGGCGCGCGCTGTGATCATTTCCCGTCGCAGATGTCTGGTGGCGAACAACAGCGTGTGGCATTGGCCCGCGCTGCCGCGCCGCGCCCTGAGATTTTTCTCGCTGATGAACCGACAGGCAATTTGGATGGTGCAACAGGCGAGGCGATTATGGATTTGCTGATGGGGTTGCGCGACCGTCATGGGTCGACATTGGTTCTGGTGACCCACGCCCCTGAATTGGCGGCGCGTTGTGATCGAGTGATCCGATTGCGCGATGGTTCGCTTGATCTCACGACAGATGAGGTCTCTGCATGAGTGTTGCGATTGCGTGGAAAATCGCGCGCCGAGAATTGCGCGGAGGTTTGCGCGGCTTTCGTGTGCTCGTGGCCTGCTTGGCGCTTGGTGTCGCAGCGATTGCTGCGGTCACATCCGTGCGTGAAAGCATTTCAGCGGGGTTGGACCGTGAAGGTGCTGCGCTTTTGGGGGGCGATGCAGAGCTGGAATTCACGTACCGCTTTGCGTCAGATGCCGAGCGCGCTTGGCTTGAAGACAACAGTTTGGCTCTGTCGGAAATAGCGGACTTCCGGTCGATGATCACGCACGGTGACGAACGCGCTCTGACCCAAGTCAAATCGGTGGACGCGGCATATCCTTTGATTGGGTCTGTTGTTTTGTCGCCCGACATGCCGCTGTCTGCCGCGCTTAAAGGGCGTGATGGTGTTGCTGGGGCGGTGTTGGACCCGATGCTGATTGAGCGCCTTGGTCTTTCGCTTGGAGACGATATTCTTGTCGGAGGCCTACCGTTCATTGTTATGGCCGAACTGTCACGTGAGCCCGACAATGCGTCTGCAGGGTTCTCGCTTGGGCCGCGCTCTATTGTAAGTACCGCTGCGCTGAAGGGGTCAAACCTTTTGTCGCCGGGCACGCTGTTTGAAACGGCGTATCGGTTGAAATTGCCGAATGGGACCGATCTGGATGTTGCGAAAGACAATGCGACCAAAGCTTTGAGTGACGCCGCTTTTCGTTGGCGTGATGCTCGCAATGGGGCGCCAGGTGTGTCGCGATTTGTTGATCGTCTCGGGGCGTTCTTGGTCTTAGTTGGCCTTGCGGGTCTTGCCGTTGGCGGGGTTGGAGTTTCTGCGGCAGTCAGTGCCTATCTGGATCGTAAAACCACCATCATTGCCACGCTCAAAACGCTTGGTGCGGAGCGCGCGACGATCTTTATGGTTTACGCTTTTCAACTTGGCGTTTTGACATGTGCTGCCATCGTTATCGGTTTGGGGATCGGGGCTGCTGTGCCCATTCTTGTCGCGCCTTTTATCGAGGCGGCTTTGCCTGTTCCTGCGCAAATCGGCGTTTATCCTCAGTCGTTGATCGAAGCCACCATCTATGGTCTTTTGGCTGCAACTATTTTCGTGACGTGGCCTTTGGCGCGTACCGAAAAAATCCGTCCTGCTGCGCTCTACCGAAATGCACAATTGGGGCTGAGCGGTCTGCCGCGTTTGCCATATTTGATCACAATGATGGTATTGGTGGCGTTGTTGGTCGGCTGCGCGATTGTGTTCACTGGTTCGTTCGGGTTGGTCCTTTGGTCTTTTGCCGGCTTGGCGGCCGCCTTTGCTTTGCTTGTTCTATGTGCAGCGCTTTTGCGCCGTCTCGCGACTTGGATGGCCAAACGTCGCTTTGCCAAAGGTCGCCCGTCTTTAAGGTTGGCGCTGGGTTCTGTCGGTGGCCCAAGTGGCGAAACAATGTCTGTCGTGCTTTCATTGGGCCTTGGGTTGACTGTGCTGTCTGCCGTTGGTCAAATCGATACCAACTTGCGCGGCGCCATTTCAAATGAATTGCCCGCTGTTGCGCCGTCCTATTTCGTTGTGGATATCCAAAAAGACCAGATTGATGGCTTTACGACTGAACTTGCGGCCACCACAGGTGTACGAAAGTTCGAAACGGCTCCGATGTTGCGCGGCATTATAACGAAAATAAATGGTCAAGACGCCGCAACCGTCGCAGGAAATCACTGGGTGATCCGTGGGGATCGTGGCGTGACCTATTCCGCCACAAAACCCGAAAATGCGCGCATTACACAAGGCGCTTGGTGGCCCGAGACCTATGATGGTGATCCGCAAATTAGCTTTGCCGCAGAAGAAGCCGCCGAAATTGGGCTGTCTCTTGGAGATACGTTGACCCTTAATGTTCTTGGCCGCGATATCACAAGCCGGATCACATCTTTTCGCGAGGTTGATTTTTCTGGGGCAGGTATGGGGTTTGTTCTTTCAATGAATCCTGCGGCAATCCAAGGTGCGCCGCACACCTATATTGCGACGATTTATGCGGATGAAGATGCTGAAGCGCCGCTCATCAGATCGCTGTCAAAAGCCTATCCGAATATTACAACAATTCGTGTGCGGGACGCGATAGATCGTGTTGTGACTATTATGCAAAGCATCGCGGCTGCGACAACATTGGGGGCGCTTGCGACCTTGATCACGGGTGCTGTTGTTTTGATTGGGGCTGCTGCTGCAGGCGAAGAAAAGCGACGGTACGAGGCCGCTATTTTGAAAACATTGGGTGCCACGCGTTTGCGCATTCTTTGGAGTTTTGCTCTGCGATCGATTTATATGGGTGTGGCTGCTGGATGTGTTGCCATTTTCGCAGGCGGTGTTGGCGGGTGGGCGGTGACACATTTTGTGATGGACACCTCTTTCGCCTTTGACTGGCGCGCATCAATCATCATCGTACTTGGTGGCATTGGCGTTACACTGAGCACATCTTTGTGGTTTTCGTGGCGTGCCATGCTTGTTAGACCCGCTGGCGTACTGCGCTCAAAGGATTGATTTTTGATCAATTGCCTTAAGAACGCGGTCGCGACCTGCCAAGATAACTGTGTGCATCGCCGCTGCGGCCGCATCTGCATCTGCATTTGCGATTGCTCGGGTGATGTCACGGTGTGCGGCAACGGCTTTGAGGTGATGCATTTGATTGTTGGTTGGGCCAGATATTTGAAATGTATTTGCCAAGGCCGCTTCGATGATGTTGCCGATAGAAAGCATGAATGGATTGCCTGAGGCCTGCAAGAGAACCTGATGAAAATTCAAATCCGCTAAGGCAAATGCTTCATTGCTCGGTGCCAATTCCATATCGTTGCAATACTTTTGCAGTGTATCTAGATCATTTGGGGATATTCGTTGAGCTGCCAGTCGCGCAGCAAAAGGTTCCAACGATAGGCGTATGTCTGTGAGGTGAATGATGAATGTGCGATCAAACCCAGAGTCGAGATGCCATTCTAAAACATCTTTATCAAAAAAATTCCACTCACTTGGGTCCGTGACACGGGTGCCAACGCGGGCGCGCGCGAAAACCATTCCTTTTGCTGAAAGGGTTTTCATGGCCTCTCGCAGAACTGTGCGTGAGACGTTGAACCTTTGTTCAAGTTCGACATCTTTGGGCAAGATTTCCCCTGTTGCAAACGTGTGGTTTACAATGGCATGCCCAATTTCATTGACGACATGCGCGTGGTTGTTGCGGCGAGGTGTGCCGGAAATTGTTGATTTCAGAATACTCATAAACCATCGACCGTCATTGTGGGGCATCCATTTAGTGCGCGACTTTTCAAATATTAGCAATGTGTGCAGCGCGTAAACTTACGGCCTCAACGTGATATAGGCTTGGTTCCCATTGGGTCTGTAAGTTGGCATATTTGGTTTTAGATCGTAATGCGGGCGCACTTCGTGGTGCGCAAGGCTTGAGTGTCAAATCCTTCAGGCAGAGGCGCGGCGCAGGATTTTGAACCCAAGGTCAAAGATTGATTGTTTTGTATCTGGTCGTACCAAGCGTGCCAAAAGCGCCTCTGCGGCGACGCTACCTAACGCAAGACGATCAATGGCAACGGTGGTTAGGGCGGGCTCTAGGTCGCGTGCAAAGTCTTGATCGCCAAATCCCATGACTGCCATATCGCCGGGTACACAAAGACCACGAGCACGTGCTTCAATCAGTACGCCATGCGCCAAAAGGTCAGAGCTGCAAAAAACGGCTCCGCGTTGAAATCCAGTATCATCGATCAAGTGCGCCAGCGCACGTCGCCCTGCGCCGATGCTGGCGGGGCCGCCGGTATTGGAATTTAAAACCGCATTGCCACTTAGCTGTGTAAATGTCTCAGAAAAAGCGGACTGGCGACGCAGTGCGCGCTCATCATTGGCCGTGATGGTCGCGGCATTTTTATGGCCCTGTTCGTACAAAAAGTTTGCAACTGCGCGCCCTGCGTCGACATGGTTGAAGCCGACGCACATATCGATCGGGCTGTCTGTGATATCCCAAACTTCGACCACGGGAATATCTGCGCCTAAAAGAGATCGCCGTGCTTGTTGGCTGTGATGAATACCCGTCAAAAGCATCGCATCAGGGCGTCGCGACAGATGAGTGGCAATCAGATCTTGTTCCGATGTTGTATCAAAGCCGGTTTCTGACAGCAAAACCTGATACCCGTGACTGCGCAATTGGGCGGAAAATGTTGCGATGAAAGAGGCGTAGACAATATTGGTGAGTGATGGCACCAGAGCGGAAATCAAATGTGACCGCTTTGATGCCAAGGCTCCCGCAAGTGCATTGGGCACAAAACCTGTCGCTTCAATAGCGTCTCGAATACGTTGTAAAGTGTCTGGGGATACCTTTTCAGGATGGGATAGGGCGCGCGAGACAGTAACTTGTGACACGCCTGCCAGGCGGCCCACGGCAGCCATTGTCACTCGGCTCTTGCCGCTGTCGCGAAATGTTTCATTTGTCATTTGAACACAATCGGCTCTCATTGCGGGGCTGACAAGGTGTCTTTGTCATTTCGCTGCACGAAACGCTGCGGCGTGGCAGGAATGTGTTTCTGTAGCCAATTTTCATTTATATGCGTATTCATTAAATATACTTTAGACTACTAAATCCTTTAATTGTTTTGATATGGTGATATGTATGCGCATACATAAAGTAAAAACATGAAGGATACCTACCTTGGATCAAACGCGAAAAACGCCTGACACCTTGCGCAGTGCGCGTTGGTTTGCGCCTGATGATTTGCGCAGCTTTGGTCATAGGTCGCGTATGATGCAGTTGGGGTACTCTGAGGCCGACTATATGGGACGTCCGATGATCGGAATCCTCAATACGTGGTCAGAACTGAATGCGTGTCACAGCCATTTTCCCGAACGGGTCAAAGATGTGAAGCGCGGTATTCTTCAAGCTGGCGGATTCCCTGTCGAATTGCCAACGCTGTCTGTCGATGAGACATTTACCAAACCCACTTCAATGCTCTACCGCAATATGCTGGCTATGGAAGTTGAAGAAAACATCCACTCACATCCGCTAGATGGCGTGGTGTTGATGGGCGGCTGTGATAAGTCCACACCTGGATTGGTGATGGGGGCGATCACGGCGGGGCTGCCGATGATTTACCTGCCAGCTGGGCCGATGCTGCGCGGAAATTATGCGGGGCAGGTGCTTGGGTCAGGGTCCGATGCTTGGAAATACTGGGATGAACGCCGCGCAGGCAATATATCGGATGCGGAATGGACAGGCGTGCAGGGCGGTATCGCGCGATCCGCTGGGACGTGTATGACCATGGGCACGGCCTCGACCATGACAGCTATTGCGGATGCGATGGGTCTGACCATGCCTGGTGCATCATCGATTCCGGCGGCTGATTCTGGCCACCAACGTATGGGCGCAGATTGCGGTCGCCGTATCGTTGATATGGTGTGGGAAGATATGACGCCTGACGTGATCGTCACTGAGGCGTCTGTGCGAAATGCCGCTCTTGTGGCTATGGCAACGGGGTGCTCAACCAATGCGGTCGTGCATTTGATCGCAATGGCGCGCCGTGCAGGTGTGGCGTTGACGCTGGATGATCTCGATGCGTTGGGGCGTACGACGCCGTTGATCGCGAATGTCCGCCCTTCTGGTAAAGACTATTTGATGGAAGATTTCTTTTACGCTGGCGGGCTGCGCGCTTTGATGGCGCAAATGGCGAGCTTACTGGACACATCTTGTATGACGGTCACGGGCAAAACTGTGGGTGAAAACTTAAAAGACGCGGTTGTGTATAATGATGACGTGATCCGGCCTTTGTCCAATCCCGTCTATAAAGAAGGTTCACTTGCCGTGTTGCGCGGCAATCTTTGCCCTAATGGGGCTGTGATCAAGCCTGCGGCCTGTGATCCGATATATTACCAGCACCAAGGCCCTGCACTGGTCTTTGATAGCTATCCAGACATGAAAGCCGCCATCGAAGATGAAGATCTTGAGGTGACGCCAGACACCGTTCTGGTCTTGCGCAATGCCGGGCCTCAGGGTGGGCCAGGGATGCCTGAATGGGGAATGCTGCCGATACCCAAGGCGCTGATCAAACAAGGGTACCGCGATATGTTGCGTATTTCTGACGCGCGCATGTCGGGGACATCTTATGGGGCTTGCGTGCTGCATGTCGCACCTGAAAGCTATGTTGGAGGGCCGTTGGCATTGCTGAAAACAGGCGACATTGTACGATTGGATTTAGAAAATCGTCGCTTGGATATGTTGGTGGATGACTCTGAAATTACCCGTCGTCGAGCGGCCTGGGTCGCCCCTGAACCAAAATTTGAGCGTGGCTGGGGTTGGATGTATTCCAAGCATGTAGGTCAAGCAGATACGGGCTGCGATTTCGATTATCTGCAACGCGATTTTGGGGCGGCTGCTTCGGAACCTGATATTTTTTAAAACCCAAAGCCCTGTTGTAGTTTGAAGGCAAAGGAAAGACAGTATGTCTCTTGATCTCGATACCGCCCTGCGTGGCATCTCTGGTATTCTTGTCACCCCGTATGACGTTGCGGGGGACGTTGCGCCACAAAAGCTTGCGCCAATTATTGATCGTGCGCTGGGCGCTGGACTGCATATGCCTGTTGTGAATGGCAACACAGGTGAATTTTACGCGCTGACGACTGATGAAGCCTGCACAATGGTGTCTGAAGTGGCTGAGTTGGTCGATGGGCGCGCACCGCTTTTGGCGGGTGTTGGACGAGGCGTGCGCGATGCTTGTCGTTTGGCGAAAGCCAGTGCCGATGCTGGCGCTGCAGCCTTGATGATACATCAGCCCCCAGACCCTTTTGTCAGCCCGCGTGGCACTGTGGATTATATCAAAGCGGTGTCTGATGCGGCAGGTTTGCCGATGATGCTGTACTTGCGCAATGACGCAATTGGGACCGATGCGATTGCCGATCTATGTGCCATTCCCGGTGTCAAAGGCGTCAAATGGGCCACGCCAAATCCGCTGAAATTGGCGGCAGCGATAAAGGCTTGCGACCCTGATATTGTTTGGGTCGGGGGCTTGGCCGAGATTTGGGCTCCCGCGCTTTATGCGGTTGGGGCGCGTGGTTTTACGTCGGGTTTGATCAATGTTTGGCCTGAGCGCTCTGTGGCTATTCACGCAAGTTTAGATGCGGGTGATTATGTTACAGCCAACGCTTTGATCGCAGATATGCAAGCGTTTGAAGATATCCGCGCCGAAGAATTTAACGGGACAAATGTGACAGGCGTCAAAGCGGCGCTTTTGGCCCAAGGGATCGATTGTGGTCCCACGCGCCCGCCATCCGCTTGGCCGTTGACGGATGCACAGCAAGCGCGCCTTGATGGATTTATGTGGGCAAATTCGCTTTGCAGGCCATGAACGAAACGCATCTTGAATACGCTATAAAAAACCCCCGATGCCTGAACATCGGGGGTTTTTATTTTTATATGTCTTTAAGAAAAGACCATTCGCACGTCAGATCAAAGCGATCCTAGAGCATGCCTTCGCGTTGAGCTTTTTTACGAGCCAACTTGCGAGCACGGCGGACTGCTTCGGCTTTCTCGCGTGCTTTTTTGACGGAGGGTTTCTCGAAATGTTGCTTAAGCTTCATTTCACGGAAAACGCCTTCGCGCTGAAGTTTTTTCTTCAGGGCACGGAGAGCTTGATCGACATTGTTGTCGCGAACGCTAACCTGCATGTGGTGTCACCACCTTCCTAGTTAGATTTGCATGAATTGCAGGAGATCGCCCTATAGCAAAGCCGCGCTAGCTTGTCTACCATGTGCATAGGCCCAAAAGGAGAGATCCGATGCAAAGCACCGCTTACCCCGATTCAACCCGTGAAAAACTGGTCGAAGCTGCGATTCCCCATGTCGTTTTCGATGGCTGGGGGCCGCAAACGTTCAAGGCCGCCGTGGCTGATTCGGGGGTGCCTGAGCAAATGGCGCGTGTCGCGGCGCCGCGCGGATCGATTGATTTGGCTGCAGCATATCATAAAGGCGGGGACCGCGCGATGATCGCGGCGCTTGACGACGCTGACATGAGCACGATGCGGTTTCGTGATAAGATCGCTCATGCCGTTTGGTTGCGCATTGCTGCGGTAGACCGCGAAGTTGTGCGTCGTGGCATGACACTGTTCTCATTGCCCTACTGCGCGCCCGAGGGCGTACGTTTGGTTTGGGAAACGGCTGATGCAATTTGGAATGCTTTAGGTGACACATCGGACGATGTGAATTGGTACACAAAACGCGCGACATTGTCTGCGGTATTCACATCGACAGTCTTGTTTTGGCTGGGGGATGACAGCGAAGGGTTCAGCGATACAAAAGCTTTCCTTGATCGGCGTATCGATGATGTGATGTCGTTTGAGAAAGCCAAAGCTGGTGTGCGTGATAACAAAGCTTTGTCAGCGCTTTTTGCATTGCCCAATGCGATTTTAGGAACGATTAAAGCGCCAGCAGGCGTGCGTCGTGATGATGTGCCGGGCACAAAATCTGGCACTGCATCCAACTCAAAAACGTCTCATCAAACAGAAAGCCACTGATGTCTTTGCCCCTTTCAATGACCGCCGTCGAAATCACACAAGCTGGCGGGCCAGATGTGCTGCGACTTTGCGTGCGCCCAGTGCCAGTGCCGCAAGCCGATGAAATTGTGATCAAAGTTGCCTACGCTGGCGTGAACCGCCCCGATGCATTGCAACGCGCTGGCCTGTATGATCCGCCTGCAGGGGCATCAGATTTACTTGGGCTTGAGTGCTCTGGTACAGTTGTGGCCTGTGGCGGTGCTGTATCGGATTGGTGTGTTGGTGACGAAGTCTGCGCATTGCTACCCGGTGGTGGATATGCCGAATATGTTGCCACGCCTGCCATGCATGCTTTGCCTGTTCCCAAAGGACTGTCGCTCAAAGAGGCAGCTTGTTTACCTGAGACGTTTTTCACGGTTTGGAGTAACGTTTTCATGCGCGGTGGCTTGAAAGCGGGCGAGCGGTTTTTGGTTCATGGTGGATCATCTGGCATTGGCACGACGGCGATCCAACTGGCGCGCGCCTTTGGTGCGCGTGTGTTTGCGACCGCTGGATCAGATGAAAAATGTGAAGCCTGCATTGGACTTGGGGCAGATCTGGCGATCAATTACCGCAATGAAGATTTCGTCGATGTGCTGAAGACAGAAGGCGGCGCAAATATGATTTTGGATATGGTGGGTGGCGATTACATTGCGCGCAATATCAAAACGCTTAGTCCTGATGGGCGCTTGGTGAATATCGCATTTCTGACAGGTTCAAAAGTTGAGATCAATTTCGCGCTGGTGATGGCCAAGCGTTTGACAGTCACGGGATCGACTTTGCGTCCGCAATCTGTCGTAGCCAAAGCAAAAATCGCCGAAGCGCTGTTGGCACAGGTTTGGCCGTTGATTGAGGCTGGGCAAGTCGGCCCCGTGATGCACAGCGAGTTTGCACTTGCCGATGCCGCGCAGGCGCATGCACTGATGGAAACCAATGCGCATATCGGCAAAATTGTGTTGAAAGTCGGTTAGGCGGCAAACCTTAGATATGCTCGCCGCCCTTCATCGACTTTAGTCGATTTTGTCCAAACGCGCTTTATCAAGCGTGCAATCGCGGATCGTGTCTTGCCCGCAGGTGCGCGGTTCAAGATCTTTAGACAGGCAAATGCGCACTTCTTGAATACGATTGTCTTTGCACGTCACAGTGATCTCATCGCGGTCAAGCCCAACGTTGGTGCCCATAAACGCTTGTTCCACAACGGATGCAGGGACCAACACGTCTTTGCCTAAATTGCGAAACGCAGCTGGGCGCGTCACGTTGTCATAGGCTTTGCGTGCTGTGTCCAAATACTCTTGCGCAGGCAACCCCGCACAGCGGCCATGTTTTTTCCACTGATACCAAGCAGCGCCATCCGTGCCCATGATGTCTTCCATTGCGGCTGTTTGCTGCTTGCTTGGATCGCGCTCGGACGTATGGCAATAAGACGGCCAGCCGTTTTCATATTGCGGCCAAAGTCCGTGTAACACCCAGCCAAGATTTCTGTCGCATTGTGGAGAATTGCGGTCATCGCCTTCAAGTGCGCACCACGTGGGCGACCACGACATTGCCAACACGTAATAGTCGAAATCTCCGGCGGGTTCGCCATCAGCGAAAACAGATGTGGCGGCCATCATACCGGCAAGCGTGAGCCCAGTAACAGTTGTTTTACGCATTTTCTCTTTCCTCTGACATTGATCCGCAGTATACAATCTTCAAGTTCCCCCCACAATGTGAACCGTCCCGCTCTGGGAAAGCCTTTTCAGGCGACGGAGAAGTTGTATCTGGGCCTATGTATTCAAGGAGAGTATCCATGGCAAAACCTATTATGGCGAAAGCCACAGCTGTATGGCTCGTCGACAACACGACACTCAGCTTTGTTCAGATCGCAGCCTTTTGTGGCCTGCACGAGCTTGAGGTCCAAGGCATTGCAGATGGCGATGTGGCAGTTGGCGTTAAGGGCTTTGACCCGATTGCCAACAACCAACTGACGCAAGACGAGATCACCAAAGCCGAAGCAGATCCGATGTCGCGTTTGGCGTTGAAATTCAACCCAGCGGCGTCTGGTGAAGAAAAACGTCGTGGTCCACGCTATACGCCTTTGTCGAAACGCCAAGATCGCCCGAATTCAATTTTGTGGTTGGTGAAATTCCATCCTGAATTGGCTGACGCTCAAATCACCAAACTTGTTGGTACAACCAAGCCAACGATCCAAGCGATCCGAGAGCGCACGCACTGGAACATCAACAACATGCAGCCGATTGATCCGGTTGCTTTGGGGTTGTGTAAACAATCCGAATTGGATGCTGCTGTGCAAAAAGCTGCCGCCAAACGCGCTGCCGAAGGCAATGCGATGTCAGACGATGAGCGCCGCAAATTGTTGTCTACAGAGCAATCTTTGGGCATGGATGCAGAGCCACGTATCCCAACAGCAATCTCAGGTCTCGAAGCGTTCACTTTGGGTAACAATTCTGATGACGAAAAAGAAGCGCCACTGCCCGACGCAGACAGCTTCTTTAACTTGCCTGACAGTGATGACGACAAAGACTAAATGCGCCAGCATATAATATTGAAAAGCCTGCCAATTTGGTGGGCTTTTTGCATTTTGGGGCGGTTCGCTTGAACTTGTGGCCGTGCGCCTAAAACCCTTTGCGGGCGTTCAAGGCCGCTGTGATTGTCCCATCATCCAGATAATCCAGTTCGCCACCAATCGGCACACCTTGGGCTAGGGATGTCACGGTGCAGGCACCCGCCAGTTCATCCGCAATGTAATGCGCTGTGGTCTGGCCATCGATCGTGGCGTTGAGTGCGAGAATGATTTCAGTCACGCCCTCGTCGCGCACACGACTGATCAGCAGCGGAATACGCAGTTCTTCGGGGCCAATGGCATCAAGCGCCGATAGCGTGCCGCCAAGAACATGATAACGCCCACGAAACACCGCAGCGCGTTCCATCGCCCACAGATCGGCCACGTCTTCAACGATGCAAATCTCACCTGTGGCGCGCTTTTCAGAGGCGCAGATGTCGCAAATCGTGCCAGTGCCGATATTACCGCATTTCACACATTCGCGGGCGTTTTCCGCCACGGACTTCATGGCATCTGCCAGTGGGCTCATCAATCGTTCACGTTTTTTGATTAGGTGCAAAACGGCACGGCGGGCAGAGCGCGGCCCAAGGCCTGGCAGCTTGGCCATCAGGTCGATCAGCGCATCAATGTCTTTTCTGCCCGCGTCCATTTCTGCGCCTTAAAACGGCATTTTGAAATCAGCCGGAAGCCCAAGACCTTCGGTGATTTTTGTCATTTCAGATTGCGCTTTGGCGGATGCTTTGGCTTGGGCGTCTTTGATAGCGGCCAAAATCAAATCCTCGACCACTTCTTTCTCGTCTGGGTGAAAAATCGATGGATCAATATCAAGCGCAGTCAGATTGCCTTTGGCGTTTGCTGTCGCTTTAACAAGTCCTGCACCGCTTTCACCAACAACAGTCACGTTTTCCAACTGCTCTTGCATGTCAGCCATATCTTGCTGCATTTGTTGTGCTTTTTTCATCATGCCGGCCATATCGCCAAGCCCACTAAGTCCTTTGAGCATATCGCTCTCCTTATTCTAAATCCTCTGTGAGATATGATCTCAAAAACAGGGTTTCAACCGTATGTTTTGCGCTGTTAGTCGTCTTCAAAAGGATCCCATTCGTCCTCGACCTCGGGTAGCGCGTCTGCGGCAGCCTCAAGCGCAATCGCTTCAGGCGTGCGAATTTTGGCAATTTTAGCATCTGGGAACAGCTCAAACACCTTAGCCACAATCGGATGCGCACGGGCCTGTGCCTCTAGCGCGATCTTGGCTGCGTTATTGACCTCAAAAATTGTTTTGGTGCCCTCGGGGGCTTTCGCAATTGTGACGCCCCAGCGCACACCCGTAAAGGCGTGCAATCGGCTGGCAAGGCGCGCAGCCAAATCTTGGGGCGCGTCATGGGCGGGTTCGAATTCGATCCGACCGGGGGAAAATTTGGCCAGCCTCACATGGTTTTCGATCTCAATCAGCAGCTTGGCATCGCGGTGATGGCGGACCAATTCGACGACATCTTCAAACCGACCATAGCGGGCGAGTGATTCATCAGGTGCAACAGCTAAAGCTGTGGCAGCACCACTTACCATGGTCGCACCGTGGGTGATTTGCCCGCCAGACATAGATTGGCCCGACGCAGTGACAGATCCGCCGCCAGCATGTGAGCCACCGCTACCACCACCGGAAGGGGGGCGTGGAGGCGGATTTTGTTCATTAAGCTTGCGTACCAAATCATCAGGCATCGGCAGGTCGGCCACATGGGTCAGGCGGATCACAGCCATTTCAGCGGCCATCATCGCGTTGGGGGACGCTGCAATTTCTTCCAATGCCTTGAGCAGCATTTGCCACATGCGTGACAATACCCGCATTGGAATTTTTTCCGCCATGGTCAGCCCACGCGTGCGCTCGTCTGGGCCAATGGTGGGGTCATCCGCGGCATTTGGCGTGATTTTAATCACGGATACCCAATGGGTGATATCAGCCAAATCGCGCATCACCGCCAAAGGATCAGCACCATCGGCATATTGCCCACCAATTTCTTCCAAAGCGCCTGCCGCATCGCCAGCCATAATCATATCGAACAGGTCCAACACCCGGCCTCGATCGGCAAGGCCCAACATGGCGCGCACTTGTTCCACCGTGGTTTCTCCCGCGCCGTGGGAAATGGCTTGGTCGAGCAAGGATTGCGCATCGCGGGCCGAACCTTCTGAAGCGCGTGTGATCAACGCAAGGGCTTCGTCGCTGATTTCGCCATTCTCTGCCGTTGCAATTCTGCGCAGCATGGCAATCATTACTTCGGGTTCAATCCGGCGCAAATCAAAGCGTTGGCAGCGGGAGAGAACAGTCACAGGCACTTTGCGAATTTCGGTCGTGGCCATGATGAATTTCGTGTGAGCCATGGGTTCTTCAAGCGTTTTCAGCAGCGCGTTGAACGCCGCTGTCGACAACATGTGCACCTCATCGATGATGAAAATCTTATAGCGCCCCTCGGCAGGGCGGGTGCGGGCCATGGAATTCAATTCACGGATGTTGTCGACGCCGGTTGAGGACGCGGCATCAATTTCAAGCACATCAAAGAACCGCCCCTCGGAGATGCCGATGCAGGGCTTACACTGTCCACAAGGTTGTGTTGTCGGTTCGCCTTTTCCATCAGGGCCAATGCAATTCAGTCCCTTTGCGATGATCCGCGCGGTGGTGGTTTTGCCCGTGCCACGAATGCCGGTCATGATAAATGCTTGTGCGATTCGATCAGCTTCAAACGCGTTTTTCAGCGTGCGCACCATGGCGTCTTGGCCAACAAGATCCGCAAAGGTTTCAGGGCGATATTTTCGCGCCAGAACCTTATAGCCTGTGTTCGTCTCGGTCATGTTGTGATCCCTCAATCTCTTGGGGTTAAGGTATGCGGGCAGGGGCCAAGTCGCAACCTTGGTTTACTCGATCTCGCCGCGCCGCACACGTTTTGCTTTGAAAGCTGTGCGTTTTACCTTGCTGAACTTGCGCCCACGCTCTTTGGCTGTCGCAATGGTCCCAGTGTTTGTCGCATCTTCATCGCGCAATTTTTGCCAACGGTTCAGGCGATCGTGCGATAAAGTGCCAGCGTCGATTGCCGCAAGAATGGCACAGCCCGGTTCGGTTTTATGTTGGCAATCAGAGAACTTACATTCTGTGATCAAATCCGTGATGTCTTCAAACAAGGTCGCAATCCCAGCGGCGGCATCATGCAAAGCAAGCTCGCGCATCCCCGGGGTGTCGATCATCCAGCCGCCTGCGTGCATCAAGTGCATTGAGCGCGCTGTTGTTGTATGGCGTCCCTTTGCGTCGTCTTCTCGGATGTCAGCAGTCAATAGGTCTTCGCCCGTTAGGGTGCGCCCGATGGTGGATTTGCCAACCCCAGATGAACCAACCAGTGCAACGGTTTGCCCCGGTCCGCACCATTCGTTCAGTTTTGCGACATCATTCGGGTCTTTTGAATTCAGGGCCAGCGCCGTGACGCGGTCTGAAATGGCATGGGCGCGGTCAATGTAACTTTGTGGATCACCCAAAGACATATCCGCTTTGGTCATGACAATCACAGGGTTGGTTTCGGCCTCGATCGCCAAGGCAACATAGCGCTCAAGGCGGGCTTCGTTGAAGTCTGCGTTGCACGACGTGACAATAAACAAGGTGTCGATATTGGCGGCAATAAGCTGTGCTTGCGAGGTATGCCCCGCCGCTTTACGAGAGATGACAGACTTGCGGCTCAGCACCCGCACAAGGCGTTGGCCATCGCTGAGTACAAAATCCCCAACTGCCATATCGGTGGCTACATTGTCGCCGGACAGTGCCAAATCAACACGCTCGTTTTGCGCATCAAGCCCAATCACACGATTGCGGCGCACTTCGGTGAGACGCACTGGCGTCAGAGTTTCGATGTCACTGTCGCTCATTTGCGCCAAAAATTGCTCGGACCAGCCGAGAGCTTCAAAGAACGGAGTCATACTGATTTTCTTTTGATCATGAGGCCATAATGCGCAGCAAGGCGCGCACGGCAAGGGGCAAGCGCACGCAAGGGCAAAACGGATTCTGGTCGTGGCATTTGTACGATGGTTGTTAGCGCTTTTATTGGGGATAGGTGAGAGGCTGGACAGCGACCCAAACGGGACTCGTTGCGGCTGCTTCCTTCCGGATCTGACCGGGTTGGCGAGGCGCTCGCCCGCGCCAACCTCTCAAGGCACCACATAAGTGACATTTAGCGGATTCGCAAGAGGGTGGCGCGAAATCTGTTTTAGCGTATTTGCGGAGCTTTAGGCCGAAATCGTTGCGAAATATGGGACTAAAGTGAAATACGAAACCGTGCAAAGCCGTTTGGGCCTTCACCTGCGGGTTCAACTTGAATGCTGGTCAATTCATTCAAGTGTTTGATGGCATTGGGGCCCGTATCAAACAGAACCGTTGTGTTTTCCAAGGGGGCGAACGTCCAGTTGTTGTCGGCTTTTGGGTCAACCGTGCCTTGTTCAACGATGTAACGTACAATGATGTCGCGGTTGGTGTCAGGGCCCTCAAAGATGATCGTTGATCCATCTGCACCCGGAAAACTGCCACCGCCGCCAGCGCGGTAGTTGTTGGTGGCCACGATGAATTCCATGTTATCTGTCACAGGTGTGCCCTGATAGGCGAGGTCTATGATGCGCGTGGCTGTAGCATTCATCAGTTCGCCCTTGGGGGCAAACCGAGGGGGCTGACTGACATCAATTTTATAGGTGACACCGTCGATGATATCAAAGTTGTAAGATGGAAAATCGGGATTGATGAGGGGGCGATCTTGCCCACCCACTTTGACTTGCAAGAATATGCCGGCAGAGCGTTCAAGCCAGCCCTTGAGTTGGGCACCGTTGATGCGCACAGCACGAATGGTATTGGGATAAAGGTACAGATCGGCCACATTTTTGATCGCCACTTTTCCAGGGGCTACATCCGTGAAATAGTCTGGCCCTGCTCGCCCACCCGCTTTGAATGGTGCGGCTGCGGACAGCAAGGGCAGTCCGTCGTGAATGGTGCCTTTGAGCATATCGTTGAGATACCAAAGCTGTGCATTCGATACGATTTGCACACTGGGATCATCCGCAACCAATGCGAAATATGAATGCAAAGGGGTGGCCGTTTTGCCAACAGCACGTCGCACATAGGCCAAGGTTTCATCATGGGCTTTGGCGACAGAGGCCACAACGGCAGTGTCACTTTCCACCAAAGGAACGAGCGCGCCTTCATCGTTGCGCTCTGAAATGGGCCGTGTTTCAACCGTCGATGTGACAACTCGCCACTCGGTACCGTCGCGCTCAATCATCAGGTCAATCAAACCAAGATGAGACCCCCAAAATCCGCCCATTGTCGTCGGTTTCCCGTGGATTAGCCCGTTTTTAGCATCGACACCTGCCATGCCATCGAACGCGGGTGAGGGGAAAACGAGATGGGAATGCCCTGTGACCAGCGCGTCAATGCCATCAAGTTCGGCAAGCGGGACACTGGCATTTTCCATGCCTTCGGTGTGTTTTGCCGCGCTAATGCCAGAATGATTGAGCGCGATAATTAGGTCTGCGCCCTTTTCTTTCATCTCGGGAATATAGGCGCGGGCGGTGTCAACGATGTCGCGCACTTGCACGTTGCCTTCTAGATGGCGACGATCCCAAGTCATTATTTGGGGTGGGACAAATCCGATCAGGCCGATTTTGATCGGGTGCTTTTGCCCCGTTCCATCGGTGATCTCGCGGTCAAGAATCACATACGGTTTAATCAGTGTTGTGTCTGCAAGCGGCGTGCGCCCCATTTCTTTGACGACGTTAGCCGATACAATCGGAAAGTTTGCACCGTTTAGCGATTTAAGTAAGAAATCAAGGCCGTAGTTGAATTCGTGGTTACCCAGTGTCGATACGTCAAATCCAATCGTGTTCATCGCTGCGATGATCGGGTGCAGATCGCCGTCTTTCATGCCCCGCTCGTAAGCAATATAATCCCCCATTGGATTGCCCTGCAAAAGATCGCCATTGTCGACCAAAATCGAGTTGTGCGCTTGGGCACGCACGTTATTTATATGAGCGGCCGTGCGCGCCAGACCTACAGCATCTGAGGGGCGGTCAGCATAATAATCGTATGGAAACACGTGGACGTGAAGGTCCGTCGTTTCCATTATGCGCAAATGGGCTTGATTTGTTCCTGCGCGTGCGGAAAAGGGATGTAATGCAATCAAGGCAGTCCCTGTGATGGTTTGGGACAAAAATGTCCTGCGGGTTATATTAACATGCTGTGCCATTGCGCCCTCGATCTTTGGTCTGTTTGTTGAGAGTGTGACCGAAGCGCGCGACAGATAGATGACACAGGAACTTTAACCATGCCTGACGTATTTTAAACCCTCTAGGTTGCTTCTGAGGTCTATTTGCAACTTTTGGTTGAGTTGGCTCGAAAATGTTACACATTCGCAACGGGTGGCGCTGCGAAATTTGATTTGAAATGCGCCGAGTAAGTCTTGGGCGGCGAAAGGTATAAAAATGAAACTAGAATCGATGGCTTTTGCAGCAGGAACCTTGAGCCGTAGAGAAGATCTCAGAAAAAATTCAGAGAGCTTACAAAGCACGAAAGCTGCTCGGTTTATCCCATTTTGGTCTCTGAAGCCGTTGATTGATGATGATGGCGGACTTGCGCTGTTGCAGCGGAATCATCCTTTGCTGGCTCAAATGGATACTGTCATTTTCTTGGGGCTGGATGATGCTGGTGTGCCCTTGTTTGCCGCCGATGTTTCAAGTGCCTCCATCAGCGATGAGTTTCCTGCATCAGGCGACTTATTTGACGTCACTGTGCAACGTCATGTCAGTACGCCAAGCATGGCGTTCTGTGATCTTAAAGTGGTGATGACCAAACTCAGCCCGTTAGAGGCAGAAATGGCCGCCACAGGGCGTGCGATTCTTGGTTGGCATAAAACTCATAAGTTTTGCTCTGCGTGCGGCGTGCAAAGTGAAGCTGCCGCTGGTGGCTGGCAGCGTGATTGTCCCACCTGTGCCACGCCTCATTACCCGCGCACTGATCCTGTGGTGATTATGTTGATCACCCATGGCAATTCCGTGCTGCTGGGGCGTAGCCCTCATTTCCCCGAAGGTATGTATTCACTGCTTGCGGGGTTTGTTGAGCCGGGCGAGCCGATTGAAGCTGCTGTGCGTCGTGAAGTACTGGAGGAGGCGAATATTCGTGTGGGAGCGGTGTCATATATGGCCAGTCAACCTTGGCCTTTCCCCTCATCCTTGATGATTGGGTGTCGCGGCGAAGCATTATCACATGATATTACCATCGACAAAACCGAGTTGGCCGATGCGCTTTGGCTGACAAAAGAGGGCTGTGCACAGATTATGGCGGGCACTCATCCAACAATTTTGCCTGCCCGCGATGGGACAATTGCGCATTTTCTCTTGGCTCTGTGGCTTGCGGATAAGTCAGTTTGCGCCGATAACATCTGAAGTAATATGTATTAGGTGATTTGCCATGAAGTTTTCGACCCGCCAAGATATTGAAGCACCTGCGGATTTTGTATTCGCGCAGATGTCTGATTTTGATGGGCTCGAACGGCAGGCGATGCGCCGTGGTATCGAAGTGCGCCGCAAAAATCCAATGCAGCCTCGTGGTATTGGGGCCGCTTGGGTCTTGCGCGCGCCGTTTCGTGGTAAATGGCGCGATATTGATGCGCGTATTGCTGAATTTGATTCGCCTAATGTATTGGTGGCATGCGCTAAGTCTGGTGGTCTGGATATGACGCTGAGTATCGATTTGGTGCCTTTGTCGTCAGTGCGGACCCGTATCATGCTTGGATATGATGTACGCCCGCAAACGCTGTCTGCTCGTATTTTGGTTCAATCGGTGAAATTTGCGAAAGCATCGTTGCAGCGTCGGTTTGATAAGCGTGTGGGTAAATTTAGCGAGGTCATTGGCGCGCGCTATGAGGCGAGAAAAATAGCCTAAAGGCACCGACATTAGGGCCGCTACCTTTGAAACACGGGCGCTTTTCAAAAGCACGCCTGTGATTTGATTTGACGCAAGCTACGAGCGTCTTGGATCGGCTGGATAGACGCCTAAAATTTCCACCATTTCTGTGAAATACCCAAGCTCATCCATCGCCAGTTTGACGTTTTCATCGTCAGGATGTCCCTCGATGTCAGCATAAAACTGAGTCGCAGTGAACACACCATCAACCATGTAGCTTTCAAGTTTCGTCATGTTTACGCCATTTGTGGCAAATCCGCCCATAGCTTTGTAGAGCGCGGCTGGGATGTTGCGCACGCGGAACATGAATGCCGTGACCATTTTATCAGAGCGACGTGTGTGATCTGCATCTCGTGACATGACCAGAAAACGTGTTGTGTTCAGTTTGTGATCTTCGATCTTTGGGGCGATAACCTCAAGCCCGTATAGTTTTGCGGCCAATTCTGATGCCAGCGCACCTTGGGTTTTATCGCCTCCAGAGGCGACATCACGCGCAGCGCGGGCATTGTCGGAACTGGTCACGCCTTTGATGTTGTGATCGCGTAAGAATTTGCCACATTGGGGCAGGATAACCGGATGACCATGGGCGTGGGTGATATCGTCAAGTTTGGCGCCGGGAAGGCCCAAAAGGTTTACATGCACCCGTACAAAGGTCTCTTGGATGATGTGCAAGCCGGCTTTGGGCAGCAAATGATAGACGTCTTGCACGCGGCCATAGGTCGAATTCTCAACGGCGATCATGCCCAGTTCAGCCTCGCCAGAATGGACAGCTTCGAGTGCATCTTCAAAGGTTGGGCAGGGCAGGGGATCAAAATCTGGGCGAGTCTCCACGCAGGCTTGATGCGAATAGGCACCAAGTTCTCCTTGAAAAGCGATACGTGCGGCCATGTGAGTCCCCATTTTAACTAAGTTTTTGCAGTATGTCGTTTGGTCGCGGGTCTTATACCTTGAAAAGTAGTGAGGGAAACGGGTAGATACCCTCAACTGATGTACATACACGGAACGCGACATGTTCGACACTATGACCCTGACCAAAGGCGTTGCAGCTATTTGCGGCACCTTTTTGTTTTTCCTCTTTGGCTCTTGGGCTGCGGAGTCAATCTACCATACTGGCGGTGGCCATGGTGGTGAGCAGGCCTACGTTATCGAAGTCGATGACGCGGGTGCTGGTGCAGAAGAAGAGGTTGCAGTCGTTGACTTCGGCCCGATTCTTGCTGCGGCTGATCCTGCATCTGGTGAAAACATCTTTGGCAAAAAATGTGCGGCTTGCCACGCTGTTGATGGCAACGATAAAACTGGTCCGCATCTGAATGGATCATTTGATCGCGACATCGGCTCTGTTGCTGGCTTTGGGTACTCCGGTATCTTGACTGAACTTGAAGGCACATGGACAGCCGAAGCGCTGAACCACTTCTTGGAAAAACCAAAAGGCTTTGCGCCTGGTACGAAAATGACATTTGCTGGGTTCAAGAAAGTTGGAGACCGCGCAGATGTGATTGCCTATCTGCAATCCATTGGCGGCTAAAACACATACGCCTGCCTTTAAAGTTTGACCCTCATCGGTGCTGCCGGTGAGGGTTTCTTTTTGGCAAAATCTATCGGCTCATTTGCCTCTGGCTTCACGTTTCGTCACGCTTTCTTCACAACTGTGCAATTTGGGTGTTGGAAGACGTGCAAAACCAGATCACATTGTGGATAAAGGGTAATCAGCTCACACCCCAACGGAGGTTTTGCATGTTTCAATTGTCTCAGCGTCGTTTTCTTGCCGCGGCTTTGTCTTGTTCGATGATTGTCAGCGCCACAAGCGCATTGGCAGAAGATACAGATACGATTGTCGCGACTTGGTTTTCGGACTGGGGGGATGCAAAATATGCAGGCACAATCGAACATTTGGACTATGTGAACCCCGATGCCCCCAAAGGCGGTGAGATTTCTATGGGGACTGTGGGCACTTTTGACAGTATGAACCCGTTTGCGACCACGTCTGGCACCCCTGCCGCTTTGTCTTCGACAATGTATGAGCGCTTGATGATCTCGACTGCTGATGAGTACACACAGCCCTCATATTGTTTGCTGTGCGAAACCATTGAATACCCTGAAAGCCAAGATTGGGTGATTTTCAATCTGCGCAAAGATGTAACGTTTTCGGATGGCAGCCCAATGACTGCAGAAGACGTGGTGTTCTCGCATAACAAATTTATCGCAGAGGGCACCCCGTCATGGCGCGTTGGTGTCAGTGCGATGATCAAAAATGCCGAAGCTCTTGATCCCTACACCGTGAAATACACCTTTCAGCCAGGTATCCCGCGCAAGGGTTTGATCGAACAAGCTGGGGCCACTCTTGTATTCCAAAAGAAATGGTTTGAAGAAACTGGCGCGCGTTTGGATGAAAAGCGCAATGAGACATCACCGGGCACGGGCGCTTATACGTTGGCAGGGTTTAAAGCAGGCGAATGGGTCGAATACACGCGCAATCCAGAGTATTGGGGCGCGTCTCATCCGTTTAAGGTTGGTCGCGAAAATTACGACACCATTCGGGTGGAATATTTTGGGGATACGATCGCAGCCTTTGAAGCGTTTAAAACGGGCGACATTACGTTTCGCCAAGAAAATTCATCCCTGCAATGGGCGACGGGGTATGATTTTCCCGCGCTGGAGCAGGGCTGGGTGACCAAAGCGTCTTTGCCTAACGGCACAATGCCACCCGCCTATGGGATTTTATTCAACCTACGCCGCGAGAAACTACAAGACCGCAATGTGCGCCGTGCTTTGGGGCTGATGTTCAATTTCACGTGGACCAATGACACGTTGCAATATGGGCTGTTTTCACAGCGCGAAAGCTTTTGGAATGCAGGGGAATTGGCAGCAACAGGCGTGGCAACAGGCAAAGAGCTTGCATATCTAGAGAGCGTCAAAGACTTGATTCCCGCTGAGATTTTGACCGAGCCTGTGACCTTGGCGCATACCTCTGGCAATCGGTCACTGGACCGTAAAAACCTGCGTAAAGCTTTGGGTTTGATGGAAGAGGCTGGGTATATTCCGGGTGATGATGGCAAGCTGCGCAATGCTGCGGGCGAAACCCTTGATATCGAATTTTTACAATATTCGCCCAATTTCGACCGGATCATCGTACCCTATGTGGAAAACTTGCAAGCGCTGGGTGTGAACGCTGTCTATAATCGTGTGGATGCAAACCAATATCAGGCACGCACTCAAAGCTTTGATTACGATGTGATCTACGATGGCTATGTGAATTCCTTTGAAGAGGATTCGAGCTTTGATCAAAAGTTTGGCTCGCGCGGGGTAGATGATATTTTCAACCCCGCTGGTTACTCATCGCCTGCGATTGATGTGCTGGGCGAAGAGATTCTTAAAACACATACATACGATGATATGGCCGCAGTTGTGCGGGCGGCTGACCGTATCATGCGCTACGATTACTTTGTGGTGCCCGCGTGGTTTGGCGCTGAATACTGGGTCGCTCACTATGATATGTACGAACATCCGCCCACAGATCAGTTCCCACCACTGGCGCTCGGCTATTTGGATTTCTGGTGGTACAACGCCGACAAAGCAGCCGATCTAAAAGCTGCAGGCGCAATAAAATAACGCAAAGATCGACAAGAGATAAGAACAGGGGCGCAAGGCCCCGATATCAGGTGGAGGACATCCCAAAATGGGAGCCTATATATTGCGGCGACTGTTGCTGATCATCCCGACTTTGTTTGGGATTATGGTCATCAACTTTGCGCTGACACAGTTTGTTCCGGGGGGGCCGATCGAACAGGTCTTGGCCGACCTCAATGGCGAAGGTGATGTGTTTTCGTCCATCACGGGTGGCGCAGGCGATGTGGCTGTTGAGATTGGCGAAGGGACATCTTCGTCCGAATACATAGGTGCGCGCGGGCTTCCGCCTGAGTTCATCGAAGAGCTGGAACGCCAGTTCGGGCTTGATAAACCGCCATTGCAACAGTTCTTGCACATGATGTGGAACTACGTGCGTTTTGATTTTGGCGAAAGCTATTTCAAATCCGAAGGTGTACTTGAACTGGTTTGGGACCGTCTGCCAGTGTCTATTTCTCTGGGGCTTTGGGCGACGCTTATTTCCTATCTGATCTCTATTCCTTTGGGCATCCGCAAGGCTGTGCGCGATGGGTCGCGCTTTGACACGTGGACCTCTGCCATCATTATCGTCGCTTATGCGATCCCTGGATTTTTGTTTGCGATCATGTTGTTGGTGGTCTTTGCGGGTGGCTCATATTGGCAGATTTTCCCACTACGCGGCCTGACGTCACCGAATTTTGAAGAGTTGAGTTGGTACGCCAAAATCGGTGATTATGCATGGCACATTGCCTTGCCGGTCTTGGCCTCTTTGATCTCATCCTTTGCGACGCTCACCTTGCTGACCAAAAATTCGTTCCTTGATGAAATTCGCAAACAATATGTGGTCACGGCACGGGCCAAGGGTCTGTCTGAGCATCGTGTTTTGTATGGCCACGTGTTTCGCAATGCGATGTTGATCGTGATTGCTGGATTTCCGGCCTTATTTTTAGGCGTATTTTTCTCAGGTTCTGTCATCATCGAAACGTTGTTTTCACTTGATGGTCTCGGTCGGTTGGGGTTTCAGGCTGCCCTACAGCGTGACTATCCTGTGATCTTTGGCACGTTGTTTTTCTTTGGCCTGATCGGGCTGATTATCGGGATTTTGTCTGATCTCATGTATATTTTTGTTGATCCACGGATCGATTTCGAAAAGAGGGATTCATGAAACTTTCCCCCCTCAATCAGCGTCGCTTGAGCAACTTCAAATCCAATCGCCGTGCATATTGGTCATTGGTCTTGTTTTCTGTGTTGTTCGTGTTGTCCCTGTTCGCCGAATTTCTGGCCAACGACAAACCAATCTTGGTGCAATACCGCGGCAGCTATTACACGCCAATCTTTAACTTTTATCCCGAAACCGAATTTGGCGGCGACTTTAGAACCGAGGCTGTCTATCGCTATGCCGAAGTGGAATGCTTGATCAAGTCCGGCGGGTTAGAAGACTGTTTTGACGATCCAGAAGGCATCATCGCCGACACCAAAGATTCGGTGGTGAATGGCGAGCCGATTGAAAAAGGCTGGATGGTTTGGCCCCCTATTCGCTATTCGTTCAACACCCAAGTCGAAGGCCCCGGCGCAGCCCCTTCACCGCCCACCAAACAAAACTGGTTGGGCACTGACGACACAAAGCGCGATGTGACCGCGCGTGTGATCTATGGTTTTCGCCTGTCGATCTTGTTCGCTTTGATTGTGACGACTGTATCATCGGTCATTGGTATTATCGCGGGCGCAATTCAGGGATTTTTTGGCGGGCGCACTGATTTGATATTCCAACGTGTGCTAGAAATCTGGAGTTCGATGCCTTCGCTCTATGTCATCATCATTTTGTTCGCCATTCTTGGGCGATCATTTTGGTTGCTGGTGTTTGTGACGATCTTATTCGGCTGGCCAGCCTTGACAGGCGTGGTACGCGCAGAGTTTTTGCGGGCGCGCAATTTCGAATACATTCGTGCAGCGCGCGCGCTGGGCGTGTCGAACTGGACCATCATGTTCCGCCATATGTTGCCCAACGCAATGGTCGCCACGGTGACAATGCTGCCCTTTATCATGACGGGCGCAATTGGCACTTTGGCCTCGCTTGATTTCTTGGGCTTTGGCTTGCCAACATCATCGCCATCGCTGGGCGAGTTAACATCGCAAGCGAAACAAAACCTGCAAGCGCCGTGGTTGGGGTTCACCGCCTTTTTCACTTACGCGATCATGTTGTCGTTGCTGGTCTTCATTTTTGAAGGCATCCGCGACGCATTTGACCCCAGAAAGACCTTCCAATGAGCCTGTTGTCGTTTGAAAATCTCAAGGTCTCGTTTCACCAAAATGGCGCGTTAAGCCCTGCTGTAAAAGGCGTGACCTTTGATGTGTGCAAAGGCGAAACAGTTGCATTGGTGGGGGAATCTGGGTCTGGGAAATCCGTGACGGCCTTGTCGTCTGTCAGTCTTTTGCCCGACAGTGCAGTGATTGAAGGATCGATCAAATACAACGGTCAAGAATTGTGTGGTGCCTCTGAAAAAGAGCTGCGTAAATTGCGTGGCAATGCCATTAGCTTTATCTTTCAAGAGCCGATGACATCGCTTAACCCGCTGCACACAATTGAAAAGCAACTGTCTGAAATTTTGCTTGTTCATCAAGGGCAGCGTGGCACAAAGGCTCGCGCGCGCGTGATTGAACTGTTGATGCAAGTGGGCATTCACGACCCTGAAAACCGTCTCAAAGATTACCCTCATCAATTATCGGGTGGTCAACGCCAGCGCGTGATGATCGCTATGGCGCTGGCCAATGGACCGGATTTGTTGATTGCAGATGAGCCGACCACAGCGCTGGACGTCACCATTCAAGCGCAGATATTAACGCTTTTGCGTGACCTTCAGGCCTCTATGGGGATGTCGATGTTGTTTATCACCCATGACCTTGGGATCGTTCGCAAATTGGCGGACCGTGTCTGTGTGATGAAAGATGGCGTGATTGTTGAAGCTGGCATGACCAAAGATATCTTTGATGCGCCATCTCACCCCTATACCAAAATGCTGCTTGATGCTGAAACCACGGGGCATCCAATTGAGGTGCCTCAAGATGCTGAAGTGATTGCTCAGACGGATAATTTGCGTGTTTGGTTCCCCATTCAGCGCGGCTTTATGCGGCGCACTGTTGGGCATGTCAAAGCGGTGAATGCGGCTCAATTTACAGTGCGGGCAGGGGAAACTGTTGGCGTCGTGGGCGAAAGTGGATCTGGCAAAACCACACTGGCGCTTGCGATGATGCGTTTGATTGCCTCTGAAGGACCGGTTGTGGTGCTTGGGCAAGATATCCAAGGGTGGTCGAATAAGCAAATCAGACCCCTGCGTGCCGATATGCAAATCGTGTTTCAAGACCCCTTTGGATCCTTATCTCCGCGTATGAATGTGGGTGAAATTATTGCCGAAGGGCTTGGCGTGCATGGCCTTGGCGCGTATGCGTCGGCAGAGGCGGCCGTGAACGAAATTATGACCGAAGTTGGGCTTGATCCTGCCACGCGCAATCGGTATCCGCATGAGTTTTCTGGCGGGCAACGCCAACGAATTGCCATCGCACGTGCGATGGTGTTGCGGCCAAAACTATTGGTGCTGGATGAGCCGACATCTGCGCTTGATAAAACAGTACAGGTGCAAATCGTCAAACTTTTACGCGATCTGCAGGTCAAGCATAAGCTGGCGTATTTGTTCATCTCGCACGACCTACGTGTGGTACGTGCGCTGAGCCATAAAGTGCTGGTGATGAAACGCGGTGATGTGGTCGAGGCCGGAGATGCCGCACAGATTTTTGACGCCCCGCGCGAACCCTATACGCAGGCTTTGATCGCCGCAGCGTTTGATTTGGATGTGAAAGAGGGCGCAGGGGTTTAGCCCGCGCCCTTGGTGTTCATGTCACCAATGCAATAGATTTAAGATGAACCGAAGACCTTGCAATCACTGCCGCGCGCTTCAAGTTTGCGGCATGTGAGAGCCGCAACATCTTGCGTCAGGCCTAAGAAATTCGCATCATATCCACGTTTGCTGCGCACAACTTTACGCAATGCACCATCAAGGTTTTCCAACTCAGCAAGCGCTGCTTTTAGCAAAACTTTGCGTGCTTCATATTCAGACCCATAGGTTCCGATATTGATACCCCAGTGGCGGTTTCCCGATGTGGACATGCGGGTCACAATGACCGGAGCTGCGTCTTCGATTGCGGCTGGTGTGGCTCGTGCGACGATGGATTCGACCGCTGTGAGGTCTAAACGCTCAGGGCGCGGTGTTGGTTTGAAGCTAATAAGCACATCTGTTTGGGGGGCTGCAGGTGCCTCGCTGGTTTGCTCCAACGCTGCAGTTTGCAGCAATGTAGCGGCTTGCGCTGCCGCTGCATTGGCTGCGGCCAAAACTGCGGCTTCTTTGTTTGCTTCTGCCACAACGTTGAAAATATCATCTGACATTGCCAACAGGATGTTTTCTTCTTCAGGCTCCAGTGCGCGCAGAGGGCGCATTTTTGGCAGAGGGCTAGAGGTCATCATAATCCGCGCCCGCACGATTTTAGAGGCTTTGCGCGGCGTGCGCCCAGAATCCGCCACCATCACAGCACCTGTTGAAGCTTTGCCCATATAGGGTGGTTTTTGGGGTTTGTTGACGGCAACGCGTGTGCCGGCACGTTTGAAGCCAAGATCCATCAATTCTGCCACACGCGCGTTGCGCGTGATGGTTGAACGCCCGCCAAACACCGTGGTGATGATGCGCTCAGTGCCATGCTGCGCAGAAGCCACAAGATTAAAGCCCGCAGCAGATGTATAACCTGTTTTGATCCCATCGGCGCCTTTGTAGCTGTTCAAAAACCGCGAATTGGTGTGTGTCACTGTGCGCACGCCCGCGTCGGCGGTTTTGCGTGAGAAAAGGTTATAATATTCTGGGTAGTCGTAAAATACATGGCGGCCCAAAACGCTCATATCCCGAGCCGTGGACAGGTGGCCGCTTTCGGTCAAGCCATGTGCATTCTTGAAAGTGGTCCGTGACATGCCAAGTGCTTGGGCTGTGCGATTCATCCGGCGGGCAAAGGCAGCTTCCGAGCCTTCGATAGCTTCACCAATTGCTGTTGCAGAATCATTTGCTGATTTGACGGCTGCAGCACGAATCAAATACCGAAGTTTGATTTTCTGTCCGGCTTTTAATCCCAGTCGTGAAGGCGGTTCGCTGGCGGCTTTGCGGGAAATGGTAACTGTTGAATCCAGTGAAATCTCACCGTTTTCGATCGCTTCAAACGCGATGTAGAGCGTCATCATTTTGGTCAGTGAGGCTGGATGCAATCGTGTATCGGCGTTGCTGGCATGTAAAACTTTTCCGTTGCGCGCATCCATAACCAGCGCTGCATATTCGGCGGACATCGCGGCATTGATCGGGGCGAATGCCGCAAACAATGCGATGAGCCAAAGGGAAAAAATGCTCTTAGAAACGCCGCACGTTTTCACGCGTGCTTGCACGTTGCTTGCCATAATAAATCTGCCTCATATTGTCGGATCGTTTTCGCCCAACTTATTTGAAATCAACCTAGCACAGGGTTTGAATTGAGAAAACTGTCAATTTTCAAGGGGTTTTGAGGGATGCATCCCTGCAACGCCATATGTTGTGGTCGTGATGTTCAGATTGTCTACATACTATGTTTGTACGTCATATTTTGTAGACTTCAGCAGCGTAAAAAAATCCAGATTGTTCAGCGAGAGTTGGAAATTTGTGCAATCAACGCGGGGAGTGCATGTAGATTTTCCAATTCTTGGAACTTAGGGTGCCCCAATGGCGGCTCTGCATGCTCAATGTCCCACGTACGATTGTGCGGTACAAAAACGCCCCAAGCACCTGCATGTATTGGTGCAATAACGTCAGATTTCATGGAGTTGCCCACCATCATAATTTGATCGGGTCGGGCGCTGTGTCGTGTGAAAATTTCTGTATAAACTTGCGGCGTTTTGTTCGACACGATTTCGACCCCGTCAAAAAATTCACCCAAGCCTGACTGGGCGAGCTTGCGTTCTTGATCCAAAAGGTCGCCTTTGGTGATCAGTAAAATGATATAGTCCTGTGCCAACTGCGCAACGGTTTCTGCCGCGCCATCCAATAGATGAACTGGGTGTTGCAGCATCTCTTGTCCGGCTGAAATCAGTTCTTTGATCACGCTGGCTGACACACGCTCATCCGTGACTTCGATTGCCGTTTCAATCATCGACAACATGAACCCTTTGATGCCAAATCCATAGCGACCAAGGTTGCGGCGCTCAGCTGCGAGCAGGCGTTCGGCCAAGTGATCAGGTTCGGTGAAATCGGCCAAAAGATCGGCAAATCGACCTTGGGTCACTTGGAAAAACTGTTCATTTTCCCACAGCGTATCGTCAGCATCAAAGGCAATTGTCGAGAATTTAACGGACATTTGGGTCATCTCCTTAACCTCTAAGGGCATACCCCCCTTTATTCGCGGGAAAAAG
This sequence comes from Pacificibacter marinus, assembly GCF_900109555.1. Classification (GTDB taxonomy): domain Bacteria; phylum Pseudomonadota; class Alphaproteobacteria; order Rhodobacterales; family Rhodobacteraceae; genus Celeribacter; species Celeribacter marinus_C. The sequence continues at coordinate 102,415 of NZ_FNZV01000006.1, read as the reverse complement.
GGGCTATATACTGCGCCCGAACACTGAATTTTCTGCATACCCGAATTGGAGCGCCCCGCGTGATCCGTTTGCCTTTAAAAATGTCCGATAAAGATGATCGCTTTGACGACGGTGACCTTGGTCTCGCTTTGAAAACAAGGCCGAAAACCCAACGTCCGCCGATGTACAAAGTGATGCTGTTGAACGATGATTACACTCCTATGGAGTTTGTTATCTTGGTGCTGGAGCGTTTCTTCGGTATCACAAGTTCTCAAGCGACTGAAATCATGTTGACGGTTCACACCAAAGGTTTGGCGGTTGTGGGCGTTTTCGCCTTTGAAATTGCTGAAACCAAAGTGTCTCAAGTGATGGATTTCGCGCGTCGTCATCAACACCCGCTGCAATGCACAATGGAAAAGGAATAGGCGCTCTGCGCCAGACCTGCCAATGGTATCCCCCAGACTTCCCCTCGTCCTTGATGGACAAGACCAGCCCAATCGGGCCGTGGTCTATCGCCCCCGTGCCGGTGCAGATCTCAGTGCGCTTGGCGCTGCGGATGTGCAAATCGTGCAAGGGTTTAAACCTGATGCCGCCGCCTTTGAGGCGCTTGGATGTAACGTGCGCACCGTTGCAGAGGGCGACTTTGATCTTGCCATCGTCGCTGTGCCGCGTGCCAAAGCCGAAGCGCGTGCTTTGATCGCCGATGCAGCTGCGCGTGGTACGCGCGTGGTTGTGGATGGGCAAAAAACGGATGGCATCGACAGCTTGCTTAAAGAAGTTCGCAAGCGTACGCCTATTCTTGCTTTGGTTTCCAAGGCGCATGGCAAAGCCTTTCTGTTCGAGGGCGGCGATTTCACCGATTGGGTTGATCCCGGTGCCTTGAATGTTGTTGAAGGGTTTGTGACCCGTCTTGGTGTGTTTTCGGCGGACGGTATTGATAAAGCCTCAGCGGCTTTGGTCGAGGCTTTGCCTGAAAAACTGCCCGCCAAGGTTGCCGATTTCGGTGCGGGCTGGGGATATTTATCACGTCATATTTTGACGCATGAAGGCGTCAAGCAGCTTCATATCGTCGAAGCTGAAGCTGCAGCGCTCGCCTGCGCCAAAGACAACATTGATGATGCGCGCGCGGTGTTTCACTGGGCGGATGTCACTACCTTTGAAACCAAACCTGGTTTTGATGGCATCATTATGAACCCGCCGTTTCACACCGCTCGCACCGCGGACCCCGCGTTGGGGCAGGCGTTTATCGCCTCTGCCGCGCGCTGTTTGGCGCCGCACGGAAAATTGTGGATGGTGGCGAACCGTCATTTGCCTTATGAGGCGACACTTGGCCAACATTTTGGCGTTGTGGCGGAAATTGGCGGAACCTCTGGGTTCAAAATCCTTCAAGCGTCAAAGCCCCTTCGTGCCAGCAAGAGAACGTCGTAACGTGAGACGAACAGATTCGGAGATTTTGCCATGAGCTTTTCGATTGCAGGAAAGACCGCCATCGTGACTGGGGCTGCCAATGGGATCGGGCTCGCGATTGCGCGCCACTTTCTGGCCCAAGGTGCAAATGTCATGTGTGCCGATATCGATGAAGATAGATTGATTGCCGAGATTGGCGATGCCGCGCAAGATGAGGCATCCAATATTCGGTATTTTGCCGGTGACTTGCGTCAAAAACTGACCATCGCCAATCTGCTGTCTGCCACGATTGACGCCTTTGATGGTGTGGATATTTTGATCAATGCCTCGCGCCAAGTGGCGCCGTGTGATCCTACAGTGGCGAAAGAGGATAAGGTTGAATACCTGCTTGAACAAAACCTGATGACAAGCTTGCGGATGACGCAGCAGGTGTCAAAATGGATGCGGGCCAATTCAAAACGAGATGAAAACCCACATGCGCCTGTGGGCTCTATCGTCAACCTGTCATCCATTGCGTCGCGGCGCACGCATCCGTCTTTGATGGCATTCTCTATTTCCTGTGCTGCGGTGGATCAGATGACACGGTCTATGGCCGTTGCGCTTGCACCTCATGGTATTCGTATCAACGGAGTGGCTTTCGGGTCGGTTATGAGCGCGAGCCTGCAAGATATTTTGACCGACCACGAAGAGTATCGTGACGAAATCATCGAAAAAACGCCGCTTGGGCGGATTGCCTCGGCAACCGAAGTGGCCGAGACAGTTCAATATCTTGCGTCAGAAGGCTCAGGGTTTATGACGGGACAAATTTTAACTGTGGATGGCGGGCGCACTTTGGTTGACCCTGTGCGCAAACCCATGCATTGAACTGCGTTTAGCTAGGGTATGCTTTTTGGCAGGCAAGTATACTTGCATCCGCTTTTAGGGCCAGTGCGCTTTCTTTTTGGCGCAGCACAGATAGCTTTGCGGCCTCGGCATCCAAATCAATTGATTTGCGTTTGAGCACTGTGTCGCGCACGGGAACGCGACAGTATTTGGTAGCCCCTTCAGAGGTGGTTCCACACTGCACGCGTTCATAGTCAACAACCTGCGTTTCAACCAGTGCATATCCTCGCGCCAGATTGCCTTCTGCTTCTGTCGCAAAGCCGCGCACCGTGCGCAAATCTTGCGTTGCGCGTGATATGCACATTTGTTGTTCAGAACAGGCTGATAAGACAAGCAACGCGGGCAGGGCTAATAGCAGGCGCATGGGAAAACTCCTTTGATTATACGCTAACATAGCGCGGATTTGCCGCGCGATAACCGCCCTTGGCACTATCGGCGTATTTCTGCTAACACAGAATTCGAATTCTGCTGCAAAGGACGTCTGATGACCGATGATTTTCATACTGAAAAAACACGCGCTTCTGCATGGTTTCGCTCACTGCGCGATGACATCGTTGCGGCGTTTGAAACTCTAGAGGACACGCAGGTCACGGGCCCGTTTGCGGATCAACCCGTGGGGCGTTTTGAAGTTACCGAAACCAAACGCAACTCAGAAGATGGCAGTGATGCAGGCGGTGGTTTGATGTCTGTGATGCGCGGTGGACGTGTGTTTGAAAAAGTTGGTGTGAATATTTCGACTGTTTACGGCACGCTTGGTGAACGCGCGCAAAATGCTATGGCCGCGCGCAAAGGCTTGCCTGGAATGAAAGATGATCCGCGCTTTTGGGCTGCGGGTATTTCGCTTGTGGCGCATATGCAAAACCCGCACGCGCCCGCTGTGCACATGAACACGCGGATGTTTTGGACGCCACATGCGTGGTGGTTTGGGGGTGGATCAGACCTGAACCCTTGCATCGAATATAAAGATGATACAGCGGCGTTTCACGCTGTGCAAAAAGAGCACTGCGACCGCCATGATGCAGGCTATTACCCACGCTTCAAAGAGTGGGCGGACGAGTATTTTTATATCCCGCATCGCAACCGTGCTCGCGGTGTTGGTGGGATATTTTTTGATGATCACTGCACAGAAGATTGGGAGGCTGACTTTGCCTTTACCCAAGATGTTGGACGTGCCTTTTTACCAGCCTTTTTGGGGGCAACGGAAAAACGCCGCAACACGCAGTGGACGGATGCCGACAAAGACGCGCAGTTGGTGCATCGTGGGCTCTACGCAGAATACAATCTGGTGTATGATCGTGGAACTAAATTCGGTCTTGAGACGGGTCACGATGCCAATGCCGTTCTGATGTCACTGCCGCCTTTGGCAAAGTGGGTTTAGCTGCGCATCGCAGCAAGACGTTTCTCGAAAGCAGTATGTCGGCGCATGGGGTTTGTTAAACGGCCACAAGCCCTGCGTTTGTGTTTAGGAAATACTGAGCAAAAATAGGACCGCTGGCAGCGCCGATGGCGCGGGCATTTCCGCCTATATTACCGCTTTCAATCTGGGGCGGGATAAGCCCTCTGGTGTCTTGATTGGCAATGTAGCGGCGGACCCGTTCGACCAATTCATGGCGGATTTCTGCAGGAAAAGCCCCATCAATCAAAATGGCTTCGAAATCGATTACAGAGCAGGTTGAAAGACTGGCCTTGGCCAGTTCTTGCGCTGTTTGGCCAAGCCAAGGTTCAACATATCTGGAAATATCTGTCCAATCTTGCGGAGAAACCCAAAGGAGAGCAGGGTCAAGATCTACCTCACGCAATCGTGCCTCTAGCAGGTGCATCGAAGCGGTGTCGACAAGTTGCATGCTTTCGCCGTTTGGGCCGATGCTGCGCATGGAGCCAAGTGCGCCAGCGTTGCCTTGGCGCCCTTCGAACACAGAGTGATTTAACACCACGCCACCGCCCATAAACGTGCCCACGAAAAAATAGGCGTAGTCACGAAACTCTTTGCCGCGCCCATAGATGTGTTCCGCTTGGCAGGCCGCAGTTGCATCATTCAGGGTTGTGACGGGCAGGGTGCTGATCGTCTCGATTTCGAGCCGAAAATTGACGCCTTCCCACGATTTGAATGCTTCATCGGCTTTGCCAGATTGATCTCGCCAGTTCCACATCTCAAACGGGGCAGCAACACCTATACCGCAAATCCGCGACAGGTCTTTCACGCTCAGCAATGATTTAATGTCTTCTATGCCATTGCGCAAAAAAGAAAAGACATCTGCAGGGACGGGAAAGGCATAGGTCATGTCGCGCTGGTGTCGAATGACGCCGGTGATATCCATCAACAAAAGGCTTGCAGAACGTCTGCCAATTTTGAGCCCATATGAAAAAGCCCCGTTGGGGGATATGCGCATGGGGGAAGATGGCTTGCCAACTTTGCCGCGCACAGGTTCTCCGCGCTCTAAGATACCGTCGTTTTCAAGACGTCTTAGAATGGCCGAAACAGTCGGTGGTGACAGTCCAGCCAGTCGAGACAGATCACTTCCAGGCAAGTCTCCATGCCTTTGGAGCAACGAAAGCAGCAGGCGTTCGTTGTGGTTGCGAACACCTTTTTGACTAAGGCCCGCAGAGATTTTTCTGACGACGGTCTCTTCCATTGTGCATCCATATACCGTTCTTCGGTGTAGCTGAATACCTCATTTACATTAATAAGGAAAGTTAACTAATTAATTGACAGCTTGGTCGAAACTCTGTCACCTTTACGTCATTCGCTAAAACGATTCGGCGAAAAGGGAGCGGCGAACCGGCTGCCAAATTTGGAATTTCTGGGAGGAAACCATGAATAAACTTCTTATCGGTACTGCACTTGCATTGGTCACATCTGCTGGCGCTGCTATGGCTGACGATCACAAGACAACTGCATGCTTGATCACCAAAACAGATACCAACCCATTCTTTGTGAAGATGAAAGAAGGCGCTGAAGCCAAAGCGGCTGAGTTGGGCATGGAGCTGAAATCTTTCGCGGGTAAAGTTGATGGCGACCACGAAACACAGGTTGCTGCGATTGAGACATGTATTGCGGATGGCGCAAAGGGTATTCTTTTGACTGCGTCCGACACGTCGTCCATCGTCTCTGCCGTCACTCAAGCACGGGATGCTGGTCTTGTTGTGATCGCACTCGACACGCCGCTTGAGCCAATCGATGCAGCCGATGCAACATTTGCGACAGACAACTTTCTTGCGGGTGAATTGATCGGTCAGTGGGCCGCCGCGACGCTTGGCGATGCGGCCGCAGACGCTAAAATTGCGATGCTTGATTTGGCTGTTAGCCAGCCGTCTGTTGGCGTTTTGCGCGACCAAGGTTTTTTGCAAGGCTTCGGTATTGATCTTGGCGATCCAAACAAATGGGGCGACGAAACTGACCCACGTATCGTTGGCAATGACGTAACGCAAGGCAACGAAGAAGGTGGCCGTAAAGCCATGGAAAACCTTCTGGCGAAAGAGCCTATGATCAACGTTGTTTACACCATCAATGAACCAGCCGCTGCGGGCGCTTATGAAGCGCTTAGATCTATCGGACGTGAGAAAGACGTGTTGATCGTGTCTGTCGATGGTGGGTGTCCTGGTGTTGAAAACGTTGCGGACGGCGTGATCGGCGCAACATCGCAGCAGTACCCATTGCTTATGGCATCAAAAGGTATCGAAGCGATTGCCGCATGGGCAAATGATGGTGCGAAGCCTGAAGTTACTCCTGGCAAAAACTTCTTTGATACAGGTGTTGCGCTTGTGACGGACAAGGCTGTGGATGGTGTTGACTCCATCTCAGTTGAAGACGGCCGTAACCTCTGCTGGGGGTAAGCCCTTGTTATAACAAAAACGATAAGGGGGGCGTTATGCGCCCCTCTTTCATATAAACTGCTTGAAGACAATCTGGGGAGTGATCATGTCTGACGCCGAGAATTTTGAAGGGGCTGCCAGTGCAGCGCCGGATCAGGTCGCACAATTTCAAACGCACAAAAAGGGGTTTGTGCCGACCCTGCAACATTGGCTTCATGTCAATCCGGCTTTGGTGCCGTTGATTGTATTGGTCCTGTCCATTGCCATTTTTGGCCTGCTTTTGGGGGCTAAATTCTTTTCACCTTTTGCGATGACGTTGATCTTGCAACAGGTACAAATCGTTGGGATCGTTGCTGCTGCGCAAAGCCTTGTGATCTTAACCGCTGGTATCGATCTTAGCGTTGGTGCCATCGCGGTTTTGTCTAGTGTGATCATGGGACAGTTTACCTTTCGCTATGGCATTCCCGTGGAAATCGCGGTGCTGTGCGGTTTGGCATTTGGCACGGCTGTGGGGGCGATCAACGGTTGGCTGATTGCGGTGATGAAATTGCCGCCCTTTATTGTGACGCTTGGCATGTGGCAAATCGTTCTCGCTGCCAATTTTTTATACTCCGCCAATGAAACCATTCGCAGTCAGACAATTGAAGCAGAGGCACCTTTGCTGCAACTGCTTGGCACGACCTTTAAAGTCGGTGCTGACGCGGATGGACGTGGTGGCGCGACCTTTACTTTTGGCGTGATTGCCATGGTTTTGATCTTTGCCTTTTTGGCCTACGCATTGCGACAAACCGCATGGGGCCGCCACATTTACGCCGTAGGGGATGACCCCGAGGCGGCACAATTGTCAGGCGTTAATGTGCGTAAAATTTTGATTTCAGTGTATGCGGTTACAGGTTTGATTTGCGGCATCGCAGGCTGGGCATTGATTGGCCGCATTGGCAGTGTGAGCCCGACATCAGGTCAGCTTTTGAACATCGAAAGCATCACGGCCGTTGTGATTGGCGGCATCTCATTGTTCGGTGGGCGCGGGTCTATCATGGGGCCGTTGTTTGGCGCACTCATCGTGGGCGTGTTTACACTTGGCTTACGTTTGTTAGGCGCAGATGCGCAGTGGACATTCTTGTTGATTGGTTTGCTCATCATTTCAGCCGTCGCAGTCGATCAATGGATCAGAAAGGTATCAGTGTAATGGAACCCATTCTCAAAGGCCGTAATTTGGTCAAACGTTATGGCAAAGTCACTGCCTTGGATCATTGCGATTTTGATCTGTACCCAGGTGAAATTCTGGCTGTGATCGGTGACAATGGCGCGGGGAAAAGCTCTTTGATTAAAGCTGTTTCTGGTGCTGTGATCCCTGATGAGGGTGATGTGTATCTTGAAGGGAAAAAGATCAAATTTACCTCTCCTATTGATGCACGCAATGTCGGTATTGAAACGGTTTATCAGACCCTTGCGATGTCGCCGGCACTGTCGATCGCTGACAATATGTTCATGGGGCGTGAGCTTAGAAAGCCGGGCTGGCGTGGAACGTTCCTGCGCCAACTTGATCGCAAAATGATGGAAGAGAAGGCGCGCGAAAAGCTTACTGAACTTGGTTTAATGACGATCCAAAATATCAATCAAGCGGTGGAAACCCTGTCTGGGGGGCAACGCCAAGGGGTTGCTGTCGCACGCGCCGCCGCTTTTGGGTCAAAGGTCATTATCTTGGATGAGCCCACGGCAGCGCTTGGGGTTAAAGAAAGCCGCAAGGTTCTAGAGCTTATTCAGGATGTTAAATCGCGTGGCATCCCTATCATTTTGATCAGCCACAACATGCCACATGTGTTTGAAGTTGCAGACCGCATTCACGTGCATCGACTTGGCAAGCGCCTTTGCGTTATCGATCCAAAAGATTACACGATGTCTGATGCAGTTGCCTTTATGACAGGCGCAAAAGACGCACCTCAATCGGGTGATATGGCCGAGGTATAGCGCCGAGCGATATGTAAAGCGACAAGACTTAAACCAACCGGAGACGTGCAGTCGTATCTGGTTGGTTTAACTTATAGGGCTCAGTGTAGCGGCCCTTAATGCCGTCTGTGTTCTTTAGAAACCTACATAGTCACTACGACCGTAAAGAGGTCACCCACGCAGAAATCGTTATGAATTTACAGCAAACCTATAAAGGTGTGACAGCTCAATAAGCGTAAATCTACCTGCTGTATCGCCCGAATCCGCGTATGATTTATGACCTACCCAATCTGACATACTAGAACTTTACAGATTAATGGCCTTGCTCTAGCGTTCGACCCATTCACACGCATTGGCTAGGGAGAGCACAATGAAAGCGGTCTTGATTGGGCTTGGTATGGTGGCGCAAACGCATGTACGCGCCATCGCGGATGCGCACCCAAAAATCACCCTTGCAGGTGTTTGCGCACGCGACAAAAAACGGGCCACAATCTTTGCCGATTCTGTGACATCCACGCTGGGATACACGCCGAATGTCTATGCCAATGCGCAAGATATTGCGGATGATCCTGATATTGATTTTGTTCTTATTTGCACCCCGCCGAATGCCCGTTTGGAGATGGTTCAGATTTTTGCCAAAGCCGGCAAGCACATCTTGATGGAAAAACCGATTGAACGCGATACGGTCGCGGCCCAAAAGATTGTCGAAATTTGTGAAGCGGCAGGTGTTACGCTTGGGGTCGTATTCCAACACCGGATGCGCGCAGCTTCGAAACAACTCGCGTCATTGCTGGCACAAAATGCTTTTGGCGACATTGCCGTAGCCGAGATCACAGTGCCATGGTGGCGCGACCAGTCTTATTACGATGCGCCGGGGCGTGGAACATACGTGCGCGACGGTGGCGGTGTTTTAATTTCCCAAGCGATTCATACGTTGGATTTGGCGCTATCTTTGTTGGGCCCCGTACATCAAGTGCGTGCAACAGCGCGCACGACAGCGCTGCATAAAATGGAGTCCGAAGATTTTGTTCAGGCCAGTGTGGATTTTCAATCTGGAGTTATCACATCTGTGACGTGCAGCACGGCAAGTTTCCCTGGTGGTGCTGAAACCATCACGCTGCACTGCGCTGAGGCCAGTGTGACGCTTGCTTCTGGTCAGTTGGTTGTGCACTGGCGCGATGGTCGCGTTGATACGCATGGCGCACAGGGAGCCACAGGTGGCGGTGCTGATCCTATGGCGTTCACCCACGATTGGCATAAAGAAATTCTGACAGATTTTGCAGCAGCGCTTGATGAACATCGGGCACCCGCCATCTCTGGACGCGAAGCATTAAACGTTCATAGGTTGATTGATGCCATGATCACATCATCGCGCGACGATCGCACAGTCATTCTCTCGCAAGGCATTTAAATGGTGAACCCGCTCACGTTGTGACTAAGGCCGATGGGCGTCGATTTACCCTTGTCCAAAGAGCATTCAGTCCACTTTAGTTTGTCCCCTAAGAGATCAGATTGCCCCTTTATCAGAATTTATTTGTTTCATTTCCTATGATTTTTCACTGATGGCGTGATCGGTTTATTTATTTTTATCATATTATTCAGTTAATTATATATTTTTTCCTTTTGCAGCACATCCATTAGAAATGGTATACAATTTTTATTGCAAACTTGTATGGAAGTATGGCAGTTTGAATGTGGGAGGAGAATCTACATGTTGCAAATGGATCCAATGCGTCCCCTTGACCCAGCTTTGCCGATTACACCGCAGCTGACGCAAAGGCTGCGCGATCGGATCATTCGCAACCATCTCAAACCCGGTGACCGCATTTCTGAGACCGAAATTGCCAAGGTATATGATGTCAGTCGCCAGCCTGTGCGCGAGGCGTTTATAAAGCTGGCGGACCAAGGTTTGCTGTTGATCCGCCCACAGCGGCGTACCGTCGTTTCTAGGATCGCCTATCAAGATGTTTTAGATGCAAGATTTCTGCGTGAAGCCATCGAGGCTGACATTGTGCGTTTGCTGGCCAAGACGCGTGATGATGCGCTGATCGGCACTTTGCGGGCGCAAATTGAGCTGCAAAAACGTGTCCACGCAGATGACCTTGAGACTTTCACACAACTGGATGAACAGTTCCACCGTATGCTTGCAGATGCCGTCGGCAAAGCAGGTACATGGAGCTTTGTTGAAGGCGTGAAAGCCCAAATGGACCGCGTGCGGTTTTTGTCTTTGTTCGATTATCCAATGGCGTTGTTGATCGAACAGCACACGCAGATTGTGGATGCCGTTGAAGCCAGAGATTTAGATCGCGCCGAAGAAAATGCCCGCCAACACCTGCGCTTAATGCTTGATTATTTGCCTGGCGTGATCGCGGCCAATCCCAGTTTTTTCGATTTGCCTGAGGGTGGCCTTGCCCCGTCAGTCAATACACCCACTCTAGGAGGAGAGTACACATGACAATCACTTGGAAACTATCAGCGGTTATCGCGACTGTTGCAACTTTGATGTCCGCGCCTTTGATGGCGCAAGACATGACCTTGAAACTTGGTCACCTCGCGAATGAAGACAACCCATGGCACAAAGCAGCCGTGAAATTCGGCGAAGAATTGTCGACGTTGACCGAGGGCCGCATCGCAGTAGACGTGTTCCCGAACGAGTCTTTGGGCAAAGAAATTGATCTGATCAATGGCATGCAGCTTGGCACTGTTGATATGACCATCACCGGTGAGTCTTTGCAAAACTGGGCGCCAATGGCAGCGCTTTTGGCTGTGCCTTATGCGTATAAATCGCTTGATCACATGGATGAAGTGGCGTCAGGCGAGATTGGTGACATGATCAAAGCACAGATCATCGAGCGCGCTCAAATTCGTCCTATTGCACATTTTGCGCGTGGTCCACGCAACCTGACATCCAATCGCGCGATCACCACGCCTGACGATCTGGACGGCTTGAAAATGCGTGTGCCAAACGTGCCGCTTTTCGTGGATGTGTGGAAAGCGCTTGGCGCGCAACCGACTCCAATGGCGTTTTCTGAAGTGTTTACATCGCTGCAAAACGGCACGATCGGCGCACAAGAAAACCCACTGGCTTTGATCCGCTCTGCGAACTTTAATGAAGTACAAAGCCACGTCAATTTGACCGAACACGTGCGGTCTTGGATCTACCTGACAATTGCTGAATCCACATGGGCTGGCCTGTCTGCGGACGACCAAGCCGCCGTGATGCAAGCTGCGGCAACGGCGCAAGCCTATGAGCGTGAACTGTTTGAAGCTTCTGTGGCTGATGATCGTGCCTATCTTGAAAGCAAAGGCATGACCTTTGTTGAAGTGGACGGCGCTGCGTTCCAAGCCAAAGCAAAAGACGCTGTTCTGGCCAATGTGAACGACGAAATCAAACCTATCGTTGAAGTTTTGTTCTCTCACTAAACCTACCAGTTCGGTTTCCCCAATTCCGCGCGGCGCTCCCTGACGTGGCGGAGTTGGGGATTTTTTATCGCAGCGCATATGCGCTTGAGCTACCAGAGTGATTTATGAAAAGACTCAATCAAATAACAAAAGCCTTTGTCTGGCTTGCACGCGCTGGTGCGGGGTTGGCCTTTTTGGTTTTGATCTGCGCTGTTTTGATCCAAGTCGTTGGGCGCACCATGGGTAACTCCCCAGTGTGGACCGAAGAGTTAACGCGGTATGCTTTGTTATATCTTGTTGCATTTGGCGGAGGGCTGGCTTTGCGCACGGGGGATATGGTCAACGTTGATGTCTTTTGCGAAAGCCTGCCGGGGCGTGGCCCTTGGATGCTGCGAATGGTTTCGGCGCTAATGACCTTTGGCTTGACAGTTTATCTTTTGGCCCCTGCGTGGAAATACGTGTCCATTGGCCGGATGCAGACTTCGCCCGCGCTTGGCCTGCGCATGACTTATGTTCATTTTACAGTTTGGCTGCTGTTGGCTGTTTTAGCGCTCGCGGCATTGATCCGCATTGTCGGCATGATCACAGGCAGTGACGATGGCATGCCTGAAAAGAAACCTGAGGAAGCATAATCATGGAAGTCACCGTTCTTTTTAGCCTGTTTATTGGTGGGCTTGTGATTGGTTTGCCGGTCGCAGTGACGCTTGGCGTTGCCTCGCTTGGGTATCTGACTCTTGCGGGTATCCCTGCTGTCGTCATGCCGCAAAAAATGTATGCAGGTATGGATGTGTTCGTGCTGTTGTCCATTCCAGGATTCATTTTAGCAGGCAATTTGATGAACTTAGGTGGTATCACGCACCGTATTATTCGTTTTGCCAATGCGCTGGTCGGCTGGATCAAAGGCGGGTTGGGCCTAACAAATATCGCGGCATCCATGCTGTTTGGCGGCATCACGGGCACAGCTGTGGCTGATGCGGCGTCCATCGGGGGGGTGATGATCCCTGGTATGAAAAAGGCGGGCTATCCTGCAGCGTTTTCCGCAGCGGTGACCGCTGCATCTTCGACCGTGGGGCCGATTATCCCGCCATCTGTTCCGATGATTATCGTTGGTGCGCTTAGCGGTATTTCTGTAGGCAAGATGTTCCTAGCGGGTGCGATTCCCGGTATTTTGATGGGTCTTGCTATGATGGTGACGACTTATATCATTTCACGCCGTAACAATTTCCCCCATCAGCCATGGCAGGGTTTTGGCGAAGTTGGTCGCGCATTTGCAGGGGCCATTTGGGCGCTGGCGATGACGTTTTTGATCATCTACGGCCTGCTGTCGGGTTTGGCGACGCCCACGGAAACCGCAGTCATTGCGTCTGTGTATGCGATGATTGTCGGGTGCTTTATCTATCGTGAATTGCCGCTGCGATTGGTCCCTAAAATTGTCATCGACAGTGCCGTGTCATCTGCGGGCATCTTGGTGCTTGTGGGGTTCGCCAATGTGTTTGGCTGGATTTTGGTGTCAGAAAAAATTCCTCAAGCGATTGCTGATGGTGTTTTGTCTTTCACGGACAATAAAATTTTGGTCATCTTGATCATCAATCTTTTGCTACTTTTCGTTGGCATGTTTATGGAAACCATTGCAGCGCTGATCATCTTGTTTGTGCCGCTGTTATCGCTGGCTGAAGCCGTGGGTATCGATCCGCTGCACTTTGCGACCTTTGCGGTGCTTAATTTGATGATTGGTCTGACAACGCCACCTGTCGGTGTATGTTTGTTCGTCTGTGCGGGGATCGCGCGCTTGCCGCTTGCCCCCGTGGTGGTTGCAATCTTGCCATTCTTGCTCACCAATATCTGTGTCCTTTTGGCAGTGTCTTATGTTCCCGCGCTTGCGACATGGCTGCCGTCCGTCTTGATGCCTTAGGAGAATTTATGAAAACTCGTGTATGTTGCCTTCATAGCGCGAAAGACCTGCGTGTAGAGACGCGGGAGGTCGCGCCGCCCAAGGCTGGCGAAGTTCGTGTTGCCGTTGGTGCAGGGGGGATTTGTGGCTCTGACCTGCACTACTATCAGCATGGCGGGTTTGGCGCTATTCGTGTGACTCAGCCGATCATTTTGGGTCACGAAGCGGCTGGTTTCGTTAAAGAACTGGGCGAAGGTGTCACAGGACTTAAAGTGGGTGATATGGTTGCACTCAACCCTAGTATCCATTGCGGCACGTGTGAATATTGTGTGCAGGGGCTTGAGATGCATTGCACCGATATGATCTTTAGCGGCTCTGCGATGCGCACACCTCATGTTCAAGGCTTGTATCGTGATCAAATCGTGCTAAATGCGCGCCAATGTGTGCCTATGTCTGGGGATGTGTCTGTTTCTGAAGCGGCCTGTTCCGAACCTTTGGCCGTCTGCATGCATGCACGCAGTCTGGCAGGTGATCTTAGTGGTAAACGTGTTTTGGTTGCGGGGGCAGGGCCGATTGGCGTGCTTTGTGCAGCCTTAGCCAAAGAAGCAGGTGCCGCACAGATTGTGGTAACGGATCTGCAAGATATGCCGCTTAGTGTTGCCCGTGAAATGGGCGCGACATCGACGATCAATGTGTTGACTGATGGTGATGCTTTGGCGGCCTTCGCCCAAGGCAAAGGCCACTTTGATGTTGTGTTCGAATGCACAGGGGCAGCACCTGCAATCGCCGCGGCTTTGGCCGCTTTGCGCCCGCGTGGCGTGATGGTGCAGGTCGGGATGGCAGGCGATACGGCTGTGCCGCTCAGTGTGCTTGTGGCCAAGGAAATCACTCATCGTGGCACTTTTCGGTTTCACAAAGAATTTGCACAGGCAGCGACAGCCATTTCCGAGCGTCGCATTGATGTGCGCCCTATGATCTCTGCGCAAATGCCGCTGGATCAAGCTGATGCAGCCTTCGAACTGGCGGCCGACAGGACGCGCGCCGTCAAGGTGCACTTTGTGTTCAACGACTAAGTTTTGCTTGAAACGTGGCGCTCCCTATTTGACGTTTTATGGGGGCGCTGCATTTAACGCGTTTGTGCCAAGGCTGCCAGAGATTGATTTTCTTTGATAGACCGTGTGACCACCGTGGTGCTGGTGCGACGCACCCCAGGAAAACGTGCGATTTCCGCGCGGATCAATTTATCCATATCGTCCATGTCCCGCGCAAACAGTTGCAACAGATAATCCGCATCGCCTGTGGTGGCGTGGCAGCGCCAGATCGATGGATGGCGTGCCACTGCGGTTTCAAAAGCGTCAGAAGACTCAAAATCCAGCACAACCTCAACAAAAGCTGATAGGCCAAATCCCATAGCTTTTGGGGCTAAACGCGCCTCATACCCTGTGATCACGCCTGCTTCTTCGAGCGCTTTTACGCGTTTCCAAATAGGCGTCTTGGACATGCCTTGGGCGTCTGCCAATTCTGCAAAGGACAAGCGTGCATTGTGCTCTAAGCTCTTTAAAAGAGCGAGGTCGACCTGATCCATGTGTTATCCATTTTGCGCCAATTGTAATCAATCGTTCTCGTTATTCTTCGCATGCTGGAACTAAGAGAACAATGATTTTCACTTTGTGGGGCACAAAAGGTAAACGGCATGGACCAAAGGACGCACAGATGAACCGCGAAGAATATCACGCACTGATCGAGACCCCGAAGATGCTGGATTATGGCGTTTATTTGGACGTGAAACAGTTGCTTGGCTGTCAAAAACCTATCGACAAGTTGTGCAATGCCGATGAGTTACAGTTTCAAATCGTGCATCAGGTCGAAGAACTGTGGATGAAACTGATGGCCTATACGCTGGTTGATGTGATTGACTATCTGAAACAGGGCAACACCAATCGCATCGTGACCTTGATGAGCAGAGTGCACCGCTTGATGCGTCTTATGACAGACCAGCTTGATGTGCTCGAAACCATGTCACCGCTTGAATACCAAGAGGTGCGCTTGCAGCTTGGCAATGGATCTGGCCAAGAAAGTCCCGGTTTCCAATTGCTGTTGCGAATGCCAAACGATCTATGGGACGCGTACAAAACGACTTATCTGGACGGTAAAGAGTTGAGTGTGGCCGATGTATACAACGGCAAATATGACCACGGTGACAGCTATGTCGTGGCCGAAGCTTTGATTGAATACGATGAGCTGTTTCAGAAATTCCGCGCCAACCATTTGTACTTGATCCACCGCTCGATTGGGCTGGGATCAAAGTCGCTGAAAGGGCGCCCTGTTGAGATATTAGAGGCAGGCGCACGTCACAGGTTTTTCCCCGAATTGTGGGATATTCGTTGCGATATGACAGATGCATGGGGGCAAAGTTACGGCGTTGTGCGTGATATCATTCACGACAAAGACAACGTTTGACTGATCAACCTCACCAGATTGCAATGCGATCAGGTGCCGAACAAAGTCTTGCGCCACGTCTGTGTGCTGTGTTTGGCGCGCTATAAAAACGGTGCGCATCATCGTGGTTGGAAAGCGCGCAGGACGTGCCGTGTTGCAGCGACGAGCGGCTCGTGTGTGTCTTGCAAAATTGCGATGCGGTCAAAACGGCACGGGTCCGCAGTGACAGCGTCGCGCAAAGCCTGACCAAAAGCTATTCGCAGTTCGGTGCCAATGTTGAACTTGCAGATGCTTGATCCTGTCGCAAGGGCCGTGCGTTGAACAACAGGCACGCCAGAGCCGCCGTGAATGACCAAAGGAACGGTGGTGACGGCTTCAATTGCGTGAATGCGACCTATGTCCAAACCGCCATTTTTGTCTTGCTGCAAGTGTACGTTGCCGACTGAAATTGCCATGGCGTCGACACGTGTCTCCCGTGCAAATCTGGCGGCATCGTCGGGGAGCGTTCCTGCTGATTTTTCGCCATTGGCGTATCCCACAAAACCGATCTCACCTTCGCAAGATATGCCCGCTTTGTGGGCCATTTCTGTGATCATGGCCGTCTCATCAATGTTTTGCGATATAGGCTTGCGCGAGCCGTCATACATTAAGGATGTAAACCCAGCATCCAAAGCTTCGCTGCACTCTTCAAGCGTGTACCCATGATCCAAATGTGCCACAACAGGTACGCTGGCGTTCTCGGCCAAATATCGGAACATTTTGCCTAATATCGGCAAAGGTGTATTGGCGCGACACGATGGACCTGCTTGTAAGATGACAGGGCAGTTTTCGGCTTCGGCAGCGGCCACATAGGCGCGCATATCTTCCCAGCCAAGGGTGACCAAACCCGCAACCGCATATCTGCCTTTTAGGGCAGGCTGCAAAACCTCTGCGAGTGTTGCAAGCGTCATTTAAACTTAGCGACCATGTCTTTGATCCCCGGAATTGTTTCAATTTGATTGGCATGTGTGGGCTGGAAATACTGTACCAAACTGCGCTGCGTGAGGCCTCCCAAAATGGTGAAGTAATACATTTCGTAGCCGGGCATCACCACACAAGGGTGGTAACCGCTGCGCAACAAAATAGTGGACCTGTCCATCAGCTGATAGGCATCGCCCGGTGTGCCTTCTTCATGTTGAATGATTTGCACACCAGCACCGTGGTTCGGACGAAAGCGGAAATTGTAAGTTTCGTCATGACGTGTCTCGATGATGGTGCCGTCAGCATCTTTGCGATCTGTGTCGTGCTTATGTGCAGGGAAACCAGACCAACCACCTTGGCCAACGGTGAACAATTCTGACACCAACAATCGTCCGACCTTGCCGTGATGCGCTTGGCCTAGAATGTGCTTAATCTTGCGGTGCGTTTTGGTGTCGTCAGAGCCGTATTGCACTTTGTCCAGTTCGGCCTCACGCACATCAAACGGTTCAAGCACTTTATCGTACCGCGCGCCTGCGATGAATGTTTCGGTGTCGCGGGTCGCAACAAAGGTCACCTTGGCTCCAACTGGTACATATACGCCTTCGGGCTCGCCATCCCAAACATCAAGAGTGCGGTTGCCCAGCAAAGTATAGGCGACACCTTCAACGTTGACATCAATCGTGCCTGTTGCGGGTACGATGCAAGTCTCATAGCCAGGCACTTGATATTCAAAGGCCTCGCCAGCTTTCAGTTTGACGATGTTAAGGTAGTTGAGTGGGACCGTGGCATCGTCCACGTCTACAATAGGGATGTTTTTATTGTCGTGTGGGGCAATATGCATTTGAAATCCTTAGGTCACGTGTGTGGGGCCGGGGTGGTCGGCCAAAAAGGCATCTAATTCGTTGGAAAAGGGCATGGCGGGCGCACATCCGGGTTTCGCCACCACGATAGCGGCACAGGCTGAGCCGCGCAGAACAGCGTTTTCAAGACTGTGCCCTTTTACGAGTGAAGACAGAAATCCCGCCATAAAACTATCGCCCGCTCCTGTGGGTTTCAGTGCCGTGACAGGATAGATGCCTGTACGGATTTGCGTGCCATTCGCAAAGGTGATGGCGCCATGCTCACCCATTTTATAGACAACAATGGTTGCGCTTGAGGCGGCCAGTGCGCGCGCTTTTTCAAGGCCTTTGTTAATGCCACCCGCCATAAAGCCGAATTCTTCGTCATTGCCGATAATGATGTCTGACATAGCGCCTGCTTTAGAGAGAACTTCTTCTGCGACCTGTGCAGATGGCCAACTATAGGGGCGATAATCGACATCAAATATGATCGGGATACCCGCGGCGCGTGCCAGTTCAAAAGCGCGAAAGCTGGACGAGCGCGATGGATCTGCAGCGAAAACAGTGCCTGCCGCGACCAAAGCTCCAAAGGCGGCATAGTCCACGGCTTCGACATCTTTTATGGTCATTTCAAAGTCAGCGGCACCATTGCGGTAGATCACCGATTGGTGGTCTTGCATCCGGCTTTCATACAATGCCAAAGAATTGCGGGCTTCGCCGCCAACGGGGGTGACATACCGTTTATCTATTGCGTAGTGGTCTAGCTTGTTCATGCAAAACCGCCCCACTGCATCATCGGATACACGCGTCACCAAAGACGCTTTTCCACCAAGTTTCACGATACCTGCGGCGATGTTGGCAGACGATCCACCCATGTCTGCGGTAAAGTTATCGGTGGTCTCTATCGCCTCACCTGCCGCTGTAAACAAATCCATGCCAACACGGCCAAGAACCACGAAATTATTGTGCTTGATACCGGCCAAAACGTCCATCACATGCTCTTTCGTTGTTTAATGCGCGACGTGCCAAATTCCTATCGTGTACGATCCGCCCTAAGTGAGACGCGATGGTTGTGTTGGTGTAGGTGGCCTATTTGATCATTGTCGCTTGCGTGGTTTCGAATCCCAAGATACAAATTTTGCAACCGGTTGCAAATATAATCTGATAAGAAAGGCCACGTCGCATGACTGAGATTGGTATAGGCATTGTCGGAGGGGGCTATATGGGCAAAGCCCATGCTGTCGCAATGTCGTCCGTCGGCGCGGTGTTCAATACAGCTCTACGGCCCCGTCTGGAAATGATCTGTGCGCGCAGCACTGCAAGCGCGCAATGGTATCGTCATGCCTACGGGTTTGCGCGCGCGACAGATGATTGGCGTGTATTGGTGGCTGATCCTAAGGTCGAGGCCATCGTGATCGCATCGCCACAAGACACCCACCGCGAGATTGCGCTTGCGGCTTTTGCGTTGAACAAGCCTGTGTTTTGCGAAAAGCCTCTTGGTGCGTCGCTAAGCGACAGCCAAATTATGACCAAAGCCTCTGTTGGGCACATCAGCATGGTCGGTTTCAATTATATCCGCACACCAGCCAGTCAATTTGCACGCCAGCTTATTTCGCAAGGCGCGATCGGCGACATCACATGGTTTCGCGGCGAACACACCGAAGATTTTCTGGCCGACCCTAAAAGCCCTGCGACATGGCGTACGTCTGGTGAAGCCAATGGCACGATGGGGGACTTGGCCCCGCACATGATCAATGGTGCATTGGCCTTGATTGGCCCAATTACGTCTTTGGTGGCTGACGTGGAAACCGTTCATCAGGCCCGCCCAGAGGGGACCGTCACCAATGATGATCATGGTCAGGTGATGTGTCGGTTTGCCAATGGCGCGATGGGGCAGATGTACTTTAGCCGCATCAGCCATGGTCGCAAAATGGGCTTTGCCTATGAAATTACTGGAACCAAAGGTGCGATAAAATTTGATCAAGAAGATCAAAATGCACTTTGGCTCTATACTGCGGACGAACCTGAAGCCACACGCGGGTTCCGTAAAATTCTAATAGGACCTGCGCATCCCGATTATGAAAATTTCTGCCAAGGCCCCGGTCACGGTACGGGGTATCAAGATCAAATTATCATCGAGGCACGTGATTTTTTGCAGGCCATCGAAACACAAACCCCTGTTTGGCCGACATTTCAAGATGGGCTTGACGTGACACAAGTTGTCGCCGCAGCATTGGCTTCGTCTCGGACAAAAGCGTGGGTAGATGTACAACCCGCGTAGTGTTGGTCAAAAGGTTCTACTATGACACCCAAAATCGGTCATGCGCCTGTCACTGTAGATATGGTCTTTGTTGAACATAACTGTGATCCGTCCATGGTGGGTGTGCCGCTTGAAGATGTGTAGGCCAAGCTCGAATAATGGCGATCCATTGATGTCTAGGGAGGATTTACTATGGCGAAATTGAAATGGGGCATGATTGGTGGCGGTGAAGGCAGCCAGATCGGGCCCGCGCACCGTCTCGGTGCATTGGCAGATGGGCGCTTTGAATTTACTGCGGGTGCGTTGGATCATCGTGCGGATGTCGGACGTGATTACGCGAAGCGTTTGGGGGTGGCCACAGACCGTGCTTATGGTGATTGGCAAGAGATGCTGGCAGGGGAAAAAAATCGTGATGACCGCGTTGATCTGGTCACGGTTGCGACGCCAAACGCGACCCATTTTGAGATCACCAAATCTTATCTAGAATCAGGCTTTAACGTGTTGTGCGAAAAGCCGATGACGATGACTGTGGACGAAGGCGAAGCTATCGTGCGCATTGCAAAGCTAACGGGTAAAATTTGCGCGGTGAACTATTGCTACTCTGCCTATCCTATGGTGCGCCAAGCTCGTGCAATGGTACGAGCGGGGGATCTTGGTAAGCCGCGTTTGGTTGTGACCAACTTTAGCCACGGGCATCACGGCGATGCGACAGATGCAGACAATCCACGCGTGCGTTGGCGTTATGATCCTGCCACGGCAGGGGTGTCAGGTCAGTTCGCCGATTGCGGCATTCATGCGCTGCACATGGCGAGCTTCATATGTGATGATAACGTTGAAAAGCTGTCTGCAGATTTCGCATCCACAATATCTAGCCGTGAGTTGGAAGACGATGCGATGATCAATTTTCGCATGACTGGCGGCACTGTTGGGCGGTTGTGGACTTCATCCGTTGCGATTGGGCGCCAGCATGGATTTGACATTCAAGTGTTCGGTGAAACTGGTGGATTGCGCTGGGCGTCAGAGCAGCCAAACCAGTTGATTTATACACCTGTTGGTGGGCGGACGCAGATCATCGAAAAAGGCGAACCGGGTCTATGCGAAGACACCCAGCGTCTGTCGCGCGTGGCCATTGCACACCCCGAAGGTTTCCCTTTGGCTGTCGCGAATATCTATTGCGATTTGGCGGATGCGATCCGCGGCGAGATGCGTGATGGCTTGCCCAATGCGTCAGACGGCGTGCGCTCTATGGCGGCCGTGCATGCGGCGGTTGCATCAGCAAAAGAGGCAGGCGTTTGGATAGATGCCCGCCCGCCGATGTTCCGCTAAGTTTTGGAACGGGGCCGTAATGTGCCTCGTTCCACCACGCGACAAGGGAATACGCGCGCCTCAGGATAGTGATCCGGCTCGTCCAGCATTGCGACCATAAGGTCGACCGAAGAATCCACAATTTGGCGGATGGGCTGGTGTATTGTTGTGAGGTTTATGTTTTCCCACGATGCCATTTCCATATCGTTGAGCCCAATGACGCCAACGTCATCTGGAACAGACAGCCCTGCATCTTTGATCGCGCTCAGGGCGCCAATCGACAACACATCATCCCCGCAAAAATAGGCTTCTGCATGTCCCTCATTCAGCAGACGCAGCATTTCTTGCCGTCCCGCTTGAAAAGAATAAGCTTGGGCGTAGCTGTGAGATTGGGTGACTTGCGGATGGCGCGCGATTTCTTGGGTAAAGCCTTTGTGTCGATCTTGGGTTGATGTTGCCGACAGCGGCCCCCCTAAAAACGCGACTTTGTTATACCCTCGTGTGACCAATTCATGCGCTGCCATACGACCTGTTTCAACGTTATCAATCCCGACCATATGAACCTCTGGGGTGCTGGAATAACGGCCAAACGTGTGGACAACCGGCAGATTTTGGTCGCGGAATGCTTTGGAAAATACGGGCGGAAGCGTAGACGATGCGACGATTACGCCATCGACAGAATATTGTTGCAGCAATTTTAGCGAGTTTTTGGGATCGGTTTCATCGCTTAGATTGACCAGAAGAGGACGCAATCCTCGATCTTGTAGCCCACGGGTGAACAGATCAAAGACCTGCAAAAAAATCGGATTGTGAAAGTTATTGCTGACAAGGCCGATGAGCTTTGTGCGGCGTGTCGTTAGGCTGCGGGCCAAAAAATTGGGACTATACCCCAGTTCAGATGCGGCCTTTTCAACCTTTTGGCGCATTTTGATCGAGACAGATGCCCCATCCGTAAAAGTACGCGATACGGCAGACGTAGATACTCCGGCCCTGATCGCGACATCTTTGAGTGTTGCTGGCATTCTTTTACCTATTACGTTTCACAGCTCGATACCGGTTTATAAAAACTTAGCTGGCTCCACAGTGTCACATTACAGTGTCTACAACTTGCAACCGATTGCATAGGGACGCGTCAAATTAGGGTTTGCGCACGTAAGCTTGGAACACTTGCGGTCCACTTGGCACGTTGTCGATCATTTCAAGCACGTGCTCTGGAATATGCGGGCTGTCAAAATCAAACAGGCCACACTGGCGCAAAGCGGAGATGGAATGCATGGAATGCGGCGGGCGCTCAAACACGACCCGCACCGCGCATGGCATATGGGTGCTGTCGGCGGACACACCCAGTTTGATGCCATGCAGACGCGTCCAGCGCATGGCGTAATCGGGGTACAGAACTGTTTGGGTCAATTCGACTTCGGCCCCGTATTCATAATCAGACATAAAAATACGATCGCCTGTCATCAATGCGGCCCCTTGGTACCGAAAGTGATGACGGCAGGGTTTGTCATGTGGCCCCATACGTTCCAAGCGCCGATAAAACATATAATTATCGCGTGGCTCAAAGGTGATCATGTTACGGATCACTTTGCCGGGTTGCGACATGGATGCGTAGTATTCCCAAAAAAAACCTGTCATGTTTTGGATGCGTGGCTCATTGCGCGCCATCACTTTATCGACGTATTGCCACAGCAGCCGGCCTGTGCCGTCACTGTCGAGGGCGCGGACTTGGATCAGTTCGGCAAAGTCTTCTGGTGGCAACATCAGTTCGTGCAATTCGACGCCAAAATAGTCACAAATTTTGCGCAAAAGCCCTGTGCGTGGTGTTGATGTACCGGCCAAATAACGGTTGAGTTGACTGCGATTGATCGCAAGTTCACGCCCGACTTCGGAAATTGAGGTCTTGAATGAGCAAAGCAGTCGAAGGTTTGCGGATATCTCAGACAATTTATTCTCTTTCTTGCAAAAATAGCATCACTTAGCGCCAAGTTGCGCCCATGGGCGCAATTGTCAATATGTTGTACACCGCGCATTATCGACCCAAGGAGATATCTATGACACATCGCCCTTTTACGATTGGGATCATCGCGGGCTCTGGCCCCGAAGCGGGTATGGATTTGTGGTCCAAGTTGCTTGTGCAAACGCAAAACCAGTTTGGGACGGCGTTTCGCGGTGATCTTGATGCGCCGCGCGTGGTTATTGTGTCTGAGCCCGAACTGGGTTTGTCGATGGATTTGCGGGCCAATGAGGCTGCAACATGGGCTGCGCTTGATCGTACCGTGCGCCAAATCGCGCCACAGGTAGATGTCTTTGTCATTGCGTGTAACACATTGAATTGGTTCGCGCCGCGTATCCAAGCATTGCTGGATACTTTGCCAAACGTCGGACAGTTTTTGTCGTTTCAAGCTGTTTTGCATCAGGTTTTAACCCAAGCGGGACACAGCCACGTTGGATTGTTGGCCGCAGGACCTGTGATGGCTTTGGACAATTGGTCTGCCTACGCTGAGCTGCAATCCGATATAGAATTTGAAACCGCAAACCAGTCCGAAGATTTGCACTTGCTGATTGAAGACGTCAAACGGTTTGGGCAAAAACACGTAGGGTTAGCGGCGCGCTTTCGATCCATTGCGCAAAATCTATCTTCTGAAACTGTTATTTTGGCCTGTACAGAGTTACCACTGATCGCCACGCCTGTTGTTGGAAAAACACTTATCGATGTAACGGATTGCGTGGCGCAGATGCTTACCTTTCGCGCGTATCGTGCGCGAAAGGTATCGGTATGAAGCTGCTATTGATCCACACAGGCGGTACGATTGGAATGGTGCGCGGCCCCAATGGGTTGGCCCCACAAGAGGGGCTGGTCGAGGCTGCGATAGCGGCACGCTTGCCCGCACATGTGACGCTACAACAACATGTATTTGCACCGCTGATCGACAGTGCCGATATTGGTCCTGCCCATTGGAACGAGATGTTGGATATGATCGATGCACATCCCGATTGCCCTGTAATTGTTGTTCACGGCACCGATACCATGTCATTTACGGGCGCTGCACTGTCGCAAGCGCTGGAAGGGCAAGGGCGACGGGTCATGCTGTGCGGTTCTATGACACCATTGGGCGCAGGCGGCGATGCTGAGGGCAACCTTGATCTTGCCATCGATGCTTTGGTGAATGGGCACGGGGCAGGTGTGTTTTTATCATTTTCAGGGCGTATTTTGCCAGCAAACGGGCTGATTAAACATGACTGTCATCACGCAGATGCCTTTCGCGCCATTCCACAAGATCCGCTGACTGCGGCGCGATATCATCGGTTCGCAGAGCGTAATTCTATTGTGTTGACCTTGGCGCCAGGGTTGCCCGCTGCGGCTTTGTCGGCGGCTTTGGCGCAGGTTGATATTGCTGTGCTGCGGGTCTTTGGCGTGGGTACGATAATGTCACACCCTGACGTCAGTACTGCGCTAAAACAAGCGGCCGAGCGTGGTGTTAAAATCCGCGCGGTCAGCCAATGTGAGGTGGGCGCATTGGATCCCGGCAGCTATGCGGCGGGAGCGGCTCTTTGGGCGAGCGGTGTTCAAAATGGTGGGCGCGAAACACCGGAAGCGGCTTTGATCCATCTTTGGTTGAATTGATCCGCGCGCAAGTGGTGAGCTGACCTATCATGCCCCCACCGGCTTGATGTGCAAAAGAATGGGCCGCCCGAAGGCGACCCCAGAGTATTTAGTCGTTTTGCCAACGATCTGTGTTCCACGCTTTGCGATCCAAGTTCAGGTCTTGGAAATCATCAGGATTAAACACGGGGCGCTCAATGCCCGCTTTCAACTGTTTGCGAAAATCATCCACAACACGCATTGCTGTTGGGAACAACATCATCAAAGCAACAAGGTTGACCACCGCCAAAATGCCCATCATCGGATCCGAAAAGAAGAACACAGATGTTGCATCAGGGGCGACCGCACCCAATAACACGATGCCCAAAATTGCAACGCGTAGGCCGATTAGGGCTTCTTTGGATTTCGTGATCGCCGCCATAGCGTTTTCGCCAAGGTAAGTGTTGTAGATGATCGACGAGAACGCAAAGAGTAAAATCGCGAGTGTCAGTGCATATTTGGACCAAACGCCAAAGTGGCTGGCCAAAGATTGCTGCGTTAAAACAACGCCGTCGACACCCTCTGCACCGGGTACGTAGACATCGCCCAATAAGATGACGAAGGCAGTACATGTACAGATGATCATTGTGTCGATGAACACCGAGAATGACTGCGTGATACCTTGGCTCACGGGATGACGCACCAGCGCGGTGGCTGCCACGTTTGGCGCAGAGCCGAGACCCGCTTCGTTTGAAAACAACCCACGACGCAGGCCATTGGCGATGGCCGCGCCCATACCGCCGGCAAAGGCTTCGTTTAGGCCAAAGGCACTGTTGATGATGTCAGAGAATACGCGTGGAATTTCACCAATGTTCAAGATGATCGCTAATATCGCTAAACCGATGTAGCCAACTGCCATGACAGGAACCACAACGTCCGCCGCTTTGGCGATGCGTTTGATACCGCCGAAGACAACAAAGGCTGTGACCGCAACAAGCGCGATGCCTGTATACATGCGATTGATACCAAAGGATTCCTGCACGGCCCCTGCAACTGTATTGCCTTGAAATGCGTTAAAGCCCAGTCCAAAGGATGCCAGCAAACAGATCGCATAAATCACTGCGATCCAGTTGTAGCGCGCGCCAAGGCCGCGCCGAATGTAATCGGCTGGACCACCACGAAAGGCACTTTCGCCGTCAGATTGTTTGTAGGTTTGTGCCAATGTGCATTCGATCAAAGATGTCGCCATGCCAGCAAGAGCAATGGCCCACATCCAAAACACAGCGCCAGGGCCGCCAAGCGTGATCGCAACTGCAACCCCTGCGATATTGCCGCCGCCCACGCGACCACCAACCGACACCAGCAAAGCGGCGCGTGCGGACAGAGCGTTGGGGTCTTGGTTTTGGTTGTCGTTGGACAAGACGCGGAACATGCGTTTGAAAAACTGAATCTGGATGAACCCAGACATAAGCGTCATAAAAATACCAAAGACAACAAGGATAGGGATCAGCGCCCATCCCCATGTGAGATCATTGATGACCCCGAAAAATGTTTCTAATTGTTCCATAGTCCCTCCAGACATAACGTGCCGATATATTATTCTTGTCGACGAACCCTAGGGAGCCTTGGATTGGGTCGCCATTGATAAAAGTAGCACCAGATGATGCTTTTTGATATTGTTTAAAGTGCAAAATGCACCATGCGGTCTAGCTCTGTTTTGCCAGCTGTCGCGGGTATTCTGATCTGAATAATCAGGGCAGTTGCGTGCGACAATAGACAACACAGGCACAGTCCCCTATGCAGACGCGCATGAAGTGGGATCAATATATCGACGCCATCGGCCTGTTGTGCCCTTTGCCCGTGCTGAAAGCGCGCAAGGCCCTGTTGGCGATGCAATCTGGGCAGGTGTTGCGTCTTGTTGCCTCTGATCCTGCCGCAGTCATTGATGTCCCGCATTTTTGTGCGGAATCTGGCCATATCCTTTTGGCACAACAGCAAGCAGAGGATGGATTTGCGGCTCAAAGCCCTAATGGCGCGGCCCAGCTTTACTTTATTCAGCGCGGTTGATCGGCGCGGGTCTGTGACTTTACAATCTGTTCGGCGCGCACTAAATCTTCGGGGGTGTTGATGTTGAAAAACGGATCATTTGCCTGAGTTTCAAATATGATATTTACTGCGCCCTGTGCTTTGGCCCAAGCTGTCACCTTGCGTGCGCCGTGCTCCAAATCCATCCGCAGTTTTTCATGCAAAGACGTCGGCCATATTGCAAATGTTGGATGCAGCCACAAATGCCCGTTCGTGTCGCGCGTTGCGGCCAGTGCGATCTGATCATGGGGCTTTTGTAGAAGCCTTTGGGCCAAATTCATCGGGAAAAACGGTGTGTCGACCGCGATTGTTAGAACCTGCGTATATCCATTGCTTGCGGCCCATTCCATCGCGGTCAAAATGCCAGAAAGCGGCCCAAGACTATCTTGCACACTGTCTGAAATGATCGGTAGTTTTGTATCGTGAAATCTACGCGTGTCCCCGTTGGCATTGAGCGCTATCAGCCCACATTGCGGTGCAAGACGCGACTGGCAATGCGCCAAAAATGAGCGACCATTCAATGTACACAGCGCCTTGTCTAAGCCACCAAGACGCGTGCCGCATCCGCCTGCCAAAATTACTGCTGCTGGGAGCGTCATTGTCGAACCCGTATATGAAAACGCATTTTGATGCTCCGGTACTTTGTTGGTCAATCTGAAGACGCACAGAGCAAAAAACAACTGTCTCGCAGATTCATTTCGCTCATGACATTGAGCACCCGCATGTGAATTGATTAAAAATTGGGCAAGGCGCTGTATTCTTGGACGTGTATGAGGTTTGGTGACTTTACATCGCAAAACCGCTGTGCGCCATGTCCTAATATGGCTCATACACTTTGCGTAATCATCGTCGAAACAGACCCCGCTCGCGCAGCGCTTATTGTTGATAGTCTGTGTGATGCAGGCGATTTTGATTTGCATGTTATTGCGGAACCAACAAGCTTGGCGCGACATATTAAAGAGCACAATCCAGACATCGTTTTGATTGATGTGGAAAACCCATCCCGCGATATGCTTGAAGAATTGGCGTTGGCCTCTGGTCCGCTGGATCGTCCTGTTGCGATGTTTGTGGATCGTTCTGACGAAGGCCTTTCTGCGGCGGCGATCGAAGCTGGTGTGTCAGCCTATGTCGTGGACGGGCTGCAAAGCCAACGTGTGAAACCTGTGATCGACGCGGCGATTGCGCGCTTTCGTATGTTTCAGCGGATGCGCACTGAACTGGCCGAAACCAAGCGCGCTTTAGAAGAGCGCAAGGTCATTGATCGCGCCAAAGGCATGTTGATGCGTGCGCGTGGAGTAAGCGAAGACGAAGCCTATGCGCTGTTGCGTAAAACCGCGATGGACCAAGGTAAACGCGTCGCTGATGTGGCGAATGCTTTGGTGACGGCCGCGGGGCTGTTGGCATGAAAGGTACTGTTTTATCGGTTGGGTTTATCCCGCTTGTCGATGCCGCACCGCTGATCATTGCGCAAGAAATGGGCTTTGCCGCCGAAGAAGGTCTCGTGCTTGATTTGCGCCGCGCACCGTCTTGGTCGTCTTTGCGCGATATGCTGAGTTTTGGTCAAGTTCAAGCCGCCCATATGCTGTCGCCTGTACCTGTTGCGACGGCTTTAGGGCTTGGTGGGGCCGGTGCAAAATTGTCTGCTGTTTCAGTTTTGTCCATAAATGGTACAGTTATTGGTGTGTCTAACGCTTTGGCTCAGCGTATGCGTGATGCGGGACATAACTTTGATTTCAATGATGCCTACGCTGCTGGCAAGGCATTGATCGCAGCGTCAGGTGTGCGTTTACGCATTGGTGTGCCCTTTCCATTTTCGATGCATGCCGAGCTTTTATACTACTGGTTGTCCGCGCTGGGCCTGCCCGCGCCGCAGGGCGTAGACATCAAAACCGTCCCGCCATCGTTGATGGCTGATGCGATCAAAGCGGGCGAGATTGATGCCTTTTGTGTTGGCGAACCTTGGGGGTCTATCGCTGTTGAAAATGGCGTTGGAGAACTGTTGATACCGGGGGCGGCCATCTGGGCATTCGCACCAGAAAAGGTACTGGCCGTGCGCAGTGATTGGGCGGAACAAGAGTCCGCGCTTATGGGGCGCTTGATCCGATCTGTGTGGCGTGCTGGACGGTGGCTTGCCGATCCGTCGTCTCGTATTTTGCGATCCGAACTTTTGGCGCGTCCCGCGTATTTGAATATGTCGGCTGAAATTTTAGATCGTGCCTTTGAGGGGCGACTGGTAATATCCAAGTCGGGTCTTGAGCGATCTGTTCCGCAGTTTATGGAATTCAGCAACGGTGCCGCAGGGTTTCCATGGCGCTCGCAAGCGGAATGGATTGGCGGGCAGTTTGCAGCCCGTTTGGGGCTGGATCGACCTGCGGCATTGGCCGCTGCCGGATCTGTATTTCGCTCAGATCTATATCGCGCTGCCCTTGCGCGCACATCGGCTGATTTGCCCATAGCGACGGCGAAACTTGAAGGGGTCAGAGCAACTCCGTCGGGTGTAGAATCGGAGTCGGGGCAGATTGTTCTTGAACGGGATACGTTTTTTGATGGGCGCGTTTTTGAGCCGACAGAGATTTGATGCCTAAATAATAAGCATATAATTGGCTCAATTTGCTGCATCTGCAAAAAGATGCTGTGAGGCGTTGCTGAGGCGATGCTGGAGGGGTCAAATAAAGTCAGTCGCACGGCAATGGCGCCGCGACGCAGAATTTTGCTTTCGTTGATGAAAGCTTAGAGCAAAGCCGCTCGATACGAACCACCCGCCTCCTCCCGGGTGGTTCGTATCGGCGGCTTTTTTCGTGTTTTGGGTCTGGCTCGTACAGAAACCGGACCCAAGACGGACGATGACAAAGGGACATTGAAATGAAAACAATACTTCTTAGCCTGATCGCCAGCACAGCACTTGCAACATCCGGCTTTGCCGAAATGTTGGATCTTGAAAAAGATGAACTGACATTTGGCTTTATCAAATTGACCGATATGGCGCCGCTTGCTGTGGCCTATGAGAAAGGTTTCTTCGATGACGAAGGTCTGTTTGTCACATTGGAAGCGCAGGCCAATTGGAAGGTGCTTTTGGATGGCGTAATCGACGGTACTCTCGATGGTGCGCACATGCTGGCAGGGCAACCTTTGGCGGCCACAATCGGTTACGGCACCGAGTCACATATTATCACGCCATTCTCGATGGATTTGAACGGCAACGGTATTACGTTGTCGAATGATGTTTGGGAAACGATCAAACCGAATTTACCCATAGATGCCGATGGTAAAATTTCTCACCCTATTTCGGCTGCCGCGTTGAAACCTGTGCTGGATGACTATGCCGCGAAAGGCAAGCCGTTCAACATGGGTATGGTGTTCCCTGTGTCCACTCACAATTACGAGCTGCGCTACTGGTTGGCAGCGGGTGGCATCAATCCGGGGTATTATTCGCCTGAGAACGTGACGGGCCAGATTGGCGCAGAGGTGTTCTTGTCTGTTACGCCTCCACCACAGATGCCTGCGACGTTGGAAGCTGGCACGATTGATGGGTATTGCGTTGGCGAACCATGGAACCAGCAGGCCGTATTTAAAGGCATCGGCGTGCCTGTGGTGACCGATTATGAACTGTGGAAAAACAATCCAGAAAAAGTGTTTGGCATCACCAACGAGTTTTCTGAAATGTACCCCAACACCACGAAAGCTGTCGTCAAAGCGCTGATTCGTGCTGCGATGTGGTTGGATGAAAATGACAATGCCAACCGTATGGAAGCTGTCGAAATTCTGTCACGTCCAGACTATGTCGGTGCCGATGCTGATGTGATCGCGGCCTCTATGACAGGCACGTTTGAATATGAAAAAGGTGATAAACGCGATGTCCCGGATTTCAACGTGTTCTTTCGCTACAACGCGACATACCCGTTTTATTCTGACGCTGTTTGGTACCTTACACAGATGCGTCGTTGGGGTCAGATCGCCGAAGCAAAGTCTGACAGCTGGTACGATGACATTGCGAAATCTGTCTACAAACCCGCAATTTACCTAGAGGCTGCCAAGTTGTTGGTGGACGAAGGTTTGGCTGATGAGGCTGATTTCCCTTGGGACTCTAATGGTTACAAAACACCGACACCACCTGAGGATGTTATCGATGGCATCGGTTTTGATGGGGCCGCACCCAACGCGTATCTCGACAGTTTGCCGATTGGTCTAAAGGGCGCGCAGATCGTCTCTGGATCAGACATCAAAGGCTAACATTAAGGGGAGCGTCTCGTCGATGCTCCCTCGTTTTCTCTGTTTTTAAGGACCAACCCAATGACCGCCATCGACCCACAAACTTTGGATGCAGCACAGGGTGCGAAATCTAAAGAGGCAAAGCGCGCAAAACTGTTCACCCGTATCAATAAGGCGGACAAATGGTTGCAGGTGCTTGGCTTGCCATGGATGACGCCTATTTTGAAAGCTCTCGCAGGTGATAATCCAAAGGCGCAAGGTAAAGAGATTTGGCGGCTTTTGGGTGTGCCTGTTTTAGCCATCGTTGGCTTTTTGATGTTATGGGGCTTTATGGCGCCCAAAGTGGTGACGTCGCTTGGGGCCATCCCCGGGCCCGCCGCCGTGTGGGTTGAGGCGAAAAATTTACATGCGGATGCTATCGCAAAGACCGAAAAGAAAGCCACGCATGAGGCACGGGTTGATAAACGCAACGAGCGTTTTATTGCGAATGGGCAACCTGAAAAAGTAAAAGACATCCCCTACACAGGGTCGCCATCATATTACACCCAGATATGGACTTCGATCAAAACGGTATTTTTTGGCTTTTTGATCGGGTCAATCATCGCCATCCCTTTGGGTATTTTTGCGGGCCTGTCGCCTTATGCGAACTCTGCGATCAATCCACTTGTGCAGCTGTTCAAGCCTGTCTCGCCGCTGGCGTGGTTGCCGATTGTGACGATGGTTGTTTCAGCGGTTTACACCACCAACGATGGGTTGTTTTCAAAATCGTTTTTGGTGTCGGCGATCACTGTAACGCTCTGTTCGCTTTGGCCAACGTTAATCAACACAGCAATGGGCGTGGCAACGATCGATAAAGATTTGATATCTGTGTCGAAAGTTTTGAAAATGAACACCTATAGCAAAATCACCAAACTGGTATTGCCCTCTGCTTTGCCGCTTATCTTTACAGGGCTGCGGTTGTCTTTGGGTGTGGGTTGGATGGTTCTGATCGCCGCAGAAATGCTGGCGCAAAACCCCGGATTGGGCAAATTCGTTTGGGATGAATTCCAAAACGGATCATCACAATCACTGGCGAAAATCATCGTGGCGGTCCTGACTATTGGCATCATCGGGTTCTTGTTGGACCGCGTGATGTTTGCGTTGCAATCGTTGACAACATTCTCGAACAATCGGTGATTTCATGAGCATTCTAACGTTTGATAAAGTATACAAAGGCTTCGGAAACGGGCTGACGCGCACAGAGGTTTTGAAAGACATTTCACTTGATGTGAAAGAGGGCGAATTTCTAGCCATCCTCGGGTTTTCCGGCTCCGGTAAATCCACTTTGATGAATATGGTGGCAGGGTTAGAGACACCTGACACTGGCAAGGTCACTTACAAAGGCAAGCCGATCACAGGGCCCGGTCCAGAGCGTGGCTTGGTGTTTCAATCCTATTCGTTGATGCCGTGGTTGACGGTTAAGGGCAACGTTTTGCTGGCTGTGCAAAGTGTGTTTCCAAAGCTGTCAAAAGCCGAGCAAAGCGACAAAGCGGATCATTACATCAACATGGTTGGCTTGGGGCATGCGACCGCGCGCCGTCCTGCTGAATTATCTGGCGGAATGCGCCAGCGTGTGTCCGTTGCGCGCGCATTGGCGATGGATCCCGAAATGTTGTTGTTGGACGAGCCGCTCTCAGCGCTGGATGCGCTCACCCGTGCCAATTTGGCGGATGAGATTTTGGACATTTGGGAGCGTGATCAAAAGACCTGTATTTTGATCACCAACGATGTAGATGAAGCAATTCTTTTGGCAGATCGTATTGTGCCGCTGAACCCGGATGGTACTCTGGGAGAGCCCTTTGTGGTTAATATCCCGCGCCCTCGTGATCGTGGTGCTATGAATACGGATGCGGCGTTTAAAGCGCTGCGCGTAGCCGTGACGTCTTATCTTATGGATGTCGGGATCACGGCCAAACACGAAGGCATGCGCAGTTTGCCAAATGTGACGGCGATCCATTCTGTGCCCAAAGTTGTTGCCGATGCACAAGAAGGTTCAATCGAACAACGTTACCTTGATTTCTCGAAAATCCACAAAATTTACCCAACCCCCAAAGGTCCACTGACGGTTGTTGAAGATTTCGATTTGAAAGTGAATCGTGGTGAATTCATTTCCATCATTGGTCACTCAGGTTGTGGTAAATCCACAGTTTTGACTATGGCTGCGGGACTGAATGATATTTCCAAAGGCGTGATTAAACTTGATGGCTATGAGGTGCGCGGCGCGGACCCCGAGCGCGCTGTAGTGTTCCAGTCGCCCAACCTGTTTCCTTGGCTCACCGCCAAAGAAAACGTCGCTATAGGTGTGGACAAAGTCTACCCAAAAGCCAGCCAAGCCGAGCGCCAAGACGTGATCGAATACTATCTCGAACGTGTCGGTTTGGCGGACGCAATGGACAAGCCTGCGCATTCCATGTCCAACGGAATGAAACAGCGTGTCGGCATTGCGCGCGCCTTTGCTTTGTCCCCAAAATTGCTGTTGCTTGATGAACCTTTCGGCATGCTCGACAGTCTGACACGGTGGGAATTGCAAGAGGTGTTGATGGAAGTGTGGGAACGCACCAAAGTCACTGCGATTTGTGTCACCCATGATGTTGATGAGGCGATTTTACTGTCGGACCGCGTGGTAATGATGACCAACGGGCCGCAAGCCACGATTGGCAAAATCACCGATATCAAGCTGCCACGTCCACGCACGCGTAAAGCGCTTTTGGAGCATCCCGATTATTACGCCTACCGCCAAGAGGTATTGGATTTCTTGGAAGAGTATGAGCACGGCGCGACTCCAAAGCCCAAAGTGGCACCGCCAGCCAAAGCTGTGGCTGCGGAATGACAATGATGACGCGTTTGGTCATCATCGGCGCGGGTATGGCCACAGGGCGTTTGCTGGATCACTTGATGGCGGACGCTCCTGATGATTTTCAAGTGACGTTGTTCAATGCAGAGCCACGCGGCACGTATAACCGATTGATGCTGTCGCCTGTGTTGTCGGGCGAGAAAACCTATGAAGACATCGTGACCCATGATGATGCTTGGTACAACGATCATCATGTGACCTGTCGGTTCGGCGAGCGCGTGTTGTCGATTGATCCCAAGGCCAAGATTGTCTGGGGCGAACAGGGGGCCGTGCCCTACGACAAGGTCGTGATCGCCACAGGGTCAGTGCCTTTCATAATCCCATTGCCGGGTCATGATCTGCCTGGCGTGATCGCTTATCGTGACCTTGAAGACACCGCCAAGATGATTGAATTTTCCCAAATCCCTGATGCCAAAGCTGTGGTGATTGGCGGCGGCGTTTTGGGGCTTGAAGCTGCGGCTGGCATGGCCGCGCGCGGCATCAAGGTCACTGTGATCCATAAGGCGTCTCATTTGATGAATCGCCAGTTGGATGCCGTCGCAGGTGGACTGTTGAAAAAGGATATCGAGGCACGCGGTATCACTGTTTTATGCGATGTTGACTCGCAGGCTATCTTGGCTGGCCCTGATGGAAATGTGCGGGCTTTGCAGTTGAGCGATGGTACGGAATTGCCCTGTGATCTTTTGGTTATGGCGGTGGGCATTCGCCCCAATGTTGCTCTGGCGAAAGACGCAGGTATGACTGTCAATATGGGCGTGAAGGTCGATGATATGATGCGCAGTTCTGTGGATGATGTGTTCGCATTGGGAGAATGCATCGAACATGACGGCGCAGTGTTTGGACTGGTGGCCCCGTTGTTTGATCAAGCCAAAGTTCTGGCGCAAACGCTTATGGGGTGTCCCGCGCGTTTTGTGCAAAAACAAGTTGCAACAAAGCTTAAAGTGACCGGCTGCGATTTGTTTTCTGCTGGTGACTTTACCGATGCCACAGGACGTGAAATTATCGTTTTGAATGACCCTATACAGGGCGCGTATAAACGATTGGTGATCCAGGGATCGCAGCTTATAGGCGCGGTGCTTTATGGGGACACGCGCGATGGGGCGTGGTTTCAGTCTCATATCTTGGCACAAACAGATATTTCAGCTTTGCGTGATCAACTGATTTTTGGCCCTGCGTTTGAAACAGATATCGCTGCTTTGCCGCAGTGCGCCATTGGTGGCATGCCCGTGCGTGCCGCAGTCGCCCAAGAACACCCCGTCGCTCTGAAAGGGGCCGCGTGATGAAGCCTTGTCAATCAGATGAAACCCGATCCACCTGTCCTTATTGCGGGGTCGGATGCGGTGTCTTGCTGAAACCTGACGGGCAGGGTGGTTTGGTTGTGCGCGGTGATCCCAATCATCCTGCAAACTTTGGTCGCTTGTGCTCCAAAGGATCAGCTTTGGGCGAAACCGTTGGACTTGGCGATCGGCTTTTGGCCCCACAATTGAACGGTACTGACACCGATTGGGACACTGCGCTTGATCTGGTGGCCCAAAAGTTTACCGACACGATTGCCAAGCACGGACCAGACAGCGCTGCGTTCTATGTATCAGGACAGCTGTTGTCCGAAGATTACTATGTGGCCAACAAGCTGATGAAGGGCTTTATCGGTTCGGCCAATATCGATACCAATTCGCGGTTGTGCATGGCGTCTACCGTTGCGGGTCACAAGCGGGCTTTTGGGACAGACACTGTGCCAGGCACCTACGAGGATTTGGAAACGGCGGATCAAATTGTGTTGGTCGGGTCCAATCTGGCGTGGTGTCATCCTGTGTTGTATCAACGCATCGTGGCCGCGCGTGACAAGAACCCCAACTTGAAAATTATTGTCATCGACCCGCGTCGCACTGCAAGTTGTGATCTGGCCGATCTGCATTTGCCGCTGCGTGTGGGTACGGATGTGGCGCTGTTCAATGGGCTTTTGGGCGAGATATCTGCGCGTGGCGCGATTGATCACCAGTATCTCAACCATGTGAACGGGGCTCAAGCTGCGATTGAGGCGGCTCAAGCCGATGATGTCAGTGTCACAGGGCTTGAGGCCAGTGCGCTCACTCAGTTCTATGATATGTGGATCGGCACGCCCAAAACCGTCACCGTGTTTTCTCAAGGGGTCAATCAATCATCATCAGGCGCTGATAAAGTCAACGCTATCCTTAATTGCCATTTGGTCACGGGGCGTATTGGCACAAAGGGCTGCGGCCCATTTTCGGTCACAGGCCAACCCAATGCAATGGGCGGGCGCGAGGTTGGCGGCTTGGCCAATATGCTTGCCTGTCATTTGGATATTGAAAACCCTGATCACCATGCTGCTGTGTCTAGTTTTTGGCAAACAGATCGCCTGTCGCCCAAATTAGGTCTCAAGGCTGTCGACATGTTCCAAGCTGTCGGTGATGGTCGCATCAAAGCTTTGTGGATCATTCACACCAACCCCGCTGTGTCGATGCCTGACGCAGATAAGGTCGTCGCAGCGATGAAGAGCTGTGATTTTGTGGTCGTCAGCGACATCACGGCGGCCACAGACACAGCACGCTTGGCAGATGTGCTGTTGCCCGCGTCTGCATGGGGCGAAAAAGACGGGACTGTCACGAATTCAGACCGCACGATATCACGTCAACGCGCAGCTATGGTTGCCCCAGAACAAGCCCGCCCAGATTGGGATATCTTGGCAGATGTTGGTCGGCGCATGGGGGACAAAATGGGCTGGGGGTCTGCATTTGACTTTGGCACTCCAGCTGACATTTTCCGCGAATATGCGCAAATGTCCCGCCTTGGCACCACCTTTGGCAAGGACTTTGATATCTCGGCCTTGGGGGATATCGACAATGACGCCTATGACACGCTTGAGCCGCAACGCTGGCCTATCACTGACACGCGCCAAGGCGGTAGGTTTTTTGCAGATGGCAAGTTTTTCACACCGGATGGCAAAGCGCGTATGCTGCCACTGGCATATCGGGCCCCCGCTGCAAAGACGGGAAAACGCTATCCTTTCCGTCTCAATACAGGGCGTATTCGTGATCAATGGCACACGATGACCCGTACTGCTTTGTCATCGCGTCTGTCGGCACACTTGGCCGAGCCGTTCTTGGAAATCCACCCCGAAGATGCACAGGCCATGGGCCTTGAACACTCTATGTTGGCGCAGGTGAAAAGCCCTGTTGGCAGTGGTATTTTTCGCGCATTGATCACAGATCGCGTCACGCGTGGTGATGTTTTTGCACCGATGCATTGGACCGGTGAAACGGCCCCTTGTGCGCGGGTTGACGCGCTGGTGCCCCCTGTGGTCGACCCTGTGTCTGGTCAGCCTGAAAGCAAAGCTGCCGTTGTCCAAGTGACGCCGTTTCAGGCCGAGTGGTATGGCTTTGCGATCTCTACCGGTGAGGTCTCGCCAAACTGTGCCTATTGGGCGCGGGCAAAAACCACGACAGGATACAGGTTTGAATTGGCAGGAAGTAGCGCTCCTAAAGATTGGGAAGTCGAAGCGCGCCGGATGTTTGCTTTGCCAGACACGCCAGCGCAAATTATGATAGACGCAAACTCGGGCACTGCACGGTTGGCTTTTTATCAAGACGGTGTTCTCAAAGCGGCGCTGTTTGTGTCAAAATCACCCGTGGCTGTGATGCGTGATTATCTTGCGACCTTACCCAACACCGATGCGCCGAATGCCATCGCGGGTGTATCGCCTGCGGATCAACCTGACGCTGGTCCTGTGGTGTGTTCATGCTTTAATGTCGGGGTGAATACGATCGTGGCCGCCATCGAAGCCCAAAGTTTGATGAGTGTGGACATGATTGGCAAAGCCTTGCAAGCGGGCACGAATTGTGGCTCTTGCAGACCAGAGTTAGCAGAGCTTCTTGCCAAGGTGCGGGGGGCGCAGACCAATTTGAAAGAAGCCGCAGAATGACACTCGCTCCCTATGTTCGAATTCTAGGCCGCGGCCCCGGGCGCTCGCGGGCACTCACTTACACCGAGGCCTATGAGGCGATGCAGATCATTCTTGCGGGGCAAGCTGCGCCTGAATCTGTCGGCGCACTGTTGATGTTGCTACGCATGAAAGGCGAGGTCGCCGATGAAATCGCAGGCTTCACACAAGCCTTGCGGGATGATTTGAAAGCTGTCCCGCAACCTGATTTGGATTGGCCAAGCTACGCTGCAGGTCGCACGCGTGGGCTGCCGTATTTTCTGCTTTCTGCCAAATTGGTCGCTCAAGCTGGGTACAGCGTTTTGATGCATGGGTTTAACGGCGAAGGCGAGGCGGCGCAGGCCATTCGTGATGCGTTGCCCTATGCTGGAATTGCTGTGTGTGCCGATGCAGATGCCGCCGCACACAGCCTCAAAGCGCAGGGCATTGCTTATCTGCCGCTTGAAAATTTTGCGCCTAAATTACTGAAATTGCTTTTGCTGCGGCGTGATTTCAACCTGCGTTCCTGTTTAAATACCGTCAGCCGGATGCTCAATCCCGGCGGGGCTGATGTGAGCGTACAGGGCGTTTTTCATCCCTCATACCGTGAACTTCAATCTGATGCGTCGCAGATTTTATCCCTCAAGTCGCTTACTGTGATCAAGGGCGGCGGGGGTGAATTTGAACGTAACCCATCCAAAGATATCGTGGCATTTGGTCTGCGCGACGGCGCACCGTGGGAATATCATTTCGAGCCCGACCTAGACGAGACACGTAAACTGAATGATGGGGAAAGCGACCCAGCGCGTTTGGCTGCGCTCTGGTCCGGTGCGCTGATTGATCCCTTTGCTGAGGGCGTGATCCAAAGCACCGCGGCATTGGCGCTGGATACGCTTGGTCACCATAATCCCAGTGCAGCAGCGCGCACATTGTGGACGACGCGCGATAAATAATGGGTCACCTATGCGCTGTGTAGCCCGTTCGGTTCCACTTTTCGCCCTTAATTCTCACAGTTGTTTCCGCAACAAAGTCTAATTTTTGCCTTTTTACAGGGTGAAAGGTGGTAAACGTCATTGAGAGTGGGAACAGGCATGGCACTTTGGGAAAACGCACAGCTTTCTTTTGAAGCATGGATGAATGGTCTAAGCACAGGCGATAGCATTGTGTTGGGGGCTATCGGCGTTGGCTTGATGGTTTTCGCGCTTGTTGCGCTGTTGACGCAACGCTATTTTGAGCGCCGTGGACCGAAAAAGCTTGATACACATATGCCCGAGCCGTCAAACGCGCCTGTGTTGGGTGTGCGCCACAGTCATGATCAAATCCACGACGATACAACCGGGCGGGCTTCTAAGAAAAACAAACAGGACAAGTTTTTGTCACGCCTAGATCGCCTTGCCTGAGGCGAGCCTTTTAAAGCGCCCTCAGTTAAAAAAATCATTCAGACCGTGATTGTTCCGTGGAGCTGATTTGAGTGACCTGTGGGTAATAGAGTCGTGGGCTAAAAATTGATATCAACGCCGGGAAGATCAAGCGTTTTCATCAAATCTCGTACTTCCTGACGCGCTGCCACATTGGAAATGTTGAGCGCATTTTTGACGCCGATCTCTTTCAGGTCAAGCAAGGTCAAGCCACGTGGGAACAACTCGCGAAAGATAACGCGCTCAGAAAACCCCGGCGAAACGCGAAAGCCAATCCGCTTGGACAGTTCTTGCATCGCATCGCCGATTTTTTTCTTATTGTGCATATTTTGCGCCCCAAGTCGGTTGCGCAAAACAACCCAATCGATGGGTTTTAATCCGGCAGACGCCCGTAATTGGCGCGCATTCCACACCATTTCTGAATACACAGACGGGCCTTGGATTTTATTGGTTTCCGGATCAACGCGTGCCAGCAAATCGAAGTCAATAAAGCTATCATTCATCGGCGTGATCAGCGTGTCGGCCAGCGAATGTGCCACTTGGCTAAGGCGTGTGTGCGACCCCGGACAATCAATCAAAATAAAATCACAGGTTTCTTCAAGGCCTGACACAGCCAAGGACAAGCGGCGGTCATACATGTTTTCGCCTTCACCCAAGTCTTCGTCGCTCACTGATGGCAGTTCGCGATATTCAGGGGTCGGCAGGTCAAAACCTTCGCGCAGACAAAACGCCAGACGGTTTTCCAAATAGCGGGCCATGGTTTTTTGACGCAAGTCCAAATCAAGCGCACCAACGCGGAGGCCCATGCGTGACAGGGCTGTCGCAACATGCATGGACACGGTCGACTTGCCTGCGCCGCCCTTTTCGTTGCCTACGATGATAATGTGCGCCACGTGTTGTCCACCTTACTTGCGGCGCGGTGTACTTGTGCGCGCCTGTTTTGCTTTGTCCCTATATGCCGCCCTTGCCTATATTGGCGCAAGAGTAATTGCTGATTTGAGATGAAAACGAAGGGCTTTGTGACTTGGAAGTCTAGTGTGCGAGAGGTGAAGAGGCATAAAAAAACGCCACTCCTAAGAGCGGCGTTTTTAATAATACAATCAAAGGTGTTTGGCTTAGAAGCCAAGACCTGCGTATTTGTTTTTGAACTTGGAAACGCGGCCGCCTTGGTCGAGGAGACGGGAGCTGCCACCGTTCCACGCAGGGTGCGCAGATGGATCGATGTCGAGT
The DNA here is from genome assembly GCF_900109555.1 of Pacificibacter marinus. Lineage (GTDB taxonomy): Bacteria > Pseudomonadota > Alphaproteobacteria > Rhodobacterales > Rhodobacteraceae > Celeribacter > Celeribacter marinus_C. The sequence goes on along the minus strand of NZ_FNZV01000006.1, from coordinate 61,930 downwards.
GCAAGCTGATCGCCCTCGGAACCCCAAGTGGATTTCATTTGAATCACTGTGCCATCTGTCATTTTGACGTTGATGGTGTGGTATTCTGGGTGTGTATCTTTTTTCATGACAGGACCCCTTACGCCTTAGGCGCTTTGTAGTTGGTGACTTCAGAGATACGTGCGGATTTACCACGGCGATCACGCAAGTAGTAGAGTTTCGCACGACGTACACGGCCACGACGAATAACTTCGATGCTATCGATGTTTGTGGAGTGCAGCGGGAACACACGTTCTACGCCTTCACCAAAAGAAATTTTGCGAACTGTGAACGAGCCAGCAATGCCTTTGCCGTTCTTACGAGCGATACAAACACCCTCGTAGTTCTGTACACGAGAGCGCGTGCCCTCGGTAACTTTGTAACCAACGCGGATGGTGTCACCCGGTTTAAAATCTGGAATTGTGCTGCCGAGTGCAGAAATCTGCTCGGCTTCCAGCTGTGCGATAAGGTTCATCGCTGTTCTCCAATATATGCTCACGGTATTTTCCGTGAAGGTGTGTACGTCCTCAGAGCTCTGTGTCTTCTATCGGGTCCATCAAATGATGCCCGCAAGAGTGTTCAGGTCGTTTTTACTTTATCGCGTTTGCTATGGGGCAATATCCTGCGTCGAAGAAGGCGCAAATACCAATACACAAACGGTCCGGTGACTGATTCCAATCCCGAACACGCGGTGTATAGGCTTGAATGAGGGACGAGGCAAGAGGGAGACGGCCATGTCGAATGCTTTAAAAAAGAGGCGGGTTTTATTGTGCTTTATGCAAGGTCCATAGATCCGGCCTGCGATCTTGGGTCAGAGATTTCGACATGTCCGCGCGCCATTTGGCGATGTTGCCATGATGACCAGACATCAAGACTTCGGGAATTTTATGACCACGCCAGTCAGCTGGACGGGTGTATTGTGGGTGCTCAAGCAAGCCGTTGGAATGGCTTTCTTCTTCGATGCTTTCTGCATTGCCAAGCACACCATCAATCAGGCGTACTGTGGCGTCGATCATCGCTTGCGCAGGAATTTCACCGCCGGTCAAAACGAAGTCACCCAATGACACTTCTTCGATGTCGTAGTGTTCGATCACGCGTTCATCCAAGCCTTCAAACCGACCGCAAATCATGGTGATGCCTTCGGCTTTGGACCAGCGTTTTGCCGTCGCTTGATCAAAGCGTTTGCCGCGTGGGGATAGATAGATGAGTGGCCATTTTTCACGGTCACTTGGCAGGCCGTTTTGCGCAAAATCAATCGCTTTGCCCATAATATCAGGCCGCAACACCATGCCAGCGCCACCGCCTGCAGGGGTGTCATCGACGTTGCGATGTTTGCCCTCGCCAAAAATCCGCAGATCAATCGGTTCAAGTTGCCACAGCCCATCTTGCAGCGCTTTGCCCGTCAGGCTTTCGCCGAGCATCCCAGGAAATGCGGTGGGCAAAAGCGTGATGATTTTCGCCTTCCACGTGCCTGCAAGCTCCGGCGTGTCCACCATAAGATCACGAGGTTGCAAACTTGGGCGCACGGCAATGCGGCCATGGGATTTTGACAAAGATGTGGACGGTGTTCTTGTGGGTTGATCGGTCATGGAGCCATATAGCCTGTACGCGTGCAAAAGGAAAAGGGGTCAGGTTGTGATACGCAAAATCGCTGCCTTGGCTTGTTGATAGTCGCGGTTCCCTGTATTGCTGCGATTGAGCATCAATAGTTTTTCGCGCGCCTCGTCCCCAAGCGATGCATTGGCATTCGGAGGGATGTTCAAATCAGCGCGCAAATGGGATAGGTTTAGAATTTCCAAAATAGGATCAATGGGATGATCCATATCTTCAAGCGCGACGGAATGAACCGCATGCACGCCAATCCGCGCGCGTATGTCATCAATGATACTGGCGTGATCCGCGGCACTGGCGAACGTTTCGCAATAGTCTTCAAGGCTGATTTTTGAACGGCTATGTTTCAACCTGTGCCAATGACAAGACGCCAGCCATCCGGTGCGGCGCGTAGAATAATAGGTTTCAAACCCATCTGCTGTGCCTGACACAAAAACCCATGCATCCCTGATCGTTTCGATGGCGAGGGGGGCGGGGGCGTATTTTGAGACGCCAGAAGATCCTGGGAAATGACCCGCAAGGCTTTCGCTGCTGATTAGAACAGGACGCGGGTCTTTTTGGTCGATGAGTGAAAAAAATATCTCGGCCTGCGCGCGCACTTCATCCCGTGTTCTTTTCCCACGGTTTCCTGAAAAATCTAATACGGCGCGCGACAGCGACGAAATCAACACACCATTTCGCAGGTAAAGTTCCACGTGGGGCAGAAAAAATCCCGCGTTCAGGCTTAGAGTGTCCTGCAACGTCGTGGTGCCAGTTTTGTGAAACCCCGCATGGATTATGATGCGTCGACTCATATCTAAATCACTCGAACAGACCTTCGGGTGGGTCGGCAATAATACGTTTCGCCGCAAGATCAACCGTTGGCACAGCTGCCTTGGTAAAGGGCAATAGTGCGGGCGCTTTCATCGTTGGCGCATAAACTTCAAGCAAATCGCCAGCCCCATGGTCAACCACAACGCGCACGATGCCAAGCTTGGTGCCACCAGTGTCATAAACTTCAAGCCCCACAAGGTCTGTGTAGTAGAATTCATCATCAGGCAAGGATGGCAGTTGGTCACGATCGGCAAACAGCGTGACGCCTTTTAGGGCGTCTGCATCTTCTTTATTGTTCACACCGCTGAGGTGCACAGCAAAGCCATTTTTGATGGATCTTTCAAGTACAATATCAAAGCTGCGGCTGCCGTCTTCGGTGTACAGCGGGCTATAGTCTGCAATGGCCTCGGGTGGGACGCAAAAGGATTTGAGACGCACCTCGCCGTGTACGCCAAAGGATCCTGCGATGGCCCCAACGATAATTCTCGTGTCGCTCATAGCGTGTTCTTTCATTTATATGTGGCTAGATTAGCGTATCTCGGGAAGAGGGCAAGGCAGCCGTTCTTCCCAGCCAAGCTGTTCAAGTTCGGGGTCAAGCGTTTGGGTTTGCGGCCAACCGATACACAGATAGCCGACCAGCGCCCAGTCTTTAGGAATATCAAGATCGTCATTCAAACGCGCGGCATCTAAAATCGATACCCAGCCAAGGCCTAAGCCATGCGTGCGCAAGGTTAGCCAGAACTGCATGATGGCACAGACAACGGAATAGCGGCGCATTTCGGGCATGGTGCCCGCGCCAAGACCTTTGCCTTTCTCAGACGCTTCATCGCAAAACACGGCCAAATGAATGGGGGCTTCACGTAGGCCTGCAAGCTTAAGTCCCGCGTAAAGTTTCGCTGTGTCGCCAGTGTAGCCGCTCAGAGCTTGTGCGTTGGCGGTTTCAAAATTGGCTTGGACTGCCGCGCGGGCTTTGTCACTTTTGACATCTACGATCTGCCAAGGTTGTGAAAGCCCAACGGAAGGCGCCAGTGAAAAGCTATCGAGACAGGTGGCAAAGAGATCGGGATCGACAGGGTCCGTGCGAAAGTGGCGCACATCGCGCCGCAACCGCATCAGCATCTGAAAATCATCGCGAAAGGCACGCGTGAACTGACCTGTTCGAGATGTCGTTTTCATCTGTTTGTCCTGTCTCCCTAGTCTCAGCTTTATCTCAACGGCCCCTGTGGTCAAGGCTTGGTGTCGACAAACCCCACATGGACCTTAGAGCATAAAAAACGCCGGGCCCACCCAAAGGGCAAACCCGACGCCGATAGAGAAAGCACAGATCAAACAGTCTGCGCTTTTTGTCCGTGTCGCTGCAGATGACTGCAACGGCTAGACTTATGCTTCAGCAGGGGCTGCCGCAGCTTCAGCCGCATCAGCAACTTTTTGTGCTTTTTCTTCAGCGCGATCTTGAGCTTTTTTGCCTGGGACAGCTTTTTTCGGGTTGTTGCGTTCTTTTTTCGCAAGAACACCAGCTGCTTCGAGCATACGTGCCAAACGCTCAGTTGGTTGAGCGCCTTGACCCAACCAGTATTTCACGCGGTCCAGATCCATGATCACACGATCTTCGGAATCTTTGGCCAACAATGGGTTGTATGTACCGAGTTTTTCGATGAAGCGGCCGTCACGTGGCATGCGTGAATCTGCAGCAACAATACGGTAAAATGGGCGTTTCTTAGAACCACCGCGCGCGAGGCGAATTTTCATAGCCATGATAGTATCTCCTAGTTTCTGTTTGGGATGCGAGGGGCAGAGCCCAAGCAGTTTGTCGTTAATCTTTGTGGTGTTCGTGGTGTTTGATCACTTCCTGAATAATGAACTTCAGGAATTTCGTTGCGAATTCTGGATCGACATCGGCGCGTTTTGCCAAATCTTCGAGCCGTGCAATTTGTTTCTCTTCCCTGTTTGGGTCAGAGGCGGGCAGGTCGTATTCGGCTTTGAGTTTGCCGACGGCCTGTGTGTGCTTAAAGCGTTCGCCCAACGTGTAGATCAAAATCGCATCCAAGCGATCAATGCTTTCACGGTGCTCTGACAGCACGTCTTGGGCCAATTTGACTGGATCACTCATGCGTAAGCCTCCATTCCGCCATCGTGATCACCCTCTAGCAATGCCGCAGCATCTGGGTGGCGATAGACGATCGTTTCTTCAAGCGTTTCGCCATCAGGACGTGCCGCTGTATCATCGCGCAGTGCACCAAGGCGTGTGGCCAAGGCGATAGAGCGCGTGTTGTTTGGATCGATGTAGGACACCAGAGTGTCACGCCCCAACTCTGCATAAGCGAAATCGCGGGCCATCTGTGCCGCTTCAAAGGCATAGCTTTTGCCTTCGCCTGCTTCGGTCATCATCCAACCCAATTCCAACTCTGGAAAATGGTCTGGTTTCAGCAATGCAACTTGGCCGACAAGTGCGTCGTCATCCAAACGTTCAACAGCCCATGCCCCGTGACCAAACAAAGACCACTGTGCCACGTCAGAGCAAAAGCTGAACCAAGCTTGGCGACGTTTGAGTTGGCCCATGTAACCCGCGCGTGCCGAGGCAAAGACATCGGCGTAAGCGTCGAAATCTGCGCTGACATGCGCACGAAGACGCAAGCGTTGGGTTTCTATGGTGGGCGCTGTGGTCATGGTTATTTCTTTTTCCCAAGACCAGTCAGATTGCCGGGTAATCCCATACCGCCACCCAAACCGGGCAGGCCCATGCCACGTGGCATAGAACCTTGCAGCGCTTTGGTGGCTTCGGCCATTTTCGCGGGGTCCATGTCTTCTAGACCTTGAGGGCCGCCTTTGCCGATCATGCCCTTCATGGCTTGTTTCAGCATGCCGCCTTTGCCCATTTTGCCCATCTTTTTCATCATGTCCGCCATTTGACGGTGCATTTTCAAAAGTTTGTTCAATTCGGACACTTCAAGACCAGCACCTTTGGCGATGCGTTTCTTGCGCGAGGCTTGCAGCAAAGCAGGGTTGGCGCGTTCTTTTTTAGTCATGGACTGGATTAACGCGATTTGGCGCGCGATGGTTTTGTCCTCAAAACCGCTTTCTTTGACTTGCTTGGCCATCTTGCCCATGCCGGGCATCATTCCCATGAGACCTTCCATGCCGCCCATTTTGAGCATTTGCTCGAGCTGCATTTTCATGTCGTTCATGTTGAACTGGCCTTTGGTGAAGCGGCGCATCATGCGCTCTGCTTGCTCGGCCTCAATGGTTTCTTGGGCTTTCTCAACAAGTGCAACAATGTCGCCCATGCCAAGGATACGGCCCGCGATACGATCAGGAGTGAACTCTTCGAGCGCATCCATTTTCTCGCCAAGGCCGACAAATTTGATAGGTTTGCCAGTGACGGCGCGCATAGAAAGTGCAGCACCACCGCGTCCGTCACCATCCATACGGGTAAGAACAACGCCGGAAATGCCGATGCGATTGTTAAAGTTTTCCGCCGTGTTTACGGCATCCTGCCCCGTCAGACCATCAACCACGAGCAATGTTTCGCGTGGGTTGGTGACATCACGGACAGCTTCGACTTCGGCCATCAATTCATCATCGATAGACAAGCGACCAGCGGTGTCGAGCATGTAGACGTCATAGCCGCCCATGATTGCTTGCTGTTTCGCACGTTTGGCGATGTCGGCAGGTTTTTGACCCGCAACGATTGGCAATGTATCGACGCCGATTTGCTGACCTAGGACTTCAAGCTGATGCATCGCCGCTGGGCGGTAGACATCGAGCGAGGCCATAAGCACGCGTTTGCCTTGCTTTTCTTTCAGGCGCTTCGCGAGTTTCGCAGTCGTCGTGGTCTTACCACCACCTTGCAAACCGACCATCAAGATCGGGGCAGGTGGGTTATCGACTTTCAAAAGCTCGGTATCTTCAGAATCGCCCTTGAGCACATTGATCAATTCGTCGTGGACGATCTTGATCACTTGCTGGCCCGGCGTGACAGATTTGGTCACGGCTTGGCCTGTGGCGCGGCTTTCAACGGCTTTTACAAAATCGCGGGCAACAGGCAAGGAAACGTCGGCCTCAAGCAAGGCAACGCGCACTTCGCGCAGCGCGGTTTTGACATCATCTTCAGACAGCGCACCTTGGCTTGTCAGTTTGTCAAAAACACCGGACAGGCGTTCGGATAGATTTTCAAACATGCCGGCCCTCCTAAGACCCTAAAAACTGTTGTGCCTCATGTGTGCATGAAGCGGCGATAAACCAAGGCAGATGGGCCAAACCAGAACACTTATGCGAAACAAAAGCAGTTCAAAGCATGAGCGCCCCCGTGGGCGCAACGCGCTGACGGAGGGCGATCCCGGCATATGCCATGGGACCGGAAGGCTATGTGCTTCCGGAGAGTTGCGCTTGCATTACGCGGGGCAGGACTAGGAGTCAAGACTGAGGAAGCAAAGCACGGCGTGATATGAGTGTTGGACTTCGCAAGGCCGCGCTTTATCTAAGGTTAATACTTTGAATAACGAAAAAGGGCATGACCGTGCGCAATATATTGATTGTCGGAAGTGCGCCATCTGCGCCGCAAGTTGCACAGTGGGACACAAGCGCCTTTGATGCCGTGGTTGTTATAAACAATGCGTGGCGTGCGGTGCCTCAATGGACGCACTTCATTCACCCTGAAGATTTTCCTGCTGAGCGTCGCCCTCAGACCATTCCCGAAGGGCGCGTTCAAATTGGGGCAGATACATATGTGGACGCGCAAAACAAATATGGCGGGTTTGTTTATGCTGGGGGGACTATGGCATTTACCGCTGCCTATTGGGCGTTGGATGCGTTTCGTCCCCAAAATCTGTACGTCTTTGCCTGCGATATGGTGTACCCCTCAAGCGGTCCAACGCATTTTTATGGCACAGGCACGGCTGATCCATTGCGCAAAGATCCCACTTTGGTGTCTCTGACGGCAAAGGCGCGGCGCCTGCAGATTTGCGCGGCGCAGCAAGATTGCGCTTTGATTAATTTGAGTACAGAGCCAAGCGTCCTGCCCTATCCGCGCGGAACTTTGGCAGATTTGAATACTCCGCAAAGCAGTGTGCCATATAATGCTGATGTCGCGCAGTCAGCGAAGATGTTGGAACAAAAAATGGCCTATGTCGTGCCCTCTGGGCGCTATTGGGAACACATTGACACGTTTGATCCAAATATCATCGCCGAGATTGATGCGCTGTGGCTGAACGCCTTTGAGGACGCACGTTTGTAAAGACCAGCCTCTAAAGCTCTGCTGAGGCACCGGTTTGAACCATAGGTTTCGTGATAAAAGACGACGCGTGTGCTTGTCTTTTTGAACATATGACGCCAAAATGAGAAACTTCGTTCACGCGTGCACATATTGAGATTGTTATGAATATCGAAAATTGGGATGAAATCCGCACAGCCTTTCAAGTGGCTAAGATGGGCACTGTTTCGGGGGCAGCGCAAGTTTTGGGCGTGCACCACGCAACGGTGATCCGTCATATCGATTCGCTTGAGCAAACGCTTGGCGTGAAACTGTTTCAGCGACATGCGCGCGGCTACACATCAACCGAGGCTGGCACGGATCTGTTAAAGGTCGCGCAGGCGACAGACGACCAGTTTTCCCAGTTGGTGAACCGGATCAAAGGGCGCGGTGAAGATGTCAGCGGTGAGTTGATCGTGACGTCTTTGCCTGGAATTTCTAGAATGATCGCGCCGATCTTGGCGGATTTTCAAACCCTGCACCCCCATGTGATCGTACGGTACTTAACCGGAGAGCGGGTGTTTAGGCTGGAATACGGTGAAGCCCATGTTGCGATCCGCACAGGCGCGGCACCACAAGAGCCTGACAATGTCGTTCAGCCCTTTGTCGAACAAAAATTCGGTCTGTTTGTGCACCAATCTTATATTGACCGCTTTGGCATGCCCGCACCCGAGGACTTGCTCACGCAGATGCGATTTGTCGGCTTTGACGATTTGGCACACCGCGCGCCGACGATGCGTTGGTTGAGTGAAAACGTCACTCCCGAACAGGTCAGCTTTCGCGTTTCCACACTGGAAGCAACGATTGAAGCGGTTATGGCGGGGGCTGGCGCAGGCTTTATAAGCTACGAATTCGCGGCGAGAGACGAAAATATCATCCAGATTTTGCCGGACGATGCTGAATGGACCGCTCCGAACTGGATCGTAACCCACGTCGACTTGCACCGAACCCCCAAAGTCCAAGCCTTTTTGAGCTACCTCAAAGAGCGGTCCAAGGAATGGTCCTTTGACTAGGTCACAGGCCGATTTGGATCGACGTAATGGGCATTTGGCGATGCTCATCTTTTCCTGCTTAGTGGCTGGCAGCTTTTCGCTGGGCGGCATGGCTATGAAAACCGAAACGATCACACCGATCGCCTTTAATGGTCTGCGCTTTATCATCGCGACATGCGCTGTCGGCGTTTTGGCGATGGCGACTGGTGGGATCAACCGATCAGCCATGGCTGCGCCTTGGCGTTATGTGATCTTGGGTGGCTTGTTCGCGTTTTACTTTATTATGATGTTCACGGGGCTGAAAACGGCGGCTCCGATTGCGACTTCGGCGTTATTTACTTTGACGCCCGTGCTGTCTGCGGTGTTCGGCTATTTCATCATGCGCCAGATTACCACCAAACGCATCGCTTTTGCGCTGGCTGTTGGCGCGACTGGGGCGCTTTGGGTGGTGTTTCGCGCGGACCTTTCGGCATTTTTGGCTTTTGAGGTCGGGCGTGGCGAGATGATTTATTTTGCGGGTGTTGTGGCCCATGCGCTGTACACGCCTTTGGTGCCGCGTCTCAGCCGTGGTGAGCGCACGCCGGTATTTATCTTTTTCATCTTGGTCGCCACGACACTTGTGGTGCTGTTGTTTGGGGCCTCTAATATAGTGGCGACCAATTGGCTGGCCCTGCCCAGCATCGTGTGGATCGCTATGGGTTATACCGCGATTGTTGCCACCACCATGACCGCCACGTTGCTGACCTTTGCATCTGTGCGTTTGGACAGCGCTAAGGTCATGGCCTATACTTATCTGACGCCCTCTTGGGTGATCCTATGGGAAGTCGCTCTGGGCAACGGTGTGCCGTCTGGTTTGGTTTTTGTCGGCATTGGCTTGACGATCTTGGCGCTGTTTCTGCTGTTGAAGCATGAGGAATAGCTGGGCGTGTATGCTGCGAGACATGTAGCATAAATACGTTAGCCTGCGTCCTCACCCAACTCCGCTTCCAAAAACCGCTCAAGCCCGTCCAAATCGAGCGCCTCGAACTGGCCAAAGCCTTGCATCCAAATAGACGATGCGCGCATGGCGTCGGGTTCGAGTTTGCACCATTTCACCCGCCCACGCTTTTCTTGAGCGATCAACCCTGCACGCATCAATAGTGTCAGGTGTTTGCTGACCGCTGCCAAAGACATCTCGAACGGTTCGGCCACGTCAGTGACGGCCATGTCGTCCTCCAACAGCATCTCAAGGATCGCGCGCCGTGTGGGATCGGCAAGGGCGGCAAATATGAGATCAAGGGTTTGGGGGGCAGGGGCTTTGGTCATAGGTATCAGAGTTAAAAGGGCGGGGCCTGTTGGTCAACCATTTGGTTGAATATAGTGTGGGGGCTTGAAATGGGGTTTGCGTATCCAGTTTGAGATGTCGTGTAGTTTGGTGATTGATTTAATATTGTTATTATTCAGTACCTTATTCGATTATTGACGGCGCCAATCCTATATTGACTCTGACCCACCCTACGCCTAGTTTGCCGCCAACTGCCAAAGGGGCCTTCAACGATGACCGACCCGCATGACCCAAAGCGCCTAAAAGCCTTGGACGAGCGGATCGCAAGTTTGAAACAGGCGCAAGCGCCTAAAAGCTCCCGCGGCGAAGAACACTTTTCTCAGGCCAATATGGCATGGCGGATGGTGATAGAATTGGTGGCCGGTCTCTTGATCGGTTTCGGCATAGGATGGGGGCTTGATGCGCTCTTGGGCACAACGCCCATCTTTATTGTGCTGATGGTTGGATTTGGTCTTGCTGCGGGCGTCAAAACGATGATGCGCACAGCCCAGACTATCCAAGCGGAACAAGAGGCGGAAGCCTCGAAATTGAATGCGCAGGCAACTGCGTCAGATGATAACGCGGCGCAGGCTGCAGATGACGAGAGAGATTGAACATGTCTGATCAAGCTAAACAATCAGGTGGTACAGGCAAAGTGATCTTCTTTGCAATTCTCGCACTTATCGTGATCGCGATTTTCCTTGTGCCAACTGGCCATGGTGGTCTTGCGTTCCATCCGATGGATCAATTCGAAATCAAAGCACTCTTTGGTGGCGACATTCACTGGTACACTGTCACCAACGCCACACTTTGGATGGGTTTGACTGTTCTTGGTGTCGTTTTGCTTTTGGTTGTTGGGTCTAGCGGGCGCGCGATTGTGCCATCTAAAGGTCAATCTATCGCTGAGCTGACATACGGCTTTGTTTACAAGATGCTTGAAGATGTTGGTGGTAAAGACGCTGTGCGTTATTTCCCTTATGTCATGACGCTCTTTTGCTTCATCGCCTTCTCAAACGTTTTGGGCCTTTTACCCGTGTCCTTTACACCTACAACCCACATTGCGGTGACAGGTGTTCTGGCCTTGCTCGTCTTTGTCTTTGTCACGGTTCTTGGCTTTGTCAAAAACGGTGCGGCGTTCCTTGAATTGTTCTGGGTGAAATCTGCGCCTCTCGCGCTGCGCCCTGTTCTCGCAATCATCGAGCTTATTTCATACTTTGTGCGTCCTGTGAGCCACTCTATTCGTTTGGCTGGCAACATGATGGCTGGTCACGCTGTGATCAAAGTTTTCGCGACCTTCGCGGCCATCAAACTGATCGCACCCGTTTCTATCGCGGCCATTGCAGCAATGTACGGCCTTGAAATTCTCGTAGCCTTTATTCAGGCCTACGTGTTCACCATTCTGACCTGCGTGTACCTTAAAGACGCGCTGCATCCGGCACACTAATCGGATCAGGTCCGAACTCTAACTTTTCAGCCAATTCCAACGTAAGGAGATACCCCCATGGAAGGCAATATCGCAGAACTCGGCAAATACATCGGTGTAGGTCTCACAGCAATCGGCATGGGTGGCGCAGCTATCGGTGTTGGTAATGTTGCTGGCAGCTACCTCTCAGGCGCATTGCGCAACCCATCTGCAGCTGCATCACAAACTGCTACACTCTTCATCGGCATGGCCTTTGCAGAAGCTTTGGGGATCTTTTCGTTCCTCGTTGCACTTCTCTTGATGTTCGCAGTCTAAATTAGACCAACTACATCCTTACGGCAGGGTGGGTCTTAACCGATCCACCCTAGCGTAATTTTGGCTCTCTCCGTTTCTTCGGTGGGAATGACTTATAGCCAGGAGGACACCATGGCGACAGAGACACATGGGGCAGTTGAAGGCGCAGCAGGAATGCCGCAGCTTGAACTTGCACATTTCCCAAACCAGATTTTCTGGCTTCTCGTCACGCTTGTCGTGATCTATTTCGTTCTGTCCAAAGTTGCACTACCACGCATCTCTTCGGTGCTTGCAGAGCGGTCCGGCACAATTATGAACGACATTTCCGCCGCTGAAGAGCTCAAGCTCAAAGCTCAAGACGCGGAAAACGCATATAACAAAGCGCTCGCAGAGGCCAAAGCCGAAGCTCAGCGTATTTCAGGCGAAGCCAACGCCGCCATTCAGGCTGAACTGGATGTTGCCTTGGCCAAAGCCGATGCAGAAATCGCAGCAAAAGCAGCTGAATCTGAAGCGGCCATCGCAGACATTCGCGACAACGCAGCAGACAGCGTTAAAATTGTTGCGAAAGATACTGCTAAAGAACTTGTTGCTGCATTTGGCGGAAAAGCCGACGCAAAGACGCTCACCGCAGCCATCAACGCTCGTTTGAAAGGGTAAGGCCATGAAAAAAGCACTTCTCTCCCTGACACTCGCGGTTGCTGCGACACCAGCTTTTGCTGCTTCTGGTCCTTTCGTGTCGTTTAACAATACGAACTTTATCGTCTTGCTCGGCTTTCTCGTTTTCGTTGGTATCTTGCTTTACGCAAAAGTACCGGAGTTGATCAGCGGCATGTTGGACAAACGTGCTGAAGGGATCTCATCCGAGCTTGAAGAAGCACGTGCCCTACGCGAAGAAGCACAAACCATTTTGGCATCTTACGAGCGCAAGCAGCGTGAAGTTCAAGATTTGGCTGATGCGATTGTGGCACAAGCTAAAGTTGATGCAGATACAAATGCGGTCAAAGCGAAAGAGGACATCAAAACCTCCATCGCGCGCCGCCTTGCTTCTGCTCAAGATCAGATTGCTTCTGCGCAAGCTGCGGCTGTTCGTGATGTGCGCAACACAGCTGTAACTGTTGCTATTGCTGCAGCCAAAGATGTGATTGCAAAACAAATGACAGTGACTGATGCGAACAAACTGATCGATGAAGCGATCGTTGATGTAAGCGAAAAGCTTCACTAAGCAACATTGCATCTTTTGAAATTACAAACCCCCGTTGCCTTAGGCTGCGGGGGTTTTTGTTTGCGTATTTGCATCAGAAAAGTGAACGTAGAGCATTTACTGCGCGCTTATATCAATTAGCGTTTTTGTTCGTGATCGAAACGCAATTTGGCGATTTCTTCGTTCTTTTCAAACTTCTGCTGATCTTTAAGCGCGCCCTCAACATAGGTCAGGTGGGCCATCACTGCAGCTTGGGCTTGCTGTGGTGCACGGGCTTGCAGGGCGTCATTGATGGCGCGGTGTTGGTCCAACAGGTCGGCACGGTTGGTCCGTTGCTTGAACATCACCGAGCGATTGTAAAACACACCTTCACGCAGCAAATCAAACATTGACCGCATCATATGCAGCATGACCACATTGTGACTGGCTTCAATGATCGACAGGTGAAATTCGGCGTCCAGACGGGCTTCGTCGCTTGGGTTGCGCTTTGGATGAGCCGCCTCCATTTTTTCAAAAATGGTGTTGATGACGCGAAGGTCTGTATCGGACCCAACGGTGGCGGCGCGCTGTGCCGCGAGCCCTTCCATGTCGCGACGAAAGGCAATGTAGTCGAACACTGCTTCATCGTGATCACCAAAAAGTTTGACCAAGGCTGGTGAGAATGCTGATCCCAAAACGTCTGCCACATAAACGCCTGCACCGGCGCGTGTTTCAAGCAGACCCTTTTCACTCAGCTCGCCGATGGCTTCTCGCAATGACGGGCGAGACACGCCCATCCGTTCGGCCAAATCACGTTCTGCGGGCAAACGTTCGCCCGGACGTAAAATGCCACGTAATATCAAAAGTTCGACCTGCTTGACCACACTTTGTGCCAATTTTTCAGATTGGATTTTTTGAAAGGGCATCGCGACTCCGAGAGTGAAAGATATGATTGGTCAATTTATATGACCACGTTACGCATCTGGCCATTAAAAAAGGCCGGACGCATTGCCGGCCTTTTAAATGATGTGTGAGATATCTTAGGTGTTTGGGGAAATAACGATCTCGACGCGACGGTTTTGCGCCCGACCTTCGGCTGTAAGGTTCGTGGCCACAGGTGCGTCTTCGCCCCGACCGTAAGATTGGATGCGGTAAGATGCTGTTCCATTGGCAATCAAGATGGCCGATACGGACGACGCGCGGCGTGTGGACAAATCTTGGTTGTAGCTTGCAGATCCGGTGTTGTCTGTATGTCCGACCACTTGCACGGTTGTTGATGGGTAGTCTTGCAAGTTGCGCGCCAAAGCGCCCAAATCTGACTGAAGCCCAGCACGTACAACTGCGCTATCGGTTGCAAACAAGATGTCTTGCGGCAGGGTCACAATAAGCTGTGAGCCTGTGTTGACGATGGTCACGTTGTCGTTGCCCAAGTCTTGGCGCAGATCAGCGGCTTGTTTGTCGAGAGCATTGCCAATGCCAGCGCCAACAGCACCGCCGATGACAGCACCAGCGGCGGCTTTGCCTGCGCCGTCACCTTGGGCTAGGCCAACGATGCCACCAATCAGCGCACCAGTGATGGCACCTTTTTGGGTTTTTGAATTTGGGTCGTTCATATAGCCGGGTTCTGTGCAGCCCGCCAAAGCGACGATTGCAACAAGTGGAAGGGCGATAAGGGTACGGGTCTTCATGAGACTACCTTTTGTTAAACTTCTCTTGTTGGTCTTTTAACGTAGGTTGTGGTGCATGCGCAGTCACATCACGACTTGGGGCGAAAAACTGGCGGAAACGTGCTTATTGCTGCACGTGCTTATAGTGCTCTTTTTGAAGAGTTTCATAGGCAAGCATGGCGCGCTTGACGGGCAAGCCCCAATGATATCCACCAAGTTCCCCTGATTTTCGCAAGACCCGGTGGCAGGGGATGAGCCAGCTCACGGGGTTTTTGCCCACGGCTGTTCCTACGGCCCGCACAGCTTTGGGGCTGCCGATCGCGGCGGCAATATCGCCATAGGTGGTGACTTGCCCCGCACCGATAGACAAAAGTGCTTGCCACACTTTGATCTGGAACGGCCCGCCCATAAGATGCAAATCGGCTGTTCCACCATTGATCGCTGCGTCAACATGAGGCAGCACACGTGCGGGGTTTTCAACAAATGTCGCCTCGGGCCAGCGCGCACTCAGATCGTTAAAACTGGCGTTGCGACCAAATTCAGACGTGAATGCAAGTCCGCACAGGCCACGATCCGTCGCCATCGCAAGCGCTTCGCCAAAGGGTGTATCGCACCAGCCAAAAGCAATATCTATCCCACTGCCTTTGCGGGCGTAATCTCCGGGGGTCATGGCTTCCCAACGCAAAAACAAATCGTGCAAGCGCCCAGCGGATGACAGTCCCACGTCTTGTGAGATATTCAAAAGCGTTTGCCGAGATTTCATTAAGGTTTTGGCATGGTCGAGTGTTAAATATTGTTGGTATCGCTTTGGCGAGACGCCAGCCCACTTTGAGAACACTTTTTGAAAATGTTCAGGGCTCATACCAAGATCACGGGCCAGTGTTTCAAGCGATAATGGTTTATCAGCCGCATCTATACGTGCAATCGCACGGCGAATAACGTGATAATGATAACGGTCTTCAACGGTCATAGCGGCCCCAATCTGCGTATTGGGTTAGTCTAGCGAAACATTTAAAGCACGCGACCCGAAACTTGGGCAAAGCGTGAAATGCATTTGGCGATTTACTATCCGTTTAATAAAAACCTGAGCCTTGCTGTTAAGGCCACAAAAAGGCATTAAGCGCCCCATGGTTAAACAACTCGATTATCATCAAATCACCGAGATCTTTACACGGTTTCGCGCGGTTGACGCCGAACCCAAGGGTGAATTGGATCACACCAATGCATATACGCTGGTCGTGGCTGTCGCTCTGTCTGCGCAGGCCACTGATGTGGGTGTGAATAAGGCCACTAAAGAGCTGTTCAAAGTTGCCGATACCCCACAAAAAATGCTCGATTTGGGTATCGAAAACTTAACAGAACACATCAAAACCATCGGCTTGTTTCGTCAAAAAGCTAAAAACGTTATGAAAACGGCGCGGATTTTGGTCGATGACTATGACGGTATTGTACCGTCATCACGGGCCGCATTGGAAGGTCTTCCAGGTGTGGGCCGTAAAACTGCCAACGTCGTGCTGAACATGTGGTGGCATGTGCCGACACAGGCGGTGGACACGCATATCATGCGCTTTGGTAATCGGTCTGGTGTGGCTGTTGGCAAAGATGTTGTCGCAGTCGAGCGCGCCATCGAAGATCATATCCCAGCCCCCTTTCAACAACACGCCCATCACTGGATGATCTTGCATGGTCGCTATACCTGCAAGGCGCGTAAACCTTTGTGTAGCACTTGTTTGATACGAGACATCTGCGCCTTTGAGGAGAAGAACCTTGACTAAAACCTACCAAGTTGTCGGCATAGGCAACGCCATTGTGGATGTGATCACTCAAGCGGATGATAATTTCCTAGAAATGATGGGAATTGAAAAAGGCATCATGCAGCTGGTCGAACAAACCCGCGGTGAGGTGCTTTATGGCGCTATGGAAAACCGTGTGCAAACACCCGGTGGTTCTGTGGCCAACACGCTGGCGGGCCTTGGCAACCTTGGCCTGAAAACGGGCTTTATTGGCCGTGTTCATGATGATGCCTTGGGGCGCTTTTATGCGGCTGAGATGGAAACGGATGGCACTGCTTTTGTGAACCCACCTGTTGCTGGGGGTGAATTGCCGACGTCGCGGTCGATGATTTTCGTCTCGCCAGATGGTGAGCGCTCTATGAACACGTATCTGGGGATTTCATCCGAAATTTCATCTGCCGATGTGACCGAATCTGCCGCATCAAGTGCTGAGATCATGTTTCTTGAGGGCTACCTCTATGACAAAGACCGAGGCAAACAAGCCTTTAACCACGCCGTGAAACTGACCAAAGCCGCGGGCGGTAAAGTGGGTATTTCTCTGTCCGATCCGTTCTGTGTTGATCGTCATCGTGATGATTTCCGTACTTTTGTGAGAGAGTTGGATTTTGTGATCGGGAATGAACACGAGTGGGAAAGCTTGTACGAGACCGATCTGTCCTCAGCACTTGAAATTGCCGCTGCTGAATGTGGACTTGTTGTTTGTACACGGGGCGGCGGAGGTGTCGTTTTGGTGCAAGGCGAAGAAGAAGTCGTTGTCCCTGTTAAGCGCGTTCAGCCAGTTGATACCACAGGCGCAGGCGACCAATTTGCGACTGGGTTTTTATACGGGTATGCCACAGGACAAAGCCTTGAGGTGTCTGGAAAAATGGGATGTGTGGCTGCAGCTGAAGTGATTTCTCACATTGGACCACGCCCAGAGGCTGACCTGAAAGAGCTGTTCCAACAAGCTGGCCTTATCTAAAGAGCCGACAGTTAGACTGAAAAGGGCGCGTCAAATGCATCTGATGCGCCCTTTTTATGAGTATTTGTGCCAAGAAATATCTAGTGTGCCTCGGCCCAGTTGTTTCCAATCCCCGCATCCACTTCGATGGGTACATCTAGTTTCACGGCGGGCTCAGATGCGTTTTCCATGACGTCTTTAACGATCTCGATGACCATATCACAGGCGTCGTCATTGACCTCAAAAATCAATTCATCATGCACTTGCAGTAGCATTTTCGCGGTGACATCTTGCGGCAAATCGGCAAGTGCAGCGGGCATACGGATCATGGCGCGACGAATGATGTCAGCCGCTGTGCCCTGTATAGGAGCATTGATTGCAGCACGTTTGGCAAAGCCAGCTTGCGGGCCTTTTGCGGCAATTTCCGGTGTGTGAATTTTGCGACCAAACAGCGTTTGCACATATTTGTGCTCTTTGGCAAACGCGACCGTTTCATCCATGTATTCTTTAATGCCGGGGAACCGTTCGAAATAACGATCAATAAAACCTTGGGCTTCTTTGCGCGGAATACGCAAGTTGCGTGCCAAACCAAAGCCTGAAATGCCGTAAATAACACCAAAGTTGATCGCTTTTGCTTGCCGGCGGATCATCGGGTCCATGCCTTCCATTGGCACGCCGAACATTTCTGATGCGGTCATAGCGTGAATGTCGTGACCATCGCGGAACGCTTGTTTCAGGCTGTCGATTTTCGCCACATGAGCTAAGATACGCAGTTCAATCTGGCTGTAATCAAGCGAGATCAATTTTTTGCCTGCATCCGCTACAAAAGCCTCGCGAATGCGGCGACCTTCGTCAGTGCGGATCGGAATATTTTGTAAGTTTGGATCAGACGACGACATGCGGCCAGTCACTGCACCCGTTTGAATATAGGACGTGTGAACACGCCCTGTTTCTGGATTGATAAATGTCTGCAGCGCATCTGTATAGGTCGATTTCAGTTTGGAAAGCTGCCGCCAATCCATCACGCGTGCGGGCAATTCATGGCCCTCAGACGCAAGGTCTTCGAGCACATCAACACCTGTAGCATAGGCGCCTGTTTTGCCTTTTTTGCCACCGGGCAATTCCATTTTATCAAACAAAATTTCGCCAAGTTGTTTGGGGGACCCCACGTTGAACGGTTGGCCCGCAAGTTCTTGGATTTCGGCCTCAAGGCCTGCCATTTTCTGTGCGAATGTATTGGACATCCGCGACAGCACATCGCGATCAACTTTGATGCCGTTGCGTTCCATTTGAACCAACACGGGTGACAAAGGACGTTCCAAGGTTTCGTAGACTGTGGTGACTTGTTCAACATGCAGTTTGGGTTTGAAAATTTGCCACAAACGTAAAGTGACATCTGCATCTTCTGCGGCGTATTTGATTGCCTTGCCCAGCTCAACTTTATCGAAGGTGATCATGGATTTACCACTGCCCAACAGTTCTTTCGTTGGGATCGGCGTGTGGTCCAAATAGCGCGTCGATAGGGCATCCATGCCGTGATTGTGGATGCCCGCGTGCAGCGCGTATGACATCAACATCGTGTCGTCATAGGGGGCGACAGTGACGCCATAACGCGCAAAAATCTTGGCGTCGTATTTCATGTTTTGACCGATTTTCACGATGCTCGGATCTTGCAGCATGGGCCGCAAGGTATCGATCACCAAATCCATCGGCAGTTGGCCTTCGACCAAGCTGTCGCCGCCAAATAGATCATCATCACCAGCTTTATGCGCGATGGGAATGTAACAGGCCTGACCAGCTTCAACGCACAGAGAAATGCCAACCAAATCGACCTGCATCGCGTCCAGACCTGTGGTCTCAGTGTCGACAGCCACATAGCCGCGCTCATAGATGGCATCGATCCAGCGTTCCAGCGCGCCGATGGTGTGCACGTGCTCATAGGCATCTAGGTCAAATGGTTTGGCGTCTGGCACGGCAGCTTGCTGCGCGATGCTAGCCCCACCGCCCCCCGCTGGTGCGTCAGGCAGGTTGGGCGCATCGATGCCAAAACGGTCAGATGCGCGTTTGAGCATGGTGCGAAATTCCATTTTGGCAAGGAACCCCACGAGGTCTTCTACGTTTGGAACTTGGACTTCAAGGCTGTCCAGCGTGAAATCCAGGTTCATGTCACAGTCAAGCTGGACCAAGTCGCGGGACACACGGATCAGTTCTTGGTTGTTGATCAGACTTTCGCGGCGTTTGGGTTGTTTGATCTCGCTTGCACGCGACAAAAGCGTTTCCAAATCACCGTATTCGTTGATCAGCAATGCGGCGGTTTTGATACCAATGCCCGGCGCGCCCGGCACGTTATCAGCGCTGTCACCTGCAAGGGCTTGCACATCAACCACGCGATTCGGCCCAACGCCGAACTTCTCTTCAACACCTTCAGAATCGATGCGCTTATTTTTCATCGGGTCGAGCATTTCCACGCCCCCGCCCACAAGTTGCATCATGTCTTTGTCTGACGTGATAATGGTCACGCGCGCCCCTGCGTCGCGCGCCTGGCATGACAGGGTTGCGATGATGTCATCAGCTTCGAACCCTTCGATTTCGATGCAGGATACATTGAATGCACGCGTTGCCTCGCGGGTCAGTGGAAACTGAGGGATCAAATCTTCTGGCGCGGGCGGGCGGTGTGCTTTGTATTGTGGGTAAATTTCGTTGCGAAATGTTTTGCCTGAATAGTCGAAAATCACGGCGACATGTGTGGCGGCATCGGCGCCATTGTTGTTTTCGATATAGCGAAACAGCATGTTCGAGAACCCAGAGACAGCGCCCACAGGCAGGCCATCAGATTTGCGCGTCAAAGGGGGCAGGGCGTGATAAGCTCGAAAAATAAAAGCGGAGCCGTCAATGAGGTGAAGGTGATGTCCCTTGCCGAATGTCATATGCGCGCCGCCTTTGTATAAATATGTCCCGCTTTGATAGCACGAAGAGGTGCCCCAACCGCAAGGCGTGATCGCGCAAAATCGCCCACCAAACATGCGAAAACAGCCGATGCAAGAACCGGCTGTTTGACATAGTTTTGAGTATTGAAATCGATACTGTGCCGGGGTGCCTAGATTTCATTTTCCAGCTTGGACGACGTATGCACAAATTTCTTGTCGCAATATCCACATTCAACGAATCCAGTGTCATGCGGGATCACCAACCAGACGCGGGGGTGGCCCAAGGCCCCTTCAGAGCCATCACAGGAAACTTTCCAAGTGGAAACGATTTCGGTTTCTGGGGCATTGTTCGTCATTTTGATCGCTCACTTTTGGTCTGGCGCAACCTGTACCTGTGATGCACAGGGGGTCCGCAGTTTGCCACTGTTGCCGAACGCGTTTGTTCAGCCTATGTCAGCAACCCATGATAGCGATCCGTCGGCTGCGAGCAAGGGGTTGCGAGATGATCTGCGTATGAATCCTACGCAAGAAGGAGAGACAATGACAAGCAATGCCATTGAGATCAAAGGCCTGCGTAAAGTCTATCGTGGTCAGGGCAAAGCCCCTGACAAAGAGGCGCTCAAAGGGATCGATTTGACGATTCCCAAAGGGTCCATCTTTGGGTTGCTTGGCCCCAACGGTGCGGGCAAATCGACGTTGATTAATATCCTAGCAGGGCTTGTTGTGAAAACTTCGGGGCAGGCCAAGATTTGGGGGTTTGACCAAGACGTCAACCCGCGTCAGTCGCGGGCCGCAATCGGTGTGATGCCGCAAGAGTTGAACCTTGATCCATTCTTTACACCGCGCGGCGCTTTAGAGGTGCAGGCGGGGTTATATGGTGTGCCTAAAAAAGACCGCCGGTCTGATGAAATCCTTGAACTGATTGGTTTGACTGACAAAGCTGAAGCCTATGCTCGTACGCTGTCTGGCGGGATGCGTCGACGGCTTTTGTTGGGCAAGGCACTGGTGCACAATCCGCAAATTTTGGTGCTGGATGAACCGACCGCTGGGGTGGATATCGAGTTGCGCCAGATGCTGTGGACCAATGTGCGTCGTATGAACAAAGAACATGGAACGACGATCATTTTGACCACGCATTACTTGGAAGAAGCGCAAGAAATGTGTGATGAAATCGCGATCATCAATCACGGCAATGTAGTTGCGCGCGATACGACGAAAAATTTGATCGGGGCGATGGATGCCAAAACTTTGCTGATCGAGCCCGAGGGCGTGGCCCCCGCAGAGTTTGAATTGCCGCAAGGTGTCACGTTGGACCGCAAGAGCGACGGCACGTTGGCGTTTTCGTATGCGCGTGGCAAGACGTCAGCGAATGTGATTTTGGATGCTGTGAAAGCGGCGGGGATCATTATCGGCGATGTGCGCACGGTAGACCCCGATCTTGAAGATGTCTTTGTTGAACTAACTTCGGGAAAATAAGCGCGACACTGATTTATGGCTTAAATAGCAAAAGCCCCGATCTGTGCGGTCGGGGCTTTTGTATGTTTAAATTCTTTAGATCAACCTGCTGTCAAAGGGCCACATGGCTCGCCGCCCAGAAGATGCACATGGAAGTGCGGCACTTCTTGGTGGCTGTCTGGACCGGAGTTGGTGATCAGTCGGTAACCATTCCCGCCGTGGGCTTGTGATGTGCCAGTTTGCTTGGCAATCAAGGCGACCGATTTGAAAAAATCAAGCTGTTCGGCGTCACTGGCTGAGGTAACAAAGTGATCATAGCAGCGAAACGCCCCTTTGGGGATCACAAGGATATGCACCTGTTTTTGCGGTGAAATATCTGGAAAAGCGATTGTATGTTCGCTTTCAAACACGGGGGTTGATGGGATTTCGCCACGTAAAATTTTAGCAAAGATATTTTGGTCGTCATAGGTGTAGGCCATGGGAAGTCCTTTGACTTAGTCGTGAAACAGGTGGTCGGCTTTTGCGATTTTCAACGCGTCTTCATCTGAAATTTGAAGGAACCTTGCAATGGCGTGCGCGTTTTCCTCTGGTGTATTTGATTGTGAAATACGTTCAATATTCTCAAATTTGGCATCGCGAATGGCGTCATGTTCGTGGGTGATATCAGCGCGGATCGTTGGCAGCAGACGCTCCATTGCATCTTGCGGAGTTTGATCCCCCGCCAATCCGACGCGTTTGGCATGTCCTTCCAAATAGCTGTCAGAAAATGCGCAGTCAATTTCCAGCAAGCGCGTGCTTGAGCGATCATTGTAAAAATCGCGAATGAGATCAAGCGCGTCTGAATCCAAGCAAACGACCATTCGGTTCGTTTCAAAGTAATCAAACAGCATCCGCACCCACGCTCGTCTATGGCGCGTGCGTTTTTCCAGACTTTTCTCAATGCCACCAAGGTCGGGCAGAGGTGTGTCTTCTTCGTTGAACAAATATTCGATACACGGGACATCGGTATGCTCTTTGATTTTAGCTACAAGCCGTTTGGCGACGTGCCACTTTTTGCATACGATCATTAAAAGTTCGCGATCGCGCCCGAGCGAGCTTTCTGTTTCCCAAAACCGCTGTGTAAAGCGTCGCCCTTCACGGCCGCGATCCGTTAGGAATTTGAACAAGGAGCGCCCTTCGCCAGATATTTGAAACTCAACACCTTTGGCCGCGAATAAATCGCCCAAACGTTTCTTTAACTCCGTGGCATCAGGCGAAATTTTTCGGGCAAACATAAAGTCTTGCGTGACCAGTAAGTCATAGTGGTCATTGTATAAAACGACAGGCATACCATAATCGGTGAACATTAAAAATGTCAGTGTACGTGCGTTAATTTCATTTTCAGGCACCAAATGGCGGACCAGAGTTTGAAAAAAAGTCTCATCAGGAATCCATGTGGTGCGAAAGAATTTCATCACATCTTTGCGGGAACGAGTGAAATCTAAAATCCACTCTATCGTGCGGCGTCGCAAACACCACCACTGCGATCCAATTTGGACTTGAATATCGGATGGCACGTCGCGCTTAAGCCCTAAACGCTGTTGAAGCCAAAGGTTTTTGTCGAACAGTTTTTTGTGCGTGCGCTCATTGAACCAGTGACGACACGTCAGCCTTTCTTCTTTGATGCCGGTTTTGATCCAATCAGACTCAAAAAAATCAAAACTTTCGATATAATCAACGTCTTGTTTATCTAAGAAATCATGTATGTATTCGGCACTTTTGATCGACATGCAGTCGCCTGACACCATGTAAAAATGAGTTGCACGTGGGAAAGCCTCCTCAGCCGCCTCAACCGCATACAATGATGCTTGCACCAACGACCACGCGCCCCATCCACACTTGATGCGTTTCTTTGCGAAGGTGACATTGGGGTTGTCTTTAAGACCTTGGCGCACTTGGTCAAAGGCCGCGCGGCCGCCCCGTGCGTCGAAGTGGATTGAAATGTAGTCACCTGTCGCGGTCAGACGACGGGCTTGGTCAACAATAGCTTCTGGGTCTTTGTGGCATAGAAGAATGAATGCAATTCGTGCCATTTTGGAAACCGTATCCTCATTATCGCAGTATTGTTTGCATATATTCGTAACCAGTTGTTGAATAAACAAGCCTAATTTGCTTTTAAAGCATAAAACGATGCTTGTGCGCAGTCTTGAGGAGAAGTGGGCAATATGGGCTTTCCAGGAACTTGGATGACCGAAAGCGAAAGCGTGGTGTACCGCGTTGTGCCTAAGTGTGCGTGCTCGACCATTGGTCAGATCATGTTTTACTCGGATCACGGTGAATTTTTTGACGGGGATATCCACGACAGCAAAGATCGTATGCACAAGTGGGCACAAGAACACAGTCAGCCTCTGATCGAAAAAAATGTACAGGCGCACAACTCTTATGCATTCACTTGTGTGCGCAATCCCTACACACGGGTTTTGTCGTCGTTCTTCGATAAAGTGTGTGGCATTCAACGCAATGGCAAACGCTATCGTGGTAATCTTGTGCCGCAACTCGTGCAAAAATACGGGATTGAAGTGGGCGGTGATGACGGCAAACAAGAGTTTGACCAAATCGCATCATTCCGTCGTTTTCTTTTGTTTGTGCGTGACACCATTCGGTGGCGTCGTCCTATGGACCCTGACATTCATTGGTCTGCGATGTCGGGCCATGTTTCGACGTTTATCGTTAATGGTGGGCGATACGATAAAATCTTCTACACAGAAACGTTCAACGATGGCATGCAAGATGTGCTCGATTCTATTGAGACACGGCACAAAGTCGATTTGGCCAACATCCCGCGTTTCAACGAATCCGAAGGACATGGGCCAAAGCGTCTTCACCCCGTTGAAGATTACTTTGATGATCTGTCCAAGCACTTGGTCTGGGAAATCTACAAACGTGATTTTCAATTGTTCAAATATGATTTTGAAAATCCGGGCAATAAGTTCCCGATCTCTGAAATCGACTTGGACGAGGTTCACGCTAAATTGGGCGATTGAGCGCAGTTTTCTTATTTTAAAAACGCGTCGCCTAACGGGCGGCGCGTTTTCGTTTAAGGGGATGTGAGCGCGAAAAACTGGCCTGATGACCAAACACCCAAGTAAGTTACGCCTGAAATCTCGTGTTCAACCGCCAAATCCACCAGCCTAAAAAAGCTTTTGCGATCAATTAGGGCTTCAAGTCCTGCACGGATTTCCACATAGGGCGCGGGTTCGCCCGAAGATCGTGTTGCCACACGCAAAGGATGGTCAGCATCCAATATGGCGCTATCGCCCATCGACGTGTGAAAGGTCAAAACTTGATCTTGTTCTTTGCCTGTCACATCAAAATCAATGGCTAAAAACGGCGCATCATCGACGGTGATCCCAATCTTTTCGACGGGGGTGACCAGAAAATACTGTGCGCCTTCTTTTTTCAAAACCGTGGAAAACAACCGTGCAAGACGCACGCGCCCAATGGGCGTTCCCAAATAAAACCACGTACCATCTTTGGCGATGCGGATGTCGAGATCCCCGCAAAAGGGCGGATTCCATTTGTCGACTGGCGGCAAACCACGGCCCTTTGCGGCGGTTATTGCGGATGCGATGCTATCTGCTGAGACACTCACGAGAAATTCACTCCAATATCTAGGCATTCCGCCTATTGTCTATTTATGCTTTCGCTCAGACCTGTTTCTAATAGTGCACAGATTAGTAGGATAGGTGAAGACATGTCGCAAAATGACCTTGTGTCCCAAATAGAAGATCTTGGCGCAAAATTGGCCAAAGCCAAGGCATCGGTCACCCGCGAATTCATTGGCCAAGAGCAAGTGGTCGATCTGGTGTTTTCAGCACTGCTTTGTGGAGGACACGCTCTTTTGGTTGGGCTTCCAGGGCTTGGGAAAACCAAACTTGTAGACACTCTATCAACAGTGATGGGTCTCAAAGGGGCGCGCGTGCAGTTCACACCGGATTTGATGCCTGCCGATATTTTAGGCTCTGAAGTGCTTGAAACTGCGACGGATGGCACGCGCGCATTTCGTTTTGTCAAAGGTCCAGTGTTTTGCCAGCTTTTGCTTGCCGATGAAATCAACCGTGCTTCGCCGCGCACACAGTCCGCTTTGCTGCAGGCGATGCAGGAAAAATCCGTCACAATCGCGGGCCAAGCCCATGATTTGGAACCGCCTTTTCATGTGCTTGCCACGCAAAACCCACTGGAGCAAGAGGGCACCTACCCACTGCCCGAGGCCCAGTTGGACCGCTTTTTGGTGCAAATTAACGTTGATTATCCTGACCGCGAAACCGAGCGCGCAATCCTTTTGGCCACCACTGGCAGTGATGAAATCATCGCGCATGAAGTGCTTAGCGCCGATGAACTGATCGCTGGGCAAGCATTGCTGCGCCAAATGCCTGTTGGGGAAAGTGTGCTTGAGATGATTCTTGATCTCGTGCGGTCTTGTCGGCCAGATACAGGTGATGCCGCTGATGCTGTGTCCAACTCTGTCGCTTGGGGGCCGGGACCGCGTGCGGCGCAAGCGTTGATGTTGACCGTGCGGGCGCGTGCTTTGTTGGATGGGCGTTTGTCGCCATCACCCGATGATGTTTTGGCACTGGCGCGTCCCGTCTTGATGCACCGCATGGCGCTGACATTCGCAGCCCGTGCGCGCGGGGATGATCTTGGGGCATTGATCGACGCTGCGGCACGTGTCGCTTTGCAAAACCGGAACGCTGCGTGAATAAGTCAAACGATCTTCGCACACGATCTGAGGCGCTCGCAGCCCCCATGCCCGCGCTTTTGGCCGAGGCTGATCATCTGGCGCAAACGCTAATGATGGGCGGGCATGGGCGCAGGCGGGCTGGCAATGGCAGCGAATTTTGGCAATACCGTCCCGCGCAAGCGGGTGATCCAGCACGCGCAATTGATTGGCGTAGGTCGGCGCAATCAGACGCTGTTTTTGTGCGCGAAAAAGAATGGCAAGCGGCACAATCCGTGTATTTTTGGTGTGACCAGTCCGCCTCTATGCAATTCACATCACTGAAAAACGGTACAGTAAAATCTGATCGTGGTGCGTTGCTTGCGCTTTCCTTGTCGATTGTGTTGATGCAAGGTGGCGAACGTGTGGCGCTGTGTCATCACGACACGCCCCCGCGCAACGGGCCGCAACAGCTTCGACGCATTGCTGAGGGCCTGTGTCTACCGCTTGACGCGGAACACAGTGCGCCAGATGTGTCACATTTTGTGCCTCACGCGCAGGCCGTGTTTTTATCTGATTTTTTGGGGCCGATTGAGCCCATAGAAGCAGCGCTTGAAGCCGCGGCAAACGCAGGTGTTCGCGGTGCACTGTGCCAAATTTTGGATCCTGCCGAAGAAGCATTTCCGTACAAAGGCCGCACTGTATTCACTTCGATGAATGGCCGCGTATCTCATGAAACGATGCGTGCTGATGATTTACAAACGCGCTACAAAACGCGTTTGAATGCGCGCAAGGCGACACTGCAAAACTTAGCGGCGCAGGCAGGGTGGCAATTCATCTGCCATCATACGGATACGCCAGCGCGCGTTCCGCTGCTTTGGTTGTATCAAGCGCTGGAGGGCGCACGTTGATGTGGACAATTGGCCCACTCGGGTTTGCAAATCCTTGGTTGTTGTGCGGGCTTTTGGTCTTGCCTTTGTTGTGGGTTTTACTGCGCGCAGTGCCGCCAGCGCCAAACTCTGTGCGCTTTTCTGGCGTGGCACTTTTGCTTGGATTGAATGATAAAGACAGCCAAGCGGCCCGCACGCCGTGGTGGCTTTTGTTGCTGCGTTTGGGGTTGGTATCTGCGCTTATCATGGCCTTCGCAGGGCCGATTTTGAACCCAAAACCACAAACACAAGACACCGGCCCTTTGATTGTATTGGTCGATGGCACTTGGGCTGATGCTCCTGTTTGGCCGACACAAATGGCACGCCTTGATGAGATTTTGGAACAGGCTGAGCGCGGGGATCGGCTTGTGGCCTTTGCTGTTTCCACGGATGTGCCCGCTGGAGGTCTGACGTTTGCCCCCGCGCGAGAATGGCGTGCGGGATTGGCTGGGCGTGTGCCTGCACCATTTGCCCCTGATGCTGATGCTTTGGCTGCGGCCATTGAGGCGCTTGATCGTAAAGCATCTACTCTTTGGCTGTCAGATGGCATTGCCTACACGGGCCGTGAAAAGGTGCTTGCTGCGTTGCAAAGCAAGGGTGCGGTTCAGGTGATCGAAACCCCGCAATCCGTTCTGGCGCTTGGCTCTGTCGAGCGTGACGAAAACGGGGTTTCTTTAGATGTTCATCAATTTGGCGTGACCGATGACAGGGACTTTAAAGTGCTGGCTATGGGGCCTGATCCTGCGGGCGTTGAGCGCGTTTTAGGACAAGCGCATGTTGTTTCGCAGGAAAGCATAACACCTGTTCATCTTGCGTTACGCCCTGAATTAATGAACCGTGTCACGCGCTTTCAGATTGAAAACATGCGCTCAGCTGCTGCGGTGCAATTGGTTGGGGACAATCTAAAACGCCCTGAAGTGGTTTTGATTTCAGGTGATAATGACAACGGCACATTGGATATTTTATCGCAACTTCATTATCTGCGCACAGCTTTTAGTGCCAGTTCAGACGTGATCGAAGGCGCATTTTCAGATGTTATTGCAGCCAATCCAGATGTGATTGTTCTGGCAGATGTCGCACAGCTTTCTGGTGGCGAAGAAACCGATTTGCTGGACTGGACGCGCAAAGGCGGCGTGCTGTTGCGGTTTTCCGGCCCGAAACTGGCGGCCTCAGATGTGTCGCGAGACGCTCTTGATCCGTTGATGCCCGTGCGTTTGCGCGCTGGGGGGCGCTCATTGGGCGGCGCGATGAGTTGGGGGGAACCCAAACAGTTGCAAGAGTTTTCGGAAAAATCACCGTTTTATGGTTTGGACATTCCCAAAGATGTCACGGTATCTTCACAGATTATGGCGCAACCTGACCCTGATCTATCTGCGCGTGTGATTGCAAGTTTGGCCGATGGCACGCCTTTGGTGACGCGCAAATCCGTGGGGCAGGGGCAAGTGGTTTTGTTCCATGTGACTGCCAACGCGCAGTGGTCGACCTTGCCATTATCTGGGTTGTTCTTGTCCATGTTGCAGCGTTTGACACAGGCGTCCAACATCACGTCATCTGAGACGGAAGAATTGACGGGGCAGGTTTTGTCCCCGATCCGCTTATTGGATGGGTTCGGGAACCTTTATGATGCAGGCTTGAAACCTTCGGTGTCGGGCGAAGTGTTTTCAACCGCGCGGACCTCATCCCGCACACCCGCAGGACTTTACCAATCCCCTTTGCGAACCTTTGCGTTGAATGTCATTCAAAAAGGCGATATTTTTCTGCCTGCACAGTGGCCGCAATCAGTGACCATTCTGACGTCCGAAGTGACATCTGAAACATCTTTAAAACCGTTTCTATTGATTGCGGCGCTCTTTGCGTTGGCGGTTGATATGCTCGCTACTTTGGCTCTGACTGGGCGCATGATAGGCATGGGACGTGCTGCGATTTTTGCGGGTACAGTCTGTCTGCCGCTGATTATGGCACCGCATCCCATCCATGCCCAACAGGTGTCCGATGCGTTTTTGCAGACCGCCAGTTCTGAATTGACGTTGGCCTATGTTGTGACAGGGGATGATGCAGTTGATACGACGTCGCGCCAAGGTCTTTTGGGTGTGTCCCAAGCCCTTGCTGCGCGGACCTCTGTTGAACCTGCAGCCCCGATCGGTGTGGATTTGGCAACAGACCCGCTTGGTGTGTTTCCTCTTATTTATTGGCCAATCACACAGGGTCAAACGGCCCTTTCCGCGCAAACCTATGACAAGCTTAATGCTTATATGCGCACGGGCGGGACGATCTTTTTTGACACGCGCGACGGAGATATTTCAGGGTTTGGGCGGGTGACGCCTATGGGCAGTAAATTGCGCTCCATTGCCGCGCAATTGGATGTCCCGCCCTTGGAACCTGTGCCGCAAGACCACGTACTCACCCGTTCTTTTTATTTGTTGCAAGAGTTCCCTGGCCGCTATGTCGGCGCTGATTTGTGGGTGCAAAAATCCGCCACTGAAACCGAATTTATTGAAGGCATGCCGTTTCGCTCGCTCAATGATAATGTCAGCCCTGTGATCATCGGTGCGAATGACTGGGCTTCGGCTTGGGCTGTGGCTGATGATGGTCGCGCCGTGCGCCCAGTGGGGGCTGGCTATGCAGGAGAACGCCAACGCGAGATGGCATATCGGTTTGGGATCAATTTGATCCTCTATGTGCTGACCGGCAGCTATAAATCGGATCAGATTCACGTGCCTGCATTGTTGGAAAGGCTAGGGGAATGATGGCCGACCTTACCTTTAGCCCCTTTGTGCCATGGCCGATTTTGGCTGTGTTTGCACTTGGGATTTTTTTCGTTTTGGCCTTTGCCGCTTGGCGTGGCTTCACAGGTTGGCCGCTACGCTTGCTTGCAGCTATGGGACTTTTGGCAGCCTTGGCCAACCCTGCTATCTTACGCGAAGAACGCACGTCTTTGACCGATATTGTCGTGTTGGTCATTGATGAAACAGCGTCGCAAACATTGTCTGATAGAGTTGCTCAAACAGATGCTGCGCAGGCGCGAATTACGGCCCAAGTCGCGCGGATGTCAAACACCGTTTTGCGTATCGTATCGCTAACGGATGGCACCGACAATCGCGGTTCTTTGATGATGACGCGGATTGCGGCAGTCTTAGCCGATGAGCCACGAGGCCGCTTGGCTGGCGTGATTGTTGTGTCCGACGGGCAGGTGCATGATGCGGGGCTTGATATCGATCTGCCAGCGCCATTGCATCTTTTGCTGACGGGGCAGCCCATTGATTGGGATCGTCGTCTGATTGTCGAAAATGCACCTGCTTTTGCGATCTTAGACGAAGAGATCACGCTCACTTTGAAAATCGAAGATCAGGGCCGCGTGCCTACAGGCTTGCCAGCAATGTCGCCTTTGATCGTGTCCATTGATGGTGGCGATGATATTGTTTTGGAAATGCCTGTTGGTCGCGCGGTGCAGGTGCCGCTTAAGCTGCCGCATGGTGGGATGAATACGCTGCAATTTTCGGTGCCGCTGACGGATGGCGAGCTGACTGAGCGCAATAACTCTGCCGTGGTCCAAATCAACGGTGTGCGTGATCGGTTACGGGTTTTGCTTGTGTCCGGCGAGCCGCATAATGGCGAACGCACATGGCGCAACCTGTTGAAATCTGACACTTCGGTTGATCTTGTGCACTTCACAATTTTACGCCCGCCAGAAAAGCAAGACGGCGTACCGGTGACGGAACTGTCCTTGATCCCTTTTCCGACGCAGCAGTTGTTTATGGATAAGATCGACGACTTTGATTTGATCATTTTTGATCGCTATAAGTTGCGTGGTATTTTGTACGCCAGTTACCTTGAAAACATTGTGCGGTATGTCGAAAAAGGCGGCGCGGTTTTGTTTTCTGCGGGGCCTGATTTTGCCTCAGCAAACAGTTTGAACAGGTCTGCTTTGTCGCGGGTTATCCCGACGCGTCCCTCGGGGCGTGTGTTTGAGCAAGGCTTCACGCCGCAGATTTCACAGCTAGGCCATCGGCACCCCGTGACCCAAGGTTTGGGCGGAGTAACAGACGGCGCGGTGCCCAATTGGGGGCGTTGGTTCCGTCATGTCGACCTTGATCCTGTCGCCACCTTTGGCAAGGTTATTATGACAGGCGTAGAGGGACGCCCGCTTTTGGTTTTGGATCGTGTGGGCAAGGGTCGTGTGGCCGTGCTTGGATCAGATCACGCATGGTTGTGGACCCGTGGCGTCGAAGGAGGCGGCCCGCAATTAGAACTTTTACGGCGGTTGGCTCATTGGATGATGAAAGAGCCAGAACTTGAGGAAGAGGCTTTATTGGCAACGGCCAATGGCGTTAAGATCAACGTGGTTCGTCGCAGTCTTAGCAATGATCCGCGTGCTGTGACCGTCGTGGCACCTGATGGAAGCGAGACCACAGCCGATATGCAGCAAACTGCGCCCGGAATTTTTGAGGCACAGGTGGTTGGCACACAGATGGGGCTGTATCGTTTGCGTCAAGATGACAAAACAGCTGTTGTGGTTTTTGGTCCTGCTGCGCCGCGTGAATTTGAACAAACTATCGCAACGCCTGCTTTGATGGCCGAGGCCATTGGCCAAACGCGTGGTGGGGTGATTGAAATTGCCTCGGGGTTGCCTGATTTGCGCCGTGTATCTGAAGGGCGCGCAGCTGCAGGGCGTGGCTGGATCGGTATTACGCCACGCGCGGCTTATACGACAGTGTCCACATCCAAACTGCCACTTGTGCCTGCTTGGGTATGGTTGTTGGTGCTGTCTGGCTGGATCATCTTTATGTGGCTGCGTGAAGGGCGCAAGTGAACAAGAAAGCGTGTCAGGTTTCGTCTTGTAAAAGCACTTCACGTGATGCTGATGCAAATTCGCGCCGCACCAAAATAAACACTGTCATCGTTGTGGTGATCAACAGGCCAATTGGCCCTAGAAACCAACCAAGTGCGCCTAAAGCAAAATAGATGCCGCGCAATCCCCGATTAAAGGCGCGGGCCGCTGCGATATTCAGTTCGCCTGCCTTTTTTGCACGTGGTAAAGTTTCAGCTGCGTCAATTTCATTGGGCACCGATGCCATTACTACGCCGCAATAGCCAAACAAACGATTTGCCCAGATGAATTTCAAAAACGCGCTCGTAATGAGAATAAGTGCCAGCAAAATTTTCATTTCCCAAATGATTTCAGGGACATCTATGGTCAGGTCTTGTGCGACGCCACGCAAGCGTTCGGTATTTGATATTGCAGCAAGCCCACCACCAATCGCAATCAAACAGGCCGATCCGAAAAAGGCGGTGCCTTGGCGCAGGGTGTCCAGCACTGCGGCATCAAAAATGCGCGGTTGGCGCGTGATCATTTGAACCATCCATTTACGCCGATAATCTGCCATGATCACAGATGTAGACACACGCGACTTTGGCGGGCTTTCGATAATATATCCAAGAACCATCCACGAGAGCAGTAAGTAGCTTACAGCGATCGCATCAAGTGAGGTGAAAAAGCGCAATTGATTCAGTAATTCCATAGGTTTGGATATACGCGTTGTGTTTAACTTGTCATACGAAAAAATTGGTTATAAAAACTTACCAATAATATGTAACACGGAGTCGCCTCATGGAAATGCCTATCCCAAATGCTGCCATTGTCTCGCGCAAGCCTGCACTGGTGGCCAAACTGCGGGCGGCCATAGGGGCACAAGGCGTTATCGATGCGCCTGAAGAAGTGAAAGCCTATGAGTGTGACGCACTTGCGGCCTATCGTTGCCCACCCTTGGTTGCGGTTTTGCCCAGCAGCACCCAAGAGGTGGCGCAGGTTTTGCGCATTTGCCATGAGATGGGCGTGCCAGTTGTGCCGCGCGGGGCAGGCACGTCGCTTGCTGGCGGGTCTTTGCCCACAGCAGATTCTGTGATTTTGGGCGTGGCACGGATGCGCGATGTTTTAGAGGTCGACTACCCAAACCGCACGATCAAAGTTCAAACTGGTATCACCAATCTGGCCGTGACAGGCGAAGTTGAAGGCGATGGATTTTTCTATGCGCCAGACCCGTCAAGCCAATTGGCTTGTGCTATTGCTGGCAACATCGCGATGAATTCAGGCGGTGCACATTGTTTGAAATACGGCGTGACGACCAACAATCTTTTGGGTGTTACCATGGTGCTGCCTGATGGAGAGATTGTCGAGATCGGGGGCGCGCATATGGATGCTAGCGGACTAGATTTACTTGGGGTGATTTGCGGGTCTGAGGGGCAGCTTGGTCTTGTGACAGAAGCCACTTTGCGGATTTTGCCCAAACCTGAAGGTGCGCGACCTGTGTTGATCGGGTTTGACAGCAACGAGGTTGCAGGGACTTGCGTGTCTGACATCATCAAATCGGGACTTATTCCCGTGGCGATTGAATTTATGGATCGTCCCTGTATTCGCGCAACAGAAGATTTCGCCAAAGCCGGATATCCCGATTGCGAAGCTTTGCTGATCATCGAAGTCGAAGGGTCTGAAGCCGAAATTGACGACCAATTGGCTCGCATTGTCAAAATTGCGAAACAACATAATCCTGTTGAAATCCGCGAAAGCACAAGTGCCGAGGAAAGCGCGCGCATTTGGCTTGGGCGCAAATCTGCCTTTGGCGCGATGGGGCAACTTGGCGATTATATGTGCCTAGATGGCACGATTCCTGTGGGTGAATTACCGTATGTGCTTAAACGCATTGCAGCCTTAGCAAGTGAATATGGATTGCGTGTGGGCAACGTGTTTCATGCAGGTGACGGCAACATGCATCCGTTGATTTTGTACAACGCCAACAAAGAGGGCGACCTTGAAAAATGCGAAGCGCTGGGCGCTGATATTTTGCGGCTGTGTGTCGATGTCGGGGGGTGTTTGACGGGGGAACATGGTGTGGGCATTGAAAAACGTGACCTGATGACACACCAGTATACGCTGGATGATTTAGAGGCACAGATGAACGTCAAAGATGTGTTCGACCCCGCATGGATTTTGAACCCAGCTAAAGTATTCCCGCTTGCCACGTCTGCGAGCCGGAGGGGGCAGCTATGAGTATTCTTGCTGTTTCAAATACTACGTTTGCTCAGCAGCAAGACCATCTTGCCGCGCAGATCCGCGCAGGAAACATCGTTGTTCCGCGTGGGCATGGGTCTAGTCAAATTGGCCTGGCCGCAGGGCAAGAGTTGAATGCCCCAGATGCGTTGTGGGACTTTGATCCCAGCGCGCTGACGCTGACTGTCTCTGCGGGCACGCCGCGCGATACAATTGAAACTCTTTTGCGTGACCAAGGTCAGTGTTTGGCGTTTGAGCCACCTCATATGCAAGGCTTGCTTGGGCAATCCAAGGTTGGCAATAACGCCGGTACAATTGGCGGTATGGTCGCTACAAATGCCTCAGGTCCACGCCGTGTCGCGGTTGGTGCTTGCCGCGATTTTTGTCTTGGTGTGGCTTATGTTGATGGGCTGGGACGCCTGATTAAAAATGGTGGGCGAGTGATGAAAAACGTCACAGGGCTTGATTTGGTCAAGCTTATGGCAGGCAGCCATGGCACGCTTGGGTTGATCACCGAAGTGAGTTTGAAAACCCAACCTATTCCCGAAATGACAGCCACTTTGACGATTGAAAACTTGAATGAAGTCGATGCCGTTACCGCAATGTCTGCAGCGTTGGGCACGCCGTTCAGTGTGACGGGGGCTGCCCATGTGCGCGCTGACAGGCACGGGGCATTTGCACGCACGTTGATCCGTATTGAAGGTTTTGAAAGCTCTGTCAGCTATCGCATTGAAGCGCTGCAAAACGCGCTTGAACGGTTTGGTCATAGCACCGTCGAATGGGATCAAACTGCCAACGCTGATATCTGGCGTGCCATTCGGGATGTCGATCGTTTCCACGCCATGACGGGGGATGTGTGGCGCGTCTCAGTCAAGCCATCGGATGCTCCCAAACTGGTTGAGGCCGTGCAGCCCCTTGATGTTATTTATGATTGGGGGGGCGGGCGATTGTGGCTTTTGACCCAGCCGAACACAGATGTGCGGGCACAAATGACCGCAGGACATGCCACGCTTGTACGGGCCAGTGATGCGACGAAACAGGCGCTGGGCGTATTTCATCCCGAGAATGCGCTGGTGGCAAAAATAAGCGCTGGGTTGCGGGAAAAATTCGATCCAATGCAAAAATTCAATCGCGGGATGATGAGCTGATGCAAACCAATTTCACCGACTTACAGCTCAAAGATTCGGCGACAGCGCGATCAAATGAAATCTTGCGCGCTTGTGTACATTGCGGGTTTTGTACTGCAACTTGTCCGACCTATGCGGTTTTGGGCGATGAATTAGACAGCCCACGTGGTCGGATTTATCTGATCAAAGACATGCTGGAAAATGATCGTCCAGCGGATGAGAAAACGGTCAAACACATTGATCGTTGCATGTCTTGCCTGTCGTGTATGACGACTTGCCCTTCGGGGGTTCACTATATGCACCTGATTGATCACGCGCGTGCTCATGTGGAAAAAACCTATAAACGCCCGTTGATGGATCGGTTGTTGCGCTGGACGCTGGCCAAAATCTTGCCGTATCCTGGGCGGTTTCGACTGGCATTGCTCGGTGCCAAAATAGGACGGCCTTTTCGTCATTTGATTCCCGATCCACGTTTGCGTGCAATGTTGGACATGGCCCCAAAAACCATTCCGCCAGTGTCTCGCAACGATGATCCGCAAGTGTTTAAAGCCCAAGGGACGCGCAAAATGCGGGTTGCTTTGATGACAGGTTGTGCACAAAAAGCGCTTGATACGAATATCAACGATGCAACCATTCGCTTGCTCGTGCGCCATGGGTGCGAGGTTGTTGTCGCCAAAGGTGCTGGTTGCTGTGGCGCGCTCACGCATCATATGGGTCGCGAGGCTGAAGCCCATGCATCGGCGGCCAATAATATTCGGGCTTGGATGGCTGAGGTCAACGTGGACGGGTTGGATGCCATTGTGATCAACACATCAGGGTGCGGCACGACGCTGAAAGACTATGGACATATGATGCGCGATACCGATTTGGCGCAGGACGCTCGCAAAATTGCGGGGCTCGCAAAAGACGTTTCAGAAGTATTGATGCAACTGGATTTGGCGCAGGGGACCCAAGATTTAACCGTGGCCTACCATGCAGCTTGTTCGCTGCAACATGGGCAACAGATTAAATCCGACCCAAAGACTCTGCTTAAGCGCGTTGGTTTCACCGTGGTTGAACCGCGTGACAGTCATTTGTGTTGCGGATCTGCGGGCACATACAATCTTTTACAGCCTGAAATTTCGCGAAAACTGAAACAGCGTAAAGTTCAATCCTTAGAAGCAAAAACACCAGATGTGGTGGCTGCAGGTAATATTGGCTGCATCATGCAGATAGGATCGGGTACTCAACTTCCGATTGTCCATACTGTTGAACTGCTGGATTGGGCAACGGGGGGAAAAAAGCCGTCCAAATTGTGCACGAATCTGACATAATAGTGCCTTGATGTGTCATTAATCATCAATCTAGACACGGACTTGGGGACGTATATGAAACATCTACTGACCATCCTTTTCTTGACTTGCTTCGCTGGTCAGGTTCACGCGGATAGCCAGCTTAAGACATTTAGGACAGGGGACGACAGCCGCGGGTGGGAAGCGGTTGGTCGTTTGGATTTTGGAGGTCGGAGCTTTTGCACCGGTTCTTTGATTTCGCCTTCACTGGTTTTGACAGCGGCACATTGTTTATATGACATCGACACCAAGAAACGTCACAAAACGGATGCGATTCAATTTCGTGCGGGATGGCGTGATGGGCATGCCCAAGCTTACCGCAACGTGTCACGTTATTTTGTGCATCCAGATTTCGTTTTGGACAATGGAAACCGCCATGATCGGCTGACAAATGACATTGCTTTGATCGAGCTCGATAGGCCTGTCAAAGACGGAACGGTTTTGCCATTCCCTACTTCACATCGCCCTGAAAAGGGGCAAGCCGTTGGTGTGGTGTCTTATGCTCATGATCGTGCCAATAGCCCGTCACTGCAAGAAATATGCCATGTTTTGGCGCGCCAAGGCGGTGTTTTGGTGACGTCTTGTGATGTTGATTATGGATCTTCTGGTGCCCCTATTTTTTCAATGACCAGTGGACGTCCTAAAATTGTATCGGTGATTTCGGCAAAAGCAAATTTCCGTGGCCAAAAAGTATCTGTGGGCACATCGCTTGATGGACCGCTCGATCAATTGTTGGCGATGGCCAAAAATGGACGCAAATTTTTCAAAAAGGTTGAGGTAGATTCCGTTTTTGAAGACTTGAATGATGTGCAAAGTGTGGTTGGGACAATCGCAGACTAGACACTTGAAAGCGTAATCCTCCATCCCCAAATCTAATGTGTCGGGCGCTGCTAAGCAGGTTCGACACCCGCCTGTCCCCGATGGGAAGGCATAGATTTGGATCGCTCACTGGAGGATACCCATGCGAAATTTTGACCTTACACCACTACACCGTGCCACTGTTGGCTTTGACCAAATCACTGATCTGATGGATCGGGTGATACGGCAAGATGTCAGCCAACCCAGCTATCCCCCTTTTAATATCGAGAAAACCGACGAAGATGCTTGGCGTATTTCGCTGGCTGTCGCGGGGTTTTCAACCGATGATATCGTGATTGAACAGCGTGAGAATGCGTTGATCATTGCTGCGCGCAAGCCCAATGATGACGGCAGTGAAACAGACAAAACCTATTTGCATCGCGGGATCGCAACACGCGCGTTTGAGCGTCGTTTCCATCTTGCCGATCATGTAAAGGTGACTGAGGCAAGCCATGAAAACGGTATGCTGCATGTCGATTTACTGCGCGAAGTGCCTGAGGCGCTGAAACCACGACGGATTGAAATTGCCTCTAAAAAAGCGGTTGAAACGCAGGCCATCGAAACGATCGATGTCTAAAAAATCTGACCCATTTTGAATGAAAAACGCCCGGAGAATTCTCCGGGCGTTTTTTGTTTTAAGGGCTGTAAAAGCCAGATTACATCTTGCCGATGGACCAAAAGAATGTCTCGCCAGAGCTGTCATCTACGCCGTCATTGTCGGTGGATACGAACATTTCACCTGCAGCATCGATAGCAAGGCCTTCGACTTTATCAACAACATACCCGCCGAAAGATTTGAGGTCGGGAACCAAGTCACGGACCTCTTCTTTGGACACAACAGGCAGATCACCACCAAGAGGTGCAGGCACCATATCTGCCGCTGGGATACGGTATATTTTTTTGATGATCGCATTTGATCCGATTTGGTTGTCGCGCTCTACGACATAGAAATAATCACCTGATGCAACGATTTCAGACAATCCAACCCAACCGTTTTCTGGCTCGGCTTTTTCATAGCGCACGGCACCCCATTCTTGGGTTTCGATGTTGTAAGATACAAGTTTCACTGTGTTCTTCGGATCATCTTTCCATTCGCGTTGAACGGGCATCCAAAGCGTGTCGCCAACTTTAGTGATACCTTCAAACCCAAAACGTTTTTCAACGGCAAGCAATTCTGCAGGCAAAGCGATCTCTGTTTCGATCTCGCCTTTGGCGTTCACGTTGTACAGCGCGTGTGGGATCACACGGTCTGTGCGACCTTCGGAAGCAATCCAAAATCCGCCTTTTCCGTCAAGCGTGATGCCTTCCATGTCCAGCTTTTGGGCAATGTGACCGCCACGTGTGACGCGCAAAGCATCGGTGATTTTCGCAGGAGTTTGCGTCGCATCGATGGTAAAGATCGTTGGTTGGTAACCATAAAAGCTGTCGTTCACGGCGTAGAGTTTTCCGGCCACGTCAGCATCGCCAACCATGCCGGAAATTGCACCCCAGCCGATCAATTCATCTGCACCCGCAGAGGTTAGTGTTGGGTATTGTGCTGGCGCATCGCTGCGTTCAAACACCATGACATGGGCACGCACGCCGCCGTCTTCGATCAAATCAGCTTCGTTGGCTGACACCAGCAGATTGCGAGCAGGCAACGCAACAAAGCCTTCTGGCGCGATACCTGAAGGCAGGACCTGTTCCAGCACTGGCGCAGCTGGATTGGACACGTTGTAGACACCCACAAGTGATGCCCGTTCTGCGCCAACAAACACATAAGGTATGCCGTCAAAGACGCCCGTTTCGATTGATTCTGGCTCTGCGCCTTTGGCATCGGAACGTTTGTCAGGGTAGTGACCTGCTTGGATCACAGCATGTTCAAATGTGTTGCCCGCTTCATATGTGACGGACCCATCTTTGTTCATGATCGTCCAGCCGCGTGAGCCGCCGTCCATGTCGCCTTCGTTGGCGATGGCAAAGTGATCTGCATCAATCCATTTGACCGCATCAGGTTCGCGTTTGCGATCTGTTTGACTGCCTGTAAATGTCAGGGCCGCACGTTCATCAATGGTATCGATTTCGGTCAAGTCTACGGTACCCGCAGAGAAATCATTCAAAATCTCG
Organism: Pacificibacter marinus; assembly: GCF_900109555.1. Classification (GTDB taxonomy): domain Bacteria; phylum Pseudomonadota; class Alphaproteobacteria; order Rhodobacterales; family Rhodobacteraceae; genus Celeribacter; species Celeribacter marinus_C. The sequence continues at coordinate 22,174 of NZ_FNZV01000006.1, read as the reverse complement.
CCGTTTTTGGACACGATGACGATGTGGTTATTTTCCTGCATAGTCATAACCGTTTCGCCGTTTTCGTTGATATCGACGAATTCGGGTTCTGGATCTTCAGGAGAGATTTCGGCCAAACCTGTCACATCGACGGTTTTGGTCGTGGCACAATCTAGCGCGCCGTCTGTGACGGAAACCATCACAAGAAAGCCTGCTGGCATCTGACCTGTGCGGCCATCGCCCAAGTCTTCGTCACGCTCGTTTTCGATGGCAACGGACAAGAACGACCCGTCTTTGGCAATCGCAATACTGTCAGGCTGGCCACCAAGGGGGCAGCTGGAAACAATGGATTTGGTGTTCATATCAATTACGACCAGATCACCAGAGGTGTTGATGTAATCTGCGGATGTGTTCACGCCGATAAAAGCCAAGTGCCCAGCAACCGCAACTGAGGTCGGTTCACCATCCAAAGCGATATTCCCCAAAGGCTGTGGGTTTTTGGCATCTGTAATGTCCACAAGGCCGACAGATTTCAAAGGGCTATCCGTGTAGATCAACGTCATGCCGTCAGCTGACGCTGCGATGATTTCTGCGGATGTCTCGCGCGCCGTGTCTTCGCCAGCGGCCATGTTGGTCACGGTTTCGAAGGATGCGATGCGGTTGAATGTCATGTCAGCCTGCGCCGCGCCTGCGATGAGCGCGAGGCTGGAGGCTGCAAATAGCAAATTCGATTTCATTTGAGGATCCCCTTGTCCAAAATATGGGTGGGGTGTGCGCTTAAATGTTAACAGGAGCGCAAAGTTTTTGTTTCAGATTTGTGAATTGAAAATTATGTCAGCATAGTTGACATAAAAGTGTAAATGATGCACTCCTGTCCCAATTCAAGGGAGAGGCACATGGCCCATAGTGATCTTTTTGCACAACGCACCAAAGCAATGAAAGCATCGGAAATCCGAGAGCTTCTTAAGCTATTGGATCAGCCTGATATCATTTCTTTTGCGGGCGGTATTCCCGATCCTGCGCATTTCCCACGCGATGCCTTTGCCAAAGCGATGAGCCTTGCGCTGGATGAGACATCAGCGGGGACATCGCTGCAATATGCGGCGTCAGAGGGTTACGGTCCGCTGCGCACATGGATTGCAGACTATATGCAAACGCTGGGTGTGACCTGCGATATAGATAACATCATCATTACGGCAGGGTCACAGCAAGCGCTTGATTACTTGGGGAAACTCTATCTTGATAAAGACGACACCGCGTTGGTCGAGTGGCCGACATATTTAGGCGCTTTGGGGGCATTCAACGCCTATGAGCCGCGCTTTGATCGGTTGAACGCTGGTGAAAATCGAACGCCTGATGAAATTCAAAATGCGGCGCGTGCCGCAGGTGGATGTGTGAAGTTTTCATATCTGTCACCTGATTTTGCCAATCCCACAGGGAAAACTTTAAGCCGCACTGAACGTTTGGCGGTTTTGGCGCAGGCAGATGCTTTGGATTGTGCTGTGATTGAAGACGGCGCATATCAGGCTTTGCGCTATGCTGGCGATGATGTGCCCTCACTTCTTGCATTAGAATTTGCGCAAAAAGGCACTCTTGAGGCGTGCCGCACGATCTATTGTGGTTCGTTTTCCAAAACTTTGGCGCCCGGTTTGCGGGTGGGCTGGGTTGTTGCGGCGAAACCTGTGATTGCTCAGATGGTCTTGCTGAAACAAGCTGCCGACTTGCAAACCGCGACGATCAATCAGATTGCGGTCAATCATGTGGCACGCTCTGTATTCGCGTCTCATGTTGAAACCCTTCGGGGCGTTTATGGTGCGCGACTTGCGGCCATGCTCGCGGCTTTGGACAAACACATGCCTGATGGCGTGACATGGACAAAACCCCAAGGGGGCATGTTCGTTTGGGTGACTTTGCCTAAATCAGTCGATGGGCGTGATCTGCTGGAAAAAGCGTTGGACGCGCGGGTGGCCTTTGTGCCGGGCTCTGCGTTTTATGCAGATGGGGCGACGACAAACACGATACGCTTGAACTTTTCTATGTCTGACGAGGCAAAGATCGACTTAGGTATTGCGCGATTGGCAGAGGTCATGCGCAAAGCGTTCCTGCAATAGGGTGTGAAATGGCGGGTTTGAAATGCGGCAAAGGGGTTTTATCGGCCAGCACGGGCGAAATGACACGCAGGTAGAATAATTGTACTAGCCCCTCGTGCTTTGATGTCTGAACGGATATCCTATGGCAAAAGCTGGCTTTACGCCAGCGCATCACGGTGTGGGCCACAATGCTTGGGTTTCTAAAATTCTTTCTAATAGGCTTAGTCGGCCTGACTGTTTTGTACGGGCTGTTGAGCGTTTATGTGCGTTCATTGACCCGCGAGCGGTTGGAAAAAGAATGGGAAGAGATGGGTTCAAATGGCATACGCGATGATTATGTAGAGCAGGGCATGAAGGACTATGCCCAGTCCATTCGCCCCAAACTGTTACTTGGGGTTTATATCTTGCCGTTGATCACGTTTTGCGTGGTTTTCTATATGATGAACTTTATGTGAGGCTGCAAAAGATGCGCTATGTGAAATGGACCTTGATCGCTTTGATCGTGCTTATAGTGGGCAGTTTTGTTCACTATACATTGCCGCAGCATGATATCGTGCGCGTGGTTGGCACCAATACAGAACGCACTATTATTGCCAGCAATAGGGCTATGTTTTGGTCATCCGGTGAACCCACGCGTGATGTGCAGTTTATCCAAACTGTGAAAACCAACGGCAAAACCATGGAATACCGCAACGAGGACACAGGCTGGGGCTGGCCGCCTTATTTCAAGTTCGACACCTCAAGCTTGTACACAGAAGCGTCTGACGCGGTTTCTAACAAAGCCAATCCAGAATGGTATTCGATCACTCATTACGGATGGCGCAACGAGGTGTTGTCGATTTTCCCCAATGCCATCGCGATCAAGCCTGTGTCCGGCGCTGACGCCAAAGTCGTGCCATGGGTAAACATCATCATCTTGACCTTTTTCGCCATCGTACTTTTGTTGATCTGGCGCATGTGGGTGCAATTTCGCGAACGCACTATTGATCCACTGGTCGAAGATGCTGGCGAGGCATGGGATGCGGTGGATGACAAGGCCGACGCCTTTGCCGATAGCGCGCGCAGCAAAGCCCGCGGTGTCAAAGGATGGTTTTCCAATCTGCGGAAATAGCGCTGAGACGTACCGCATGACAGCCAGTGTCGAACCCAATACAGCCCGAACAGCACACCAAAACCAAAGAGGACATCATGTCAAATCCATCTTCTTTTGATCGATCCATCAAGATTGCGCCATCTATCTTGGCTGCCGATTTCGCAAATTTCGGTCAAGAGATCGAAGCCGTCGAAGCCCAAGGCGCGGACTGGATTCATGTTGATGTGATGGATGGTCACTTTGTGCCAAATATCACCTTTGGGCCGGACATGTGCAAAGCGATACGCCCGCATATTAAAACGATCATGGATGTGCATTTGATGATCGCTCCTGTCGATCCGTATATCGATGCCTTTGCCGAGGCCGGCGCTGATTTCATCACAGCGCATTTGGAAGCTGGCCCGCACATTCACCGTACACTGCAAGCCATTCGGGGGGCTGGTGCCAAAGCAGGGCTCGCGCTCAACCCCGGTACGCCGGTTGAAGGCATTGGCTCTCTTTTAGATATGGTCGATCTGGTGTGTATTATGACTGTAAACCCTGGATTTGGTGGGCAGAAATTCATTCAGTCACAGATCGAAAAAGTTCGTACATTGCGCAGTATGATTGGGGATCGCCCGATTCATATCGAAATTGATGGTGGCGTTGATCCAACCACAGCGCCACTTGTGACCGCTGCAGGGGCTGATGTTTTGGTCGCTGGATCTGCCGTGTTTAAAGGTGGGTCAGTGCGCAATCCTGCCCCATATGGGGACAACATTGCAGCGATCCGCGCGGCAACAAAAGGCGCACTTTAGCATCTAGTGGCTGTGGTTTTCTTTGGGAAAAAGTCGGCTTTCTGGCTTTTTTTCTGACGATCCAAGGCCTCAGATTACTGGGCGTCTTGGGTCACGGGAAGAATGAAATTCACTCCTTCGCGCTGCGAAAGCTCAGCAATGTCATCTTCATAATTCAAAGACATATCATGCACGGTTTGCGCCGTCCATCCGGGCACGTCGCAGGTTGTGTTTGTGATGGTTTCATTCGCATATTTGTCTAAAAATGCCAGCACAGCTCGTTCATGCTGTTGCGGCGTGGACAAAGAATGATTGCGCAAAAAGGCTCTGAGCCGCGTTGTCCCTTCGGGTTGAAGCGCCTCGGCCACTGCGGCCAAGGTACTGCGAATGGGGGCGTCTTCGGCCATGCCTGCGATTTGACGTATAATACGAGGCCAAATGAGCGGCGTGTCTTCTTCGCACCACATGGTGATAGGCACGTTGGGCATCGCTTTTTGTAGATCATTTACGGGGCTCACCCATGATAAATTCATCGGGTCGTTTGCGTCTAAAAACCATTTCAATGACAGTGGGGATGCTGAGGATGTCAGGGCCGAGCTTATCAAAAATGCAGGATTTCTAATTGCCATTGAGATCTGCACATCATGCTGTGAAAACAATTCGACAATGCGTGACACCGTAGGGCCAATGTCCGTATAAAGCTGTCCGCCTTGAAACATCATGTTGCGCCCGCCCGCCCAATTTTCATTGACCATAATCAGATGTTGGGTTGCGGTGTTGTCTTGCAGAATTTCGGCCAAAATGGCGTCTTCTTCCTCACGGATCGGTGGCAAACCATCAAGACGCTTCAATGCTGCAGTCAGAACTGGGCGGTAATTATCTGGATCTGGAGATAAAATCTTCAACCGTCCAAAGGCGCGTGCATTTGATTTCAGTGTACCAATAAGGCGTGGCGTGCGTGTGTAATGTGCGCCGATGTGAAGAGATATCCGCATAATACGACCTAACTTTGGTACCTGTGATGAGTGACATGTGTCACGCCTATTTTAGTGCGCAGTTTCCCCGCGCTCAACAGTGAAGAAGAATTTTTCATCGTGATCTGCTTCGATTATCGTGTCAGGTACAGACCCTGGCCCCATCAAAAAGACATTCGCGCCAAAGTGATGATGCATCCGTGCTAGCTTTTCCATGCGCGCCCCTGTGAGTTCGCCGTAAAACTTAGAATAGTTTTCCGTGGTACGCAGAGCGTCAATTTTCTCGCGATGTGCTGTGACACAGGCCGCATGTTGGGCAGCGATATCTGGGTCAGACAACATCTTATCGTATTCGATTTGCAGCTTGGGGATCATACGCTGGATTGAGCGTTCTTCGACGTAATTGTTGTTCATGCGGAACCAATACGCCAAGCCCTGATCGCGATCGACATGGTTCACACGCCCGCGATCCCGTTTGACCAGAAAACTTTCGGCAGAGCGCACGGCATAGTGGTTGAGCTGGACCAAATCATAACCGTATGTCTCTGCGTTAGATCGCCATGCGTTGCGGTATTCTTCGCGCGGCATTGGTTTGCCTGACCCATTGTACCAGCGAATTTTGTCCCAGATTTGTGGCTTCAACCCTTTGGGGCGATGCACGCCCAACTTTTTGAACAGACCGATGTTTTTGAAGAGAGTTTTGAATCCCCACGCTTGGTGCGGTTTGTTGGCAAACTCAGGCGCGCAATTGGTAAATTGATCCAGCAGAAATTTGTCTGCATATTCATGCATGTCATTGTTGCCAAACAACCGCCACGTGCACGAAATCAAATTGGCATCAGGCAGGGCATCAAACAGCGCTGTCATGGTTCCGTTGCCCGTTTTAATATCGATAAATTCATCGACATCCATGGAGATCGCCCAATCGGAATTGGTGTAAATATCTTCGGTTTCGGCCTGTTGCAGCGCATGGTGTTGCGGTTTTAGCCCCGTACCATGAAACGCATTGTTGCGGTGCTGCACATAGCCTTTTTGTTGCAGCAATTCCAAAAGCGTATCAGTGCCGTCGGTGCAATCATTGGTGTAGACTAAAAATCCCTCAACCCCTATGGCGCGGTGATAAGCGATCCATTCCAAAATGAACGGACCTTCGTTTTTCATACAGGTCACAATGGCCACCGAATTATCACCTCGCGGTGGTTTTATTACGTCTTCGGTCGGCATGAAAATCGGCTTGTAGCCCCATTCTTTGTTGGACATTTCAATCAGTTGCGCATTCTCAATGAGAGACGCTTTGGGGACAATCTTTGATACAGTTTTAGCCACATGGCGCAGGCCCATATAGCGAAAGAACGGATAGCTCACCTTGGCTTCAGCGCCACCAACACGGATCAACCGGAACACGGCGCCATCGGGCAGTTCGGCTGGGGCCACGCACCACCGCCCGCGTTTCTTTTTTTCGTCAAACTGGACGCAGATATGATCAGCAAAGCGTACAGCATCATAATCTCGCGCGCGCCACGGGTAGCATTGACTGCCCGCCAGTTGCACAACGCCATTTTGCGTGCTTTGCGCCAGATCGAACACGGTCTTGTCACCAGTGCGCGGGATTAGGTCGTATACCTCTATGTTCGCCACGCCGCGTGCATTTTCTAAATATCGGCGGCGCAAAATTTCATAGATCAATACATCCGCCAACGGCGATCCCCATGGATCAGGATTTGGGATGGCCATGCGGTCTTTCCCCGGCGCATCGGGGGTCGCAAAAGGGTGACTTTCTGATGGGGATGTACGATTGCCCAATGGGACTGTTGCGTCGACCACAACGACAGTCAAATCCACCTGCATTGCGGCTAAGCCATCGTTTAGGTCGGTGTAAAAGTCGAGGTCAGTATTTGGCGCAGCGCGATTCAGAATCACAGCGCCTGTAAGCTGTTGGTGTTGAACGTGAAAGGCGAGCCATTCAAGCACTGTAGCTGCCGTTTCGCCATTGCGCGTGGCCAAGGCCACATTGCGTCCTGCCATCAGATCGGGTTCTGGCTGGCACGGGGTGATGTGGCGGTCTTGTCCGGCCAAAGTCGCGGTGATCACCGCTGATTTGGGCGTACCAACGATCCAAGGTGCATTGCCAACGGTTTGAAATTTTCCATCGTCAAAAATGTCTGTTGCGATAGAGCTTGCTAGAAAGCTTGTATGATCAAAAAACAGATCGACCGTATCGCTTGGCGCATAGACAGCATCTAAAAGTGTAATGTTGCCAAAGGTTTTCGCCTCGATGCGGCGCGTGATGAGTTCAGCCATTTTGATCCTCAGAGGCAAGGGGTTTCAGCCGCCCGATATGGGCATTCAGTTGAGACCGTGTGGGCGGCGTTGATCCTGCTAAAAGTTCAAGCTGCCAAATCAAGTCAACCACAGGTTTTTTGGCTTTAAGCGCAGTAAGAGCCGCACGATGATGTGTCACGCAGGCTTCATGTAAGGTGTTAAACGCATCAAGGCTTTGCCGCGCGGATTGTGCTGCAGAAGTCATCGGTTGAATGCGCAAATCTTGGACCGTGTTGAAATTTCGTTCGGCCCAATACCCTGTCTTGACCCGTTTTTCCGTGTGGTTAGGCAGACCCCGCGCAGATTTCAAAATGAATTCTTCGATGGAACGCACGGAATAATGATTAAGCCATGCGCGCTCATCGTGATGGGGGACACCAAATAGATTGATCCGCGATTGCTGCGCTGCGAATGCGGGGGGTAAATGTTGCCCCGAAGCACTGACCCAAGTGGCATCTTTGCCTTTGGGGCGATGGATGCCCAACTCGCGAAATGCGGATGGTCTGTGCAGGGTTTTGAAAAAATGCGCGAGTGGCAGTGAAATGCCATCTGGCGCGGCATGGGTGAAGCGTTTCGTAACAGGGCTATCGTCCCATGTGCTGTGCCCACTGTGGCCAAACAGATGCCAACGCAGTGGCACAGCGTCAGCATCGCCCACGAGATCACTTATCTGCAAACCATCCAGAACGAGATATTCATCTACATCAAAAAACAAGGCAATATCAGCTGTTTTGTAATGCTTGTGTCGGCTCAATAGTTTCATTGCCTGCCATTGCACCGAGGCACTTTTGTCAGGTGAGAACGGGATATGTGTTACAATCCCCGCAGCAGAGAGCGCATTCAACAGCGTATCTGTGCCATCTGTACAGTCGTGTGATGCGATCAAGAAGTGGTCAAAGCCAGCCGCCAAGTGATGTGCGATCCAATCGAGCACCCAAGGCCCTTCGTCGCGGATGCATGTGATCCCAACTGTGTTCAAACCAATTACCCCGGACCTACCTGCGACCGATGCGCGGCTTTATTCAAACTTTATGTCTGACAATCTTTCCTAAATTGCTTTCATATCAACATGCTAAAGTCAAGGTTTCGGCACATTTTTGCACGGTTTGAGTGGTGCCATGGGTGCTGGACGGATGGGGGCCGTATGGTTAAGATTTACCCTTAAAGCAGTCATGGTTTATGGTGATATGCTTACGTAAAGATAGGTAAAAGGGCAGTGTGCGCCCGAGGATACAGGTTATGTCAGAACTTCCCGAAATTGCGTCATTGTGGATTGGCGGGCGTCTTAGTTGGCTTGAACAATTGTGTCTTAAAAGCTTTGCAGACGCGGGCCATCACACAACGCTGTATTCCTATGAACCGATCCCAAATGTGCCCGAGGGCGTGCAGACCGCTGATGCGGAAGACATCTATCCCGGTGAGCCGATGTTGCGCCATGCGCGCACTGGCAGCCCTGCGATCCATGCGGATATGTGGCGGCTCAATTTGCTAAAGCAGACGGACAAGATTTGGGTCGATGCGGATATGTATTGCTATCGTCCTTTTGATTACACCTCGCCTTATGTTTATGGTTGGGAAAAAGAGGGGCTTGTGTGCAATGCCGTTTTGGGATTGCCGCGTGACAGCAAAACATTAGACGCGCTGCTTGATTTTTTCAAAGATGAATACGCCATAGCGCCTTGGCTTAAAGACTGGCAGATCCGTGAACTTGAGGCCGAGCGGGACGCGGGGCGTCCTGTTCACATCACAGCGCAAAATTGGGGGTTCACAGGGCCTGCGTCAGTGACGCATTTCTTGATTGCCACTGGCGAAATTGAACACGCGCTGCCCGAACCCGCCTTTTATCCCGTGAGCTTTCCTGACCGCAATCACATGATTCAAAGTCGCTTTAATGTCGAAGAGCGCTTTACAGATGACACCCGTGGCGTCCATTTTTGGGCCCGCCGGATGAAGCCACGTCTTGAAGAAAAAGAAAACAACGTGCCACGCCGTGGCTCTTTTATGCACGGTCTTTTGGCAAAGCACGGTATTGATCCCGCCAAAGCGCCCATTGCGCCTAAAAAACCCAATGCCAAATCACCTGTGGATGATCCTAAGTTCCAAGCTAAAATTGGCCTTGCTGCGCTCAAAGGCGATGCGTCGATGGACAAGTTGTGTCGTGATTTTTTGGTCGAGAAACAATTCGTCAAACAGTGTCGCGACACGATCTCTGAAAACGCGGCCAGTTTGTTTGGCGCTGAGAGTGACGCGTGATGGATGTCGCTGATACGAGTGAAAAGGCGGACTGGCGCGATGCGATGCGCACGCTTGGCGCGGCAGAAGGCTTTTACCAAGAGCTTGGTGAACTACACACAGCGCTGCATATCAAGCGTGGCAGCACTTTGATTGTCACCTTTGAAAATCTGGATCACGTTTTTGAAGGTGGCGCAGACAAGATGCCATGGGGCTATGATTTCGTTACTAAACGCGGATGGTCGATGCTTGGACTGATGGCACATGATTGGACGTGGTATCGCGACGAAGATGTTTATGCCTTTTTTGATCGACTGAAATCAGACGGGTTTTTCGATGGTTTTGAGCGGGTGGTGTTTTACGGTGCCTCAATGGGGGGCTACGCTGCAGCGGCATTTTCGGCGGCTTGTCCGGGGGCGATTGTGGTTGCTATTTCGCCCCAAGCTACATTGTCACGGACAGATGCCAGTTGGGAAACGCGCTATCATAAGGCGTGGAGGCGTGATTTTTCAAACGCCTATGGATATGCACCAGACATGATAAAAACGGCAGAAAAGGTATTCGTATTCTACGATCCATTGGCACCGTTGGATGCAATGCATGCTGCGTTATTTCGCGGTGACAACGTTGTAAAGTTGCGCTGTCGGTATTTTGGGCATCGAATTGCATCTATGTGGATCAAACTCGGTATTTTAAAGCCAATTGTTGAGCAATCCATTGCGGGAACATTGACTGAGCCAGCATTTTACAAAATGTTGAGAGCGCGTCGTGAAGAACCAAGATTTCAGCGTGAAATGTTAGACAGGCTGCAAAAAGACGGACGCCCTTGGATGATTGCACGCTATTGCAAGGCAGTTCTGGCGCGGCGTGGTGGACCCAAATTTAGAAAGGCTCTGACGACAGCGCTGCAAAAAATGAGCGCGTGATGCCACGTCGTTGGGTAAAATAGAGTATTGATGTTAGATAATTACAAAGCATACATCCGGCGTTGTTCAGTCACGCCTGGTGGAAAAACGACACGGGCGAGTGACCTGACCGCGCGTTTGCGTGCTACGATTTTACGTGGTGACCTAAAGCCGGGCCAGAAAGTCAATTTGGATAGGTTGCGCGATCAGTATGGGGTATCGCTTTCGCCTTTGCGTGAAGCTGTGACACGTCTCGCTGTGGATGGGTTGGTCAAAACTCAAGATCAACGTGGTTCAACAATTGCGCCCCTCACGCTTAGCGAAATTAACGAAATCGGACGACTGCGCCGGGAGGTCGACATCTTTGCTTTGCGCGAATCTATGGCGCATGGTGGATCTGATTGGATCGAAAAGGTGAGATCATGTGCGGTCGAATTTCATTCCATTTCGCGCGACGAAACCATCCCGCACTTTGAAGAAAAGTGGTCCATCGCACACACTGAGTTTCATCAGGCTTTGGTTTGTGGCTGCGACATGCCGATGTTGATTGCGTTTTGTATGAACTTGCACGACTTGCAAGATCGCTACCGTCGTCAGCTTGCGCCGTCATCCACCTCATATTTAAACGCTTGGCGTGTGCATGCCAAAATTGCATCCAATGTTTTGTCGGGCAATGAGCAAGCCGCGTGCCTTGCTTTGCGGTCTCATTTTGACACTGAAATTACCGCTCTTGCCGAACAGCTTGCTCTCGCGCCATAAAGGCGTGGGCCGCTTGTGGCCTGAAACAATATGAGGCGCTACATGACCCAAAAGGTATTTATTATAAATGGACCAAATTTGAATCTTTTAGGCAAACGCCAGCCTGAGATTTATGGGTATGACACGCTTGATGATGTTGCTGCCAACTGTGCCGCCTTAGGGGCGGATTTGGGGCTGACCATTGAACTGAAACAGTCCAATTTCGAAGGTGGCATCATTGAAATGATCCATGAAGCACGCGAACAGGCGGCGGGCATCATCATCAATCCCGGGGCTTACACGCACACTTCAGTGGCTATTTTGGATGCGCTTAATGCGTTTGAGGGCCCTGTGTTTGAAGTGCATATTTCCAACGTGCACAAGCGCGAATCCTTTCGCCACCATTCCTATGTCTCGCTGCGCGCTGACGGTGTGATGGCTGGATTTGGAGTGCAAGGATATGAATTGGCATTGCGCCGCATGGCTGTCGTTTTGGCCTAGGGCTGCGGCGTCAGTGTTTTAAATACTGCGCCAACCGTGCCAAAATAGTGGGGGCAATGGCGACCAAAATGACGATGCGTGCCAGATGGTGCAGTGCAATATAGGCAACATCTGCATCCATCGCGATGGCGACCAACGACATTTCAGTCAATCCGCCTGGTGCATAGGCCAGTAGAACTTGTTCGGTTGTCTGACCAAAAAGACTGTGCAGCGTGACGGCAAAAATCAAAGAGATGCCAAGCATCACAGTCGTCGCGCCAGCACTGAGTGCGAGAGTTTCAATGATCAGTCGGGGTTTGGCGCCCATAAAGCGGCACCCCATCATGGTGCCCAAAATGACCTGCGAAAACGTCACCAAAATAGGGGGCGGGGCCGAGTGTGTGAGGCCAGTCATATGTGCGCCGGCCGATAGGATCAGTGGCCCCAGTAAGTTGGCGGCAGGCAGTTTTAAAGCATTCCCCATAAAGACGCCCATGACGGCACAACCCAGTAAAATAGCGCCATTTTTGAGGCTAAGAGTGGCATCAATACCATTTGGCAAGCTTGTGTTCGACACGTCATATCCCAAAACCAACCTGAAATAGACAGCGATTAAAGACACAGACACGACGATACGTGCTGCGTGCGATAGGATGATCCGCTTTTCGTCCCCGCCCAGTTCTCCGCCGATCACTGTCATTTCATTCAGACCACCCGGCATCGCGGCAAAAAATGCGGTCACGGGATCAAGACGCCCTACTTTGATGTAAAATGGCACAACCACAGCAGCGGCAATGGCGATATAGGCAATTAAGCCAGCCAGCGAGAGTGCCCATTCAAGCAAGTGAGAAAAAGTTTGAGTGTCAAATCCTGACCCAAGCATCACACCAATGATAGGAATGACATAGGGTCGCAGCGCACTGGGGGCGTGCACAGGGGCTTTGACAAGAGCGGCACAAAAACAGGCCAACATGGACCCAAGCATCCAAGGCAAAGGCAGGTTGAGCGCCCAAAAGCTGGCACCGCCAGCTGTGCCTATAGCCAAAGCCAAAGTCGTTTGAGGCGTTTTTTGCGGGATGCGGATGGGAATATTCACAAAGTGACCACGCTCTTTTTGCGGCATTTATACGCCAACTCTTTAAAAATGCGAGTAAAAAGGGGCAAACAAAGCGTGGATTTTCTTGCGTGCGGGGGTAGCCGTTTGGCGGTATTTGTCATGCCCTTGAGTGCCTTTGTGACACTCTTGAACAAAATGCCCTTTAAGAGTGGGCTTCCGATTGAAAACACCTTATTTAAGGACGAACTGCCATCAACGGAGACTGTCCCAGTGCTCGATATGCCCAAGGTTAAAACTGTTCTCGCTGATCACTATGATCTTGCTCCCTCGCCAGAATTGGCGGCGTCTATGCAAGACATCTATGATAAAATGTCCCGCGTTGTATCGCCAGTGGATTGGGCCATTTATGCGCCCTATGTCAAAGCAATCAATGAATTAAAGGTCAAACGCAATGCGGTGATCTTGGGTCACAACTACATGACGCCCGAAATCTTCCATGGCGTGTCTGATTTTGTCGGGGATAGCTTGCAATTGGCAATCAGAGCCACCGAAGTTGAAGCCGATGTGATCGTCCAAGCTGGTGTACATTTTATGGCTGAGACATCCAAAATTCTCAGCCCCGATAAAATCGTTTTGATGCCTGACATGGACGCTGGTTGTTCTTTGGCCGAAAGCATCACGGCAGAGGGCGTCGAAGAAATGCGCGCCAAATACCCCGGCGCTCCAGTGGTGTCTTACGTCAACACCACCGCCGAAGTGAAAGCCGCGTCAGACATTTGTTGTACGTCTTCGAACGCTGTGCAAATCGTTGATGCGATGGAAAGCGATACAGTCATCATGACGCCGGATCAATTCTTGGCGCAAAATGTGGCGAACCTGTCTAAGAAAAAGGTCGTCTTTTGGCCGGGGTCTTGCATCGTGCACGAGCTTTACAAAGCTGATGATTTGCGCGCTTACCGCGAAAATGATCCCGAAGTTAAAATTATCGCGCACCCTGAATGTACACCCGAAGTCGTGGCAGAGGCCGATTTTACAGGCTCCACCAGTGGTATCATTAAGTGGGTGCATGACAATAAACCCGCAAAAGCGATGCTGATCACCGAATGCTCGATGGCTGCGAATATCGCAGATGAATTGCCCGAGGTGGAATTCGCCAAGCCATGCAATGCCTGTCCATATATGAAAAAAATCACACTTGAGAAAATCCTGTACGCATTGCACACCATGGAAGGCCAAGTCGAAATTGATCCCGATATGGCTGAGAAAGCCAAACTGTCTGTGACGCGGATGATCGATTTGTCCCGCGAACTGGGGTTGTAAAGTAAACCATGAAAGAGATCACAACAGACCGAATTGTCATTGTTGGCGCGGGCCTTGGCGCGCTTTACGCTGCACTTAAATTGGCCCCTCGGCCTGTTGTGATGATCTCACCCGAGGTATTGGGCGAGGGGGCAAGTTCTGCTTGGGCCCAAGGTGGCGTTGCTGCCGCGATGGATGAAAAAGACGATCCCAAAAATCACGCTGCCGACACAGTCAAAGCGGGCGCTGGCACAGTGGACCCTAAGGTCGCTGATCTGGTGACACGCCACGCGCGCGATTACATTTTGGATCTCACCCGTTTGGGCGCGCCCTTTGATCGCACGGATGATGGCGGTTACGTTTTGTCGCGTGAGGCAGCTCATAGTTTTGCCCGCGTTGTGCGCGTCAAAGGCGACCAAGCTGGCGCAGAAATCATGAAAGCGCTGATCGAACAAGTGCGCGACACGCCCTCTATCCAAGTGCTTGAGGGCACGATGGCCGTGGGGTTGGATACAAGCGACGGAAAAGTCACAGGTATCGCAATCCAAGATTCTGATGTCAGTCGATCAGCCCCGATTATGCTGCGCGGCGCTGCGTATTTATTGGCGGGTGGCGGTTCTGGCGGGCTCTATGCGCTGACCACAAATCCCCCACGCATTCGCGGTCAAGTCATTGGTATGGCCGCCCGTGCTGGTGCTGTAATTACGGATGCAGAATTCGTGCAATTCCACCCAACCGCAATGGACGTGGGCGAAGATCCTGCCCCCTTGGCGACCGAAGCGTTGCGCGGCGAAGGCGCTATTTTGATCAACAAAAATGGTGAGCGATTTATGCAAGCCATTCATCCAGATGCCGAACTTGCGCCGCGAGATGTCGTTGCGCGTGCCATCTTTTCGCAAACGCAAAGTGGCTTGCGGCCTATGCTTGACACTCGTCAGGCGCTGGGTGCGCATGTGAAAACGCAATTCCCTGCCGTGGCAGAGGCTTGCGCACGTAATGGAATTGACCCAGCTGTTGATCCGATCCCCGTGGCCGCAGCTGCGCATTATCACATGGGCGGGATTGCCACTGACACCGATGGGCGCGCGAGCCTTGATGGGCTTTGGGTTTGCGGAGAAGCGTCTTCGACCGGTCTGCACGGGGCGAACCGTTTGGCGTCAAATGGCTTGCTTGAGGCGCTGGTTTACGCGCGCATTTGTGCCGAGGGCATCAATGCTGATGTGCCCGCCATTGTGACAAATACGCCAAACACGCCCTTGAATATTCAGTTTGAAACTGGCGGTGTCGCCCCTGATCCCGATGCGGTGATGACCCTACGCCAAACGATGACTTCGCTGGTCGGAGTTGTGCGCTCGGCGGATGGTTTGAAGCAAGCGCTGTGCATTCTTGATGGGTTGGAAACGGCTCATGCGGACAGCCCATCGTTTCTAAACATGTGCGCCACGGCCACGATGATTGCCGTTTGCGCTTTGCTGCGCGAAGAAAGCCGGGGGGCGCACGAGCGCTCTGATTTCCCCGATACATTTCCAGGCAAAGGCAAGCGTTCGACTGTGCTTTTGTCCGAGGCATTGGCGCTGCGTGCCCAAATTGCAAAGGATGCTGCATGAGCTTTTCTACAGTTCCCGATCTCATTTTAGAACCAATGGTACGCAACGCGTTGCTTGAGGATTTAGGTAGTTATGGCGATGTCACGACCCGTGCTGTGATCCCTGCAAATACCACGTATGACGCCCATATCAACGCCCGCGAAGACGCGATTGTGTCTGGTCTGCAGGTTGCGGCTTTGGCATTTCGTTTGGTCGATCCAAGCCTTGAGGTTGCGGTGCTGATTGCCGATGGTCAGCCTTGCAAAAAAGGCGATAGCTTGATGACGATCAAGGGCTCTGCCGCGTCAATTTTGTCCGCGGAACGTGTTGCGTTGAACTATGCGGGGCGCCTGACTGGGATTGCCACCAAAACGGCTGGGTTCGTAGCTCAGACCAAAGGCACCAAAGCACGCGTGACCTGTACGCGTAAAACCACGCCCAATATGCGCCTTGTCGAAAAGCTGGCCGTGTTGCACGGCGGCGGGTTCAATCACCGCTATTCTTTGTCCGATGCCATCATGATCAAAGACAATCATATCGCCGCAGCAGGCGGTGTGCGTCAGGTTTTAGAAGCCGCCAAAGCCCATGCCAGTCATATGATGGCGGTCGAGATTGAAGTGGACCGTCTGGATCAATTGGCTGAGGTTCTTGAAGTCGGTGGAGCCAGCGTTGTCTTGCTGGATAACATGGATAACGACATGTTGCGCAAAGCTGTGGCCATGGTCGATGGTCGCATGAAAACCGAAGCCAGCGGCAACGTCACGCTTGACCGCATCGCATCGATTTCCGCAACGGGTATCGACTATATTTCATCGGGCGCTCTGACGCATTCCGCGCGCACGGTGGATCTTGGGCTCGACTTTTAACACTGACGCAAAGCGCTTGGATATATGACGTCACTTGATGGTTTCAAAGCCTGATCTGATCAAATTTGGCGGTGGCCCGCGTAAAACGGAGTTGCTCATTTCGATCAATGCTGCTTTGTACAAAAATATGATCAACGAGACCCAAAACCAAGTCACCTTTGCGCTGCAAAATGTGTGCCTCACGCAAGACAACAAGGTTATTTTGCGCGATGTGACCGTGCGAGAAAACGCACGGCGTATTGGTATTGTCGGGCGCAATGGTTCGGGAAAAACAACGCTGGCCCGTGTGCTTTCTGGGTTGGTTGCGGTCACATCGGGGCATGTTGAAATCGGTGGAATTGATCCCGCCAAAAACCGCAAAGCAGCGATCAATACGGTCGGAATATTGTTTCAAAATCCAGATCATCAAATCATTTTCCCAACGGTGGAAGAAGAAATCGCCTTTGGGCTTTTGCAGCAAGGTCACAGTAAAAAAGACGCCGCAGATTTGGTGCGCAAAACTCTGGTAGATTTTGATCGCGCGCATTGGGCCAAAGCGGCGGTGCATCAACTTTCGCAAGGCCAAAAGCAACTGGTGTGCTTGATGTCTATTTTGGCGATGCGCCCCAAAATTGTGATCTTGGACGAACCATTTTCCGGTCTGGACCTGCCAACAAAGATGCAGCTTGCGCGGGCTTTCACTAAAATCGATTCCGCTATTATTCACATTTCGCACGACCCTGAGCATCTGAAATCTTACGACCGTGTCTTGTGGATTGATGAGGGGGCTTTGCGTATGCAAGGCTCCGCAGAGGCAGTTTTGCCAGCCTTCATCGGTGAGATGGAAAGAATTGGAGAGGCCGATGATCTCGCTCAATTCACCGATTGAAACTCGTGCGCACGGCTGGCGGGCTGGGCCAAAGCTTTTGGGACTGTGTGCCGCGACGATGGTTTTGTTCGCGCTGACAAGCCTATGGGCGCATATGGCTATTTTTGCCATGACGCTAGGAATTTATGCCATGGCGGGCACAACGTTTTTACGCTTTGGTTTGCGCAGGCTTCGGGTGCTGTGGCCTTTTGTTGCGATCGTTTTGATCTGGCATGCTGTGACGCGCGATCTTGAGATGGGCAGCGTTATCGCACTGCGTTTGCTTAGCGCCGTGGCCTTGGCCAATCTGGTGACGCTCACGACAAAACTTTCAGATATGATAGATGTGGTCCGGTATCTTGCCGCCCCGTTGCGCCGTATCGGCGTGCGGACAATGCAATTAGAACTTGGCATCGCGTTGGTGGTGCGCTTTACACCAGTCCTAGCGCAAAAGGGCACGTACCTGTCTTATGCGTGGCGTGCTCGGGCGCACAAACGGCCCAATTGGCGCATTGTCGTGCCCTTTGCCGTGTTGGCACTTGATGATGCAGAATACGTTGCGGATGCCATAAAGGCACGCGGCGGGTTAGAATAACGAGACATATAAGGACGCACGATGGAACGTAATTTGACACTGATAGCTCTCTTTGCAGCGCTAATTGCAGCCCTTGGGTTGATCCCGAAATTCACGCTTGGTTTTGGCGTGCCAATTACGGCACAAACTCTAGGCGTTATGCTGTGTGGCACTGTCTTGGGCGCCAAGCGTGGGACTTTGGCCACGTTGTTGTTCTTGCTGTTGATTGCCCTCGGCTTGCCTTTGTTGGCTGGCGGGCGCGGCGGTCTTGGGGTGTTTGCATCACCAACTGTGGGCTTTTTGATCGGCTGGCCTTTGGGCGCGTTTGTGACAGGCCTGATGGTTGAAAAGCTGCGCTTTGCCTCGTTGGGCGTCACGGCTGCGATTGCTTCGGTCGTGGGGGGCATCATTGTTGTCTATATCTTTGGCGTGATCGGCATGTCGTACACGCTGAACAAAACCATTCCTGAGGCCACAATGTTGGTCACGGCATTTATTCCAGGTGATTTGATCAAAGCCATCGTGGCTGGTGCTGTGACAGTTGCTTTGTATAAAGCGCGTCCGAAAAGCGTTTTGTCCCGCGTATGACAGATGGCGCGATCATAGACGCTCTAAGATCGCGCAAATCTGTGCGCCACTATCTGAAGGCGTCCGTGCCACGCAGTGATGTGGCACGGATTTTGACAGCCGCGCGATGTGCGCCCAGCGGTGCCAATTTACAGCCGGGGCGATTTTATGCTTTGACAGGGGCACCGCTTGCGGATGTGTCGCAGGCTTTGACCGCCGCGGCGTACACTCAGCCGATCACGTCAGAATATTCCTATTTCCCAAATCCCATGCCCGCCACGCTTAAGGCAAAACAGCGAGCCGCTGGGTTTGCATTGTATCAAGCGCTGGGTCTTGAACGCCGCGATCTTGCGGGGCGCCGCACACAGTTCGACAAAAACTACCGCTTTTTCGATGCACCTGTTGGCATCGTTGTCACCATCCACAAAGACATGGGCAAAGGCTGTTTCATGGACTTGGGCATGTCTTTGATGGCGTTATTCTTGGCGGCTGAGGATTTGGGCTACGGTACGACCGGCATCGGCGCAATCGCCAATTTTGGCCCCGTTGTACACAGAGCTTTGAAACTGGCGCCAGATGAATTGGTGGTTTGCGGTGTTGCTTTGGGACGTGAAGACACGAACGCCCCTGTGAATAAATTTCGCACCCAGCGCGATGCTTTGGAAACCTTTGCGAGTTTCCGTGGTTTTCAGGCCGACTAGATTGGCCACATTGACACTGGGTTGGCCGAATTGGCTATGCGTGCAAAAGCAGGGCTGTCCCAAGTCCACCAGCGGCGGCAATCGCAGCCAACCCATGCCCGCCGTGCTGAGTGATCTCGTGAAACAATCGCACAGCATTGATGGCACCAGACGCGCCAATCGGATGTCCGCGCGCCAAAGAGCCCCCGCCAATATTGATCGTATCTTCGCGTAAGTTCGCCCCTTGGATGCAAGCGATGGCCTGCACGGCATAAGCTTCCATAATTTCAGATACAGTCAATTGGTCTGGCGTGATCCGTGCCATCCCGAGCACCTTCTTGATCGCAGCGACGGGGGCCAAACCGGGCATGTCAGGCGTGCCACCCACTGTGCACCCTGAGATTATGCGTGCTTTTGGTCCTTTATAGTGCGCTGCGATGTCTTCGGACACGACAAGGCAAAACGCGGCCCCATCGGCAGCAACACAGGTGTTCGCTGCCGTAATTGTGTCAGACAGTGGCTTGGCCCGTGCCGCGAGTGCTGGCGTTAAATTACGGGTGAATGGATCAGATGTTTGTTCATTTATAGAGGTGATTTCTTGCGACAATCGGTGTTGCGCCAAGCGTGCTTTGTGATGGCTTAAGATCGCCCATGCATCTTGGTCTGCGCGTGAAATGCCCAGCTGGAGCGCCAAGCGTGCGGCGGCGTCTTGCATGGCTGGGTCGCGGTCTGGCCAAGGGGTAAATCGCGCTTGTGTGTAGCTGCGTGCGGGGCGTCCGTCGGCAAATGTTTCAGCTCTGAGTGGTGCGCGTGAATAGCTTTCAACGCCCCCTGCGATGATGATTTTGGCTTGTCCTGCACGGATCATCGCATCCGCCAAATTTAGCGCATCCAGTCCGCCGCAACATTGCCGATCAATCGTCAGCCCGCCGACCTGTTCTGATAGCCCCGCGGCCAATGCGATATGGCGCGCGGGGTTACCACCAGCACCCAGTGCGTTGCCCGCAATGACTTCGTCGACCTGTTCCGGCGCAATACTTGCCGCAGCCAAGCAATCGAGGACCACAGGGGATGCGATGTCATGCAGGGCCAATGCGGCAAAGGCTCCGCCACGAGGCACCACGGCACTGCGTTTGGCGGCGATGATATAAGAGCATGTCATTCTTGTGTGTCCAGCCAGTGTTTCAGGGCGATGAGATTGGGCTTGCCAGACGGCAGCAAGGGCAGGTGTTCGATAAACACCACGCGACGCGGAGATTTCAAAGGGCCGAGATGGGCGCGGCAGGCCTGCAACATGGTATCTTCGGTTTCGGTGCTGCCTTGCACGATTGCTATCAAACGATGCCCGCGCAACGGATCAGGTTCTGCCATGACAACCACATCTTTGGGCAGAAACCTGTCCGCAATATAGCGTTCAATGTCTTCGGGAAAAACGTTTTGATCGGCGATCGTGACCATGCGGCTTTTGCGGCCCAGCAAAAACAGATTGCCATCGTCGTCCATGCGGCCAAATTCACCGATGGTGACAAAACCGTCTTTGATCTGCGTATCGCGGCCATCGCCTTGGGCGTAGCCGGCAAACAGATAGGGGCTTTTCACCCAAATCTCTCCAGCGCATGCAGAGCGGATTTGATCCTGTGTTCTGAGTTCTAGTGTCACATGCGGGTAGGGCGCGCCGACCGAACCCATAGGGGTTGTATCATTCGCGAGGGTGATGAAACTGGTTTCCGAGGCGCCATAGAATTGCGTCAGCGCCGCGTTTGGAAAGCTCTTTTGGGTCTCATGCCGTAAGCTGTCATGTACAATGCCGCCGCCAACGATGATCTGGCGCACATTGGGCATAAGGGTCTGCGTGGCACATAATAGCCGCAGCTGTGTTGGGGTGAGGTACAAAATTGTAACGCCGTTTCGGATCAGTTGATCGCATTGCGTGTTGGGGCGCAGGTCTGCCAGCATGCAAATATCTGCCCCAATGTGCGCGGCCTCGACCACGCCATAGAGCGCCAATGAATGCACGAGCGCACCAAACACCGCCACACAGTCATCTGGGGTGATGCCAAACATCTCGCGATTGGTATCAAAGCTTGCGATCCATGATCTTTGGCTGCGTACGATCACCTTAGGCGTACCCGTGCTGCCTGCCGTTTCACACAACAACTGGGCCTTGCCATCTTTCAGTGCAATCGGATGCCCGCGTCGCAAGTTGATTGAGTGCCCCGCAGTGATTGCAGCGCGCAATTCGCAAACCGCGTCATAGTGTAATTGCGCCGACGCTGTGCTGGGGCACAGACCACATTTGGGCGACCATGAAAATTGATACGAGTGGTGTGGCATACTATCCCAAGCGTGCATTCAGACTGAGAGGTCTTGATAGCAGACTGGCAAGGGCAAGCAAATTTAGAAAGCAGTTGGGATTGGTCTGTTTCAAGGCGCCGTTGCCACGGTGTCTGTGCGTGTTTGGGGCTACATATATATGTAGGTGTTTTTTGACCGACATAGACCGTGATTATGAAGAGCATTTCTGTCTGCCTAGAGTTCAAAGCCTAAGTTCGATTCTCTTTTATCGGGGGATGTGTGAGTTTATCCGGCGATTCACCTCAACCCGACTCGCATTTGAGTGCTGTTTGCTGTGGCACAGGGGGATATGACGCCCGATTCACCTCTCGCGGCGCTCCGAATGTCTCGAAATCTATGCCTTGTGACAGTAATATGAAGCTGGGCCTTGAAATAAATATAATGATATTAATGTGTTAATCGAATTTTTTCGATTAATGAATATTAAACCATAAAAAGGTCTTGCGGCTTTGTGTTGGTAACCTTAGAACCCCCCTTACCGGAAGCGACGAGGTTGCTGAGGGGACGGACGGAGCGGCTGAGAAGCTGGGAAGTTTAGGAAAATCAGAGGTTTAAGTTAAGCGGGCGCGCTGGAGAGATTTAGCGCATCGGTTTTATTTTTGGCTCTGTCTAGGTTGGCTTTTGTTGATTTAGCGCTCTTTGACATTGATAATTACTGAAGAGATATGTGGGCGGTTTGGTTCATTCGATGGATCGAACGTCTGTATATCGCGCTCTTAGAGAAGCAACTTGTTGTGGATCGATTATAGGGTGT
>NZ_FNZV01000007.1 GCF_900109555.1 Pacificibacter marinus | reverse complement strand
ATCGAATTACTGATCAATTCTTCGACAACGGCTGGTTCGGCGAGAGTTGAGATGTCGCCCATCGTGCTTGTGTCGTTTTCGGCGATTTTTCTTAGGATGCGGCGCATGATTTTGCCGGATCTGGTTTTGGGCAAGCCTGGGGCCCATTGGATGAAGTCAGGTTTGGCGATGGGGCCGATTTCTGTGCGGACCCATTTTTCCAATTCCTTTTTCAAGTCGTCAGACGGGGTTTGATCGTTCATCAATGTGACATAGGCGTAGATGCCTTGGCCTTTGATTTCATGAGGAAAACCGACGACTGCGGCTTCGGCCACGGCGGCGTGAGCGACCAGTGCACTTTCGACTTCGGCGGTGCCCATGCGGTGGCCTGAGACGTTGATCACATCGTCCACGCGACCGGTGATCCAGTAGTATCCATCGGCATCGCGGCGACAGCCATCGCCCGAGAAATAGTAGCCTTTGTACTGTTGGAAATAGGTCTCTTGGAACCGCTCATGATCGCCCCAGATGGTGCGCATTTGACCGGGCCATGAGTCCTTGAGACACAGCACACCTTCGGCTTCAACCGAGGTGATTTCTTCGCCTGTTGTTGGGTCCAAAATCACAGGTTGCACGCCAAAGAATGGCAACGTGGCAGAGCCCGGTTTGGTGGGCACAGCGCCGGGCAGGGGTGCCAAAAGGTGCCCGCCTGTTTCAGTCTGCCACCACGTGTCGACGATCGGCGCTTTGCCTTTGCCGACCACATCGTTGTACCAATTCCACGCTTCGGGATTGATCGGTTCGCCCACGGTGCCCAGCACTTTGATGTCGGACAGATCGTACTTTTCGACAAAGTCATTGCCATGCGCCATCAACGCGCGCAAAGCCGTCGGCGCGGTGTAGAATTGGTTCACTTTGTGCTTTTCGCACACGGCCCAGAACCGGCCAGCGTCGGGGTATGTCGGCACGCCTTCGAACATCACTGTCGTGGCGCCGTTGGCCAGTGGACCGTAGACAATATAGCTGTGGCCCGTGACCCAGCCGACATCTGCGGTGCACCAAAACACATCGCCATCGTGGTAGTCGAACACGTATTTGTGGGTCATAGCCGCATAAGCCAAATAGCCGCCAGACGTGTGTACCACGCCTTTGGGTTTGCCTGTCGAGCCAGATGTGTAGAGCACAAACAGCGGGTCTTCGGCGCTCATCGGGCGGGGCGGGCAGTCAGGTGAAGCGTGTTGCATCAGATATTTGACGTCGACATCGCGACCATCGATCCAAGTGATTTGATCGCCGGTGTGTTTGACCACAAGGCAGCGCACTTTGTCAGAGCAATGCAGCAAAGCTGCGTCAGCGTTGGATTTAAGCGCTGTTTTGCGCCCGCCACGCGGGGCAGAGTCGGCGGTGATCACCACTTTGGCACCACTGTCGTTGATGCGGTTGGCAAGCGCATCAGGGGAAAATCCAGCAAAAACAATGGAATGGATCGCGCCAATGCGGGCGCAGGCGAGCATGGCATAGGCGGCTTCGGGGATCATCGGCAGATAAATCACCACGCGATCACCGCGCATCACCCCTTGGGACAAAAGCACATTGGCAAAGCGATTTACCTTTTCCGATAGCTCTTTATAGGTGATGTGCTGCGCGTCAGCATTGGGATCATCAGGTTCGAAAATGATCGCAGTTTGCAAAGCACGGGTCGGTAAATGGCGGTCGATACAGTTGGCTGAGACGTTCAAAACGCCGTCCGCATACCATTTGATATCGACTTTTCCGAACTCGAAACTGGTTTGTTTGACTTGGGTGAAGGGTTTGATCCAATCCAAAATCTTACCCTGCTCGCCCCAAAACGCATCAGGATCAGACACAGACGCCGCATACATCGCATCATAGCCCGCGCGATCAATATGAGCCGAGGCCGTAAATGCCTCATCCGGTGAATAGGTCGTGTCGGTCATGGTGTTCCTCCCCAGAACATAGATGGACCGCACGGCTCAGGTGCGGTGCGCCCCGCCAGTCCATCTATGGTGGGCAGGGCTTTTAATCAGATTGCCAAATATTCTGCTCTCAACGTTTCGTTTTCAAGCACCTCTTTGGCTGACCCGTCATAGACAACGGTGCCTGTGTCGAGAATGACGGCACGATCTGCAAGGTTCAATGCTCGAACCGCATTTTGTTCTACTAAAATAGTCGTGATGCCCTGTGCTTTAATGATCCGCAGCGTTTTTTCGATTTCATCCACGATGACAGGCGCGAGACCTTCGTAGGGTTCATCTAAGAGTAACACTTTGATATCGCGGGCCAAAGCGCGGGCGATGGACAACATCTGTTGTTCGCCGCCTGATAGGGTGATGCCCTCTTGTTTGCGGCGTTCTTTGAGGCGTGGAAACAGATCGTAGATGCGTTCTAGCGACCAGCCAATCGGTTCAACAATCTGTGCCAATTGCAGGTTTTCTTCAACTGTGAGACCCGGAATGATGCGACGATCTTCTGGTACCAAACCAAGTCCTGCGATGGCCGCCTCATGGGCTTTCATCGTGTGCAGGTGTTGGTGATCAAGCCAGATTTCGCCATGCGTCACCATCGGATCATCCAGTCGTGCAATGGCACGTAAGGTCGAGGTTTTGCCCGCCCCGTTGCGTCCCAAAAGGGCAAGGATTTCGCCCTCATGCACGTTGAAAGAGACACCTTGCACGATGTAGCTTTCGCCATAGTAGGCGTGCAAATCCCAAACTGAGAAATACGCAGGTGCGCTTTCGGCGTGGTTGGCAGACATGTTTTCAGCGGTTTTATATTGTTTTTCAGCCATGATGCGCTCCTAAACTTCCTGCGTTTCGCCCAAGTAGGCTTCTTTAACCTTTGGGTGGCCTTTGATGTTGTCCGGCGTGTCCTCGACCAGAGGGGTGCCTTGGGCCAAAACGGTGATGCGATCAGCAAGGGAAAACACCACATGCATGTCGTGTTCGATGATCGCCATGGTGATATCGCGCTGTTCTTTGATTTCTTTAAGCAAGTCGATGGTGTTGTTTGTATCAGCACGCGCCATGCCGGCTGTTGGCTCATCAAGCAACAATAGGCGCGGGTCTTGCACCAAACACATAGCCATCTCAAGGCGACGTTTATCACCGCGTGACAAAGACGATCCATTCATATGACGTTTGTCGA
The DNA here is from genome assembly GCF_900109555.1 of Pacificibacter marinus. GTDB lineage: Bacteria > Pseudomonadota > Alphaproteobacteria > Rhodobacterales > Rhodobacteraceae > Celeribacter > Celeribacter marinus_C. Next base: position 210,049 of record NZ_FNZV01000007.1, on the reverse strand, counting down.
TCATATTGACATCAATCAGCATTTGTTCTGCTTTTTGCAGAATGTCCGGTTCTTGTTCGATGCTCTCATAGGCGTGCATGCGAAACGAACCATCGCGTTTGGCAAAGCAGGGGATCAGCACGTTTTCCATTACTGTGAGATCACCAAATATCTCAGGCGTTTGGAACACGCGACTGATGCCCATCTGGTTGATTTCATGTGGCTTTCGCCCCAGAACAGACTGCCCATCAAAGGTGACAGACCCTGTATCAGGGATGAGCTTTCCGACCAAACAGTTGAGCAACGTTGATTTGCCCGCCCCGTTTGGCCCGATGATGGCGTGGACCGTGTTCTCCTGCACCGAGAGATTGACGTCTCCCAACGCTTGCAGACCGCCGAACCGTTTTCCAACGCCTTTGACTTCAAGAATTCCCATATCTGATGTCTCCTTAAACGACGTGTTTGGACGGTGGGGGGGTGTGATCTGGATCACTTTCATCGAACTTATCGGTCTTTTTACGTCCCTTGCGCGCAAGGCGTGCTAGGCGTTTGAGGCCCTCGACCAAGCCACCCGGCAAGAACGTCACCACAAGCATAAAGGTGATGCCAAGTGTCAGGTGCCAGCCTTCGCCCGTGAAGCGTGCAAAAATCCAAACGACAACTTCTTCGATGCCATCAGGCAACCAGTGGAACCAAGAATGCAGAACGGTTTCGTTGATTTTGGAAAAGATGTTTTCAAGGTATTTGATCACACCTGCGCCCAAAACTGGCCCCATCAAGGTGCCTGCGCCGCCAAGGATGGTCATGATGACAACCTCGCCAGAGGCGGTCCAAAGCATCCGATCAGCACCCGCTAAAGGGTCCATAGCCGCCAGCAAGCCACCCGCAAGACCAGCATACATGCCAGAGATCACGAAAGCTGCCAAAGTGTAGGGCTTGGTGTTCAAACCCATGTAATTCATGCGTTGTTGGTTCGATTTTACGGCCCGTAGCATCATGCCAAAGGGCGACCTAAACAGGCGGATGGCAACATAAAACGCAATGATCGCGATGATGGCACAAAAATAGAAGCCGACATTAAAGGTGAACACGCGGTTTAGGGCTTCGACTTTGTATGAGCTGTTCATCGCAAGGCCAAAGATGTTGGTCACAGGCAAAGATGTGCTTGTCGTGGCACCATCCAAAACGCGTGGATCGCTGAGCGACAACTGCAAGCCTGTCTCACCATTTGTGATCGGGGTCAGCACGGAATAGGCCATCTTGTAGCACATCTGAGCAAAGGCAAGTGTCAGAATTGAAAAGTAAATCCCTGAGCGGCGCAGTGAAATATAACCGATCACCACCGCCAAAAGTCCAGACACGATCATCGCCAAAAGAATGGCTGGGATCACGTTCATTGTTAGAAGTTTGAACATCCAAACGGCGGCATAAGACCCTATGCCCAAAAAGGCAGCGTGGCCAAAGGACAGATAGCCGGTGAGACCGAACAGAATGTTAAAACCCACAGCAAAGATGCCAAAAATGGCAACTTTTTGCATCAAATCAGGATATCCACCATTGAATTGGTCCAGACCAGAATTCGCAGCGAAGGGTTGCATGAGGATTGGTGTGAAAATCGTGAGCAAGATCACGATAAGCAAGAATTTTGAGTCAGTTTTGTTTAATCCAAGCATGGTTTACTCCTCCATCACGCCGCGTTTGCCCAGCAGACCGCGTGGACGGGTCAGCAAGATGATGATGGCGACGACGTAGATGATGATCTGGTCGATGCCGGGGATGATAGATTTGATTTCGTTCATAGAGGCAAAGCTCTCAAGCACGCCAAGCAAGAACCCAGCCGCCACAGCGCCGGGCAAACTGCCCATGCCGCCGACCACAACCACAACGAATGACAGCACCAAAAAGTCCATGCCCATGTGATAATTGGGGCTCAATATAGGCGCGTACATCACGCCCGCCATGCCCGCGACTGCGGCAGCAAGACCGAACATAATGGTGAATCGGCGGTCGATATCGATTCCAAGCAAGCCAACCGTTTCGCGGTCTGCCATGCCGGCGCGCACGACCATGCCGAAGGTGGTGAAGCGCAAGAATGAAAACACCGCGCCAATGACCACAGCTGCAAAGAGAAAGTAAACCATGCGCCAATACGGGTAGATGATCACGTTTGGATCAAACCCAAACATCGCCCCAAAATCAAACGACCCTTTGAACACCTCGGGGGCAGGGGTCGAAATCGGGTTGGCACCGTAAAAGTATTTGATCACTTCCTGCAAAACAATCGCAAGGCCAAAGGTCACAAGGATTTGATCCGCATGGGGGCGTTTGTAGAAATGTTTGATCAGCCCGCGTTCCATAATAAAGCCAACAGCAATCATAATGGGAATGGAAAATAAGATCGCCAAGGGCACAGCCCAGTCGATCAAAGCCCCACCAAATTCGGGACCAAACCAAGCCTCGACATAGGGGGTCTTAATGGTGGCAGGATTGCCCAAAAAGTCGACCTTTGTCGGATCGATCGTTTCAAACGAGAGCGACAAAATGCGCGAGAGCGTGACAGCACAAAAAGCGCCGATCATGAAAATCGCGCCGTGTGCAAAGTTGACCACGCCAAGCGTGCCGAAAATTAGTGTAAGCCCCAGCGCGATTAGCGCGTAGGCCGAGCCCTTGTCGAGTCCATTAAGGACCTGCAATAGGATGGCGTCCATCGTCCCCACCTGTTCATTTCTTTCCACGTAGCTTTCCCATGTCCCAAGATCGTTGATCTTGAGGCTGAGTGCCGTTTTGTGTGGAATTTGAGTGTGTTACTGTCAGTATTGTCTTTTTTTATTGTGTTGGCTGGGCGCGTGATGCACGCGTCCAGCCTGTGTTTTGCAAAAACCGAAGCTTATGCGCCTGGGTTACATGCGCCCAGTGCACCGCCCGCAAACATTGGGTGGTCTGCTGGGTATGTGACTTGTGCCGCAGGTGTGACTTCCACAATTTCCAAAAGATCGAATTCGGATGTTGGGTTTTCTTTCCCGCGCACAACCAGAACGTCTTTGAAGCACTGGTGATCGTCTGCACGGTAAAGTGTTGGACCGTTGCCCAAACCGTCGAATTCGAACCCTTCGAGAGCTTCGCCAACCGCACATGGGTTGAACGATCCGCCACGTGCCACAGCATCCGCGTAAAGCAACGTCTGACAGTACACTGTGTGTGCCGCCTGGGACGGTGGGAAGCCGTATTTCGTGCCGAATGATTTCACGAATGCTTTGGATGCGTCGTCTTGCAAAGACCAATGCCAGTTCGTGGATCCGTGGATACCAGCAACGTTTTTGCCAGCGCCGCGCGCCATCAAACGTGAGTACAATGGAACAACGATTTCAAAGTTCTTGCCGTTCACTTGCTTGTCACGCAGGCCAAATTGTACCGCGTTTGTCAAAGAGTTGACCATGTCCCCACCGTAGTGGTTCAAGACCAAAACATCTGCGCCAGAGTTCAAAACAGGTGCGATATAGGATGAGAAATCGCCAGCACCCAGTGGTGTGCGCACTTTCTCAACTGTCTGCCAACCCATAGCTTCGGTGGCCGCAGCAATCGATTCTTCTTGCGTCCAACCCCATGAGTAATCAGCAGTCAGGTGGTAAGCCTTGCGATCGGAACCATAGAGGTTTTTCAACACAGGTGCGAGCGCTGCTGCTGACATATAAGCGTTAAAGAAGTGACGGAAACCATTGGCTTTTTTGTCTTTGCCAGTGGTGTCATTTGAGTGGGTAAGACCCGCCATAAAGATCACGCCAGCTTCTTGGCAAAGACCCTGAACAGCAATAGCAACACCAGAAGAAGAGCCGCCAGTGATCATCACTGCGCCGTCTTTTTCAATCATGGATTTGGCAGATGCACGTGCCGCATCAGATTTGGTTTGCGTGTCGCCTGTGACGAACTCGACTTTTTTACCAAGAATACCGTTGCCTTCGAGCGCTTTGGAGCTGAACGTGTTCAGCATACCGCCATCGCCGCCACCATTGAGGTGCTCAACAGCAAGTTCGTAAGCGCGCAATTCATCTGCGCCCTCATCAGCATAGGCACCAGATTGTGGCACGTTGAAGCCAAGCGTCACAGTGCTGCCCGTCGGATCGTTGGTGAACGCAGATGCGCCCGATGTGAAAATCGTTGGCAGTGCTAGACCCGCGCCAGCGACGGCGCTTGTCTTAAGCAGCCCACGACGCGTGAGAAGTGAATTGGACATGGAAATCCTCCCTTAGGGTTTCAGTCCGCAAGACCCGCGCCTCCTCGCGCTGGTATTGCGTTTCCTGCCTCGCCCTTAACGATTGAGCTGTTAACAGGATGCTCAAGTATTGCGTGCGAAGTGAAAATGACTCAACAAGTGCTTTTGTTTAAACGGTTTTTTTGTTAACAAATACACAACGATATCGTTTGATTTGTAAATCTATTTTCGCGCACTTGCAGCAATTGACCCGTGCGGGTGCAGAAAGTCTTTGAAAAAACACGAAAAAAGCAGGGATAAACTATGCCACGATCAGCCCTCACAGGGACACGAATACGCGAACGCCGCTCTCTTGAGGGGCTAAAGCAGGCTGATTTGGCTCGTAGCGTTGGTATTTCACCTGCATATCTTAACCTAATTGAACACAACCGCCGTAGAATCGGGGGCAAGCTTCTTGTTGATCTTGCGCGTGAACTCAACGTAGAGCTTGCAGCCTTAACAGAGGGTGCACATGCGCCGCTGATTGATGCGTTGCAAGGTGCCGCCGCAGAAAGCGCAGCGCTGAACGATCCCATTGAAACTGACCGGATTGAAGAATTTGCAGGCCGCTTTCCCGGCTGGGCGGGCTTGGTGGCGCAACAACGCGAACAAATCACGCTGCTTGAGCGCCGCGTTGAGGCCCTCAGTGATCGTTTGGCGCATGACCCCTTTTTATCTGACGCCTTGCATGAAGTATTGTCTACGGTCACCGCAATTCGGTCCACCGCTGGTATTTTAAATGCTGGCGATGACATTGATCCCGATTGGCAGGTGCGGTTTCACCGCAATATGTATGAAGACAGTCAACGCCTTGCGACAGGATCGCAGGCTTTGGTGAGCTATCTTGATACAGTCGGCAAAGCAGATGAAGCGCCCAATGCGCCTTTGGATGAGGTGGAAAGCTGGTTGGCCAGCACGGCCTACGCGCTGCCTGAAAACGCGCTAGAGACACCGATATCGGCGGGGGGTGGCATAGCTGGCGATGAGGTCACGCCTTTAGATAAGAGCGCGCAAAGTGATATGCTGACTTCGCCCGCGGCTCGAGCTTTGGCTGCACAATGGCTTGAACGTGCGCGGCGGGATGCGGCGGCGATGCCTATGGGGGACGTCGAAGCGGTTTTGGCCGATTTTGGCCCCGATCCTGCAGCTTTGGCACAACGCACTGGCGCAGATTTAGCAGCAGCTATGCGTAGACTTGCCACCTTGCCAGCGGCTGAGGGACGCGCGGCATTGGGGTTGGTCACCTGTGATGGATCAGGCACATTAACCTTTCGCAAGCCACTTGATGGCTTTGCGCCACCGCGGTTCGGCGCGGCGTGCCCGCTTTGGCCGCTGTATCAAGCTTTGCTGCGGCCTTTGTCGCCCGTGCGCCGGGTCATTGAACATATGGGGCAACCGCCACGACAGTTTTTGGCCTATGCCGTCTGCCAACCCGTGGTGCCATCGGGCTTTGACGCGCCTGAGGTGGTCGAAGCCACGATGCTTTTCGTGCCCATAGATGCCGTTATGGATGCTGCCGCGCGATCTGCGCGTCCGTCGCAAAACGTGGGGGATATTGTCGAAGTTGGTACCAATTGCCGTGTGTGTGCGCGGGTCAAATGCCCTGCGCGGCGTGAGCCATCTTTGCTGTCTGGGGATGTTGGTAGTTCTTTTTTGAATGAGGTGTCGTGACATATTCCAAAGAACGCTTTTGACTTAACGCTCTGAGCGCGTAATAACTGTCTGATCTTGAGGAGGAGGAAGTCGGCTATGGGCAAGCGTGTCCTGCTGATCGAAGACGAACCAAACATTATTGAGGCGATTAGATTTATCTTGTCGCGGGACGGATGGATTGTGGAAACTCATTCTGATGGCGCCAGTGCTGTCGGGGCCGTGAACGCGAAACAACCAGATATCGTCATTCTTGATGTGATGCTGCCCGGCAAATCGGGTTTTGATATTTTGCGCGATCTGCGCGCCGATCCTGAACATGCGGCTTTGCCCATTTTGATGCTCACCGCGCGGGGTCAAAAGAAAGACCGCGACATGGCGCAAGCGGCGGGCGTGTCTGCTTTTATGACAAAACCGTTTTCAAATTCTGGTATGTTGGATGCCGTGAACGGGCTGATGGCTGCGGGCGATGCGCCGGTTGTGGATGTCTCTGGTGATGGCTGAATCAGGGCGCTCTCCGCTGTATCTGGCGCGGTCATCTTATCGCCGTAGGCGTTTGATCGATGCGCAAAGACTTTTGCCTATCTTTTTGTTTTTACTGTATTTACTGCCTTTGCTTTGGGGCGGTTCCAGTCAAGATGATCCCATCGGGGGCGGTGTGCGCGGCTATGTGCATGTGTTCAGTGTTTGGTTGGGCGCAATCGTTATTTCGGGTCTCATTGCGCGAGCTTTGATGAAGGCGGAAACGCTTGAAGATGCCAGTCGCGATTTTGGGGAACCAAAGCAAACGACCACAAGCGATCAAAGCGGCGATCAAGGCACTGGAGATCTCTAGATGCTGCCGTTTAATATTCTTGTTCTGGCGTGTTTAAGTTATGCGGGATTTTTATTTGCAGTCGCGTTTTGGGCTGAAAAGCGCGCTGAGCGGGGGGAACTTGGCTGGCTGCGCTCACCTATGATCTACACTCTATCTTTGTCGATATATTGCACCGCTTGGACCTTTTATGGTGCGGTGGGGTATGCCGCGCGCTCGGGCTTGGAATTCGCGACAATCTATATGGGACCCACGATGGTGATGATCGGGTGGTGGTGGATTTTGCGCAAACTCGTGCGCATCGGCCGCACCCAGCGCATCACCTCTGTAGCGGATCTCATTTCATCACGCTACGGAAAATCCACGACCTTGGGTGTCTTGGTGACTGTGCTGGCAGTGGTCGGCACAACACCCTATATTGCGCTGCAACTTCAATCTGTTGCACTGTCTTTCGCAGTCTTTGGTTTGGCCAATCCAGGTCGTCTGGTCCTGCCGGATTTGAACAACACAGCGCTTTGGGTTGCCGCAGGGTTGGCTTTGTTTACCATCGTGTTCGGCACCCGAAATCTGGATGCCAATGAACGCCACCACGGTGTTGTCACGGCCATTGCGCTGGAAGCCATTGTGAAATTCTTCGGTCTTGTGGGCGTTGGTATTTTTGTGGTTTGGGGGATTGGCGATGGGGTGAGTGATATGTTGGCACGCATTGATGCGTCGCCTGTGACCAATGTCGATATTGATGGCACACGCTTTTTAACCCTGACGATCCTATCTGGCGCGGCGTTCTTAACGTTGCCACGAATGTTCCAAGTCTTGGTGGTTGAAAACGCCGAAGAGCGGCATTTGTTCACCGCAAGCTGGGCCTTTCCGCTCTACTTGTTCGGCATGTCTCTGTTTGTTATCCCGATAGCTGTGGTTGGCTTGGATGTACTGCCTGATACCTCAAATCCAGATATGTTCGTGCTGACTTTGCCTCTGAAGTACGATCAGCAAGCCCTTGCTACTCTTAGCTTTTTGGGTGGATTTTCATCGGCAACATCCATGGTTATTGTTGCTGCGATTGCTTTGTCGACGATGGTGTCGAACCACATCGTTATGCCCATTTGGCTGTCATCACGCAAAGAGGGCGCGACTGTGGTTGGTGATGTGCGCTCTGTGGTTTTGCTGTCGCGCAGGCTGTCTATCGCGGGGGTTTTGGCGCTTGGATATCTTTATTTCCACTTTTCCGGAGGGTCCGAAGCGCTGGCGGCAATTGGTTTGATTTCTTTTACAGGCATAGCACAGGTTTTACCTGCAATGCTGGGTGGAATTTTTTGGCGTGGCGGCACGCGCACTGGTGCCATTGCAGGGCTACTGATTGGATTTACTGTCTGGGCCTATACGATGTTTTTGCCCTCGTTTGGCGATGCCGCGGGGTTTACGACTGATCTTTTGACACATGGACCATGGGGCATTGATATGTTGCGCCCTCAGGCCTTGTTTGGGGTCGAGGGCGTTGATCCTGTGGTGCATGCTGTCGTGTGGTCTTTGGCGCTCAACACTGGCGCATTTATAGTGGGGTCTTTGCTGTCCTTTCCGCGCCCTGTTGAGCGACTTCAAGGGGCACAATTCGTCAATATTTTTGAACACACGGGGTCCACTCGCAGTTGGTCACATGGCACAGCCGAGGCCGAAGATCTGTTGGTGATGGCGCAGCGCATCATCGGCGCGTCAGAAGCCCAAGCCTTGTTTTATGCAGAAGCTGACGCCCAAGGAAAACAAGGCTATCTGCCTGATCCAACGCCACAGTTTTTAGAACGGCTAGAACGTGAACTTGCGGGCTCTGTTGGTGCTGCAACGGCCCATGCGATGCTGGGACAGATTGCAGGCGGGCTTGTGGTTTCTGTTGAAGATTTGATGGCTGTGGCGGATGAAGCCGCGCAATTGCTGGAACATTCAAGTCAGCTTGAAGCGCAGTCAGAAGAACTTGCGCGCACAGCCAGAAAGCTACGTGAAGCCAATGAAAAGCTTACAGTTTTATCGATTCAAAAAGACGCATTTTTAAGCCAGATTTCGCACGAGTTGCGCACACCAATGACCTCGATCCGCGCCTTTTCGGAAATTTTGCGTGATGGAAGTGCCGGGACCGAGGAAATGGACCCTGAAAGTTTGACACGATTTTCAGGGATCATTCACGACGAGGCGCGGCGCTTGACCCGTTTGTTAGATGATCTACTGGATTTGTCCGTTTTGGAAAATGGGCAGGTGTCGCTCAACTGGTCTCGCACCAATTTGCACGATGTGATCGATCGCGCTTTGGTCGCCACAGAACAGGGGCTTGAAGGGCGTGATTTGATTATTGAGCGCAACGAGGTTTCAGAACATATTGCGATTGAAACCGACGCGGATCGTTTGGCGCAGGTGTTTATAAATTTGGTCGCAAATGTACGCAAATACTGCGTCAACGATGCGCCTGTTTTGCGTATTTCTGCGCGGCGTTTAGAAAACGATCACATTCAAGTGGATTTCACCGACAACGGAATTGGTATTCCCGCGCAAAATCAAACAGTTATTTTTGAAAAATTCTCTCGGTTGAGCGATCAGGCCAAAGCGGGTGGGGCAGGGCTTGGCCTCGCGATTTGTCGGGAAATTGTCGACAACTTGGGGGGCTCAATTTCCTATTTGCCGGGACAAGGTGGCGCATCGTTTCGCATTGATTTGCCGCGTGTTCATACCAAAAAGCGGTAAACTGCGCTGAACTCGCAGGTTTTATGCTGCAATTTGTTCGAAGGCCTCTGAAATCAATAATTTATTTACCTCGATAGGGCCAAACTGAACAAAACCCCTTTCGGGATAATTGTACATTGAGCAGTCAAAGCCGCACACCTATGTCTGACGAAGACCTCATTTCTGCCATGCGGCGCAAAGCCGGTGTGGGGCGTCCGCCCCCTGATGTCACGGCTATGTCCGCGGCAAAAGCGCTGCGTTTGGCTGTTGCCAAAGCGGCAGAGGATGTCACAGGCATGGTGATGCAGGTGACCGATGTGCAAGAAAGCCTGACAACCATCAGCGTTTTGCCAAGTGCGATCCCTGATCATTCGTTGTTGGCGCTGCTTGAGGGGCCAGAGCACGCCTATGGTTTGGCGATCTTTAGTTTGGCTGTCACGACTTCAGTTGTTGAACAAATGACCACGGGCAATGTTCAAAAATACGCTCCCGAAGAGCGCTCCCCTACCTCAACTGATTCTGTGATGTGCTTTGAACTGATTGACAGCATGTTGAAATACTTTGAGAAAATTGTGGTTGAAGCCGTGGAGCCTCCGCTTGTCGATGGCTACTGTACCGCCGCACAACTGTCTGAACCGCGCTCTATCCCGATTGCTTTTGACGACATCCGCTACAAAATGTTTCGCATAACAGTCGATATGGGGCGTGGGCTACGTCAAGGCGAGATCATGTTTATTTACCCCGCCATGCGCCCAAAGCCGAAACTCGAACCCGGTGTGCAGTCTGATTGGGAAACAAGTTTTCAAGCCTCTGTTCTTAAAACCGAGGCAAGTTTGGAAACGGTGTTGCACCGTGTGTCTTTGTCTTTATCCGATGTCGTAGGACTGGAAATTGGCATGACCCTTCCAATCCCACGAGAGGCCTTCACACGGGTCGAAGTGGTCGCCGATGGACGCCGCATGTCCTATGGGCGATTGGGGCAAATGAACGGTCATCGCGCCATCCGTATTGACTTTGATCCACCTGAAATTTCTGACGACGAGGGGGGTATCAGTATGGGGCTGGGCACTGATGCAATGGCTGGTTTTGACGTCGGTGCTGATGTGCCTGCGTTGGATATTGCGGGCGGCATGGATGATTTCTCGGGTGAGTTGCCAAGTCTTGGGGACCTTCCTGCCATGGGAGGTGGCGAGGCGGATATGTCCGGCGGTCTGCCATCATTGGGGGGGCTTGGTAGTGATTTCCCAGCTATGGGAGACATGGGTGATATGAGTGATATCGGTGATATGAACGCTATGGGTGATATGGGTGGCGATCTGCCGTCGCTCAGCGACCTTGGCGATCTTGACGGCATGTCCGACTTCCCTGCGATGGGGGATATTCCGCCACTTGAGTAGCGGGTTTGCATCAATTGCGTTGCTAATGAGTTGACCTAAATCAATGAATTTGAGTGAAAAATATGGTAGTCTTCGTGCATAGGAGAGTGGCATATCTGTGCTGCCGTGCATGTATAGGGGATGCCGCGTTGCGATACTGCGCCCTAAGTTGCCAAAATAGGGGCTCTTTGCGCGAAAATATATACGCAGAATCGCAGCGAAACACACCAGAATTTGCACATTCAGGAGGATCACATGCCCAACTCAAATGAAACGAAAGTGGATCAAAGAGGCAATGACGTGGTGGTGAAAGCTACCAATACTCAAGACATAAAGTCTGAGGGGTATCAAAGATTCGGCGTTGGTTTTGATGCTCATGGTACGTTCAAGCCTGCGGATACTGCCCAGACAAAAGATTCAGACGATGCCGAAGATTTGTGGGACAATCTCCCAATTTAATGGGGTATGGTCTTGTGAGAATTACATTTAGCAGGAGGCCGACATGGCATTCGAAGCACTCAAAATCCAAGTATATATGATACTTGACGAAATCGCCGCCCGTCCTTCGGATCGCCATATTTTGCAAGAACAACTACGTGAAAAACTTTCAGAGCTGTCCTCATTGGGGCTGCCCTTGCCACAAGACCTTGTGGATTTGGAACTTGCTCTTGAGCAAAGCAATGCTGATATTCTTTATCCCGCACGTGACACAGGCGATGACAGCGTGTGATCTTTCGGGCAAATTGAGCACATAAACGTGTAATTTTCCTTTCCATCCAAAGGGTTCTTGATTTCCCCCTTTGGTTTTCGGCATGATCAGACAAAATCTGACGCGCGGAGAGGATATGACCATACCCGAAGTCGCACCTGCATTGACGCCCAAAGTTCCCTCTATGATCGACACGCATCTTGAGGGCGGTGTCGCCTATATTCTTTTGGCCAACCCGCCCGTAAATGCGCTGACACTTGCTTTGCGCAGCTCTCTTTTGAGCAGCCTGCAGATTGCACAAGACGATCCTTCGGTCAAAGTGATTTGTTTGCGCGGCCAAGGGGGGGGCTTTTCAACGGGGCTTGATCCCAAAGAAATGACACGTTTGCCATCTGGGGCAAACGAGGCATCGCCAACATTACAAGAACTGTGTTTTGCCATTGAAAACAGTTCGAAACCGGTGGTCGCCGCCCTACATGGCGCTGTTTTTGAAGCTGGTTTAGCCTTGGCACTGGCCGCCCATTACCGTATTATTGGCCCTAAAGCGCGTGTTGCGGCGCCTGAAGTCACCGTTGGTTTGGTGCCTGGAGGCGGAGTCACGCAGCGTTTGCCACGTTTGGTCGGTGCTGCGGTGTCGCTTGAAATTTTGTTGTCGGGCAAAGCTGTGATGGGGTCGCAAACCTTGGCCTTGGGGCTCTGTGATCAAGTTATTGATATGCGTGACCAAAAGGGCGTGACGGCCTATTGCGCTGATTTGGTTGATCGTGGTGCTGAGGTGCGTCGCACCAGTGAAGCCCGCAATGGTTTTCTGGATGGTGCCAGCTACATGAAAAATGTTGCAGCGCGGCGATCAACACTTTCTGAGACGCATCTGAAGGCCCCGCAGTTGATAATTGACTGTGTTGAAGCGGCTTTGTTGCTGCCGTTTGACGTGGGTGTGCGCAAAGAAGATGCTGCACGGCTCGACGTGCTTGGGTCCGCGCAGATGCGTGCGATGAGCTATGCTTTTTTCGCAGAGCACCGTGCCGCACAGCCCCGTGGCATTGATGTGTCACTCGCTCGGCCTGTGAAAAAAATCGGGATTGCTGGCGTGTCCAATGTGGCGCTTGGCATCGCAAAATCCGCGCTTGAAAACGGATTTGAGGTGGTGATCTTTGGCTCTGATGCCAATCAAGTGGCTTTGGCGCAGGGTAAAATAACACGGTCTTACGATGCAACGCTGCAGCAAGGGGGCATGTCCTCCGCAGAGCACGCGCGCTGTTTGGCACGGTTTCAGGGTGCGAGCGAGCTTGAAAGCCTGAAATCCTGCGACATGGTTATTGACGCGACAACGGGATCAGTCGATCGGCGGGCGCAAATCTTAACCCGTATCGAAGAATTCGTCGCCCAAAACACTATTTTGGCGACCATCAGTGATCATGGTTTCGGTTCTATTTCTCAGCATTTGTCTCACCCAGATCGTTTTCTCGGGATGCACTTTTTCGGCATGGCACATGATGTGCGTGTGGTTGAATTGGTGAAAACAGACACCGTTGCGCCCGCTGCATTTGCCACTGCATATGCTGTCGTGAGAAAGCTTGGTAAGACCCCTGTAAGTGTGACTGCGCGCGATGGGTTGATTGCCAATACAGTGCAAAGCGCTGTTTGGGCCGCCGTGGATGTGCTGCTTTTGATGGGGGTGCGCCCGTCTCAAATTGATCGCGCGATGGAAAATTATGGCATGTCAATCGGACCTTGCGCTCATTTGGATGTGCTTGGATTGCAGAATGTTTCTGGCGCTGCCGCGACAGTTCTAAGTGACGCTGGACGTCACGGGCGTGGTGGTCGTGGCGGATTTTACGACTATATCCTGAGCGAAGAAGGACCTAAGCGCCAAGATGACACGCAGGCTATGGTGCTAATTGATGAGCTGCGCAAAGGTGCGGGCATTGACCGGGTAACGATGTCTGATGCGCAAGTGTGTGATCGTATCGTTTTGGCACAATCCAATGCGGGGGCGCGCGCTTTGCAAGTCGGTGTTGCAGCCCGCCCTGTGGATATCGACACTGTGATGGTGCTGGGAAAAGGGTATCCGCGATGGCGAGGAGGACCGATGTTTGCCGCTGATGTGATGCGACCTTTGGTGGTGCAAAAAAAATTACTCCAATTCGCACAAGAAGCACCGGATATTTGGGACCCAAGCCCCCTTTGGGGCGATTTGGTTCGAAGTGGTAATGATATGAAATCATTAAATAATATATAATATACCCAATTTATAGCAGAGCGACGCGGAACACTTAGGTCTCATGAATTAGGCATTTTGCGTTGAATCAAGCTCCCGGTTTCATCTTGATTTGATACAGATCAAGGCTGTGATTTCAGCGCTATATTATCAAACCTTATGAGTGCAACACACCACGATGACATGTCATCGATCTGTGTAGCGCCCCTCCGCAGGCTCATTTTTGCGCCTGCACGTGGTCTGCCTGTTGTGCGTGGGTAGGCTACAACCTCGGCGTCGCAGAGTGTGCGTTTCACTTGCGACGCCTTTTTTATGCGCTCATCCGAAAGAGATTTTCCCAAAAAACATATTGAGGCACTGACGCATGTTTAGATGTCTTGAGGTGAATCCGTTGTGTCGCAACTGGGCGAGGTCGAATGGGCTGTCATATCAAGTGAGAGACGAATCGATTGTTGAATTTTCGGTACTCTAAGGTACAGGCAAAATAATACCCCCGAAACGAAATGCCTCGGGGGTAACCCTGCCAGACTTGGTCCTCTTGATAGAGGGTGTCTGATGACGCCGCCCGATTGGTTCGGGCGTGCGCCTTATATGTGTGTGATGGTTGCTGCTTTATCTTGGCAGCGGACCGACCATCATGATCATTTGACGGCCTTCCATCTTTGGCATGCTTTCAACTTTACCAATCTCTTTCACGTCGACTGCAACGCGTTCCAAAAGCTGGCGACCCAAATCTTGGTGGGCCATTTCGCGGCCACGAAAGCGCAAAGTCACTTTAACTTTGTCGCCATTTTCCAAGAATTTCAACACGTTGCGCATTTTGACTTGGTAGTCATGTACATCTGTGCCTGGGCGGAATTTGACTTCCTTGATCTCAATGATCTTTTGTTTTTTGCGGGCTTCTGATTCACGTTTTTGTTGTTCGTATTTGAACTTACCAAAATCCATGATCTTACACACGGGCGGTGCAGCGTTTGGCGAAATCTCGACAAGGTCAAGTCCGGCTTGGGCTGCTAGATCCATCGCGCGTGCAGGCGTGACGACTCCGACGTTTTCACCCTCTGCTCCGATTAGGCGCACCTCTGGGCAACGAATGCGTTCATTCGTGCGGGGGCCTGTATCGCGTTGGGGCGGGGCATTGTGAGGTCTGCGGGCTATGATGAGCTCCTATAAGCTGTTCAAGGTATATGTGCGAAAAATAGGGTTTTTAAGCGCCGCTTACAACCTCAATTTCGGCAATGTTGCGCTTGTTTGTTATTAAGGGGAATTTTGACACTTTTGGCACCCTTTTCTTTGCAGATGCAGCATGCCATATGATGGTCGTATCAAAGAATTAACCTTAATTGGTGAGGACATAAAATGACGAAGCGTTTTGTTACTATAGCTGTTGCAACGGGTTTGGCCCTCAGCCTTGCTGCTTGTAAAGAAGAAGAAAAATCTGCTGAAGCGACATCCGCCGTTGTTGAATCTACAGAGCAAACAGCTGAAGCGGCTGACGATGCTGCGGGCTCTTTGCTTGACGCTGCTAAAGACGCAGCTGCGGATGCAACGGACGCCGTTGGAGATGCGGTAGAAGCCACTGGCGACGCAGCAGAAAACATGGCGTCTGACGCTGTTGAAGCCGTTGAAGATGCTGTCGATGGCGCAGCTGACATGGCATCTGACGCTGCCACAGCTGCAAAAGATATGGCGACTGATGTCGTTGACAGCGCGACCGACATGACAAATGACGCAGTAGACGGCGCGACTGAAATGGCGACTGACGCTACAGATGCAACTGCGGACGCAGCGATAGCGGTAAAAGAAACTGCTACGGATGCCGTTGAAAGCGCAAAAGAAATGGCGACTGACGCTGCAGATGCTGTAACTGAGACAACTGACGCAACAGACACAGCGATTGACGAGATGCCAGCCGTTTCCGAAGAAGAAGCAGCAGACATTTTGCAAGTCGAAGGCTTTGATTTGGAAAAAGCTAAAAACTTGATCGCAATGGCGCCTATCGACGATGCAGCAAAAGAAACTGTTTCGACAGCGCTTGAGCAAGCACAAAACAACCCAGTTTTGCTTGGTGCGGTTTTGGAAAAAGCCCGTACGCTTCTCGGCCTCTAAGCTGAATTAATATCGTAAAATGAAAGCCGCGTTGATATGCTCAACGCGGCTTTTTTTATGGAATTACGAGGTTGAACAGCCTTAAAACGTAAAAACCCCGCCACAAGGGCAGGGTTTTGGAACGTCACAATTTGTTGGTTACGTCAGTCAACAAAGGCTTTTTCAACGACATATTCTTTTGGCTCGGAATTGGCCCCTTCGCGCAGACCAAATCCATCCAGAATTGCCATAATGTCTTTGTTGAATGCCAAGTTTCCGCAGACCATACCGCGATCCGTATCAGGGTTTAGCGGTTCAACACCCAAATCTTCAAACACTTTGCCGGATGTCAAATTGTCTGTGACGCGGCCCATGTGGTGGAATTCTTCACGGGTCGTGGTTGGGTAGTAGCGCAGTTTACCTGCCTCGATTTCAGAAAGCATTTCGTCAGATTTGATATGCTCAACCAGCTTGCGCCCGTATTCCAATTCACCGACTTCGCGGCAGGTGTGCATCAAGATGATTTCATCAAATTTCTCATAGACATCAGGGTCGCGCATCAACGAGGCGAAAGGTGCTACGCCCGTGCCTGTCGCAAACATCCATAACCGTTTGCCGGGCAAGATTGCATCGGTGACCAAAGTGCCAACAGGTTTGGGGCGTAAGATAATTTCATCGCCAACTTTGATGTGCTGTAATTTCGATGTCAGCGGGCCGTCTTGAACCTT
This sequence comes from Pacificibacter marinus, assembly GCF_900109555.1. Taxonomy (GTDB): domain Bacteria; phylum Pseudomonadota; class Alphaproteobacteria; order Rhodobacterales; family Rhodobacteraceae; genus Celeribacter; species Celeribacter marinus_C. Next base: position 193,529 of record NZ_FNZV01000007.1, on the reverse strand, counting down.
GATCGAATAAAATTCCATTTCCTCATCCCATGATGGGGAAGCGATGGAATAGGCGCGCAACAGTGGTTTTTGTTTGCCCGTTACTGGATCAGGATCATTCATCAAACCAATCATTACGAACTCGCCAGACCTAAACCGCAGCGTTTGAGGGCGCTCAACTTTGAACGAAAACAAGCGGTCTGTCCAATGGGTCACTTCCGTCACCTTGGCCGCGTTGGGCAAAGTTGGAACTGCTTTTGGTTTTTCTGTTACGGCGGTTTGGTCTGTCATATTGATCACTTTATGCCCAATTTCGGGCCCTTATACTGGGGCGTCACCCACATATCTTTGATTTAGGTCAGAGGAAAGGTCTCGCGGCCTTGGGTCTGACATTCTATTTGGCTTGCTGAAGCGGTGCTGTTCAGCTTGCTGTGGCGGGGCGGCGCACGCGGGCTTGGTAATCGTGGGCCTGCCAATCGGCACGCGCCAACCATTGTTCTTGCGGCTGACGGGTGGCCAATTCATCGGAAATGGATACTTCGTCAAACCCAGATCTCCGCGCCATGGCGTATTGATCGGCGATCACATGACCGTTTGCGCGCAGGCGGCCTGTAAAGCCAGAAAGTCGCAGTATCTTGGCCAAAGTAAATCCGCGCCCATCAGAAAAGGCTGGAAAATCAATGCGAATGGCTGCTGAGCCCGCATATTGTTTTAACGTGGCTGGGTCAGTGTCAGACGTCAAATCAAGCCATTCACCGATGAAATCGTCAGCAATAAAGCCACCGTCTTGTACAATCACGCTCATGCTGCGTCTCCTTTTTCGGCGTTTGTGTTTTGCTCTGGTACAGGAAGCGGGCCACGGACCATTTTACCATCCACAAAGTGAATGCCACATTCAATCTTTTCCTGACCGCGCCAGCGCCCGGCCCGTGGATCTTCGCCCTCTTTGACAGGCGATGTGCAGGGTGCACAGCCGATCGACGGATAGCCTTTTGCCACAAGCGGGTGACGGGGCAGGCGGTTGTTGATCATGTATTCTTTAACATCCTCTGGCGCCCAATGGGCCAAAGGATTGATTTTAATCCGTGTATCAAGCTCGTTCTCAAAGAAATCTAGCGTAGAGCGTGTGCCTGCCTGAAACCGTTTGCGCCCTGTGATCCACGCATCAAACCCGTCCATCGCCTGTTGCAGCGGCACGGTTTTGCGCAGATCACAACACGCATCTGTATCGCGTTGGTTCAACGTCCCATCAGGATCAATCTGTGCGACCCGCGCTGGGGCGGGTTGGATGCGACGCACATCACGCAGGTCAAGTTTGTCGATCAGCTCAAGTTGGTAATCGATGGTTTCTTGAAACAGCATTTGCGTGTCGATGAACACAACAGGCGTGTCTGGTTTCATCACCGACAGCATGTGTAGCAACACAACCGATTCCGCCCCAAAAGATGACACAAGCGCGATACGCCCAAGTTCAGCGTCGCGCAAAGCCAATTCCAAAATGGAGGTGGCAGAATGGTTCTTGTAACGCGTATTCAAGCGCGCCACACGATCATCCACCGTGCCGAATTGCTCTTTTAAAAGGGCAGCCTCATGCGGCATTGGCTTTTTCCTCTTTTGGGGGATAAAGCGCCTCTTTAAAGGGAGCCATGCCCAAACGTCGGTAGGCTTGCAAAAATGTTTCTTCGGCGTCCAAACGGGCGTTCAGATAGGCGTGAACCAACCGCTCAATCGCAGGGATTATTTCGTCATAGGCAAAACCGGGCCCCGTGCGATCACCGATCACAGTGGTTTCAGTGCCATCGCCACCAAGCGTGATTTGGTAGTTTTCAACGCCCGCACGATCCAAGCCCAAGATGCCGATGTGGCCCACATGGTGGTGACCACAGGCGTTGATGCAGCCTGAAATTTTGATCTTAAGCTGACCGATTTCGTGCTCAAGCTTCAACTCGTCAAAACGGGTTGCGATGCCTTGCGCCACGGGAATTGAGCGCGCCGTTGCCAGCGCACAGTAATCCATGCCGGGGCAGGCGATGATGTCAGATATAAGCCCTGCGTTTGCTGTGGCCAGATCGTTGCCTTTCAACACCGCGTGCAGCGCAGGCAGGTTGGATTTGTGCACATGTGGCAAGATCACGTTTTGCTCATGCGAGATGCGCAATTCGTCATGCCCATAGTCACGCGCAAGCTGCGCCATAGATCGCATTTGATCCGCAGACGCATCGCCCGGTGTGGCACCTGGTTTCTTCAAAGAGATTGTTACAATTGAATAATCTTCGTTCTTATGCGCTGCCAAATTGGTGTCGGCCCATGCGCGGAACACAGGATCATTTTCATAGGCGCGGGTGTAGGCATCTACGGGTTTGTTCGCAAAAATCGGTGCAACGAAGTGCTGCTCGATCTGCGCAAGCATTTCCATATCGATGCCGCCAAACGTAGGTTTGATTTGTGTAAAGCGCTCTTCAACACGCGCACGAATATCGTCGATACCATGCTCGTGCACAGTGATCTTGATCCGCGCTTTGTATTTATTATCGCGACGTCCCAAAAGGTTCCACACAGAAACGGTTGCCTCGATGTAGGGCAGCAGGTCCGCAAATGGCACGAACTCGTTCAACGTTTTACCAACCATTGGCGTACGGCCTAGACCACCACCAACGATGACTTCTGCGCCTTTCACACCGTTTTGTTCTTTCAAAACAACGCCAATATCATGGGCGCGCACAACAGCACGGTCATGGGATGCACCTGTGACCGCGACTTTAAATTTACGTGGCAGGAACTGAAACTCAGGATGATCTGTGGACCACTGGCGGATCAATTCGGCGACGGGACGTGGATCGTAAGCCTCGTCAGCGGCGGCACCGGCAAAGTGATCAGCGGTCACATTACGGATTGTGTTGCCTGATGTTTGGATCGCGTGCATGCCAACATCGGCCAGCGCCTCAAGGATCGCGGGCACATCTGGCAATTTAGGCCAGTTGTATTGAATGTTTTGGCGCGTGGTGAAGTGGCCATAACCTTTGTCAAATTTCTCGGCAATCAGCGCCAATTGATCCATTTGATCAGGGTTGATTGTGCCATAAGGGATCGCCACGCGCAGCATGTAGGCGTGCAATTGCAAGTAGAGCCCGTTCATCAAACGCAAGGGGCGGAATTCTTCTTCGGTCAGCGAGCCGTCGATGCGACGCGCCACTTGGCCAGAAAACTGTGCAACCCGCTCGCGGACAAAAGCTTCGTCGAAATCATTGTAAGTGTACATTTTAAAGCTCCGCCTGTTTGCCGTGATTGTGGTTTGATGGACCCGTGCGCCGGAAATCTTCGCGAAAATGCACTGGCTCGGGGCCGTTTTCACCCGCTACGGCGTCAACCAGATAGGCGCCGACGACAAAGCCGTCTTTGGATGCAAAGGCGAGGCGCTCTTCGGCTTGGTCTTGTTGGGAAAACAAAGCGGCATCGCATAAATCGCGCACCCATGTGTCTTGGGGCGACAGATAAATGACATCGCCCTCTAAAAGAGCGTTTGCGGTGACAATCTTGGGCGTAAAAGGACGGGCCATTGTGCGATCCAGACTTGTGAAATTTCTATCCTTAATTAGAACATTCTTCTCTAGATATGCTATGGGTTCAGGCGAATAAGGATGTTTGTTCCACGGCTGTGCCTGCACAGGGCAGTGGTTCCACAAATAAGGAGAAAACCGAAATGGCAGTCCAATTGGATGCGATGGACCGGAAAATCTTGGGCGAATTGCAAGTTGATGCAAGCCAGTCTTTGGACGAAATCGCTCGAAAAGTGGGGTCATCTAAGACTCCAGTGTGGAATCGCATCCGCAAAATGCGCGAAAACGGCGTGATCGGTCAGCAGACCGTGATCCTTGATCCTGAAGCTTTGGGCTTGGAAGCGTGTTTTTTCGTTTTGGTGAAAACCAACGCACATGAAGCGGATTGGCAGGAAAAATTCCTGCAAGTGCTCAAGCGCCGCCCCGAGGTTTTAGAAGCGCACCGTTTGGCGGGGGAAATCGACTATATTTTGAAGGTGCGCGTCACCAATGCGCGGGCCTATGATGCGTTTTACCAAGCGCTGATCAAAGAGGTGAACATCTACAACGTGACGGCGTTGCTTTCGATGCAAGAGATCAAATCAACCACAGAACTACCGCTTTAGCGGGCCTGATGGGGGCTTAAATTGTATGTGCGCGCCCGCATTTGGACACGCACCAAATAGGAAAAGAGACAAAATTTGTGCCTGCATTCTTTAGGAATTACGCGTTTTGGTGAACAGGCCTGCATCGCGTGCCGCCATGCGTAAGGCATTGGATTTGTTTACGGTTTCTTCATACTCAAGTTGCGGATCGCTGTCATAAACAACACCACCACCGGCTTGGATATAGAGCTTTTTATCCTTCAAAACCCCTGTCCGCAGCGCGATGCAGATGTCCATATCGCCTCCAGCAGAAAAATACCCTACGCCGCCGCCATAGACGCCGCGTTTTTCAGGTTCAAGCTCGTCAATGATTTCCATAGCACGAACTTTTGGCGCACCAGATACTGTGCCAGCGGGCAGGCCAGCCAGCAAAGCAGACAGCGCGTCGTGATCTTCTGACAACTCGCCAACAACGTTTGACACGATGTGCATGACGTGACTGTAGCGTTCGATGGTGAATTCTTCTGTCGGGCGCACTGTGCCGATTTTTGACACTTTACCCGTGTCATTTCGGCCCAGATCAAGCAGCATCAAATGCTCTGCCAGCTCTTTTTTATCGGCGAGTAAATCCAGCTCAAGCGCTTTGTCTTCTTCTGGTGTCGCCCCGCGTTTACGGGTGCCTGCGATTGGACGAATGGTGACTGTGCTGTCTTTGACTTGCACCAAAATCTCAGGGCTTGCCCCGATAATTTGAAACCCGCCAAAGTTAAAAAAGAACATGTAAGGCGACGGGTTGGTGCGACGCAAAGAACGGTACAAAGCAAAAGGCGGCAATGGAAAATCTTGGGTCCACCGCTGCGCTGGGACAACTTGGAAAATGTCCCCAGCTTTGATGTACTCTTTCGCCTTTTGAACGGCTTGTTTGTATCCATCATGGGTAAAGTTTGAAACGGGATCTGGTGCTTCATAGCTTTCCCCCAAATCATGCGAGGTGCCTTCAGGGGCGCGTTCTAGATCGCGCAGCGAATCCATCACCCGTTCCGCAGCTTGGGCATAAGCGGCCCGCGAAGACAGACCAGATTGCGCCCAAGCGGGGGACACAACGGTGACTTCGCCTTTAACGCCGTCAAGCACGGCCACAACTGTGGGGCGCATCATGATCGCATCAGGAGTGCCAATTGGGTCTGGATTTACGTTGGGCAAATGTTCCACAAGGCGGATCATGTCGTAGCCCAAATAGCCAAACAGCCCAGCCGATGGAGAGGGCAGCTCTGTCGGCAGATCGATTTTGCTTTCACTGATCAGCGCGCGAAGCGAGGTCAAAGGATCTGCGGCTTCGGGCACAAACGCATCAGGATCAAAGCGCGCATCGCGGTTGATTTGCGCACGGGTGCCGTCGCATTTCCACACCAGATCGGGTTTCATGCCGATGATGGAATGACGCCCCCGCACTTCGCCGCCTGTGACAGATTCTAGAATAAAACTGTCGGTGCGCGCGCCCGCAAGTTTGAGCATGATCGAGACAGGCGTGTCCAAATCAGCCGCCACTTTGGCATAAACCACTTGGTTTTCACCTGCGGAATAGGCGGCGTCAAAGGCCTCAAACGAAGGAATAATTTTTGCCATTTGAAGGGCCTTTTACGTTATGCGCGTGCTTTACGGCAGTTGAGCATGGACTGCGTCCACTGCCGTTTGGTTGATTGAAATGCCTTCGCGGGTGCGCAGAGCGCTGGAAAAGGCAGCAACCACATCTTGGGCTGCACTTTGCGCTGCAGAGGCGATGTAGCTGTCGGCGATGGCTGTGTTGTCTGCGGTGTCCTCAGGGGGCAGCACGTCGTCGATGCGCGCGATAACCACGCGGCCTTGGCCCTCAATCAGCGTTGTTGCGCCTTTGGCCAAACCCGGTGCAAACACGGTGTCGATAAAGCCGTCTGGCATGGTGGAAATGTAATCCTGACGTGTGATCGCATCAAAGGTTTCTACCGGCAAACCCAAATCTGCAAGCGCGGTGCCCGAAGCCACTTGGCTTTCCAAATCTTGCGCACGGACAAGCATCTGACGTGTCGTCTCTGCAATTTCCCAATCGGCCACAACTTGATTACGCACATCGTCCAGCGGGCGGAGCGTTGCGGGTGTGATCGAATCTAGACGCATTGCAAAAATAGCGCCATCTGACAGTTGAATGATTTCAGGGAAGTCATCCAGTTGCGCAGCTTTGATTGCATCAATGAAGTCAGAATAAGACGCAATTCCGTCTTCTGAGGCGGGCGTCCAATTCAAAGTTTCAAGTTCCAACCGCGTTTCTGATGCGACTTCTTCGAGTGTCGCGCCTGAGGCCAAAAGATCATCAAGGTTCTCAATCATATCCCCAATTTCGCGGCGTGCGGCATCGGCGGCCATTTCGATAGAAAGGTCAGCGCGGGCATCTTCAAAAGAAATCTCAGATGCTTCCAAAATGCCGTTGACGCGAAACAGGGCAGGGCCCAAATCGGTGTTGATCGGCTCAGACACACCGGACGCGTCTAGCGCGAAAATAGCATCGCCCGCAGCGCCCAGATCAGCGCGGGATACATCGCCCATATCGGCATCAACGATATCAAGGCCACGTGCCGTGATTTCATCTTCGAATGTGGTTTCGCCAGAGGCCAAGCGCGCAGCGGCTGCGTCGGCTTCTTCGGTTGTTCCAAATACGAGGCGCTCGACAAGGCGGCGCTCGGATTGGACGAATTGTGAAATATTGTCGTCATAAAGTTGGCGCAGGCTGGCCTCGTCCAAATCCACCTCATCCGCGATCATTTCCGGTGTGACCCAAACATAGGTGACATCGCGGGTTTCTGGCGTTGTGTAGGTGTCTGGCGCGGCATCATATTGCGCTTTGATATCGGCCTCTGTGGGTACAGGAATGCCTGTCAGCAATGCGTCTTGGCCCATGATCGCGACCGAAATCGTACGACGTTCGCCGATCCATTCCACAACCACATCACCGTAAACCGCTGGCATGGTGATGCCCGTGGTTAAAGCGCCCTGAAGCAAGGCCCGTGACAAGTCTTCGCGTAGGCTTTGTTCAAACTTGGTCGGATTTTCGCCAACACGGTTGAGCGCGGCTTTATAGGCGTCAGGATCAAACTTTCCGTCCAAGCCTTGAAACCCTTGGATGGACAAAAGCTGTTCACGCACCGCAGTGTCACCAACCGACAGGCCCAGACGCGCTGTTTCGCCGTCCAGTGCAGCTTGGCTGAACAATTGTCCCAAGACGCGGGCAGGGATGCCAATTTGCGAGGCTTGTTCGATCGACATTTGTTGACCGATTTGCTGTTCAAACCGCGTCACTTCGTTGGTCAAAGCGTTGGCGTAGGTGTTGACGTCGATCTCGCGATCACCAACCGACCCGACATTACTTACAGTCCCACCAAAATTGGCTGTCCCAAATCCGCCGAGACCTACGATCAAAAGACCGAGAATACCCCAGACCACGATTTTTTTGCCAGAACTGTTGCGTGCCATATTAAGCCATCTCCCATCAAACTGCGAAATACCTAGGGGGTTCGGCGGCGGCTCGCAAGGCAGTTCACACCTGATTAAGGCTCAATATGGGCCAGACGATCAAAAAGCTGAGAGATTTGCGTCGGATCGGCGTTGGCAAAGGCAATGCGCAGTTGTTTTTCGCCAGCCTTTTGGCCTTTGGGCATAAACATAGTGCCAGGTAACAAGAGAATGGATGCATTTTTGACCAACCAAGGGGCCAGTTGCGATGATGGCATCTCGAAAGGGTGCTCAACATAGGCAAAATAGGCTCCACAGCCCAACAACCGCCAGCCTTTGTCTGCCAGTTTGGCGAATCCTTGGGTGATTGCGGCGCGGCGCTTCAAAATTTCATCGCGTTCCCCTGCTACCCATTCTGTTAGGTTTTGCATCCCCCAAAGAGCGGCTTTTTGGGCCAGTTGATTGGGGCAAATGGTGACGGTGTCCAGATACTTTTCAACATGTTTCAGGCGCGCAGGCGAGGCAACGATCGCCCCAACGCGATGTCCAGTCATCCGGTAGGTTTTGGAAAATGAATACAGCTGGATCACGGTGTCGCGCCAAGCAGTTTGTTGAAACAAATAATGCGGCACGCCAGAGCGGGCATCGAAATCGCGATAGGTTTCATCAATGACCAAAGCAATACCTCGCGCTTTGGCAAGAGCGTAAAACTGCGTGACAAGTTCGGCAGGGTATTCCACGCCGCCCGGATTGTTGGGCGACACCAAAACGATAGCGCGGGTGCGCGGGGTGATCAGACGCGCTGCAGATTCCAAATTTGGTAGCAAATCTGATCCCGTGGCCAAAGGCACTGCCTTTACATCATTCATATCCGCCCACATTTTATGGTTGAAATACCATGGGGTTGGCAAAATGATCTCGTCGCCAGATGCGCATAGAGTCGCCATCACGGATGTGAACGCTTGATTGCACCCCGAAGTGATCGCGACATCACTGGGAAAAATATCACCATGATAGGATGATCGCCACTGTGCTGCGATTTCACTGCGCAACTCTGGCAAGCCCAACACTGGTCCGTAGAGATGCGCGCTGTCATCCTCAATGGCAATGCGGGCCATTTCGCGGCGCAGTTCTAGCGGGGGTGCAAGGGCTGGGGCGGCTTGTGAGACGTTGATCAACGGTCTGTCCGCCGGAAACTCGATCCCTTCAAGCCACGATGTTGCATCCATAATAGGGGGAGACTGCGTGGTTTTTATGGTGGGGGACAAAGGGATGGGGGATTCTGTTGACATTGAAGGTTCCTTGAGCGGCGCGTTTGTGGGTTACTTTTCATTTAGGGGCAGCGGTTGTTCAGTTCAATCTATGAGGGGCAAAAATGAAAAAGGCACAGATATCGTTTGCGCTGTGCTGCTTTTCGTGGCGACAACTTAAAGTTGTGTCGCATTTTTGCTCACCTGACATTTTGCGTCATCCCGTTTGCGTGAGATGTGGTTTTTTTTACTCCCTGTATATCCTCATACGACAGACTTTAAATGTGGAGGCAGATTATGTGTATCGCCTTCAAACAATGAATAATATGGTTTGTATGAGGTGCAAAATGCTGGTCGTTCAGCTGGTCTTGAAATTGGAACATGCCTTGGGTCTTGCGCAGATGCGTGATGTCGAGGCGATGGAATGTATATTGGAAGAGGTGCGAGATGCTTCTTACGATTTGGTGTTAAAGCAGAGTGCTTTTATGATCCGAACGGCGTGCTCGGCCGTGGAACATGTCGCCAGTTCGTTTGATCCGATTTCCAGCAGTCAGACCGCGCTTGTTGCGCTGCAACGGGTCAAAGAAACATTTACATCCGGTACCGAAGGTTTGAACGCTGCCTAACTGGACGTGTTGGCGCGGCGTATCTGAATGGCTGTAGGTCATAAAAAAACGCCCCAGTGGAGCGTTTTAAGATCGAATGAGGTGCGCAATAAAAGGCGGTCTTTCGACTAGGTCTATGTGCAATCAATCTTTGCCGCGGTATGGCTGCACATATTGCAACGCCATGTCCCATGGGAAAAAGATCCACGTGTCTTGTGACACTTCGGTGATAAAGGTGTCCACTTGTGGGCGTCCTTGGGGTTTGGCGTAAACCGTTGCGAAATGCGCGTTTGGATAGAGATCACGTACCAATTCAAGCGTTTTTCCACTGTCGACCAGATCATCGATCACCAAAATTCCGGTGCCATCACCCATCATCTCGGCGTCGGGAGATTTCAAAATCGAAGCAGTGGTTTGATCTTGGTGATCATAGGATTTGACCGAAATCGTATCCACAGTGCGAATGTCCAATTCGCGGGCGATGATCATCGCAGGGGCCATGCCGCCGCGCGTGATCGCCACAACGGCGCGCCATGCCCCGCCGTCAGGGCCTTTCCCGTCCAGACGCCATGCCAAAGCGCGGCTATCGCGGTGAATTTGATCCCAAGAGATGTGAAATCCTTTTTCATGGGGCAGGCGGTCTGTCATATGTCAATCTTTCGTTTGATGCCGCTAACCTGCGGCAATCTTCAATCCAAAAAGGACAATCATGCCACCAAGGGCGCGATCGGTCCAGAGTTTGGCGCGGGTATACATGTCACGCGCCTTTTTGCGTGAAAAAACTGCAGCTACAAACAAATACCACATAGATTCGTTAAAAAAGACGAAAAATAGCAAAAGCGCACGTAGGGTCATGGGGGTATCTGGTGGAATAAGCCCTGCAAACACGGCGCCAAAGAAAATGGCGGGCTTTGGGTTGGCCAACTGCGTCATCAATCCAAGGCGCAGGGCGCTGATCATGGAACGCGGTGTATCAAGCGCGCTTGCTTGGGGCATAGGGTCGGGGGCATGGCGGATGGTTTTATATCCGATCCAGATCAAAAACAGCCCGCCTGCAATTTTGAACCCAAGATAGGCTTTGGGCATCACTTCAAACACAATCGCAAGGCCAAACAGTGCGGCCATCGCCCAGATCAACGCCCCAAGCCCAAAGGCCACAGCAAGACCCGCAGCGGGGCGAAATCCCTCTGATGCGGCAGTGCGTACCGACACGACAAATGAAGGGCCAGGCGACATCGCGGCCACGAAATGCAGTGCAAGAATGGATAAAAAGACAGTCGCAGACATGGGGTGCCCTTTATGTTTTAAGCACTGTGCCTGTGCTGAGGTCGAGAATATCTAGTCGATCTAGCGCAAAACGGAGGCCGCAGCCCCCGTTTATCACTGTTATAAACAGATCGCGTTCGGATGATGCCGCAAAGATTAGCCTTTGGTGATGTCCGGCGCGTCGACGGCTTTCATGCCAACAACGTGGTAGCCTGCATCAACGTGGTGTGTTTCGCCTGTAACGCCTGCGCTGAGATCAGACAAAAGATACAAAGCAGAGCCGCCCACGTCATCAATGGTCACATTGCGACGCAGTGGTGAGTTGTATTCGTTCCATTTCATAATGTAGCGGAAATCGCCAATGCCAGAGGCCGCGAGCGTTTTGATTGGACCTGCAGAAATCGAGTTGACGCGAATGCCGTCTTTGCCCAAATCTTCAGCCAAATAACGCACGGACGCTTCCAAAGCGGCTTTTGCAACACCCATGACATTATAATGCGGCATAACGCGCTCGGCACCATAGTATGTCATGGTCAACATAGACCCGCCCTCTGTCATCAACTTGGCAGCGCGTTGCGCCACAGCGGTGAACGAGTAGACGGAAATGTCCATGGTCATGTTAAAGTTGTCGCGCGTGGTGTCGACATACCGCCCACGCAATTCGCCTTTGTCAGAGAACCCGATGGCATGCACGATAAAGTCGATCTTGCCCCAACGCTCTTCTATTTGTGAAAAAAGTGCATCTACAGAGGCACCATCAGACACATCGCAAGGCACCACAAAGTCAGAGCCTAGTTTTTCAGCCAACGGGTCCACACGCTTTTTCAGCTGCTCCCCTTGGTAGGAAAAACAAAGCTCAGCGCCATGTTCCGCCAGAGCTTTGGCAATGCCCCAAGCGATTGATTTGTCATTGGCAAGGCCCATAATAAGGCCGCGCTTGCCGTCCATAAGTTTTGTCATGGTCGGTTCTCCCACCGATAAACTACGTTGTGTATAGGCTTTATGCGGTTTGCGAAGGTCTATCAAGTCTCGGGTGCTTGCCCGCGGGTTCATCTTTATACGCGTCTTTATATACGGCCATATATATAATGGGACGATCCGCCGTGTTGTACGCCCGTGCGACTGGCCCTTGTTGGATGTAAACCCACGCGGTATTCCAAACACACAACATAAAGGAGTGCAGCGCATGAGTGTCAAACGTAGTGGTATTTTCAAAGGCGATAATCCCTTTGAAATCGCGCGCAATTGGTTGACCGAGGCTGAGGCCTCAGAGGTGAACGACCCAAATGCCATCGCTTTGTCGACTGTTGATCCTGATGGCATGCCCAATGCGCGCATGGTGTTGCTTAAAGCAATCGAAGACGATGCCTTTGTGTTTTTCACCAATTATGAAAGCGCCAAAGCTGTAGAAATTGAATCTGCAGGCAAAGCAGCCTTTGTGATGCATTGGAAAAGTTTACAACGGCAGGTGCGAGTGCGTGGCAAGGTCGTGCGTGAAACAGCTGAGGCATCGGATGCGTATTATGCTTCGCGTGCTTTGGGCAGTCGCATTGGGGCTTGGGCGTCCAAGCAATCTCAGCCGCTGACATCCAAAATGGCCTTGATGGAAAGTGTCGCAAAAGAAGGCGTCAAACATGGCACAAGCCCTAAGCGCCCGCCTTTTTGGGGCGGATATCGAATTGTGCCAACCGAAATTGAATTCTGGGCCGCTGGAGAGTTCCGTTTGCATGATCGATTCAGGTGGACGCGATCGACTGAGTTGGACATTTGGACGGTTGTACGCTTAAATCCCTAGCTTTACGTAGGGTAAACTTTTAATATTCTTGAAAAGACATGTGTGCATCCCTTGATCCTGAGCGAAGTTTGACGCACTTTGCTCCTCGGGATGAGGGGCTCGTGCCCCAATTGATTGATGTGCGTATTTTGCGCCCTCAAAAGAGATGGGAAATATGGACGAAAAAAATTTAGTAAGAACTGTGACCGGACAGATAAAATGGTTCGATCCGGCGCGAGGGTTTGGATTCGTCGTTTCTGATGAGGGGGGGCCTGATATTCTTTTGCACGCCAATGTCCTGCGGGTCTTTGGTCAAAGTACTGTGGCCGATGCAGCAGGCATTAGCTTAACAATTCAAGAAACAGATCGCGGGATTCAGGCTGTCGAAGTTTTGTCGATAGAACCTCCGGCAATATCAGTCGGACCACCTTTAGAGGATCTTGAACATTTAGAAGATGCAGATCTGAATACGCCGCTTGAACCCGCACGGGTCAAATGGTTCGATAAAGGCAAAGGATTCGGGTTCGCCAATGTGTTTGGCAGCGGTGAAGATATTTTTGTGCATGTCGAAGTGTTAAGGCGATCTGGGCTGGCAGACCTTATGCCGGGCGAGGCCGTTGCCTTGCGCGTGATTGATGGGCGCAGAGGGCGTATGGCCGCACAAGTGATTGCTTGGGATGTGGCTGCGCGCACTGCAGATAATCAGATTGAAGTCGAACCTGAGGTGGATGATGCCACGATATTGCAAACAAACAACGCTTGAACGCGGTAAGATTTCAAGGGCCGCACATTGTGTGGCCCTTTTCATTGGGGCTGGTCGCTATAGGGGTGCGGGGGCGGGTTCCCCTGTGTCGCGGTCTTTGGCGTCAAAACTAACTGCTGGGCGACGTCTGTGCGGTGCTTTGGTCCTAGGCGCTGTTGCCATCAGCGGCGCGGTACAGCCGGCGTTCTCAACCTGTAGCGCGGATCAAGTGATCATTGAGACGCAAAGCGGTCAGCACCGTTTTGATGTCGAATTGGCGGATACGAGCGCAGAGCGCGCGCAGGGGCTGATGTTTCGAGAATCGATGCCGCAAGACGCTGGGATGCTCTTTGTGTATCCGAAACCTAGGCCCGTGAGCTTTTGGATGAAAAATACACTGATTCCTCTCGATATGATCTTCACAGATCAGCGAGGAGTCATTGTCTCTATTCATAAAAATGCGATTCCTTATGATGAAACCCCACTTTTTGGTGGGGATGCTATTTTTTCTGTTTTGGAGCTGAATTCCGGTGTTTCTAAGGGAAAAAACATCAAAATTGGCGACGTGCTTTTGCACCCAGCGTATGATTTTTACATTTCTACGCCTTGTGGGGCGAAATAGGGGTTTTCATCCCTGAATAGGGACATTATAGAACCCTCAGTCGGGGCGTAGCGCAGCCTGGTAGCGCGACGGTTTTGGGTACCGTAGGCCGCAAGTTCGAATCTTGCCGTCCCGACCATTCACTAAATATAACCTAACAAAACGCTTCTCCCCTATGGGGCAGGAGCGTTTGTTGTATTTGTGGATATCTGTACCGCTAAATGCGGTAGGTGATCTGCGCCGACTCAGTTTCCTTATATTTGGATGCTTCGGCAAAAACGCCAAACGATTCGCCATATCGTACTGTTTGCGTGCCTATGGGGGCTCTCGCCTCTAACGGGAGTTTTTAATTTCAATTTCACGTATAAATTGGGAAATTTCCCCTTAATTTTACATATTTCAGAGGCTTGGCGCCCATTCTTGTCATGAAATGACACTATATCTAGTGTGCCCATTCTTTGGGCTCCATAGAGCGAAAATCATCCCAAGTATCCTTTTTTTATCCCTTACACTTATCCACAAGCTTTCACCCAATTGGTTAATCTGAAGTGGCAAAGCCCTAGAATTAAAAGAGATTTGTATTAACGCGCGCGTTTACGAATCGTACTGGCCTGTGGGTGAAATCCGTCAATAAAAAAGAGGTTAGCGAACTGCTAATTTTGACGTTGACCGGACAGGGCATACCGCTGCACATTGTGTTAGTCGACCAGCGAGATACTACATTTAGTTGCTTGGGGGCGGTAAGGGACTAGAGGCGCAGCAAATTGATCTTTGCGACATGACGAGCGGCAAGATTTGCACAAAGTGTAAATGCCTGGCCATTGTTTTGAGTGGGAACGAGCAAAGATCACAGTTAAATGACGCGCCGCTCGAACATGTATGAAGGGCCAAGACCTTTGACTGGAACTGCGCGGGGCGCTTTTCCAGCGTGGATTTGATTTGCCATTTTATACATGCGGCCCGAACCGTTTGGCGCTGTGGAAGATCATGGTCGGCGTGAATATCGAGCTGTCATAGCTTGTCGAAATAAAAAATGGGTCAAACGACTGATCGCGCAGGCCAAAAGCCAATGCATGCGGTTGGGCGTAGATAATACGTCGAATATGGGGCACTTTTCATGAAGATCGAACGCAAATTTACCAAAGCTGGGTCCGACGCTTACGCCGATATGGCGTTTCAGAAGACGTCCTCAGAAATCCGTAACCCAGATGGCACTGTTGTTTTTAAACTGGATGATTGCGAAATTCCGGCAAGCTGGAGCCAAGTGGCCTCTGATGTCATTGCGCAAAAATACTTTCGTAAAGCTGGTGTGCCTGCAGCCCTGAAACGGGTGAAAGAAAAGGGCGTTCCGTCGTTCTTGTGGAAATCTGTCCCAGACGACGCGGCTCTTGCGAAATTGCCCACGAGCGAGCGCTTTGGCGGCGAAACCTCTGCCAAGCAGGTGTTTGATCGCTTGGCTGGCGCTTGGTGTTACTGGGGCTGGAAGGGGGGCTATTTCACCTCTGAAAGCGATGCCAAATCCTATTTCGATGAAATGCGCTATATGCTTGCCGCACAAATGGCCGCACCGAATTCACCGCAGTGGTTCAACACTGGGTTGCACTGGGCTTACGGCATTGATGGACCGGGCCAAGGGCACCACTATGTCGACCATGAAACTGGCGTTTTGACACGGTCCACATCTGCTTATGAGCACCCACAACCGCACGCCTGTTTCATTCAATCCGTTGCTGATGATCTTGTGGGCGACGGCGGCATTATGGATCTTTGGGTTCGTGAAGCACGCCTGTTCAAATACGGTTCCGGCACTGGCACCAACTTTTCATCTTTGCGCGGCTCTGATGAGGCGCTGTCTGGTGGTGGTAAATCCTCTGGTCTTATGGGGTTCCTTAAAATCGGTGACCGTGCTGCTGGCGCGATCAAATCGGGCGGCACTACGCGTCGCGCCGCCAAGATGGTCATCTGTGATATGGACCACCCCGATGTGGAAGAATTCATCAATTGGAAGGTGATCGAAGAGCAAAAGGTTGCCTCAATCGTAGCTGGTTCCAAAATGCACGAGCGTCAGCTTAACGCGATTTTTGATGCGATTGGTACATGGGACGGCGCTGAAGATGATGCCTTTACTCCCGCCAAGAATTCAGCGCTGAAATCTGCTATCAAAGACGCGAAAAAGGTTTGTATCCCAGAAACATACGTCAAACGTGTTCTGGATTATGCAAAACAGGGCTACGCTAAAATCGAGTTTCCAACATATGATACAGATTGGGATTCAGAAGCTTACGCCTCTGTGTCAGGCCAAAACTCAAACAACTCAGTGCGCGTCACCGATGCGTTCTTGAAAGCGGTCAAAGATGACAGCGATTGGGAATTGATCCGCCGCACAGATGGATCTGTCGCCAAAACCGTGCGCGCCCGTGATTTGTGGCAAGACGTTGGCCATGCTGCTTGGGCTTGTGCCGATCCGGGTATCCAGTTCCACGACACAGTTAATGCATGGCATACGTGCCCAGAAGACGGTGCGATCCGTGGATCAAACCCTTGTTCTGAATACATGTTCTTGGATGACACGGCCTGTAACCTTGCATCTATGAACCTTTTGACGTTTTTGAAAGACGGCAAGTTTGACGCCGAAAGCTACATGCACGCCACACGGTTGTGGACGCTGACGCTTGAGATTTCTGTGATGATGGCGCAATTCCCATCAAAAGAGATCGCACAACGGTCCTATGACTTCCGCACTTTGGGTCTTGGGTATGCCAACATCGGCGGTTTGTTGATGAACATGGGCTTTGGGTACGACTCCGATGAGGGGCGGGCGCTGACAGGTGCTTTGACCGCGATCATGACTGGTGTTTCTTATGCGACATCCGCTGAGGTTGCTGGCGAGTTGGGCGCGTTTGCCAAGTTCGACAAGAACCGCGATCACATGCTGCGCGTCATTCGCAATCACCGCACTGCGGCTTACGGCAAATCCACTGGATATGAGGGCTTGGATATCAAGCCTGTGCCATTGGATCACAACAGCTGCCCTGATGCGTCTTTGATTGAGCTGTCCAAGACCGCTTGGGATGAGGCGCTCGAATTGGGCGAAAAGAACGGTTACCGCAACGCGCAGGTTTCTGTGATTGCGCCAACGGGCACCATCGGTTTGGTGATGGACTGTGACACCACAGGCATCGAACCAGATTTCGCGCTTGTGAAATTCAAGAAACTCGCAGGCGGCGGCTATTTCAAAATCATCAACCGCTCTGTGCCCGCTGCTTTGGCAAAACAAGGTTATGCATCGAGCCAGATCGAAGAAATCGTGTCTTACGCTGTGGGCCACGGGTCTATCGGCAACGCGCCAGGCATCAATCACACGTCTTTGATTGGGCATGGGTTTGGCAAAGAACAGATCAACAAGATCGAAGCCGCTTTGCCATCCGCTTTTGACATTCGCTTCGTGTTCAACCAATGGACTTTGGGCGAAGATTTCTGCACAGGCACGCTTGGTATCCCAGCTGAAAAACTCAATGATCCTTCGTTTGATTTGCTGCGTTCGCTCGGGTTTTCCAAAGCTGACATTGATGCGGCCAACAACCATGTTTGCGGCACGATGACACTTGAAGGCGCGCCGCACCTTAAAGAAGAGCACTACAATATCTTTGATTGTGCCAACGCCTGCGGTAAAATTGGTAAGCGTTATCTGTCAGTTGAAAGCCACATCACTATGATGGCTGCAGCGCAATCGTTTATCTCTGGTGCGATTTCCAAGACCATCAACATGGCGAATGACGGCACGATTGAAGACTGTCTGGCCGCTTATGAGCTGTCTTGGTCTTTGGGCATCAAAGCCAATGCACTGTACCGTGATGGATCAAAACTTTCCCAACCTTTGGCAGCAGCACTGATCGAGGACGACGACGAAGCCGAAGAGATTTTGGCATCCGGATCAACCCATGAAAAAGCCGCTGTTTTGGCCGAAAAGATCATCGAAAAAGTGATTATCAAAGAAGTGGCACGGGGCCGTGAAAAACTGCCTTCACGCCGCAAGGGCTATACACAAAAATCCATCGTGGGCGGGCACAAAGTTTACTTGCGCACGGGTGAATACCAAGACGGCAATCTCGGTGAAATCTTTATTGATATGCACAAAGAGGGCGCTGGGTTCCGTGCGATGATGAACAATTTTGCCATCGCGGTCTCTGTTGGTCTGCAATACGGCGTGCCGTTGGAAGAGTTTGTTGATGCTTTCACATTCACCAAATTCGAACCTGCGGGTATGGTGCAAGGCAACGACAGCATCAAAAACGCGACATCAATCTTGGACTACATCTTCCGCGAGTTGGCCGTGTCTTACTTGGACCGCACCGATTTGGCGCATGTTAAACCTGCAGGCCACGCTTTTGATGATCTGGGACGTGGCGAACAAGAGGGCGCATCCAACGTGCGTACCCCATCTGAGAACGCGTCAGTGAAATCTATTGAAGTTCTTAAACAGATTTCATCCACAGGGTACCTGCGCAAGCGCATGCCGCAAGAACTCGTTGTTTTACAGGGCGGGGCAGGTGCACTTTCGCTGGACAGCTCAATTGATCCACAGGCCGCTTTACAAGCTTTGGCGCCTGAAATCGCGCG
This sequence comes from Pacificibacter marinus, assembly GCF_900109555.1. GTDB lineage: Bacteria > Pseudomonadota > Alphaproteobacteria > Rhodobacterales > Rhodobacteraceae > Celeribacter > Celeribacter marinus_C. The sequence continues at coordinate 175,068 of NZ_FNZV01000007.1, read as the reverse complement.
GTCTGTTACGTCAGAAACCGCCGTGTCCTCTGTCACTGTGACGACTGGGGCAACATCGCTTGATCTGCGCTCAAAGGCTAAAATGCAGGGCTATGAGGGCGATCCATGTGGTGAATGTGGCAACTACACGCTCGTGCGCAACGGCACCTGTATGAAATGTAACACTTGCGGCGGCACGTCGGGCTGTAGCTAAGGGGAATGTGAGTGATGGAAATGGTATTTGATATCGCAGGACACCGTTGTGTTGCCGCCCGTGTGCAAATGCGCGGCAACACGATCGAAGCGGATTTTTCACAAGATGCTGAGGCCAGCTTGGCCGATGCTTTTTCTGGCAGCCAATCCGTGTCAATCCTAGGGATGGCCGCGATGTCTGTCACTTATTCGGTACAAGATTACAAATCCGCCGGCACAGACGGCTGTACCGCAATTTTTTCAGTCAACAGCAGCGCAGGTCGTGTGTTGCATTGATGTAAAAGGCACAACGACAGCACCGCTTTCAAAGTGTGGTGCTGTGCGGAAGACTTACCCATTTAAGCGGTGGTTTTCCAAAGAGGGGACAGTCCCTCATGTTCCGGAGCGGATGCGTTCGCTCTTGGCGTAGATCAGGCCACAGGCAAAAAAATACGAGCAGTAATCAACCATGAGCCTGATCAGCGAACCTAGGGGGGCCTAATTGGTCCCCCACTTTTTGCGCAATGTAAGCTGGGTTGTGCAGCAATGGGTTAGCCGTTTACGACGCGCAGATTTGGTTGTGTATTTGAAGCGGCTCTCAGCAAATGCTCACTGATATTCGGTGCGATTTTGGAATCTAACAACGTTAAGTTTGTGCAGCCCCTAAAGTCGCCAAATGTGACCAAAGTAAATTGTACCAAATCCCCAATGGACAGAGTTTCACTGTCATCAATCATGATGTCTGACGCTGACGCATAGGCCAATTTTGCGCAATCTTCGCACCAAACAATTGCTTTTTGTCTTTTAGGGTCTGACCACAGAACGATACCAAACATAACAATCACCACTAATTAAAAAATCTATCCCTATGTTTTACATAATGGTTTTGTGACGGATATCTGTCGAAATGTGTCTTACCTCAACGTAACTTGACGCTGATTGGCGTCTGCACATGACGCTATTAACTTGAAAACTTGCAATTGGTTGAACAACACGTAAGTATATTGCTTAAATCTAATTGTATTAAGGTGTTTTGACTGGCGCTACTTAGCGTCTCTTGCGTTCGTAAATTTGAAAGGTGGGGATGTTATGGGGTTTTCTGGGATTGCAGGACAGAATGATGGCGACAGCGTGGCCTCTTCGGAGCCAACCTATTTGCGGTCCGTTTTTGGAGCAAATCTGCGTGAACTTAGTCAATCGGCCCCGTCCATAGCGCAGCTTTGTCGCGAACTTGGGATCAATCGCACGCAATACAATCGGTACTTGAGCGGCGATGCCTTTCCGCGTCCTGATGTTTTACATAAAATTTGCACATTTTTTAAAGTCGATGGGCGCATTTTGTTAGAACCGCTTGAAAAATTGAAACGGGATCAGACCGAAAGAGAGGGTCAGTCCCCAATTTCAGAGGCCGTGCGCAGGCAAAAAATTGCACAAGTGGATGAGACAAAGCTCATTCCTGGGCCATATCTCTTTTATCGTCGGTCTTTTGTAGGTGATGGATATATAACGGTTAATTTGGTGTGTCTGAAGTCGGATGCACGCGGATCTATGGGGGTTACTGGAATACTGGCACGGTCGCGGTCTGATGAGTTGGGCTTGCCGATAGCTGGGCACGAGCGTCGTATCGACGGCATGTTTTTTCAGCACCCCACAGGATTTTCATTTCTATCTATGGTGCGCAATTTGCCGTTGTGGAATATGGGATTTGTCGAATTTGCCTATCTTGGAAATTCGCGTTTTTTGCATGGTGTGTCTATCGTGACGCAACGGTTCACCAGTAAAAGTTCCCTGTATGAGCCTGTATTGATTGAACAGATTGATCCCACCATGGCGGCAATGCTTAAAGCGCGCCATATTCTTGGCCACAAACATGTCGATACTCTCAGTGCGACAGCGCAGTTGTTTTTCAAAGGTGAGCATAAATAGGCATCAGTTAAACCGGCCTGCACGGGTGTGTCAGGTTGTGTGACACATAAAAAACGCGGCTCAAATCTGGCCGCGTTTTTCGTATTTTTGATCTATGTGGTTTGCGTCAAGTCTATGCGATTGTGCCGCGCGATAGCGCTGCAACGCCGGTGCGTGCCGTCTCAATCAAGCCTAAAGGCCGCATCAAATCTGCAAAAGCATCGATTTTTTCTGATGTCCCAGTCATTTCAAACACAAAGCTTTCCAGCGTGCTATCGACTACATTGGCACGAAAGATTTCAGCCAAACGCAGGGCTTCGATCCGTTTGTCCCCAGTGCCGTGCACCTTGAATAGTGCAAGCTCGCGTTCAACAGAGCCGCCTTCGACCGTTAAATCATGCACATCATGCACGGGCACGATCCGCCCCAACTGCGCCTTGATTTGTACAATCACATTGGGTGTGCCCGTGGTGACGATGGTGATGCGCGAGCGGTGTCCTTTGTGGTCCACCTCGGCCACTGTAAGGCTCTCGATGTTGTAGCCACGCCCCGAGAACAGGCCGATCACACGTGCCAAAACACCGGGTTCGTTTTCGACCAAAACGGCCAAAGTGTGCTTTTCGATGATCTCGCCATTGGGATCACGTAGATTGTAAGCTGAATGGCTTGATGAGCCTTTTTTGATATGAAGTGCAGACATGATGTTTTCCTTTATACCAAAACCGCGCCGTCGGATTTAATCGCGTCTTCTGTCGGCGCATCCCCCAGCAGCATTTCGTTGTGCGGCTTGCCTGATGGGATCATTGGCAAGCAGTTTTCGTGCTTTTCGACCAAACAATCCATGATTACAGGGCCATCGTATTTGATCATTTCCATCAAAGCGTCGTCCAAATCTTTGGGGTCAGACACTTGAATGCCTTTCGCGCCAAAGGCTTCGGCCAATTTTACGAAATCGGGCAGGGCGTCGGACCATGATGAGCTGTAGCGCTCGCCGTGCAGCAATTGCTGCCATTGGCGCACCATGCCAAGACGTTCATTATTCAAAATGAATTGTTTCACGGGCAGTTTATACTGCATCGCGGTGCCCATTTCTTGCATGTTCATCAACCAAGATGCTTCGCCAGCGACATTGATCACAAGACTGTCAGGATGGGCCACTTGCACCCCAATGGACGCAGGGAAACCATAGCCCATCGTGCCCAATCCGCCGGATGTCATCCAACGATTGGGGTCTTCAAAGCCCAAATATTGTGCCGCCCACATTTGGTGCTGGCCCACTTCGGTGGTGATGTAGCGGTCCATGCCTTTGGTCAGTTCTTCCAATCGCTGCAATGCATATTGCGGCTTAATGATAGATCCGGATTGGGTGTAGCTGAGGCACCGCACGTCACGCCATTTGTCGATTTGTGCAGTCCAAGCGCCGATGTTTTGCGTTTTGCGGCCACGTGATTTCCACACTTTGAGAATGTCTTCCAAAACATGTGCAACATCGCCAACAACTGGCAGGTCAACTTGGATGACTTTGTTCAAGGACGATGGATCAATATCGACGTGGATTTTCTTGGAGTTTGGTGAAAAGGCGTCCAAGCGACCAGTGATGCGGTCATCAAAACGTGCGCCGATGTTGATCATCAAATCACAACCGTGCATCGCCAAGTTGGCCTCATACAGCCCATGCATGCCGAGCATACCCAGCCAATGTTTGCCGGACGCAGGGTAGGCGCCAAGGCCCATCAAAGTGGATGTGATCGGGAAACCAGTGGCTTCAACCAATTCGCGCAACAATTGTGATGCGGCTGGGCCAGAGTTGATCACGCCGCCACCCGTGTAAAACACGGGGCGTTCAGCTTTTTCCAACAGGGCAACCAGATCGTTGATCTGTTCGATGTCTGCTTTTTTCTTGGGCTGGTAATGGCTCACACGCGCTTTTGCGGGTTCAACATACGTGCCATCGGCGAACTGCACGTCTTTGGGCAGGTCGATCAAAACAGGGCCGGGGCGACCAGAGGTGGCCACATGGAACGCTTGGTGGATGGTGTCTGCCAATGCGTCAGTGTCTTTGACCAACCAGTTGTGTTTGGTGCAGGGACGGGTGATGCCGATGGTATCGGCCTCTTGGAACCCGTCTGTACCAATCATGAATGTTGGCACTTGACCTGAGAAGACGACAAGCGGAATGGAATCGAGCAAAGCATCGGTGAGGCCCGTCACAGCGTTTGTGGCACCTGGGCCAGAGGTCACAAGAGCGACACCCACTTTGCCAGTTGAGCGCGCATAGCCTTCGGCGGCGTGGATCGCGGCCTGTTCATGGCGCACCAACACATGTTTGATGTCATTTTGCTGGAAAATTGCATCGTAAACCGGAAGGACCGCGCCCCCCGGATAGCCAAATATCGTGTCCACGCCCTGATCTTTCAGGGCTTGAACTACCATTTCCGCTCCGGTCATTTGCCGTGTCATCTTATTCTCTCCGTCTCACGCGTCACTCAAATTCTAGCAATAAAAAAGCCCCCGATTTTCGGGGGCGCATGGGAACCAATATGGTCAACCGTTACCGGCCCATGCGCTCTTTCCTAATTAGTACGACGATGCCTGACATGGCTTCGAGCTCCCTTTTGCTAAAGTGACATTATTTGTGACAATCGGGGGCGTCAACCGCTAATGCGGTGAATAATGTGTCTCTGGCGAAACTTTTATCGCAATAAAGTTGCGAATTTTCAGGTTTGGATGTTGATTTCAACAATTTATGCCGTGTTGTGGACCAAAACATGATCTGCAATCACGGTTTGGTCCACCTTGGTTTTGGCGATTGTTATAAATCGGACTCTTGTGAACTTGGATCGGTGTCAGACGCAAAAAACGATGTGCCGTCATGTAAAACGACCCGCCACCAATCGATTGTGTCATCAAATGTTTGGCGAGAAATCCCACCAAAGAGGGTGAATGAATACCCCAATTCCAAATCGCCATCTTCATCTATAGAGGCCGTTCCAAAGCGATACTCTGAATTAAAGGCATTTACTGCTTTTAGATCTGTGCGAAAGGCGTCGCCGTTGAAGAATGCTGAGAATGAGGCGGATTTGCAGGCGTTCATACCTTCGCAATCATAAAAATGCAGGGCGTATTTTGCCCCGTCAATACGACCGCGAAACATTGCAATATCTTCGCCATCGGTGTCTCGCGAGACAGACCCAAAGCCGCCCAAAAGGGATTCAATTTGATCAAGGTCATCAAACGTTAAAAGGTTTTCGGCCTGCGCTGTTACGGGGGCCGAAACACTAATCAAGGCGCACAGCGCACTGACGCGACCAAGTGAGACAAGGGGAGGTATGGTTGTAAAAGGATTTTGGATAAAAGCGTGTAAAAATGGACGCATAGGTTTAAAACTCCGATATTTTTATGGTTTTAATCAATCATATATTGGCTGTTTAAGCAAGTCAGAGGCCAAACCTATGGTGCTGAAATAAAGCTTTTTAACCTGCGTGCGGGCCATGAAAATATGGATTCATACAACTGTCATATTGGCGTTGTCGCGGCGTTACAGTGTCTCGGTAAATTGCCGATGATGTTCACGTGTCTCGCGAACGTATTTATCACAGCAAAAAGAGTAGTAGCCATGAAAAAGACCGATATCGTAGACCTGTCTTGGGATGATTTCGATGAAATGCGCGACCCACGTGTAGACACCAATGGCTTTGACGCCGTGGTCGATCGCGCCGTGTCACGCCGTGGTTTCCTTGGTGGTGCATTGGCATTTGGGTCGGGCGCGGCGGTTATGGGCACGGGTCTGTTTTCATCCACGACTGCGGCCAAAGCTGACGGCCACATGAAATTCGCGTTCAAACCCATCGACATCGCGACAGACGATTTGATCCACGTGCCGACAGGTTACGAGTCAAACGTGCTTGTGCGCTGGGGCGATGCGCTATGGTCCGATGCCAAAGACGCATTTACCCATGAAAACGGTGTCGCTGTTGAAATGTCAGACAAAGTGTTCGGCGAAAACACTGATGGCATGGAGTTGTTCGAAGTTGACGGCAAGCAGTTGATCACTGTGAACTCCGAATACGTGAACCCAAAAGTGAACTTGCCAGCCGAGGCTGAAGGCATGCCACGCACAGCAGATGAAGTTCAACTTTTGAAAAACCTGCAAGGTGTGACCGTCATGGAAATCGCGCCAGCGGCCCAAGGCTTCGCAGTTGTGGTCGATTCAAAATACAACCGCCGCATCACACATGAAACTGAAATGCTGATTGCTGGTCCGCTTGCCGGATCCGATTTGGTGAAAACCAATGCAGACCCCGAAGGCAAAACGGTCAAAGGCACAATGAACAACTGTGGTTCTGGCCGGACGCTTTGGGACACGTATCTGACGTGTGAAGAAAACTTTAACGGCTACTTTGGCGCGACATCCGAGCACGAAGCAACTGCGGGCGAAGTGCGCTACGGTATCGGTGGTGAAGGACGCTACGCCTACGAGAAATTCGATCCACGCTACGATCTGTCCCAAGAGCCAAACGAGCCGAACCGCCATGGTTTCGTGACAGAGATTAACCCTGCAGACCCAACATCCACACCAATCAAACGCTCTGCATTGGGTCGCTTCAAGCACGAAAATGCTGAAATGGTTCACGCTGCCGATGGTCGCGTTGTGGTTTACATGGGCGATGATGAGCGCGGTGAGTATTTGTACAAATACGTGTCTACAAACACATGGGCCATGGGCACATCGCCAGAGGGTATCTTGGATGACGGCACGCTTTATGCGGCTAAATTCAACGATGACCTGACAGGGGAATGGTTGGCTTTAACGCCTGAAACAACGGGCATGTCTATGGCCGAAATCTTGTGTTTTACACGTATGGCGGCCTCTGCCGTTGGTGCGACGACAATGGATCGTCCTGAATGGGTTGCCTCTAACCCATTGAAGGTAGAAGCATACTGTGCGCTGACCAACAACAAAAACCGCGGCGTCAAGCCAAACGCGGGTGGTGATGACACATCTGTTGATGCGGTGAACCCACGTGAGACCAATAACTACGGGCAAATCGTGCGCTGGACCCCTGATGATGAAAGCCACGCGGCAGATACATTTGCTTGGGATTTGTATGTGATGGCTGGCAATCCAGACGTTTACGACAACGCATATGCGGGGTCAGATAACGTGAACGCTGGCAACATGTTCAACTCACCTGACGGCATGGCATTCTCGTCTGACGGGATGCTTTGGATCCAAACGGACGGTGATTACAGCAACGAAGGCGAATTTGAGGGCATGGGCAACAACCAGATGTTGGTTGGCGATCCTGAAACCGGCGAAATCGCACGCTTCATGACTGTGCCTTATGGTGCCGAAGTGACCGGCCTGTGTTGGTCTGCTGATAAAAAGACTGGCTTTGTCGGCGTGCAGCACCCTGCGGGCACTTGGCCTGACATGGGCGAAGGCAACAAACCGCGCTCTTCTGTTGTGGCGTTCTGGCGCACAGATGGTGCGACAATCGGATAAAAACCAAAGACATTTTAACGATCGACAAATTTTAGAACATTAATTTTAGAACAATATGGGTGCAGTTTCGGCTGCGCCCTTTTTTTGGGGGCTGTTTTCGCGATGATAGGTCGTGTTTGCAGGGCAGGCGGCAGGCGTTAGAACCGTCCCGAGCCTTGTAAAACGCCGTGCTCCATGGCGTAACGGGTCAGGCCAGCAGTGGATGAAATGCCAAGTTTGCGTTTGATGTTTTTACGGTGAGTTTCCACCGTGCGCACTGAGATGTCCAAAACCAAAGCCACGTCTTTGTTGGATTTACCTTGGGCCAGTTCCAAAAGCACGGTTTGTTCGCGTTCGGTCAAAGGTTCACGCCCGTCTTGTGTTTTGGGTTGGATCGCTTGACGCGCCCCGCCGCACAGATAGGTTTCGCCGGTCATGACCGTGTCGATTGCATCTTTTAATTGTTCGGTTGGTACATCTTTCAACACGTATCCCACGGCACCGTGGCTCATCGCGGCTGAAATGTATTCAGAACTGTCATGCATTGTGAGAATCAAAATGCGCATTTCTGGTTGTTGTTCGAGCAAGATTTCCGTTGCCGTCAGCCCGCCCATTTGTGGCATGTTGAGATCTAGCAAAACAACGTCAGGGGTCAGGCTGGCCGCATGGGCAACAGCTTCGACCCCATTGGTCAAAGTGCCCACAACTTCAATGTCATCAAAGGTTTCAAGCAGCGCGCAGATGCCCTCGGCAACCATGGGATGGTCATCGACAATCAACACACGAATGGGGGATTTGGAGGGCATAAATGTTCTCTTGGTCTGGTTGGGCTGCTATGACGCTTGTGTGGGTCGCGAAAGCTGTGGTGGAGGCAGTACATGCTTGAGCGGCACGCTGGCGTCAATCTTTGTTCCGGGCGACAGATGAGAAATGGTCAAGGTGCCGTCAAGTTGCTCCATGCGTTCTTCCATATTGCGCAGACCAATTCCGGGGCCTTTGCTGTTCTCAATATCAATCCCGTGCCCATTGTCACTGACAATCAAAGTTGCCCCTTTTGTGTGCCCGCGCAGACTCATGGCGACCCGCGTGGCACCTGAATGGCGTTCAATATTGGTCAGGGCTTCTTGGGCGATGCGAAACAGCGCTGTTTTGGCTTCTTCATCCAATCTGTTGCGAAACACCACAGTTTCCAGCGATGTGACAATGCCCGTGCGCGCCTCGAATTCTTCGATCATGGATTTTAAAGCTGGCCCAAGCCCTAGATCATCCAAAACACCGGGGCGTAGATCACGCGAAATACGCCGCACTTCGCCGATGGCGCTGCCCAGCATATCGACGCTTTTCTCTAGGCTTTCCGTGGCGCGGGCATCGCCTTTTTGCAGCCGCCGCCACGCCAAATCCATCGCAAACCGCACGCCGATCAAGATTTGCGAAATCCCGTCGTGTAATTCACGAGCCACGCGGCTGCGCTCTTCTTCTTGGGTGTCGAAGATGCGTTGTGTCAGCTCTTTGAGTTTGGCGTCTGCCAAGCGTCGCTCGCGCACAGTGATAAACAAGCCTGTTAAAAACACCATAAACACCGCAGCCAAAGCAATCGCGCCGATGTAGAAAAACGTCCGCCGCACACGCTGTTCCACTTGGGCGCGGGCGGCTGCGACGGAATCGAGCACATCATCAATAAAGACCCCCGTGCCAATCGCCCATTGCCAGTCTTGCAAGCCAATCACATAGGCCATCATGCGGGCTTGGGCCCCCGTGGACGGCTTTTGGAATAAATAAGAATGATACCCGCCGCCATTTTTCGCCTGTTCAATCAGCGTACTGACAATTGGAGTGCCTTCGCTGTCGGTCAGGTCTTTCCAATTGCGAGTGATCAGATCGGTTTGGCGCGGGGCCACCAGATTGGTGCCATCATAATCAAAGACAAAGAAATAGCCTTCGCGGCCAAATGTCATTGCCGATAGGATTTGCGTCACTTTGAGTTTGGCATTGGCATTGTTGGGACCAGCGGGATTGTATTCCGCTGAAATCGACGCGCGGGCTAATTGTAGATAGTTTTGCAACTCTTCGCGTTTGGCCGCAATCAATTGGGTTTCCAGCTCTGAAATTTCACGGTCTGCCATGTCCCGAGATTGATGCGCGACCAACAGCGCAATGGCCCCGACAGCAAGCAAAAGGGGGATCGTTGTCAGAAAAAACAACTTCTGCGCGTAGGGGATTGAAAACAAAGATTTGAAAGGTGCGCGCATGATTGGGCCTAAAAGGGTCGAATCATAGAATAGATTGCACTGCGCCAGCGTCAATCAAAGCCTGCATTTTTCCAAACTACCTTAAAATAGGGCAAAAAAACCATTAACGGCGCTGAATTTAGCAAGTCTACGTAGACTTGGGTATTTATTCACCTGCTGCGTCTCGCTATCGTCCAGACAAAGTTTGGCCTTGTCTTGACAAGGTCGGCATGGGCGCCTGTGTCGCAAGGTACGGTGTCTTAAGCCTGTGGCCCCTTAAAAGGAGGCTGTGAACTTGTCATAGATATACGGGAGGAAAATATTCTATGGATCGTCGTTCTTTTTTGAAAACATCAGCTCTTGGTGGTGCATCCGCCGCTGCGGCCGCCACTTTGGCAGCACCTGCTTACGCACAGGGCAAACGCACATTGACCATGGTCACAACTTGGCCACGCGGTCTTGCTGGCGTTTGGGATTCTGTTGAGCGTTTCGCATCATCCGTGACTGCGATGACTGATGGTCAATTGACTATTGAGCCAAAAGCAGCTGGCGAACTTGTTGGTGGCCTTGAAGTGTTTGACGCTGTGACCTCTGGTCAGGCTGATATGTACCACGGCGCTGATTACTACTTTACAGGTCAGCACCCAGCTTGGGCTTACTTCACAACTGTGCCTTTCGGTATGACTGCCCCAGAAATGATGGTGTGGTACTACGGTATGGGCGGCATGCAAATGCACCACGAGCTTGGCGAAATCTTTGGTCTCAAATCCTTTATCGCAGGTCAAACTGGCGGTCAGGGTGGCGGTTGGTTCCGCAAGGAAATGAAATCAGCAGCTGATTTCCAAGGCTTGAAATTCCGTATGCCTGGTCTTGGCGGCGAAGCTTTGTCAAAACTAGGCGCTTCTGTTGTGACTATGGCGGGTGGCGAAATTTACCAAGCTTTGTCAACTGGCGCGCTTGACGGCACTGAGTGGATCGGCCCTTGGTCTGATGAAAAACTCGGCCTGCAAGAAGTGTGTGACTACTACTACCCAGCTGGTTTCCACGAGCCAGGTGCGGCTTTGTCAGTTGCGACAAACCTTGAAGTCTACAACGACTTGTCGCCTGCGTTCCAAAAAGCCATCGAAGTGGCTTCTGGCGATGCGCATCAGCACAACTACTCTTTGTTCATGGCGAACAACGGTCCTGCGCTTGAGCGTTTGATCTCTGGCGGGTCACAGATCATGACATTTGCTGATGATATCTGGGATGCGTTCGGCGCGGCGTCTAAAGACGTGCTCGACAGCAAAATGGATGATACCATTTTTGCAGATATCCGCAACTCAGCTGAAGCTGCAATGGCTGCGACATCTGGTTGGGCGGGTCGTTCAGACGGCGTTTACACATCGCAACGTGATCGCGTGCTGTCAAACTTGAAGTAAGTTTCATAACTTATTGAAAAATTATGAGAATGCGCACTTGGGTGCGCATTCTTTATTACGGGGATGACCCTTTTTGCACTGCGCTGTCAGGCGCGCTGTGCCAAAAGGGTCTCGAGAATTTGGGGGACATCCAAACATGGAAGAACAAGCCGCAACATCAGGCTTTGGCGCCGTTTTAGGCGGGCTATGGTGGCTGATCAGCCAGATCGGTCTTGGGTTTTGGCATATGGTTTATGCCGTGACACACCCAAGCCTTTGGCTCGATTGGTCGAACACAGAAAGCCTTTTGCGCTTTGTATATTACGGGGGATCGGTCGAAGCATTTTTCGTTTTCTTGGACCTTTTTCTCGTCGTAACGCTGGTGGGGCTGTTCCATCGCCCATTCTTGTGGGGCGTCGTGCGAGTGTTTGAAGGCATCACCAACAGTGTCGGCCGCTTGGCCGCTTGGGCTGGTTTGCTCATGGTGTTGCAACAAATCATGATTGTGTTTTTGCAGTCGATTTTCCGTGTGGGTGAAATTTCGCTTTCTCCCTTTGGACTTGGCGTCGCACAATCGGTGACGTGGTGGTCTGAGAGCATCAAGTTTGAAAACGCCATCGTTGTTTCGCTGTGTGTGTCTTATGCTTTTGTCCAAGGCAGTCATGTGCGTGTCGATCTGGTTTATGCAGGTGTGTCACACCGCGTGAAACGCGCGATCGATATGTTCGGGTCGTTGTGTTTTATGATCCCCGTGGCGACTTTGACTTGGATGTACGCTTGGTATTTCCTATGGCGTCACCTGATCACGCCAAAAGTTTCGGCCTCTGACAAACTTGAATTGATGCTGAAAAAATCCAGAATTGTGAAATGGAACGTTGAAACTGTGTCCTTTACAGGGGATGGGTTCAACGGATATTTCTTGTTTAAAATCTTGATGTTGTCGTTTCTTGTTCTTGTGTTCATTCAAGCGATTGCTTTCTTTTACCGGTCTTATCTTGAGTTTATTGAGGGCGAAGACAGCGCAGGCAAATATTTAGACAAAGACACGCTTGGCGCAGGTGAAGAAGCGTTTGAGGGAACACACTGATGGGCATCCGTATGACGCAACACCGCGCAGTACCTAAGTTCTATTCGCAGGGACAGACCACATGATTTTCGGACTTGATGGCGTAGAAATTGGCCTCATTATCGTATTCCTCAGCCTGTTTGGCGGGATTTTGACCGGCTTCCCTGTTGCATTCGCAATCGGTGGCGCAGGGCTATTGTCTTTTGGAATTATCGCGTCGCTCGATAGTGCCGGCATTTTAATTCACGAAGCAATTGATACCGGATCGAAGGCCTATAAAGACCTGATTGGCGCAGGGATAAACCCCGTCAATATCTCGCATTTCAGATATCCTGACCTGCCCACCTACACGCAACCTTTGTTTGAAGGCGGCTGGGAACGGGCGATGGATCGCAACCTGTCCTTTATCGTCAACCGCATGAACGAACGTGTGTTTGCTGGCGCATCTATCGAGACACTTTTGGCTGTTTTGATGTTCGTCATGATGGGCATCGTTTTGGAACGCTCCAAGATTGCCAATGATTTGCTGACCACTATGGCGCGGGTGTTTGGCCCGCTGCCCGGCGGTTTGGCTGTGTCAGTTGTCATCGTGGGCGCATTTTTGGCTGCTTCAACGGGTATCGTTGGTGCGACTGTTGTCACCATGGGGTTGCTGTCTTTGCCAACCATGTTACGGCACAATTATTCGCCAGAATTGGCGACGGGTGTGATCGCTGCCTCTGGTACTTTGGGGCAGATCATTCCGCCTTCTATCGTGATTGTGTTGCTCGGAACGCTTGCGGGCGATCTGTATTCAGCTGCGCAAGAAGCACGTGCGCAATCCTTTGGTTGTTCTGATGCGTTGACTTATTTGGGTAAACCTGCGGTGGTTTCAGTTGGGACACTGTTCCAAGCTGCGATTTTGCCCGGTGTGATGCTGGCTGGGTTCTATGCGCTTTATGCCTTTGGCTATGCGCTGTTTAACCCGTCCAAGGCCCCACCTGTGCACTTTGAATCGGCGTCATCCGAGCCGATCACACGCCGCGAAGGCATTTTGTGGTTCCTCGCGATGCCTATTTTTATCATCGGCATGGCGATTTTGTCGGGCCAAACGGGCGTTGCAGGATCACAATCCATCATCGTCAATCAATTCACAGAAACAGGTGCTCGGGCCAGCTTGCGCACCAATGTATCTGAGACCTGCCAAGATGCGATGATCACATTGCACGGCCAAGATGCGTGGGACGTGGCTGTCGCAGAACAAGCCGCGATTATGAGCAGTGGTGGTGCCAAAGAAAGCGTACGCCGCACCGAAGAGCAACTTGATGACCTCACTGCGCAAGCCGTGTCTGACGCGCCATTGATTGGCACAGGTTTGATGGTTGTGATGGTCTTGCTGTCCATCGGGCTTGGCTTTGCACGCGGCGTGTCTTTGTCGTCTGATGCGCGACCTTTGATTGTCGGCGCTGTTGGCGTGATCGGAGTATTGGTCTTGGATGCACTGTTTGTGGATCCGCTGACGTCCTCAGGGACGGCCTTTCTGATCTACGTTATTCCGTTTGCGATGATTGCCTTTGGCATGAAAACTGCTGTGGTCAATCTGTCACGTAATGAATTGTTTCGCGTTGTGTTCCCTCCGCTGATTTTGATCGTCGCTGTTTTGGGGTCCATCTTGGGCGGGGTTACAAATCCAACGCCTGCAGCGGGTCTTGGGGCAGGGGGCGCGATCTTGCTGGCCGCGTACCGTAAGCTGCGCGATCAACAACAGGTGTCTAAAATTATCATCGGCGGGGCCTTTGCCGTTGTCGTGATGATTTTGATCGGTGCCAATTTTGACCTGCGTATCGGCCGTGCCGATGTGCCGTTTGAAGATTGGGTTGCCTACATTGTCGCGCTTGGGTGTTACTACTTTGCGTTCTTTGGCATCTTGTACTCTTGCTACACGCTGCTCAAAGACGGCACGTTAAAGGTTGTTGTGCGTGAAACGGCGAAAGTCACCTCTATGGTGTTCACCATTTTGATTGGTTCACAGTTGTTGAACCTTGTGGTGATTTCCTTTGGTGGCGAACATTACATTCAGCAATTCCTGCGCAGCTTTGACAATGAGTTCACGGTGTTTTTGCTGGTGATGGCTGTGCTGTTTGTTTTGGGCTTTGTGCTTGATTTCCTTGAAATCATTTACATCGTTGTGCCCATCGTGGGGCCTGTCATTTATGGCGGCACCATGGACCCAAAATGGGTGACAATCATGATCGCTGTGAACTTGCAGACCTCGTTCTTGACGCCGCCCTTTGGCTTTGCGCTGTTCTATCTGCGGGGTGTTGCACCGCCCTCGGTCACCACAGGGCATATCTATCGCGGGATCATTCCTTTTGTGTTGATCCAAGTTGCGGGTCTTGGCGCATTGTGGCTGTTCCCTGATGTTGTCACGATCATTCCAAATCTTTTGGCGCGTTAAACGTTTGCCATCTTAGACATGCAAAGGGCCTCGCTGATGCGGGGCCTTTTCATGTTTTAGGGGTGAATATCTTATCCTGATTAAAATAATAAGGTATTGCTGTGCGCCAAGAACTGTGGTTTCTTATGGAAATAGTAAAGTATAGATTCAAGGAGAGTCACATGACCAAGTTTGATCCGCGTCTGTCAGGTGCAGCACCCGTATCTCGTGTGGATGCAGTCGATGAGCAAACTCTATTTTTAGTGACCGCATTGCGCAAATTTGGTCAGAGTGATGAAGCCGTATTGTGGGAAAGCTTTTCGATGATGATAGGGGCGCACCGCGGAGATAATGCACGCGGCGTTTTTGAAAACTTGATGTTCTTGATCACACGCCATGCCCGCCGCCCTTTGATGACCCATGACAGCGCTTGTAACTGCATTGGCGCTGATGAGGCGAGCTTTGCGCAGTTTGTGCGCTTGGCTGCGCAGGGCGATCCTGAGGATGCAATGCTGATCGGTATGTTGCTTTTGCCCGCCGACATCGTGCCCGTTGCCGTTGGTCTGGCGCAGCAACTGGGCTTGCTGATTTGCGGCACAGTGCCATACACCCAAGCACCCCATGCTGGGGCCGTTTATCACTGATACGTTGCTGATAGGGCGCTAAAGTTCGGTCACAGGGTATGTGCCGTCTGGCGCCCCGTCGTCCCCTTGTGGCAGGCTGATATTGGCCACCTGTTGTGCAATGGGTTCGTTTAGCCCTTCGGGTGATGTGGGGCTGAAACTGTTCGGGTCTTCAACTTTGACCCATTCCCCATCTGTGAACACTTCCAAAGCAGAAAAACGCGCTTTGTAGCCCATTTTTTGCGATCCGGGCACCCAGTATCCCAAGTACACATAGGGCAAACCTGCCTCGCGTGCTATTTCGATGTGATCCAAAATGATGAAAGTGCCAAGACTGTCTTTGGTCAGTTCGGGTTTGTAAAATGAGTACACCATCGACAGCCCGTCATCGAGTAAATCGGTCAAACATGTCGCCGACAACGTACGGCTGAGCGTTTCTGTTTCCGGCGTGTAATATTCGATCAGACGTGTGCGAATGGGCGTTTCTTCGATCATCGCGGCAAATTCGAACACATCCATATCTGCCATGCCGCCATCTGAGTGGCGTGCTTCTAAATACTCGCGAAACATCTCATATTGCGCTTCCGTCGCCCAAGGCGATGTTGCAGAGCGTTTCAGATATGCGTTCTTTTTGGCTGCACGCTTTTGGCTTTTGGTTGGCACAAAATCTTTGACACGAATGCGTGCAGACAAACAGGCGTTACAATCCACACAGGTGGGGCGGTACAGCACATTTTGCGATCGGCGAAAGCCCTGTTTCGACAAGCTGTCATTCAGCGGTCCTGCATTTCCCCCTTGCAACGCCGTGAACAATTTTCGCTCCATTTTGCCCTCTAGATAAGGGCAAGCCTGCGGAGTGGTGACGTAAAATTGTGGAGCATGGGGAAGCGAATGGCGCATAACTAGAAAACAAACCGTTTTTATGAAGTGTCACAAGTGTAGCAAGCCCAACGAGTCCCGCCAAGAGGCTCATCCATTCAAATGCAATGCATCATTGGAAAAAGGGCGCTGTTTAGCGCCCTTTGGATCATGTTTTTAAGGTTTTAGTGAAATTAAAACTGTGACGGTCTGTTGATCGCAGCTGTGCCAAGGATCACATCAGACAAGCCTTGCTTGCGGGCCGTGGTCAACATTAACACAACTGACACCAGTTGCGGCAGTCCCATCGAACTCCAAACTGTGAACAATGCCGTATGCAAAAATGCCATGCCAAGGTCAAAACGTTCGCCTTTTGAGGTGCGAAATTCGATCCCCATCATCCGCATTCCCAACGTGGCAGACGCACGTGATATTGTGACGACGCGGTAAGCGAAACTGACGACTGCGACCAAAAACGGAAAGAAAAAGATCCCAGTAAAGGCGGTAAAAGGAACGATGAGCGCTGCTAAAACCACAACCACCACAAGGTCGATCACAAAGGCGATCAAACGCTTGGCCGGCATATTTTCATAAAAACTGCTCTGGCTGTGTGGATCGGGAAGGCCCCAAAGGGTGTCGTCGTCATGGATCATTGTTTCGGTCTCATTCATAAAGGTGGACATGGGCGTTCTATCACAAAATGGGATGGATGTGGACAGGCATTGGCGGTGGGGGACCCTTCGAGATGCGGGCGCCCCACGCCGTTTGCCACTGAGTTTGGCGCTTATGCGTCTTGTTTAACGTCAGCGTCTGTTTGCGTCATGTCTGTCGCATTCTTGCTGCGGTCATCCATGAATTGATCGAATTCAGACTTGTCTTTTGCAGCCCGTAGACGCTCAAGAAAGGCTTCAAAGCTGCCTTGTTCATCTTCAAGGCGGCGCAGAGTTTCGGCTTTGTAAGCGTCAAAGGCTGTGTTGCCAGAAGATTTAAATGCAGCGTGGCTGCGGTGCATGCGATTGCGGCACGATGATTTGCTAAACATACGTTTGCTCCAGATCATATAAAATAAAAGGGCGAGGCCAATAGGCCAGAAAAAGATAAAGCCAAGCACCATGGCAGCGATCCAGGCGCCTTTGCCTTTATCGTCAAGCCAACTTTCAGTACGCTTGAACCAGCTTTGGGGGCGGGCAGGGACAGTTTCAAATTCAGCGGCATGTGTCATTGAGTGTCTTTCTTGGTTTGTGTTGATGTAAATGTCTTTCACATTAGTAATATTGGCATTACCTGATCAGCTTGCAAGGGTTTATGTGAATGTTTTTTACATTAACTTTTATTATTCATATTTTTCAATTAGGTACGTGAGTATGCCACCCAACAGGTTTTGCAGCAGATGCAATCGTGGGCGGGGCGATAAGGGTGTAGCGCGACAGGGATTCTTGCAGTGAATGTAGCGCGACAGGGATTCTTGCAGTGAATGACACCAATAGTTGCAGCAAACCGTTTTTGGTGAACGGTACGAAATCACCGTGGTAGAGTGGCCCGATCATCAGATTCGGAGAACATCATGGCTGACAAAGATAAAGACACATTCATTTCTCTTAATGCTGAAAATCCCAAAGCCGGAGATGCTGGGCCAAACTACAAAACTGCGCTGCAGTTTGCTCCTGCAAAAACAGAACGCGACACTGCGCCCTCCAAAAAAACTAAGTGATCAAGTTCCGCATTTCTATTGCTGTGATCTGATCGGCGGGAATGTAGGTGATTTGCAGTCCCAATTCGGTGCTGGTTGTTTGCACCAAAGACCAGTCGGGGTCAGAGCCATTTTGGGTGTGCGTGACATAGAGCGCGATGGAGCCGTCTTCGCCAAAAACGCAGGGACCGTGCGGGTAGGGTTCAAAGCTTTTCAGATAGTCGCACTTAAGATGCATTCCGTTCTTTTGGCGCACCACAAGCTGCGTTGGATTGTTTTTGGTTGAAACGCGGATGCTATCCCAAGCTGATCTGCGCCCATCTGAATATGATACATTTGTTGCTTTCAACACTTTGCGGCACCAATTGGCGAGATATTTTTTCCAAATTGCAGCCGTTAGTATTGTTACGGCGATCCCGATTGCGACCGAAATACCCATCTCATAAGAGCCTCCAACTTTGACCCGCATACCGAGGCCGCAGACCAGCCCAAATGCCAAACTGATAAAGGCAACATCTACGGCTTTGTGTGCTTGATCGTCTCCAGTATAGGCGATCCGATACCCCATATATCCCGCGCCAAGCACGACAAGTGTCTCCATCGGAAGGGTAAGCAGGGTTTGTACGTCACTCATTCGCTTTGTCCTTTTGCGCACAGTGTTGATGGCACATCATATTCATGATCTGCCTAAGGTCACACTTAAGATCATTCAGGAATAGGCATCATAAGATCATATTTATTCTCTAGGATCATCAAAGTGACTTTGAGACGGAAATCTTCGTGATCCGATCCATGCTTCAAGCTTTCCGCATTAAGCTCTGCAAGCCAGAGGTTGAACTCACCCCACGGGTCTTCCGCACTGGTAAATCGGTTTGATATTTTGTACATCTCATCGTTCAATGACATTTTAGTCTCCTACTTTTATACATCTGTTTAACGGCGTTGGCGGTGTTTGATTTCACGCTAACGCGCCCTTCGCCGCTGCAGGTGTTGGTGTCACGGTGCCTGCATTATAAAATGGTGACGTCGCGCGCCAGAAGCCAAGGTTTAATTTTAGAGTAGAAGTCCTCAACCTGCCCGCCACCCGTCGCGGTCGTCACAGTCGTCAGAACGCTCGGATAGTAGGCCATCATAGCCAAAGACACGTGACTGTCTGTGCCGTGTGACGCCGCCCAAGGATCGTACAGCATAGCAAGCACATCGTCGGGCAACGCGGCTTTGGCCGCAGCAACGAGATCGTTGGAATAACGGCGGTTTGAATGCGGGTAGGCAAGGGTGACTGAACCTAGCGTTCCACCCGCAGGGTTCCAAATCGCGGCAAATAGAAACCACCCGTCTGGCGCAGGGTCTTCAGGGGCATGGACCGTGTAAGTCATGGTGGCGTCCCCCGTACCGTCTTCGGCTTGCATCCGGAAATTAACGCCTGTGGCTTCACTGTTGGCCAGCACCCGCCAGCCTTCTTTAGTGCTGTTGTTCCATGAGGTGTTTGAAAAAATATGCGCATCGTCGGTCCCGACCTGATCAAAACGCATTACGCCGATGATAGTAAATCCGTCTTCGTATGAGTTCACAAAACTTGTGTCGATTAGGCCAGACGCGGTGTCTTCAACCGTCAAATGTGTGGCGCTGAATGTGATATCTCCAGAACCATCCTTCATTGTTTGTAGCACTGACGGGTCACCAGACTGGCGATCAAAACTGCTTGCGGCTGTCGATTTTCGCGTCAGCAACAGCTTGCCGAGGCCAGCAGGTAGATCATCTGGCAAAGGGTTGATGTTAACGAAACCGAGAGGCGCTGCCGAGAAGTCTGCTGTTGAGCTTTTCATTGTGATACCGGACATGGGTATTCTCCTATTTTTTATACAAAAGGTCTGAGTTAGCCTCGTCGAAGTGACTGCCGTAGTTCGTGAGGATGTAATCCGCAGTGTCGGCGGTATCGAAGTGCGTATCTGCAAGCAGGAAGACTTCGTAAAAGTCATCCCAATTGTCGTCTCCGTAACCAGTGTGGGGCCACGTAACGACGCCTTTGATGACTGGTATCAGGTAGTCCAAGCAGAGCTGGAAGGATGCGGTAACTTTTGACAGGTCCACGCCTTCAATCACCGCCATGTTATACGCAAGAAAAGCTGAGTGGAGCGTGTAGAGCGCGTTTTTCTCTGCATCGTTTGCACTTAGAAAATGTCGGATAAAGCCAGAGCCATCCAGCTTGCAAATTACAACTTTTGTGAAGTTACCCGTTGTCGGGATTACGCCATCCCACGTCATAGCTTTGGAGGCATGGAACGTCATTGAACCAAATCGGTTTGTCCTATTATCAACTGGTTGATATGTACTTTCTGACGTAAAATCAGATCCGTAGCCTGACAAATCAGACAGGCTAGGGGCATCTATGAAGCACTACAATAGAAACGCCTTTAGGGTCCAATCCTCAAGTACTTCCAGACCCCATTTGTATTTGAAACGAACCCTTTAGGCATTGCATTTAATTCGTTCGAGATGCTCTACAAAAGTTATTCTGCCATCCGATTTTTTGGACTCTGTAACTAATGGTTCGGGGTGCTTTTTACTTTGAGTTTTAGGGCTATAGTAAGTGCGAAAAATCTATATTTGAAACAGAATGAGAATGCTGGTGAATGCATGGAAATGACATTGAGGGATTGGGTTTGAAAAAGCGTACCGCAGAACTGCGTGTTGATTTTGTCAACGGTGCCGTGGCGCACCGGCTGCGGTTTGGTGGCGGGCGCGGTCAAGATTTAGCAAAAGCGATGGGGCTGCGCGCGGGTAAAACGCCAATGATTATCGATGCGACGGCGGGCTTGGGGCGTGACTCTTTTCTTTTGGCATCGCTTGGCGCGCAAGTCACATTGATCGAGAGATCAGAAAAAATGCACGCTTTGTTGGCGGACGGTATGACGCGGGCCGCAGCCGAGGGCGGCGATTTTCGCGACATTATCAACCGCATGACGCTTTTAAAAGGGGATGCCAAAGATTTGCTCCCTGAGCTTTCAGGCGAAGCAATTCTGATTGACCCAATGCACCCACCACGTAAAAATTCTGCGCTGGTGAAACTGGACTTACGTCAAGTCCGTGAGATCGTTGGAACCGATGATGATGCCGCTGATCTGGTGCGCGTGGCATTAAAATATGCACGTAATCGTGTCGTTTTAAAGTGGCCTGCTAAGGCGGATCGTATTGAAGGGCTTGAGCCATGTACGCATCAAATTATAGGGAAAACAACTCGGTATGATGTATTCATGACAGGCTTAGGGATGCCAAAGGACGTAAGTATTTAAACAAATTGTATGTATGACCTTTGGCGTAAATTGCCGCCAACGCCCGTATTTGTCAGTTCTGTCGGAACAATACAGGGTGCGCATGCAAGAATTGCCGCGTAATTTAAAGCACCTATACTTTTGCTATTAGGATTGTCGTGCTTGCTACCCTGACAGTCTCGCGATCCATGGTGGAAACCTCACATCAAAACCCATGATCTGGATCAAGGCATGGGCAATCACCTTATGCGCAAAAGCTAAGGTGTAACCATAAACCTTTTTGTCCTGACCACTCTTGATGCGTCGCCGTGAGGGCACGCTATGTGCTGTGCGCAAGCAAGCAGGATTGGTGGTAGACCATCGCAGTGCGACGTAGGTGCTAACGAAACCCGAATTTAAGCGATTATGATATGAATATTTTCGGCTGGATGAACGATCAATTGCTACGAATGCAATGGTTGTCTGATTTGGTGACCACGGTCGTACAAGCGGTGGGGCTAGACCCGACCTCGCGCATAGGCGGATCGATCCATTTCTTTGTCTATGATGTGGCGAAAATTTTCATCCTGCTCTCAGTGTTGATTTTCGCGATTTCTTATGTGCAAAGCTATTTCCCACCCGAACGGACCCGTCGGATTTTAGGCGGTCGTCAGGGCATAGGCGCAAATATCTTGGGGGCGTTGCTCGGCACAATCACCCCGTTTTGCTCGTGTTCATCAATCCCGCTGTTCATCGGATTTACGGCAGCGGGTCTGCCGCTTGGGGTGACGTTTTCTTTTCTGATTTCATCGCCGTTGGTCGATATGGCATCGGTCATTTTGCTCGCCTCGATCTTTAGTTGGCCAATCGCGCTGGCGTATGTCGGGGTTGGATTGTTGGTGGCAATCATAGGCGGTACCATCATCGGTAAGCTCGGCATGGAAGGGCAGGTCGCCGATTTTGTGCGCAACGTTCCGGTGTCGGATGCGGATGAGGTGCTGACCAGAAACGAACGCATCAGCTTTGCCCGCGATCAGGTGATGGATATCGTTCATAAAGTCTGGCCCTATATCTTGATCGGGGTCGGTATTGGTGCTGCCATCCACAATTGGGTGCCCGCCGCAACGATTTCGGCGCTACTGGGTCAAGATAAATGGTGGGCCGTTCCTGTGGCCACTGTTGTGGGGATTCCGATGTATGCCGATATTTTCGGAACCCTGCCGATCGCCGAAGCGCTTGTGGGCAAAGGCGTTGGGCTTGGGACAGTACTGGCCTTTATGATGGCGGTCACGGCGTTGTCGCTGCCCTCGCTCATCATGCTCAAACGGGTGGTCAAAATGCCGTTGCTGGTCACGTTTACTGGCATTGTAACGGTCGGTATCCTGACCATCGGCTTTATCTTCAATGCCATCACTCACCTGTTCATCTGAAAGGATACATCATGATCATCAAGATCCTCGGCTCGGGATGCAAGAAATGCGTTGCCCTTGGAGAAAATGCCAAGACAGCCGCAGAGGCTGCCGGCAAACAGGCTGAAATCGTCAAGGTAACTGATTTTGCTGAAATCGCAGCCTATGGCGTCATGTCGACGCCAGCATTGGTGGTGGATGATAAAGTGCTGTCAGCAGGCAAAGTTCTGAGCGCCGCAGAGATAGGCAAAATGCTATGACCGATTATCGCGTTTCCGCCCGACGTATCGATAGCCACGGCAGTCTTTCTGTGGCGAAAGAAGCCGAGGTCATGCTCGATACTGACATGGCAGGGCGCAGCGATGCAATGAATCCGGTTGAGTTGCTGCTATCATCGCTGGCCGCCTGTATGCTGAAAGGGATTGAGCGGGTGACACCGATTTTGAAGTTTCAGCTACAAGGGGCAGAGGTTCATTTGGAAGGTATCCGGCAAGACGCGCCGCCCAAGTTGACCCTGATCCGCTATCAGATCGTGGTGGACAGTGATGAAACCGACGCGCGACTTGATCTGTTGCACCGTAATGTTTTGAAATACGGCACAATTTCTAACACTCTTTCCGCGGCCCTGCCACTGGAAGGGAACTTGATCCGGAAAGTCTGACCCATGGCACACAATCACGACCATCGACCACCCGCCGATCTTGGACCTGCCTTTCGGTGGGCCGTTGGACTGAATTCCGCTTATGTGGTTGTCGAAGGTTTTGCCGGATGGATCACCGGATCTTTGGCGCTGCTGGCCGACGCGGCCCACAACCTTACTGATGTTGCTGGGTTACTGATCGCTTGGGGCGCCGCCGTGCTTGCCAAACGCGCGATGACCGCACGCCACACTTGGGGTCTGGGCCGCGCAACGATCCTTGCAGCTTTGCTCAATGCTATCGCCATTTTGGTCGGCGTGGGGGCTGTGACATGGGAAGCGATTGATCGTCTGTCCGATCCGGTTTCCGTGCCGGGATTGACCGTGATGCTGGTGGCCTTGATTGGTATTGCAGTGAACGCTGGATCGGCGCTGTTGTTCATGTCTGCGCGCAAGGGCGATCTGAATGCGCGCGGGGCCTTCTTGCATATGGCCGCTGATGCTGCCGTATCGGGCACGGTGGTGTTGGCCGCAGGAGGCATCCTTTTGACGGGGTGGGATTGGCTAGACCCTGCTGTTGCGATTGCCGTCAGCCTGTTGATTGCCATCACCGCCGCTGGATTGTTCCGCGAGGCGCTGCATCTAAGCCTTGATGGTGTGCCATTCGAAATTGACCGCAACAAGATTGCAGCTTGGCTGGCCGTTCAAGAGGGGGTCCAAAGCCTACACGACCTGCATATCTGGCCGCTTTCAACCACCGAAACAGCATTGGCCGTACATCTGGTTTGGGATGGGTCTGACCCAGACGCATTCATCGACCAAGTGACAGATGCATTGGCTGATGATTACGCTATCGCACATGTTACCTTGCAACTGGAACGCCACCCTTGCGAACGTGCTACGGGGTGATCAGATTGATTAGAATGCATTAACGCGAACAATCAGCGCTGAGGTACTCCCTCTAAAAACAAAACCGACGTTTATTTTGGTTAAGGTTTTCGTGGCAACACGGATTTCGCGGCCTCGTAAGCTAAGCGAAGAAGTCACTGAGCAAGCCATTGAAAACCGCCAACTGAAGAAAAAACTGGCACGCCTGCACCTGCCTCCAAGCGGGATCGCAGCATGGGGTGAAAAGCCATTAAGCCATCGCGTAGAAATATGAGCGCCAGACCAAGCTGCTTAAGGACGCTTGGAGCGAGTGTGGCAACATTTACGGCTACCATGAACTGCATGACGATCTCTGCGATCGGTGTTGCGCTACGGCAGGATCGCGAGCCAGCACCAGATGCTGAGCACGGCAGCTGCTGTGCCGATGAGCACCGAAGAGGCCGCGACACGTTTGGCTGATCCATACATATTGGCGAATAAATAGGCGTTCACCCCCGGGGCCATCGCGCCAGTGAGAGAGGCGGATCTCAACGGACCGACTTCAAGGTGGAACACGAAATGTCCAAGCCCATAGGTGATCAATGGATGAACCAAAAGCGATGCTGCAACGGCCCAAGCGATCATGCGCATGTCGCCTTCTGGGCGGTAACGTACCAAGACGCCACCAAGGCCAAACAGTGCCACTGGAATGGCTGCACTGTTCATCAATTCTATGGCGTCCCATGCCGTGGCGGGTAGGGGGATGTTGAATATATTGACGACCCAGCCCGCTGCGATGCCTATGACAAGGGGATTGTGTAAAATCGCGACGCTAACTTGTTTGATCAGTTTGAGCGCAGACAGATTTTGCCCACGTGCTTTCGCGATTTCCATTGCGGTGATGCCCAACCCGTAAAGAAACGGGGCGTGGATCGAAATAATCGCAAAGTTCCACGCGAGCGATTCCGTTCCATAGGCGCGCTCTGTGATCGGAATGCCGAGCAAAAGGGAATTGGAAAACAAGCCGATAAACCCAATGGCGACACTGTCGGTCAGGCTGCGTTTGAACAGATACCTTGCGCCGCAAAACGCAAATAAACCACCGGCAAGAGCACCCGCATAAAACGACAACAGCAGCGGCAAGTGAAAGCTTTCCCCCAAATCCATCCGCGCGATGCCTGTAAATAGCAGTGTCGGTACGGCAAAGTTTTGGGCGAATTTCATCAGCGTTTCGACCGCGTCATCCGAAATCCATCCGCGCCGACGCGACAAATACCCGTACCCAATGACCAAAAAAACGGGGAGAATAACATCGAGCAGCGCTTGCATTGGGACTAGTCCTTAAAGGGGATCACCATGCCGTCGTGCGCAGGAGTGATGTGGTCTTCGGTCTCACTGTGGAGTGTCTGATAGTCGAGATCAATATGCATATTTGTAAGAACGGCTGTGCTTGGCTGAGCGCGCGCGATCCAGTCTAGGGTACGTGCGAGATGGGCATGCGAAGGGTGCGGTTCATAACGCAGCGCGTCGATGATCAAAGTGTCCAAGCCCATCAATTTAGGCCAGCTTTGGTCAAATATTTCATGAACATCTGGGATATAGGCCAGCGTGCCGATACGAAACCCCAAAGCATCGATCTGACCATGGTTCACCTTGATCGGGTCCAGCGTGATCGGACCGCCCGCGCCATCGATTGTCACTGGGCCACGTATGGCGTGCAGTTCCAAAATGGCGGGGTAATTGGACCCCTCTGGCTGGATGAACGCATACCCAAACCGAGAAATCAGATCGTTTTCGGTCTTTGAATCGGCCCATACTTTGACACGTTCGCGCATGGCAAACACCACTTGGCGTAGATCATCAATGCCGTGCACATGGTCCGCGTGGGCATGGGTGTAAATCACCCCGTCCAAATGGCTGACCTTTGCATCCAAAAGTTGCTGGCGCATATCGGGCGACGTGTCGATCAGCACGGTTGTGGTGCCGTTTGGACCGGTTTTTTGTATCAATCCTGAACAACGCAATCGTCGGTTTTTCGGATTGCTCGGATCACATGCGCCCCAAAGGTTGCCAATACGCGGCACGCCGCCAGATGAGCCGCAGCCCAATATGGTGAACGTAAGGCTCAAAGCACAGCTTTCGCGAACAGGCGCTCAAAATTGGCCTCGGTCTGTGCCGCAAAATCAGCATAGTTCATGCCAAATGTCTCAGCGGCTTTCATTGCAGTGTGCGCGACATACGACGGCTCATTGCGGCGACCGCGATAGGGCGGCGGGGCCAAATAGGGCGCATCGGTTTCGACCAAAATACGATCCTTTGGCACCTCGCAGAAAATATCACGCAGTTCTTGGGATTTCGGAAAGGCGGTGATGCCAGACATCGACAGGTAAAAGCCCAAATCAAGCGCAGCCATGCCCAAAGCACGTGAGGATGAAAAGCAATGCATGACGCAAGAATAAGCGCCCGCTTTGTGTTCTTCGGTCAAAATGCGTGCCATGTCATCGTCGGCAGCGCGCGCATGAATGATCAAAGGCAGGCCAGTTTGACGCGCGGCTTCAATGTGAATGCGCAGGCTCTCTTGCTGAACATCCATGCTGTCGGCGGTGTAGTGATAATCCAAGCCTGTCTCACCAATGGCAACAAATTTCGGGTGCTTTGCAAGCTCGACCAAATCAGCGACGCTGACCAAAGGCTCTTCTGCTGCAGACATCGGGTGTGTGCCCGCAGCCCAAAACACGGGGGCGAATTTTTCTGAAATGTCACGCACTTGCGCCACGTTTTTCAACTTGGTGCAGATCGTCACCATCCTGTGCACGCCAGCGCCCACCGCGCGCTCAATCACCTGTGGCAATTCATCGGCAAAATCGGGAAAGTCGGTGTGGCAGTGGCTGTCAGTAATTTTCGCGACGGGTATTTGTGGTGCGGACATGTAGGGCGTGCTCTAAAAAAGGGCGACTTGCGGCTGTTTATCCCAAACGGGCCGCGCGAGACGCCGTGTCATTTATCTTGAATACCATATCAAGGATCAAGGCAGCGGGGTCAAGGTTGACAGCCCTCGCATGTGCGGCGCGGGCAGATATTTCTTGCTGCAATGTGGCCCAGTCTTTGGCGGACATCCCATCAGGGGCCAGTCGCGCCATCAGGGCCGCTTCGCCTTTTGCCGCTTCCACAAGGGGCGGACGACCTGCGCCAGTGCGCGCCACACGGGTTAAAAACTGATCTATCAATCCTAAGATAAGCTCGTAGCGGTCCACATTGGCCGCGCCAACACAGCTTTCTGCAAGCTTTAATGCGCGCACTCGGTCAAGTTTGGGCAGCGTCGCAAACAAGGCGATCACTTCGCTATAGGCGTCCATTCCGTCCAAGTTCGTTAACCTCAATGCTTCCCCAACCGAGCCTGCCGACAGTTCGGCCAAAGCGTCACTTTGGTGTGCCGCATCAAAGCCTGCCGCGTCAAGAGCACGGCTGACGTCTTCACCATTCAGTGGCCCAAGACGCAAAGCGCGACAGCGTGAGCGAATGGTAGGCAAAAGCCGCGAGGGTTGATGCGAGATCAACAAAAGCACAGCGTGTTTGGGTGGCTCTTCGAGTGTTTTCAGCAAAGCGTTGGCCGAAGCGGTGTTCATCTCGTCAGCGCTGTCCACAATAACCACGCGGTGCCCGCCGTCGGTGGCAGACATGTGGAAAAATGAATTGAGCTTGCGAACTTCTTCGACTGAAATTTTCGCGGTATGCTTGCCTTTTTTGGCATCATAAGCGCGGCGGATCAGGCACAGACGTGGTTCGGCCAATTGCGCTGAACGGCGATAGACAGGCGTATCGTGACCGATGTCTAAAGTGGTGGCTGCGGGCGGGGCGTCATCAAACATGCCCGCTGCGTCGCCACTTGCGGGTTGCGACAGCAAAAACCGTGCAATGCGCCACGCCAATGTTGCTTTGCCGACGCCACGCGGGCCAGAAATTAGCCAAGCGTGATGCATACGGCCCGTGTTGAACGCTTCTAAAAATGCGGCTTCTGCACTGGATTGCCCAAACAGGTGCTGCGTTTCACGCGGGTGCGGTGCGCCAGGGGCACGGTCCGCTTCGGGCTGTAATTCCATTTCTCCGACAGGGGCTCTCATGCGCTTGCCTGTTGGGGGCTGTCTAGGTGGGGTAAGACAACAGATGCGATATCTTTCGCCACCAAATCAAGACTTTGCGCGCCGTTTATGATCTTAAAACGCTCGGCGCTTTTGGCCAAGTCTAGAAAGGCAGCACGCATTTTGATCTGCATTTCCACACCAAAGTCTTCAAACCGCTCCTCAGTGGTTTGACGGGCTTTGGCCCGCGACAGGCCAACGCTTGGGTCAATATCCACCAAGACGGTGATATCGGGTTCAACCCCAATCATCGTCTCGTGCAGCGCATTGACGCGGCCCAAAAGATCCCCACGTGTTGAACCTTGGTATACCCGCGTGCTGTCGGCAAACCGGTCGCAAATCACTATTTTTCCGGCAGCTAAAGCAGGGCGAATGGTCTTTTCCAAATGATCGCGTCGCGCTGCAGTGAACAGCAAAAGTTCCGTTTCAGGCGACCAGCGATCAGGATCGCCCTCAAGCACAAGCGCACGAATTTCTTCGGCGCCTTTTGATCCGCCGGGTTCGCGGGTCAACACAACGTCATAGCCCTGATCCGTCAGCGTGGTTGCCAACAATCGGGCTTGAGTTGATTTACCTGAGCCGTCAATGCCCTCGAAACTTATGAACATGTTCGGTCCTTATTGCGCGGGCGCATCTTTGGCTGTGGTCAATTTGGTGCGTAGCACGCTAAAGGCGGTGCGCAAGCGCGGGCCAATGCCGCCGCGTTCGATGCTGCGATCTGCCACAAGCGGCAAACGGGCAGGTTGCATATCGCCGCGATCAATCACCAGCTCGGCCACTTTGTCGCCTTGCATGATCGGCGCTTCCAGCGGGGTTGAATATTCAACGGTGCCCGTCACATTTTCAAGCATGGGGGCGGGCAAAAGCAATGACATGTCTTCGGGGGCGATCAGGCCAACGCTGGTTTCTGATCCCATCCAAACATCTGCACGGGCAAATTCTTGGCCCTGTGTGGCCACGGTTTTTTGCGCGAACTGACGAAAGCCCCAGCTGACGATGCGCTCGGCCTCTTGGGCGCGCTCTGCTTCTGATGCCATCCCCGTGATGACAAACACCAAGCGACGGTTGCCTTGCATGGCTGACCCGACAAGCCCGTATCCGGCCTCTTGAGTGTGACCCGTTTTCAGACCATCGGCGCCGATACCAAGTTTCAGCAAAGGGTTGCGGTTGTGGCGGTTTTGCGGTGCGCGGTTGTCATAGGGGAATTCAAGTTGCCCAAAGTAGCCGTAGTATTCTGGAAAGTCGTTGATCAATCGCTTTGCCAACAAACCAAGGTCTTCCATCGACATCCGCTGGTTTGGGTTTGGCCAACCAGAAGCATTAGCAAAGGTCGAGTTGTCCATCCCCAAAGTCTTTGCGCGTTCGTTCATCAAGCGCGCAAAGTTGTCTTCTGTGCCCGCTAGCCCTTCGGCCACGGTGACGCAGGCGTCATTGCCTGACAACACGATGATGCCTTGGATCAGCTCTTCGACGGTGGGGCGGTCTGTTTCATCAAGAAACATTGTCGATCCGCCCATGCTTTTGGCCCGCGATGACACTGAAAACTGTGTGTCCAGCGTTACACGGCCATCACGCAGGGCTTCGAACAGCATGTTGAGCGTCATCAATTTTGACATCGACGCGGGGGGCAGGGGGACATCTGCCTCTTTAGACAAAAGCAAGGTGTCTGTGGTTAAATCATAGACCCAAGCGGCCCGCGCACGGGTTTCAAAGGCCGCAGCAGGCAGTGCTAAGGCGATGGAAAGGCTTAGGGTGGTCAATAGGCAAGCGATGCGGGACAGTACGCGGGGCATGTAAATGCGGTCCTTTCGTCTCGGGCGTCAAAACGGATGGCATAGTTAAAGCAAACGATATGCATTTAAGTATTTGGATGGCGAATGGGGCAGGTGCCCCTTGGCTCTCTTAGCTCTAGTGTGTCACAAAATACGCGTCAGTGAAGCCTGCGGTCTTCACTTTTGCGAGAAGCCCTTTGCGTTCACTTGAGGTTGCTGCTGGGCCAACGACAACGCGCCAAAACGCTTTGCCTGAGTTTTCACCCTGTTTCACGGTCGCCACAACGCCTTGCGATCCCAGCATAGACACGGTGCGCTCTGCATTGCTTTGGACTGAGAAAATCCCAATTTGTATAAATGGCTTGCTCAGTGTGGATACAGCCGTCTTTGCGGCTGAGGTTGGTTTGGCCATAGGCGCTGCTGATGCGGTCGGGGTGATCGCGTCCAACGTGGCGGCTGCATCTGCAATGGGATCAAGTGTAACGGTCTCAATGGTTTCAGGCGCTTCAAGCGTGTCGGCCTGTGTTGGTTCTGCGGCAACTTCTTCGCGGCGCAGGGCCGTCACATTCAACTCGGCAGGGCTGCCAGCCAAAAGGCCAAGCGCCTCTGCTGCATCCGATGACACTTGGATGTCCGGGCCCGGCGCGCTGCGTTCGCGTTTGAACAAAGCCCCAATGACGAACTTGCCATTAGATGTGTTGCGAATGATCACACGCTCGGGATCTGTGACATCACCATGCGCGACCCACACACCCCCCAAAGACGGACGTCCATCCCAAAGCCCGCTGGATGTGACTTGGAAGGCATCAGGCGCTTCAACATCGCGTTCAACCAGTTTGGTCGAGGTTTGCTGAACCGCCGATCCATCTGCTGACGTTTGCGGTTTCTTTTTGAATATGTTGCCGCCAAGACTTGGTTCACAGGCGGCCAGAGAGACCGCGCTTGTGAGCATTAAAATCGTGCGTGTCAGTGCGCGGCGCGGGTTTGATCCGCTGCGCAAGACATGCGTGCTGCGGGATGTTTGATTGCCTGTGGATTGCATGTTTGCCCCTCAAACTGTGTGACGCGTCTGTGCGCGCATTTTTTGCTCTGCCGGTGCCGCTTTCCAGAGTGCCTAATGACAGGCGTGTGGCGCGGTTTGATTTTTTGGCAGTCTACGCGGTTGGTTGTGTTGTGGAAAGCCCTGCCAGCGGCAATGGGCAAAAAACGGCAGGCAGCGTGACAGAATGCGATGGTCTGTGTGGATAATTTATAAAAACTGAAAAAGATTTGCATTTTTTTCGTTACACATCTTTTAGAATCGAAAAGAGGGCGCTAGAGAGAGCGCGTCGGAGGAGTGGCAGAGTGGTCGAATGCACCGGTCTTGAAAACCGACGAGGGTGAAAGTCCTCCCAGGGTTCGAATCCCTGTTCCTCCGCCATTAAAAGCACCCAAGTATCTGATTTTGTTTAAAAAATTAGGTCTTGGGTTTTTTGATCCCCCATTTGATCCCCCGGTTTGTTTTGGAAGACCTTGGAGGTTATTGGAACTCACCTCCCGTAATTGTTGCTACAGCCCGCGTTTAAAGTGTGCTGCATAATCAATGTGGATTTCAAACCCCATGCAGCAGCCTTCATTAGGGCATTCTTTTGGCGGGAAGGGGGACGCTTCAGACATTGGGATTATCTGGCCCCGTGTTTGGTCACAATGACTGCACCCTTCACTATGTACTCCTCTATAGCGCAAAGTGCAGTCGTGACGGAATTTGAGAGAATGCTCGTTGTATGCGTGAATTTTGTTCGCTCTGCTTATAGTGAAAGAAGCACGCCATACTGTAGCGAAATGTGCGTGAAGCGGTTTTGATCGGCCTTTTTCCGTCAATTCTGACAGTGCTTTCTCTGACATGAATGCGTTACGGCGAATACCCAATACTTTCTTTGCTTCGTCGCTGATTTGTCTTCCATTCTTACGGTGCGCTGTCGCAACCGCTCGTGGGCCAAGTCTCATACTGTCTTTGAGCATGTCCTTTACGCTATCAAATGCGTTGGGAGACAAGTATCCTAAAGTCTCTATCGCTTCGCTTATTGCGTCTTGTTCGATTGTTTCCATAGGAAATGAAATGTCAGGGCGCGACATTTTTGGTCTAAGGAGATTGAAAAGGCGAAACGGTATCAGCAATATACTGTTCTCAATGCGTGGTGAAATACTATCGAAAGTTAGACTATGACTGATTTGGAGCCAATTGATATTTTGCGATATTGGGTCGCACAGACCAGTTTCGCTGTTCAAGGCGCTGCCTACTTGCGGGGCTTTGAACATGAACGCTTGAGTTATGTGCAAAGCAAGGCAAATGGAGAAAGCCTTGCAGACCCGAGGTATTGTCCTCAAGCCAGAATGGCCTTGATGTGCTTATGGGCTGTGGAGGATAGTTTAGTACTTTTTTGTCGCAGGGCTGTGGATAGTCACGAAGGGTCTGAAAACGTGATTGAGTTGAAGAATCAAATTCTTCATTCTGATTGTTTCAGCGGCAACGAACAAGAAATCACAAAGGTTTTTCGCTTGTTTGATAGGGGGTTTAAACAAAAGGTAGACCGCCTAAAAGAGGCCAGAGACAAACTGATCGCGCATTCAGAAATGGCAATGATATTGCGGGATGAGGTGCAGTACACTCCTTTGCAAATTGTCGGTGGTGTTGATGAGGTCATAAAGCTTGTAGATTGCCTAGTAAGGCATAGCGGCCTGAAAAAAGATGGCGACGAAACGATGCTCATTCGGCATCCAGATTTTGCCCAATTTGATGCCGAAGATTTCTGGGCTTCTAACTTTGCTCTGTGGGCGAAGTAGTTTTTTACCCAGATCATGCTAATCGTGCTATTTACGTTAACCGCCCAGCGCGGGGCGGTTAGCGTTTGTTTGGCTTAGCCTTTCACGATCCGATAAGCTGCCTTACGGTTTTCTGTGCCTGCCTCAAGCGGGACAAGGCAGCCTGCGTCTACAAGAAAGGCAATGGCCTTTAAGGCTGTAGGGCGTTCACGTAACGAACTGATAGGGCAGCGACTGGCGGTGTTTTGCTGCTTTGGTCTGTTTTGTGAGCCATATATAGCCCTAAAGAACCAACGATGTCGCTCTAATTACGATGAAGCAAAGCAACCTTTACAGCGCGCGTTGAACCGGCGTCACCTCTTTTGAGGCAAGTACCAAGTGTGGGTATTCTAGCTGGCGATTTTGGAAGGAAAGGATATTTGGCTTCACAATAACACCTGCATCGACATTCATGGCACGGCGAATTGTTTCATTTTCCTGCCAAGATGCGCGCCCCTCTATCATTGTTTGCAAATACACAATGAGAGCCGCAGAAATAGAACGTGACGCGCTTTCCCAAAGATAATTGGGCGTATGATCCACAGCATAATAATCGGTTTTTTCGACCTTAAACATAGGTTCTTTGAACGTCGTTGGCTTGGCGAAATAGAACCCCATGCCTTCATCACAACTGACATCCACGATCAAACCACCAGGTTTCAGGCACGATTTTTCATCCTCAGTGATGAAATCCAATGGATGATCTGTATCCTGATAGGTTCCATTGACGATGATATCAGCCTCAGAGATTAGTTCTGTCAAAGGACGCTCATGACCGTCGTGTTCGACAACCAACATACGCGCTTCATCTGCGCCGCCTTCACGGATACGGACGTATTCACAGTCCAACACCTCTTCACGAACTTCATGATCAGGGCGTTGAATACATATGGTGATATCCCGGAAACCGTGTGCTTTGAGCGCGTAGATCGCGCCCCGACTGACCGCGCCGAAGCTGAAAATGATGGTCTTGCGCTGATTGCCGTAATGACCATCGATACCTTTGAGGCGTAGCGCATGTAGAATGGCGCAGTAACCAGCCATTTCGTTGTTCTTATAGAATGTGTGCCGTCCGACTTGGCCAGACGGGCTCCAAACAAACATATCCTCAAAAGCGATAAGGGTCAGTTTGCGGTCGATTGCGACCTGAGTGATTGCGCGTTGTTGGGCACAATGTGGATACCCCCAAAGAATACCACCCTCTTTCAGGTCCTGTAGATCACTCAGCGTGGGTTTGGCGACAATAACATTTCCAAGCTCCGACAGAAGCGATCCACGAGATGCGACGCCACCGGTTTGTGCGGCAATTTCAGCATCTGAAAGGCCAAATGGTTCGCCATATCCCTCTTCAAAAATCAGTTTTTTGCGGCAACTTTCAGTCAATCGAGACAGGTGATCGGGATGGATCGGCACGCGCCGTTCATCCTCCTTCTTGGACGTCCCAATGACGCCAAAGGTTAGCTCGTTCATTTATTATTCCAAGTCTGGGGGCTTAGCCCCTGAAGTCATCGCAGCTTTTCGACGATGATCTTAGCCAACGGTGAAAGGGAGTTGTCATGTGACAACCCGTTCGGTCAAATTCGGCGCATCATTGAAAGATGTCGACAAAGGATGCGCATGATTTTGGAATGTTGGCTATAAGTTGGATGACTACTTGATTGCGCATCGAATAGCAATTCGATGCCGACTCTTTTAACTGGGATAGAAAAAACGTAGCATTTTCAGGACATAAAAGCCCATACGCTTCAGAGGTAGATGTATACCAGTGGAACGTCGGCGGCTTCCGTACGGAGGCTGTTTAGAGGCCTAGATGCCATGTGTTGCATGAGCGTCCGTTGTCGGGAGAGTATGATAAATGGCAGATCTCAGTCCACCTTTCCCCAAAATACTATACCGCAGCTAATTTTGCTCAAGGTTGGCCTGCTGTCTGCGCAAGACAACGGACTATGAACGCCGCAGCGCTCTCATGTTGCGTACTCAGCTAGAGACTCCTGCGATTGTTTTAAGTTTCATCGGCTTGGTCTTTCTCAAAACGGGCTTTGCGTAGGCGGGCGACCTTGGCGTGGCTCACCTCTGCTTCTTCATCGTTTATTTTGCGCACTATGCGAGTGGTCTTGTCCAATAGCGTTTCTTTAAGTGGGCCGGTGGCTGTAAACACAGCCGTTTTTGTCAATTTGGTCATCAAATCATCTCCTGCAATTGCGTGTTGGTTAACTGAACGTCTTTTAAAATGAGCTATGTGGCGGCAGGAACGACCAGAACAGGGCATTGAGCGGACTTCGTGACCTTGCGTGAAACTGACGTATCCAGCAAAGTTTCGAGCCATGATCGGTTCGGGGAACCAACTACCATGACATCTGCATCGCAGTCATCCGCATAGTTGACAATAACCTGCTCAATTTGGCCGCTGCGCACTTCAATCTCGATCTCGATGTTCGATTCAATTTCCCCTCTCAATGCTTCAAGTTGCTGA
The DNA here is from genome assembly GCF_900109555.1 of Pacificibacter marinus. Classification (GTDB taxonomy): domain Bacteria; phylum Pseudomonadota; class Alphaproteobacteria; order Rhodobacterales; family Rhodobacteraceae; genus Celeribacter; species Celeribacter marinus_C. Next base: position 139,837 of record NZ_FNZV01000007.1, on the reverse strand, counting down.
GTGCGGTCTTCAAGCATTTGCGTGTCATCAGTCAGAACAAGTGGGGTGGCGATACTCATCGGTCCTGAAGCTGCTAATCCAGCTACTTCGAAGTCCGACGGAACAACGCTAAGCAAGTACACTGAACCACCGGCACCCGCAGCCATATTGCAGGCAATGTCCGCGATAGTACGGTTCATGTCTTGATCCACAGTTGTCACAACCATGATCTTCTTGAACCTAGAGTTCGATTGATTTAGTTTATCAACGCCGTCATGTTCTTTGATGTCTTCGAGTTGGATTAATGCAGACTGAAGGTCATCGGCGTTCGAGGCGCGACTGCCTCCCTGCATCCCTTCAACCGTCGCTTCCGCCAATTGATCCGCGTCCAGTGCCATTGATCTAAGGACCTTTTCCTTATCATCATGGCTGAGATTGTCATCGCCCAGAACTTGGGTTGGTGTTTCGAAATATGGCAAAGGGTTCGATATTCTCACTTTTGAGTAAATCGTCATACATCTCCTTATAAGCCATGATTGGATACCAATCTGGCTGTTGATGTTGAGTAGCTTGATTTTTTCGACCGCCGATTTTGGTGGGTCGGTTTGGGGCATGTGGACGGCGTGGGCATCTCGTTCCTGCTCGCGCGTCAAGCCCTACTTTCATGAGGGCCGTTTGGCTCCAACTATTAAGATATAGTGATAGATATGGAAAAAATCAAGGTCAGCACCAGATGTTCGGACTATCGAAGGAGGCTAGGGGGGTGGTGGGCTGAGGCGTGTTAAGGGCGGAAAGGGGCCCTTCGCTGCCGGCACAAAAACTCGGGTGTCAAACGACAGAGCACACAATAGCGTTTTCACCCAGTTAGGTATGCTGCGCCCTATAGTTGCTCCTGCGACCAGTATCACTGACAAATCGGTCCCAGAGTTGATGTCCGTTGCAGCCATTGACGCGTGGTGCAGTTTCCTCAGAGCGGAAATTGGTTAGGGAATTCGATGCCACCAAGCTCTGCTGTGCGACCTCCCGGTCATTCGTTATCAGGACGTTATAGTCTGGATATGTCGTGTCTCCAAAGAGAACGGGCACCCGAAAAACAAGTGCCCGTCATGATCTTTTAGGGGGGTTCGGCTTATTTGTTTTCGGCCCGTTCGCTCTGCAAACCACGGAAGATGCAATAGCACATCACCAGCAGGACCACCGTAAACAAGAGCCCGGTTGAGATCACCATTGACTGCAACGCGGCCAGCCCCCCCCCCAGCAACAGTGCGATGGCGACCGCACCCTCAAAAATGCACCAGAACACGCGTTGAGTTGCTGGTGCGTCCACCTTGCCGCCCGCCGTGATCGTGTCGATCACCAGCGAACCGGAATCCGACGACGTCACAAAGAAAACGATCACCAGAACGATGCCGATAAACGACGTAATCGACGCGAGTGGTAATTCACCTAGCATCTGAAACAACTGGCGGGGTAATTCCGCATCCTGCGCGCCCGTGAAGTTGTCGGTGATCACCTGATGGATCGCGGTGCCGCCGAAAATCGACATCCACGCCACGCAAACCAATGAAGGGATAAGTAGAACGCAGATGATGAATTCACGCACCGACCGGCCCCGGCTGACGCGGGCGATAAACATACCCACGAAAGGTGACCAACTGATCCACCACGCCCAGTAGAACGCGGTCCAACCTTGGCTGAAATTCACGTCGTCGCGACCAAATGGATTGGCAAGCGCTGGAAGGTATTCAGCATAGGCTTTCAGGCTGTCCCAGAAAAAGGCAAGTAAAAACGCTGTCGGCCCCACTATCAGAGTAAAGAGAGCCAGCAAACCGGCCAGTCCCATGTTGATCTCTGACAGAACCTTTACCCCACCATCTAGCCCGCGCAGCACCGAAATCAGCGCGACTGCGGTGATGGCTGAAATCAGGATGACCTCGGTCGTGCTGCCCATCGGTATGCCGAACAATTCGTTCAGCCCCGCGCTGGCCTGCGTCGCACCGAAGCCCAATGAGGTTGCCAGACCGAAAAGTGTGGCGAAAACCGCCAGAATATCGATGAGGTGACCCGGCCAACCCCATACTCGGTCGCCAAAGATTGGATAGAATGCCGAACGGATCGTTAACGGCAGGCCTTTGTTGTAGGAAAACAGCGCCAGCGCCAGCCCCACCATTGCATAGATTGCCCAAGGGTGCAGACCCCAGTGAAAAATCGTCGCGGCCATGCCTAGTCGTATTGCTCCTTGCTGATCGTCAAGCGCGCCGGTCAACGGTGCCCAGTCCGAGCGCAGATCGCCTTGCATAACGGCACCGCCCACGGATGAAGAAAAGTGAGATAACGGTTCAGACACGCCATAGAACATCAGCCCGATGCCCATACCCGCAGCGAACAGCATTGAGAACCATCCAACGTAAGTGTAATCGGGCACGGCAGTAGACCCGCCAAGACGGATTCCACCAAATGGTGAGACGATCAGGAACAACGCAAATATCACCACGATATCGGCCGCACCGATCAGGAACCAGTCAAAGTTCTTCGTGGCAAAGTTGAACATAGCCTTGAAGATAGTTTCGGCCTGTTCTGGTAGCGCCAGTGTGAAAAATACGAAGGCCACAATCGCAGCACCCGAAATGGCGAAAACCGGGTTGTGGATGTCAAAACCGAATGGGCCAAGCGACCCGTCGACGTTATCCTGACCAATCTCATACTCCGTCTCAATTATATCCGCAGTGCCTTGCGGCGCGGGGATACCATGATCGGTGGTTTCATCAGACATCGAATGCCTCCTCGAAAATTAAAATGAGTAAGGCCATGCCTCAGCGGGCACGCACCAGAAATACAGATGCATCGGTATGTCGCGCCAACGCACCGCCGTGCGACGGCAGCAGCATATCGGCCATATTCGGAATATGGGTGGCCATGACGATCAAATCAGCACCGATCTCGTCGACCGTGCGTGCCAGTTTCTTGTCGAGATCAACCGCAGGATCTTGGCTGACAACGCTTTGCGCCGCCGTCCGGTGGCCATGGCGCGCGGCCTGCTCTTCGGCGAAATCGGCAAGCTTGCGTGCAAATTCTTCAGGATTGTGCGCGATCACGCTCGGCACATTCGATGTGATGGCTACGTATGTGACCGTTGCGTCGTAATGTTTGGCCAGATCTGCGACCACGGCCAGCGCTGTCTCGGACTTGTCGACGTGCGCCAGATCGACAGGGATCATGATACGTTTGTACATGCTCATACCTCGCATCTCGCCGAAATGCGGGACATGCGGTGGCCCGCACCGTTGGGATTGCTGATAATTTTCATTTGTGTCCCTTTTTTTTGCACGAGGCGCGATGCTGCCTATGTCTGCCATCCTGCAATCGGATGTGAATGGATCACCATAGAGGGATCGCCTCAGGTAGCAACCCGCTCATATGAAGCCTGACAAACGAACGTAATCAATCCTTTTACCATGAATGCTGCGCGATGTACGAACGGCTGGTTCGGTGAAGCCGCGCTGCGTCGCTGACTTCTATCTCCAAGATTCAGTATGGGATGTACCGTCTGCTTTACCCAGCAGGTTAGACTGAGCTTGGTTTCACCTGCATATGGGATAAGTCGCATGGCGAAGATTGAATTTGATGAACTGATGTCTGTTGGCATCGATATTGGTAAAGACACATTTCACATTGGTTGGTTTTGATGCGCAAAGGCCTTCGAGCGTTGAAGAATTCGTTGGATACAATCCTTAAGGAACGCAAAGATGAGATATCACCTCGGATGCTGTTCGTCCAAGTCACGAAGGTCATCTTGTTGGGTCCGCACAGGTGGCCGACTTCAGTTTTGGCGAATGGCTCACACGTGCATCAAAGCGCATGCATCGCAATAAACTGGCAATCGCGCTCGCCAACAAATTGGTTCGGATGGCGTGGAGCATATCATGCCGATCGACGCACGCGGGCCTATATCTGAGATTTTGATCCGTGTGGCGGCGATAAACGATGCGTCGTTGATTGCCCCTGTGCCGTCTTTGCGCCTATCTGCGGCTTTCAGTGCGGATCTCTCTGGCTGGCTCAAGGGGACGAGCCAGCCAGAGTCCATAAGAGCGGCAATCGTTTTATGTAAATATCCCCTTCATCGTAAACATTGTTCGAAAGAGACCGGAACTAAAACGGGGCCAAGCCAGACAACTGAGATATTATTCTATGCCGCCTAGGCAAACATATTTCATCTCAAGATAGTCTTCGGTCCCATATTTGGATCCTTCACGCCCTTGGCCAGATTGTTTCACTCCACCAAAGGGGGCGACTTCTGTCGAAATGAGGCCGGTGTTTACTCCGACCATTCCGTATTCTAACGCTTCGGCGACTTTCCAAACGCGAGATAAATCGTTTGCGTAAAAGTATGAGGCCAACCCAAAAATCGTATCGTTGGCCTGTGCGATCACATCATCGATTGTTTCGAATTTGAACAAGGGCGCGACGGGACCAAAGGTTTCATCTGTTGCGATTTTCATCTCACGGGTGACGCCGGTTAAAACGGTGGGTTCAAAAAATGTTCCGCCAAGCCTATGGGCCTTGCCGCCCGTTTTGATTTGCGCGCCTTTGGAAGTTGCATCTGCTATGTGGTCTTGGACTTTGTTGACTGCCTTTGCGTCGATCAAAGGACCGGCTGTAACCGCTTTGCCAAATCCGTCGCCGACCGTGATCGCGTTCACGGCAGCGGTGAGTTTTTCGGCGAAAATATCGTAGACGCCCGCCTGAACATAAATGCGATTGGCGCAGACACAGGTTTGGCCGTTGTTGCGGAATTTTGAAATCATCGCACCTTCGACGGCCGCATCGATGTCGGCATCATCAAAGACGATAAAGGGCGCGTTGCCCCCCAGTTCCATCGATGTTTTCATGACCTGATCTGCAGCTTGACGCATCAAAATGCGGCCGACATTGGTCGAACCTGTGAATGTCAGTTTGCGGACTTTGTTGTTGGAACAGAACTCTTGACCGATGTCCGCACTGGCGCTGGATGTGATGACGTTGAACAACCCCTTGGGAAGGCCAGCCTGCTCTGCCAGCGCTGCCATTGCAAGTGCAGACAAAGGGGTTTCTGCCGCAGGTTTTGCGACAAAAGCACAGCCGACAGCAAGTGCTGGCGCAACCTTGCGCGCGATCATCGCATTTGGAAAATTCCAAGGCGTAATCGACGCCACAACACCCACAGGTTGACGCATTACCATGATACGTTTGTCGGGTTGATGCCCAGGAATAAGGTCGCCGTAAATGCGCTTGGCTTCTTCCGCGAACCACTCGATATAGCTGGCGCCATACAGGATTTCTCCCTTGGCCTCTGACAGGGGTTTACCCATCTCGGCGCATAAAATAGCTGCAAGATCATCGGCGTTTTCTACCATCAAATCATGCCATTTACGCAAAATGTCCGCACGGTCTTTGCCTGTGCGTTTGGCCCACGCAATCTGGGCCACATAAGCGGAATCGATGGCTGCTCGTGTGTCCTCGACGCCCAAATCAGGCAACGTGGCAATGACGTGACCCGTGGAAGGGTTTGTCACTTCAAACGTTTTCCCGTCGCGGGCATTTGCAATCCATTCACCGCCCACATATGCCTTATTTTTCAAAAGGTCATTATTGGTCAGTAGGTTAGGGTGATCTGTGAAGAACAATGCCATAAGAGCGTCTTCCTTATGTATAAAGCGCCCCCTTTGCGAAAAGGGCGGCAGATTAAAGTGAGGCTTCGTAAACTTGATGGGCGTCTTGCGCCGTTACGTTTCGGGGGTTGTTTAGCAAAAGACGCGTTTGGTTCATAGCATCGTTTACCAACCTGTCCAAATCGGCCTCAGTGTCATTTAATTGCGTGTTTGAAATACTGGGGGTGCAATTTAAAATTTATCTATTAACGTGACGTTAACTGTGTTAGCTCTTGCGCCAATTATAAGATATTATTTAATTTTTAGCTTTGATACCTCGGTCGAATAATTGTTCCCAGTGGGCTGTGGGTTATTTGGGAAACTGCTGTTTTTTCGTGTCTGCGTTTGAAAGTTATTTTTGATTATGCCGCTAATATTAAGGCTGATATCGGATTGATCTGTTCGAAGCACACACTTCCACGTGAGAGGAATACTATGTCGCTTCGCCCCACTTTCCCCGTCGTCCAGCGCCTGATGAGTTCGTTTGGTGTGGCTGTCTTGGTTTTAACTGGACCAATCGCGCCTGCGTTTTCACAGTCTGCAGCGGCGACTGTTGCTGGCGATACCGCGGCTGAGGGCATGACCCCGCTGGTCGTGGTCGACGGGTTCCGTTCTGCCAAGTTCGGGATGGACCAAGACGCGGTGCGCGCCGCCATTTTGGCCGACTTCGAGATCAAGGATGACGGCATTCAGTCTGGTGAAAACGCGGTTGAGCGGACCCAGATTTTGACCGTTGCTGTGCCAAACCTAATCTTGGATGGTGGGACTGCCCAAGTTTCTTATGTCTTCGGATACGAGAGCAAGACGTTGATCCAAGTGGGCGCCACATGGAGCACCAAGACCGATCCAGAAGTGACCGCAAAGATGTTGTATGACAACGGCGACGTGCTGCGGACCCATTTTATGACCGAGGGCTATGTGCCCGACACGGTTAAAACCAACGTAGCGCTCCCGAACGGAATTTTGATGTTCCGTGGCGCTGACGCTGAGAATCACGCGACGCTACTGCTTTTGCAAGGCGCGTTCACGACGGGCGAGGATGGTCGCAATACGCTGACCCCCGCCAGCCTTGATTTGCTGTACTCTTCCGACCCCGATACCCCTGATATTTTCACCCTTCCTGAAGGATCATTCTAATGTCAAAGCGGATCCATCGTGGTAAATCCAACCTTCAACCGCAAGGCCTTGCCCTGCGGTTGGTCGATTTTTCACATGGATCCCTAAGGGGGCGGCGAACGCTGACCGCAAACTTGCGATTGGGGGCCAGTACATTCGCATTTGCCGCCCTTGCTGCAGTCAGTGGCCCCCTCGCTGTGCATGCACAAGACGCGGGTGCCTCGGTGCCTGCAGGCAACAACATTGTCACCGATGGCCGGACCAATACGACGATAACTGTTAACGGTAACCAGACCGGAATTACCACCAGCACGATCTCTAACAACACCGGATATAACTCGTTCACCCGCTTTGAGCAGGCCGTTGGTAATACGGTAAATCTTTACCTGCCGACAGCGACTGACAACCTCGTCAATATCGTGCGCGGCGGGCCAGTCGTCATTGATGGCATCCTCAATTCCTACAAAAACGGCGATATCGGAGGGAACGTCTATTTCTCGGATTCCCACGGCTTTATTGTGGGCAAGACCGGCGTGGTCAACGTCGGCTCGCTGACAGTAAATACCCCCACCGACGAGTTCCTCGAATCTGTGATTGGCGCAGACGGCACCATCAACCATGCTGCGGCAGGCAAATTGATGCGTGGCGAAATCCCGATTTCGGCTGATGGGTCGATTGTCATCTCTGGCCAGATCAACGCCAAAGACGGCATTACCCTAGATGGCCAAAACGTGACGCTGACGGGTGCAAGCGGCGCGCATGTGACCGCTAACGATCTGACACAGAGACAAAAATTCCAAGCCACGGTAAATTCCACGGGCATGGTCGAAGGCGGCGCTATGGTCAGCCGTAATGGCGTGATCTCGATCGTCGCTGCGGGCCATGCCAATGTCAGGGGGCAAGTCCGTGTTGAGGCAAGCCCAAGTGGGCAGGGCGGCAAGATCAACATCACATCCGGTGGCGACACCACCATCGCCTCGACCGCAAAACTGAGCGCTGATGGCGAAGGTGCATCCGGTATCGGCGGCACGATTGTCGTCTATGCGGGAAGCTCGCTGTTCGCCCAAACTGGCGCAGTTATTTCGGCGCATGGCGCGGGAACCGGCGCTGGCGGGTTTGTTGAACTGAGCGGGAAACATGCCGTAATTGGCGGGGTTATTCTTGACCTGCTGTCTGATGCCGGACATGGCGGCACGCTTTTGATTGACCCGATTGATGTGACCATCACCGCAGGCAATTCGATAGCCTCAGGCGGTGTGAACGTGTCGATTTTGGCCGACAATTCAATCTCTATCGAAGCTGGTGGTAGCATCGACACGACCCTCTCAGGCGGCGCTTCTGGTGATATCACCTTAACCGCGCCGATACTGAGTGTTGCGGCGGGTGGTTTGCTGAACGCGGCAGCGGTTGGTGGCGGTACGGCAGGAACTGTGAGTCTTATTGCGACAAAAACCGACGGCACGGCGCAGATTTCTATTGGTGGCGAAATCCGTGGCGGCGATGTGAATTTACTTGCGACGTCTACTGCCGCCCCTTTGACAATCATCGCCTCTTTGCCAACAGCGAATGCGTCGGTCTCTATCAATGGCGGTCAGATCACCGCGTCTGGCGCGTTGACAGCAACAGCGACAGCGTCGACTGCCGCGTCTTCTGCAAACCTGCCGATTGGCGTTGTGGTCACCAACGTGAACGCGTCGGTTGATGTGATCGGCGGTGCCGTTATTCAGGCGACGAGCGCAAACCTGTCTTCCGTTGCGACGGCTGATACCCAAATTTCGACCAAATCACTTGTGCCCGCAAATTCGAAAGCGGATGGCGCTGTCGCAGTGTCGACAGTGACGAGTGCGGCAACCACACACGTCGGTGACGCCGAATTGACAATTTCCGGCAATGTGAGCCTTGGCGCGACCAACACGGTCACGAGCCATGCTGACGCAACGCCGATTGCTGCTGCCTATGGCGCCAGTGTCGCGGTCAGCGTGGTCAGTGCGACCACGACAGCCAAAGTGGACGGCATGGGCTATATCAACGCCGCCAGCCTGTCACTAGATGCCACGACAACAACAGATATCGTGGCCAATGCCGCTGCCGCCGCAGGTGGCGCATCCGAGCCGCAAGCCGGCAGCGAAGCGGACACCTATCTGAACGATCCGAACTATCAATCGGCTGCAAGCACATCCGAGGGGCAGGTTTCTGTCGTCGGCGCTCTCGCGATTTCCGACCTGACATCGACCACCACGGCAACGATGGATTCAGGGCGTGCGTCTGATATTTCCGGCACCGCCTCGATCAATACACTGACCTCTAACATTGCTGCTGTCACAGCGGATGGCTCGGCGGTTGATTCAACTGTCGGCGTCGGCGTTGCTGTCGGCATTAACATCGCCAAAGTGCGCAACGATGCGACTTTGGGCGGGCAGGGCATCTCAACGGGTAGCCTAGCTGTCTCTGCAGCAATGTCTGCGGGCGGTAGCAACAGCTTTACCACCAAAGCGACATCAGGCGCTGGCGGGACAAACGTCGGGGTCGCTGGATCACTGGCTGTGAACTTGGTCGATACGCAAAGCCAAGCCACCATCAGCGCCTCAGCGCCAGTGGCGATTTCTGGCGGCGATGTCACCATTTCGGCAAGCGACGAATCCGTGTCCTCAACAGAAGCGCTCCCTGACACGACAGGGGCCACTGGCAAGGTCGGCGTCGGCGCATCGGTAGCGATAAACATCGTAGCGAACCGCACAACCGCGACGGTTGCGAATGGAACTGCACTGACAACTCCTGGCTCGATTACGCTCTCGGCGGCATCCATCCACGAGATCACGACCAAAGCCGAAGCAGGCTCAAGCGGCGGAATTTCCATTACGCCAGCGCTGGCGCTTTCGCTTGTGAATAACACCACCACGGCACAGCTTGGCACAAGTGCGACAGCCCAGCAGTCTTCGGGCGATATCAATGTCTTGGCAAGCCAGAAGGCGACCGAAGAGACCACCGCTTCTGGGATCGCGGCTGGCAGCAAAGCGGCGATTGGTGCGGCGGTTGCTGTCGCACTTGTCAACGACACAGTTTCGGCCACAACGCTGCGCGATCTGAACGCCGCCAACAACGTGACTCTGCGCAGCTGGGGGGCCTCGCTGAACACGCTTGAGGCAACAGCAAGCGCCAGTGGCAGTGAAGCTGCCGACGCGGACGGCGATGCGGCTGCTGGACAAGACAGCACAGTCGACGCAACGGTCACCAGCAATCTGACCCACGCCTCGGATCAACAAGACAGCGCTGACGTCGGCGATGCCGATCAACAGCAAGCCAGTGCCGATGGCGCGACGGACGAAAGCGGGCGGTCTGCCTCAACGGGCGAAGGCGCTGGTAAAGTCACTGTCGCAGCGGCCGTTGGCGTTAATGTCCAGTCCTCTTCGGTGTCTGCTGGCGTGCCTGATGGCAAGAACATCACTGCGGGTGGTGTGCTCACCGTCGCGACCTCGAACAATACGACAGCAAGTGTCACTTCTGACGGGACCGCCGTTGGCGACGCACCTGCCGCTGTCGGTATTGGCGCTGCCGTCGCCGTGAACGTGGTTCACACCAATAATGACGCCACCTTGGGCAATGGTGCGATCATTGCCAGCTCAATTAATGTGTCAGCTCTTAAGCTCGATGTCGCCAAACTGATCGCCGGAGATCCTGCGACGGCTGCCACTGACACCTATCTTGCCAGCGCCACTTCGGGTGCGGGCGGGTCGAACATAGGTCTTGCGGGATCGCTTGCGCTGAACCTTGTCGATACACAAAGTCAGGCTTCCATCGCAGACGGCGCGACTGTCACATTGACGGGCGGCGACCTGACGTTGGCGAGCGACAACCAGACCAATACCACCGCGACCGCCATACCGGATGAAACCGGCGCTGCTGGCGGCAAAGTTGGCGTCGGCGCATCTGTGGCGTTGAACATCATTGCCAACCGTTCGACCGCCACACTGGGCGATGACGCTGTGCTCACGGGCGCGAGCAACATTACCCTGTCTGCAACCTCTGTGCATGAGGTGACGACCACCGCCGAAGCTGGGTCCGAGGGCGGGATTTCGATCACGCCAGTGGTGGCCTTGTCGATGATCAACAACACAACCACGGCGGAACTTGGTTCTCTTGCAGCGGGCGTCACGGCCACGGGTAACATCACGATTTCGGCGTCCCAACAGGCGACCACAACAACCTCGGCCAAAGGTCAGGCAGCAGGCGGCACAGCAGCCATCGGTGCCGCATTGGCGCTGAGCCTTGTCAACGATACTGTTACCGCGACCACGCGTCGCGACATCTCTGCAGGGGGTGATGTCACGCTTGCTGCAGCGGGCGCATCTCTGGGCACATTGACTGCTGAGGCCAGCGCGTCTGGCGGAGCAGCCGCCGATGATAGTGGCGATGCAGAAGCGGGCCAAGATGCCACCGTGGATGATACCGTCGACAACCGTCTTACCAGTGCGCGCGGCCAGCAAAGCGATGCAGGTGTCGGCGATAGCGAGCAGCAAGGCGACACTGATGCGGCAGCCGCCGACGATCACTCGGCTGAAACCGAAGAGGGCAAGGTCACGGTCGCAGCCGCCGTTGCTGTCAACATCCAGAATGCCACCGTTTCGTCCAGCGTTCCCAATGCTATAAATATTTCTTCGCCCACGGGTACACTAAAAATTCTTTCCGCCAGCAATACTGATGGCCTTGCCACCACCACGGCCTCCGCCGTTGGTGAAGAGGGCGCGCAGGCGCAAATCGGAATTGGTGCTGCGGTCTCTGTGAACGTGGTTCACACGCGCAACGATGCCACACTTGGTGCGGCCAGCCATGACGTTGGCAGTCTTGTGATCTCCGCCAATAAACTGGACGTCGCAGCACTCGCAGCCAATTCGGCCAGCACCGCAACGCGCAAAGATACTTATCTTGCCAGCGCAACATCCGGCGCGGGTGGGTCCAAAATCGGCATCGCTGGCGCACTTGGTCTGAACCTTGTGGACACCCAAAGCATCGCCAGCATCGCAGACGGTTCCACTGTTGCGCTACATGGCGACGTGTCGATTTCCGCTGACAACCAGACGGAAACGACAGCCGAAGCTCTGCCAGTTACAGGCACAGTTGGCGGCACTGTCGGGATCGGCGCATCTGCCGCGATCAACATCATCGGCAATCGTGCCATCGCCAAAATCGGCGGTAATGTGACATTGATAAATGCGGACAATCTGACCGTATCGGCCAGCGCTGCGCATGACATCATCACCACAGCCGAAGCGGGTGCCGCGGGCGGGGTGTCTATCGTTCCCGTTCTTGCGCTCACCCTCGTGACCAATACGTCAAGCGCTACAATCGGTAGCAATGTCAATACGTTGACTGTGAACAACTCGGTTGAAGTTAGCGCGGAACAAACGGCGACAGAAACAACCGATGCATCTGCCACAGCTGTCGGCGACAAAGCCGCCATTGGCGTAGCGCTTTCGCTTGCTTTGGTGACCGATAAAGTCGTTGTCTCAACAGGCCGCTCGATCACTGCGACAACTGGCGATGTGACATTCTCGGCTGCGGGAACATCTACAGGTTCATTGACAGTAACCGCTGGTGCGGCAGGTGCCGAAGCCGCCGATGAAAACGACGAATCCTCCGATGGTGAAGGCACTGTCGATGATAGGGTCTCGGGCCAATTCGATTTTGCGAAAACCACGCAATCTGACAGCAATGTTGGCGATGCCGACCAGCAAGCCGCAACGACAGAAACATCGGATCAAGATCACTCTGCAGGGTCTAGCGAAGGCAAGCTTTCGGTCGCAGCCGCTGTGGGCGTGAACGTGGTGACATCTTCTGTCAGCGCAGCGATGTCAGACGGTCATGATATTTCAGCGGGCGGTCGTTTGACGGTCAGCGCAACCAACGGAACTGACGGCACGGTGTCTTCTGACGCCAGCGCTTCGGCCGCTCAGATCGCGATCGGGGCTGCTGCTGCGGTCAATGCGATCACGTCGACCAATGTTGCAAGCCTTGGAAATGCAACGTATTCCGCTAATGGCGTAACGGTTTCGGCCCTCACGGCCGCGCCATCCGGCACGCCACACGTCAGTACCTTTAGCACCACCGCCAAGTCTGGCGCGGGTGGGTCCAAGGTCGGCATCGCAGGCGCATTGGCGCTGAATCTTATTGACGCGTCCAGCACGGCCACTGTGTCAGGCACCTCGGTTGTTGACGCTGGTTCTGGCGCCTCAATCATTTCCGCCGATCAACAGATGATCGCGACTGCGAAAGCTGCGCCGCTTGATGATAGCCTCACCACGGGTGGCAAAGTCGGCATCGGCGCCTCGGTTGCGCTGAATCTCGTTACCAGCACATCGACGGCTGAAATCGAAGACGGCGCGACATTTAACAACGGCGCTGGCATTTCTGTCACCGCCAATTCTGACGTCTCGACCGAGACTGAAGCTAAAGCCGGATCTGAGGGCGGCATTGCAATTGACGCCGTGGTTGCATTGGCGCTTTTGGATGTGACGACGAGTGCCAGAATTGGGACCGGCAACGCGATCACCACCACAGGCGCGGTCGTGATCGACGCGACCAGCAGTGGCGAGAACACCGCGACAGGCACGGGCGAGGCCAAGGGCGGCAAAGTTGGGGTTGGCGCGGCTGTTGCAGTCATCTCGGGCAATGGCGCTCAGGCGACCGATTTAAAGAACACATCTGTCACATCGGCGGAGCTTGCCCGCGATCTGACCGCAGCATCACTTGCGATTACGGCATCGTCGTCGCGCAGCTATGAGGCCTACGCCACAGCCAGTGCGGGCGGCGGAAAAGACAAAGAAGCCTCGGAAACATCTGATGCGAAAAGCACGCAGAGCCTGTCCGAGACCAAGAACTACCAAAAAGGGACCGAAGGGTCCGACCAGAAAACGGGCAACGGCGGCAGCAAAGTAACTGTCGCAGCCGCCGTCGGCGTCGCTGCAGCACAGGACGCGGTCAGCGCAACACTGAGCGATGTGACGGTTTCATTGACCAACGACCTGACAGTATCGGCCACCAATGACACCAATATCGCGACCAGCGGTGACGGCACGGCTTCCGGTGCGAATATCGGCGTTGCTGTGGGCGTTGCTCTGAGCATTTCCAACAACAGCGCCACGGCCAGCATCGCGGATGGTGCAACCGTGACACGCGCAGGCACCGTCAATGTGACCGCCGCGACCAGCCAGAATATGTCTCAGGTTGCGGGTAAAACCGACTTCCTCAATGGCCTATCCGCGCTCGCCTTTGCAGGGGCTTCGTCGAAAAAAGTCAGCGTCGCGGGGGCCTTGGCGGTTGATGTATCCAACACAACCACCTCAGCCACGATTGGCGATAATGTCACGATTGGCAACGCGAGCCGCGTCAGCGCAGTGAATGTCACGGCCGATAATTCCAGTCGGATGAGTGCGAAATCCACCAGCCTTGCGCGTTCAAGCGGGCAGGCGGGGATTGGTGCATCTGTCGCCGTTGTGGTGTCGGATAACGAATATACGGCCAATATCGGGGCAGGGTCTGCGATCACCTCTGGTGGCGTCAAAGTCGCAGCAACCAATGCCGAAATAGCGCCCTCCGTACCGTTCACCTTCACCGATCTCGAGGACTTCCAAACCAACATCGTCAGCCAACCGCTGTTTAGCACGGGCAACTACTACGCCGAGGCCATCGGTGGCGCGCAGTCCAGCAAAGTCGCCGTGCAAGGCTCGTTCTCTGTCATGGTGTTCTCAGATGTAACATCTGCGGCCATTGGCAAAAGCTTGAACAATCCGGCCAGCTCCGCTGCGAGCACCATTGATGCGGGCGCCAACAATGTCACCGTTTCGGCCAATAATGCGTTTGATGCCAAGGCTTTGTCGGGCGGCGTTGCTGTCAGCAGTAAGGTCGGCGTCGGGGTTTCCAGTTCGGTGATCGTCAACAGCGGTGAAACCACCGCCGAGCTTGCCGACAACACACAGTTGGTTGATGCCGCCGCAGTGGATATTACCGCAGGCGGGACGCAATCCATTGATGTCATCAGCGTCAGCGCCGCGGGCGCGAGCAACGTCGGCATCGCCGGTGTTGCAACGGTTCTGGTTTCTGAGAACGATGTCGAAGCATTAATTGGAACTGGGGTGCAAATTGCCGCCTCGGGTGATGTGTCGCTGACAGCTAACAATGATTTCGACACCCTGAGCGTGGCGGGTGGTCTTGGTGTTGGCGGCAGCGTCGGCATTGGGGCTGCGGCTTCGGTCGTGACGGTCGAAAACGTAACCCGTGCGGCGATTGCCAACGGGACAAGTGCGGCGGACGCGGTGAAAATCACACAGGCTGGCGCGCTGAATATCGACGCGAATGCAAGCCAGACGGGCCAAACTTTTGCCGTGGCTGGTGGCGCGTCAAGCGGATCAGTCGGTGTTGGCGCGGGGGCGGGCATCTTTATCCTCGACACCACAACAGAAGCCTTGCTCGGCGATTACGCCCAGATCGGCCAATCTGGCACGGTCGGGGATATCGCGATTACAGCCACCGATAATTCCACCCTCGACACCTACCCTGGTGCGGTCGGTGGCGGCAATTCCGTGGGTGCGGGCGCAGGGGTTGGAGTCGGTGTCATCACCAAGACGGTGACAGCCTCGATCGGCGATAATGCCTTGGTGCGGGCCAGCGATGTGCTGGTCAACGCGCAGAGCGGCGAAGCGGCCAATATTATTGCGATCAGCGCCGGTATCGGTGGCAGCGCAGGCCTTGCGGGTGCGGCGGCTGTTTACACCATCGAGAACGCCACAACGGCAAGTATCGGCGAAAGCGCCGTCGTCTTTGCCAGCGATGACGTGGCCGTCCTTGCCAATGATTTTGCATCTGTGGACTCGTTCGTCGGTTCCGTCAGCGTAGGCGGTAGCGCGGGTGTCGGGGCTTCGGTTGGCATCGTCATTATTGACAACACAACCCATGCCACGATCAAAGATTTGGCGCAGGTGACTGCGCTGGGTAACGGCACAGGCGTAAACTATGTATCTGACTTTGATACGACTTTCACATCTATTACGGACAGCTTCCAAGGTGCAGATCTGCCCGATTGGGACGCATCAACCGGTCTCGTCGCCAGCAACGCAAGTGGCGCCAGCGATGTCGGTCTGACGGCAGCAGACGCCCGCAATACGGGCTTGTCGCTTTTGACCAAAACCCGCAATGGCACGGCGCATTCTGAGACAGGTCACGGCGTTGTCGTCAACGCGGCTGCGTCCAATTCGGTGCGCTCGCTTGAGGTCGGATTCGGCGCGGCAGGTAGCGTTGCGGTTGCACTTTCGGGCAACGTCCCCGTGATCACATCTGACACACAAGCGACCATCAAAGCGGCGCAGATCAACAAACTTGCGGGCGCGGCACATGCCAATCAAGGCGTTACTGTTGCAGCGGCTAGCGACACCTACAACCTTGGCATTGCAGGGGCTGCGGCTGGCGCTGGCGCGGTTGGTGCGGGCGCAGGTGTGACGGTTACGGTGGTGAACGCCACCACCAAAGCAACGGTCGATACTGCGGCAAATATGAAGGCGGCAGGCGACGTCGCCGTCACAGCAAACGCTCAAGCGGACTTTACGTCCTTCTCGGCAGCTTTGGGTGCGGGCGGCACTGTCGGCCTTGCGGGCGGCGTTGGCGTTATCTCCATCACCGATGTGACTGAAGCGAGCCTTGGCGGCACGACGGTCGCGGGCGGCAATGTACAAGTGCTGGCTGACGATCAGACCCGCGTGGCTTCGATGAATGGCGCGATAGCGGCTGGTTTTGGCGCGGCCGGAATCGGCGGCGCGGTCGGCGTCTTGTCGGTCAAGAAAACCACAACGGCAGACATCGAAGATGGGGCAAGCGTGACGGCCCTTGGCAATAGCGCCAACACCTTTGGGGCCTACACCGGCACCGATATGACCGCCACGCGAGCGGCGCGTGGCCTGAACGTGGCGGCAACGTCTGGCGAAAGCAATCTGTCCATCGCGGCCTCTGCTGCTGGCGGACTGTATGCTGGCATCAGTGGCGTTGTGACCGTCCAACTGCATGACGTTACCACCTCGGCCAAAATTGGCAACAACGTGCAGATCAACCAAGATGCGTCTCAAACGGGCGCGACTGGCGCACAAGACGTCTATGTGACAGCACGCGACACCTCGATTTCCAACGTCTATGCGGGCGGCCTTGCTGTTGGTCTTGCTGGCATTGCGGGCACCGTGGATGTGGGCGTGATCAAAACCACCACCAGCGCCACCATCGGCGACGGCGTGGTGATGGCGGCCAAACGCGATGTGTCGGCCAGCGCTTTGTCAAACAAGGCGGGCAATTCTGTCATCGTGTCTGGCGCTGGCGGCATCGTCGGTGTCGCAGCGGCAGTCGCGGTCTACGATTACGGCAATGGGATCACACCAGGTGGCGACGCAGACGACAAGATGAGCGATGCCACAGATGGCAAATACGCGCTCTCAGACATCACAGATCAGGCCAACGACCAGACCAATGACGATGGTGGCGATGGCGTCAGCAGCCTGTTTGCGGACCCTGACACCGATCCGCGCATCCAAACCGCCAGCGCCAAGGCGCAGACGGCACGCGAAGCAGTGACCCTCGACACGACACCGGACACGGGCCTTGTCGTTCCGGCTGGCACCTCGGCCAATATGGGCAGCGCAATTGTTGTCGCTGGCGGCACGATTGGCCTGCGCAGTTACGACAAACTGACGACCAGCTTAACCGCGGGGGCCGCAGCGGTTGGTATCGCAGGTGTCGGCGCTGGCATCGTGGTTCAGAGCGTTGATACAACCAATACTGCACAGCTTTCTGGCGCGGCGAATATCACGTCTGCGGGCCTTGCGCTGAATGCGCAGACCTTGCACGCGATGACCGCCAATACCGTTGTCGGTGTCGCGGGTGGGTTTGGACTTGCGGCGGCTGTGTCAGTCGTCTCGGACGATTCCGACACCTACGCCTATATCAACGGCGCGACAGTCGCGGTGTCTGGCGAAACTGCCGTGAATGCATCCTCGGCGCGCTCGATTGATGGCGAGGCGCTTGGCCTATCTTTCGGTCTGTCCGGAGCGGCCGGTGTTTCGGTTGCCACTGCCAGCATCGGTGGCTCGACCAAAGCCGCGCTTGGTGCGGATGCCTCGGGCGAAACAACAGATAGCGGCGTCGATATCGGCACCAATGCAAGCCGCAGCGGCAACGTGACACTGGGCGCGACCTCAGACGATTGGGTCAAAGCCAACACAACGGCCGCCGGTGGCGGTCTTGGGTTTGCGGTGCAGGGCGCCGTTGCGCTTGGCGACGTGACAACCACGGTAGCGACCAAGATGAACGACGCGGCGATCTATACAAATAACGCGATCACCAGCACGGCAAAGGCAACCAATAGCGCCTCGACAGATGCTGGCGGCGCGGCACTCGCAGGCGCTCTTGCGGCGGGCGTCTCGCTCGCGCATTCCACGCTTGGCGTAACAGTGGCCAATGACGTCTACGGGAATTCTATCTTGGATGGCGGCACTGTCACTCTCGGGTCTTCCATCGCGGCGGGCACCAACACGGCTGATGCCGTCGCTGTCGCAGGCGCGCTTGTCGGGCTTGCAGGTAGCGACGCGAAGAGCAAAAACCAATCCTCGGCCCAGACCAATATCAAGGACAGCAATATCAACGCGACTGGATTGGTCAACATCACGGCCAATTCCGCAACCAAACAGACCGCAGACGCAACAGGGTATGTCTTTGGCATCGCAGCACTTGGCAGCAATGATGCTGAATCGATCTCTGGAACGGTCACGCGCGCAGTTGTAACGGACATGACAGGGATCACAGCAGGCGGGCTGAATATCAGCGCGACTGGCGTCGACGACAACACTTCAACTGCCGTTGCCGGTTCTGGTGGCGTGGTTGCGGGTGCGGCTTCGTCTGCCGATACGACGACCATCAGCACCACCGAGGCTTTGATCAATACAAGTACGGCGGGTGACAGGTTCCTCGTTGGCATCACGGATGGCACCGTTGATATCAATGCCACGCATACGGCGCTGTTTGGCGGTTCCGTTGATAGCACCCAAGCCTCGCTTGTTGGTGCCAGTGGCGCGTCGCTTGACCACCAAGTTACCGCGACAGTCAATTCTGGCCTCGGCGATTACGCGCGGGTCTGGGCGGCCAATCTCACGATTGATGCTGCCAACTATGTGCACAACTTCTTCTTGGGCGAGAGCGCCTATGCGCTAGACGGGCCAGCGCCTGCGACTTTCAACGCGGACGATGCTGATTGGAACGTGGATTCTGGCTCGGGCGGTTTGCTGAACCTGCCGGCAGGCAAAGCGAACGTGAATATCACGCAAAATACGCTGGCAAATGTCGGCGCGGCTGCGGACGTCTGGTTGCTGAAACCTACATCTGGTCTCTCTGCGCTTGAAATCGAAGCTTACAACGAAGTGATCACACATCAGAAAGCCAAGCTGGATTCAGCGGGCGCGATCGCCACAGCCAAGTCAGTTGTGGAACTTGCTGCGGATCAAAACGCGACCGTGAACATCGGTGCGGATGGCACCTTGTTGGTCGACAAAGGTGATGTCTTTATCAGTGCTTGGAACCAAGCCGAGATGGATGGCCGCAGTTCGGCCACCACTTACGGTGTTGCGGGCGCGCCCGATGGCCATGCTTGGGCCAATCTTGACGTCGCGAACACCGTCGATATCGGCACGGACGTGCGGATCGAAGCGACGGATGGGGTTTCGCCAGCTGACGGATCAATGCCGAGCAGCGCGACGGTCAACGTTTATGCAGGCCGCAGCCCGACCGGAACGCGGTCGGTCATCGACCTCAGGACCACAATTGATCTGTTCAACAATTCCGCGATCCCAATTCCGGGCTCACCTGATGCACAAGCCAACCTTGTCAACAACGCGTCAGTGAACCAAGGCACGACGGATAACACGACCCCGCCACCGCTGATCGGTATCCTTGCCGCAGGCGACATCACAATCGCGGCGGACCGCGGTGATATCACGCTCTCGGCGGTCGGCACTGGCACCGACATTTACCGCGAAGCACTGGCAGCTGTGGCGAGCGCCATTAGCGGTGTGTTCGGCGGCGACGAGGTGACATTCGACTACCATGGTGGCACTACCAGTAATACGGGTGTCGCAAGTCTCGCGTTGGACGGGTTGGTGGCAACTGGCCTACAGAAATTCAAATCGCTTACCCTGAATTACGGCGCGTCTTGTGACCCAAGCCTTGTGTCGTGCATCTCGGTCAGCGGCACGATTGGCGAGGATGGCATCATCCGCAGTTCAATCACTGCGGACAATTCGGTTATTGTCCAGCGCTTGACCCAACTTGAGCTTTTGAAAGCAAATACCGAGGGCGATACGGTCGCGCTTGGCGCTTATCAAAACGAAATCAACTTCTTGCAGCAAAAACTGATTGCGCTTGGACTTGGTTCGTTCGACACGGGCGGTAATTTCAACCTCTTGCCTTACGCCTCTGGCAAGTCCGTGCAACAACAGTTGATCGATCAACGCACCGCCACTCAGGACCAACTCGACACGGCCACGAACGGATTCACCAACCAAGCGACAGTGGTGAACAGTGCGCTGCCAACCAGCATCGCTGAGGCCTATGACAACGGGACGGCAAACGATTACCATTCCTACGTGACCACCACGCGCACGCAGACCGCATCGCTACCAGCTTACACAGCGGCGGTTGCGACCCCCGCGACAATTCCTGATGGCTCGGGCGGCACTATGACGAACCCAGCCTACGCAGCCGCGCAGACGCTGATCAACAATTACAACACCTACAGCGGCAACGTTTCAACCGGACTGACAAGCGCAAATGGGTATCGTTCGACCATCAATTCCACCGTCACGGCCAACGCGACCTTGCAGAGCCAAATCAATGACCAGATTGCGATCATCAACGCTCCCGCATCGACCTCGGCGCAGGTGGCAACCGCCCAAGGGCTGATCACGACCAAGCTCAACCAAATCGTCAGCAACAACACGACGATTAAGACCGCGACCAACAATCTGAATACGACGATGGGCACGATCAACAGCAACCTCACCAACTTGGCGACTACCGCCAACGGTAGCGCGGTGGCGGGTACGAGCACTGTAGGGACCAACCTTAGCATCGTGGCCAATGCCAAGACTTTCGTGAATGACTGGAACACGGCGCTTGGGACGGCAAACACGTCCGTCAGTGATCGGGTTACGACACTGAATGGCGCGACCACACCAGCGGTTGGTGGCTACACAGTCGGCACCTTTACCTCAAGCGCGTCGACCTTGGCCTCAAGCATCGCCGACCTCAATACGCAAATTCCGCTTGCATCGACCGACCCCGCCGCGGCCCCATCGACACCGATGATCGAGGTCAAGGATGTCGCAGCGCGGCTTGGCAACATCTACTTGTCCGGCAATATCGTGACTGGTGGCGGCACTGGTGTGCTCTCGGCCCCTGGCAACGCCGAGATTAGCATCATCAACAACACGGCTGCGACGCTCAAGGTCAACAATATCACCATGCCGTCCTACGAGGCTGGATATATTCGCGTGAATGGCGTGATTGTTGAATCCGTTGCCGATGTCACGGCTTTTGCGCCTGGGCAGCCGTCCTCGGCCAACTTCAATCAAGTCATCACTGGCCTGACCAGCAGTCGGCCTATCGTGACGCTGACGAACAATTACAACCCGACCAGCAGCGCCTATACAACCGCACAGCAAGGCTTGGCTCCACCAGACCTGATCGTCGCCGCGAATAAGACGATCAACAATCCCGACGGAACGGTCGATCTGACCTCTGAGTATGGCAACATCTATGTTCACGGCGCGATCAACGCTGGGTCGGTCAACATTCTGGCGCGCAACGGCGATTTCGTGTCGAGCTACGTCAATGGTTTCAATCACGTTGGTGGTGATCCCGCGAGTTTCAACAGCGCGACAAACCCTGCCGAAGCAGGGAGCGGAATTATTGCCAATGGCGCGATCTCGATCAGCGCGCGCTATCTCAATATCAACAGCACGATCCAATCTGGCATCGTGGATCTGTCGGTCACTTTGGGGGCAAACCCGCAGTTGACAGCGCTGGATCCTGTGCAAATCGGGGTGAGCGAAAGTTCTATCGAGGCGGAAGTAACCGCTTATAGAGACAGCATCATCGCAGGCGGCTCACCTTCTGCGACACCAACGGTCACCAACAATCGCGGCACATCCATTACGCTGAACCTCAACCCGAACGGGCTGGACACCACGGCACTTCACGCGGCGATCACCGAATACAATGCCGCTGTCGTGCTCGATGCGTCTACCAACCCGATGTACACTATTCCGGTCACGAGCGGCGGGTCGCCTGAACTCATCAATATCAAAGATTTCCTCAGCGGCACAGGTGTGACTCCGCGACTGGAATTCAGCATTGAGCAGGCCAACACGTACAAAGCCGACGCGGGTGCCAATGGTCTTGTCTACACTGTCATTGGCGGTGCTACCGACAATATCGGCGTCAGCTATGATGTTGATAACGCACAGTATGTCGTGAATGGTGCCGAAGTGCACGGTGGCTATATCCAGCTTTATGGCCAGATCATGAACACCTCGTCTAGCGGTGGCGAGTTGAACGTCCTTGACGGCTTTGGTCGCATCAACATCACCAATACAAGCAACATTCCTCTGGTGCTTCAGACCCTAGATGCTGGGGCTGATACGACTGGTGTTGCGGGGCGTGGTACTGCTGGGGTCATCGATATCACTGATATCACCCGCGTGGATGCGCCGGACCAACCGTCGGCAACCAATCCATCACAGGTCAATGTGACGCGCACGGTCTATACTCGCGACTATGTCCCCGGGAGCATCAGCGGCCAGATCATGATCGCGACACAGTCTGGAACGCTGGACACAGTAACGGGTCTTCCAAGCTATGCTGGAACGGTCGCTGTTGCTGTTGCGGACTCCTCGGCCAGTTCCGACGGCAATGATCGCAGCGCCTCTTATTCGACAACGGCGAACTTGCGTTACATCTGGACCACAGCCGAGAAATTCCAACTGACCACTGAGGTGAAAACCAAAGACCAACAATTGTTCGGATCAGCCGATCTCAGCATCGGCTTTGACACGAGTTTCTCATCGCGCGGTGTTGCAACGATTTCTCCGGCGACGCGATTGGCAGATGGCACGTATCTGAGCCAGTATCAATCGCCCACCGGAACCACCCAGTTTATCTCTGTCGATGGATCGATTGTGACCGGCACCAACGGAACTGGCAACAATGCGCCGGCCTTTTTGGTCACAGCGCCGAATTACAACGTTGTCGACAACAGCACCATCACGGACGAAAACCTGTCGAGCGATTATTCGTTCATGGACAGCTATTCCTATGAGAAGCTGGGCGAAAGCAGCCGATCCTGTAACTGGTGGACGCTGTGTATCGATTCAACGGTCACCACGACCTATGAAATGGTCCAGAACTACACCACCATCACCACACAAGCGCTTAAGGCCGACAATCCGATTGCGATCAACTTTATCGGTCAGAACACTTCTGCTGTTCAGGTAACATCGCCATCAAACGTGACCCTCAACGGTCAGGTCAATGCGCACAATGGCGACGTTACAATCGCTGCGACGGGCGCTGGCCACTCGATTATCACTGGCAATTCTAGCGCGGTGATTACGGCGCGTCGGATTAAGCTTGAGGCAGGGGCCTCGGTTGGCACCAGTGCTGCGTCTGTGCAATTGCGGATGGACGGCGCGGTCAATGGAAACGGCGCATTGGTCGCCACAGCGGCAGCGGGCAACGTGAACCTGACCGCATCTAATGGCATTGTAATTGAAAAAGTGACGGCAGCGGGTGACCCCACAGCGGGCAACGGCAATGTCGACATTACGGCTGGCACTGACATCAAGTCGGGGCAGGGGTCTCAGTTCTTTACACCAAGCCCAACCGCCAAAGGTGTCATTCAAGCGCCACGCGTGACGCTGGTTGCGAACAACGGCGATGTCGGCTCGATTGCTGATCCGTTGACGGTCAACTCTGGTTATTCACTGGCAAACCGCAACTTTGGCGATAGCGTCGATCCTGATCCCGCCTATGGTCTGAGCGTTCTTGCTGCAGGCGACATTGGTATTTCTGCCACCAGCTGGGGCACCACAACGCAGGACTGGACGGGCAATGCTGACGGGACCATGTTGGTCGACCAAGTCGTATCGCTTGGCGGGGATATCTTGCTGGCAACAACGGGTCAAATCCTCGACAACAACCCAACCCAGACTGTAGACACGCGGACCTATAACCAGCTGTTGGGCTATTGGAATTCGCTTGGGCTGATCACAGGCACTGCCGAGAATGACGCCAAGGTTCAGCTCGCGATTGACGCCTTTGCCAATGGTCGCACAGCGGATTACAATGCCTATTGGCAGATCCGCAAGAGCCAATCTGATGGCGGCGCGGCGTTCGATCCGAGCTATAATTTCACGCTCGCCACAGACTCGCTTCAGTATAAGGCGCTGGTTGACCAAGGCGTTGATATTGTCGCCTACCAAAATGAAATGACCACGCGCTACAGGGCTATGAATGACACGGTCGGCGACCTCACAACGGCTTATGTCGCAGGCTACGCTTACGATCCTGCCGACCACCCTGATGATGTCGCTGATCTGCAACGTGGTTCGGGCTGGTCCGATCGTCAGTTGGCGTTCGCACTGTCTCCTGGGGCTCTTAAAACGGTGACAGGCACCAACCCTGTGCTTAAGGCGCCAAACGTTTCGGGTCGCACAGTGACGCTGAACGCAGGTGTTGGCATTGGTGAAACCATCGGCGCGGGCACAGCCACCGTTGGCGTTCTGATCCCAGCTGATCTTGACCCAAGCGCGCTTACGGATGCGCAGAAAATTGCGCTGGTGACAGCCGAGCGTGCGGATTTGCAGATCATCGTCGACGCGATTAGTGCGCTACCTGCAAATCCAACACAGGCGCAGATTGACGCCTACGCCGCAGCCGTAAATGCGGGCATTTTGAACACGCAAGTCATAGTGCCTCTGGGCCTTGATGAAAGTGCGATGTCGGTGGCGCAACGTGCGGCGCTTCATGCGGCAGCAAACGAGCTTGTCGCAGCGTCTGACATGACGATCCAAGTGCTCAGCAAACGTCCGCTGAATTTCGACGCAGTCACGGCACTCGAAGTCGATGTGACTGGAACGCCCGGTGCCCTCGACCACGGTACGGCCTATCTCGCGTCGCGCGGTAATGGTCTTCTCGGCAACGTTAGCGTTCTCGGTGACACACGTATTCAGGTTGTTGGCCCAATTGCCAATGTCGGATCTGGTGTTGTGGCGACTGGCAATCTTATTCTTGAAGCCTCACAAGGTGGTATCGGAACGGGCGTTAATCCGCTTGATCCGTATGGTCCTGCATTTGGCCCAATGAAGCTCTCGCCACTGGCGGGCGCGACAATTACGGCACGGGCGCAGGGCGATATTGCTCTCGACGTTACAGGTACGGCAACCATCGACACGATCTATTCGCCGGGCAACGTGAGCGTTCTCGCTGATACAGGGATCGCCAATGCTAATGATGATCAACTGATCAACATTCTTGGCACGGATGTGGTTTTGACCACGGCGGCTGGCAATATTGGCGCAGCAGGTCGGACCTTGAACGTCGGCGTTAACTTTGGCGGTGGCATCACTGCGGCGGCGCCAACGGGTGCGATCTATCTCTTTGGGCCGAAGAGCGACAGCTTTGTGATCACCTCGGCCATTGCGCCGAACGGGATCTTGTTGCAGTCCGAAAACGCGGCTGTCATCAACGGGGCTGTGACATCAGGCGGACCAATCCAGCTGATCGCGGGCGGTCAATTGTCGATCACGGGCAACAGCGCCGTTTCAACCACAGCGGGCAGCATCGTTGCATCGGCTGGCGCGCTGCAAATGTTCAATGGGGCGACGATGGTTGCGCCAACGGGCACAGTCGCCATCACCACAACCACGGGCGATGCAATTGTGACGGGTATCTCGACACTGGGCGATGTCACCATTAATGCGGCTGGTCATGTTCTTGCGGGCACCGATCCGCTGCGCGTCTTTGATATCGAGACAACAGATGCCACCGCATTGGTCCAGATTGTTTCGGGCGAGGGCATTGGCGATCAGACCACGCCCAACGCGACATCGCTCGATTGGCCTTATGATGGTTCAAGCGTGACTGAGACAACCACGGATGTGGCAAACCCGCTTATTATCAAAACCGCGCGGATCGACCTGAACGCCACCACGGGAGACATTGCAGCGATCACACCACTTGCGATCACTGCAGCGAAGTTGAACGCAGGCACGGGCAGCATCGGTATTGACGCGCGCAGTTCGTTCATTGGCCAGTCAGCGACGGCGGGTGCCAATGTCAAAATTGCCTCGATCGGTGACTTGACCATTGACCTGCTTGATGCAGGGAAAACAGGACCTGGCACAGTGGATCTGGTGACAACCAACGGCGCGCTTGCTGTCGGCTCCGCGACCAGCACTGGCACGCAGACAATGCAGGCGCTGAACGATGTGACCTTTACACAGATCACAACAACTGGCGCTTTGCCCACGGATCAAGGTGACGTGACTGTCACCTCGACAGACGGGTCCATCACCGGTGGCTCGATTGATGCCGCTGGCACGGTTCGTCTGAACGCAAATGGGATCAGCTTTGCCACGATTATCGCTGGCATCGACGCGATCCTGAATTCGAGCAAGGACATCTTTGGAGACTTGCTTGAGGCTGCGAACCATATCGACCTGACTGCGGGCAGTGTTGCCGGTGGTGTCGTGACTTATAACGGCGACATCGGGATCGATGTGGGCCGTGCCAAGACTATGTCATTCGATGCCACGGGCGACCTGACCTTGCCTGATTTGGAAGTTTCAGAAAAGATCGTGTTGCGCGGCGGGACGATTACGGCGGGGATCACGCAAGTGCCCTCGGGTCCAAACCCGCTGCAAATGACTTTGACGGGTGGACGTGGCACAGTTGGCACGTCGGCGACGGTTACTGTTGATGCGCCTGCGGGGATCGATATCGATGATCTGTTCTTTGTCGATACGACGTTCGACACCACGGCAGAGAACGTGAGTATCGACAACGCGTACGTTCCCGGGTCGCTCCTGTTGACGTCACCGTTGCAAACACTGCTGTTCGACAACCGCACGCCACGGCCGCACTACACGGCCAACGTGCAGTACTTTGAACCTGAATATGCTTTCGCACTTGATATGGAAGGCTACTACAGCATCTCTGACGCCTATGTTGTGCAATACACAGTCTCGCCTGATTCAACCAACGAGCTCAAATTTCTGGACTTCCCCGGTGCGGGTTTGGTTCGTGACACGATCCGTGTGATGCGCAACGGTGTGGATATGGGCAACGGGCCGGGCACGCCGTTCTGGGAACTGAGTTCGGTCACACCGAGAGGCAGCCGCGTTTACGATGAAGATGATTTTATCCTCGTCAATGGCGTTGCTTATTATGTGGGGTCGAGCAGTGAACAGGGTGCTGCCGTCAAATTAAACAGGATTAATTAAGCAATGACGAGGAGTGAGGTATTGAGGGCACAACAAAAGACGGACGGACAGCGCAAAGCTTTCCTGAACCATCTAGGTGCTGCGGGCATGGTAGGGGCGTTGATGCTGTTGGCCGAGACAGCGCAGGCACAGCAGACCATCAACCCGGCCACAACAGTCGAGCAACTAAACGCACAGCGGGTGCAAGAGCTGGCCACGCCCCCGAAGCAAACAGGGCCGGTGGTGATCAGCCCAGAGGCCACGCGTGGCTCAATCGTTCAACCCGGTGGACCGAGCGTGCGGCTTGTTGGTGTCGAATTCACCAAATCCGATTTTCTCACCCAAGCTGATCTGGATGTAATCCTTGCCAATTACGTTGGCAAACAGATCGATTTTTCACAGATCCAAACTCTCGTGCAGGACGTGAACGACCTCTACACCGCAAAGGGTGTAATCACGGCCAGCGCTGTCTTGCCGCCGCAAACCCTTGATCGTGGTATCCTTAAGGTTCAGTTGGTCGAAGGCAAGCTGGCGTCAGTCGCAATAGGCGGCAACAAGAAAGTGCCCGACTCTTTTGTTCTTGAACGGGTTCGCTTGACCCGAGGCGAAGACACCGTTGACGTGCCTTCTGCCGCTACGGATATCACCAGCTTTAACCAGATTTACAATGCGCAGCTGCGCATGTCGCTACAGCCAGGGGCGAATTTCGGAACAACAGACCTTGTGTTGGCCTTGACCGAACCGAAAACGAACCAGTTGTCGTTCTTTCTAGACAATCAAGGCGTTGAATCGACGGGTCAGTATCAGCTGGGCACCTTTTTCCACAGCTACAGTCTTTTGACACCTGACGATAACCTCCTCGTATTTGGTACCATTGCAGAAGGTAGCTTTTCCGGCACGTTGTCCTACGATGCGCCAATCTTGCGAAATGGTACACGGTTGAGCGCGACCTATAGTGGGTCACGTATCGAGGTGATCGATGGCCCAACAGAACCACTCAACATCGAAGGCAATTCGCAATCCTTCAGTGGGACGCTGACCTATCCGCATTTCATTTCGTCTAAATGGGCCGTGTTCGGTGTCGCTGGGGCGTCTTATGGTGTGTCTGAGTCAACGTCGAACGGGACATCACTGGTCGATTCAACGACCACAAAGTATTCACTGGGAATTGACGTCTCATATTCGAACCAAAACATGGCGTTTTCGATTAGCCCACATGTAACCTACGCGGTCTCTGAAGATGCTCTTGAGCCTTCGACACGAAACGTCACGCTGTTCACGGGATCATTCAACGGTACGTACCTGTTTGACAACGGCGTCGCGCTGACTGCAAACGGCGCGTGGCAACTCACCCATGAGAAGCTTCTGCCGGGTGATATGCTGTTTCAGGTTGGCGGCCCTTCGACGGTACGCGGTTTTCCGAGCGACGCAGCATCGGGCGACACAGGGTATTTCGGACAATTTGAAGCGCACAAGTCTGTCGACGTTAACATCGATGGCTTGGCAAACGGGATAGACGTTTACGGGTTCGTCGACATGGGAGCGGTCTATTCGACCTTCCCCGAAGAGGTCTTTTTGATGTCGGCTGGCGTTGGTATGACCTATCCCCTAAGTGACAAGGTCACGCTGGAACTGGGTGTCGGCATCCCTCTTGTCAATGCTGTTTCCAACCAAGATTCCGCGACACTCTATGCCCGAGTGACCGCAGTCACGTTCTGATACACCCCGTATCTTATTGCGGCGTTCTCTTCTTTGGATGCCGCATAATTTCTCGTCGCTTTTCAAACTTTGATCAGCTAACCTTTTAAAAACATGGACCTTGTCGTCCTGTCGTAAATAAAACCAAGGATGAAAATGACCAAGCAATTGATGATCTATGAACGTGCGGTTCCTGTCTCTTCTGAGAGCCACCGTGATTGGTCCGTGAAAATGGGCGAAGACTACAAATTCTCCAGCAGCGTCAATTCTGTGCCGCTTCTGGCCGCCGAGTTTCGTGCCACTGCGCAGGACTATGCTATCGTCTTTGCTGGCGACGGAAACGATGTGGTCCCTTCAGTGATCCTTGGGGTCAGAGATGGGGAAAACAGCAATGTCGGTGCTGATGGGAACTGGACTGGCGGTTACATTCCCGCGTTCTTGCGTCGCTATCCTTTCGTGTTCTCACGGTCCGAAGACGAAAAAGATTTCGTCTTGTGCATTGATGAAGGCTTTGACGGCTTCAACACCGACGGCAAGGGGGAGCGCCTCTTCGATACCGATGGCGAGCGAACCACCTTTCTCAAAAGCAAATTGACATTCGTCAGCGAATACCAAGCGCTATTTGAGCGGACGGCTGTATTTTGCAAACGTCTGCAAGAGCATGATCTTCTGGAAGGGGCACAGGCCCAGTTCAACCTTGCTGACGGGCAAACTGCGTCACTGTCGGGATTTTTTACGATCAACCGTGAAAAACTCAAGGCGTTACCTGCCGAAACACTGGTGGAGATGGTCCGCTCTGACGAGTTGGAACTGTGCTATGCTCATCTGTTTTCGCTGGGTAATCTGACGCCAATGGCACAAAAAATCGGCGTGTCAGCGACGCCAGCCGAGGCTGAAGTTGCCGTAGACGCCTAACGCAAAAGCGCCTATCACATTCTGGATCTGGCAAAGGTTTCGGCCTTTGCCAGATATGGATTATGGAGGCCTAATTTAGGGTGTTGTCCGCGACACGTGAAGCTTGGCTCGCGTTGGGCTTGGGGGACAGCATTTCCTGATCAGAAGAGATCAACACTTTCTGTTTTGGTTTGCGTCGCCAAACAGCAGCTTGCAGAGCATGACACGCGAGATTCGTTGTTATGTGTGATTGCACCGAAAATCCAATAACACGTTTTACAAGATACCAGACCGGACAGGTGTAGGCTGTTAGCTCCTTGTGGTGTGATCACGTAACCTAGACTGGCGATCTTTGTCTTTTCAAACTCTTACCGTTGATTAGGTATCTGCCCCTAGAGAAGTATCAAGCGAGGAAACATTTGATGCGCACATATTGCGCTGCATCAATGCGCAAACAGCGGATCGCTGTCATTTGTAACGTCAAACGCGTTGCAATGTTAGGATACGATGATGACGGCACCAGAACTGAAATCCCGCATGGAAGTGCTCGACCAGAAGATTAAGCACGTCGAGACCCGCCTAAAGCTTAAGGGACTTTTGTCAGCAGACCATCAGGTGACGTCGGCAGAGCTGCGCGAACGGTTCGATGTTTTGTCGCAAAAGGTGCAAACCGAGATCGCCAATGAAGAGGCCCATGGCCACCATGTGAGCGCTCTTGAAACATCTGTTCGGCAGTATATCGACAGTCTCGAAATAGATGTGGATTGAGGCATTGATCCGGCAAGGCGTGGTATATCAGGGGGCACACAGACATGGACTATAAAGACTATTACAAGGTTCTGGGCGTTGAGCGTAAGGCGTCGCAAGACGAGATCAAACGTGCTTATCGCAAGCTGGCCCGCAAGTTTCACCCCGATGTGAACAGGGGCCCCGATGAGGCCGAAGCTGAGCTGAAATTCAAAGAGCTTGGCGAGGCTTATGAGGTCTTACAAGACCCTGAAAAACGCGCAGCATACGATCAGCTTGGCGAGAATTGGAAAGAGGGCCAAGACTTTCGACCTCCTCCTGATTGGGATGATGGTTTCGAGTTTTCTGGCGGTGGCTATACCCAAGCGGACCCTGAACAGTTCGGCGATTTCTTTGAAGAGCTGTTTTCAAAACGGGGTGGTTTCGATGGTCGTATGCATGCGGGTCGTCAAGCCCACGCACCTGCACAGGATCATCACGCCAAAATCGTTATTGATCTGACCGAGGCCTACAATGGAGGCTCGCGCGATTTCACTCTGCGCAAGCCTGAGTTGGATAAGAATGGCCATATTGTGCTGCGTGAGCGCGCGATCCGTGTGTCGATCCCAAAAGGTGTGGCCGAGGGCCAGCACATCCGGCTCGCGGGGCAAGGTTCGCCTGCCTTGGGCGGCGGCAAAGCGGGTGATCTTTACCTTGAAGTTGCGATCAAGGACCCGCCCGGTTTTCGGGTCGAGGGCCGAGATGTGTTTATGGAATTACCCATCACCCCTTGGGAAGCGGCGCTTGGTGGTCGTGTCGCGGTTATGACACCCAGTGGTAAGGTTGAATTGACTGTGCCCAAGCATGCTCAAACTGGCAAAAAACTGCGTTTGAAGGGCAGGGGGATACCAGGCAAAATCCCGGGTAACTTGTTTGCGGTTCTGAAAATCGTCATCCCACCCACAGAGTCAGAAAAAGCGAGAGAGCTTTATGCAGAAATGGCGCGTGAAATGGATTATGATCCACGCGCAGGACAGGGAGTTTAGATCATGGCAACGAATAGAGCTTTGGTTCCGACCGGTGAAGTCGTGTCTGTGCTGTCACTGACCGAATTGTGCCACGTCAGCAATGCATCCGCAGATTGGGTCATTGAATTGGTGGAAGAAGGCATTCTTGAACCCGTAGGTCAGAATAGGTCAGCATGGCGGTTTGAGAGCACGTGCGTCACAACCCTGCGCCGTGTGCGGCGTTTACAGGCAGATTTGCGCCTCAACTTGGCGGGTGTTGCGGTTGTGTTGATCCTTGCGGATGAGAACGCACAGCTCAAGCGGCGTCTGGCTCAGATTGAAACTGAAATACCAAGCGATTGATGTGCATCAATCCCTTTTGGCGTGTTGCGCTGTACATTAATTCACAAATAATCCGAGGTTCACAATGACCAATGATCCAACCCCACATCACACCACGTACATAAATGTTCCCGAAGCTGTTGGCGTCTTTGACAGTTTTGAGACGCTTCAGGCGGCGATCTATGATTTGCGAATGTCTGGGTTCAGCCGCCTTGATATCAGCCTACTTGGTGACAAAAAGGCGATGAAAGAAAAGCTGGGGTCCGCCTATTGGCAGGCCAATGATCTGGAAGACAATCCTGATGCGCCGCGGGCTGCCTTTGTATCGGAGGAAGCAATTGGAGAGTTGGAGGGCGCCATCGGTGGAGGGTTTTTCTTTTTAGGATCAGCCATTGCAATGGCAGCAATGCTGACGCCTGTCAGCACTTTAGCGGCGTCCATCGCGGCAATTGCGATTGGTGGTGGCCCTGCCGCTGTCGTGGGGACGTTGCTGGCCCGCCGCGTGGGGCAACACCACAAAGACTATTACGCCAATCAGATCCACAACGGCGGCATCCTTTTGTGGGTGCGCACAGTTGATGCCGCGAAAGAAGACGTCGCAGTGAAAATCTTGAAAGGCCATTCCGGCAAAGACGTCCATGTCCATGCTTGGAGTGAAGCCTGAGACGTGAATGTCCACCTGTTCATCCTCCAAACTGTTAATTGATTAGGAAAAACCATGACTGACAATCGTAAAACTCTTGAAAACCTGCAGACTGCTGTATCGATGGAACTTGCCGCAGCAAATCAATATTTGCTTCACATCTTGACGACCGAAAACTGGGGCTTGGATAAGCTGGCCACTAAGATGCGCGCAGAGATGCTTGAAGAGTTGGGACATGCCGAAGAATACGCGCGGCGGATGATTTTTCTGGGGGGTGTCCCCGTTATGACTGCAGCCAAAACCCCGACATCTTCGCAATCGCTGCAAGAGATGTTTGAAGCTGATCTTGTCGATGAAAAAGAAGCGATTACGTTTTATTCGACAGCTGCGCGCGAGGCAGACGATGCTCAGGATATCGGCACACGTGGTCTGTTTGAACGTACTGCTTTGGATGAAGAGGGCCATATGTCTTGGCTCGAATTGCAACTGTCACTTTTGCAACGGATGGGTGAACCAGCCTTTATTGCGATGCAGATTAACGCCACGGCTGCTGAATAACCATCGCGCGCTCAAGGCAGGCCTGCTTGCGCCAAATACAAAAGGATATATCCAATGACATCTGAAATTGACCCTTTTACAGACATTCAATCCGCGACCATTCTGACCAAATTGCGCAAAGGTTTCTTGTGGGGAGGTGTCGTTATGATTGTCCTCGGCACGGCGGCAGTCTTCATGCCTTTGTTCAGCTCGTTGGTTGTCGAGATTTTTATCGGCTGGCTTTTGGTCGTCAGCGGCGGCGTCGCTGTGGTGGGGGCGTTGTCGTTGCGGGGCACAGGTCTGTTCGTCTGGCAGCTGATTTCTGGACTTATTTCACTGGCGGCAGGTCTTTTGATGCTGGTCTTTCCATTCCATGGATTGGTTGCGCTGACCGTTTTGATCGCTGTGGTCCTTGTGTTGACAGGTGCTGCACAGATGGCATTCGCGTTTTGGGCGCGGCCCGCTTCGGGATGGGTTTGGGGTCTTGCATCGGCAGTCATTAGCATCGCTTTGGGGGGCTATATCTTTGTAGCTTTACCGCAAGCATCGGCCGTGATCCTTGGTCTTTTGGTTGGATTCGACTTTATCAGTACAGGCATGGCGCTGGTATTGATCTCGCGGTCCGCACGTCAGAACTTGGGCGTATAAATCCTGATGTAGATGTCGCTGAAATGGCCCCAAGTTTGCGCAATATTATCCGAAATTGGAGATAGAGAAGTGTCAGACAAAGTTGCAATCATCATCGCGCGTCTGCGCGCATTGGAAGATGAGCTAGAGGAAACATTTGACCGGCAACGGGGTGAGTTGAGTTATCGTTTAGAACAAGGCCGCGTGGTGTTTGATCGCAGTGTTCGCCAACGTCATCAGGCGATGAAACAGAAGTTGACGTCCTATCTTGCCGCGGCACGCCCTTTGGTTGTTCTGACTGCGCCAGTGATCTATGCGATGATCATTCCGTTCGTTTTGCTGGACATCTTCATAACGATTTTTCAGATCATTTGTTTTCCAGTTTACCGCGTGGAGAAAGTGAAGCGTGGCGACTACATCACGTTTGATCGCAAGCATCTTTCATATCTGAACGGGCTGGAAAAGCTGAACTGTATATATTGTTCATACGGCAATGGCCTGCTGGCCTATGCTGTCGAAATAGCCGCCCGTACAGAAAAGCACTGGTGTCCAATTAAACATGCAAAACGCATGGAAGGACGTCATGCGCACTACCATGATTTTGCAGAGTTTGGGGATGCAGAGGCATTTCAGCGTACGAAACAAGCATTGCGTGATGCCACCAAATGACTGGTGGCATCGCGTATTAATGTGCCAAGAAAACGGCTTGGTCCGTCTGTTCGATTATGGTGCGGGTCGTGCCACCAAAAAACGCTTCACGCGCGCGCGAATGACCGTATGACCCCATGACGATTAAATCTGCACCAAGTTCCTGCGTGCGTTTGAGAATGCTGTCACCAATTGTTTGACCGCCGCTGGGATACTGTTGGACGTCGACGTTGCATCCATGGTGGCTCAGCCATTTTGCGATATCTACACCTGGGTCTTCTCCATCACGGTATTCGGTTGTGATCGGATCAACAGAGGCGATAATCACCTCTTCCGCTTGGCGAAGAAGAGGGAGGGCTTGATGGACCGCGCGTGCGGAATACAAATCCGAATTCCACGCAACAAGCACTTTTTTAGGGGCGCAGAAGGTCTCAAGATTATGATCGTTCAACATGATACCGACGGGAGACTGGAATAAAACGCCATAGACGACCTGCCTGAACAACGTCTCGGGTTTGCGCAAATCATCGGCCACAATTGCCATGTCGCATAGCATTGCGTGGCGCGCGATAGCATCAGACACCAGCGCGGGTTCGCTGGCCAAAATGCAGACCTCACCTGACACATCGTGATGCTCGAGAAGCGCCTCAATTTCATCTGATTTTTTCTTAAAAGCCGCGTTGCTTTCGGCGACTGAGATTTCCCATTCTCGGGGAACTGCAGTTGTTCCATATGGCGGAACGCCCATTGCATAATATGGGAAAACGGGCGTCTCACCAACGATAAGAATTGTGGCATGAGCGGGCAACGTGCGCACCGCTTCAAGTTTTTTGCCAAGTTCGGTCAGGGAAGACTCAAGGCCCACAATGATAAGTAGGGTACTGTTTTTCATGTGCTTTCGCTCTTTACGGTCAGAGGATTAAAGGGGCGTATGGTTGACCCGCAGGAGGCACGTGTAAGCCGCCATACCGGATCAGCCACGATGGGTCTGAGGCTTTGTCAAACTGGCGTGGCGTGTTTTTCGTGCGATTTGCCTATTTCCATCAGTTTGGTCATTTCAGCGCTATAATCTTCCATCGCTTTCTTGAAAAAGTCTGCCTGAAGTTTCTGAATTTCGGCAATGCCTTTTGCTTGCAACAGGTCTTGTTGGGTTTGGATATCCTGTTTGACGCGTTCGGACATGAACGCCAGCATTTCGGTGCCAACACTATTCATGGTCCCAAACCATTCGGGCCCGAACCCAGACAACATCTTCGTGCTGGATTCTTGCATGGCATCGATCAGATTGGCCATAGGAGCCATAGCATCTTTAGCTTTGTCATTTTTGGTCATTTTCAATCCTTTCAGTGAGAGTTCACCTAATCATACCCCTCAAAGGGGATGTTGGGATTGATGCACATCAATCGCCACAACGGGCAGGCTGTAATTTGCCGTGACCGTGGCGCGCATTTTAGCGCAGCAACAAGATTTCACTCATATCGACTGTTTAGGACAATAAAGCGTGACAGGCTTTGGCCACCACAAGCTCTTCGTTCGTTGGGATGACAAGTACCTTGATTTTCGATTGCTCTGTGCTGATGAGGGTTGCGTTGTTGTCATTCGCGGTCTCGTCGATGGCGACACCCAACCATGCCATTTGTTCGCAAATGAGCTTGCGTACAAAGCCAGAATTTTCACCGATCCCAGCCGTAAAAATGATCGCGTCAAGTCCACCAATAGATGGAATTAACCCCGCAAGGCTACTGGCCGCGCGGTAGCAGTATAAATCAATGGCTTCAAACGCATGCGGGTCGCTGCTGTTTTGCAGCACGTGCATATCATTGCTAATGCCCGAGACCCCCAAAAGCCCAGATTGATTGTAAAGCATGTTTGTGACGGCATCCGCAGTCATTCCTTTGGCCTGCATCAGGTAAAGTATGACGCCGGGGTCCAGCGTGCCGCATCTGCGCCCCATCATCAGCCCGTCCAATGCCGTAAATCCCATACTTGTCGCAACGCTTTCACGATCTTTTATGGCACACATGCTTGCCCCATTGCCAAGATGTGCTACGACCACACGACCGTCAGCCTGATCCCCCAGATGATCTGGCAACTGGCTGGCGATATAGTCGTAAGACAGGCCGTGAAACCCGTAGCGGATGATCCCCTCATCACTCAAAGCACGGGGAAGAGCGAATAATTTGGCCAATCGTCCCTGACTTTGGTGAAAGCTGGTGTCGAAACAGGCGATCTGTTGCAGGTCTGGTTCCCACTTTGCGACGGCGCGGATCGCAGCAAGGTTATGAGGCTGATGTAATGGCGCAAGGGGAATGAGTGTTTCCAACGTGGCCAAAACGGCGTCGGTCACTTGGACCGGGCGCTCAAAATGCTTGCCTCCATGCACGACGCGGTGACCGACGGCCACAAGTGGTTCGTGGCCTTGGTGTTGGGCAAGCCACGGAAGCAACAGTTTAATCAGGTGTTCATGGTCGAATGCCGCGTCCAAATGCTCAAGCGGACCTTTGGCAAGCGTGGCGCCTTTTGCGTCTTGGGCACCAAAGACGGGTGCGGTGCCTATGCCTGCAATCTTGCCGCTGAGCTGGGGTGTTGTCACCGTCTCATCGGTGCTGAACACAGCAAACTTAAGGCTGGATGATCCCGCGTTCAGTGTCAAAATTGTCCCGCTCATATCGCGGTGCCGCCTGATTGAGCATGTGCGAATAATTGTGCCATTGCGGCGGATGCCAATCGCGACATCACACCATCTGCACGGCTGGTTAGAACGATGGGAATTCGCGCGCCCAAAACGACGCCGGCGGCATCGGCTCCGGCCAAATAGATCAACTGCTTGGCAATCATATTTCCCGATTCCAGATCGGGAGCTATAAGTATGTCAGCGTCGCCCGCGACCTCTGAGTGAATGTCTTTCGTCTCGGCCGCAGCTTTGGACACCGCATTGTCAAAGGCCAATGGCCCGTCCAGCAATCCGCCGATAATTTGTCCACGTTCGGCCATCTTGCAAAGTGCAGAGGCATCGACCGTAGACGGAATAGTGGGCGTGACGGTTTCGACAGCCGAAAGCAACGCCACCTTTGGCAGGGTGATCCCCAGCGCCAGTGCAAGATCAATTGCATTCTGAACGATATCGCGTTTGGTTTGCAGATCGGGAAAGATGTTGATCGCCGCATCGCTGATCAGCAGCGGTTTGGGGTAGGTCGGGACATCAAGCGCAAAGACATGGCTCATGCGTCGCTCCGTGCGCAGGCCTAATTCTTTGTCCACCACTGGCGCCAACAATTCATCGGTGTGAATTTTGCCCTTCATCAACATGCCGACCTTGCCTTCGCGGCCCATGGCAACAGCCCGTTCGGCGGCGGCGTGACTGTGCGGGACATCAACGATCTCGATGCCACTTAGGTCCAGCTGAGCTTCAGACGCGGCGGCTTCGATCTTGGTTTTTGGGCCCACGAGAATGGGGATGATTATACCTTGTTTGCCGGCTTCCAATGCCCCCTCAATCGAAAGGGCGTCACAGGGGTGCACCACGGCGGTACGGATTGGCGCCAGATCTGCTGTCGCTTTGATCAACCGCGCGAACCGCGCACCGCGTTCGTGAAGGTGGACTTCTGGCAACATGACCCGTGGCCTGCGTACTTTTTGGGTCGGTGCCACGACCAATGCCTGCCCCTCGATTACGGTTTCGCCGCTTTGGTTGGTACACAGGCAATCGAGTGTCACATGATGATGCTTTGCACTTTTTTCAGCGACAGTGATACGTACGGTGACTGTATCGCCCAGACCGACGGCTTGTTTGAAGCTCAGGTTTTGATTGAGATAGATTGTGCCGGGGCCGGGCAGCTCGGTTCCCAACACGGCTGAAATCAGCGCACCGCCCCACATGCCATGGGCGATGACTTTGTGAAACATATCCGATTGCGCGAAATCGGCGTCCACATGTGCCGGATTCACGTCGCCAGACATGACGGCAAACAGTTCGATGTCGCCCTGTTTTAACGTACGTGTCAATTCTGCACTGTCGCCAACCTTGATCTCGTCAAAGGTCCTGTTCTCGATATATTGCATATATGACTGCCTTTTTTCTGCTGAGATTTAAGTCTTTGTTGGACCCTGATCTGCTTTAGTCTTGATTATCTTTTATGCCCGCACGTGGTAACCGCTGTCTACAAACGCGATGTTGCCAGTCACCTTACATGACAGGTCGCTGACAAGCCCTACAGCCATGTGGCCAACGTCTTCGATTGTCACCAGACTTTGTTCTGGGGCTCTCTTGCGCGCTGTATCAATCAGATCGTCAAAATGATCGATGCCAGAACCTGCACGCGTTTGTAAGGGCCCCGGCGAGATCGCATTGACGCGGATTTTTTTTGGCCCAAGTTCGGCGGCAAGGTAGCGCACCGTGCCCTCCAACGCTGATTTCACCGGACCCATGATGTTGTAATGATCGATAACTTTTTCTGCGCCATAATAGCTCATGGTCAGAATGCTTCCGCCATTTTTCATAAGCGGAATGGCCAGCCGTGTCATCCGGATGAGCGAATGAACCGAGATATCCATCGCCTGAGCAAAGCCTTCCTTTGAACATTCGCTCACGGGGCCATGCAGATCATCTTTGGGACAATAGGCGATTGAGTGCACAATGAAGTCGATTTGCCCCCACTCGCGATCAATCGCTTCAAAAACCGCTTCAAGCTGTCCGTCAACCTGAACGTCCAAAGGCAAGAATATAGGCGCGTCCAGCTTGGCCACGACGGGGGCGACAAAGGGCTTTGAGCGTTCATTGGCATAGGTCACAGCAAGGTTCGCCCCCGCCGCATGAAGGGCCATGGCGCATCCTGCCGCGATGGAATGCTCATTCGCAATACCGACAACAAGCCCACGTTTTCCTTTTAGAAAGCTGTCTAGCATCTGGGATTACTCCTGAAATACATACGTGCCGGGTGCATCACAAAGTGGCGCGTAGCCATTTTCCTTAGATCCAAGCGCTGGAGGGGCCGTCTTTTCATGGGATTTTTCAGCGACCCAAGTTGACAAAATCGACCACCAAGACCCATCAACAGGGGATGTTTCGTGCATCCAACGATCTGGATCGATATAGGGATCATCTTTGGCCTTTTCTCGCACGCGGTAGTGCCGACGCGGATGTCCCGGCTCGGACACGATGCCTGCATTGTGCCCGCCACTGGTCAGAACAAATGTGACATCCGTGTCAGATAACAGATTGAACTTGTAGACAGATTCCCACGGCGCAACATGGTCGCGTTCTGTGCCAACAAGAAACACCGGCACGCGGATGTCAGATATTGCGATGGGATTGCTGCCGACGTGGTATCGCCCTTCAGCTAGGTCATTTTTCAAAAACAATTGTCGCAGGTACTCAGAATGCATCCGATACGGCATGCGGGTGGCATCGGCATTCCAAGCCATCAGATCATTCATTGGGGTGCGTTCCCCCATTAAATAATCGTGCACGATCCGCGACCAGATCAGGTCATTCGAGCGCAAAAGCTCAAAAGCGCCAGCCATCTGTGTGGTGTCCAGATAACCTTGTTCCCACATCAGGTCTTCGAGAAACGTCAACTGGCTTTCATCGATGAACAGCATCAGTTCGCCAGCTTCTGTGAAGTCGATTTGGGTCGCGAGCAGTGTCAGACTTTTCAGTCGCGCGTCGCCGTCACGCGCCATCGCGGCGGCCGCAATCGACATCAATGTGCCGCCCAAGCAATAGCCCACGGCATGTATTTTATGCCCGCCACAAATCGTGTCGACAGCATCAAGCGCATCCATGACGCCTGAGGAAACGTAATCATCCATCCCCAAATTTCGGTCATCTGCATCTGGGTTCTTCCATGAAATCATGAAGACGGTGAACCCCTGCGCTGTCAAATAACGCACCAGAGAATTTTGCTCGCTCAAATCAAGAATATAGTATTTCATAATCCATGCAGGGACGATCAAAATGGGTTCGGGATGCACCTTGTCTGTGGTCGGCGCGTATTGGATCAGTTCCATCAGATCGTTGCGGTAAACGACCTTGCCCGGTGTGGTTGCCATGTTGCGACCAACCTCAAAATCTTCCGTACCAACGGGGCGTTTTCCAGTGTTGGTGCGCGAAAGATCTTCAATGAAGTTCTGCCAACCTCGAAAGAGGTTCATCCCACCTTGTTGCGCAGTCTGTGTCAGCACTTCGGGATTCGTCAGGGCGTAATTTGATGGTGAAAACACGTCGAGCATCTGGCGTGTGGCGAATTCGACCACGTTCTCGTGTTGTTGCGTCACCCCGTCCACGTCAGTGGTCGCGTTGTGCCACCATTGTTGGTTGAGCAGAAAACTTTGATACATCAGATTATAGGGCCACTTTTGCCAGCTTTCATCTTTGAACCGTCGATCCTGAGGCAATGGCGTGATGCAGGTGTCAGGGGTGTTGGGGGTGCCAACACAATGGGTCGCATGATTTGCCAACCGCCATGTTTTCTTTCCGGCCTTTTCCAGCAATTCCAAACGTTTGCCCGGCGCAGATGCCAGATGCATGGCCCAATCTGAATAGGCTGAGGTCAAAGCAATCGGTGAAAGTCCCGCCGTAAACTTGGCCAAAGCAGCCTTTAGCCCTTTGTCTAGCGCTTGCTCCATCGTGATATGGGGGGGCGACAGCGGGCTTGGGTCTTTGGATGCCTTGTACGCTTGAGAGGCATTGGGCGTTTGAAAGGCAGTGCGGGGCGGCGGTGTGGCCCCCTTTTCTTGTGAAGGATTTTCCTCACGAAGGGATGTGACCTTTGCCATTGGCTGGACCTTTCTCAAACCATGAAATTTGAAGACAAGTTACCACAACCTTTGTGACAGGAGATTGATGTGCATCAATGAGTGGGCTGGCTGGGGTGGAAATTTTTGCGAACTGATATCAACAGCTGCAGCGCAAATAGTCCTCATTATAGTCCGCTGCGTCGGTTCCAAATTGAACATTCTGTCTGCTTATTGATGCAGGTCAATGCCGCGCGGAACAGTTCTGTCATTGATGGCTTAAATCTTGGTCTTAACCCAGCTTGAAATGCAAGCATGAGACAACGGGATAGACCAACGAAATGCACGAGAGGTCCTGAATAAATCTGCAGGTGCGCGTGCCGAACGCTTGGATGCAAAGGAGAAAGCCGATGCCGACCGAATTGAGTGCAACAGACACCTCATCGACCCAGACGAAATCGGGCAAATTAGGCTTGCTGCCCCTGACAGCCTTGGTGGTCGGATCCATGATTGGTGGCGGGGTATTTAGTTTGCCACAGAACATGGCACGCGGGGCATCTGCAGGGGCCATCACAATTGGGTGGCTCATTACCGGTATCGGGATGTTGGCTCTTGCATTTGTGTACATGAATTTGTCGACCCGCAAACCTAACCTTGACGCGGGACCTTATTCTTACGCACGCGCAGGGTTTGGCAATTTCGTGGGTTTCAATAGCGCTTGGGGATACTGGTTGAGCGCTTGGATCGGCAACGTATCTTACG
The DNA here is from genome assembly GCF_900109555.1 of Pacificibacter marinus. Taxonomy (GTDB): domain Bacteria; phylum Pseudomonadota; class Alphaproteobacteria; order Rhodobacterales; family Rhodobacteraceae; genus Celeribacter; species Celeribacter marinus_C. The sequence goes on along the minus strand of NZ_FNZV01000007.1, from coordinate 97,878 downwards.
CCGTTTTGATCTTTGGCGCTCTCAGCTATTTTTACGCCCCGTTCGGCGAAGAGGGCAACACGTGGCAAGCAATCGCTGGCGCGTCGATCTGCGTTTGGCTTGTTCATGCGTTGGTTTTGATGGGAATACGACAGGCGGCGATCATCAATCTGATCACAACGATTGCCAAGCTGGCCCCCATTTTTCTTTTCATCGTTCTTGTTGTCGTGGGCTTCAATTTGCCGACATTCCAGTTGGATTTCTGGGGTAAAGAAGCCCTGACACTTGGAAGCATTACGACCCAAGTTCAAAGCACAATGCTTGTGACATTATGGGTCTTTATCGGGATCGAGGGGGCCAGTGTCGGGTCTGGTCGCGCACGTAAGCGTAGCGACATCGGCAAAGCGACCATCCTTGGGTTCGTCACAGTTCTTATGCTTTATCTGCTTGTGTCTTTGCTGTCGCTTGGCGTCATGTCTCAACCCGAACTCGCAGCGCTGCCTGCGGCCGCTTCCATGGCATATGTGCTTGAGTCTGTTGTCGGTCCTTGGGGGTCGGTGTTGGTTCGGATCGGTCTTGTGATTTCGGTTGCCGGTGCGTTTTTAAGCTGGACTTTACTGGCTGCTGAAATTCCATTCCGTGCGGCCAAGGAAGGCATCCTGCCTGCGATCTTTGCCAACGAAAATGAAAACGGGTCCCCATCTGGAGCCCTGTGGATTACCAATATCTGCGTGCAGATCGTCTTGATCGTGACGCTTTATGCGAATTCGACTTATCTCGCGCTATTTTACATCGCGTCCACCGCCATTCTCGTACCCTACGTGTTCTCGGGGGCTTATGCGCTCAAGCTTGCAATGACTGGCGAAAGCTATGATCAGCAAAAAGGGCGAGGCCGAGATATGGCCATTGGGGCACTCGCGACAGTTTATGGGGCATGGCTCGTTTATGCGGCAGGCCCCACGTATCTGCTGATGTGTGCCATCCTCTATGCGGTCGGTATCCCGATCTATGTCTGGGCGCGTAAATCGCATGGCGAAAAATCCTTTTCTTCCATCGAAACTCTGATCGCAATTGCTCTCGTCGGAGCCGCTAGTGTCGCGGCCTATCTGATGTGGACCGGTGCCATCAGCGCTCTGTGACGCTCGTACCTACAAAGGACAAATTGCAATGAAACATGAAAACAAGCTGGGCGTGCATTCCGAAACTGGCAAACTGCGGCAGGTGATTGTTTGCAGGCCCGGTCTTGCGCATCGCCGCCTGACACCTGAAAACTGCCAAGATTTGCTGTTTGATGATGTGTTTTGGGTTAAACAGGCGCAAAAGGATCATGACATCTTTTCCGCGACGATGCGCGCTGAGGGGGTAGACGTTCTGGACGTCAATGATTTGTTGGCAGAGACGCTGGACATCCCTAAAGGTCGGGAATGGGTGTTGGATCACCGGATTACGCCGGATCAGGTTGGCGTTGGTATGATGTCCGAATTGCGCAGTTGGATGGATGAATTGTCCGGCGTGCAACTTGCTGATTATTTGTTGGGTGGGCTTGCCACAGACGATCTGGGCTTTGAGCCAACCGGACTTTTTGGCAGCTATCTTGGCCGCCACGGGTTCATTTTACCGCCTTTGCCAAACGCTCTGTTCACCCGCGACAATTCCGCGTGGATTTATGGCGGCGTGTCGGTCAATCCAATGCATTGGACCGCAAGGCGGCCTGAGACGTTATTGAACACCGCGATTTACAAGTTTCACCCCAAATTTGCGGGCAAGACAACGATCCACTGGGGCGATCCCACCTTGGATCATGGGCTTGCCACAGTAGAGGGCGGTGACATTATGCCCGTAGGCAACGGCACCGTGCTGGTTGGCATGGGGGAACGGTCTTCCCCACAAGGGGTCGGTCAGCTGGCTGCAGCTTTGTTTATGTCAGGGGCGGCTGAGCGGGTCCTTGCTTTCCGTATTCCCAAGTCGCGTGCCGCGATGCATCTGGACACGGTGTTTACGCTGTGCGGCGGTGATGTGGTGACGACCTTTAAAGAGGTCGCGGATGAATTGGTCTGTTACGATATTCGCCCCGGCGAAGGCCGCGCACCGCTGGAATTTCGTCATGATCCACGCCCGATCTTTGATATTGTAGCCGAGGTTCTGGGCTATAAAACCCTGCAAGTTGTGCCGACGGGCGGCAACTCTGAGGAAGAGCGTTCGCGTGAGCAGTGGAACGATGGCAACAACGTTTTGGCTCTGCGGCCGGGCGTGGTCATTGGTTACGACCGTAACGATGACACCAACGCAGCCCTTAAAGCTGCGGGCATCGAAGTTCTCGCGATCCCGGGTGCCGAGTTGGGGCGTGGCCGTGGCGGCGGGCACTGTATGAGCTGTCCTACAATGCGCGATCCTGTTTAATCTGAAAGGTGGCCCCAAATGGCTTATAATCTGAAAAACCGTCACTTTTTGACCCTGCGGGATTTTTCACCCCGTGAAATTGCATTTTTGTTGAAACTTGCCGCAGATTTGAAGACGGCAAAATACACCGGCACCGAGGTGCCAACCCTGCAAGGCAAAGATATCGCGCTGATTTTCGAAAAAGACAGCACACGGACCCGTGTGGGGTTTGAGGTGGCGGCCTATGATCAAGGGGCGCGTGTTACGTATCTCGGCCCTACCGGATCACACATCGGGCACAAGGAATCCGTTAAAGATACCGCGCGTGTCTTGGGGCGCATTTACGATGCGATTGAATACCGTGGCTTTGGGCAAAAGATCGTCGAAGAACTGGCCGCGTTTGCAGGTGTTCCGGTTTATAACGGCCTCACAAACGAATTTCATCCCACCCAGATTTTGGCCGATTTCCTGACCATGCAAGAGCATGTCGATAAGCCGTTACACCAAGTATCTTATGCATTCTTGGGGGATGCGGGCAATAATATGGGTGACAGCCTGCTGATCGGCGGGGCCAAGATGGGGATGGATGTTCGGCTTTGTGCGCCCGAAAGCCTTTGGCCGGTTCAAGCGATCCGTGACGAGGCAAAATCGATTGCCAAAGAAACCGGTGCGCGCATTACCATCACCCAAGACGTGGACGCTGCCGTGAAAGGTGTCGATTTCATCTACACGGATGTTTGGGTGTCGATGGGAGAAGCCAAGGAAAAATGGGCTGAGCGGATCAAGCTGCTCATGCCTTATCAAGTGACTGCCGATGTGATGGCTAAAACGGGTAATCCGCGAGCGTGTTTCATGCATTGCCTGCCTGCATTCCATAACGCCGAGACGACCGTAGGGGCCGAGATCAAAGCAGAATTCGGCCTTGATGCGATGGAAGTCACCGAAGAGGTGTTTGAAAGCGCGGCTTCGATCGTTTTTGATCAGGCTGAAAACCGGATGCACACGATCAAGGCGGTTCTTGTCGCCACCTTGGGGGCTTGAGATGTTGGTCGTCGCAGCCGTGGGCGGCAATGCGCTGTTGCAGCGCGGCCAGCCCCTGACAGCCGAAATGCAGCGGGCCAATGTCCGGACAGCGGCACAGGCGCTGGCTCAAATCGTGCGGGCTGGCCATCAGTTGATCATCACGCACGGGAATGGCCCTCAAGTGGGGCTTTTGGCCCTGCAAGGTGCGGCTTATAAACCGGACGAAGCCTATCCGCTGGACGTTTTGGGGGCCGAAACCGAAGGGATGATCGGCTATCTGATCGAACAGGAGCTGGAAAATACCCTAGGTCATGATCACGCTGTTGCCACGTTGTTGACTCAGGTCATCGTCGATCCCAACGATCCCGCCTTTCACACCCCGACCAAGTTTGTTGGTCCTGTCTATACAAAGGCTGAGGCCGAAACGCGTGCCAAATCTGCTGGGTGGAGCATCGCACAAGATGGCGATCATTGGCGGCGTGTTGTGCCATCACCTGCGCCCATTGAAATTCCCGATATGCGTGTTCTGCGATTGTTACTGGATCAGGGCGTGATCGTAATCTGTGCGGGGGGCGGCGGCATTCCCGTTGTCCGGCGCGCTGATGGCAGCATGATCGGGGTAGAGGCTGTGATCGACAAAGATGCCGCCAGTGCCCTGCTGGCTGCAGATATAGGTGCGGATGCTTTGTTGCTGTTGACGGATGTTGATGCTGTTTATCAGGATTTTGGCTCAAGTGCCGCGATGCCTATTTCTCATCTAACACCCGATCAGGGGCGGGCACTTGCTATGCCCAAAGGGTCGATGGGGCCTAAAGTTAGCGCTGCCTGTGGTTTCGCCGAATTGGGCGGGTTTGCTGGTATAGGCCGCCTTGCTGATGCGCTGGCTATTCTTGAGGGCACTGCGGGTACCCGTGTTGCAAGCCAGAGGCGCGAAAAACCATGAACACCGAAGCCACCCACAAATCTGAAACCGTGGTCCAAGGCCGCATTGCGGCCATTCGCGGTGGGGTCGTTGATGTGAAATTCGAGGGGACGGTCCCGCACATCCACGATCTGCTATACGCTGGCGACGTCGCACTAGAAGTTTCATCGTTGATCGGGAACGGGTTGGTCCGCGCGATGGCGATGGCCCCCGTGCGGGGTCTTGGCCTTGGCATGGTTGTGCGTGCAACAGGCGGGCCGATCATGGTGCCAGTTGGCGAGGCCGTGCTTGGCCGGATGCTCAACGTGTTTGGTGACCCGATTGATAACCGTCCTGCACCTAAGACGGCTGAGCGTCGTGCGATCCATCAAAGCCCGCCCAAATTAAGCGACCGCGTGCTGCATTCCGAAATCCTTGAAACTGGTATCAAAGCGATTGATCTGTTGTCACCCATTGAACGTGGGGGCAAGACGGGGCTGTTTGGCGGCGCGGGCGTTGGCAAGACGGTGCTGATCACAGAACTCATCAACAACACCGTGCAGCATCATAACGGGGTGAGCCTGTTTTGCGGGATCGGCGAACGGTCGCGCGAAGCCGAGGAGCTATACCGCGAAATGGGGGATGCGGGGGTGCGCGACAAGACTGTCATGCTGTTCGGTCAGATGAACGAAGCCCCAGGCGTGCGGTTTCTGGTGGGGCAGACCGCTCTGACCATGGCTGAATATTTCCGCGATGACAAAGGACAGGATGTCCTGCTTTTGATCGATAATATATTTCGGTTCGTACAGGCGGGCTCTGAAGTGTCGGGGCTCATGGGACGGATGCCGTCACGGGTTGGCTATCAGCCAACACTGGCCACGGAATTGGCCGGCTTAGAGGAACGTATCACTTCGACCAAACGTGGTGCGATCACCTCGATCCAAGCGGTTTACGTGCCTGCGGATGATTTCACTGACCCTGCAGCTGCGCATATCTTTTCGCATCTGTCGGCGTCGGTTGTTTTGTCGCGCAAACGGGCCAGCGAAGGGCTTTATCCGGCGGTTGATCCGCTGGCATCTGCATCGGTGATGCTAACGCCTTCAGTGGTTGGACAACGGCATTACGACATCGCCCGCGCAGTGCGCCGCACCTTGGCAGAATACGAAGAATTACGCGATATCATCGCGATGCTAGGGTTGGAAGAGCTGTCCTCGGCAGATCGCGCGACAGTCTCTCGGGCGCGACGTTTGGAACGGTTTTTGACGCAACCCTTTGTGACCACTGAAGCCTTTAGCGGAACCAAAGGTAAAATGGTGCCTATCGCGCAAACTCTGGACGGGTGCGAGACAATCCTGAACCAAACCGAATTCGATCTGCCGGAAAGCGCCTATTACATGATCGGCAGCCTTCAGGATTTGGAAGCGTCATCATGAGCATGGCTGCCGACATGAACGTGACTTTGCGGTTGCCGACGAAGACACTGTTCGAAGGAAGGGCCGACCGTCTCGGTGCCGTGGCCCCGAATGGTGCTTTTGGTATCTTGCCCAACCATGTTGATTTCGTCACCGCGATTGTGCCTTCTGTTTTGACGCTGCAATTAACCGACGGATCAGAAGAGATTTTCGGCCTCGATGAGGGACTTTTGGTCAAAAAGGGTAACGAGGTTGTCGTGGTCGCCCTTCGTGGTGTGCGCGGTAATGATCTTGGAACTTTACAAGACACCGTCAAGGACAGTTTTATCCAGATGGATGAAGACGAAAGGCAAGCGCGCTCAGCGCTGTCGCGCCTTGAGGCTGACATGGTTCGCAGGTTCGCTGAATTGCAAAGGCCATTGTTATGACAGAAAAAATTGACAAACCAGCCAATGATATCGCGCGTCAGGCTGGCCGCATGAAATCAAACCGTGACAGCCCTGGCCCAAGCCCTTTGCGTGGAATCGGGACGTTTGGGATGATCGGGTGGTCCATTGTGGTGCCAACCGTTGGCGGGGCGTTTTTGGGTCTCTGGCTCGACCGCATCACGCCGCAAAAGTTTTCGTGGACGCTTGCTTTGATCCTCGCGGGCGTGGTCGTTGGCGGATTTATTGCAGCGGCATGGATGAACAAGGAAGGAAGCGACAAATGATGTCTTTTGATTGGAACGCGGTGGTCTTGGGCTTGGCAATAGGCACTGTGATGAGTGCACTTTTCTTTGCAGGGCTTGGGGTTGGCATGAGACTGGCCTTGAGGTCTGCCAAACCCGTCGCCGTATTGGGGCTCAGCGCCGCCTTCAGGATTTTTGCTCTTTTAGGCATTGGTTGGGGTGTCGTGGGGCAGGGTGGCCCTTGGTCACTTTTGGGGTACGCAGCTGCTTTCTTAATTGTTCGTTTCATAACGACGACCATTGCAAGTTTCGGCACCTCGGCTGAGGGGGCGCAATGAACCTTTCGCCAGATCAAAGCATCATGTTCGAGGCATGGGGAATCCCTATAAATGCAACGATTTTATATACATGGGTGGTCATGGCTTTTCTGACAGGCGCAGCCATTTTGATCACCCGAAATCTGCGTCCAGATGTGCCGCCAAACCGTTGGCGGACCATGTTGGAAGTGATTGTGCAAGGCATCCAAAGCCAGATCGAAGACGTGGCAGGTCGCCGCGATCGACATCTTTTGTATTTTGCTGGAACACTGTTCTTGTTTGTTGCGGTCTCGAACCTGCTGCTGGTCATACCTGGATTTGAGCCCCCGACAGCCTCATTATCGACAACCACAGCGCTGGCTCTGTCAGTTCTGATCGCTGTGCCGCTGTTCGGTATCACCCGCCGGGGTCTGGGCGGATATTTGAAAACCTACTTAGAACCTTCGTTCATTATGCTACCGTTCAACATCATCTCTGAATTTTCACGCGGGATATCTTTGGCCATTCGCCTTTACGGGAACATCATGAGTGGTGCCGTTATCGCGGCAATCCTGCTTGGTGTTGCGCCGTTTTTCTTTCCCGTCGTTATGGACGTTCTCGGCCTGCTGACGGGGCTTATCCAAGCTTACATCTTTGCAATTTTGGCGACTGTCTACATTTCCAGCGCCACTGCTACGCCAAACACTACAGAAAAGGAAAACCCATGACTGACCTTGGTATAATCGCTGCAATTTCGATCTTTACCGCGGGGCTTACCGTCTCGTTTGGCGCGATCGGTCCGGCCCTAGGCGAAGGGCGCGCCGCAGCAACGGCGTTGAGCGCCATTGCGCAACAACCCGATGCGTCTTCGAACATTTCCAGGACTTTGTTCGTGAGTCTGGCGATGATTGAATCCACAGCAATCTATTGCTTTGTCGTCGCCATGATCTTGATCTTTGCAAATCCATTCTGGACGGCTGCGTTAGAAGCGGCGCAGGTGGCAGGTAGCTGACTTATGTCGATTGATTGGATCACTGTCGCGGCACAGATCGCCAACTTCCTATTGCTTATGTGGCTCTTAAGGCGGTTTTTGTACCGGCCTATTTTGGATGGTATCGATGCGCGTGAAGTCGAGATTTCAGACCGGATGCAAGAGGCAGTTCACGCCAAGGAACAGGCGCAGGCAGAAAAACAGAGCTATCTTGACAAGGTGCAGGCCTTGAATGTCGCTCAATCTGAGATGACGGAAACGATCCGTAGATCGGCCGAAGAGCAGCGCGACGTTTTGCTGGCTGAGACGCAAAAGCGGTTGCAGCAGGAAAATGCAACGTGGAAGGCGCATCTGGATGATGAGACGCATAAATATACGGCCAAGATGCACCGCGCGGGGGCAGAGGCGCTTTTGTCGCTGACCCGCAAAGCGCTCAATGATCTCGCGGATGAGACGTTAGAAACACGTGTGGCGCATCATTTGATCCAACAAATCACTCCAATGGTGCCCGATTTGAAACGTGCGGCGGGGCAGGCGGCGCAGGCTGTCATAATATCGCAAAGTGCGCTGCCAGCTGCTGTGAAAGACGAACTAACCACAGAACTGCAAAAGGCCTTTCCACAGAGTGTTGTGCGGTTTGAAACGGATGAAACCCAAGCACCGGGTCTTGTTTTACGGGTCGGTGGGGCGCAGCTCGCGTGGACTGTTGAATCCTACATCGACGGGCTTTCTGCCTTGATCGATGAACAACTGGCGTCGGGTGGTGATTTGAAAGTGAAATCTCATGAGCAATGACGTCACTCGAACCGGGCAAGACCCCCAGACAGTTCTTGATTTTCTTTTAAACGCGCCGTCGCCCACGCCACACCTTAGCGAGATAGGATCTGTGGCAGAGGTCGGCGATGGGATCGCCATTGTTGCTGGTTTGGAACAGGCATTATCAGATGAGTTGCTGCAATTTTCCAGCGGCGTGCAGGGCATCGTTTTGGACCTTGAGCCGGGGCGGCTTGGTGTGGTTCTGCTGGGATCATCTGACCGTATCACCATCGGTGAAAGTGTCATGCGGACCCACAAAGTTGTCAGCACAAAGGTTGGTGAGGCTCTGTTGGGCCGCGTTGTGAATGCTCTTGGCGCGCCCTGTGACGACAAAGGGCCAATCCACGCGCAAATTGTTCACCCAGTGGAATCTGAAGCGCCGCAAATCTTGGACCGCAGCGCTATTTCGCGGCCTCTTGAAACGGGGATTAAGGTCATCGATGCGGCCGTACCGATTGGGCTGGGTCAACGCCAATTGATTATCGGAGACAGGCAGACTGGAAAGACATCCCTCGCGGTCGATACGATCCTGAACCAAAAAAACACCGATGTGATCTGCATTTACTGCGCTATTGGCCAACGCGGGGATGCTGTGGCCAAAGTAATTGGCGCGATCAACGATGGCGGAATGTCCAAGCGCACGATTGTTCTGACTGCGGGGGATGAGGACGCGGCAGGGCTGGCCTATGTGGCACCCTATGCCGCGCTCACGATGGCGGAATACTTTGCAGATCAGGCGCGCGACGTTTTGGTCATTTTAGATGATTTGACCCATCATGCACGGTCTTACCGAGAATTGTCGCTTCTTTTGCGCCGCCCCCCTGGGCGCGAGGCCTTTCCAGGCGATATTTTCTACATCCACGCGCGTTTGCTGGAACGGGCGGGTCAGTTCACCGGCGGTGGGTCGATCACTGTGCTTCCCGTGGTCGAAACACAGGCCGAAAACTTGTCAGCCTATATTCCCACGAACCTGATTTCGATCACTGACGGGCAGATATACCTATCGCCTCGGCTCGTGCGCAAAAACCAATTCCCTGCGGTCGATTTGGGGGTCTCGGTCAGCCGTGTGGGTGGTAAAGCACAAACCAAAGCATTCCGATCTGTGGCCGGCAACCTTCGCGTGACCTTGTCGCAATTCGAAGAGTTGGAAGATTTTGCCCGCTTTGGAACTCGTCTGGATGATGCGACACGCGCCCGTTTGACGCGTGGTGCGGCGGTGCGTGCAGCTCTGCGGCAGGCCGAGCGGGACCCGATGCCTGCGGTGCAGCAGCTTGCGGTTCTCGTTGCTGCGATGGAGGGTCAGTTTGACGGCTTGAGTGAAACACAAACCGAGGGGGTGATGGGCGAAATTAGACAAGCTGCCGTGCGTGAATTGCACGACTTGTCAAGGCGCATCAAAGAAAATGCCCCTCTGACTGAAAAAGATAAAAGCCAGATGATAGCCCTTGGACGCGCCGCACGTGCAAATACAGGAGGCGAAAATGGCACAGAGTCTTGAGGTCCTGTCGCGGCGCACGGCCAGCATGCAAAGTATCCGAAGCATCGTGCATACGATGAAGACGCTTTCCGTCATCAATTCGGCACCATACGAACATGCAGCCCGCGCAATTGAGGCTTATCACGACACTGTTCTGATGGGGTTGCATGCCTTTCTCAGCCAGACTAGTCCGCTCGAGACCTCGCCGTTGACGGCTAAGATCAAAGTCCTGATCGTGTTTGGGTCGGATCACGGTTTGTGCGGCAGTTACAACGAAACACTTGCCAGCCATGTCGCAGAACAGGTTGGCGATGCTTTGGGGCAAACCATCGTTGTGTGTGTCGGCGCGCAGATGGCGGACGCTTTGCGAGATTGTGGCTTTGCTCCCGAGACGACACTCTTTCCGCCCGCTTCCGTGGACGGGATTGGTCGGTTGGCCAACCTGTTGACCCGACACCTTGATGATCTGCGACGCGACCATAAAACAGACGACATGGCCGTTTCATTGGCCTATTTTATGCGGGACAAGGACGGTGGCCAACGACCAGAGGTGCAGGCCCTTTTGCCGCTCGACCGCGATCTGGTGCATGAACTTCAGGTCAAGCCTTGGGCCTCGCGTAGCGTGCCTTCTTTCTCTATGCCCGCGCTTTTTCAGGCCCTCATCCGCAACCACCTGTTTGCAAGCATGTATCGCGCGGCGGCTGAGGCACTTGTGACCGAAAACGCGGCGCGATTGGCGTTGATGAGCCAAGCAGAGCAATCGGTGGACGACCGTTTGGATGGGTTAAAATCGGAAATGCGTGCCGTTCGTCAAAGCGAGATTACGGCCGAGCTTTTGGATGTGATTATCGGCTTTGAAGCCTTAAAGAAAAAACGAAAACCCGTTGCCGAAAATCCCAAAGAAACGTCTTAGGTCACAGTCTGTGAATGGCGTCCGCATAAAGGCCTTTAGTCCAGCAAACGGTATTTATCTGGCGTCGTCATTTCAATAGCGCCGCTGTTTTTCAACACACCAAAGGCTCGGCTGGTTGTTTCTGTCGTCATGCCAAGATGATCTGCGATATCTCGGCGGCACATTGGCAACACGGTGAACCCTGAACTGGACCGCGTTGTCGCAAATTCCCGAAGAAAGTTCAAAAGCCGCTGCGGTGCTTTGTGCGAAATGAGAGACAAAATCTGGTGTTCACGTTTGATCAGCAACCTGTTGATAAGATATCGCATTTCCATGCGTAGAGTAAAGTTCATGGCCAATTCTTGTTCAAGTGAGGCGCGTGGCACAGATTGCACGATAACATGGTCGACAGCTTCGGCGGTGAAATGCCATGCGTCGACGTCAGACATTCCAATGAAATCGCCTTTTTTCTGAAACGAAAATATTTGTCGGCCACCGTCTTCATCAATCGTGCAACAGCGGACTGTGCCTGAGATGACTCGATAGACTGCATCCGCGGTATCCCCGTGTAAAAGGATCGTATTTTGGGGTTGGTAATGTCTTTCAGCTGGGAATTTTCTGAACAGAGCGCTCAAGTTTTCACAGAGGGGCGAGGTTTTGGTAGCCCGAACAACGCGCGTTGCAGGCACATAGGACCCTTCGGATTTTGAGTGCATAAACATTGGCGCTTCCTTTTTTAGACGAGAGTCCAGAATCAAGAAAATCGCAGTAGCAACACGTACGGATGCGGTCCGTAAAGGCCTTTATTTTCATGGCCTTAATACGCCAAACGATCGTCAGAATACTCAGTGGTCGAAAGAAAATTTTAATGTTGTACTGTTCAATCTTTAGGACGCAAACCATTACCAAGCAATACTCAGGCGCGAAATTTGATGGCCTTCTCCATTCTGCTGATGTGTTGCGGGCCAACTGCCGCGACGCCTCATGTCATCTGAACATCAGTTGGCACCAAGGTCGCTGTCTGCTTTTGGCGGGGCGTATGTCGCTATTGTGTACCCTGCGAACAAAACTGCGATGATCACCGCCAAAATTGCCACGCGCCGCCTATTTGAGGATAGCATTTGGGATGTGACGTCGCGGTGCTGTCTTGCGCCAACTTTGATGCCAATCCAACCCCACATTGCTCCAATCAACAGCCCCGCCACAACGTCGCTCAGGTAATGTTCGACAAGGTAAAGTCGGCTTAGGCTGATTGCACATCCCATGATGACTGCCGCCATTATCGCCACCACAAGACCGATCATTTTTTGTCGCCAAAGCGTCAAGGCCAGCGTGCCATAAAAGGCAACTGAAATGGCGGCATGCCCGCTTGGAAAACTGCCGGTTGTCTCAATGAAATATGCAAAATCCGGGCGCGGGCGGGCAAAAAATGATTTAAGTACGACCACTGTTGCCACGTTCCCCAGTACTGCAACAGTGATGGCGATAACGGCGCTCCAACGCTGTAGCGTTGCAAATGCTACGATCAAACTGATCAGCAAAGCCGTGATCACCGTCGCATCCCCAAAGGCCGTGATATAGCTGAAAACCTTGATGGCAAAAGGATCACGCAGATCCATAAAAAAAGCGCTTAGAGTTTGATCTATTTCAGTAATTTTATCTGCGATCATAAAGTTCAATATCCACTGTGAAAACGCGGCTGTCGTTTGAAATAGCTGCCTTTTCTATATTTATTTGCGTAAAAGCCCTTTTGTTCCACCTGCAATAAGCAAAGTAACATCGCGCAAAGCGATCACCGGATGTAAGCCTCCAGGCACCGCCAAATACCGCGACTGCCATTGCGGATGGAATTTCTTTTTGAAGCCTCTGAGACCTTCAAAATTGTAAAACGCCCCGCCATGACGATAAATAATCGTGGCAAATCTGTTCCACAGCGATGTCCCGTGGCGCGCTTCCAAACCAGCAAGCGGGGCCATGCCAAGACTAAAGGTCGATGCCCCCAAATCGCGGTAATGTTCCATCAACTTGATAAAGAGAAACTCCATCATGCCATCAGCATCTTGCGGCAAATATCGCATTAAATCAATGCCAACGGCACCGTGGTTGTCGGTTGTCATAACATTGGCAAAGGCCAAAATGCGATCCTCACGTTGGACGATTGCAATCGGAAAATGCGCCAAATACGCGGCTGAAAACTGGCCAACGGAAAAACCTTTTTCTACGGTACTTTTTTCACCAAGCCACGCGTCAGAAATGCCTTTTAATGTCTCGATCAACGCGGCGCTGTGTGGTGGGGGCAATATTTGCAACTCCAACCCGCTTTTCATTGCTTTGTTGTGGGCGGCGCGCATTTTTTTGAAATCGCCGCCAGCCAATGAGAACGTCGATAAATCTACCACGGCTTCTTCGCCCATCTTGTGCAAGCTCAATCCAATTTCGACCCACAGTGGCAAATAGGTGGTGCTGACCTCATAAAAAACAGGCCGACAATTTGCGCGATATGCGGCATCAAAAAAGGCCCATGCCAAATCGGGAATGGCAGCACGAGGCCCGATTGGGTCGCCGTAAGCGATCCATGATCGGCCTTGCACTGCGTACATGATAAACGCATCCATATCTTTGGAAAAGAACAGCGCCTTGTCGCCGGTAAAAGCAAGTCCGCCTTCGGGTTGACCGGCCAATGCAACGATCCGTTCCGCGGTTTTCATCGCCTCAGTATCCACCACCACGCCGCGAGCGCGGGTAGGCTGCAAGAGCAAATATACTAAAATAAGACCTGCAAGGGCTGTGGTGACAAGTCCTGTGCGCAAGGCACGCGGTGCGCGGGCATCACCGGAAAATTGTCCCCAAAGTTCATGCGAATAGGGCACAGCATGGTGCAGCAATAAAATGAAGCCGCTAACACTGATGACGAGCGCTGCCAGCAAAGTCACCCAGCGTAATGTAAAGATACCTTGGGTTAATGTGGTGGCGCGAAAGAATTCGTGGCGCAATGGCCAGAGCACGGCGGCGGCGAGTAAAAGCAGGATAGCCCCGTCCCAATCGCCACCTGAAATGACAGCGACAATGGCCCCGATGCCAAGCACTGCAAGCGTGAGCCAAAATGCCCCTGAAATGCGGCGAAACAGGCCTTGGGCCAGAACGATCAACAGCAACCCAAGGGCAGCATATAGATAGGCACCGCCTTCGAGTAGAATGATGGACATCAAATCTTGTGGATCAATGTTTTCGGACCGAGATGCGGGCACGACTGCCGCCAACAAAAGGTAAAGTCCTACGGCAAACCCTGTCAGCCCCGCAGTGGTTGGTGCGACAGAAGAAATGGCTTTGAACGCGGGGCGCATTTGTTGGGAAACGGGGCCCAATCGTTTTATGACAAAGCCTGATGCAAGGCGCCCTTCGATGACTGACACAAAAACAACCGCCAGTGCAAAGGGCAGCAAATAGTAAATCACGCGGAACAAAAGTAAGGCCGCTACGGCGTGCTCCAATGGCACGGTTGCGGGCAGTGCGGCAATCAAAACGCTTTCAAACACGCCAACCCCACCGGGAACATGGCTTAAAACACCGACCATTGTTGCCGCTGCGAAAATTGCGAAAAACGTAATAAAATCAGGTGTTCCAATGGGCATCAACACGTAGAGCGCCAAGGCGGCCATAGCTGTGTCGATAATGGTAAAACCAATTTGACCAAATAAGATTGTCGGTTTCGGGATCGATATGGATATGCGACGCCACTGCGCAACTTTGCCTGTCACCGACAACCATATCAAAACGGCACTCGGCACTGTAACGGCAAGGATTGCGACACTTCGCACTGTCTCGGCAGGCCAGTGGATCAAATCCCCCAAAGCTGTGGGGTGAATGGCCAATGCGGTCAATCCAACGCATGTTATGCCAAAACCAAAAGCAAGCGAAACAAAGGTGGAAATGGCCGCCACATCAAATGCGTTCAGGCCAAAGGCGGAATAAATCCTATAGCGTACGGCACCGCCAGATACAGCGCTGACCCCGACAGTATTTCCAAAACTGTAGCCTAAAAAACCACCGACCATGATGACTGGCATGGGGAGTGTTTTGCCCAAATGGCGTAGGGCGGACCAATCGTAGCCGACAAGGGCGATATAACCCAAAATTGTCGCGATAATAGACATGGCAATACGGGGCCATGAGATCGCCCGAGCCTGCGCCCGAACGTCGGCAAAATCAATCGTGCTCAGCAGATGATACAGCGCGTATGCGCCCAGCACAAAAAGGACGAACCCCAAAAGCACAGGCACATAACCCCGCAATTTATCCAAGCCTGTGTCCTTTGCAGGATTGTTTTGTACATTGATCGTCATACTTAGCCACCTGCTTTGAGCGTGCGAATATCACCTTCCATTTCACACCTACGTCAACTTCACTACGATTTTTCCGTTTTCGTGAAAAATAGTATCGGTTGCGATGTGTAATATGTTGAGGAGTTCATGTTATCTCAGGTGTGGATAATCCGGCTGTGCCCATATTTGACAATTTATCAGCGTTATACACATAAAGCGATAATCAGCGAATTCGGAGAACTGCCTGTGGAAAAGAACAGCGTAAATAAGTGGCAGTTTTGGGTGGACCGTGGGGGCACCTTTACCGACATCGTTGCACGCCGCCCTGATGGACGCTTGCAAACCCACAAGCTGTTGTCCGAAAACCCCGAAATCTACGCGGATGCCGCCGTGCATGGGATCAAATCTTTGCTGGGGATCTCAGGGAATGCCGTTGTGCCTGCAGGCATGATTTCTGCCGTTAAAATGGGCACAACAGTTGCCACAAATGCCTTGCTTGAGCGCAAAGGCGAAAAGACACTATTATTGATTACCAAAGGCTTAAAAGACCTTTTGCGTATCGGATATCAAAATAGGCCAGACCTATTTGACCTTGAGATCAAGCTTCCTGAATTGCTTTACAATGAGGCTATCGAGGTCGAAGAACGTATGAGTGCTGAGGGCAAGATCATCCACGCTTTGGACGAAGCCCAAGCACATACTGCTTTGAAAAACGCCTATGACAACGGCTATCGTTCTGTCGCAATTGCTTTGATGCATGGGTATAAATTCACTGATCATGAAGCGCGTCTGGGTCAATTGGCGCGCGATGTTGGCTTTACGCAAATCTCGCTCAGCCACGAAGTCAGCCCGTTGATCAAACTTGTGTCACGCGGTGATACGGCTGTGGTGGATGCATATTTGTCGCCCATTTTGCGTCGCTACGTTGAACAAGTCGCGACGGCATTAAACGCATCTGATGGCGGCTGTGACAGTCTTATGTTCATGCAATCCAACGGCGGCTTGACGGATGCGCACCTATTCCAAGGCAAAGATGCGATCTTGTCTGGCCCCGCAGGGGGCGTCGTTGGCATGGTCCGTACCGCTGCCGAGCTGGATTTTGATCGCTTAATCGGGTTCGACATGGGGGGCACATCGACGGATGTGTGTCACTACGCTGGCGAATTTGAACGGTCGTTTGAGACCGAAGTCGCAGGCGTGAGAATGCGTGCGCCGATGATGTCGATCCACACTGTTGCGGCAGGGGGCGGGTCTATTTTGTCTTACAAAGATGGCCGAATGCAGGTTGGACCAGAGTCCGCAGGCGCCAATCCGGGGCCGGCTGCCTATCGTCGCGGTGGCCCTTTGACGGTCACAGATTGCAACGTCCTGTTGGGAAAATTGCAACCCTCACAGTTCCCGTCGGTGTTCGGACCAAACGCAGACCTACCGCTGGATGCTGATGTCGTTCGTGAAAAATTCAAGGCTTTGGCGGCACAGATCGATGGCAATAAAACTGTCGAAGAGATTGCCGAAGGTTTCTTGCGCATTGCTGTCGAAAATATGGCCAACGCGATTAAAAAGATCAGTGTTCAGCGTGGCTACGATGTGACGAAATACACGATGAATTGCTTTGGCGGGGCAGGCGGGCAGCACGCGTGTCTTGTTGCTGATGCACTTGGCATGGAAAGCATCTTTATTCATCCGTTTGCTGGCGTATTGTCGGCTTTTGGCATGGGACTTGCCGATGTGCGGACCATCCAAGAACACCAATTCGCAGGTGATATTACCGATGCGACGGCACAAAATGTGGTAGACACGCTGGCGGTAAAAGCCACGGCTGAAATTGTAGCACAAGACATTGACCCCCAAAATATCCAATGCGTGGCCACTGCTCATATTCGAACGGACGGTGCGCATCAAACGCTAGAGGTGCCATTTGGAACACCTGCAGATATGAAGGCTGGTTTCGATAAGGTTCATCGCCAACGCTTTGGTTTTGTGCCAGAATACGCAACATTGATCATCGACCTTTTGACCTGCGAGGCCATTGGATCGACAGGTGAAACTGTGACAATACCCACCGAAACACCCGTCGATGTAACGCCTTTGTCGGGGCAAATGTTCAGCGGTGGCGCTTGGGTGACTGTGCCCTTGGTGGATCGCGCCGCGCTAACTTTTGGGCAAACTGTGACTGGCCCTGCTATTTTGACTGAACCTACAGGCACCAATATTTTGGAAGATGGTTGGCAGGCCGAAGCGGCAAAAGGTGGCAATCTAGTGTTGCGCCGCATCGTTCCGCTTACGCGCCAAGAAGCGATCGGCACCTCCGTGGATCCTGTCATGCTTGAGGTGTTTAACAATCTGTTCATGTCCATTGCTGAGCAAATGGGCGCGACCCTCGCCAACACGGCATATTCCGTAAACATCAAAGAACGCTATGATTTCTCTTGCGCCATTTTTGACAGCCGCGGCGATTTGGTGGCCAATGCGCCGCATGTTCCGGTGCATTTGGGGTCTATGTCGACCAGCGTGCGCACGATCTTGCAGCAAAATGCAGGCAAAATTGCTCCCGGCGATGTGTTTATGATGAACAACCCTTATAATGGTGGCACCCATTTGCCTGATGTGACGGTTATCACGCCGGTATTTGACGATACTGGCCACGATATTATCTACACTGTGGCCTCGCGCGGGCACCATGCTGATATTGGTGGCACAACACCGGGGTCCGCGCCGCCTGACAGTCGCCATATTGAGGAAGAAGGCGTGTTGATCGACAATTTCTTGTTGGTGAAACAGGGCGATTTGCAAGAGAAAGCTGCGCGTGAATTGCTGACGTCAGGTTTATACCCTTGTCGCAATATAGATCAAAACATGGCCGATCTTGCCGCGCAGATTGCGGCAAATGCGACGGGTGTAAGCGAACTCACTAAAATCACTCGTCAGTTTGGCTTGAAGGTTGTGCATGCCTATATGGCCCATGTGCAAGACAATGCCGAAGAAAGTGTACGCGGCGTTTTGGATGTTCTGCATGATTGCTGCTTTAGCTATCCGCTCGACAGTGGCGCAAGGATCAAAGTATCAATCATTGTTGATAAATCCGCGCGCCAAGCCACTATTGATTTTACGGGGACCTCCGCGCAAGACCCGTTTAATTACAATGCACCTTTGTCTATTTGCCATGCTGTTGTGTTGTATGTGTTTCGCACTTTGGTTGGGTCAAACATTCCGATGAACGAAGGATGTTTAAAGCCGCTCAACATCATTGTCCCTAAAGGCTGTATGATTAACCCCAATGCGCCTGCTGCCGTGATTTCTGGAAATACCGAGGTTAGCCAAGCCATTTGTGATGCGCTCTATGGTGCTTTGGGCGTTATTGCTGGCAGTCAAGGAACGATGAACAACTTTGTCTACGGCAATGATACGTTTCAAAACTATGAAACCATTTGCGGCGGGACAGGGGCGGGCAATGGGTTCAACGGCACCAGCGCCGTTCACAGCCATATGACGAATACGCGAATGACCGATCCGGAGGTCTTGGAAACACGTTTTCCCGTGCGAGTTGATGAGTTTTCGATCCGCCAAGGGTCTGGTGGTACAGGTGCTTTTAACGGTGGCAATGGCATTGTTCGCAAGCTGCAGTTCTTGCAGCCCATGACGGCCACCGTTTTGTCATCGCATCGCGAAACTCAGCCCCACGGCGCCGCAGGTGGAGGGGCTGGCCAAGCGGGTGAAAACTCAATTGTTCGATCAAATGGTACCATTGAATTGCTTAAGGGAAATGATGTTGCGCATATGAATGCAGGTGACGTGTTTGTGTTAAAATCACCAGGTGGTGGCGGGTATGGACATTTACCATGCCAGGAAACTGAAATTGAAGAATGACTGCAGACCTTTTCGACTAAAGTTGCAAAGGTCTGCTTATCATCATTTGCTCATTCATGTGTGTGTAATTGCAGTCTCGAGGTGAGTGGTTTTATTTTGTCGGAGCACTTAAGTCACACTTTCCACTTCAGGTTAGAACCAAGAAATGTCACCTGAATCGTCTTCAGATAGTGCAAATGGAGCATCAATATTGTCGAAAAGCTTATGTACTAAGTGCCTGAGTCTGATCGTTTTGCTAAGGGGTGCAATTGCAACTCTTTCATTTGGGCCAACTTTTGATAAATATCCCATAACCCTTTGAAGATCATCTAAAGTTTGATGTAGGCGATCAATGGCCTGTAGACTTCTTTGAACAGAAGGAGAGAGAGAGGTCGCATCTGCGATTGTTGGCCCCAATGCGATTTGAACTTCTGCCGCTAAAACGACCAGAGCCATTACTTCGTCTTGAATTCTTTTATGCAAAATTTCGTTTGAAATTGTGAGTGCATTCGAGCTTTTTTGCTCTAACAAAGTATGTGCTACTTGGAAAGTCATTATAGTTTTCCTACAATTGCCTCAATGGATGCTCTTAACCTAGGTGCATCAAAGGGTTTTTTTAGAAAGTTATTCATACCTAGCTTCTTTCCCAAGTCGATGATCTCACGATCTGCACGACCTGTAATAAGCAAGAACCCAACACCGCGTGTGGGGCCGTTTGATCGAAGCGAATGTAAAAGTTGCAAACCATCCATTCCTGGCATGTTGTAATCTGAGATTACCAAGTGTACGGGAGCCGCAGATATTTTTTGTAGTGCGGTTGGCCCATCAGACGCACTTGCAACATTTCTAATTCCAAATGAATCTAGTGCATTTGTAATGAGGCCGCGGCTAGTCGACATATCATCTACAACTAGAACGCGAAGTTGATCTCTCAGCGCCATTGTTCACTCTCCAATTGTTTTTGATCAGGTGTTTTTACCTGCATTTTTGTGGGTTTGTATGTGGTAACGCCGACACTTTGGAATAGGTCTGCAACTTTTTCGCCTAGTCGTTCAGAATGGCCAAGCAAAAGCCAACTATCGTTTGTCATTGCTTCTGCAAAACGCCTGTAAAGTTTATCTTGAGTTTTATCATCAAAATATATCACAACGTTTCGGCAAAAAATAACATCAAACGAACCATGCATTGGCCAGTTAGAGTGGAGGTTTAGTTGCCTAAATGAAACTAGCTTTTTGACGTCAGCATTGATCGATAAAATGTCGTCATTGTCTTCTGTTTGAACGCTAAAGTACTTTTTGATGTAGCTTTCTTCCAGTCCCGAAGTTAGAGTTCCAGAGTACTTTCCATCCATTGCACACCCCAAAACTTCTGGGTCAATATCTGTTGCAAGAATTTTGATATCATGGCGATATATCTCTGGATCGAATTCTAACAAAGTCATTGCTATTGAATATGGCTCTTGTCCGTTTGAGCAGCCTGCCGACCAAATACGCACACGTTGTCCGTTGCTTAGTTTTTTATTCAACAGCGGGAGGATGTCATTTTTGAGTGCCTTAAAATGATGTTCTTCACGAAAGAAGTGTGAAACATTGGTGGTCAACGCCGAAATAAAATGGCCCATTTCACTTTCTGTTGAATCATTTTTGAGAAAGTCTAAATACATGTCGAAGCTCTCAATTTTGAGTGCACGTAATCGCCTTGTCAGTCGAGATTTTATCATAGATTCTTTTGACTTAGACAAAACGATTCCAGCTTCACTTTGTGCAAGTGCAGCAATGCGCTCGAACGCAGCTTCCGAGAGCTTGCTCTCAATTTTGAGTTTTTGTTTTGGATGTGACATAGGGATCAGGCGGCCTCCTCACCTTGTGGGGGCATGACGGCGTCTAAATCTAGAATCCTGATCATCCGACCATCCACAATCGTCAACGAGGATACGAATGTTTGGGCGTGATCTGCCGCAAGGTCTGGCGGTGCCTGCATTTCTTCTGTGGGAATGGCTAGAATATCAGATACGGCATCGACCATAAGGCCAGCAGTACGCCCGCCTATGTCAACCACAATAATCACATTACGTTCTGTGTCATCGCCAGTTTTCAGACCAAGTCGAGCTGAGAGATCAAGTATGGGCAACACTGTACCACGCAGGTTGATGACGCCTTTAACAAAAGGGGGAGCGTGCGGTAGAGATGTTGCCTTTGCTGCGCCTCGTATTTCTCGAACTGACATTATGTCGACTGAATAGTCCTGCCCGCCAACACGGAAGGACAGCAACTCTATGGATGAGGTATCCGTTTGTTTTTCTGTGTCTGTCATGGTTTTATCCTGCAAGTTGAACTGGTAAGTTCCGTTTTTTGGTTTTTCCTGAGGCCTGACTCACGAGATCGGTTGGATCGAGAATAAGAGCGATTTGACCATCACCGAGGATGGTCGCTGCGGCGATGCCGGGCACACGACCATAGCTGCCTTCAAGACCTTTGATGACGACTTGTCGCTGGTCTTCAATCGCATCCACAGCCAAGGCGGCGCGGTTCCCATCTTCTTGTCCAATCAGAAGAACAATTCCACCAACATAACTATCTTGTGGTGGGCGATAGCCGAGCTCGGCACCTAGATCTAACAACGGGATAAAACCTCCGCGAATTTGAACAACATGGGTTTCGGGTCCAAGGGCCTTTAGGTCATCATCTGTCAATGTCAGAGTTTCTAAAATTGCATTTAGTGGCACGACCAATGTTTCCCCTCCGACGCGCACAACCATTCCGTCGAGAACTGCAAGAGTTAAGGGAAGGGAGATGGAGAATGTGGTGCCTTCGCCTTCAACCGAGGTAATGGTAATACGACCACCGAGAGATTGAATTGAGCTTTTCACCACATCCATGCCGACGCCGCGCCCTGAAAGGTTTGATATTTCTGATGCGGTTGAGAAGCCTGGCATGAAGAGCAAGCCGTCAATGTCTGCGTCATTGAGCTGCATTTCTGCAGTGATCAGCCCTTTTTCAATAGCTTTTTCTCGGACACGTTCTCGATTGATACCTGCGCCGTCATCGGCAATTTCGATAAGAATTCGACCTGAACGATGCTGTGCGGTCATGGTGACGCGGCCTTCGCGAGGTTTTCCAGCCGCTTCACGCTTTTCAGGAGTTTCCAAGCCGTGGTCAACGGCATTTCTGATCATATGAGTCAGCGGGTCAGCTAGGCGTTCGATGACAGTTTTATCAACTTCTGTATTTTCGCCTGCCGTATGAAGGCGGACTTCTTTACCGACTGAAGACGAAGACTCACGCACGATGCGCCCCATGCGCTGAAAAAGGGATTTGATGGGTTGTGCACGGATCATCATGACGGATTCTTGAATGTCGCGTGTGAGCTGCAAAAACTCTTCTAGGCCTGTTGAAACAGGTGAATTTGGGGCTATACCTGCTTCGGTTACTGATTGGCTGAGCATGGCTTGATTGATCACCAACTCGCCGACTAAGTTTACAAGTCTATCAATACGTTCCAGATCGACGCGCACGGTGGCTCGAGGTTGTGTTGGTGCTGACGATGCTTTGTTTGACGCAGGCTTTGGAGTCTCTTTGGCTGTAGTTTGCTTGGGAGATTCTTTTGTAATTTCTTTATTAGGTTCACCCGGTTCTGTTGTGGAAACGGCACTGTTATCGGGTGCTGGGACCTCAGATGGGGAAGTCGGTGTATTAAATTCATTTGGCAGATCAGCTATTGACGGACCATCATCATCAGGCGCTGAGAAATCTACCGGTGTTGCCAGAGGTGTAATGTCCAGTGTGCACAAACCATCTACGAATTCGAATACTTCTCGAACAGATTCAATAGGTTCTTCGGTAATTATCCGAAGTTTCCATGACAGGTGCCCCAAATCGGGGTCTAAGGCATCTAATGCCGGAATCTGACTGGTGAGGCATTCTACTTCGAGGTCTCCAAGATCTCGAAGTGCGCGCAAGAGATAGAGAGGTTCATTCCCAGAAGTATAGAGAGCTGTTTCTGGTTTGAATGTAATATCAAAGCCTTTTGCAGCAACAAGTTTTGGATCGGAATCTAAATCAGTTTCTGCGAGGTCTGGAACACCCTCAAGGGATGGCAACCCTGGGATATCAGGAAGGCCAGCGGTATCACCGAGGTCAAAAGACAGCGCCGCGGGGGTGAACTCTAGTTCTTCCTCATCTTCTTCCTCTTCGCATCCGACGAGTTTGTCGAGTAAATCAAGAATGGGGCTGGTTTTTTCTGGTGGAATGACGTGACCGTCACGGGCAGCGCGTATGAGGTCACCGAGCAAATCTGCACAGGAGAAAAATACACGAATAGCTTCTGTATCGGGCACAAAGCGGCCTGCACGCACTTCGTCCATCGCAGTTTCAAAGCGGTGCGCAAAGTGGACTAAATCATCCAACCCAAAAGCACCGGCACCGCCCTTGATGGAGTGAACTGCCCTGAAGACGACATTAATCGTTTCAGAGTCCGAGTCTCCATTGTCCATCAAGTTGAGACCATCTTGAAGGCTTTCTAGGAGTTCTTCACATTCAATAAAGAATGACGCGCGAATTTCTGCCATTGGATCGGACATAGGGGAACCTCTTATCCTGCAACCATTTGAAGGGCTTTGACTAGTTTCGTCGGGTCAAAGGGCTTGACGATCCAACCGGTTGCGCCAGCGGCGCGGGCTTTTGATTTGAGTTCATCCGCACTTTCGGTGGTGAGCACCAAGATTGGAATGCGGCTCCATTTATCTTCCGAGCGCACAGCATCCATGAAACCAAAGCCATCCATGCGCGGCATATTGATATCGGTGATGATAACGTCAGGCTCGATACCTTCGAGTACTTCCAGACCATGTATACCGTCTTCGGCCAAATGGGTTGTGAACCCAGCTGAGGATAGGGCGAGGTTTAGCATATCGCGCATGGTGCGGCTGTCATCGACAGCTAGGACTTCAAGGCTCATGTCCAGGACTCCGGTTGTGTTAGGTTTTCAGGTGTAAAGCCAAAAAGGCTCAGCAAATCGATGCAGTAATCAGACGCATTTACGAGACGCGTGGATTTTCCTGCTTCGTGCCGTGTTTTAATGGCGGACAAAAGAACTTGGAGCGATAGTGCCCCCAGGTGGCGAACTTGCCCTGCATCGATGACGATTTCGCCATCATCTATGGCCTGCAATTCTGAGAGGAGGGGGGGCACAGATTGATAATCAAGTCGATCATGAAGTTGAACGTGAACAGTCATTTTGTTTCCCCGTAGTTTCGATGATCAAAAGTCATTTTTACATTTCCTTGCAGAGCCAATCGTTTGAACATGTTTAAAGGGCAGTCCGTTAAGACCAGGTTACGTGTCGCAAAAAATCATTGGAGACACAAAAAAATCCCGCCGCAAATGCGACGGGATTTAGTAATTCGTAATTTTATCAGTTATTTAGGTGGATAGGTTGTGTAGGTGAGATGCGCAGCCTGTGAGGGCGGCATAATCATCTTCGATCACGGAAACAGCAAAGTTTTGCATAAACCCGGCAAAACGACCTTTATCTCGAAAGGCTTGTGTAAAGCCAAATCGTTCGAGGTAAGGGGTCATAGCGCGGGCTACACCGCCCACTAAATACACACCGCCAAAAGGCAATTGAATGAGAGAAAGATTGCCTGCGACGGTTCCAAGAATTTTGATGAACACTTGAACCGTTTCATCGGCACGCGGATCATCGCCACTCCCAACAGAGGTCATAATGTCAGCGGCAGACTTTTCGCGAGGATCACCAGCTTTGGTGCCTAAAAATAAATAGACCCGTTCAAGTCCGCGCCCCGACAGAACATCTTCGACAGCTGGAAACCCGTGTGCGTTTTCGACAAATTGGCACAGTTCGAGTTCTTCTTCGTTGCGGATCGGCAAATTTGCGTGACCACATTCTGAAGGGGCTACAAAGCGGCCTGCGTGAGTTTCAAAAACAGGCGCTGCATTAAATCCAGTTCCGACACCAATCACCAGACGCACCGCATTTGGAGAGGGCTCAACAGCGGCCTGAGCTTCGGTCACGCAGGTGATGTCATCGTCCGCCACATATCCCAAAGCGTGTCCTTGGGCTTGCAGGTCGTTCAAAATTGCGACGTTTTCGGCTTTTGTGGCACGGCGCAGGGTGTCTTTGTCGATGGTCCAGTCCAGATTGGTCATGGTGCCAACACCATCGCGCACAGGTCCAGCCACAGCAACACAGGCGCCGATACAATCCACGTCGCCTTCTTCTTCTATATAGCGGCGTAAAACAGGCTCTAAGCCAGGTTGCCCCGCATTGCTGTATTTACGGATTGTTTCAGGCAAAAGCGTGGTGCCGTTCACCAAAGCAACACGTGTGTTGGTGCCGCCGATATCTGCCACAAGGGACAGTGTATTTGCTGGGTGTTTGGTCATTGGTTACACTCGCTTTTGAGATTCTTTTAGCATGTTATAGGACGCTTTCGGCGTGCGCTCTAAGGTTTCAAAATCCACATGTACCACACCAAAACGTTTGTCAAATCCTTCGGCCCATTCGTAATTGTCAAACAGGGACCAGTAAAAGAAGCCTTGTAGATTGACGCCTTCATCAGATGCCTTTTTCATCGCAGCTAGGTGATCTTGAATGAATTGAATACGCTCGGGGTCGTGAACTGCGCCGTCTTTGACGTTATCTTCCCAAGCCATACCATTTTCAGTGACGTACACAGGAAGGCCGCCAACATAGTCATCTTTCAGACGTGTAAGAAAGTGGTGCAGGCCCTCTGGATAGATTTCCCAGCCCATTTGCGTTGTCGCGCGGTGGCCCGTCACAGGTTTTGTGTACGGCCAAGCGTGTGCTTGCGGATCATGCGCATGTGTTTTGCGGGTGTAGTAATTGACCCCAAGCCAATCGAGCGGCTGATGGATATGGGTTTTCATGTCGTCCTGCCACCCTTTGGGCAGGTGCGGTTCCAACCCCTCAAGCGCTTCGGCGGGGTAGGTGCCTTTGGTCATCGCTTCGATAAACCAACGGTTATAAATGGCGTCTTCAGTCTTGGCGGCAGCGATATCTTTGGGGGCGCTGGAAGCCGGATTTGCGTATTCAAAATTCAGAGCAATTCCAAGGTTTTGACGCCCTTTGGTGCGCAGGCGGTTCATGGCTTCGCCGTGGGCTTTGAGAACAAAATGCATAGCGCGGGATGCGGCGCGAATGTCGCGCAGGCCCGGTGCATGGATGCCATGGAAATGTGATAAGAACGCGGTGCACCATGGCTCGTTTATGGTGGCGATGCCTTGCATTCTGTCACCGATTTTATCATCGATAATCTCAACATAATCACCAAACCAGTTGTGCACATCAGGGTTGGTCCAGCCGCCCAAATCGGACAGAGCCGCAGGCATTTCCCAGTGGTACAAAGTTTGAAATGGCTTCAATCCTCGTTCCAAGATCGCATCTGTTAGGCGGTCGTAAAAATCTAGGCCCTCTTGGTTCACTTGACCCCGCCCTTCGGGCAAAACCCGCGCCCATGAGGTTGAAAAACGGTAGGCGTCAAAGTTACCGTCTTTGAGCAGATCAAGATCCTGCGGGTAGCGATGATAGTGATCGCAAGCGATAGCACCATCTTGCGCACGAACAACGTTGCCCGGTGTTGCTGCGAATGTGTCCCAATGTGTGGGACCTGCGCCACCAAATTGACTGCCTTCGATTTGATAGGCTGCGGTTGCTGCGCCAAAAAGGAAGTCTTTTGGAAAGTCTTTGCGGGTTAAAGTCATATTATGGCTCCATGGTGAGGCAGCAAATTTGAGTGGGGCGCTAAGTGTGATAGCGCTAACGATTGAGGTTTGGCAAATGCGTAAACTTTTGATCAAGTGTCGAGGTCTGCAGGTGTCAAATTGCAATCTATAACGTTATCGGGGCGTTTATTTGATTGTCATAGCGCTTTGGATTTCACAATGTCGCCTTTGACGCAAGTAATTTCTGACACGCGTACAGCGCCTAAACCTAAAATTAAGATCCTGTGCGGTCTTTAATTCGCGGATCTGGGGGCAGGGCCTGTGGTGTGGCCGATGATCAACTCAGCCTCAAGCAATACATGGCGCAACGGTTTTTCTGGATGATTGATTTGTTCGATCAGCAGTTCGGCGCAAATGGTGCCGGCTGTCCGGACAGAGGACCGCGTTGCCGTGTAAACGGGCTCAGTCCGTCCATTTTGAAAATACGACAATTCATCGTCGTGAATGATCAAAGACACTTCTTTTCCGAGCGTTAACCCCATCTCACTACAGGCGCGCCGCACACCGATTCCGACAATAATGGACGACACCAAAAGCGCAGTCGGCGCGGATGGCAGGGCAAGCACTTCCATCGTTGCAGTATAGCCGTAGTCTTCGGTCATTTCGTCAGAATAACAAAAATTAGGATTAGCAGTTATGCCAGCGGCGTCCAAGGCGCTTTGATAGCCAGCGCGTCTGCGCATCGCAAAGTCCATGCTTTCAATCCCGTTGAGCAATCCGATACGCTGGTGGCCAAGGTCGATCAAAAACTTTGTCGCGCGTTCAAAGGCGCGTTTATTGTTCACATCCACCCAAGCGTAATCTTGTTCAAGGTCTGCGTTGGATCGGCCGTGGACGACGAAAGGCATGTTCATGCTTTGCAACAGCTTAATACGTTGATCATTTTCAACTGGACCATGCACAATGACCCCGTCGACTGCTTCGGTCGCGGCGAACTTGCGATAGGCGGATTCTTCGTGCGTGTCAGGCACGATTGCCAAGTGCATATCATAGCCTTCACGGGAATAAATCTCGGAGGCACCAGCAATGAAATCGGTGAACACAGGGTTCACAACCTCATGTTTTGTTGACCTTGGGATGACATGCCCCACAACATGCGTGCGTCCTGTCGCGAGGCTGCGCGCACGTGTGTTTGGGGTGTAATTGTGCTCTTTCGCGGCCCGCCCCACACGTTCGCGGGTGGCTTCAGATACCTCAGGGTAGCCGTTCAGCGCGCGGCTGACGGTGGTCTGTGAGAGATTCAGAATGGTTGAAAGCTCTTTGAGATTCATAGGCACGATCCTTAAAAACGCTGTGCAGCGGAGCGCAAGAGTAGCCGTAAATGATGGGTTAGGCAAATTGTGAAATGAATTTATTTTGCCAGATAAATAAAATTATTTTGTCGGACGTGTGCTGTTTCGTAATCGCTTTAGGGTCGCCTTTCCGTATCTATCAAAGGGTTTTTCATTGACTTGATGTGCGCTTTGGACCAATGTTTGCATCACCAAAGCGCTTTGAAGGTTTATCAACTTGCCAAGCGAGTCGGTAACTTTACGCCCCAAAGTGGGCAATGAAACTGGGAGGTTTTATATGAAAAAGACACTTTTGACGGGCGCCGCAATGGCCGCGCTCTTTGCTGGTGCTGCGTCCGCGCAGGACTTGTCTGGCGAGACAATCACGGTTGCTGGCGCATGGCTTAGCCCTGAATCTGAAGTCATCGAATCTGTTTTTGATATTTTCGAAGAGCGCACCGGCGCAACTGTTAAGTACGTAGGTTCTGATAGCTTTGAGCAGCAAATCCGTATCGATGCCGAAGCTGGTTCTGCACCAAACCTTGCGATTTTCCCACAACCAGGTCTTGCGGCTGATCTTGCTGCGCTCGGTTTTTTGACGCCACTTCAAGATGGTTCTGCGGACTGGATCAAAGAAAATTACGCGGCGGGTCAATCATGGGTTGATCTGGGAACTTTCGCGGACAAAGACGGTGTTGATCAACTATTTGGTATGTTCTTTCGCGTCGATTTGAAATCACTCGTGTGGTACTCACCTGAAAACTTTGAAGATGCTGGGTACGAAGTTCCAACGTCTATGGAAGAGCTCAAAACTCTTTCTGATCAAATCGTTGCTGATGGTGACACACCTTGGTGTATCGGTCTGGGATCGGGTGCTGCCACAGGTTGGCCTGCGACGGACTGGGTCGAAGACATGCTTTTGCGCACGCAATCCCCTGACGTTTACGATGGTTGGGTGAGCAACGAGATTTCTTTTGACGACCCACGTATTGTCGCAGCAATTGAAGAATTCGGCGCCTTTGCGTTGAAAGACGACTATGTTGCTGGCGGGGCAGGTGCTGTTGCATCTACCGATTTCCGTGACAGCCCCAAAGGTTTGTTCGCGTCTCCTCCACAGTGCTACATGCATAAACAAGCGTCCTTTATTCCTGCGTTTTTCCCTGAGGGTACTGTTGTCGGCGAAGATGCTGATTTCTTCTACTTCCCAGCTTACGAAGGAAAAGACCTTGGGAAACCAGTTTTGGGTGCGGGCACAGTGGTTACAATCACAAACCCATCCAAAGGTGCGCAATCTCTGGTCGAATTCCTGCGTGACCCAGCGGCACATGAAGTTTGGATGGAAGCTGGCGGTTTCTTGACACCACACAAAGGCGTCGACACATCCAAGTTCTCAACAGACACAGCACGTGCGATGAACGACATTCTTTTGAATGCGACAACATTCCGTTTCGACGGATCTGATCTGATGCCTGGCGGCGTTGGTGCAGGGTCTTTCTGGACTGGGATGGTTGACTATGCAGGCGGCAAAGATGTCACCGAAGTTGCAACTGAAATCCAGTCTTCATGGGATGCTTTGAAGTAATTTAGGTATAAAAATTGAGGGCAGTCCTGTTTGATCTGGGGCTGCCCCTTTTGTCGATGTTGCGGTGATTTTTCTTTTTCTTGCGCATCCACGCTAAACTAAAAATCACCCAGTGGTGTTCATCGATCACTTTAAGCTTTTTGGGCTTGGAGCGCTCGTTGTGTGTTACTGAAGTACATTTGCTTTTGTACTGTTTTATCACGGGCCGTTTTGGTCTGTGATATGTTAAGAGTGTTGTTAAGCTATCAAGATCAATCAGTTGATATTGTTTAATAAATAAAGCGCTTAAGCGCGGTAGGAAAGGGACAGGATGCATCCGGCCATTCAGGGTCTTATGACCATCATCATCGGGGTAAGTGGCTGTGTCGGCTATTTTTACTTTTCGAATGTATTCTTGGATAAGGTGCTTTTTCCTGCGCGTGGTGTACATGCTGGTCGCAATATCAATCGCGCTAACATCGTGCGCCCTTGGTTGTTTTTGTTTCCAGCGCTTGCGGCTTTGTCGCTGTACCTAGCGTACCCTGTGTTTGAAACGCTGCGCCTGTCCTTGACAGATCGTAAATTGGACGGGGCTTTCGTCGGGCTTGCCAACTACAAACAAATGTTTTCAGAGCAAAAGTTCTGGGAAGCTTTGACAAACAATTTTCTCTGGCTTTTGGTTGTGCCGGCGATGTCGACAGTCTTTGGGCTTTTGGTGGCGCAACTCACTGACCGGATCAGATGGGGCGCTTTTGCCAAATCCGTGATTTTTATGCCCATGGCAATCTCGTTTGTCGGTGCCTCCGTGATTTGGAAACTGGTCTACGATGCGCGCCCAGAAGGAGCGGATCAGATCGGTATTTTGAACGCTGTCTATATTTTCTTGGGCGGTGACACTCCGCAAACTTGGCTGACAATGCCATTTTGGAACAACTTCTTTTTGATGGCCGTTTTGATCTGGATTCAAACCGGTTTTGCCATGGTGATCTTGTCCGCTGCGCTGCGTGGTGTGCCCGAAGAAACCATTGAGGCCGCTATCGTTGATGGGGCCAACCCGTTTCAAATTTTCTTTAAAATCAAGATGCCACAGATCATGGGCACTGTTGTTGTGGTTTGGACCACGATCACCATCACCGTGTTGAAAGTGTTCGACATCGTGTTCGCCATGACCAATGGACAGTGGGAAACTCAAGTGCTTGCCAACTACATGTACGACAAACTGTTCCGCGCGTCTGATTGGGGTGTGGGATCGTCGGCTGCGATGATTATCATGTTGCTGGTCTCGCCGATCTTGGTTTGGAACGTGCGCAATGCGCGCAAAGAAATGAAGTAAGGGAGAGGGCACATGGATAATATTGCAGGTCAAAAATCTTCCCTAACTTGGGCAGTCCACATTTCAGTCGTTGTCTTGGTGGCACTGTGGCTTTTACCAACACTTGGATTGTTTGTTTCGTCGTTTCGTTCTGCGGATCAGATTGCTGAAACTGGCTGGTGGAAGTCTTTGTTTTCGCAAGAACAAAACGTTGTTATTCGTACAGAAAAACCTGATCAGCAACAGCTGATCAATGATCTTTACGTGATCGATGGCAACCTGTTTGCGCTAGATGGCGCAGCGCAAGGCGAGGTGTCCGTTTGGGGGACATCGTCGAGAGAGATTTCCACCTATAAAGCGGGTGAAACAGCCGATTTAGGCGAAGATGGTCTTTTGACGGTTGAAGCCAATGGCGATTACCGCTTTCAAAACGATACTGAATTCACCGGCAGCCGTGGGCAGCGCGTCTTTTTGACGGCACAAACCCCGCCAAGCTTTTCGCTCGACAACTACAAGTTGGTGTTGGGTAAAAACTCTGGCACGTCATCGATGGCCAAAGCGTTTTTCAACACGATGACTGTGTCTATTCCGGCCACCATTATTCCGATCTTGATCGCGGCATTTGCGGCTTACGCTTTGGCGTGGATGGATTTCCCAGGCAGGGCTTTGTTGGTCGCGTTTGTTGTCGGTCTTTTGGTTGTGCCTTTGCAATTGGCGCTTATCCCTTTGCTCAGCTTTCATGGAGCGGTGGTCGAGATGACTATCGCAATCCTTGGAACCCCTGAGCCAGAGAATTTGCGCCGTTTTGCATCCGTGAATATGCTCGGCAGTCTCTTGGGCTATGATCCGGGTGATGCAGTATCGGCCAAAGGGTATCTTGGGGTTTGGATGGCACACACGGGGTTTGGTTTGCCGTTGGCGATCTATCTATTGCGCAACTACATGGTTGGTCTGCCCAAAGACATCATCGAAAACGCCCGTGTGGACGGCGCGACAGAGTTTCAGATTTTCGTGAAAATCATTCTGCCGTTGTCTTTCCCTGCCTTGGCATCCTTCGCGATCTTCCAGTTCCTGTGGACATGGAATGACCTTTTGGTGGCGCTTGTGTTCTTAATCGACAGCTCTGGGGATACCACCGTCATGACCCGCCAAATCGTTGAACTTTTGGGTTCAAAGGGCGGCAATTGGGAAATTCTGGCAACCGCGGCCTTTGTGTCGATCTCGGTGCCTCTCTTCGTCTTCTTCGCAATGCAAAAATATCTGGTACGCGGCCTGCTTGCCGGTTCCGTTAAATAAGAAAAGTCTCTCGTATATGAACGCTCAAACTTCTGAAACTTTCTCGCGCTCTGCTGACTGGTGGCGTGGTGCGGTGATCTATCAAATCTACCCACGGTCTTACCAAGACAGCTCTGGCGATGGTATTGGCGATCTTGCGGGCATTGTGAAACGCTTGCCGTACATCGCATCTTTGGGCGTGGACGCCATTTGGATTTCACCGTTTTTCACATCGCCAATGAAAGACTTCGGGTACGATGTCTCTGACTATTGTGATGTCGATCCCATGTTCGGCGCGCTCAGCGATTTCGATGCAGTGATTGAGACCGCGCACAAATATAACGTTAAAGTCATGATTGATTTGGTGTTGTCGCACACCTCTGATCAGCATCCTTGGTTTACCGAGAGCCGTGCGTCAAAAGACAATGACAAGTCGAATTGGTATGTGTGGTCGGATGCGAAACCTGATGGCACGCCACCTAACAATTGGTTGTCAATTTTTGGCGGTTCTGCGTGGCAGTGGGATGCGGGCCGGATGCAATATTTCTTGCACAACTTCCTCACATCACAGCCTGATTTAAACTTTCATGAGCCGCAGGTGCAAGACGCTTTGCTGGATGTCGGGCGCTTTTGGCTTGAACGTGGTGTGGATGGGTTCCGTTTGGACACCATCAATTTCTACACCCACGATGCCCAATTGCGTGACAACCCTGCTTTGCCCGCCGAGGCGCGTTCATCAAAAACCGCGCCTGCTGTCAATCCTTACAACTGGCAACAGCACATCTACGACAAATCACGGCCTGAAAATTTGACATTTTTGCGCAAATTGCGCGCTGTGATGCAGCCCTATAATGCTGCGGCTGTGGGCGAAGTTGGCGATGAACAGCTTGGGCTTGAAATCCTTGGCCAGTACACTGCTGGCGATGATATGATGCACATGTGTTATGCTTTTGAGCTGTTGTCAGGCGACAAACCGACGGCTGAGTACATCAAAGAGGTCATGGACAAAGTTGATGATGTGGCCAGCGACGGCTGGGCCTGTTGGGCCTATTCCAACCACGATGTCGTGCGTCACACAACGCGGTGGCAGCTTGACGATACAGCACAGCGTTTATTCACAACGTTGATGATGTGTCTCAAAGGCTCTGCGTGTATTTACCAAGGCGAAGAGCTTGGTCTGCCAGAATCCGACGTGGCATTTGAGGATTTGCAAGATCCCTATGGCATTGAATTCTGGCCTGAATTCAAAGGTCGCGATGGCTGCCGTACGCCAATGGTTTGGGACGATTCAAATCAAAACGGTGGGTTTACAAGTGGCTCTAAACCTTGGTTGCCAGTGAGCACAGATCATCTTGCATTGACTGTGGCCAAGTCCGAAACAAATCCGAATTCGATCATCCATCACTACCGCAAAGCCATTGCGCTGCGTCATGCTCACAGCGCCTTGAAAACAGGCGCGAGCAGCGCGATGCAGGTTGTGGATGGATGTTTGGTGTTCACACGCACCAACGATCAAGAAGAAATTTACTGCGCGTTCAATCTGACAGACAACACTGTCACACTCGACGCGCCAGTTGGCGATTGGCAGCCGATTGATCAAACATTGAGCTCCGTCTCTTCTGTGGACGGCAAATTGAATTTGGGGCCATGGACGCCCTGCATTTTGCATCGCAAAGTGTCTTAAGCGGGAGGCGACCACTATGGCAGATCTCAAACTGACGGATGTTGCAAAAACCTATGGCGGCAAAGTTGAGGTTCTAAAGGACATCAATCTCGATATCAAAACCGGCGAATTGGTCGTGTTTGTTGGCCCATCTGGTTGCGGTAAATCCACCTTGTTGCGGATGATCGCTGGGTTAGAGAAAATCTCAAGCGGTACGTTTGAAATTGATGGCGTCAAAATGAATGACGTGCCGCCCGCACAGCGTGGCATCGCGATGGTGTTTCAATCCTACGCTTTGTACCCGCATATGACCGTGCGCGATAACATGGCATTCGCATTGAAATTGGCCAAGAAAACCAAAGCGGAAATCGACGAAGCCGTCGGCAATGCTGCCAAGATTTTGCAGCTTGATGACTATCTTGATCGTCTGCCAAAAGCCCTGTCTGGCGGGCAACGTCAACGTGTAGCCATTGGGCGTGCGATTGTGCGTGACCCGAAAGTCTATCTGTTTGATGAACCGCTTTCCAACTTGGATGCCGCCTTGCGTGTCGCCACACGGATCGAGATCGCCCAGCTCAAAGAATCCATGCCCAATTCTACCATGGTTTACGTGACCCACGACCAAGTTGAAGCAATGACTTTGGCCGATCGCATCGTGGTTTTGGCCAACAAAGGCATCGCGCAAGTCGGTTCTCCTCTGGACCTATATGAACGCCCTGACAATGAATTCGTGGCACAGTTCATCGGCTCTCCGTCAATGAATCTGATCCCAGGTGAAATCACTGAAACAGGCGCGCAGACCACTGTAAAATTGGTTGGCGGCGGCGTGGCTGTTTCTGCCATTGCGACGCAAGCCTCTGACAAAGGCCGCAAAGTCAACGTTGGCGTACGCCCCGAAGATTTTACCACGGTCAAAGGCACTGGTATCGTTAACGGTACAGTGAATTTCACCGAAGCCTTGGGCGAAGTCACCTTGGTGTATTTCAAAGGCGAGCGCGGCGAAGACCCGATCATTGCCAAGTTGCTTGGCATTCACAAAGGGTTGCGTGGCAGCCAAATCAGCCTCACCGCCGATCCTGCCAAAGTGCATATGTTCGCGGATGGCGTGACAATGCGCACTTAGAGCGCTCAAAACGCTGTGCACGCTTTTTAAATGCAAATGCCGCCTGAATTGGATGATCCCAGTTTGGGCGGCATTTTTGATAGTATTTGATCTGCATATGATATGCACCAAACGCGCCCCCGCGACACCCGAGCGCAGGCCCAGATATAGGCGGGCTCTAGTATAGGGTAGGGGAAAATGATATTCGTTTTTTGTAATATGTAGGACACGCCATGACATTGCCCAACACGCCCCCCAATCAACGCCTTGCGCCAAAGCCCTTTAATGCAGCCCCTAAAGGTTTGTGGCGTGCGACGCCGTTGGCGATTTTTCCACCTATTTTAGGTTTGTTTGGCATCGGTTTGGCTTGGCGTGCAGCGGCGGTGCATTTTGGCGCGCCTGATTGGATCGGTGAGATGATCCTTGGCGCGGTGAGCCTGCTCTACATATTTTGCGCCATTGCTTACAAAGCCAAAGTGATCCGCAGGCCGTCAGCCTTGTTGGACGATGCCAAAATTTTGCCGGGTCGTGCTGGGCTATCTGCCGCGACAGCTTCGATGTTTTTGTTTGCTGCGACTTTGGTGCCCTATTGGTCTCTTGGGGCGAAAATCGTGTTGATTGCGGGGCTTTTTGCCCATGCAGTTGGTGCGCTTGTGATCATTCGCGCATTGATTTTGGGCCCGTCTGAACAACGTCGTGTCACCCCGGTGTGGCATTTGAGTTTCGTTGGTTTTATCATCGCGCCCGTGGCCGCTGTACCGTTGGGATGGCATGACTTGAGCGCTTTGATTTATGCCACCACTTTGCCCATTGCTGTCGCGATTTGGCTGATCTCAGCGCTGCAATTTATGCGCGCTGGTGTGCCCGCGCCGCTGCGGCCTTTGCTTGCCATTCATATGGCGCCTGTGTCTTTGTTTGGCATCGTGTCAGTGCTCTTGGGCTATGACACTATTGGGTTCGCCTTTGGATGGCTTGGTTTGACGGGGCTTTTGATGTTTCTCGCCAGCGTGCGTTACTTGACCCAAAGCGGCTTTTCCCCGATGTGGGGCGCTTTCACCTTTCCCATGGCCGCTTTTGCGAACTTGATGTTCATGGTGGCTATGATCATGCCAATGCCGTTTCGCATCATTGGTGGGATTGAGCTGGTTTTAGCGACCCTTGCGGTTGTCTACATCGCCTATAAAGTCATGCAGCTTTGGACCAAAGGTACGTTGTCTAAGCTGACCAATGCCTCGACCGTCTAGGTTGTACTTTGCTAAATATTGCGGTTTTCAGGGTGTGAGCCGCAATTTGCACTTTGCATTGCGTCCATTCCATGACAAATAAACGTGCCAAACCGTATCACCCGTGGAGAGACCCGATGGAGATTCGTGAGGCCCTCACATTCGATGATGTTTTGCTCGTTCCGGCAGCGTCCAGCGTTATGCCGACAACAGCAAACACAGCGACATATGTGACCAAATCGATCAAACTGAACATACCGCTTTTGTCGTCCGCAATGGACACAGTCACCGAAGCCCGCATGGCAATAGCCATTGCGCAAATGGGCGGGATGGGCGTTATTCATAAAAACCTGAACGTTCTGGAACAGGCCACTGAAGTGCGTCGTGTCAAACGGTTTGAAAGTGGGATTGTCTACAATCCAATCACTCTGACCGCAGACCAAACCATCGCTGACGCGCAAGAGCTTTGTGATCGTTACAGCTTTACAGGCTTTCCTGTTGTCGACGGGTCTGGCCGTGTTGTTGGTATTGTCACCAACCGTGATATGCGTTTTGCAACCTCACCAGAAATGCCCGTGTCACAGGTTATGACCACCAAAGACCTTGCAATCTTGCATGAGCCTGCGGACCGCGACGAAGCCATTTCATTGATGAAAGCCCGTCGCATTGAAAAGCTGCTTGTCACAGATGATGCAGGCAAATTGACGGGGCTTTTGACGCTCAAAGACACGGAAACCACCGTTTTGAATCCATCTGCCTGCAAAGACGACCTTGGTCGTTTGCGTGTGGCGGCGGCGACATCTGTGGGCGATAGCGGTTTTGAGCGCTCAGAGGCTTTGGTCGATGCAGGCGTTGATATGCTTGTGATCGACACCGCTCACGGCCATTCCCAAGGGGTTTTGGACGCTGTTGAACGTGCGAAAAAAGCCTTTGGCGATAGCGTTCAAATCGTTGCGGGCAATGTGGCCACAGCTGAAGCCACCAAAGCGCTGATCGGCGTTGGGGCGGATGCGGTCAAAGTGGGGATCGGACCTGGGTCCATTTGCACCACACGTATGGTTGCGGGCGTTGGTGTTCCACAACTCACCGCCATCATGGACTGCGCCAAAGCGGCGGGTGATATTCCGATCATCGCTGATGGCGGCATCAAATTCTCTGGTGATTTTGCCAAAGCCATCGCGGCAGGGGCGTCGTGCGCCATGGTCGGATCAATGATTGCGGGCACAGACGAGTCGCCCGGCGAAGTGATCTTGTACCAAGGTCGTTCGTTCAAAGCCTACCGTGGCATGGGATCGCTTGGCGCCATGGCGCGTGGTTCTGCGGATCGCTATTTCCAAAAAGACGCAGCTTCAGACAAACTCGTGCCCGAAGGCATCGAGGGGCAAGTCGCTTATAAAGGCGGCGCGGGCGCGGTGATCCACCAACTTGTTGGCGGATTGCGGGCGGCCATGGGCTATACTGGCTGTGCCACAGTTGCCGAGATGCGCAAAGACTGTAGCTTTGTGAAAATTACGGGGGCAGGGTTGAAAGAAAGCCATGTCCATGATGTGCAGATCACGCGGGAAAGCCCGAATTACCGCGTCGGATAAAACCAAAGACTGCGGGGGCTTCGGCCCCCGTTTCTCATTTATGCAGCCCAACCAAACGGACCCATACTATGACCCCTGTTGCCCGCATTTCTGCTGCGATTGAAATTCTTGA
Organism: Pacificibacter marinus; assembly: GCF_900109555.1. Taxonomy (GTDB): domain Bacteria; phylum Pseudomonadota; class Alphaproteobacteria; order Rhodobacterales; family Rhodobacteraceae; genus Celeribacter; species Celeribacter marinus_C. The sequence goes on along the minus strand of NZ_FNZV01000007.1, from coordinate 60,003 downwards.
CCAAGTGATGGCAGGTGAAGCCGCCGAGCGGGTTTTGACCTCTTGGGGGCGTGGTCATCGGTTTGCTGGTTCCAAAGATCGTGCCGCCATTCGCGATCACGTTTTTGATGCGTTGCGTTGCTTGCGATCCTATGCGTGGCTTGGGGGCGCAGGTGGTCGCATTGCGGATGGCGATGATGGCCCAGCCCCAACAGGGCGTCAGTTGATGATTGGCGCTTTGCGCAGCACCGATACAGACTTGGGGACTGTCTTTAACGAAGATCGATTTGCCCCTGCGCCGTTGAGCACAGAGGAACTTGATTTGCCCGATTTGGCACAGGCTCCGCGTGCGGTGCAACTGGATTGTCCCGATTGGATTTTACCGTTGTATGATGCGGTCTTGGGCGATGACACGGATGCGGTTTTGGCCTGTACACAGCGCCGGGCGCCTGTGTTTCTACGTGTGAATTCAAACAAAGCCACGCTGACGCAGGCGCAAGACGCGCTTGGTGTTGATGCGATCGAAGCAATTACACATCCCCTGTCTCCCTGTGCTCTTGAAGTGACCCAAGGCGCTCGTGCTGTTGCGCGGTCGCAAGCCTATTTGACCGGTGTGGTCGAGTTACAAGACGCAGGGTCGCAGGCGATTATTGATGCCTTGCCTCTTGCAGATGGCATGCATGTTTTAGACTACTGCGCTGGGGGTGGGGGGAAATCTTTGGCAATGGCTGCAAAAGCGGACTTGTCTATCACAGCCCATGATATTGATCCCGCGCGCATGCAAGATATCGCGCCGCGAGCCTCGCGTGCAGGCGTGCAGATTAAAACGGCGCGGATGAACGATCTTGAGGCCAACTATGATTTGGTCCTTTGTGATGCGCCCTGTTCAGGGTCTGGGTCTTGGGCGCGTGCGCCTCAGGCAAAATGGTTGCTACAAGACACCCGCCTGCAAGATTTAACGCAGCTTCAAGCACATATTTTGGATGAATCCGTCCCACGTGTGCGCTCTGGTGGATCGTTGGTTTATGCGACATGCTCGCTGTTCGCCGTTGAAAATACAGATCAGGTTGCAGCGTTTTTAACACGTCACCCTGAGTTTTCGTTGAAAATGGATCGCCTCATCACTCCTCTGGACGGAGGCGATGGATTTTATGTTGCCGTTTTCACCAAAAATTCCTGATTATTCCACCTAAGCGTTTAATTTTGTTGTGAATACAACTTTACCGATTAATTTTGCGCGTCTATCGTTTGTGAAAGAGTCTTAAAGTGTCATTAACCTTAATGCTGCAGAGTAAGGCCAAACAAATGTGACGCGTGACATGCGCTAGGGGGCTTGATGACAGGCAATGTACTGACATCTGGGAAATTCACCAAACTGGCACAAAAACTGTCGCCCAATGCGTTAAAGATTGGGGCAGGTGGCGCTGTACTTTGCACTGTTGCTTTGCTTTTTCCTCAATCAAAATTGGGCCTTTTGATTTTAGCTGTCGGGGCGGTTCTACTGTGGTCTGCATTGATCGTTCGCTTTGTGTCTTGGCGACATACCAATGCCCGAAATCGCATTCACGCTTCAATCTCTGCGTTTGTTGAACATGATGCCGCGCCGTCATTTACCACCGATAGTGATGGGGTGATTGACTATGAAAACATTGCCGCCATACAGCGTTTCGGCAAGCGGGGTGGGCAGACGCAGTTTGGGGCGTTGGAGGCTATGTTTGCGGCTCCAAATGCGACATTTTCGCGTTTGCAAGCCTGCGCGCTTGCCAAAGGAGCGGCCCGTGAAGATGTGGTTATGGGCCAAGGCCACATGCGCCTATCCGTCCATTCGATCGGTGATGGTGGTTTTTTGTGGCGCCTCGAAGATATGGCTGATCGCAGTATAAAATCCACGATAGATTCCATTGCCTTGCCGATGCTGACCTTGTCAAAAAACGGCTCGGTGTTGTTTTCCAATGATGCGCTGCGGCGTCTTATTGGGCACCGAGATAGTCAGTTGGATCGTATCATTACAGATTTGCCCTTGCGCGCTGGCGACATTCATATGTTGGCAGGGGCTGAAGGGCGGATTTATGCCCGTGTGGCCGTGTTTGATACGCCACCTCAGGGTCAAGAAGTCTACTTTTTACCGGAAAAAACGCCTAATGTGAACGATTGGGATGCCTTTGATGCGCTGCCCGTGGCGTTGCTGCGCGTTGGGTTAGACGGCTCAATCACGCAATCCAATCGGCCTGCACGTGAGATTTTATCCGTGATTGGGACAGAAGGTTTGAGTCTTGGCGATGTGGTCGAAGGGCTTGGGCGGTCCGTTGTGGATTGGGTGTCAGAGGTCGCAATGGGGCGGGCCAGAAAACCCGAATTTGTACGTGCCTCTCGTTCAAATAACGATACGTTTTTACAGGTGTCTTTGAACCGGATCGAGAGCAAAGACACGGTTGAACTTATTGCTGTTTTGTCTGATGCAACTGAGTTGAAATCACTGGAAGCCCAATTTGTGCAAAGTCAAAAAATGCAAGCAATCGGGCAGTTGGCGGGCGGTGTCGCGCATGATTTCAACAACCTATTGACCGCAATTTCAGGTCATTGTGATTTACTTTTATTACGTCACGATCGGGCTGATCCTGACTATGGCGATCTGGTGCAAATCCATCAAAACGCCAATCGTGCAGCATCGCTTGTGGGGCAATTGTTGGCATTCTCACGCAAACAAACGCTCAAACCCGAGGTGATTGATCTGCGCGATACGTTGGCGGATCTTACACATTTGCTTAATCGTTTGGTGGGGGAAAAAGTATCGTTAACCCTGTCTCATGATGCCGGGCTTTTACCCATTCGTGTTGATAAACGCCAGTTAGAACAAGTGGTTATGAACCTTGTTGTGAATGCCCGCGACGCGATGGTGGCGGGGGGCGAGATCAAAGTCGAAACCCGCAATGAAATCTTGACCGCAGATTTGGTGCGCGACCGTGCCTCTGTGCCCGAGGGGGAATATGTTTTGGTCAAGGTGACGGATCAAGGTGTTGGTATTCCGCCTGAGCGGCTACAAAAAATCTTTGAACCTTTTTTCACCACCAAGCGCACGGGCGAGGGCACGGGGCTGGGCTTGTCCACGGCGTATGGCATTATCAAGCAAACTGGCGGGTTTATTTTTGTCGATTCTGTTGTTGGCTCAGGCACATCGTTTTCTATCTATTTGCCTGCGCATACGGCCTTGGCAGAGGCCATCGTCGAAGTGACACCCCCTGTGGCGACGGTTTCGACAAACTATGCCGAGCGCGGGACGGGTGTTATTTTGCTGGTTGAGGATGAGGCGCCTGTGCGTGCTTTTGCCTCGCGAGCTTTGCGGATGCGGGGCTATACGGTGATCGAAGCAGATTGCGCCGAAGAGGCACTGGAAACACTGGCGGATCCAGAGCTTACCGTGGATATCTTTGTCACCGATGTAATTATGCCGGGGATGGACGGGCCAACTTGGGTGTCAGAGGCGCTTAAGGCGCGTCCAAATGTGAAAGTTGTGTTTGTTTCAGGTTACGCCGAGGATCACTTTTCAGAACAGCAAGCTCGTATTCCCAATTCGGTGTTCTTACCAAAGCCTTTCTCTTTGTCCGAATTGACCTCAACAGTTCAGGAGCAGTTGCTCTAAAATATAAATTTACGGCACATGCAGATGCTATGTTTTTATTTGTATATCAATTGGTTATTTTTATTCTTTGATGTGATTGTGTAAGGGAGTTGCAGTGACCCTCCAAACTTTCAATCAAATATTAATCATATCGATTAATTCTGTTTTTATGAAAAATGTATTGAAATGTTCTCCTTTTGGTCTCATATAGGTCCTTAAGAACAAGAGGCGAACATGGGCAAACACTTTGATTGTTGCGCAGGCAGACATTGCCGCCAGATCAGGGGTGTGAGATAAGGAATTGAACAATGGCTACGGCGGCGAACATGATCAAAAAAGACAGCGATAAACAAAAGGCGCTCGATAGCGCCTTGGCTCAAATCGAACGTCAGTTCGGTAAAGGTTCGATCATGAAAATGGGCGCGGACAATCCCGCCCAAGAAATCGAATCAACCTCAACAGGCTCTCTTGGTCTCGATATTGCCTTGGGCATTGGCGGCCTTCCAAAGGGGCGTATCGTTGAAATTTACGGTCCTGAAAGCTCAGGTAAAACCACGCTGACGTTGCACTGTGTGGCTGAAGAGCAGAGAAAAGGTGGCGTATGTGCCTTTGTCGATGCCGAGCACGCTTTGGATCCTATTTATGCGAAAAAACTTGGTGTTGATCTGGATGAGCTTTTGATTTCACAGCCCGACACAGGTGAGCAAGGTCTTGAAATTGTTGATACCTTGGTGCGCTCTGGTGCTGTATCTATGGTTGTTGTCGACTCCGTTGCCGCGCTGACGCCCAAATCCGAGCTTGAGGGCGACATGGGCGACAGTTCTGTTGGGGTTCAGGCGCGCTTGATGTCGCAAGCGATGCGCAAGCTCACCGGATCGATCAGCAAATCCAAATGTACTGTGATCTTCATTAATCAAATTCGGATGAAAATTGGTGTCATGTTTGGGTCTCCCGAGACCACGTCTGGTGGCAACGCTTTGAAATTCTACTCGTCCGTGCGCCTTGATATTCGCCGTATTGGTGCCATCAAAGATCGCGACGAAATTGTCGGCAATGAAACGCGCGTTAAAGTCGTGAAAAACAAAGTTGCTCCACCGTTTAAAGTGGTCGAATTTGACATCATGTACGGCGAAGGTATTTCCAAAACTGGTGAGCTTTTGGATTTGGGCGTCAAAGGTGGCGTTGTCGATAAATCCGGCTCTTGGTATTCCTATGGCGATGAACGTATTGGGCAAGGGCGTGAAAACGCTAAGAAATTCTTGCGTGATAACAAACAGATGGCTTTGGAAATCGAAGATAAAATTCGCGCCTCTCATGGTCTTGATTTCGACATGGGCGATGCCTCCGACAAATCTGACGTGCTTGACGACGAATAAAGCACCTTGATTTGACCATTTAAAGGGCCGCGGCATCTGTGCTGTGGCCCTTATTCTTTGGTGTTTAGGTGATCTAGAGCGCAGCTTGCCATGGACAGGCCTGACTGGCTTGGGTAAACCCTTTGGGAACAACCGCAAACCAGCCTGCGAGAAGAGCCAAACATGCCAAGTGTCAACGATATTCGCTCCACCTTTTTGAACTATTTCGAGAAAAATGATCACACAATCGTGGACAGCTCTCCGCTGGTGCCGCGCAATGATCCAACCTTGATGTTCGTTAATTCGGGCATGGTTCAGTTTAAAAACTGTTTCACAGGTGTTGAAAAACGCGACTATGTGCGGGCGACCTCGGCGCAAAAATGTGTACGTGCTGGCGGTAAACACAATGATCTCGACAACGTGGGCTACACTGCGCGTCACCACACATTCTTTGAAATGCTCGGAAACTTTTCCTTTGGGGATTATTTCAAGGAAGACGCCATCGCATTTGCATGGAATCTGATCACCAAAGATTTTTCCATTCCTGCTGAGAAACTAACTGTCACGGTCTATCATACCGATGATGAAGCCTACAATATTTGGAAAAAACTCGGAGTGCCGGAAAGCCGGATCATTCGGATCGCCACCTCTGACAACTTTTGGCAAATGGGCGACACGGGACCATGTGGTCCCTGTACTGAAATTTTCTATGATCACGGCGCACATATCTGGGGGGGACCTCCCGGATCGCCCGAGGAAGACGGCGATCGTTTTATCGAAATCTGGAACATCGTTTTTATGCAAAACGAACGCTTTGCAGATGGCTCTATGGTCGATCTTAAAATGCAGTCCATCGACACTGGTATGGGGCTGGAACGCATTGCCGCGCTCTTGCAGGGCAGCCATGACAACTACGACACGGACATGATGAAAGCGCTGATCGAAGCGTCCGCTCATGCCACCCATTCTGATCCTTTCGGTGATCAAAACGTGCATCACCGTGTGATTGCAGACCACCTGCGGTCGACTTCATTCTTGATCGCCGATGGTGTGATGCCGTCAAACGAGGGCCGCGGTTATGTGCTGCGCCGTATCATGCGTCGTGCCATGCGTCATGCGCATCTTTTGGGTGCCAAAGATCCCGTGATGCACCAACTTGTACCTGCGTTAGTGACACAAATGGGCGAGGCCTATCCAGAGCTACGTCACGGCCAAGCTATGATCGAGGAGACGCTTAAGCTCGAAGAAACCCGTTTTAAAACAACGCTAGATCGTGGTTTGCGCCTGTTGGATGACGAACTCAGCGGTTTGCCTGAGGGCTCAAAGTTACCTGGTGCATCCGCCTTTAAACTTTACGACACTTACGGATTTCCGCTTGATTTGACCCAAGATGCTTTGCGCGAAAAGGGACTTGAAGTCGACACAGATGGCTTTGATACCGCCATGGCCGAACAAAAAGCCAAAGCCCGCGCGGCTTGGTCTGGTTCCGGTGCAACTGCGGATGCAACCATCTGGTTCGAAGTGGCCGAAGAACACGGCGTCACCGAATTCCTAGGCTACGACACCGAGGTGGCCGAAGGTCAGGTTTTGACCTTGGTCAAAGATGGGGCTGTAGTGACATCAGCCACGTCTGGCGACGAGGTCTCAATCGTGGTGAACCAAACGCCATTCTACGGCGAAAGCGGTGGTCAGGTTGGCGACAGCGGTATCATTCGTGTGTCCGGCGGTGTGGCCGAGATCACAGACACCAAAAAGGTGGCTGGCGTCTTTATCCACATGGCGAAAATCACAGTGGGCACGATTAAAACCGGTGCATCTGCCGAACTGACTGTGGACAGTGCACGTCGCTCAGCCATCCGCGCCAATCACTCTGCCACGCATTTGCTACACGAAGCGTTGCGCGTTGCCTTGGGCGATCACGTCGCACAGCGCGGGTCGTTGAATGCGCCAGATCGTTTGCGGTTTGATTTCTCGCATAACAAAGGTTTGACGCCAGAAGAATTGGCAAAAGTGGACAGCGATGTAAACGCGTTTATCCGCCAAAATACCCCTGTCGAAACCCGCATTATGACCCCAGATGATGCTCGTAGCATCGGTGCGCAGGCGCAGTTTGGTGAAAAATACGGCGACGAAGTGCGCGTTGTTTCTATGGGCAAGGCTGACACGGGTAAGGGCCATGATGGCAAAACCTATTCGCTGGAACTTTGCGGCGGGACCCATGTCAAACGCACCGGTGATATCGGCGCCTGTGTGGTGCTTGGCGACCAAGCATCATCAGCTGGCGTGCGCCGGATTGAGGCGTTGACGGGGCAAGCCGCGCTTGATCACTTGGCTGCTGAGGCTGATCGTGGAGTTCAAATCGCAGCTTTGCTCAAAACGCCAATCGGCGGTGTCGTGGATCGTGTCAAAGCTTTGGCGGATGAGCGTAAACGACTTGAACAAGAGGTCGCAAATCTGAAAAAAGAGCTTGCGATGTCTGGGGATGGTGCTGCGGATGTTATTGAAATCAATGGTATTAAATTCATCGCGCAAGTTTTGTCTGGTGTGAGCGGCAAAGATCTTCGCGGGTTGATTGATGCTCACAAAGATAACCTTGGATCGGGCGCTGTTTTGCTGATTTCTGAGGATGACGGCAAAGTGGCTGTGGCCACTGGGGTCACAGACGATCTTATTGAAACCCTGTCTGCTGTTGATATTCTCAAAGCGGCAGTTGTCCCACTTGGCGGCAAAGGTGGCGGTGGTCGCCCCAGCATGGCGCAAGGCGGTGGTAAGGATATTTCTGGTGCGGATGAGGCTATTGCAGCCGCATCCAAGGTCTTGGAGGGCTAAAAATGGGCGCACTTTGGATTGCAAATGTCACGGTGACCGACGAGGAAGCTTACGGCAAATACGCAGCGTTGGCAGGGCCGGCGATCGCGAAACATGGCGGTGAATTCATCGCGCGAGCGGCACGTTTTGTGCAGCTTGAAGGGCGTGAACGGCCCCGCAATGTTGTGGCTAAGTTTCCAGATTTGGATACGGCTGTGGCATGCTATAACTCACCAGAATATCAAGAAGCACTCGATTTTGCGCGCGGCGCGTCAACGCGCGAGTTGATGGTGATTGAGACCTCTGATTAAACAAAAAGGACACGGCATATGATTATTCATTCTGTCTACTGTGCTATACGTGCAGAGACTGAACAGAAAAAGATCGATGCGGTTTTCGCCAAATTGGAAAAGCTCGTCACAGTTTGTGACGGGCTTTTATCATTTCAGACGGGGCCTAATATTGATTTAGAGCACAAATCGCAAAAGTTTACTCATGGGTTTGTCATGAAGTTCGACAGCCAATCCGCGCTTGAAGCCTATGCTGTGCATCCCGATCATATCGCGGCTGGCGGTGATTTGGTGGCTATTTGTGAGGGTGGTGGGGATGGCATTATGGTGTTTGATCTCGCCGTTTGACGTCGTAATGAGACTCTAAAACGCAAAACGCCCGCTGTTTTCAGCGGGCGTTTGTTATTTATTTAGAATGGCTTATTTGCCAGATTTGCCTTGGCGCTTACGATCCACTGGATCAAGGAAGCGCTTGCGCAAGCGGATCGCGTTTGGTGTAACCTCAACCAGTTCATCGTCATCAATGTAGGCAATCGCTTGCTCAAGAGACAATTTCACGGGTGTAGTCAGTTTCACCGCTTCATCTGTACCAGAGGCACGAACGTTGGTGAGCTGCTTACCTTTGAGAGGGTTCACTTCGAGATCGTTTTCACGTGAGTGCTGACCGATGATCATGCCTTGGTACACGTCTTCTTGTGGGCTGATAAAGAAGAAACCACGATCTTCCAATTTCCACATGGCGTAGGAAACGGCTTTACCTGCATCCATAGAGATCAAAACACCAGCGCGGCGGCCTGGGATGTGACCTTTGTGTGGCGCCCATTCGAGGAACACACGGTTCAAAACGCCAGTGCCGCGCGTATCAGTTAAGAACTCGCCGTGGTAGCCGATGAGGCCACGGGACGGAACATTCGCGATGATGCGTGTTTTGCCGTTTTGCTGGCGCATCTCGGCCAAATCACCCTTGCGTGCGCCTGTGAGTTTTTCAATCACAGCACCAGAGTATTCGTCATCCACGTCAATAGTGACTTCTTCGATTGGCTCCATTTTGACGCCATCGATGTTGCGGATCAAAACCTGTGGGCGCGAGATGGACAGCTCAAAGCCTTCGCGACGCATGTTTTCAATCAAAACACCCATTTGAAGCTCGCCACGACCGGCAACTTCGAACGAGTCACCACCAGCTGAGTCAGTGACTTTTATCGCCACGTTCACTTCAGCTTCTTTCATCAAACGGTCACGGATGATGCGGGACTGAACTTTTTTACCATCGCGGCCAGCAAGCGGGCTGTCGTTGATACCAAAGGTCACTGTGATGGTTGGCGGATCGATTGGTTGTGCTTCGAGTGGTTTCTCAATTTCCAAGGCACACAATGTGTCGGAAACAGTCGCTTTGCTCATGCCAGCAACAGAAACGATGTCGCCTGCAACAGCTTCTTCGATGTCTTGCATGCCAAGGCCGCGGAACGCTTGGATTTTCTTGATCTGGAATTGCTCAATTTTTTGGCCGTTGCGTGTCAGTGCTTGCACTGTTGCGCCAGTTTTGAGCGTGCCTGTTTCAACACGGCCCGTTAGAATACGACCGAGGAATGGATCAGCGCCCAAAGTTGTGGCGAGCATTGAGAACGCTTCGTCACGTTGTTTCAACTGCTTAGGGGCAGGGACGTGGTTGATGACAAGATCAAACAACGCGGACAAATCTTTGCGTGGACCGTCCAGTTCGTTGTCACACCAGCCAGAACGACCAGACGCGTACAAGTGTGGGAAATCAAGTTGATCGTCGTTTGCGTCAAGTGAGCCAAACAGGTCAAAACACTCGTCCAGCGCGCGATCAGGTTCTGCGTCTGGTTTGTCGACTTTGTTCAAAACAACAATCGGACGCAGGCCCAAAGCAAGTGCTTTAGATGTCACGAATTTGGTTTGTGGCATGGGGCCTTCTGCGGCATCCACGAGCAACACAACACCGTCGACCATGGACAGAATACGTTCCACTTCGCCACCAAAGTCGGCGTGACCTGGTGTATCGATGATGTTGATACGGTGGCCTTTCCACTCGACGGATGTCGCTTTGGCAAGGATGGTGATCCCGCGCTCGCGTTCCAAGTCGTTGCTGTCCATAGCGCGCTCAGTTGTCGCTTGGTTTGTGCGGTATGTGCCGGACTGTTTGAGCAGCTCGTCAACGAGGGTCGTTTTGCCGTGGTCAACGTGGGCAATGATAGCAATGTTGCGAAGATCCATGCTTGGTCTTTCTTTTAATCCATAGGGGTTGCGCGCGGCATAGCCTTTGAAAGACCAAAAGGCCAGCCTGAATTGATGAATAGGCCAATGAAACTGCTGTTTGTGTAATTGCATTCTTGTGCAACTTGGGGGAGTGTGCCCAAAATTTTAGCTAAAGGCAGTGAGTTGATGGATACGAGTGAGACATTTCAAGTTCAGTTTAAGGGCAATGCGCAAACCTATTTTGGGATTTGGATCGTCAATCTTCTTCTAACAATCGTTACATTCGGTATTTATTCCGCATGGGCCAAGGTCCGTACCAAAAAGTATTTTGCGCAAAACACGTCGATAGATGGGCGCAGGTTTGATTATCATGCGACAGGCAAGCAAATTTTGATCGGTCGATTGATTGTTGGGGGAGGTTATATTGCTATGAACGTTTTGTTTTCTATTGCCCCCATTGTCGGTGGCGCTTTGTTCGTGGCCTTTATGTTTGCGGTGCCTTACCTGATCAACCGCTCGATCGCGTTTAACGCGCGGATGACCAGTTTTTCAGGCATACGTTTCGGGTTTACTGGATCGTATTGGCGCGCTGTTTTGGTGTATTTTGTGTATCCGTTCCTTTCATTGCTCACGCTGTATCTGACAATGCCGTTCGTATCGCGCGCCCAGCATAGGTATTATGTGTCGCGTCATCGTTATGGCACTGCACAGTTCGCGTTCGACAGCAAAGTCGGCCCGTTTTACAAAGCGTTTTTGTTGGCTGTCGCTTGGGTGGTGGGTATTTCAGTTGTGGGCATTGTTGTCGTGGCCGCTATGATCTTTGGTTCGCCAGCGGTCATGTTAGATTTGCTATCAGCTGAAGCTGACGGGAATGATCTGGGGATTGGACACATCATCGGTATGGGGCTTTTTTCTGTGTTGATTTTGATCGCCATCTTACCTGCGGGCTATATCTATCAAGCCTATTTGCGCAACGCTGTTTATGCGGGCGCGTCTGTGGCTGGCGGGCACAGTTTCACATCGGTCGTTAAGCCAGCAAAACTGTTGTGGATCGCTTTGTCCAATGCAGCCATCGTTGTCGTCACGATTGGCCTGATGCACCCATGGGCGCGTGTGCGCATGGCACGGTATATGGCGGCAAGCACTTATATCACCGTTGAAGGATCCATGGATGGGATCGTCGGCGAAGAGCAAGAAAAAGTCTCTGCTCTTGGGGATGCTTTCACCGATTTCGAAGGGATAGACGTTGACTTTGCCCTCTAATCATTACGGACAAAACAATTTTGGCGCTGTGGATGGCTACGCTTATGCAGCGCAGCTGTCGACCCGCGTTTCTGCGCGACTTTTGCGAGATGCGCAGGGACTTAGGCTTGTCGATCAAGCAGGTGAAACGCTTTGCACAGGTGCGCCTAGCGAACGCGAACGCATTTCAGGCGGGCCGTGTTTGATGACATTTGGCACGGCTTGGACATTTGACACAGATGACATTCAAGGCGTCGAACTGTTGCTTGGTCCCTCTGATGATGACTGGCTGTCCAGCCTTGAGGTGTGGCACCCGCGGTTGTTCGCGGTTGTCGCAGGCTGTTTGATTGGGGTGTTGATCATCTGGAAATGGGGCTTGGATATCTTGGTTGCCGGTGCGATCGCGCTGACCCCGACCGGTTTTGTCTCAACCATCGATACAGGCAACCTTGCCGCCATGGACCGGTTTTTGACAGCACCGACAGAGTTATCACAATCCGACCAAGACATGGTGCGTGATATATTTGCGGCTATCAAAGACCACGCCCCTTATGCGCCGTACGGCGATTACACGCTTGAATTTCGCAAGGCCGATGTGATCGGACCCAATGCCTTTGCTTTGCCCGGTGGGACCGTCGTGGTGACGGACGCCTTGGTGAACGATTTCAACGATCCCAACATCATTGCAGGCATTTTGGGGCATGAACTAGCCCACGTGTCCGAACGCCATTCTTTGCGCCAGCTGTATCGTTCTTTGTCCGTTTATGTGCTGATTGCCATGATGGCAGGGGATGTTGGCCCTATTTTGGAGGACGTTCTGCTTGAAGGCAGTGCCTTGGCGTCTTTGGCCTATTCGCGCGATCACGAAGCGTCGGCAGATGTGATCGGGATCAAAACTTCACATGCTGCGGGTTATGATCCTGCGGCTTTGGCGGAATTCTTTGAACAACTGACCGAAGATTATGGTGAGAGTGGTCCTGAATGGATGTCGACCCATCCGTCAAATGCCGAGCGGATCGAAACAATCAAAAAATTGGCGGCCGAGCAATAAGTTTGGCCCTCAATGTATGTTTAGGGCCACTTCAGGTCGCGATATAACGATCACGGCGGTGATTGATGGCGATCACCATATTGACCACAGCCGCGCCCAAAAGCGAATAGGCAACAAGCGGTAATGGCATGAAAAATGCAGCGACGGCAAAAAGGCAGGCATCAAAAATCAATTGGACATAGCCAGCTTTAAACTGGGTCGCGTCCTGCACGTAGAGTGCCAAAATCCCAATGCCCCCAAGCGAGCCTCCGTGACGAATGATCGCCATCAGCCCTGAGGCACTCATGAAACCGACCATCACTGCGCCAAAGGCAGGGTTGAGGTGGTCAAACGAGATTAGCATAGGGAAAACCTCTGCAAACAGCGAAATCAACGCGACGCAGGCAAAAGTTTTCACCATAAATTTTTTGCCCATCCGCTTGTAACCAAACCAGTAAAACGGAATGTTTACAGCGAAAAAGACCCAACCAAAAGGCGCGTCGATGATGTATGAAATCAACAGGGCAAGGCCCGCTGTTTGTCCTGTCACCAAGCCCAAGGATTTGAGCATGACCAAAGCCAACGCGCATATCGCCGTTCCATAGACAAAGGCTTGGGCGTCTTCAAAAAGGGTATGTTTGGTCGGGCTTTTCTCTGATTTGGACATAGGACTTAAGGCTCAATTCTGCACTAGATTAACTCGCGATATAGATGTCGCGTCTGTGGTTAAACGCGATAACGCCGTTCAAAATCAAAGCTCCAAACAGCGAATACAACACCACATGCGCGTCAAACAAAAAGAAAGCAACGGTGAAAAGCACCACATCAAAGGCGATCTGCACAAGGCCCGCACGGATGCCAAAGTGATCCTGCGCGATCAACGCCAAGACCCCCAAGCCCCCCAATGACGATTTGTGACGAAAAACGCCGAGCAACCCAAAGCCCGTTAAGACACCAAAAGCGATGGTGCCAAAGATCGGATTGAGCGTTTCAAAGGTCATGAGGGGTGGAATATAAGCCATCATGATCGACAAAAGCGTGACGGATATCGTGGATTTGATTGTGAACTCTTTGCCCATACGAAAGTAAGCAAGCACATAGAATGGAATGTTGATCAGCCAAAAGGCCCATGAAAATGACAGGCCTGTGAGATAGGAAATGATCAGGGCAAGCCCCGCTGTTTGGCCCGTCAAAAATCCAAGGTTCGATATGAAGCTCAGGCCAATGGCTGTGGTCACCAATGCAATGGCGAGCCCTTGGACATCTTCAATAAGCGTATGCTTGGGGGGATTTTCGGGAAGGGGATGAGGTGCTGGCATATTGTTACATATAGGGCAGCAATATTGACCTGTCTAGCCTGATTGGAGTCACGCACCAGTTTCACCGCATTTGCTCGAAAAAACGGCAGATGATCAGGTTACCTGCGAAATACATCATAGGTTCGTTCTGCTGTCTTTATTCGACCCAAATACGCTGTGCTTGAAACAATACCAAGGTTTGCGCCAATTGCGATGATGTACCTGTTGGCGCAGTTTGGGGATGGGCTTGCGCGTTGGCGCGCTCCATCTTTGACAATTGATCACTGAGATATTCGGTCGGATCACCAAACCGATGTGACATGTCCAATTGCTCTTTGACGGATGCAATCACGTCTGTCGGGCGGGTCGGGTCATAATTGGGGTCAAATTCGTAGCCCGCATCATTGAGCGTTTCTGTCATATGAGATCGCCACTTTTCGCCGCGGGTTTCAAGCCCAAGAATAAAACCCACATCATCATACCCCGAGGCACGTAATTCTTTGGCCATTTTATCAACATCGCGAGGGGAAATGTCTGTGAGGTCATGTTTGGCAAAAACAGCATCAGATGACACCGCGCGTTTGGACGATTGGACATCTGTGGTGTTGCGGTTCTGTGTGTTAGTGGACGCATCTTGCGCAGACGATTCGCCATGTCGTGTGGCGGATGACGCGGTTTGGGCAGCCTGAGAATAGGCATTGGAAATCTGCATAGCGGGAAACCTTCTGTCTTCCGTGATCTTAGGCAGAACATGGGGTTAGGAGATTTAAAACCAAGCTAACAGATAAAATTGCATCTAAATATTACATCGAAAACATGGCCGAATACGCAGATGTTTTCGATAAAATTTGAACGACCTATGAAATAGCCCGTTCAAACTGTTCAAATTCAGCCAAAGAGTAAAGACAGGCCTAAGAGCGCGGAAAAGCCGCCCAGAATGCGGGGTGCATTTTCACTGACGCGTTTCATATATTGGGCCATCAAGATACCAAGCGCATGTAGCGTGGCGGTGACTAATACAAACCCAATCCCAAAGGCGAGGGGCGTGGCATTGCCAAGTTCGGCCCCATGGGCATGACCGTGAAATAGGCCAAAAAAACCGGCAAGTGCGATGGCAAACGGCACATAAAGGCGCAGCACAAACAAAGCGCAGAGCCCAAGAACGATGCTTGAAATCACGATAATAGGTTCAACAAAAGGCAAGCTGACACCTGCGCGGGCAGCGACAAAACCAAACGCCATGGTGGTGACAAAACCCAAGGGCACAGCCCAAATGGCACGTCCGCCAATTTGCAAAGCCCAGACGCCAACAACAACCATTGCAAGGATGTGATCAAGGCCAAAGATGGGGTGCAAAGCACCGGACATAAAAGAATCTAGAGGGGAAGTGGTCATAAGTGTCTCTTTTCAAAGATGGACATAGCGCCCCGGAATGGGTCGCGCCTAGGTGCGTGTGTAGCGCGACGGCACGCATAATTTCAAGCTTATAGAGTGGCGTACCAAACATCTATGGCGCATAAAAAAGGCCGCAGCTTGCGCCGCGGCCTGATGTTCTTAGACGTTGTAGGCTTGATTAGTTTACCAGTGCCGCGTTGAGGTTTTCTTCGATTTTTTCCAAGAACCCAATCGTTGTCAGCCATTTTTGATCTGGCCCGACCAACAGAGCAAGGTCTTTGGTCATGAAACCGCTTTCGACAGTATCGACGATCACTTTTTCCAAAGTCTCAACAAAATGCATCAATTCGGTGTTGCTATCGAGTTTGGCGCGGTGTTTTAGGCCCCCAGTCCACGCGTAGATGGATGCGATGGAATTGGTTGATGTCGCTTCGCCTTTTTGGTGCTGGCGGTAGTGACGGGTCACTGTGCCATGGGCCGCTTCTGCTTCGACAATCTTGCCGTCTGGTGTCATCAATTGTGATGTCATCAAGCCGAGCGAACCGAACCCTTGGGCCACTGTGTCTGACTGCACATCGCCGTCATAGTTTTTACAGGCCCAGACAAACTTGCCGTTCCATTTCATGCAGCAGGCGACCATGTCATCGATCAAGCGGTGCTCGTACCAGATGCCAGCTTCTTTGAACTGCTCTTCGAATTCTGCCTCGAAAATCTCTTGGAACAGGTCTTTGAAGCGCCCGTCATAGGCTTTGAGGATGGTGTTTTTGGTAGACAAATACACAGGCCAGCCAAGGTTGAGCCCATAGTTCAAAGACGCACGCGCAAAGTCACGGATGCTGTCATCAAGGTTGTACATTGCTTGATACACACCAGCAGACGGCGCATCGTAAACTTCGCGTTCAATGATCGTGCCATCGACGCCCTCAAATTTCATCGTCAGTTTGCCAGCGCCCGGGAATTGAAAATCGGTGGCTTTATATTGGTCGCCAAACGCATGACGCCCGATCACGATGGGATCAGACCAACCGGGCACAAGGCGCGGTACGTTTTGGCAGATGATAGGCTGGCGAAACACAACGCCGCCCAAAATGTTGCGGATGGTGCCGTTGGGCGATTTCCACATCTTTTTCAGACCGAATTCTTTAACGCGATCCTCATCTGGCGTGATGGTCGCACATTTGACCGCAACACCAACTTCTTTGGTTTTCATTGCCGCGTCGATGGTGATCTGATCT
This sequence comes from Pacificibacter marinus, assembly GCF_900109555.1. Lineage (GTDB taxonomy): Bacteria > Pseudomonadota > Alphaproteobacteria > Rhodobacterales > Rhodobacteraceae > Celeribacter > Celeribacter marinus_C. The sequence continues at coordinate 43,532 of NZ_FNZV01000007.1, read as the reverse complement.
TCGGTGCGATCACGCTCTTCAATCCCAAGATCGTAATAGAGCAGCTCTAGATCGAGATAGGGCAGGATCAGCTTGTCTTTGATGAACTGCCAGATGATGCGTGTCATCTCGTCGCCGTCCATCTCTACGATGGGATTGTCTACCTTGATCTTCTTCATCGAAAGGCTCCTAAAAAAGTCTGGGGTGTTGTGGGTTTTGTAACCAAGTTGAGCGGTGTTGTGAAGTGTGTATACCTTGGTATACCAAGTTTTCGTCGCGTATGCCTGTATACTGTGCGATCTGCATGTCACCAGCTCTATGCGATCTTATTGAAGAAAGGTTTAGGGGAGTTTTCACTGTGGTGTTTGCAAATATGACAAAAAGAACGTGCAAGTCAGTGATGTGAAGTCCTGTTTTGTGGGGTAAAATAATACCTATTTTATAACGTGTTGTTATTGAATGATTAATTGTATTTTTGCTGTCTTGACTGCGCCACACAAACCTATAGAACACCCCAATCTGAATTCTCGACCTTTTAAGGGTAGTCCTATGAAAACTTTCTCCGTTACGCCTGCGGACATAGACAAGAAATGGATCATCATCGACGCTGAAGGCGTTGTTCTTGGCCGTCTTGCATCTATCGTCGCTATGCGTCTTCGTGGCAAACACAAAGCCACATTCACGCCATCCATGGATATGGGTGACAACGTTATTATCGTGAACGCTGACAAAATTCAGCTGACAGGTAAAAAACGTACTGACAAACTGTTCTACTGGCACACTGGTCACCCAGGTGGCATCAAACAGCGTTCTATGGAACAAATCCTCGAGGGCAAACACCCTGAGCGCGTTGTGATCAAAGCTGTTCAGCGCATGCTTCCAGGTGGCAAACTGTCCCGTCAGCAAATGACGAACCTGCGTGTATACGCTGGCACAGAGCACCCACACGAAGCTCAGAACCCTTCAGTTCTGGACGTTAAGTCAATGAACTCTAAAAACACTCGGAGCGCATAATCATGACTGATGAAATCAAATCATTGGAAGAGCTTAACGACGTTGCTGGTGAAACAGTTGTAGAAGTTAAAGCACTTCCAGAACCAGTACGTGACGCGCTTGGTCGCGCTTACGCAACTGGCAAACGTAAAGATGCAGTTGCGCGCGTTTGGATCAAACCTGGTTCAGGTAAAGTGATCGTAAACGGCAAAGACCAAGACAAATACTTTGCACGCCCAGTGCTGCAAATGATCTTGCGTCAACCATTCTCCGTTGCTGGTGTTGAAGGCGAATTCGACGTCTTCGCAACAGTCAAAGGTGGCGGTCTGTCCGGTCAAGCTGGTGCGGTTAAGCACGGCATTTCCAAAGCTCTCCAACTCTACACACCTGAGTTGCGCGGCGCTTTGAAAGCAGCTGGCTTCCTCACACGCGACTCTCGCGTTGTTGAGCGTAAAAAATTCGGCCGCCGCAAAGCGCGTCGTTCTTTCCAGTTCTCAAAGCGTTAATCGCTTTGTCCAAGATCTTTGGATCTTGGTGCATACAAAATTTCAAAGGGCTGCCTCAGGGCGGCCCTTTTTTGTTGCGTCTCATATGTTGAATTGGCCAAAGCAGTGAAAACTGTGGTGTGCTATCAGACGTTGGGCCGGTAGCTGGCAAGCTTTAGACCAAACCCAATAAACACCACACCAGTTATACCTTTGATCCAACGTTGAAAATTGCCACTACGCGCGGCCTTTGTCAGTCTCGCAAACAAAACAACCATTGCACTGAACCAAATTGCGTTGATCATTGAATGAATGAACACAAGCAGGAATGATGCTGCGGCAGTCGTCTCGCCGATCGTGATGAATTGTGGAAACGCCGCCAAGTAAAACATCGATACCTTGGGATTCAGTGCATTTGTCAAAAAGCCTTCCACGAAAGCTTTTGGCAAGGTTCTGCTATTTTTCGCGGGGCTGATCTTTTGGCTGTTTTCAATGCCTTTAAATGCAGTCGCGAGTGCTTTGATCCCGGTCCAGCACAGGTAAGCTGCCCCGAGGTATTTCACGATGGTAAAAGCCGTGGCCGAATGCACCAAGATGACGGAAATGCCGAGCACCGACAAAGTGCCGTGTACATAAAAGGCCGCCACAAACCCCAACACGTTGGCAAAACCTGCGGCCCGCCCAGAGGTTGGCACGGTCTTTGCGATCAACACACCGTTGGGGCCCGGAGACATGACCAACAAAGAGGCAATAAAAGCGAATGTAATAATTTCGGACCAAGACATAAGGCAATACTTTGTTTCTTTAGAATGCGCAGTCTTGTGTGTCAGTTCAACGACGTGATCAAGCGAAATTTATGCACTTATTACTCATCTGCAGGAATAAGACCAAGCCCGCGTAAATAAATTCCGATGCCCGTTTCCAGCAAATCTTCGGGCGGGAAGGGGCTTTTGGTGCCGGGTGAATTACGGGCAAACAGTTCGACAACACCATGGCTCATCGCCCAAATATGCGCGGCAAACATTTGGGGCGGCGGGCGGCGATCTACGGGAATGTGCTGGGATAATTTCTCAGCGGACTTTTCCAAAACCCCCAGCGCGCGCGATGACACTTGATACAGCTCAGGCGTGCGCTGAATAGAAATACCGCTTTCAAACATCGCCACATAATGCCCGGGATATTTGCGAGCAAACGCCAAATAAGCGCGTCCTGTGGCTTCAAACGCTGCCCGATCAGAGGGCTGACCTTTTTCATAGGCGTATTCCAGCAGGTCGGCAAAGACCTCATAGCCCTGACGCGCAATTTCGGCGATCAAATCTTCGCGGCCTTCAAAGTGGCGATATACCGCAGCAGGAGTGACGCCAGCGGTTTTTGCGGCCTCAGACAACGTGAACCCCGTTGGTCCCTTGGCCTCAATCAAAGTCAGAGCCGCATCCACAAGGGCTTGGCGCAAATTGCCGTGATGATAGCCACGCTTTGTCATTAGGTTTCAGACCCCGTGTCCAGCATATCAGGGCCGCCCGTGATTTTTTTGTCGGCGGCACAAGCCACTTTTTTGTCTTTGCCTTTGTAATCTATCTGGCTCAAAACGGCGCGGATCGCATTGAGACGCGCGCGATATTTGTCGTCAGAGCGCACGACGGTCCACGGCGCGCTATCGCTGTGTGAACGGTCCAGCGTTTCGGTGATCGCATCCGTATAGGCGTCCCATTTGGATAGGCCTTTGACGTCAATGTCGGACAATTTCCAGTGTTTCAAAGGGTCTTTTTCGCGGGCCAAAAAACGGCGCAACTGTTCGGCACGTCCGACATTGAGCCAGATTTTGAAAAGCTGAATCCCGTCATCGACTAGCATCTGTTCAAAGGGCTGTAGTTGTGTGAAAAAGTGTTCGCGCTGCGCGTCGTCACAAAACCCAAAAACCTTTTCGACAACACCGCGATTATACCACGAGCGGTCGAACAAAACGACTTCACCTTCGGACGGTAGGTGTTTGATATAACGCTGAAAGTACCATTCTCCACGTTCGCGCTCATTGGGTTTTGACAGTGCAACAACACGGGCAGAGCGTGGGTTTAGGTTTTCGCGGAACCGCTTGATCGTGCCACCTTTTCCCGCAGCATCGCGGCCCTCAAACACCACAACAATACGCTTTCCTGTGGTGTTAACATCGCACAGCATCTTAACCAGCTCGCGCTGAAGCTCTTCCATTTCGTCTTCATAGTCAGATTTTTTCATCCAAGTGTCATAGGGATAGCTTGGAGCTAGGATGTCTTTTTTTTCGCCATCTTCAATCGCATCGCGGATATCTGCAGGGGCGTCTTTTTCGAAATACTTAGAAATTTCGCCATCAAAAGGTAAATTTGTCATAGCCTGCCTCGCGAGTGTTATTTTTCACTGTGTTTTGTGTAATATGGGCCGTTTATTGGGGCAGCGCAATGGACGTGGCGAAATCTCGCAACGTCAATTTAGCGCAGCACGTGCCGCGGCGCGGATCACTGCATTTTCCACATCTTCTAAGGCGCAGTGGTGAGGCATGTGCCCAATCCCATCAAGTTCCGTCAACCGGTTCATTTCCATTTCATCATCCAAAGGAATGGCGTGGATTAGGTGATGCACAATCTGATCTGCCGTGCCATGTAAGCTTTCAACAGGCAGGCCAATGGTTGGATAGCGCTCAGCCATTTTGGCCAACTGCGCCTTAAGCTTGACCCTTTGGCGGGCATTCAGCAATAGCGTGTGGGGGCGCAAAGATCGCATCGGTTGAAACGTGTCGATATAGCCATCAGGCGCCGATTGTGGTGTGAAAACCTGTTCGACCTGAGCATTGATGTATTTTTTGGGCGTATAGGCTGCGATCAGCCATGCCGTGATTTTTCCAACGATTGGCGTTGTCAAAACGCGGTATAAAAATGCGGGTGGCGCGTCCCATACATGTGAAGGACTTGAGAGCAAAACCAAAGCCGCCACATCATCTGGCGTATCCAGCGCCATGGCAAGCGCGACCGCACCGCCGTAAGATTGTCCCAAGATAATCGGTTTGCGACTGTCGCGTGCAAACACGGCTTCGCGGATGGCGCGGGCTTGCGACACAAGGTCTTCGCCATAGGGCAGCATGGGGGAATGACCAAATCCGGGGCGATCCACCACGTAGATGCGAAACATATCTTCAAGTTCGGGAACAAGCGAATACGTCATGTCAAAGGTGGATCCAGACATGCCATGGATTAAAATCAATGGCTGAGCTCGCGATGGTCCATAGGTTTCGACATGCACGACCGCGCCGCTGGCACCTTTGATCAATTCCCCGCGCAGAGGGTTTCGTTTTTCAGCTTTTTGACCGCGATGCAGCGCAAGCACGATGGTGATCGTCGCCGCAAGGATTAAAAAACTGAGTGCGCTAACCACCAATTTTATCCAAATCATAATAGGTGGATTGATAGATTTCGTTGATCCAGTTGCCGTAAAGCAGATGCGCATGTGAGCGCCATCTGTTGACGGGGTTTGAGGATGGATCATCATTTTGATAATAGTTCTGGGGCACAAGTATGGGTTTGCCCTCTTGTTTGTCGCGCATCAGTTCTTCGTGCAAAGTGTCGGTGTCATATTCAAAGTGGTTGAAGATATACAGCGCACGGTGTTCGGGATCTTGCACAAGACAAGGCCCAGTTTCATCTGAGCCAAGCAGCGGGATCAAACCGGGGGCTGCCTCAATTTCAGACATCTGCATTTCGGTCCAGCGGCTGACTGGAATGTAGCATTCATCTGAAAACCCACGCAAATAGGGCGATGAGGGGGCCAAATTATTTTGCCGAAACAGGCCAAAGGCTTTGTTTTTCAAAATATGTTTTTTCACACCGTGGAAATAGTTGATCATCGCCATTCCGCCCCAGCACACGCCAAAGGTGGAATGCACATGGGTTTGGGTCCAGTCAAACACGTCTTTGAGTTCGCCCCAATAGGTCACATCATCAAACGGCAGGTGTTCAATCGGTGCGCCTGTAATGATCAGCCCGTCAAACTTTTCACCCGAGGCTTTCACCTCATCAAAAGGGCGATAAAACTGCGCCATATGTTCTGCGGCGGTGTTTTTGGTTTGATGTTCGCTCATACGGATCAGTTGAAAATCAATCTGCAACGGAGTCGCGCCGATCAAACGGGCAAACTGGTTTTCAGTTTGGATTTTCTTTGGCATCAGATTGAGCAAAGCGATCCGCAAAGGGCGGATTTCTTGCGTTTGTGCCCGCCCAAGTCCCATAACCATGACGCCCTCAGTCGACAGAACGTCAAAGGCGGGCAGGGTTTCTGGCAGAGTGATGGGCATGGGGCTAAACTTTCAAAAAGGGGTAGTGGTGAGTGTAGGAGAAAATACTTAATGTCTGGTAACGGCTTGATCAAGCGCGTGAGCAATCACAGCGTCAAATGCCTCTGGAGTTTGGGCTTTGGCGATATCTTTGGCACGCACAGTGATGCCCCAGTTGTCGGCCATCGCTTGGTAGCGCGGTTGGCGGTGTGCCAAGGCGCGCGCATAGGTGTAGCGAATGAAATCGTTGGGATTCACTTCGGCGCTTGAGACGCCTTTTTCGCGCAAATATTCAGACCAAATAGCATCCAAAAATTCAGGCTGGTAGGCCATAGGTTTGGGTGCGCGATCAAAGCGGCGAACCAATTCTTCGGTGTGATCTTCTGAGCCTTTGATCCAAACCAAAAGCGCTTGATCGGATAGGGCTTTCAAAATTGGATCATGCGGATCATGCGCATCGACCCATTCACAAATGGACCCGCCTGTGTCGCAAATGAAATTCGGATAATCGTAGAGGTTCTGCGCGCGATCAACAAAGTGGCCTGTGTCCAAAAGCGCTGAAATTTCAGCATCTCTAAACGCATTTTGGCGGTCTTTATAGGTTTCAATTGACAACCCGCCAAGCGCTTCATTTCCAGGCTTGCCAAGGAAATACGACACAGGCGCCAAGTTGTTGAACGAGATATTGGATTTGATGAAAATACTGTCGGACAAAAGCTGTTCGCGCAAAACAGGCACCTTCATCGCCTCAGCTTTAAGATTGTCGTCAATCGCTTCGCCCAAGTACCGTGTGCCTATACGGTAGTCGACCGAATAGTGGTACCAGTCCTTTGTCTCGCGTAACATATTGGAAATATGTGTTTTTCCAAGTCCAGACATCCCAAAAAGAATGATCTTTTTGGCTTTACTGCCCAGCCAGTTGTCCCCTGATATCTTGCGCATATATCGTCCCTTTTCTTGCCCCCCTTGGGTGCCATGCGCAGGCAAACAGAGCAAGGGGTTTCATGGGTTCAACGTGGTTTGAAAACCAATCGCACAACGCGGCCATCGATGATTAAAAGCCCCGCAGCAATCAACCCAAAGCCTGCATAGACATTGGCTGATAGGGTTTCGCCCAGCAACACAGCGCCCAAAACAACCCCGACAGGGGCCACCAGCAATGTCACCAAAGTCGTGTTTCCAGATCCGGCTGATTTGATCACTTTAAACATAATAAGATAGGCCAAAGCCGTTGCCAGCACAGCAATATAGGCCAAAGCGCCCCATGTCGCGCCTGTGTATGTCGCCACATCTGGGATACCGTATTTATATAAGCTCAAGGGGATCATCGCGACAGACCCGCCTGAAAGCATGCCCGCGGCGGCGACTTCAGGGCGAACATTCGACAAAAATAGGCGCGACAAAACAACGCCAAATGCATAACAAAGTGACGAGCCTATAAGGGCAAGTTGGCCAGCCGATCGCAGATCGAAACTGTGCAAAGCGCTGAGGCCGATCACAGTGGACACGCCCAAAAATCCCAGCAACACGCCGACAGCTTTACGTGCGCCCAAACGTTCATCGCGAAACACAAGTGTTGCGACAACAGGGCCAAACAGGGCTGTGGCTGCATTCAAAATCGACGCAAGTCCTGATGGGATATATTGTTGCCCCCAAGTGATTAATGCAAAAGGCATGGCAACGTTTTCGATTCCGATAATCACGAACCAAACCCACGTCATACCAAGTTTGGGAACAGGCAGGCCGCGCAAAATGATGTAGGCCCATAAGATCACCGAAGCACAGCCAATCCGCAACGCCACCAATGTTTCAAATGGCAATTGGCGCAGCAAGATTTCGATCGATACGAACGAGCCGCCCCATAAAAAACCAAGAGCGATAAGCCCGAACCAAGCGTTGCGTGAAATTGTCTTTTGCGGTGCCATAGGATGTCCTTTGAACGATGCGCGACCCTGCCGTACCGCGCTGTTTTTGGCAAACCGAAAATTGTGCAAACCCCCATCACCAAATTTGATTGATTAAAGGGAAATAGGTTGGTCTGGGCAGGGGGGGGACCCAATAAAAAAAGGCCCCGCACTGGTGCGAGGCCTAAAACCGATTGTGTTGTGTCGTTTAGAACGTGTGAGAGAGCTTCAGACCAAACCCAAAGGCCGAATTATCAGAGAAATCAGTGGCATTGCCGCTGATGTCCGTGGTTGTGTCGCCGATCCAAACATAGGAGACACCACCTGAAATAGCCGTTTGTTCGTTGATTTTGTATTTAACACCAGCCGTAATAGAGGTGTACCCATCTGTTGGCGAGAGGTTGCCTGAGACACCGCCTTTGGATTCTTCATACCCAACGGATACAGAGCCAGACAGTTTGTCGTTAAACCGACGGCCTATGCCGAGGCTATAGGACACTGTATCATCAGCATGATCGACCAAGTTGTCACCTGTAGCAACATATGTTGTATATAAGTCTGGGGTGATGGTGGTGCTGCTCCATTCGGCCCAACGGGCAGAGAACATCAAAAGTGTGTCTGCCGCAATTCCCGTTTGGAAATCGAAATTAACCGTTTGGGGCATCGTGACATCCAGTGCCGAGTCTGCGGCACCTACGCCTGTCAAATCTTCAGATGCTGTAAACGCGATGTCTGTGGCCGAGCTATAAGTCAAAGAGGCGCGCAACGCGATATCTGGAATTTCATAGGCTGCACCAAGAATATAGCCCCAGTCGTTTTCTGTCGTTGTGTCTAAAGAATATCCAGCAAAGGGCAATTCAACTTCACCATGAGATGTCAGGTGCTTGATGCCGCCCAAAACCGAAATACGGTCACTGAACTTATATCTCAGCAAGGCTGTGATACCTGTCGTCGTCACGGTCGCCTTCGAGCCCGCCAGAGCGTAGCCTGTGCCCGTTGGATAGTCGACATCTGCGCCAAAAGGTTGATCGATGATCAAGGCCATTGAAAGGGAATCCGATAGGTCGCGTTTATATGCACCCGCAACGCGGGTATAAGATGGCGCCATTGAACCAGAACTGACGCCAAGAGTGCCTGATACGCTTGGCGTAATTGACCCAAAGCTCAATTCAACATACGAGCCGTCTTCAAAAATGGGTGCAATGGATTGCCCTGAGCGATCCATACCACCTGCAAAAGCGCCTGTAGCTCCAACAGCAAGGCTTGCTGCAAGAAGAGTTGTATTTTTCATTTTTTCCATCCCTATACGAGCTCATGCTCGTTCTCGTTTTTATTGGTTATGCATTTGAGGCTAGACGTGAGCAGGAAACCGCGCAATTCTGACGCAGCGTCAAATTGTCTTTTCTCTCTTTGATGGTCTTAAAGTCACATGCGCCTTTGTCGAGATTCAGACCATATATTTATATAGTTAGCCGCAAAAATGATGGCAGCTCCGATAAATACATAAAGGTCCAGTGCCTCGTTATAAAACAGCATTCCGACCACGGCGATCAGCGGTAAGCGCAAAAAGTCGATCGGCGTGACGATTGAAGCAGGGGCCAATGACAATGCCTGTGTGAGGCACAGGTGCGCGGCCAAACCGGCAAGACACAGCACAGCGATCCATGGCCATTGCGCCAAAGTGGGCAGATTTATCGAGCCATCAAAGCCAGCACAGATAAGCCCCATAAAAAACTGCATCAACGACAGCCAAAACAAGATCGAAATCAGTGTCACATTTGCGGTTTGGGTGAGTTTTTTGGTAAACAAGGCCGATCCGGCAAAGCCAAAAGCACAGGCAATGGCGCTGAGCAATCCGATGGATAGGCCTTGTTCCCCAAAGGGGCGTGCGACAATCAAAATACCGATAAAGCCAAAGGCAAAAGAAAACGCCCGTAAACGGTTGATTTTTTCGCCTAAAAACAAGATCGCGCCGATGGCGACCAAAATCGGATAGGAAAACTCAAGCGCAAAAAGCTGTGCCAAAGGAATAAGTGTGAGCGCATAAAGCCAAAGGTTTTGACCGGTGAAATGGCTTAGGTTTCGGCCCAAATGCAGATGCAGCGCCTTGGCTTTGATCTGATGTGTGCGTCCTGAAATCAGTGCTACGGCCACAACGACAAAGATACCGATCAGGGATCGAAACGTCATTATTTCAAAGGTATCAAGTCCCTTGCCAACTTGCCGCCCTGCGATAGCGAGCAACGAAAATCCGAAAATAGCGCCTGTCATCCACGTGGCTGCTTTAAGCGGGTGCACTGCTTGGGTCATGCGGTGCTCTTGGTGAAGTCGCGGGGCATATGGCGTGTCACGCGGCCCCAGTCGGATGAATGCGTGCGCTCTTGATGCGCTTCAAAGTCGCGTTCAGACCGAAATACTTCATTGACGTGAAAGCTGCACGGATCAAGTTCATCTTGCCACAGCTCGAACGATAAACAGCCGGACTCCGCCTGCGACAGCCGTTCATGTTTCGCCATCAGTGACAAAACGGCGTCGACCTCGTCTGCGTCGCAGCGCATTGTGCCTGTAAGTAATACTTTTCCCATGCCGACCTTGCTACGTGTCGGCGGGGGCTGCTGCAATCATTTTTGTGCACGTTTTCAAGCATAACCCATGAGAAAAACTGCGCAGCCTAATGAAAAAAGCGCCCCATGAGGGACGCTTTTGAAAGGGGGGTGATCACTCGAGCTCGATTGTCCCCGGTGGTTTTGAAGTCAGATCGTAGAACACGCGGTTCACGCCTTTGACCTCATTGATAATCCGCGTCATCGTTTCGCCCATAAATTCATGGGTAAACGGGTAGGTGTCGGCGGTCATGCCATCCACAGATGTCACCGCACGGATCGCTACGGCGTAATCATATGTGCGTCCATCGCCCATCACGCCCACAGTTTTCATCGGCAAAATTGCAGCGAACGCTTGCCAGATTTCATCGTACAACCCGTGTTTGCGGATCTGATCGATGTAAACGGCGTCTGCTTGCTGCAAAATCGCCAGTTTTTCGCGAGTGATCTCACCGGGGCAACGGATTGCAAGACCCGGACCAGGAAAGGGGTGCCGCCCGATGAATGAGGCAGGCAAGCCCAGTTCAAGACCCAGCGCGCGCACTTCGTCTTTGAACAATTCGCGCAAAGGCTCGACCAGTTTCAGGCCCATTTTTTCTGGCAAACCGCCCACATTGTGGTGCGATTTGATGGTCACGGATGGACCGCCTGAGAAAGACACAGATTCGATCACATCAGGGTAAAGCGTGCCTTGGGCCAAGAATTCCGCGCCTTCGATGCCATTGGCGTATTTCTGGAACACATCAATGAACAGCTTGCCGATGATTTTACGCTTTGTTTCCGGATCGGAAACACCATCCAGTTCACCAAGAAACAATTCAGCTTCGTCGGCATGGATCAGTTTGATTTTGTAATTGTCGCGGAACATTTTCACGACTTCGTCGGCTTCATTGAGACGCAACAATCCGTGATCCACGAACACACAGGTCAGTTGCTCGCCAATGGCTTCGTGTAAAAGCACCGCAGTCACTGACGAGTCTACGCCGCCAGACAGGCCACAGATAACCTGTTTGTCGCCAACCTGTTCGCGGATCGCAGCAATCGCTTGGTCTTTATAGCCAGCCATTGTCCAATCGCCGGAAAACCCTGCAATTTTGACGAAGTTTTCGTAAAGTTTCGCGCCGTTAGGCGTGTGGTGCACTTCTGGGTGGAACTGCACAGCATAAAAATGACGGCTCGCATCAGCTGTGATCGCGTATGGCGCATTCGGAGAGGTGCCGTAGACCTCAAATCCAGGTGCGATTTGCGACACGTGATCGCCGTGTGACATCCACACTTGTTCTTTGTCATTGCCAAACCAGCCGTTGAGCAGGTCCAGTTTGTGGGCGTTTGGCGTCACAAAGGCGCGACCAAATTCGGCGGTGCCGTGCCCGCTGACGACTTTGCCGCCAAGCTGTTCCATCATGGTTTGTTGCCCATAACAAATGCCCAAAACAGGCACGCCCATCTCGAACACCGATTGTGGTGCGCGGGGCGATCCTTCGCGGGTCACGCTGTCAGGCCCACCAGAAAGGATCACGGCTTTTGGCGCGAACTCGGCCAAAAATGCATCTGTGACATTCTGATAGGGGTGGATTTCACAATACACGCTCAGCTCACGCAATCGACGCGCAATAAGCTGCGTCACTTGAGAGCCAAAGTCGATGATGAGGAGGCGGTCATGGGATGTGCTGGTCATAGATCAGCGTTTAAGACGGGCGCGGGGCTGAGGCAAGATGGTTTGAGCAATCAAGGGCGTGTTTTCTATCGACTTACGCATAAAACCGCCCCCAACCCATCGCAAAAAGGTGTTGAAGGCAGTTTGATGCATCATATCGCGCCGATTTTACACGGATTGCGGACCGCGCGGCAGCAAACGGGCCTCAGCCATCAAGGCGATCAACACGTCGATGTGGCGCGCAACGCTATAGGTGGCATCGCCCTTTTTTCGGGTTTCTTCGAAGAGCGCTTCTTTTTCGATCAAGCCATCAATCACGCGCGTTGGCGTAAGTCCATGGGCAGCCCCCATGATCCGCTTCAAATCACGTGTGCGATTATAGTCGGTCAATCCAAACCGTGCTGCACGGATCAGCAAGCTTGGGCGGCGTAAAGTGGCGAGAAGTGTGTTGTCGTCAGTCATGGGACTCTCCGTTTGTATGTTTTCGCCGTGTGGCGAGATGTCTGAATGGCTGTGAAGCCTTGTGACGAGAGATAAGCACAACTTAGGCGTGTGTTGCGTATTGTTTCCAATTTGCGAACGGTCTGTTCCTGCGGCGTTTAGGGAATGTGGCGAAAGTGAGGCAAGGATAAGGCGGTTAACGGTTAGGTAACCAAAACAACCCAAGGTTGTTGATAGATTCGATACAATTTTATCTAAATGATAAGATTGTTTCCAAAATTGAAATTTTAACCAAAAGCCGTTCGTTTTTGGAACGCAACTTTTGCCAGTGACCTGAGAGGGCGAGATTGTTGGAATACGGAAAATGCAGCGCGAACACAGACACCATGTTGCCCACTTGGGTGCCACAAGAGGCCCAGCGTTATCTTGAACATACTGAGCACGGGCACACCATTCGTGCCTTGGCGCGTGATGGGGGATGTGCCCCGTCAACTGTTATGCGCCAAGTTCGAAAGATCGAATTAAAGCGCGATGATCCGTTGATTGACGAAGCTCTAAGTTCGCTCAGTCACTGCATTCAGGCCTCCACCGATAGAATTTTCGCCCCCAAAGCGACAAAAGACAAAATATCCAAGGACACAGTATCAATGAGCAAACATTCAGACTTTTCGACCTCTTTTGAGGTTTCGCCGCCCTGCGATGCCACCATCGAGCGCGAAGCGCGCCGGGTTTTGCGTCGTTTGAGTGAGCCGGGTGCCTGTCTTGCTGTGGCCAAAGACATGGAGAAAGCTGTTGTCGTGCGCGATTTGCCCGATGGGCGCACCACGCGCACCGCTGTTTTAGATCGTCCGATTGCACAGGCGATGGCGCTGAAAGATTGGATCCGTGCGCAAGAAAAAGGCAAAATCACCCGCTACACCATCACTTCGGCAGGGCGCGCGGCGCTTAAGAAATTGGTGGCATCGGATGAAAGTGCGCGGGCTGGATTTGCCGAGGCCCCCGCAACGTATAATGCAAAAGGTGGTGTTTGGGCTGTTGGGGTTGATGCCGATCCAGAAACGACCAAACCAAAACGGGTGCGCTATAATGTGGCTGAAAGTCCTGTGGTGACGCTGTCGCGTCGCCGTGACAAAGATGGTCAGATGTTTTTGCCCCCTGAACTTGTGGCCGCAGCGGAACGTTTGCGCGAAGATTTCGAGCTGGCGCAAATGGGCAGCAAAGACCCGCTAGAGTGGGATGCTTTTTTGAATGGCGCTTCGTATGGTTCTCTTGAAAAAGATGCCTCTGGGTATGGGGCTGGTCCAGCCAAGGCGCGTGTGGCGATGGCCTTAAGCGATCTAGGGCCCGGACTTGGGGACGTTGCCTTGCGCTGTTGTTGTTATCTTGAGGGCATGGAGCTTGCCGAAAAGCGCATGGGCTGGTCCGCTCGCTCTGGAAAAGTTGTGCTGCGCATCGCATTGCAGCGTCTTAAACGCCACTTTGACGAGGCGGGACACTCCAATCTGATTGGCTAACGGATCAATATAAATGTCAGGCATCATCTTCCTGATCTAGAAAAGGCCTTCGCATTTGCGGGGGCCTTTTTGTTTGGGGTAGTGGTTTGATCGAGCATTGGTGCAGATGAAAAAAAGCCCGCGATCCTAAGACCACGGGCAGTTTTAATTCTAAATCGTCACATAGATGGACCGATTATTTGGCGCTGTTGAGGTATTCCAAAACAGTTTCAGGGGATGAAACGCCGTATGGGTCTTCATTGTGGTTATCTGCCAAACCGGGCTCTTCGAACCAAGCTTCGATAGCGCCGTCTTTTACAACAGCCGCGTAGCGCCATGAGCGCACACCAAAACCAAGGTTGTCTTTGTTGACCAACATGCCCATGCGACGGGTGAATTCGCCAGAGCCATCAGGAATAACATTGACGTTTTTCAAGTCCTGCGATTGTGCCCATTTGTTCATGACAAAGCTGTCGTTGACGGACATGCAGTAAATAGCGTCGATGCCTTTGTCTGCAAATTCGGTAAATCCGTTTTCAAAGCCGGGCAATTGGAATGTAGAACATGTTGGCGTGAATGCACCTGGAAGTGAGAAAAGCACAACGCGTTTGCCTGCAAAGAAGTCATCCGTTGTTTTGTCTTCCCAGCGAAACGGGTTGTCGCCGCCGATGGATTCGTCGCGCACACGGGTTTTGAATGTGACGTTTGGAAGTTTGTGTCCAGCTTGCATAGTATCACTCCTAAGGGACTGCATGCGAATGAGATCGCAAGATTAAATACGTGTCGGCGCAGTACCTAGAACGATTCTATTTTGGGTTCAATCGCTGGCGTGAGGCAAAATGTGTGAGATCCGTGTCCGCCTACATAAGTTTCTAAAATGATTAAAAAAAGGGCCAGTTGAATACATCAACCAGCCCAATTCCATAAAGTTTTTACAGTGGCCTTAAACGTCAGCGCGCGTGATACCCATTGCATGTATCACCCCTGCAAACGCACCGCCGGCCAAAGGCGCCACGATAAAGACCCACAGGTCCGCCAAAGCTTTGCCTCCAACAAACACTGCTGGGCCGAAAGAGCGGGCAGGGTTCACAGAAACGCCCGTGATGTTGATGCCGACAAGGTGGATTGCCGTCAAAGTAAGACCGATCGCAAGACCTGCAAAGGCCGCTGGTGCGCCGTCTTGTGTTGCGCCCAAAATCACGGTGACGAACACGAATGTGGCAACGATTTCAAAAATCAACGCCGCAGCTATAGTGTATTCCCCTAAATATCCTGCGCCAAATCCGTTTTGACCCAAGCCATTTTGCACAACACTATAGTCTGGCGCGCCTTTTGCGATCACCATAATGACAAAGGCTGCGATGGTCGCACCGATCACTTGCGCAATCGCGTAGCCAACAAAATCTTTCACTGACATGCGTCCAGCCGTGACCATTCCCAACGACACGGCGGGGTTCAAATGTGCGCCAGAAATTGCCCCCAAGCCATAAGCAGCAGCCACAATCGACAGGCCAAAAGCAAGCGCGATTCCCATCATTCCGATGTGCGCCCCCATAAAGACAGCTGCGCCACAGCCGAAGAAAACAAGAATAAACGTACCGAGTGCTTCGGCGATTAATTTTCTAGACATAAAACTTTCCCTCATTACGCCCCGGTTTTGCGTTGAACTGGGAACATAGCTGCAATACCACGTATCCTCTTGCCCCGAGGTCCAGCTTGGATATAACCTAGAAAATCCGTTTCAATATGGGGAAAAATCCGTGCGCGATCTCAAAATTCCAGCCCAGCGTCACCCTGAAAAGCAAAAGCGTGCCGATAACGCCCAGCCAAAAAAACCCGCTTGGATTCGCGTTAAGGCACCCACATCTGCAGGGTACAAAGAAACACGCGACATTATGCGTGAAAACAAATTGGTAACTGTCTGCGAAGAAGCTGGCTGTCCAAACGTCGGTGAGTGTTGGTCGCAAGGCCATGCCACGATGATGATCATGGGCGAGGTTTGTACCCGCGCTTGTACATTCTGCAACATCGCCACAGGCAAGCCGCCCGAAGATTTAGATGTATTTGAACCGGGGCGTGTTGCGGATGCCGTGTCCAAACTGGGGCTCAATCACGTTGTGATCACCTCTGTGGACCGCGATGATATTGAAGATGGCGGGGCAGAGCATTTCGCTATGACCATCCGCGCCATTCGTAAAAAATCCCCAAACACGACGATTGAAATTCTCACGCCGGATTTCATTCGCTGCGACCCTAAAGTGCTGGAAATCGTGGTCGAAGCACGCCCTGACGTGTTCAACCACAACTTGGAAACCGTGCCTGGCCTCTACCCAGAAGTACGCCCAGGTGCGCGGTATTTCCACTCTTTGCGCCTTTTGCAGCGGGTTAAAGAGCTTGATCCGACCATGTTTACCAAATCTGGCATTATGGTTGGCCTCGGTGAAGACAAGCAATCGGTGACTCAAGTGATGGAAGACATGCGCGCCGCTGACATCGATTTTTTGACCATCGGGCAATATTTGCAGCCCACGCCAAAACACCACGCTGTGGATCGGTTCGTGACGCCAGAAGAGTTCAAAACCTACGAAAAAACCGCCTTTAATAAAGGGTTCTTGATGGTTTCCGCCACGCCTTTGACGCGGTCCAGTTATCACGCGGGCGATGATTTTGCGCAATTGCGTGCGGCCCGTTTGAAAAAATTCGGAACGGCCTAAGGCGTAAAAACTCAATCATGAAAACCAGCGGGGCCTCTCGCTGGTTTTCTTTTGTCTTGATCATGACGCATTGCCCATGACACAAGCCCCAATCGCGACCCGCAAGCATCGAGGCTCCCATGACCCAACCCATTTTTGAAATTTTCCTGTCCACAGTGCCCGGACTTGAGCATGTTTTGCTGGACGAGGTGGTTGAGGCAGGGTTTAAAAATCCGGTTGCCACGGGCGGCGGCGTGACCATTCAGGGCGATTGGGCCGATGTTTGGCGTGCCAATTTAACGCTGCGCGGGCCTTCCAAGGTCTTGGCTCGTATCGGTGAATTTCGTGCTTTTCATTTGGCGCAGCTCGACAAGCGCGCACGTAAATTCCCTTGGGGCGATATTTTGGGCCAAGCAATCTTGGACAATGAACTGTCAATCAAGGTTGAGGTCAACACCAACAAGAAATCCAAAATCTATCACGCAGGTGCTGCGGTTGAGCGGATTGAGCGCGCAATCCATGAGGAATTCGGCGCAAAAATCGCCGAAGGGCTTGAAGACGCCGATATCGTCATCAAAGTGCGGATCGACGACAACAATGTGATCTTTTCCATCGACACCTCTGGCAAAGGTCTGCACAAACGCGGCCACAAACAAGCCATGGGCAAAGCGCCAATGCGCGAAACTATGGCTGCGCTGACCTTGCGCGCATGTGGTTATACCGGCGATGAACCTGTGCTTGATCCCATGTGTGGTTCTGGCACGTTTCTCATCGAAGCCGCAGAAATATCACGCAATTTTATGGCGGGTCGTGCGCGGTCTTTCGCGTTTGAATCGCTCGCCAGCTATGATGAAACCGCCGTGCGCCGCATCCGCGAGGCATGGACGATCCAAAACAGCGACCAACAATTTTACGGCTCGGATCGCAACGTCAACGTGATTGGCTTCGCCAAAGACAACGCGACGCGGGCAGGGGTGGCAGGGCAATGTCATTTTACCCCAACGCAAGTCTCAAACCTTGAGCGGCCTGAGGGCTCTGCCGGTCTGGTCATCGTCAATCCGCCTTACGGCGCGCGGATCGGTAAAAAGAAAGACTTGTTTGCGCTTTACGCGTCTTTTGGCGATGTGATGCGTGAAAAATTTAAAGGTTGGCGTGTGGGCATGATCACGTCTGACACGCAATTGGCCGAGGCCACACGGTTGCCATGGAAGCCGACCGAAGCACCGATTGCCCATGGCGGTTTGAAAGTGAAATTGTTCCAAACGGGCGTTTTGCGCTAAGCTGCGCGCATTTTATTGAGTGCCTGCTTTACTGAACTGGTTTACTGAACTGGCGTGACACGTTTCAAATATTGCGCCACGGCATCGCGGTCGCTTGTGTCAAGTTTAGCAAAATTATCAACCACATGCGCCATATGTCCGCCTGCGGAATCGAAGTCGGGCGTGAAACCCGTCTCTAAATAATAAGCGATATCTTCAACTGACCACGTCAATGTGCCGGGTGTGATATTGGGGATTTTGCCGCGACCTGATGGGTTTGGCGCGCCGCCCAACCATTTTGATTTATCCATCGCCCCAAGCGCGTTGCGCGGTGTGTGACATTCGCCACAATGGGCCAAGGCTTCGACCAAATACCGTCCCTTTAGGTCTTCTTCGGTCATGTTTGGATCGGTGACCACCCAATCGCCCGCGCTGGACCCAAACAGCAATTTCCAACCGCCCAGACTGCGCCGTATGTTGAAAGGAAAGCCAACATCATGGGGTTTGCTTGGCTCGGATGACGCGGGCAAGGCCATCAAATATCCATGCAAAGACACCACATCGGCGGGATCGGTTTTCGCGTAAGACACATAAGGAAACGCAGGGTAGTAGTGCTGGCCCTCAGGTGATGTGCCGTGCAGCATCGCATTGGCCAGATCAAGCGCTGACCAATTGCCGATGCCTTGTTCGGGATCGGGCGAAATGTTGGGGGCATAAAAGGTGCCAAAATCAGATGTAAACGCCATGCCGCCGGTCAAAGAATCGCCATTTCCATCGCTGCCCGCATGACACGATGCACAGCCGCCCGCAGTGTAAACATAGGCCCCACGGTCCAAATCGGGCGTCAGATTTGCCAATAGATCAGGAGGAGTCTCTCGCGGTTCCGTCAAAACCCAAGCCACAGCAGCGCCCAAAAAAACTGTTCCAAACGCATATGTGACGATTTTTTTCATAGAGGTCTCCGCAGCTTAAAGTCGCGTGGCAGTTCAATTCTAGCACACTATAGAACTGATTTATACGGCAATTAACGCGGGATGCCGTGACGCCCAGTGCGTTCCAACTGCATCCAATCGGGCACACCGATCGTTTTTTCGATACCAACCAGAATGAGACAGACCAAAATAACGCCAAACACCAGTTTGATCCGCGTCACAGATGGCGGATGCTGAGCCCAGCGTTTGGCGCGTATCAACCACATGGGATTCATGGGTTTGCCCTATGCTGTCTCGTCATCGTCAAACACTACAGTGCCAATATAAGGCAGATTGCGGTTGGCTTGTGCAAAATCGATTCCATAGCCGACCACAAATGCATCAGGAATTTCAAATCCTGTCCATGTGGCCTTGAAATCAACTTCACGTCGCACGGGTTTGTCGAGCAAAGCGATGGTTTCAATCTTGCGGGGATGGCGCGAGCGTAGCAAGTCCATCACCGATGTCAGTGTGTGGCCTGTGTCGACGATATCTTCGACCACCAGTACATCACGTCCTTCAATGTCGCCGCGTAAGTCTTTGAATATTTTTACATTTCGTGAACTTTCCATGCCGTCACCATAGGATGATACTTCCAGAAAATCCACTTCTACATTCATATCAAGTTCACGCACCAAGTCAGCGATAAACACAAAAGACCCACGCAAAAGGCCAATGACCACCAGCTTGTCTGTGTCTGGATATTCTTTGCGAATGGTGCGGGCCAGATCTTCGATTCTGGCGGCAATTGCCTTGGCCGAAATCATAACGTCTATGTGGTAGGGGCGCTGCGTCATGGTATCCTCTTGCATTTTGCTCGCATTGGTTAGACATATCATCCTGAAATAAATAGACCAGAGACTATGCCGACGCACCGCGAAACCAAAATTATGCCCTACACCGCCCAGCAGATGTACGATCTGGTGGCGGATGTTCAAAGTTATCCGAAATTCCTGCCATGGAACGCCGCTGCACGTATCAGATCGCGCGAACAGTTCGACGATCACGAGGTGATGCTGGCGGATTTGGTGATCTCATTCAAAGTGTTCCGCGAAAAGTTCGGATCAAAAGTGGTGCTTTGGCCTGCTGAGAAAAAGATCGATACAGAGTATCTTGATGGTCCATTTCGTTATCTCAAAAGCTGGTGGCAGTTTCGCGATCTAGATGACGGCGGCTGCGAGGTCGAATTTTTCGTCGATTTCGAGTTCAAAAACGCCATTTTGCAATCGGTGATCGGTATGGTGTTCAATGAAGCGATGCAGCGGGTCGTGCGGGCCTTTGAGCGCCGCGCAGCTGAGCTTTATACCTAGACTGCAATTACATTTTGGTCGTGAAAAAGGCGGGAACCAATCCCGCCTTTTGTTGTTTTATATTAGTGGATATTAAGAATTGTGATCGTAGGCACTTTCGCCATGTTGCGCGAGGTCAAGACCTTGTTGTTCGGTCTCGTCATCAACGCGGAGTGGCGTGATCATTGCGCAGAGTTTGATCAAAGCCACAGTCACAACAAAGGTGAACACGCCGACGATGGCCAATGCGCCAAACTGCGCGATCGCATTTGCGCCATCTGCGAAAAAGATGATCATGATTGTGCCAAAGATACCGCCAACACCGTGCACCGCGAACACATCCAATGTGTCATCGATTTTGATCTTGTTGCGGATCACATTGACCATTTCTTGACACAAGATACCGGCAACGCCGCCAATGACCAGCGCCGCAACAGGGTCAACAAAGCCGGATGCTGGCGTGATTGACGCAAGCCCCGCGATGGTGCCCGTGACGATGCCAACAAGTGATGCTTTGCCGTATTTGAGCTTTTCCCAAAGCGCCCATGTGACCGATGCTGTGGCCGCTGAAATATGCGTCACCGTGATTGCCATAGCTGCACCACCATCAGCCGCCAATTGCGATCCGCCGTTAAAGCCAAACCAGCCAACCCACAGCATTGAGGCGCCAATCATGACGTAGCCAGGGTTGTGAGGTGGTTTGTTGTCGACTTTGCGACGGCCAAGCATGACAGCAAGGACCAGTGCCGCGATGCCTGCGGTTTCATGCACGACGATACCGCCTGCAAAATCCATCGTGCCAGTGTCGCCAAAAATACCGCCATCCGCTAAAAATCCGCCGCCCCAAATCCAATGGGTGACAGGCGCGTAGCACAGCAGCATCCATAGGGATGAGAACAGCATAACAAAGCCAAAATTAATCCGCTCAACGTAAGCGCCGACAATCAGGGCAGGGGTGATGATGGCGAATGTCATTTGAAAGGCGAAAAACAGCACTTCAGGGATGGTGCCAGAGACCGTATTGGCATCAACGCCAGACAAGAACATCTTGCCAAGCCCGCCCCAAAGCGGCCCACCGTCACCAAAGGCGATGGAATAACCAAAGGCCAGCCATAGGATGCTCATCACACAGGCGATGGCGTAGACATGCATGAACACGCTCAGCACATTTCGGGCGCGCACAAGCCCGCCGTAAAACAGTGCCAAGCCTGGCAGTGACATGAATAGGACCAATGCAGTTGCGACCATGATCCACGCGGTATCAGCTCCGACCATCTTCCCCTCCTTAGGATATTTTTTAAGCGTTAGCGGCGCGTAAATAGGCTTTAAAGCGGTCATGAAAGGGGCGTGAGGGGGATTTATGCGATTAAATATAATGCAATTGGTGAATTGACTTTAAAATGGGCGCAATATCGTACTATGGTTTAAAAATTAATCGTAAAATAATTTTTATACGTTCACGCTATGAGAGCGCGTCTTGCAGCCATTCCAGCGCTGTTTGCACTGTGGCTTTGCGCACATTTGCGCGGCCCAAGGGGCCGAACTCTACAGTTTTTGAGAGCGTCACTTGCCCTGTTTGCGCCAATCCAAAGCAAACGCGGCCTTCTGGTTTGAATTCAGACCCACCGGGGCCAGCAATGCCTGTGACAGACACAGAAAGCCCCGCATTTGAATGCGCAAGCGCCCCATCCGCCATTTCCAGTGCAATCGCTTCAGACACTGCGCCATAGGTTTCAAGCGTTGCGGCGTGAACGCCGAGCATGTCCATTTTAGCGCCATTGGAATAGGTGATGAATCCGCGATCGACGACATCCGATGACCCCGCAATTTCAGTCAACGCGCCAATGATCAGACCACCTGTACAGCTTTCGGCTGTGGCGATCTGAACCCCTTTGGCACGGGCCAATGCCAAAACCTGCGTGGCCAATGTCGTCACATCGCTCACATCAAAAATCCATGGGCAAGACCTGCCAAAATTACCACGCCAATCGCCGCAAAAATGCCCGCGATCACGTCGTCAAGCATCACACCCACAGCATCGCCACGTCTGTCGGCTTTGCCCACAAGGCTGGGTTTCCAGATATCAAACAGACGAAACAGGATGAAGCCAGCTAGGTATCCGGGCCAAAGTCGTGCACTTTCCACACCCATCATTTGTGCGCCCAAAGCGACGGGCCAAAGTGCAATCCACTGGCCTGCAACTTCGTCGATGACAATTTCTGATGGGTCATGTTCTTCAGTGCCCTCTGTGGCGTCTTTGGTCATCACTTGCGTTGCCCAAAGCCCTGCAATGCAAACGACAACGGTTGCAAACGCGACCAAGCCAAAACCGCCAGCTTCTGTCAAAGCCCAAAACACAGGAACGGCCGCAGCGGACCCCCATGTGCCAGGGGCGGGCTTCAAATAACCAACGCGTGCAAAGGTTCCAACGATTTCTGCGATATCTTTCATAACGGGTCCTTAGGGCTTGATCAGTGTTGCGGTTGCAAGGGATGCGATGCCTTCTTCGCGGCCTGTAAATCCTAGCCGTTCCGAAGTCGTGGCTTTGACAGAGACGCGTGCAATATCGACTGACATAATGTCTGCAAGCGTTTGACGCATTGCATCGGCGTGCGGTCCAATTTTGGGATGTTCGCAAACCAAAGTCACATCGCAATTGCCTAAGTCGTAGCCTTTTGAACGGGCCAAATCGATGGCATGACGCAAAAAGATATCACTCGCGGCGCCTTTCCATTTCATATCAGAGGGCGGAAAATGCTGACCAATGTCGCCCATCGCCAGTGCGCCATATATCGCATCCGTCAGCGCATGCATACCGACATCGGCGTCAGAGTGCCCTTGCAGAGTGCGCGTGTGTGGCACTTTCACGCCGCAAATCCATACATGATCCCCCGCGCCAAAGCGGTGCACGTCATAGCCATTGCCAAGGCGTATATCCATTGGGCTTGTGTCCTTTTGTAACTGGGTGCGCTGCGCCAAAATGCGCTCAGCGCGAAAAAAATCATCCGCGTGGGTGATCTTAAAATTGTCTTCATGGCCTGTGGTGATGGCCACGGTTATCTGTGCGGCGCGGGCCACTTCGACGTCATCGGCGGCTGAGCCTGTGAAATCAGTATGCGCGCGTAGAATTGATTTAAAGTCAAAGCCTTGTGGTGTTTGCGCGCGCCATAAATCCGTGCGATCCTGCGTGCCGTCAACCGTATCTGTGCCGCGCCACAGGGCATCTGTGACAGGCAAGGCAGGGGCCGCGCCGTTGCTGTGCGCAAGTGCTGCGATCACATCTTGGATGACCTGTGCTGGCACCAAGGCGCGGGCCGCATCGTGGATCAAAACCTGTTGAATATCGCGATCACTCAGCGCCGCAAGGCCCGCTTTCACCGAAGCAGATCGGCTGTCGCCGCCCTCAACGCAGGTGACATCATGCAGGTTTGCAGTGTGCTTTAGATCATCAGTGTGGTGCACAACAAGGATCGTATCAACAAAAGGGCGCAGGGCGTGAATGGTGTGATCAATCACACGCGGACACGCGGGATCATCGCCCAGAGAGCGCCATTGTTTGGGAAGAGACCCGCCAGCGCGGGTGCCGCGTCCTGCGGCAACGATCAAGGCTGCTATTGTCATGATCTCGTGAATAATCCTTGGGACAGTCCGTGGCAATGGGGGCTTGCGGGGTGGTGGTCGATTAAAAAATAGGCAAATTTGGTTTTAAGCCGTTTTTTTGCGCTCTACCCTTTGCGACTCTGTGAAATGAGGTCTACCCCATAAGTCTATGCACAAGGATTAATCGCTTGCCCGTTCATTTGGCAGATATAACACTCGACCCACCAATTTTTCTCGCGCCGATGGCGGGGATTACAGATTTACCGTTTCGCAATTTGGTTGCGTCTTTCGGTGCGGGGCTTGTTGTGTCTGAAATGGTGGCAAGCCATGACATGTTAAATGCCCGTGCGGGATCGCGCGAAAAGGCCGAACTTGGGTTTGGCATTGAAAGCACTGCGGTGCAATTGGCGGGTCGTGAAGCCCATTGGATGGGCGAGGCTGCCAAAATGGTGGCTGCAAACGGCGCGCGCATTATCGACATTAATATGGGCTGTCCGGCCAAAAAGGTTGTGAGCGGCTATTCTGGATCGGCGTTGATGCGCGATTTGGATCATGCGCTGACCTTGATCGAAGCTGTCGTCGCCGCTGTGGATGTGCCTGTGACGCTGAAAACCCGTCTTGGCTGGGATGATGCTTTGCTGAATGCGCCAGAGCTTGCGCGTCGCGCCGAAGCTGCGGGCATTCAGATGATCACCATCCATGGGCGCACGCGCTGTCAAATGTACAAAGGGGCCGCTGATTGGGCTGCCATTCGTGCAGTGAAGGACGCTGTGCGCATTCCTGTCATTGCCAATGGTGACATCACATCAACGCAAAATGCCAAAACGGCGCTCGAACAATCTGGGGCCGACGGCGTTATGATTGGGCGTGGAGCGCAGGGGCGTCCTTGGCTTTTGGCGCAGGTCGCTGCCAATCTGATGGGCGCACCCACGCCAGACGTGCCCAAGGGACAGGCGTTTAGCGATATGGTCGCGGGTCATTTCGACGCTGGTCTGTCGTTTTACGGTGTTGAACTGGGCGCACGGGTGATGCGCAAACATTTGAGTTGGTACATGGACACAGCCGAAACCCCAAGCGCGCTGCGCAAAGAGATTTTGACCCTCAAAGACCCTCGTAAAGTTTTTGATCACTTGCCCCAAGCTTTAAACCAAAAAGGGAATGCCGCATGAGTCTGACGTCATTCGAAACGCTGTGGCCGTCATTGCCCGTGCCTTCTGTGATTGTGTCTGATGATGACAAAATCGCTGAAATGAATTCCGCCGCCGAAGATTTTTTGAACGCGTCAGTGCGCTCTGTGCGCGGGGTGCCTGTGTTTGACAAGCTGGCGATTGATGCGCCGCTTGAAGAAGCATTTGAACGGGTGCGCCGCGATGATGCGCCGATGTTTATCAACAATGTTGATGTGTCCGGCGGCAATGCGGCCCCTGTGCAGTGTAACATTCAAATAGCCCCTTTAGCGGGCAAGCCCGGATGGATTTTGTTTCTGATGGAACCTCGCCAGATTGCAGATCGGTTGGGGCGGTCGCATTCTGTCAAATCATCGGCGCGCTCGGCGATTGGTATGGCTGAAATGCTGGCGCATGAAATCAAAAACCCGCTTGCGGGGATCACGGGCGCTGCACAGCTATTGTCGATGGGTATATCTGCCGAAGACCAAGAACTGACGGATTTGATCGTCGAAGAAAGCCGCCGGATTGTTGCGCTGTTGGAACAAGTCGAACAATTCGGTAATCTGCGCCCTCCTGCCAAACGCCCGATCAATATCCATGATTTGATCGACCGCGCGCGCAAGTCTGCAGAGTTGTCGTATGGCGCGTCTATGACGTTTGTCGAGGATTTCGATCCGTCTTTGCCATCCACATTCGTTGATGGCGATCAGTTTATGCAGGTGCTTTTGAACCTGTTTAAAAACGCATCCGAGGCATCTAACAAAGAGGGTGGCACGATCCGCATTCGGACCTTTTATGACTTGGCGCTGCGATTGCGTCGCAAAGATGGATCTGGCGCGGCTTTGCCATTGCAGGTTGAAATCACGGATGATGGTCCGGGGTTGCCGCCTGAGATTGCCAGCGACATTTTTGAACCCTTTGTTTCTGGGCGCGAAAATGGCACGGGCTTGGGGCTTGCGTTGGTGTCTAAAATTATTTCGGATCACGAAGGTTGGATTTCCGTGGACTCTGTCCCGGGCAAGACCGTGTTCCGCATTTCACTACCTGTAGCGCCCAAAACCACTGCTTAGGGCTGCTATTGAATTGATAAAAAGGTTCGCGTTGCGCGCAATGTGAACACCAAAGGAGAGTTGAGAGATGGACGGCACGATCCTCGTCGCAGATGACGACCGCACAATTCGCACAGTTTTGACCCAAGCCCTGACACGTGCAGGGTGCAAAGTGCATGCGACCTCATCGCTCGTGACGCTGATGCGTTGGGTGGAAGAGGGAAAAGGGGACTTGGTGATCTCCGATGTGATGATGCCAGATGGCAATGGGATTGAGGCGCTGCCAAAAATCGCCAAAATTCGCCCTGGTCTGCCGGTGATTGTGATCTCGGCGCAAAACACCATTATGACGGCCATTCAAGCCGCCGAAGCCGAAGCGTTTGACTATCTGCCTAAACCGTTTGATTTGCCCGACTTGATGAAACGCGCCGCAAAAGCGCTTGAGGTCAAGCGCCGTGCCAACCCTGCACCCTCAACCGCCAAAGCGCCGATTGAGATGCAAGACGATTTGCCTTTGGTGGGGCGCACACCTGCGATGCAAACGCTGTACCGTCTTGTTGCGCGCGTGATGAACACGGATCTTCCGGTTTTGATCACTGGCGAAAGCGGCACAGGTAAATCTTTGATCGCCCGCGCTATTCATGATTTTTCAGACCGCAGATCTTTGCCTTTTGTCGTGGTGACCGCCACAGATTTAGCCACAATGGAAGGGCCGGCAGCGGTCATTTCACGGGCCAAAAACGGTTCTATTTTGTTCGATGAAGTTGGCGATCTAGATGAAGACGCCCAAGCGCGCATTGTGCGGATGCTGGACAGTTTCACAGATCATTCCCCGCGCATTATGGCGACCTCTCAGGCCGATTTAAGTGCTAAAATGGAAGAAGGCGTGTTTCGCCAAGACTTGTTCTACCGCTTGGGGGGCGTGACTTTGTCTGTGCCAAGCCTGCGCGAACGGGTTGATGATATTCCGCTGTTGGCCGAGTATTTCTTTGGCAAAGCTGACCGTGATGGCATGGCGCTGCGTAAATTTACCCCTGAGGCCACCGAACTTGTGCGCGCGTACAGCTGGCCCGGCAACGTGCGTCAGCTTGAAAACACGATCCGTCGGCTGATTGTCACGGCACCAGAAGAAGAAATCACCCGTGCCGAGGTCGAACTTGTCTTGGGCAACCAGCCCGCTGTCGAGCCGCTTCAAGGTGGTGGAGAGGGCGAAAAACTGTCTGCTTCTGTGGGCAAACATTTGCGTCGGTATTTCGATTTACATGGCGGTGTTTTGCCGCCTCCTGGCCTGTATCAGCGTATTTTAAAGGAAGTTGAGGGGCCATTGATCGAAATCGCATTGGATTCTGTTGGTGGAAATCAGGCTAAATGTGCTGATTTACTTGGGATCAACCGCAATACCTTGCGTAAAAAGATAAATGATCTCGATATTCAGGTGACACGCCGTCGCAAATTGATGTAAAACCGCCACACCCGTGTTGATTTGGGCGCAGTGACAGAATCGTCACGCTTTTTGCGTCTGGATCATACGGGGGGCGGCACACAAATTTTGGTGCCTGTCTGTATCAGTCGGGGGGCGGTTTTGCGAAAGCCTATAGCGAGATCTAGCTTAAACAAGCTTATGCGGCTGCGCCGTCAAAGACGCTTTACCAACTGGGCCACTGTGGCTTTGTTTGTGGCGGGTCCTTTGCTTGCGGTTACGACATTTGTTGTTATCGGGCCTTTGGGGCAAGCGGCATCCTCTGGTGGGCTGCGGGCCGTACTTTTATCAGATTTGGTCTATGTGCTTGTCGTCGCTGGCTTGGTGGCGCAGCGCGTTGTTAAAATGATTGCGGCGCGCCGTGCGCATTCTGCGGGATCGCGACTTCACCTGCGGTTGACGGGGGTGTTCGTGCTTTTGGCGCTGATCCCCACGGTCACTGTTGCTGTTTTTGCTGTCGTCACGTTGAACTTCGGCCTTGAGGGCTGGTTTTCAGATCGTGTGCGCAATGTTGTTGGGTCGTCTTTGGCTGCAGCCGAGGCGTATGAGGGCGAGCACCGTGATGGGCTGGCCTCTGACACGCGCAGTCTGGCAACGTTTATCACCGAACGCCGACGCGCTGTCACGATTTTGTCTGACGGCTCGTTGCGCGAAGTGCTGAACCAAGGGCAGGGACTGATACAACGTGGCCTGCGCGAAGCCTTTGTGATTGACGGACAAGGTGACATTAAGGCGCGCGGCGAGCGATCCTATTTGTTTGATTATGAAATGCCATCTTCAAACCAATTGGCCCGTGCCGAGGTCGGGGATTTGGTGATGATTGATGATTGGGATGCCAATGAAAGTCGTGCTTTGCTGCGTCTTGTTGGGTTCTCTGATCGCTACCTTTATGTGACGCGCGACGTGGATGGCGACATCTTGAGCCTGTTGGATGAAACCCAAGAAACCGTCGCTTTGTACAACCAACTTGAAAGCGAACGTGGGCGGTTGCTTTTCGAATTTGGTCTGATTTATTTGGCCTTTGCGTTGATCTTGATCTTGGCGGCCACTTGGGTTGGATTGTGGTTTGCCGAACGTCTGGCGCGCCCTGTTGGTCGTCTGGTCGAGGCGTCAAACCGTGTCAGAGAGGGGGATCTTTCTGCGCGCGTGTCTGAGGAAAACGGTGATGATGAAATTGCCATATTGGGCCGTGTTTTCAATCAGATGACAGGTGAACTTAAACGACAACGAGATATGTTGTTGGAACGCAATGCGCAGATCGAACAACGTCGCCGTTTGTTTGATTCCGTTCTAGGGTCTGTGACAGCGGGCGTTATTGCGCTGGAATCTGACGGAAGTGTCGCGTTGCTCAACCCATCAGCTGAGGGGCTTTTGTCTATCACGAGCGGTGATGTGATTGATTTACCTTTGAGCGTTGCTGTGCCGGAATTCGGACCGCTGTTTGCCACCTTGCAAGACCAAGGGCGCGAAGTGGTGCAAGACGAACTGCGTTTGATCCGATCTGAATCACAAGAAAGCCTGTTGGTGCGCATCGCATGTCGACGCGATGTCGATGGTGCGTTGGAAGGATACGTTGTGGCCTTTGATGATGTGACGGATCTTGTCAGCGCACAACGGATGGCTGCTTGGGGCGATGTTGCACGGCGCATTGCCCATGAAATTAAAAACCCACTGACGCCAATTCAATTGTCTGCCGAACGTATTTTGCGCAAATTTGGCAAAGGCATGAGCGACGACGATAGAGCTTCTTTGGAACAGTACACATCGGTTATTGTGCGCCAAACTGGTGATTTGCGTCGCATTGTCGATGAGTTTTCCAAATTTGCCCGTATGCCAACCCCTGAGCGGCGCGAACATGATTTGGTCGAACTGGTCAAAGGCGCAGTTTTGTTGCAACGTAATGCACAAGTGGGCGTAAAAATCGAAACCAAAATTGCCCCTCAGACCGCCATCGCCGAAGTGGATGCGACGATGATTGGTCAAGCGTTGACCAACTTGATCAAAAATGCGGGGGAGGCCATTGAGGGTCTGGGCGAAAAGGGTTTTCCTATGGGCTATCAATCACGCATTCTCGTGACGCTTGAGGAACATGATGGCCAAGCGGTGATCACCATCACGGACAATGGCATTGGCCTGCCAGAAGACCGTTCGCGGTTGTTCGAACCTTATGTGACCACGCGCGACAAAGGCACGGGGCTTGGTTTGCCAATTGTGAAGAAAATTATCGATGAACACGGGGGCAGTCTCACGTTGAGTGATGGTGTTGCCCTTGATCCATCGGGAACCATTGGGGCCTGCGCAACGGTGCGTTTGGATCTGGTGGTGCCAGAAATTAACCTTGTTAAAGAAAAACTTGCAGTGTGAATGTAGAGTGGGAGTGTAGGGCATGTCTGATATTTTGATCGTCGATGACGAACGTGATATTCGTGAGTTGATTGGGGACATTTTGCAAGATGAAGGGTTTGAAACCCGTCTGGCGGCAAATGCCGATGCCTGTATGGCTGAAATCGATGCGGCGGTGCCGTCATTGATGGTGCTCGATATTTGGCTCAAAGACAGCCACATGGATGGGATCGATATTCTCAAACATGTCAAACGCGAACACCCCGAAGTGCCGATCATCATTATTTCTGGCCACGGAAATATCGAAATTGCCGTCGCTGCGATCAAACAAGGCGCGTATGATTTCATCGAAAAGCCGTTTAAAATTGACCAGTTGATGGTCGTTATCGGTCGCGCCATGGAAACATCGCGTCTGCGCCGTGAAAACTCTGCGCTCAAACGCAAAGATGGTGGCGAAGTTGATTTGATCGGCGGGTCTGCTGTGTTCAAGCAGTTGAAATCCAATCTGGAAAAAGTCACCAAATCCAATGGCCGCGTGATGCTGACAGGCCCTGCTGGTGTCGGCAAAGAAGTCGCTGCACGTTATATTCACAGCCACTCTGATCGTGGCGGATTCCCGTTTATCACGGTGAGTTCTGCCACCATTGAACCGGACCGGATGGAAGACGTGCTGTTTGGCCGTGAGACGCCTGAAAAAGGGATCGAAAAGGGCTTGTTAGAGCAAGCCAGCGGTGGGGTTATCTATTTCGATGAAGTGGCGGACATGCCCGCAGGCACGCAATCCAAAATCCTGCGCGTTTTGGTCGACCAGCAATTCACACGTGTTGGCGGGTCCGAAAAAGTGTCGGTCGATTTGCGGGTGATTTCATCCACCAGCCATGATCTTGCCGCTGACATTGCCGCTGGGCAGTTTCGCGAAGAGTTGTTTCATCGCTTGAATGTGGTGCCAATTGAAGTGCCCGCTTTGGAAAAACGCCGCGAAGACATTCCCGTTTTGGCCAAAGCATTTATTGAACAATTCAATAAAAGTCAGGGGCTTCCGCTGCGCAAGCTGTCAAGCGATGCCATTGCGATGCTGCAAACTTTGGCTTGGCCCGGCAACGTGCGCCAGTTGAAAAACGTGATCGAACGCGTGCTAATTTTGGGCGACAGCACTGAAGATATCTCAGCCGATGAATTGCCAGAACAGGCGCCACTAGGCGAAGATGACGGGCGTTCTATTTTGTCGCCAAGCATCGCCACCTTGCCATTGCGCGAGGCGCGTGAATTGTTTGAACGCGAATATTTGCTGACCCAGATCAATCGTTTTGGTGGCAATATTTCACGCACAGCCACGTTTGTCGGTATGGAACGCTCTGCGTTGCACCGTAAATTGAAATCGCTAGGTGTGGTCACAGGAAATAAATCCGGCGGACGCGTGGCTTACGTGCCAGAAGAGGTGGACTGATCCGGCAACGCCTGCGCGCAGAACAGCGCACGGGGACCAGCAAGGCGTTGACCAAGCACAGCAGACGTGCAAACCAAGGGCTTGAAACAAAACCACGGCTTTGGAAACACAGCTTGGGAAACAAGGGATGATGCGATGAAAGTCATCATTTGCGGCGCGGGTCAGGTTGGCTGGCAAATCGCACGCCAACTGTCAGGCGAAAAAAACGACGTGACTGTTGTGGACAACAATCCCGACTTGGTGCGCCGTGCGATGGACACGCTTGATGTGCAAGGTGTCGAAGGCTTTGCCTCATACCCCGATGTGCTGGCCAAAGCCGGGGCGCGCGATGCGGATATGATCATCGCAGCGACTCATTCTGACGAGGTCAACATGGTCACATGTCAGGTGGCGCATTCGGTGTTTGACGTGCCGCGCAAGATCGCGCGCCTACGCGCACAGTCCTATTTGACCGCGATCTATTCTGATTTGTACCGCCGCGATCACATGCCTATTGATGTGGTGATTTCCCCTGAAAAAGAAGTGGCAGAGGCCGCTTTGCGCCGTCTGGCCGCCCCCGCAGCATTCGATACACAGGCCTTTTTAGGCGGCAGTGCGCAGTTGATGGGCATTTCTTTGGATGAACATTGCCCCGTTTTAAACACCTCATTGCGCGAGTTGACGGATTTGTTTTCGACCTTGCGCGCGATTGTGGTTGGGGTGCGTCGCGATGGCACTTTGTTTGCCCCTGAACCTGATGATCAACTTTACGCTGGCGATGACGTCTATCTGTTCTTGCATTCCAAAGACATCACACGCTCGCTGGAAATCTTTGGCAAAACCAACCGCAAACAAGAACGTGTGGTGATTTTGGGCGGTGGTAATGTTGGTCTTGGGGTCGCGCAGGCGCTTGAGGCGCGCACCGAACGTGTGCGGGCCAAGGTGATCGAAAAGAACCGGACGATTGCTGAAAAAGCAGCTGATGCGCTTGAGCGTACGATTGTTTTGCATGGTGATGCGCTTGACAGCGAGGTTCTGGCCGAAGCGGGCATTTCACGCGCAGACGCCGTTTTGTGTGTCACGGACGACGATAAGGTCAACATGCTGTCTGCGGTGCGTGCCAAACAGGCGGGCTGCTCTATGGCGATTTGTCTGGTGAATGATCCATCCCTTGTGCCTGTGCTCGCAGCGCTTGATATTGACGCTTATATCAACCCACGTGCCACCACCGTGTCATCCATTTTACGCCACATCCGCCATGGTCGCGTGCGTAATGTTTATTCTGTGGGGGACGGCGAGGCCGAGGTGATCGAAGCACAAGTTCTGTCCACATCACCGCTCTCAGGGCGTCGTATTCGTGACATCGATTTCCCCGAAGGCGTATTGGTCGGCGCAGTGATGCATGGCGACACTTATATGAAGCCTGCAGGCGAATTGCGGATTGAAGAAGGCGATGTGATCACGCTGTTTTCTCTCGCAGCGGATGTCCCCGAAGTGGAACGCCTTTTGCAAGTTTCGATTGATTACTTCTAATGAACCGCTTTTCGCGCATGCCCTTTTTTGTGCAGCTGATGCTGATTTGCGCGGGCGCGATGATGCTGCCAGCAGCCTATGGTGCGGCGGTGTCTCAGCACCTTGCATCACGGTCATTTTTTTATGCTGGCATTCTTTTGGCTACGTTTTCGGTGTTGATCTCGATCGCACGGTTTCGCAGTGAAGCGACGGAAAACCGCGATACAGGCAAAGAGCGCGACCGCGAAGGGCGCAACCAACTTTTGGTGCTTTTGGCCGCCTATACGGTTTTGCCAGTCCTTTTGGCTGTGCCTTTTTCGGAATCCTTGCCGGACACGACCTTTTTTAACGCCTATTTTGAAATGGTATCGGCTTTAACCACCACCGGTGCCACTGTTTTTGAAGATCCCAGTCGCCTGCCGCGCACCTTGCATTTGTGGACCGCTTTGGTCGCTTGGCTTGGGGGCTTGTTCGCTTGGGTCACGGCCATCGCTGTGCTCGCGCCGCTCAATTTGGGTGGGTTTGAAGTGATTTCCGCGCGGGCCCCTATCGTGGGCAATGCGGTTGCCTCGCGCACCTCACAAATTGTTCAAGTTGCTGCGGGGCCTGAACGGCTTTCGCGCTATACGCAGCGGTTGTTCCCTGTGTATTTCGGCCTCACGCTGGTGCTTTGGTTCGCGCTTGCTATGTCCGGCTCAACGCCTTTTGTGGCGCTGTGTCACGCGATGTCGACAATGTCTACGTCGGGGATTTCCCCTGTTGGCGGCTTGACAGGGGCGCAATCGGGCTTTGGCGGCGAGCTGTTGGTCTTTGCCTTTTTGTCGCTGGCTTTGTCGCGCAAGACCTTTACCGTTGATCAGGGCGGGTCGGATGTAAAACCTTTGCACCGCGACTCTGAGGTTAAAATCGCTTTGGCTTTACTTGTTATTCTGCCAATCATTTTGTTCGCACGTCACTGGGGCGGGGCGATGGAGATTGCGGATCAAAACGACTTCAGTGCTGCGGTCAATTCCCTGTGGGGGGGCGTGTTTATGGTGATGTCCTTTTTGACCACGACAGGCTTTGAAAGCAGCAGTTGGGACACCGCGCGGCTTTGGTCAGGGTTGCAAGCCCCTGGGGTTTTGCTTTTGGGACTTGCTGTTTTTGGCGGTGGTGTTGCCACAACAGCGGGCGGGGTAAAGCTGCTACGGCTTTATGCATTGGTGCGCCACGGCGAACGTGAAATTGAGAAACTGATTTCGCCCAGTTCCGTCGGTGGTGCAGGGGCCCGTGCGCGTCGTATTCGCCGCCAAGGTGCCTATGTTGCTTGGGTTTATTTCATGCTGTTTGCCATGACCATTGCCGTCGTGATGATGGCGTTGTCTTTGTTTGGCATTCATTTTGAAGAAGCGGCTGTTTTCACAGTCTCAGCGTTAACAACCACGGGGCCGTTGGTCTATTTTGCCGCCGAAGTTCCTTTTAGCTACGCTGATTTGGGCACTGCTCCCAAAGCGATTTTGGCTGCAACTATGGTGCTTGGTCGCTTGGAAATGCTGGCTATTGTTGCGCTGCTCAATCCAGAATTCTGGCGCAGGTAGCCATTTATTTGATCAGAGATTTGCCCCCTCAAGCGCTTTAAGGCAGTTAATTGCGACGATTTGGGAACAAGTTAATGATTTCAGGGGCCTGAAATATTGACATTCCTCTCTACATGTTGCGAACATGTGCAAAAGTGCTGCCGTCAGAGAGGCAGTTCGCAACAAAAGCGCAAGAAAAAGGCAAATATATATGGCCGCCGATAAGCAAAACCTGCAAGATGCATTTCTGAACAATGTTCGCAAAGCAAAAGTTCCCGTAACAATATTTTTAATTAATGGTGTTAAACTCCAAGGTGTTATCACTTGGTTTGACAATTTTTGTGTGCTTTTGCGCCGCGATGGTCAGTCTCAGCTTGTCTACAAACACGCGATTTCAACCATTATGCCGTCCACGCCGATCAGCCTGTACGACGGTGAAGAGTAAACTTTGCAAGAACATGATAAACCGCTTACGCGGGCTTGGGTGATCCACCCTGACATTCAATCTGATCGCAACCGGCGAGACCCTGTTTCGGGCCTTGCCGAAGCTGTTTCGCTGTCTGCGGCTTTGCCGTCGCTTGACACAATTGGTGGCGAAATCGTTCGCCTGCCCAAACTGCAACCTGGGTGGTTGTTTGGTAAGGGTAAGATCGAAGAACTGCGTCTGCGTTTGGAAGAAAACGAAATCGAACTTGTGCTGGTGGATGGCCCCGTCAGTCCCGCGCAACAACGCAATCTGGAAAAAGAGTGGGGGGTCAAACTGCTCGACCGCACCGGTCTTATTCTTGAGATTTTCTCGGATCGGGCGCGTACCCGCGAGGGTGTGTTGCAAGTTGAAATGGCAGCCTTGGCCTATCAACGCACCCGTTTGGTGCGTGCTTGGACCCACCTTGAGCGTCAGCGTGGCGGTCTAGGGTTTGTCGGCGGACCTGGGGAAACCCAGATCGAAGCGGACCGTCGGGCCATTGATGATCACATGAATAGATTGCGCAAACAGCTTGAAAAGGTTGTGAAAACACGCGAATTGCACCGTGCTTCACGCGCCAAAGTGCCATTCCCGATTGTGGCGCTTGTTGGCTACACCAACGCCGGTAAATCGACCTTTTTCAACAAGGTCACTGGTGCGGATGTGTTTGTCAAAGACATGTTATTTGCGACGCTTGATCCCACCATGCGCTCGGTCGTTTTGCCCGCGCCGCAAGGGGGCACAGATCGTGAAATAATCCTGTCTGACACCGTTGGTTTCATTTCATCATTGCCAACCCAGCTTGTCGCGTCTTTCCGTGCGACGCTTGAAGAGGTGCTTGATGCCGATTTGATCATCCATGTGCGCGACATTGCCCATGAGAAAACCCATGAGCAAGCACTGGATGTGCGGACGATTTTGAACGATCTGGGCATCAAAGAAGATGCGCCGATGTTTGAAGTCTGGAACAAAATTGACCTTTTGGACGATGAGGCCCGCGATGCGCGTCTTGCGCGTGCAGAGGCCGAGGATGACAAGTTCGCCATTTCTGCGATCACGGGCGAGGGTGTGCCAGAACTTTTGGATGCGATTTCGCGCTTTTTCGAAGAGGAAAAAATCCGCCGCGAATTTGTCATTCCATATTCTGAGGGCAGAAAACGAGCTTGGTTGTTTGAACAGCAGATCCTTGAACACGAGGAAGCAACCGAAGATGGCTATGCCGTCACCGTGTTGTGGACCCCGCGCCAAGAAAAAGAATACCGCGAAATGTGATGGTTTGGCGCGCGATTGTGAGGCGGTGCAGATTTGATGCTGACCTCAAAATACTCCCGTGCGCCAAATCACAAATTTATTTGTAAAACTGTTGTGCATATTCAGCCCTGTCTTTGAAGCAGGGCTATTTTCCAAACATACCAAGGCGTTTAAACAGCCAGACTTGGCCTATGCCGACCACGATCAAAATCGCACAAACAATGGCAAACCCCCAAGCGCTATCAGCCAAAGGAATGCCGCCCACATTGACGCCTAAAAGCCCCGTCAGCAGCCCCAGCGGCAAAAATATAGCCGCCACGATAGACAGCAAAAGCATTTGGCTGTTCATCGTTTCAGCGCGGCGATCCATGATTTGATCTTGCACGATTTGCGCACGATCACGGATGGCTTCCAATTCTTCGGCCATGCGGGTCACGCGGTCCGCTGCTTCACGCAAGCGACTGCGATCACGCTCTTGCAGCCATGATACATCTTCGATTTCCAGTGTTGTCAGGGCATCACGTTGCGGGAACATATAACGGCGCAATGTCGTGGCAGAATGGCGCAATTGTGCCAGCCGCATCCTTGCGTCTTGCAGTTTGCCGCCCTCAGACAGATCTTCTTCCAGCGTATCAATCGCATCATTAAGCGCGGCCACGATAGGTTCGGCGCGGTCCGATAGGCGTAGCGATAGTTTGGCGGCAAAATCACCGGGCGTTTCAGGGGCTTTGCCCCGTTGCATCGCATCAAACAAATCGTCGATGGCTTTGAGTTTGCGTTTCCACACGCCGATGATCACCGTGTCTTGAATCCACAGGCGCACAGAAATCATGTCTTCTGGATCAGCCCCTTCGTTCAAATTCACGCCACGCAAATTCAAAATAACACCGTCATTGTGAACGGTGCAGCGAGGGCGGGTTTCTTCGGCGGTTAAGGCGTCAGACACGAAGCCGTCCAAATCAAAGGGGGCCAGTTCCAACTTTGTCGTTTCTTGGCCTGCGCCGCCGTAAACCCAAGCAAAGCTAAAGCCTTTTGTACCCTGAGATGTGCCAGCTATGGCTGCAGAGGCCGCGAAATCTTGCAGGTCTGCTTCACGCGATCTGCCGTGCCCATCTAGGGCAAAAAGCTGCACTGCGCGGGGGGGCTGTGTCATGTTTTAGGCTCCGATATGATGCGCCTTGGTGCGGCGTATTTTGTGGCGTGATGTGGCATGGAACGCTTGTTAATCTTCGGGCAAAAGATGCGTTATGCCAACCCCTGCCGCACGAGCCAGTGCGGGATCAAGCGTCATTGGCACATATTCTCCACGCCGCCACAATTCGCCCAAGTCATCATAGTGACGCGACAAAGGGTGCCCAGATTGGCCGGTGGCAATAATGAAAACCGAGCTGTCAGGGTCGGCAAAATCATACACACCGCGATAGGCAGCCCCGTGTACATTGGTAAAGGGTTGATCGCCCGTGCCAGAGGTAAGGCCGCGCATCAATGTGTTGTCACCGCCCGAGGTGGATTGGCGAATGTTCACAACCCATTTAAGAAACGGCACTTTACCCAGCACTGGGTGCTCGTGTTGGGCTGCATGCGCATCGCCCCAACGCAAAGATTCCAAAGCTGTGCCATAGGTTTCACCGACCCAAAGCAAAGCATCATCCAAGGATTGGCGCGCAATATCAGAACAGCTTTCCGTCGGTGCGGATTGCAGCACATCACACCACACAGACGCCCCACCGATATCGCGGTACACACGTTCAATAAACAAAGGTTCGACATGGGTGTAAGCGCGCGACAGTGGCCCCAATTCGTCACGGATCAGCCTGTCTTGCAACGCGCGCATCCATGCCGAATAGATCAAAGGTTCGGGCAAATGTTCATTCATTTCGCCGTTCCATTCGGCCAGCAATTGCAAGGCGCGTTGGCGTTGGCGCTCTGGCGTGCCTTCGGGGGCAGCTTCGCCTGTGAACCACAAATCAGCGGCCACAAGCGGCAAAAGCGAGCGTGCAGAATAAGATACGATGTCGTTTTGCGCCTCGATAAAGCTTTCACGGGTGTGGACTTCGCGGTTTTGCATCAAACGCTTCCATCGCTCAATGCGCTGTGTGTCACCCCAGTGAAACGACAGATGGTTCGGAAACGGCGCATCGGTGGTTTTGTTGTTTGTATTGCCGATGATGCCGCCCTTTTGAGGCTCAAACAAAGGTAAATCATCATAATCACGCCAGCCTTGCCACTGGTTTTCGGCCACCCAACCTTGGGATGGAATGCGCCCTTGGCTTTGATGCGCGGCATTGCGAACTGGCGCAAGGCCAATGGTTTTTTGGGCGATATAGCTGGGGTCAGCTAAAGCCAGATTGAGCGCGGGTGCTGCAAAGTCACGACCTGCGGCCAAGCCTTGGCGCACCGTGTTTGCATTCATCAACTTGTACAGCGCGGACAAGGATTTATCTTGATATGACAGAGCCGTCCATGACACGGAAACGATATGGCCATTGGGTGTGACCGTGTTCAAATCAAACGCTTTTTGCGGCAACACAGGCCCGTTGTCTGTCCATTGCAGGGTGATCGTTTCGGGCGCTTGATCTTTGATGCGCACAATCGACGGTTTACTGCGCATTCTTTTGTACCCATCGGGCGTCAGAACTTCGCTTGAGTTATCGGGGTTTACCTTTTCGATAAACAGATCAGCATCATCGGTGTAGGTCGAGGTGATCCCCCAAGACAGGGTTTCTTTGCGCCCTGCAATGATGAACGGGATGCCCGGAATGCTCGCGCCAATGACTCCGCCTGATTGCAATTCAAGACGGGCCAAATACCACGCGCCAGGCGCGCTGAACCCCAGATGGGGATCGTTGGCCATCAAAGACGCGCTGGAGGCTGCCCGCTCAGGCGAGGCGGCCCAAACATTCGACGCGCCACCAAACGGGGCTGCGTTGAGGCCGGCCATGGCATATTCTGTGTGCAAAGCGGGTTGATTAGGCGCGACACTTGGGAAAAGTGTCGCGAAATCTGCCAGCAACGATGTGGGCGCGCCGGGGGCATCGGGTAAAATATCTTTGACCCGTTCAGAGGGCAGCAATAGTGATGTGCGGGCCCGTAACACTTCGGCAGAAATATGGTCTGACTGGCGCAGAGCCACCAGTTTGAGCAAGGCGATGGAATCCTCTGGGCGCCAATAGGAAATTTCAGATGGAAATAAGAAAAACTCAGGCGCACCACGACCCATCGCGCCTTTGTTTATTTCAATGATCCACGCATTCACGCCGCGCGCATAAGCTTTGAGCGCTGCTGTGGTTTCGGGTGTTTGCAAGGGGGCTGAGGATTCGGCAGCTTCATACACAGCCAGCCTGCGCATCAATTCATCTGTATCTTTTGTGCGTTCGCCATACACTTCAGACAGTTTTCCTTGGGCCGTGCGCCGCAACAGCATCATTTGAAATAGGCGGTCTTGGGCATGAGCGAACCCTAGCCCAAAATACACATCTTCGTCGGTGTCACCAAAAATATGCGGCACATTTGCGGTATCGCGCGCAATTTCCAGAGGGCCGGCAATGCCGTTGACCGTGACCGTGGCGTCGTAGTCGGGCAGGGACCGTGACCCCAGATAATAG
Organism: Pacificibacter marinus; assembly: GCF_900109555.1. Classification (GTDB taxonomy): domain Bacteria; phylum Pseudomonadota; class Alphaproteobacteria; order Rhodobacterales; family Rhodobacteraceae; genus Celeribacter; species Celeribacter marinus_C. The sequence goes on along the minus strand of NZ_FNZV01000007.1, from coordinate 4,008 downwards.
GCCATATAACCGCCTAAAAGCGCAAGAATTAGACCGCCAGTGAAGATGCGAAAGAGCCATTTAAAGAAAAGTGCCATGGGCTGTGCAGACCTGCTTATTGTGAATTTGGCGGTCCTGTGCTTTAGGACTTAGGCGCGTTAAATCACATTTGATTAGAGGAAAAAAGCCATGGCGACAGTAGCATTTTTAGGACTTGGAGTTATGGGCTTTCCGATGGCACGACATCTGGCCGCTGCAGGGCATGATGTACGTGTGTTCAATCGCACAGAATCAAAAGCAAAAGCTTGGGCTGACGCGCATGGCGGGGCATCCGCACCAACGCCGCGTGAAGCCGCCGAAGGGTGTGATTTCGTCATGGCCTGTGTGGGCAATGACTATGATCTGCGCTCAGTTTGTTTGGGCGATGACGGCGCATTTGCCGGCATGTCCGCAGGGGCTATTTTCGTCGACCACACCACAGTATCAGCCAAAGTCACCCGTGAGCTGGCTGAAATCGCTGCCGCAAAAACTGTCGGCTACGTCGATGCGCCTGTCTCTGGTGGCCAAGCTGGGGCCGAAAACGGTGTATTGTCTGTGATGTGTGGTGGGTCTGAGGTCGATTTCGCCGCCGCTGAACCTGTGATGCAAGCCTATGGCAAAATTGTGAAACGTTTGGGCGCGGTTGGCGCAGGTCAGACGGCCAAAATGTGCAACCAAATTGCCATAGCCGGACTGGTTCAGGGTCTGTCAGAAGCTCTGCATTTGGCTGAAAAATCCGGTCTGGATGGCGAAGCTTTGGTTGATGTGATTTCTGGCGGTGCGGCTGGCAGTTGGCAGATGGTCAATCGTCACAAAACAATGCTGGCAGATGAATATGAGCACGGCTTTGCCGTTGATTGGATGCGCAAAGATTTGGCGATCTGTTTGGAAGCAGGCGATGACGTGGGCGCAAGCCTGCCAGTCACAGCCCTTGTCGATCAGTTCTATAAAGATGTGCAAAAGATGGGTGGCGGGCGTTGGGATACCTCTAGTTTGATGAAGCGTCTCAAAGCTTTTGAATAACGCATTATAACACCTGAATGAGGGCGATGACTGCGGTTGTTTGGCCCTCATTTTGGAATTTTGCATGACTATTTTCTAGCATGACGCGGGCTTTGCCGTTACCTTGTTGGCAGATATGATTTTGGAAAAATAACATGCTTGAAACCCTGCTTGCGTTCCTTAACAAACCCTCAGGATACCAAACACCTTTGCCCGAAGCCGACGCACGTCACGCGATGGGGGCACTTATGGTGCGGGCTGCGAAGGCAGATAACACCTATTTGTTCGAAGAAATTCAGGTGATTGATCGGGTTTTGGCTGGGCGCTATGGGTTGAACCCGATTGAAGCCGCTAAAATGCGCGCAGCGTGCCAAAAACTAGAAAGCCAAATGCCTGATACATCCGAGATGACAGGCATTTTGAAAAACGCGATCAGTTCTGATGAAAAAGAAGCGACATTGAGCGCGCTTTGGGCTGTGGTCTATGCCGATGGTGTTAATCACGCTGAAGAAGACGCGCTTTTGCACCAAATCGAAGACGTGCTTGGCATTTCCCCTGAGCGCGCCAAAGAATTGCAAATCGCGGCGCAAACCTAGTCATGTTGATGTTGCTGAGCGCTGTGTGAAAACCGCGCGTTACAACGCATTCCAATCCCTCTCTCTAACTGTTATAAGCGTGTTCAAATACAGGAATTTATGAACATGGCCGAAAAGAAATCATCGGGTCGCGGCGCGCGTGATCTACGGGTGAAAGTTAAATCTGCACGCGGGCGCAAGCTGTCCTCGACCCTTTGGCTTGAGCGCCAGTTGAATGATCCATATGTGAAACGCGCCCAAACAGATGGGTTTCGCGGTCGTGCTGCCTATAAAATTCTTGAACTTGATGACAAATTTCGCTTTCTCGTGCCAGGGGCGCGGGTTGTGGATTTGGGCTGTGCGCCGGGCGGTTGGTGCCAGATTGCCGTTAAGCGGGTGAATTCTTTGGGTGAAAAGTCGGGCAAACGTGTTGGTTATGTTTTGGGTGTCGATTTGCAAGAAGTCGAACCTATTGCTGGCGCCGAAATTCACCAATTGGATTTTATGGAAGACGACGCAGATATCAAAACCAAGAAATGGCTTGGGGGGCATGCTGATGTTGTGATGTCTGACATGGCGGCCTCTGCCTCGGGTCACAAACAAACGGATCACAACCGCATCATGGCCTTGTGTGAAGCTGCGGCGTATTTCGCATTTGACGTGCTGGAAGAAGGCGGGACATTCGTCGCTAAAGTTTTGGCTGGTGGTGCTGAGGGCGATCTTCAAAAGGTTTTAAAGCAACGCTTTACCAAAGTAATGCACGTCAAACCCCCAGCGTCGCGCTCTGACAGTTCCGAAAAATTCGTCGTGGCGACTGGGTTTAAAGGTTAGTCCAACGCAGTCTTGGGGCCGCATGTCCGTTGATAATATGTTGGTGGCATTGGGCCCGTAGGCTGGCATATCTGGACGCATATGAATGGTGGGCAAGACATCTTGCACGTCGCGCCTTTTGCATAAATTCTTTGAACATCTAGCATTCAAATACGTTGTACACGCGGCGTTCTTTTCTAGATGACGTTTTGGTTTATTTTTCGGACCAAAATCGTCTTTTGGGGTTGGACAAATGCGGGATGATCTGCTTATCTCCTGATAAATGGTATACCAAAAATATTAGGTGCGGCCATACGGCGGTAACCTGTTCATCGGGGAAAAACACATGGATATGAGCAAACGGTTGCAGGGCAAGGTCGTTGTCATGACGGCTGCGGGTCAGGGGATTGGTCGGGCTTGTGCGGTGCGGATGGCAGCGGAAGGCGCGCGGGTTATTGCGACGGATATCAACGCGGATTCTGTGGCGGAATTGAACGCGATTGATGGCATAGAGGCGCGTGTTCTCAATGTGTTAGATGCCAATGCGATCACGGAATTGGCAACTGATATCGGCGCTGTCGATGTGCTGTTCAACTGCGCAGGCATCGTCCATGCGGGCGATATTTTGCACACGCCAGAAGACGATTGGGACATGGCATTTGCGCTCAACGCCAAGGCGCAATACCGTATGATCCGCGCATTTTTGCCTGCGATGTTGACCAACGGCGGCGGCTCTATCATCAATATGTCTTCGGTCGCGGGGCCTGTTACGGGGCCTGCAAATCGCTTGGCTTACAGCGCGTCCAAGGCGGCTGTCGCGGGCATGACGCGGGCAATCGCGACGGATTATGTGACGCAAGGCATCCGCTGTAATTCGATTTGCCCCGGCACGGTCGACAGCCCATCATTGCATCAACGCCTGAAAGATACCGGCGATTACGAGGGCGCGCTGAGTGCTTTTGTGGCGCGTCAGCCCATGGGGCGCATTGGGCAACCGCATGAAATTGCTGCTCTTGTGGCCTATCTTGCTTCGGATGAATCTGGTTTCACCACGGGACAAGAACACATCATCGATGGCGGCTGGACAGCTTAAGAAATTTGATTTTGAGGAAGGAAGACTATGAAACTTGTACGCTATGGGGCGCGCGGCGCTGAAAAACCGGGAATGATTGATGCGGATGGCGCGTTGCGCGATTTGTCTGCTCATGTGTCTGATATTGCTGGCGAAGTTCTGGTGAACTTGAGCGCGCTCAAAGACATTGATCCTGCGACTTTGCCACTGGTTGAGGGCAATCCGCGCTATGGCGCTTGTGTGGGTGGAACCGGAAAATTCATCTGTATCGGTCTCAATTATGCTGATCACGCTGCTGAATCCGGTCTGGAAGTGCCGCCTGAGCCAGTGATTTTTGCCAAATACACCTCAGCGATTTGTGGCCCGAATGATGACATCATCATCCCGCGCGAGTCTGAGAAAACCGACTGGGAAGTCGAGCTTGGGTTTGTGATCGGCAAGAAAGCCAAATACGTGTCTGAAGCCGACGCGATGGACCACGTTGCTGGCTTTTGCCTGATCAACGATGTGTCTGAGCGGTCGTACCAAATT
>NZ_FNZV01000017.1 GCF_900109555.1 Pacificibacter marinus | reverse complement strand
ACACGTCAACGGTGCCGTCTGTTGTGGCGCGCACAAGGTCAAGTTCAACGAAAGATTTGAGGTTTTGTGGCTCACCAACAAAGATCGCGTCAGATGCGAAAGCGGCGGAACCTGCACCAACAAGAACGGCTGCGGCTACGAGAGTTTTTACTGAAGAATTAAACATGGTGTGTCCTTTCAAGACGAATTTGAATTTGTATGTGGCAGCGTATCCCGAGGGCTTCATTGCTGCCTTGCCATTTGAAATAGACTTGTTTGTGAGAATTGTAAGGCCTTGATTGATCACAAGAAACGGCGTGAAAATTGACTATTTCGTGAGTGTTTGAATGCACAGTATTGGTGCGTTTTGGCGCAGACGGAAATGCATTTGGGCAGAGATCTAATGTGATTTAGAGGATGGCCCTGTGCGCCGCTTTGCGCGCGCTGAATGGCTTTCGCAACGAATTGGCCTATAGGCATAGATGATTTGTGCGCAGGACTACACAGGGCTCTGTTTTAAGCTGTTTGAAAGTTTAGGGGTATGCGCATGCAAAAAGGGCCGCGTATGCGGCCCTGTCGTTGTGGTTAACCTGTCGGTCGATTTTAAAGATTGAAGTGTGTTACATCGAAAACGACGTGCCGCATCCACAAGATGACGTGGCATTTGGGTTTTCAATCACAAAACGTGCGCCGATCAGTTCCTCGGTGAAATCAATCACCGCGTTTTCCAAAAAGGGCAGGGACACAGGATCAATGACCACAATGGCCCCTTCGCTTTTGAGTATCACATCATCATCTGCGGGATCATCGAGCGTGATGTCATATTGAAACCCTGAACAGCCCCCACCATCCACCGCCACACGCAACGCTTTGGTGTCGCCAAGTTCTGCGTTGATTTCGGTCAGCCGTGCAAACGCGCGCGGGGTGACTTGGGGGGGCAATGTGAGTGTCATGGTTCGTACAATGCTCTCATAAGGGCGACTTTTTTGATGAAACCCATGATATCAGGGTCTAGGTGTTTGTCGCGGTGTTACTTTGTCAATATAAGGATGGCAACGATGCACGACAAGGACAGTTCATGCTCAAACCTTATGCAAGCCAACCTATGGAAACCCGTGGGCGGCTTTATACCGAGACGCTCTCTACTTTTCGCTCGCCTTTTCAGCGGGATCGAGACCGTATTATCCATTCCTCGGCTTTTCGTCGCCTGAAACATAAAACGCAAGTTTTTGTCGAACACGAGGGCGATTATTACCGCACCCGTCTGACCCATTCTATTGAGGTGGCGCAAGTGGCGCGCACGATTGCGGGTGCTTTGGGGCTCAATGAGGGTTTGGCCGAAGCCATCGCATTGGCGCATGATCTGGGGCATTCGCCCTTTGGTCACACGGGCGAAGACGCTTTGGTTGAGCTGATGGCGCCTTATGGCGGCTTTGATCACAACGCTCAGGCGCTGCGGATCGTGACCAAGCTTGAAAAACACTATGCAGATTTTGATGGGCTGAACCTGACGTGGGAAAGTTTAGAAGGCATTGCCAAACACAACGGACCTATTATTGGCCCTTATGCGGATCCTAAAAAACACCCAGCGGACGCGCCGCTGCCCTATGTCTTGCAAGAGGTGAACGATCAGTTCGATTTGGAACTGCACACCTTTGCCTCAGCCGAAGCCCAAGTTGCGGCCATTGCCGATGATGTGGCGTACAATCACCACGATCTGCACGATGGGCTGCGCGCAGGGCTGTTTACAGCTGATGATTTGATGGAGCTGCCTTTGACGGGCCCTGCCTATGAAGAGGTGGATCGGCTGTATCCTGATCTTGATCCAAACCGTCGTGATCACGAAGCCTTGCGGCGTATCTTTGGCTATATGGTCGAAGATGTCATTGCCATTGCCAACAATCGTTTGAGCAGCGCCATGCCGGAAACAGCCCAAGATATTCGCGATATGGACCGGACTATAATTCGCTTTTCCAAGCCGTTTTTTCAAAACCTGAAAGCGATAAAGCGGTTTTTGTTTAAACGCATGTACCGCGCCCCCTCTGTGGTGATTGAACGCAAGCGTGTCACAGGCATGGTCAATGCGTTGTTCCCGCTGTTCATGCAGCAACCAGAGCTGTTGCCAAAAGAATGGCGACAAGAGATTGACCTTGCGCAATCTGATACAGATTTGGCGCGTATTGTGCTGGATTATGTGGCAGGCATGACAGATCGCTTTGCCATTCAAGAATATGAACGCCTGTTTAATAAGTAAGCCTGAGGTACGCCTCAGCCCACCATCGTTTGGAGAGACGCCTTATGGCAAGTGAAGTAATTGCCGGTATGAGCACAGTCGAAGCTTTTGCCTTGGTCGGCGCGCTTGGCGTGGGATCGCAATGGTTGGCATGGCGGCTGAAATTGCCCGCTATCGTGATGATGCTTGCCGCAGGGTTGCTGGTCGGCCCCATTGGCGGTGTGTTTGATCCAAACCGCGATATTGGTCCTATTTTACAGCCCCTTATATCACTCGCCGTGGCAGTGATTTTATTCGAAGGTGGGCTGACGCTTGATCTGCACAAACTTGGTGATGCGCGCCAAGGCGTCAAACGGTTGGTTTGCATTGGCGCGCCTTTGGGCTGGGCTTTGTCCACCGCTGCGCTGTATTACGGGGCTGGTCTTGGCTGGGAAGCCTCAGCCGTGTTTGGTGGCATTATGGTGGTCACAGGGCCTACTGTAATCGCACCGCTTTTGCGCCAAGCCAAACTCGATAAACGTCCCGCGAACCTGTTGCAATGGGAAGCCATTGTGAACGATCCAATCGGTGCATTGGCCGCTGTTTTGGCGTTTGAATTTGTACTGGTCTCACGCGAAGCAGAAAGCCTGAATGCGGCCCTTGGTCAATTGATTATAGGCTTTGTTGTCGCTCTGGCTGTTGGGTTGATCGCGGGCCTTGGTATTGCGCGGGTATTCCGGCGTGGGCAAGTGCCTGAATATATGAAAGTGCCTGTGCTGTTTGCCACGCTTTTGGTCTGTTTTGCCGTGCCCGATATGATGTTGCATGAAAGCGGGCTTTTGGCCGTGACTGTCATGGGGCTTGTCATCGCCAACGCCGATCTGCCGTCTTTTGTGGAACTGCGCCGCTTCAAAGAACACGCGACGATCCTTTTGGTTTCTGGCGTGTTCATTTTGCTGGCCGCCTCGCTTGATTTTGCCTCGCTTGGTAAGCTGACGTGGCGCGCTGCATTGTTTGTTGGCTTGATCATTTTAGTCGCGCGACCTTTGACGGTTTTAATTTCACTTATTGGTACAAAACTGCCGCGTAACGAACGGATTTTAATTGCTTTTACCGGACCTCGTGGTGTGGTTTTGGTGGCTGTTGCTGGTCTGTTTGGGGAACGTCTGGCTGCCGCTGGGGTAGAAGATGGTGCCATCATCGGCCCGCTCGCCTTTGTTTTAGTGGTGGTCACTGTGGTGCTGCACGGGTTCACTTTGGCGCCTTTCGCGCGTTTTTTGAAACTGGCTGCCACAGGCACGCCAGGAGTTATGTTTATTGGCGGATCGCGGTTTTCCACCGCTTTGGCAGCTGCGTTGCAAAAAGAAAAAGTGCCTGTGATCGTCGCCGACACAAACCATGCGCGCTTGGTCCGCCCGCGTGCGCATTCCGTGCCTATTTTTTATGGCGATGTCTTGTCTGAGGCGGCGGAACATTCTGTTGAAGTTTTGTCGTATCAAACCTTTATCACCACCAGCGAAAACGATGCCTATAACACGTTGGTTTCAACCGACTTGGGGGCCGAATTCGGTCGTGAACAAACGTGGCAAATTGCGCGTGTCAAAGGCCAAAAATCGCGTCATGCGCTGCCAACCCAACTTGGCGGACGGCCTTTTGGCGGCGGATATACGTTTCGCGAACTAGAAGATAAAATGACCCAAGATTGGAAGATCCGTGTCACGCGATTGACCGAAGAGTTCACCTTTGAGACGTGGAAAACCCGACATCCCAATGCAATTTTGCTAGGGCGTTTGACCGAAGACGGCACCTTTAAACGGCTTTTGCCCGAAGATGCCGAGCATCTGTTTCCAAAGCGCACACTGGCAAAAATCGACGACTTGCCAGAAGAAATGCGCGAGACTGCGCGCCTTGACCTAAAACGGCGCTTTAGCGAGGCCAAACAGGCCGCTGCCTTTGGGCGTTTGTCAGGGCGGGTGCGCTTGGTCAGTCTTGCGCCACCAGAGCCTGCGTCATCAGGTACCGACGCGGCCTAGGGGCGCTCTTGCAATCTTAAACGGCTTCATGGCCACCATTTTAACGGTTTGGCAGTGTGTTTTGCACTGTTGCACCGTGTCTGGTGGCCTATGGCCCGTTGACCTGAGCGCTCGGAATGATAAACCCAAGCCAACTCACCAAAAGAGACACATACAATGAACCTTTTCGCCGATATCCGTAGCCTCGTAATTACCAGCCTTGACGCAATGGTTGCTGAGGGCGCTTTGCCCGAAGGCTTGTCCTTTGCCAATGTCGCGGTTGAGCCCCCGCGTGATGCGCTGCACGGCGATATGGCGACGAATGCGGCAATGGTTTTGGCCAAACCTGCAAAATCAAATCCAAGGGCGATTGCACAGGCTTTGGCTGATAAACTCGCGGCAGATCCATGGATTGACAGCGTCGATGTGGCGGGTCCCGGTTTTATCAACCTGCGTTTGAATGCAAGTGTTTGGACCGGTCTTGTTGAGACAATTTTGGACCAAGATACCTTTGGACAGTCCACTTTAGGCGCGGGCAAAAAGGTCAATGTTGAATATGTGTCTGCCAACCCAACAGGGCCAATGCACGTGGGGCACACCCGTGGCGCTGTGTTTGGCGATGCTCTGGCCAGCTTGCTTGATTATGCGGGCTATGACGTGACGCGTGAATACTACATTAACGATGGTGGCGGGCAGGTGGATACGCTCGCGCGCTCTGTGTTTGAACGCTACCGCGAGGCCAACGGCCTGAGCCCCGAGATTGCAGAGGGGCTATACCCCGGCGATTATTTGGTGCCCGTTGGTGAAGCGCTGAAAGAAAAATACGGCGACAGTTTGATCGGCAAACCTGAATCTGAATGGTTGGCAGATTTCCGTGTGTTTTCAACCGATGCGATGATGGACATGATCCGTGACGATCTGAAAATGCTTGGCGTTGAAATGGATAATTTCTTTTCCGAAAAGGCTTTGTATGACACAGGCCTCATCGAGAGTGCCATTGCCGAATTGAAAGACAAAGGTCTAATCTATCGTGGCACGCTTGAGCCACCAAAAGGCCAGATGCCAGAGGATTGGGAGCCCCGCGAACAAACGCTGTTTAAATCCACCGAGCACGGCGATGACGTGGATCGTGCTATTCAAAAATCCGATGGCGCGTGGACTTATTTTGCCCCTGATATCGCCTATCACTACGACAAAGTGCAGCGCGGCTTTGACGAGATCATCGATATCTTTGGCGCCGATCACGGAGGCTATGTTAAACGGATGAAAGCGGCGGTGTCTGCCTTGTCCGATGGCAAAGTGGCCTGCGATATCAAGCTTGTGCAGCTTGTGAAGCTGTTCAAAGACGGTAAAGAGTTCAAAATGTCCAAACGGGCAGGGACATTCGTAACCTTGCGTGATGTGGTGGAACAAGTGGGCGCGGATGTGACCCGTTTTGTGATGCTCACCCGTAAAAATGATGCCTCGTTGGATTTCGATTTCGACAAGGTGTTGGAACAATCCAAAGACAACCCTGTGTTTTACGTGCAATACGCACATGCGCGGGTGCAATCGGTCCTGCGCAAAGCTGCGGATGCGGGTGTTGATTTGACAAACACACCGAAATTCGATGATCCGGCGGAAATCACGCTGGCCCGCAAGTTGGCCGATTGGCCGCGTCAGGTGGAAATTGCGGCCAAATCGCATGAGCCACATCGCATCGCATTTTACCTCTATGAACTGGCGTCTGATTTCCACGCTTTGTGGAACAAGGGCAATGACAAGCCTGAGTTGCGGTTCTTGCAAGATGATTTGGCTGCATCATCGGCTAAAATTGCCCTGCCACGTGCCGTTGCCGTTGTTATTTCGGCAGGATTGGGTATTCTGGGCGTAACTCCGGCGCAAGAGATGCGTTAAAAACAAGCACCTGTGCCGGAAGTGGGGATTTTCTTAGGGCTGATAAGGCTCTAAATAATCCCAAGAGCAGACGATAACCCGTTGATTTAAAACGGGAAGCGGTAGAGGCAAAACATGGCGCAGAATTTTTCTGAGCGCACGCAGCAGGGCTATGCCCCGCACGCGGATGCGTATTCACAGGCTCCGAATTCGGACCAAAATTTCCAGTTTAGGCAGCCAAATGTGGCCCAACCTCAGCTGAGAGCCTTTCCCCAGCACAGCCAAGATTATGGCCATGATGCGGCTCAAATGGCACAGTCCAATGAAGACGCGCCTGCTTATATGTATGACGCATCGGGCCAAGGTTATTTGGACGATGGAACAGCCATGCGCCCTAAACTTGGCGCTGCGCAATGGGGCGGGGCGATCGTATCTTTGGCCTTGATCGTTGGGCTAGGCGTTTGGGGATATAACTTGATGGTGCGCGATGTGTCTGGCGTGCCTGTCATTCGTGACATGTCTGCCAATGCGCGTCTGGTGCCCGAAGATCCGGGTGGACAGTTGGCAATGCACCAAGGTCTTGCGGTGAATTCTGTCACGGCGGATGGTTCCGCCAGTGCTCCGGCGGATCGTTTGACGCTTGCGCCGCGCCCCATGGCGTTGACGGATGAAGACCGTCCGATGGGCGACGCGGTGACCATTGTCTCGTCGTATCAACCCAACAATGCCTATACGCAACCCGCAGAACCACAGCCTGTCGCGATTGAGGCTGTTGAGGTTGAGACCCCAAAACCGCTTGAGTTGACGGATGTTGAATCTGTGGCTGCCGATGCATCTGTTTTGGTTATCGATGCGTTGGACGATGACCTATCAAACAGCTCGCCCGTGCCACGTGCGCGTCCTGTGAGATTGGCGTCTTTGGCGGTCAATGTAGAAAATTCGATCACGAATGATGCCAGCCTTGATGGTGTGGCGGGGGATATCCTTGCAGCTTTGGGTTCTGAGGGCGAAATGCCTGCGTCTGAAGTGCCTGTTGGGGCGCGTTTGGTGCAATTTGGCGCGTTTCAAAACGAAGATATTGCCCGCGCCGAATGGGACCGCTTGGCATCAAAGTTTGATGCCTTGATGGCTGGCAAAACACGTGTGATTGAAACTGCGGAATCTGGTGGAAAAACATTTTACCGCTTGCGCGCGCTTGGCTTTGCAGATGCTGCCGACAGCAATCGGTTTTGTGCCGCTTTGACTGCCCGCAACGCGGCTTGCGTGCCTGCACGTCAACGCTAATGTCTCGGATATGAACCACGGTGCATATATTTTGGGGTGCGCAGGGCTAAGTCTGAGCGCGCAGGAAAAGGCATTCTTTCGCGATGCAAACCCTTGGGGCTTTATCCTGTTCGCACGAAATGTGGACACGCCTGACCAGCTTTCGCGGTTGACGCAAGAGTTGCGCGACAGTGTCGGCTGGCGGGCTCCGATTTTGATTGATCAAGAAGGCGGACGGGTGCAGCGTTTGCGCGCGCCGGCATGGCGTGAATTTTTACCGCCGCTGGATGATATTGCCAGATGCGACGATCCTGCGCGCTCCATGTGGCTGCGGGGGCGGTTGATCGCAGATGATCTGACCGGCGTTGGAATAGACGTGAATTGCGCCCCGACGCTGGATATCGCTGGCGCGTTGACCCACCCCTTTTTACGCAATCGTTGCTATGGCTCTGACGCGAAAACAGTGGCAGCTATGGGGCGTGCGATGGTTGACGGCATGGCCGCAGGTGGTGTGGCCAGCGTGATGAAACATATGCCCGGACATGGGCGCGGCACCGCAGACAGTCATAAAAACTTGCCACGTGTGACCGTCTCGCGCGCTGAATTGGCCAATGATTTCGCACCCTTTCAGGCGCTGAATGACCTACCTATGGCCATGTCGGCGCATATTGTAATGGAAGCGATTGATCCCGATCTGCCCGCCACACAAAGCCCGGCCTGTATCAAAGTGATCCGCGAAGACATCGGTTTCGACGGGCTGTTGATGACAGATGATGTTTCCATGCAAGCGCTTAGCGGAACTGTGCAGACGCGGGGTGCCTTGGCGCTTGCGGCGGGCTGTGATGTGGTCTTGCATTGCAATGGGGATCTGGCTGAAATGCAAAGCATCGCCGAGCTGGGGGTTATGTGTCACGCGGCACAAACCCGTGCCGATTTGGCGGCAGACAGCCGACCAAAGCCGCTCAGCATTGACATTGCAGCCTTAGAGGCTGAGTTTCAGTCTTTATAACACATGTCTATCCTATCACAGGAGTTGTGCGATCCATCATGACGCAAGATGACGAGCAATTTGAACTGACGGGCGTGATCAGCGTTGAGGAACGGCTTGCGGCCGAAGCCTTGATCGTTGATGTGGACGGGTTCGAGGGGCCGCTGGATTTGCTATTGACCTTGTCGCGCACTCAAAAGGTCGATTTGCGCACCATCTCTATTTTGCAACTCAGCTATCAATATTTGGCCTTTGTGGAAAAGGCCAAAGAGTTGCGTATTGAATTGGCCGCTGATTATTTGGTGATGGCCGCTTGGTTGGCGTTTTTGAAATCGCGTTTGCTGTTGCCACCTGATCCCACTGACGAAGGTCCCTCTGGAGCGGACCTTGCTGCACATTTGGCGTTTCAATTGGAACGCTTGGCCGCGATGCGCGATGCTGCCGCCCAATTGATGGGACGCGATCAAAAAGGGCGTAATTTCTTTGTGCGCGGCGTGCCTGAAACGATGGAGCGGGTGCGCAATGTTACCTATACGGCGTCGCTTTTGGATTTGATGCAAGGCTATGCGCGCATTCGGACCAAAGATGAATTTCGCCCTTTTGTCTTGGATCGCAAATCTATTTTGTCGATGGAACAAGCACTTGAACGTATGCGGGGGCTGATTACCTTTGCGGGGGATTGGACCGACTTGTCGTCCTATCTACCCGAAGGCTGGGAACTTGATCCCAAAAAACGTCGCTCTGCCACGGCTGCCACATTTGCTGCATCGTTGGAATTGGCCAAAGCGGGTAAGATTGAGTTGAGACAGGGGGGCACTTTCGCGCCCATCCAAATTCGAAGCGTGAACAACAGATGAGCCAATAGAATGAGTGACTTAGACACTTCTGTCGATGAAATCCAACCCCGCGAAAGTCTGTTTGAAGCGCCACCTTTGGCCGAACAAGAACGCATGGTTGAAGCCGTACTTTTTGGATCTGCAGACCCTGTCAGTATTGCAGATTTGACTGCGCGCATGCCTCATGGTTGCGATCCTAAGGCAGCCGTTGAACAGCTTCAGCGGCGCTATGAAGGACGCGGAGTGCGCGTGACCCGTGTGGGTGACGCTTGGGCCATTCGTACTGCGCCAGATCTAGGTTTTTTGATGCAAAAGGAAACCGTCGAGACGCGAAAACTGTCGCGCGCTGCGGTGGAAACTTTGGCCATTATCGCGTATCATCAGCCCTGCACACGCGCTGAAATCGAAGAAATTCGCGGTGTGTCTGTGTCGCGTGGTACCATTGATCAGCTGATCGAAATGGAATGGATCAGGTTCGGGCGTAGACGTATGACGCCCGGGCGACCTGTGACGTATATTGTGACCCCTAATTTTCTTGACCACTTCGGTTTGGAAAGTGCGCGCGATTTGCCGGGGCTTAAAGAACTGCGTGCTGCGGGACTTTTGGAAAGTCGGCCTATGCCCGAAATAGGTGGGTTGACTGAGGAAGAGACTGACGAACAGGATGATTTGTTCGAAGATGAAAGTTAACGCTTTGGCATAGAACGGTTCAAGATCGCCCTATGTTGGCCGTAGAGGCGATGCACGATGAGTGAAAGCGACCTTTTCAAGATGCACTTGTGTGTAACATGAGTGATGACATGGGCTGGGAACGGAATTGATATGAATATTGAACGTATGTTGAACATGGTGATCCGAATGGTTATGCGCCGTCTTTTGAACAAAGGGATCGGGGCAGGGATCAATGCCATGTCAAAAAATAAAGGTAATTCAAACTCTTATGACCAAAAGGCTGGTGGTGCGTCCGTTGATCCTCAGTCTGCGGCCGCAGCCAAAGATGTTGCCAAACGTGCCAGACAAGCTGCGCGTTTGGGACGACGTTTGTAAGTGAATTTTGGTTATCTCAGTGCGTGATGACGGCGCTTTCACGCGCGTTCTGTCTAAAAGATATCGACTGAAGTGATGGTGTTTACTTTTTGTTAACGTTTAGACGCCATTCCTCGTCTTATTAACCTATAAATTTAGTGTGACTTTGGGTGGGTGTGGTATGCTGTTTTTGCTAAGTGGCAAAGGATGAGTGGTAAACTGAAGCGCTATTGTGCTCCAGATCATGCAGGCACAGTGGGATTTGGTCCTGCTCTTGCAGCACTTCAGTGTCAAAAAATGCTAACATACATTGGTATTACAAGTGCCATTTCTGTTGTTATCTCAATTCTTTTTGCTCAAAATTTTCTGCCCACAAGCACCGTTGTGTTGTTTCCACATGGGCTGACTTTAACCTGTTTGCTGCTGTTGGCCTGCACAGCCTTTGCCAAACCTAAACTATTACGCCTGTCGATCTTTGGCCTGTGTATCTTGCTTGCGGGTTTGCGGTGGATCGAAATATTAGCATGGCCAGACATCCCATTTTCGCTTTTTCTGGAACAAAAGATGAAGGCTGTGATGCCGTCTGAGACCGCTATGGGGGCCAACACCGCTATGAGTGTGGTGTTTATAAGTATTGGTGCCGTCTTGCGCCATCGCAGTCCAACGTTTGCATTCGTGCTGTTATTAGCTGGTTTGGCTTTTCCTAGTATTTCAGCAATCGGATATACATACGGCCATCACGGGCTATACGGCGTTATGTCGCCCGCTACGACAATCGTTTTGATCGCTTTGGGAGGAGCAGAAGTTCTCAATTTCGTGCGCTCGCCGTTGCTTTTACCCCTTTTGACCACGTCATCTTGGGCGCGTATGGCGCGGCTTCAGTTGGTCTGCGTGGTGATTGGCGCTTGGGTGATCGGTGTTTTCCTAAACCACTCTGGCTCAGGAGCGACATCAGAGGCTGTCGTGGGTTGGGTTATCTGGTTGTTCTTAGGAACAATGCTGGTGGCTGGCGCACGATTTGAACGCATCGACCGTGAACGTCGCGCATTTGAACGCGAACTTGAACGCCGTGCCAATTTTGACCCTTTGACCGGCCTTTGGAACCGACGTGCCGTGCGTGATTTGCCGTGGTTCAATGCCGTAAAACGAGCCGACCAACGTGTGGAAAAGGATGATCATGTTGGCGTCATTTTGGCCGATGTTGATATGTTCAAACGTATCAATGACATCAGCGGGCATGAGCAAGGTGATAGGGTGCTGCGCGATATTTCACGTGTTTTGCGTGAGCGAGTGCGCGGTGTGGATGTCGTGGCCCGCTGGGGTGGTGAAGAATTTTTGGTTCTTTTACCGAATATTACAGTAGAAAAGACGATGGAAATGGCACAGATTTTGCGCGTCGCCGTCGCAACGTCGGTGTCGTGGTCCAATGCGGGCCAGAGCGAACCTGTCACTTTGTCGATGGGTGTCACAGTGACGAATGAGAATGCTGAAAAAACGTTGGAATCCGCCATTCAAAATGCGGATACCGCGCTTTATTCGGCCAAGTCGCAAGGCCGCAATCAGGTAATGCTTTTTGGCGACCAACCATCGCGCCCCAAAGAGGACTTGGTTGTAAAATTCGCGTCCAATCGCGCCATTCATTAAAGAATGGTAGGGATCATGGGCACTTTCAAAGTGCTTTACTGTTGGCTGTCAGATGCCGTAGGCGATTTAAAATGCTTTGACAGTTTAAGCCCTTGGCCTTGATAGTTTGACGCAAGATCGGCACCATACAGCCGTTGCGGGATTGTGTTCATCCGTTCATAAACCAATCGGCCCACGATTTGACCGTGTTCCAGCACAAATGGCGCTTCGTGGCAGCGCACTTCTAGAACGCCACGTGACCCTGCGCCACCTGCATTGGCATGACCAAAACCGGGGTCAAAAAAGCCCGCATAATGCACACGAAACTCGCCAACCATCGCCAAATAAGGAGCCATTTCGGCGGCCATTTCTGGTGGAATATGCACGGCTTCGCGGCTGACCAAAATGTAGAATGCTCCGGGGTCCAAAATGATCCGGCCATCTTTGGTGTGGATCGGTTCCCAGTAGTCGGCAGGGTCGTAAAACCCAATGTTATCAAGGTCAATCACACCTGTGTGTGGTTTGGCGCGATACCCGACCAAATCGCCCGTCGTGGGACGTAGATCGACAGAAAATCCAAGGCCTTGATCAATCACAGCCTCGCCGTCCACAAGTGGGCTGCGCATGTGTAAATCGTGAAGTTCCGGATCAGTGAGAACCGCTTGTCCTTCACGGAACCGAATTTGATTCAACCGCATTCCAGGGCGTACCAAAACAGAAAACGACCGAGGGCAAATTTCGGCAAAAAGCGGACCAGTGTAGCCGGGGGCGATGCGATCAAATTCAACACCTTCATCGGTGATCAATCGTGTCAGCAAATCAAGACGACCCGTGGAACTTTTAGCGTTTGCAACGGCTTGCACGCCATCGGGCAAATCAAGGCTTTCCATCAGCGGCACCACATAGACGCAGCCTTTTTCCAACACGGCCCCATCAGTCAAATCGATTTGATGCATTTCAAATTCGGACAAACGATCAGCCATACGGTTGCCCGCACCTGATAAAAATGATGCGCGAACCCGCCAAGCGCGATTGCCCAAACGCAAATCTAAAGACGCGGGTTGGATCTGTTCAGGAATGATCGCTGGCGTGGCTGAAATAGCCCCGTTTTCAATCATGTTTTGAATGGCTTGATCCGCTAAAACACCCATCGATTTTCCCCAGCCCTTGGCTTTAAAATTGTTTCGATGTCCATAACGCAAAAATGCCCGCTGCGATAGTCGCATGCGGGCATTTTGCAGGGTAAATTGGTCGGGCTAGCAGGACTCGAACCTGCGACCTTCCGTCCCCCAGACGGACGCGCTACCAGACTGCGCTATAGCCCGAACTGAGGCCTTTTGTACGGATTTTGGCAGGGGGGGCAAGAGCGAAATGTGATTTTGCGACCGCCAAGTGATGAATTTCAAAGCAAAAGCTTATGAGGTTTGTGCCAGTTTAGCATGCAAAGCTGATGCCCGTTCAAAGATTGCTTGCATAACATTTGGATCGGCTGCCAACAGGGCTTGTTTGTTGAGTTGACCAAGAACACCCGCGCTCACATCTAAGCCAAAGGCGTCATCTTCAGGATCATCTGGGATGATGACGTGAGGCGTTTGCGTTTGGACCGGTGCTGTGTCTAGCGCAGACAAATCAGCGTGTTCGACTTCGTCTGTGATTGTTTCTGGCGCATCATAGGCTTGCACGATGTCATCAGGGGCAGGGCGTGTGTTTTCTACATCAATGAAATTAGGCGCGTCAAAAGAGGCGTCCTCTGCTTCATCCACCTGAGCATCCGATTCGAAGATATTCTCGCGTTGAGGCGCTATGTCCTGTGCCGCAAAAACAGTGTCATCTGCCAAAGAAATGTTCGCGTCAAACGTGTCGTCCACACCCATTGGCCCAGAATCGATGTGCTCTGCCACATGTTCATCTGAGGGCGGTGTGATTTGTGGGTCTGCATCGAGATTAAAATCAAAGGGCACCTGCGCAGGCGGGTCTGCGGGCAACGCATCAAGATTAAGCTCATCAAAGCTCGGCGTTTCCAAAGGTGTAGGGTCTGACAATTCTGGTCGCGCAAAAGGAACAATTTTTTCCTCAGGCTCCAGCGCAGGAACGTCAAATGCCCCTGTTGGCACGTCTTCTGCCATTGGAGCGGCAGGAATAGGACTGGTCGGTGCAATAGATTCGCTATTTGCAACGGCGGGTTCAATGCCGTCAATTTGCGGAGACATGGACGCGACATAACGCACGCCGTGTTCGCGCAACAATTTTTGCACACCGCGAATGGTCATACCATCATCGTGGAGCAGCTTTTTTATGCCGCCAAGCAGCACCATATCAGAAGGTCGATAATACCGCCGTCCACCAGCGCGCTTCACAGGCTTTACCTGTGAAAAGCGACTTTCCCAAAAGCGTAAAACATGCGCGGGGGTGTTCAACCAATCGGCGACTTCGCTGATCGTACGAAAAGCGTCGGGCGATTTATCCATTTAACAACAGTGCCTTAGCTTTTGTTGCCGTCTGCAACACGGTCTTTCATGAGATGTGATGGACGGAATGTCATCACGCGGCGCGCTGGAATGGGCGCCTCGTCCCCAGTTTTTGGGTTGCGGCCAACGCGGGCTGATTTCGACCGCACCGAAAACGTGCCAAAGGATGAAATTTTGACTGTTTCACCTTTTACAAGTGCGTCTGACATATGCGTCAGGACGCTTTCCACGAGTTGTGCAGATTCATTGCGACTTAGGCCGACTTCGCGAAAGACAGATTCACTTAAATCCATGCGTGTCAAAGTTTTGCTCATAACATTCCACCGTGGTTGATTTTCAATTACACTGGCAGTTCACAAAGCATCCGTCAATATCAATGACTTGTGCAGTCTCGTTCAAGTGGGAAATTGCCGTGTCTCGCGTCGCAGATCACCAGCGTAGAACAACAGCACCCCATGCGAGCCCGCCACCAATGGCTTCGGCCACGCAAATATCACCTTGTTTGATCTGTCCGCGCGCTTTGCCAACTGACATCGCCAAAGGAATAGACGCGGCGGACGTGTTGCCGTGATCTTGCACTGTCACAACGACCTTATCCATCGACAGGCCTAGCTTTTTGGCTGTGCCTTCAATGATGCGAATATTAGCCTGATGCGGAACGACCCAGTCGATATCTGCGGATGTGATATTGGCCTTTTCCATGGCTGTCTCGGCGGTAGAGGCCAATTTTGATACGGCTTGGCGGAACAATGGGTTGCCTTGCATCCGCAATTTGCCCGCAGTGCCAGTGGTGGATACGCCGCCATCGACATAAAGCATGTCGCGGTAGGTGCCATCAGAATTGAGATCGACGGATAGAATGCCGCGATCCTCAGATGTGCCCGTGCCCTCGGCGGCTTCAAGCACCAAAGCGCCAGCGCCATCGCCGAACAGCACGCAGGTTGAACGATCGGTCCAATCCATGATGCGGCTAAACGTTTCAGCGCCGATTACCAAAACGCGTTTGGCTTGGCCTGATACAATCTGCGCATTGGCGTTGGACAGCGCATAGATAAAGCCTGCACATACGGCTTGCACGTCAAAGGCAAAACCTTTGGTCATGCCCAGATCTTTTTGAATCATCGTCGCGACAGAGGGAAAGGTCAGATCAGGCGTTGAGGTGGCAACAACAACCATGTCGATATCGCTGGCGTCTATCCCTGCATCTTTAAGTGCTGCGCGGGCGGCATGTGCGCCCATTTGCGATGTGGTTTCGCCCTCGGCCGCAAAGTGACGGCGTTCAATGCCAGAGCGCGTGCGAATCCACTCGTCTGTGGTATCAAGCGTTGCTTCGAATTCGGCATTTGGGACGACGCGCTCGGGTAAATAATGGCCTACACCCTTGATAACTGCCCGAACGGTCATAGCGTTTGCTCACATTTGTTATTGTTATTGTTCAGTTTGCGCCGCGGCTGCCGCGGATGCAACCCGCGCCGCCAAGCGATCAGAAAAGCCGGATGCGGCCAACTCATAAGCCAATTTAATAGCTGCTGAGACGCCTGTGGCATCGGCAGATCCATGAGATTTAACGACTGTTCCACGCAATCCCAAGAAAACACCACCGTTGACGCGCCGTGGATCGATTCGTTTTTGCAGACGACGCAACGAGGTCAGTGCGAGCAAGGCTGCGATCCGTGAGAGCGGCGTGGCTTTGAACGCTTCTTTGAGAAAATCACCGACCAGTTTGGCGGTGCCTTCACCGGTTTTCAGAGCAATGTTGCCCGTGAATCCATCCGTGACAATCACATCAACGCGGTCCCCAGGGATATCGCTGCCTTCAACAAAACCCTCGTAATCGAACTCGCCGATATGCGCCGAAGCCGCAATCAATTCTTGGGCTTCTTTGATTTCTGCGCGGCCTTTATGTTCTTCTGTGCCAACGTTCAAAAGCCCGATGCGCGGACGCTCAAGGCCAAGACCGTTGCGGGCATAAGACGCGCCCATCATGGCATATTGCAAAAGATCGCGCGCATCGGCCCGAATGTCTGCACCCACGTCCAACATGACGTTGAACCCTTGCGGATTGCGCGAGGGCCACAGGCAGGCAATCGCAGGACGATTGACGCCTTCGATCTTGCGCAGACGGATCATAGAGGTCGCCATCAATGCGCCAGTGTTGCCGCATGACACGCAGGCTTGCGCTTCGCCGTTTTTGACAGCGTCGATGGCAGAGCGCATAGACGTGTCTGTGCGACGCATGGCTTGGGATGGTTTTTCGTCCATAGAAACAATACCTTGCGCGTCGCGAATTTCAACGCGATCCACAAGGTTCTTTTTCTTTCGGACCAGCTTTATCAATTCTTCTGCATCGCCATGGAGGATAAAATCCACCTTGTCGTTCTTGGACACAGAACGTGAAATACCGGCGACAACAGCCGCCGGTCCACGATCTCCGCCCATGGCGTCGATTGATAAAGTCACCTTGGTGCCTGAAAGAGCGCCCAGACGCCCCTTAACCATATCTTCGGACGTGTCCAAAGGGGTCTCGGTTGGGTTCTGTGCGCTCATTCTGATACTCTATTGGTTGAGTTTATGCAGCGTCTTCGTCGTAGTCGATGTCGTCAGCTTTCGCTACGATTTCACGATCGTCGTAGTGGCCACATGCGCCACAAACGTGGTGGGGGCGTTTAAGCTCACCACAGTTGTTACACTCTGCAGGGTTGCCAGCAACCAAAGCATCGTGTGAACGGCGTTGTCCGCCACGTGAACGGGTGATCTTACTCTTTGGGACTGCCATTGGCACAACCTCGAATTTATGGGGGCAAACGCCCCGAACTGTGGGGCCGTGCCCCT
Source organism: Pacificibacter marinus (assembly GCF_900109555.1). Taxonomy (GTDB): domain Bacteria; phylum Pseudomonadota; class Alphaproteobacteria; order Rhodobacterales; family Rhodobacteraceae; genus Celeribacter; species Celeribacter marinus_C. The sequence continues at coordinate 61,405 of NZ_FNZV01000017.1, read as the reverse complement.
TTTATTTATCGGCAATTTGACGGCGCATTTTTAGATGCGCAACGACCAAATCCCAACGTGCAATTGAGGCCGGGAACATACTGAGAATTGCGTATGTTGCAAGACCTTTGTTTGCAGCGAATTGATGGCCCGTCTTAGTCGTCTTTTTCCAGCTTGTCACGTAGGCTTTTCAAAGAAGCGAAAGGTTTTGTTTCTGCATCGGTCATTGCGTCGGTCCCAGGCTTGGAAAATTGCGTTTCTTGCAGGGCTGCATCGGGGGCGCGGGGGTAGTCTGGCAGGGCCAGCACCAATGCTTCCATGGCCACATCTGATAATTTCAACGCAACGGGAATCGGTTCCACGTTGTCATCTTCGGGCGTTTCTATGTCATCTTCGTTCTCTGCCGTCGCCAGTGCGGGGTCTTTGTAGGCCGCGCTGTACAGTCGGGTCACAGGCGCATCGACGCGTGATGTGACAGGCTCAAGGGTGACAACACAAGATTGCACGGCTGTAGCGCCGATTTTGGCCTCAAGCTGCCAATCGCGTTTGGATGCAGGGATCAATGTGCCTTCGAATCGCATTTTTTTAAGCCCTTGCAGGCCAAGTGTATCGCGCAGGGCTTTTAATTGTTCGGCGTCAGGCACCAAAATAAAGTTGTGCGAGCGCGAAGCGGACAAATCGGACAAGCGAATTGCGCTGCCCCAAGTGTTTAGGCTGTTTTGTGTACCGTTTGAAGACATAGGTGCGTTCTCCTTGATCGCCGGGCAGTGGTCGTATAAGCCGATTAAAAGGCAAGACGGCACAACGCAAGAGGGGCTTATGCTCAAATATAATATGACACGACGCGTGACACTTTGGTTTGGTGTGGTGTCAAAAATACTTTTGATGCTGGTGGCCGCTGTGTCACTGAGCGCCTGTGTGGCACAATTCCGCAATCACGGGTACATTCCCAAGGATGATGTGCTGGCACAAATCACTGTCGGCAAAGACACCAAAGACACTGTACGTGAGGTGATCGGAACACCACAAGCCGAAGGGCTGTTGGAAAGTTCAGGTTGGTACTATGTGCGGTCGCAGTTCAAACATATTGGTGCATTTGCGCCCAAAGAGATTGATCGGCAAGTTTTGGCCATCTCATTCAACGACCGTGGTGTTGTGACCAATGTGGAACGCTTTGGTCTTGAAGATGGTCGCGTGGTGGCGCTGTCACGGCGTGTGACCACAGCGAACGTCCAAGGTACGACTTTCTTGGATCAGTTGTTCGGCAACTTCGGCAACTTGTCTGCGGATCAATTGCTGCAATAACCGCGGCCTGTGACGTTCTCAGTTTGAGAGATTATATGAAAACGGCGGTCCTTGTGGGCCGCCGTTTTGCATTTTCGCCGCTTTACATTTTCAATGAGCGTTACGCTTCATCTTTGTCGCTGGCGTTCTCATTGGGTTCAAAGTGCAACGCCACACCGTTGATGCAGTACCGCGTGCCTGTTGGCTTTGGACCGTCTGGAAACACATGTCCCAAATGTGCGCCGCATGTATCGCAATGCACTTCTGTGCGGGACATGCCGTGCGAGGTGTCATGTGTTTCGCCCACAGGCGCGCCGTCTTTGGGGGCATAAAACGCAGGCCAGCCGCAGTGGCTTTCATATTTCGTTTCTTGCGTGAACAGTTCAGCGCCACAGCACACACAATGAAATGTGCCTGCCGCTTTTGGAAATCCCGGATGCGAATAGGCGGGCTCTGTACCGTGTTGGCGTGTCACCTGATAGGTGTCTGCGTCCAAAATCTCTTGCCATTGCGCGTCTGTCTTTTCGACTTTGGCAGCCTGAGAGGCGTTGGACTGTGGAACAGGTTTGGATGTGTCGTCAGGCATAGGCTTTCCTTTGGCGTTTGTGTGCGTGTCGTATCTGTTGGGATAGATAGTGGTTTTTGTGCAAATCGCCAGTGTTTGGTTCTTGAACCACGTATTTGGCAGTGGCATTGAGTGTCAAAGATTTGTCATACCTTGTGGGCTAGAACCAAGACATCCATATTCACGTTTAGTCACATCACGCCGCGTTTTGCGGATGACATACAAGGTCGCCCTATGTTGAACTTGCGCAAATCTCGATACACCGTCCGCATTGCCAGCGCGCGCAGCGATATCGCCGCCGCACAGCGTTTGCGGTATTTGGCATTTGTCTCGCCGCAAAGCAGCGATTTGCATAGGGATGAACATGTGGGTGATCATGGGGCAGGTGACGAGCGTCTGGATTTGGATGCGTTCGATGATCTGTGCAAACATGTTTTAATCGAAGATCGCGCCTCTGGTCAGCTTGTGTGTTGTTTCCGGTTTCTTGATCTCGAAAGCGGTGCCAGCATTACAAAAAGCTATTCCGCACAGTATTATGGGCTTGATGCGTTGGCTGATTATCAAGGCCGCATGGTGGAAATGGGCCGATTTTGCGTGCATCCCGATTGGCGTGACGCCGATATTTTGCGCATCGCTTGGGGGGCGATGACCACCTATGTGGATGATCACGATGTGGATATGTTGTTTGGGTGCTCAAGCTTTCATGGCACTGATTGGGCCGTGCATGCCGATGCATTGGCCATGCTCAAACACCGTCATCTTGGCCCAAAAGGGTTGATCCCGCGGATCAAAGCGCCCGATGTGTTCAAATTCGCGGCCAGATTGCGCCGCAAACCCAACGCGAAACGCGCCGCACTTGCGATGCCGCCTTTGTTGAAAACCTATCTGATGATGGGGGGGTGGGTGTCTGATCATGCGGTTGTAGACCGCGATCTGGGCACAATGCATGTGTTCACTGGGGTGGAAATCAAATCTATTCCTGCTGCCAGAAAACGTCTTTTGCGTGCTGTGACAGGCTAACAGGCGCAATCCCAGTTGACCTTTGTCGCGCGGCGCAGTAGCGGATGCTCATGGCACGCGCACCCTTACTCCAACTCTCCGGTATTTCCCTGACTTTCGGCGGCGATCCGGTGTTCGATAACCTTGATCTTGTGGTTCAACAGGGCGACCGTGTCGCTTTGGTGGGACGCAATGGATCGGGTAAATCCACCTTAATGAAAGTCATGGCTGGCTTGATGGAGGCCGACAAAGGCACCCGTGTGCTTGGCCCTGGCACGACTGTTGGCTACATGGAACAAGAGCCCAAGATGGAAGGCTTCACCACGCTGGGTGAATTTGCCGCCTCTGAGCTTGACCCCATGGAAAGCTACAAGGTCGACATGGTCGCCGAAGGGTTGAAATTTAATCCTGAGGGTCTGATCGCGACAGCATCTGGCGGGGAACGCCGCCGTGCCGCTTTGGCAAAACTTTTGGCCGAAGCACCCGAATTGATGTTGCTCGACGAGCCGACCAACCACCTAGACATCCAAGCCATCGCATGGCTCGAAGAAGAATTAAAAACCACACGCACCGCTTATGTGATTATTTCACACGATAGGGCGTTTTTGAACCGTTTGACCAAAGCCACGCTTTGGGTGGATCGCGGTCAAGTGCGCCGTCAAGAAGAAGGCTTTGAAGCCTTTGAAGCTTGGCGTGATAAATTGTGGGAAGAAGAAGACGAACAACGCCACAAACTAAACCGCAAAATCAAAGCCGAAGCGCGTTGGGCTGTCGAAGGCATCTCTGCACGCCGTACACGCAACCAAGGCCGCGTACGCGCTTTGCAAGATTTGCGCGAACAGCGGGCAGGGCAGATCAATCGCCAAGGTGCCGCCGCGATGGATTTGGAAGTCTCCGAAGTGTCGGGCAAACGCGTGGTTGAAGCCAACGGTGTTGCCAAAGCCTTTGGCGACAAACAAATTCTCAGCAATTTCGACATCAAAATTGGTCGCGGCGATCGCATCGCCTTTGTTGGCCCGAACGGTGTTGGCAAAACCACACTGCTGAAAATGCTCACAGGCGAAATCGAACCCGATGCGGGCGAGATCAAACTTGGCACCAAATTGGACGTGGCTGTGTTTGACCAGACCCGCAGCAACATCCGCGAAGATTTGACGCTGTGGGAAGCTTTGCTGTCCGAGAAAAACCTGACCGTGTCGGGGCGCGCAGATCAGATCATGGTGCGCGGACACCCCAAACATGTTGTCGGTTATCTGAAAGAATTCCTGTTTTCCGATGCTCAAGCGCGCGCGCCTGTGTCTGCGCTGTCTGGTGGTGAAAAAGCACGGCTTTTGCTGGCGAAAATCATGGCGAAAGCATCCAACTTGTTGGTGCTCGATGAGCCGACCAACGATCTGGACATTGAAACGCTGGATTTGCTGCAAGAGCTGCTGACTGATTTTTCCGGTACTGTTTTGCTGGTTTCGCACGATCGTGATTTCATCGACCGTGTGGCCACGCAAACCATTGCGATGGAAGGCGACGGGCAGGCGACAGTTTACCCCGGTGGCTGGTCTGATTACCAACGCCAACGCAAAGCAACAGCGCAAAAGACCGTCAGCACAGTGAATATGAAGTCGAAACAAAAATCGGCTGAAAAACCTGTAGAAGCGCCAAAGTCCACGCTGTCATTTACTGAAAAGCATCGCTTGGAAGAATTGCCAGCTGAGATCGGGCGTATCGAAGCTGAGATTGCCAAAATCGGTGATCTTATGGCGGATCCAAACCTGTTTACCGACCATCCTGTCAAATTTGCCAAAGCAACTGAAATGCTTGCAGAGCGTCAAACAGCGCTTGAAGCGGTCGAGGTAGAATGGATGGACCTTGAAGAACGCAATGCAGGCTAAAACTCGCTTGTGATGCGCTAAACTACGCCGAAAAATGGCCCAATCCCGCACAAAAACACAGTCTTTGTGCGGGATTGCGCGGATCACAATTTTCTCACGTGAGTGTGATCAATCCCCCCCTAGAGACTTGAAATAAAAAGTATATCTGTCCGGTCATAAGCACAGGGCACACTGTCCCGTGCAGCACAATCACCACCTCATGTTCGAGGTGATTAGGAGAATAGATATGAAACGTTTCGCACTTGCACTCGCATCCGCATCCACACTTGTTTTGGCTGGCCCAGCACTTGCAGGTAGCCTAGCACCAACAGTTGTTGAAGCACCTGTTGCAGTCGCTGTTCCCGTTCAAACTGTTGGCACTGACTGGACTGGCTTTTACGCTGGTGCGGCTGCTGGTTACGGTTGGGGTTCAGACGTAGCTGATGATGCTGACGACGCGACATACGGCCTGTTTGGCGGCTACAACTACGACTTGGGCAACTGGGTTGTCGGTGGTGAGCTTGAGTACGCTAAATCCGACATTGAAAACGCAACAGTTGCTGTTGACGACATGACACGTTTGAAATTGCGTGCTGGTTATGATCTTGGCAACGTCGTTGTATACGGCATCGCCGGCGCAAACTACGCCAACGCAACTATCGGCGGCACTGACTACTCTGACACAGGTGTTAGCTACGGTATCGGTGCAGACTACGCTTTGTCCGACGCAGTTGTTGCAGGCTTTGAAGTTTTGCAAAACGACTTTAACGAATTCGACAACAGCACTAGTGATTTGTCAGCGACAACTGTTTCTGCGAAAATCGCTTACCGCTTCTAAATCTTTCATAGGAATTGCTTAGGCTTTCCCACATGAGAAAAAGCGCCCTCGGTTCAATGAATCGGGGGCGTTTGCATGACAGGGTCTTGTTTGAAAACGCTTGTCGAAATGGTTTCTCCACTAAATAGTTGTATGGGAAACCGTAAAGGTCGCGTTGCGACACTTTTAGGAGGGATAAGTGAAAATGTTTTTGTTTGGGTGTCTTGTTTTAGGGCTTTTGATCGCGGCTCAGGTCTATGTGCGCCTATCGCCAATGCGTTCTGAGACGTGGCACGTTGATCCGTTTGAAGTTCAGCCACCGGCACAAGGCGGTGCGCTAGACAGGTTCACCGCACCATTGCAGGCCCAAGTGGCCTTGGATGCGTTTGCGTCAGTGGCCCAATCCACCCCACGCACCACGCTTTTGGCAGGGTCGTTACAAGAGGGGCGTTTGTCATATGTAACGCGCAGCCTGTTGTGGGGTTTTCCCGATGTCACCACGATTGGTGTGCGCGAAACACCAGATGGCGCGGATGTGGCCGTTTTTGCCCGCTTACGCTTTGGCAAAAGTGATATGGGCGTCAATGCCAAACGCATTGCGGCATGGCGCGCTGCCGCAGGTCTTTAGGTCGTTTGAAATCACGCAAGAGGCCATTCTATTTCTATGGCCTCTTGACCCTGTGCGCCTGAGCGGGCAACACATCTTTTATGATACCACAAGAACGCTTACACCAAATCACCCAGCGCTTTGAGTTTATCGAAGCCTCCATGTCGACCGGCGAGGGCGATATCGTTGCCTTAGGGCGCGAATATGCCGAACTGCGTCCCGTCGTCGATCAAGTGCGCAATTATCTGCAAGTCACGCAAGACATCGAAGACGCGAAAGCGATGCTCGATGACCCTGATATGAAAGAGCTGGCAGAAGCCGAATTGCCAGAACTCACCGCGCAATTGCCGATCATCGAAGACGCGCTGCAAATCGCGCTGTTGCCCAAAGATGCCGCTGACAATGGGTCCGCCATTTTGGAAATTCGCCCCGGAACAGGCGGCGATGAAGCTGGGCTTTTCGCGGGTGATTTACTGCGTATGTATCAGCGGTATGCTGAGGCGATGAAATGGAAATTCGACATTATTGAACTGTCCGAGGGCGATCTTGGTGGGGTGAAATCTGTCACTGCCAATGTCGTTGGCGATGGCGTGTTTGCGCGGATGAAATTCGAATCTGGTGTGCACCGTGTGCAACGCGTGCCGGAAACCGAAAGTGGCGGGCGGGTGCATACCTCTGCCGCGACAGTTGCTGTGTTGCCCGAGGCCAAAGACGTCGATATCGACATTCAGCCGGGTGATATTCGCATCGACACCATGCGTGCGTCAGGCGCGGGAGGACAGCACGTCAACACCACCGATTCTGCCGTACGCATCACCCACTTGCCCACAGGGATCATCGTTGTATCTGCTGAGAAATCGCAGCACCGCAACCGCGAGATTGCTATGAACGTGCTCAAAGCGCGTTTGTATGATGCTGAGCGGCAAAAAATTCACGATGAACGGTCTGCAGATCGTAAATCGCAGGTCGGATCAGGCGACAGATCTGAACGCATTCGCACCTATAACTTCCCGCAAGGGCGCATTTCGGATCACCGGATCAATCTGACGCTGTACAAACTTGATGCGATCATGGGCGGTGATTTGGACGAGATCATCGATGCGCTGATTTCTGATCATCAAGCCGCACTTTTGGCGGAAATGGGCCAATAATGCCTGCTTCTATGCCGCTAACAATCCAGGCCGCGCTTGTTTTGGCGACGCGGCAATTGAGTGACGCAGGCATTGCGGGCGCATCGCGTGATGCCCGTATTTTGATGGCACATGTGTTGGACATTGACGCCAGCCGCATCACCATGGTGGCGCCTGAACCAATCGATCAAACCGCGCAGACCGCGTTTGAAACTTGCATTGCACGCCGTGCGGCCCGCGAACCTGTCAGCCATATCTTGGGACGACGCAGTTTTTATGGTCGCGATTTTAGCGTGACCGCAGATGTGCTTGACCCGCGGCCAGAAACCGAAATTTTGGTCGAACAGTCGCTGTTACAACCCTTTTCATCGGTTCTGGATATGGGGACTGGGTCTGGTGCAATCCTTTTAACACTTTTGGCTGAACAACCTTTGGCCAAGGGGTTGGGCTGCGATATTTCACCAAAAGCGCTTGAGGTGGCACAGCAAAATGCAACTCAATTGGGCCTGACAAAACAGGCGCGCTGGTGCCCGTCTGACTGGTTTACCGATGTGAGCGGCACATTTGATCTGATCGTCTCAAACCCGCCCTATATTGCTTTGGATGAGATGCAGGCTTTGTCGCACGAACTGTCTCATGAGCCGCGTTTGGCGTTGACGGATGAGGCAGATGGGCTGACGGCATACCGCATTATTGCGGATCAAGCGTTGAATTTTTTATCCCCACGTGGCCGTGTGTTGCTTGAAATCGGTCCGACCCAAGGTGCTGCTGTGGCTGATTTGATGATGGCAGCGGGATTTAAGGGCGTGCGTGTGGTGGCAGATCTTGATGGACGGGACCGCGTTGTTTGTGCCGTTGCACCACGACAATGATCGCCTTGCGACAGGAAATCGTAAGATTCACAGACGAATATCGCCATATATTGATAAAATCACTGCGAAATGGCGTATAATCCCATAATTGGGTTGTAAGAATCTACTGAACATGTTTACTCAGGTGAGCGAACGGCGGGATATACTCCCCCACGCAGTCACCCAAAACTCTGCTTGCTCCTTCAACAGTCCTCAAGGACATGAAGCAGTTTAGGCGGATTTGTGGGCCAGTTTATAGGCCAAATTTTAGGTAAGCCGGGCCAAAGATCCGGCGCAAATAGGCGCGAAAGCAAATCATATGAGATCTTCGAAAAATCGTTCGCGGTCAAAACCGAACAACCGTAACAATAACAATCGCTCTGCGACCAATGTCGTCAACAGAGTGTTTGATAGCTCTGGTCCAGAGAGCAAAGTGCGCGGTACACCGCAACAGATCATCGAAAAATACAATCAATTGGCGCGCGATGCGCAGCTTAGCAACGACCGTGTTGCAGCCGAAAACTTCCAACAACACGCTGAACATTATACCCGTTTGCTTGGGGCCGCTCAAAAAGAGTTGGACATTCAGCGCGAACAACAAGAACGTGAACAACAAGAGCGCCGTGACCGTCAAGAAGCCGAGCGTATTGAACGTGCCGAGCGTGCAGAACGAAATGGCGAGCGTCCAGAGCGCAATGAGCAGCGCCAAGAGCGATCCGACCGTCCTGAACGCACCGAGCGCAATGAACGGTCTGATCGTAATGATCGTCGCCCACGTAAAGACACAGACGAACAGCCGCGCGTCGTAGCCGTTCCGGGTGAGGGCGATCAACCTGATATCGCAGCGTCGATTGCTGTTGATACGTCTGACACGACAGACAGCGGTCTTGTGGCAACTCCCGAAGAAGAAACACCCAAACCAAAACGTGCCCGTGCACCGCGCAAACCCCGTGCTCCACGTGCGCCCAAAGCCGATGCCACCCCAACAGATGACACTGTTGAAGTCGCACCAAAGGCAAAAAAGAAGCCTGTTGCTAAGGTTGTACAACAGCCATCTGGCGATACACCAGAAGCCGCTGAATAACGCGACTTTTCGAGTATCTGAAAGTGCAAAAACCCGCCACGTTTGGCGGGTTTTTTTATGTCTGGCATTTTTATCTGGCGTCTGGAAAGGCCTGCGCGGGGTAGGGTATGCGCGTTAGGTTTTGGCAATCTCACGTGCCAAGGCACACCAGCCCTCAAGCGACACTTGTTCTGCGCGGTCTGTTGGTTTAATGCCCGCAGCGCGTAAATCGTCTTCGATCTCGGGCTTCACACCCTTTAATGACGCACGCAGCATTTTGCGGCGTTGATTAAACCCAGCCGCAACAATGCGTTCCAAAACCTTTGCGTCAGCTTCAAAGCGTGGTTTTTCCAACGCTTCAAAATGAACAACGGCAGAGTGGACTTTTGGCGGCGGACTAAAGGCTTCAGGCGGAAGTTCCAACACCAAACGCGGTGTGGTGCGCCATTGGCTTAAAATCGCGAGACGACCATATGTTTTATTGCCGGGTTTTGCGACAATGCGATTGGCCACTTCACGCTGGAACATCAACGTCAAAGACGCCCAATATGGCGGCCATGTTGGCGGGGTCAACCAGCGGATCAACAACTCTGTACCGACATTATAAGGTAGGTTGGACACGATGCGCACGGGCGCAGTCAGCTGTTCAAGCGGGTTGATGTCCAAAGCATCGGCGTTGATGACTTCAAGCCGTCCCGGATAAACATCTGAAATTTCTGACAAAGGCCCCATCGCACGACTGTCTTTTTCCACGGCAAGCACTTTGCGTGCGCCCTCGGCCAAAAGTCCGCGTGTCAAACCACCGGGACCGGGGCCAACTTCAAGCACATCGCATTTGGTCAAATCCCCCGCAAGGCGCGCGATTTTTGAGGTCAAATTGAGATCGAGTAAAAAGTTTTGCCCGAGCGATTTTTTAGCAACCAATCCATGGGTTTGAATCACATCGCGCAGGGGCGGTAGCCCGTCGAAAGTGGTCATATCTTTGATCCTTATGCGCTGATATTTGGGGCGCTGCGCGTGGCCATATCCCACGCCATATTCAGCGCGGCAATGAGAGACGTCGGATTGGCAATACCTTGCCCTGCGATGTCCATGGCCGTGCCGTGATCCGGCGATGTGCGAATGAACGGCAGTCCCAGCGTGACATTCACGCCGCCGTCGAAATCGATGGTCTTGATCGGGATCAAGGCTTGGTCGTGATAGGCACATATCGCCACGTCATAGGCTTTGCGGGCTTTGCTGTGAAACATGGTGTCTGGCGGCATTGGCCCTTTTAGATCAAAGCCTTGTGCGCGCAATTTGTTGAGCAACGGGATCATCCAATCCAGCTCTTCGTGGCCCATAGCACCCCCTTCGCCGGCATGGGGATTAAGCCCAGCAATGGCAATGCGCGGGGCAGTGATACCCCAATGCCGCGCAAGATCTGCGGCGGTGATGCGGATGGTTTGCTCTAAAAGGTCTGGCGTAAATTGAGCGGGGACATCTGCAAGCGCGATGTGTATCGTCGTTGGTACAACGCGCAATTCGGGGCAGGCCAGCATCATCACAACATGATCAGTGCCGCCCAAATGGGCTAGAAATTCCGTATGACCGGGGTAGGCAAAATCAGCCCCATCTTTGAGAATTTTCTTGTTGATGGGCGCTGTGCACATGGCGCTGGCGTGGCCAGATTGCACCAATTCTGCAGCCCGTGCGATCACGTCAATGACCCCTTGGGCGTTGTTAAGGTTGGCTTCTCCCGGCTCTGCAGGGGCGACAAATTCATGACACAAAACAGGCAAAATACCGGTAGGAACGTCATAGGTTTGTGCTGGATCAGTGATTTCGGCAAAGGGCGTGCCCACGGGCAAGTGACGCGGGTCGCCGATCCAAAAAAATGGTACGCGGCCTTGCATCAAATGTGCCGCTTTTATCGCAAGTTCAGGGCCTACACCTGCGGGTTCGCCGCAGGTGAGTGCGATTGGCGGTCGTTTGGCGCTTGGCTGCTGCGCGGTCATTTGATCACAATCGTCGCATCTGCGCGCAGTTCTGCCAGATGGCTTTCTGCCAAAGCACCGATGCGCGTGCTGAGAATTTGGGTTTTCACAGCCTCACGGTCAACGCTGGCGGTTCTTTCAAAAGTGCGTTCACACAGCATCAAAAACACCAATGTTTCCCCGTTTGAACGGGTCAATGCAATTGAACTTTCGCCCGGATCAAGCTGCGCAAGTTCTTTTGCAACATCTGTTGGGATTTGGCTCATGGGCAAGGTGTCGATGTCCAAAGCCTCGGCAGGTTGGTTTTTCGCAATGCCATATAGATCATCACAGGTGTCGATGCGCGCGCGCAGTTTTGCCGCCGCTGCGAGACCTTTTTCGGAATGCCCACCCGCGATGTAATACGCGGCATATTCGATGCTGTCCGCTGTTGGTGTGGGGGTGTTGATTTCCGCCAAAGACCGCAGTTGGAAAATGCCAATCGCGTTGCCTGTTGACAGCGGCGCAGACACTTCACCCGGTTTTAGGGTCGTTGCTGCAGCGCGCAATGGTCCCGGCAAGTTGCCGATGGGGGACGGCGTCATGCGGCCTGATTTTTCACGACTTGGGGCGACAGAGTATTTGCGTGCAGCGGCCGCAAAGGCGGAAATCGACGGATTGGCCGCAATTTGTTTGGCCAATTGTTCGGATTGCGCGCGTTCGGCATCATCACGTGCAGGGAGGAATATTTCAGACATAGACACCATCAGCCCGCCAGAGGGGCCGTTGTCACGCAGCGCACGATCAATATCGGCTTCGCTGACGTTCACCCGCGCGGCAAAGCGGGCTCGCGCATAATCGCGCCACGCCAGACCAGAAACGACGAAATCGCGAAAACTTTGAGAGGAAACACCGTTTTGGGCCAGCAAAGACAGCAATTGTTCTGGGGCCAAATCGCCACGCTTGGCAAAGTCTGTGATAGCCGCAGCGATGTCGTCTTTGTTTGGTTCAATCTCGTAGCGTTTTGCAGTGTCTTTTTTGATCCGCTCATCAATCAATGTATCAAGGGCGACTTTGGGTGTTATGCCGCCGCCGAGCACAGACATAAGCTGTACGCGCTGCTGCATTTCATAAACGGTTACCACGGAATCGTTCACCTGCGCTGCAGGTGCGAATAGGTTTTGCGCTGTGCCACTTGTCACTGTGCTGCACAAGGCCAAAGCGGCCATACAGCCCGCTTGCATGAAGCGCGTAAAGCGCGGCGTTTGGCCTGTGACCTGTGATCGAATGCTCTTCAATGTCATAGCTGCCCTCGTGTCTTTTATTTGGGTCATTTGTTCTTTCATATGCTGTTTTACCCTGCGGGCCAAGCGGCCAATTACGTCCGCTGTTCTAGGCGTCAAATCCCACAGGTGCCTTGTGTTGATTGGCTTTGATTGCCATAAGCCCCAAACCCGATTGCAATGGAATAATTCGTTGTAGGATCAAGTGAATCTGTGTCGGTAAAGCGCCGCGAGACCCCAAATTTGACCCGTGCGCATTCATTGGAATATTCAAGCTCAAGGCCTGCTGATGCGGCTTTGGATTCTTCAAAATCGTATCTGTAGTCGACCGAGGCTGTCCAATTGTCTTTGATTTGGAATGTGCTGTCCATACTGAGCTCGGACAAGTCGGTGTCGCGATTTTCATCAGCGTCGGCAATCACATAGGAATGCACCAGACCAATATTGTAACGTGATCGGATCAGATCAAGACGGGTTTCCCATTTGGTGAGTGACAGATCACTGTCCACCAAAGCACGGCTATTGATCAATAGGTTTTGATCCAATTGCATAGACGCCCCGATGAGGTAATCTGACGCTTTTTGTGAAAGACCAGAGGCTTGCGTGTAGTTTGTGTCGTCTTGCAATGCGATGATACGCCCAAAGCTAAACCCATAGATGGCGCGTTGGTTGGTGTGTGTGAACTTTAAGCCAAATGCGCCACGCACCCCTTCGCCGCGTCGATCTGCCCCAGCAAACTGTGACGTTGAGAACAGATTTCCAAAGTCAAATTCGGTTAAAACACTGTCTGAATTTGGCACGGCACTGCCATAGCTATCTGCCCAAGACAGTTGGGCAATGGGTTCTATCGTTTGATGGGCACCGCTTTTTGTAATGCGCTCCAGCGGGTAAGACAGACGCAGTTGCGCGGCGGGCGTCACGCGCCCGACAAGAGAGTCATAGCTGCTGTTTTGAGTGATGGCGTAAGTGTCCACTGTGACAGACGTCATACCATCCAGACGAAACCCTGGCCCGAATGTGGTGCTGTTTTTCCAGCCACCTTCGGCACTGGCCCGCATCACATCCATGCCATCAATGTCGTCATCTGAGGTGCGATAATACCCTGAACCTGACAGCTCAAACCACGCCGTGCCACCAAGGGATTGCGGTGTATACTGGTGTTTGTAGGATATATCCCCCAGCAAGAACGGCAAGGTGTCTTCAATAGCGACCTCTGAATCCCGTAGGGTGCGAATACTGGTCAGCTGTGCATCAAAAGCATTGTGCGCGCTGTACCGATCAACCCAAATGCGTGAAGTCAGTCTGTCGCCGCTATACACATCGTAATCAAGCAAATAGGAAATGTCTGACGTGGCCCGCAGATCGATGCCAAAGTTTAAATCGTTACCGATGTCCCATTGGCCTTGGACAAACATATAACCACGCAAATCATCTTGGGTGTCGTCATTGGTCACGGCGGTTGTGACCTCTAATGTACCTGTGCGGTAAGCTTGCCGGTATTGTAAATCAAGGGTGCGGGTGTGCGATGACAAATAGGGTGAAACCGTCAGGTCGCGGTGATCGCCAATGGCAATGAAATATGGGATTTGAATGCCGCTGCCAAGATCTGAGGAACTGCGCAATTCTGGCACCAAAAATCCTGTCGCCCGTTTGAGTGTCGGGTCAGGCAAGCGCAACCGAGGTAGGAAAAACACAGGCACACCCCAGAGGCGAAACTGCGCATCTGTAAAGTAAATCTGGCGGGTGAGACCGTCGTGGACCACTTCTTTGGCGCGAATTTGCCACACAGGGATTGGGCTGTTTTCACATATCCGACAAGCCGAACTGACGGTGTGCGACAACTGTGTGTACCGCCCGTCAATACGCTGCATGCTTTGAGCTGCCAGTTGAAATTGTTGGTCAATTACCAGCCGTGCCGACGTCAAAATGCCATTGCGCAAATCTGTATCCAGCTGCGCGGCTGAGGCCAAAATAACTGTGGCGCCGTTGTTGTCGGACAAATGAATTGGGCCATCAAGTGTTAAGGATCCGCTGGCTCTGTCAAAGACGATGCGCTGCGCGGTCAACACGGCGGTGCCATAATGCACTTCGACATTGCCCGATGCAATCAACTGCGTGCCCGTGAAATTAACGCTGTCGGCCAATAGTGCTGTGGCTTGTTCAGTGCCTGACTGACTGGTGCCGGTTTGGGCCGTAGGACGCGGGGCACCAGATGTTTGAGCGGTGGCAGACCCCATCCAAAACGGTGCTCCGGCCAAAATGCTGGCCAGTGTGAAACCAGACACAGCATGGCGCAAAGCCGTACGGGTCAAAGCGGGTGTGACAGCGTTCAGTGTCATCCGTCCTCCAAATGTAACAGCAATGCCAGCGCTGCAAAAATGACAGCGCAGGGGGGAGCCCATGCGGCAAGCATGATGGGAATTTCGCCATTTTCGCCCAGTATGGATGCAAAATTGCGTAAGAAAAAGAAGACAAAGGCCAACAAAAGCGCGGTCATCACAAGAGTGGCTGTGTTGCCAAACCGCGTGTGGCGCATGGTGAACCCCGCGCCAATCAACATCATCGCGACCAATGTTAGTGGCAAGGCCAGTTCAGAGTGCAACCACATGCGATAAGCGCGGGCGGAAAAACCGGCATTTTCCAAGCGGTTGATGAATTCAGGAATTTTCCAAATTGGCACCGCAGACGGCGTGCCAAAGGTGTCGTGAATTTCGTCGAGCGTCAAAGATGTTGGTAAATCTAGCATTTCAAAAAGCTCGGACGCGGCTTCGGGATTGTTTGTTGTCCCTAACGGCCAGCGTTTTGCATTTTTGATCTGCCACAGTCCTGGGGTCAGTTGCGCGCTTTCGGCTTCGATGCGAAATGCGGGTTTTCCATCTGGCGCAAAGCCTAAAAACGTCACATCGAACAGGTTTGATCCGTCGAAATTTGACTGATGCGCACGGATCACAATTTGCCCATCTTCATCGCCTTGACGCAGCCACAACCCTTCATCTGACACAGAGAAAACTTGTGTTTTTTGATCGCGATATTTGGCTTTGAGTTGATCATACTGACGTGATGTTGTGGCCATAATCGGGTTTAAAACCGCGACCACCAAAACACCGGATAAAAAGGCGACCAACAGTGGCGCTTGCAACGCGCGCATGGCAGATCGCCCTGCAGCACGGGTGACCACCAACTCAGACGTCCGCGCCAATCCTAAGAACAACACCAATGTTGAGATGACCACGATCACTGGAAAAATAGTGTACAGCGTAAATGGAACACGCAGCATCGATAGATAAAACAGCGTGCTCAAAGACAAATCTACACTGCCAAATATCCGAATTTGCTCAAGCATTTCAATCATCAAGATTAAAATAACCAAGATGGAAATCACAGTCGCAAGCGCGCTTAATGTCCGGCGTACATAATACAGATGCAAGATCATGGCGTGTCTCCTGCGGCGCGTGGTGGCAATTTGCGTAACACATTCGGGTTGGCTGCATACCACAGCAAAACACCCGCGATCGCCAGCCCTGCCAAAATGGGCACATATAAAAGTGGCCAGTTTTCAGAGGCGCGCCGTGCTGCAGAAATGGCAGCACTGTCGATTGATTTGACGACCACCAATAAACCAAAGGCCAAAAAGATTTGCCGCCAAAGCCCAAAGCGTGAAAATCCGCCTGCGATCAAGGCAGCAAAGCCGATGAGGGGGGCAACGGTGGCCAAAAGCGCTTTTTCCATCCGTTCATGGACCGTTTTGCGCAGTTCAACGCGTGTTGCCCCTGTCTCTGTCATGATTTGTGTTGGTGTCATGATTAATTCTTGACTTGGGATCGCGCGCAGTTGGCGTGTTCCTGTCGATGCGGATCCCAAAAGGTCGCCCAAGCCGTATGCGAAACTGTCAAACGTCGTGACGGCCAGTTTCTTGCTTTGCACATTGTAGCTTTGGGATTCTCCGTCAAACATCAATAGCACGGGACCGTCGTCTTCTTTGACGATCAGGGCGCGGCGGGCTAAAAAATTGGTGCGCTGGGTATTACTGCGGCTGTCAGACAGGTAGATATCAAGCAATTCACCCGATGGTGGGATTTCACGCACATAAAATGTGATGCCTGTAACAGGGTGCACAAAGGTACCCTCGGTCAACAAGCGTGCGGTGACATCGCGCGACAATTCGGCTTGCTTGACGGATAATTCATGCTGGGCCATGGGACCAAGAATGTGGGTGACGCTGGCCACCATCAAAGATGCGATAAAGCCAAACACCAACACAGGTCGCGCCAAACGCCATGGGCTAAACCCTGACGCTTGCACCACAATCAACTCGGATTCTGAACTCATGCGATTGACCGTAAACACGGCGGCGATAAAGGCGGTAATTGGTAGGACATCTGCGATCAAGATCGGCAAGCCAAGGGATGTGATTTTAAGAAAGGCTGCGATGGATTGCCCGTCGCCCATCATTGTGTCGAGCAAGCTGACAGCTTTGTTCACCCAAAACACCAAAACAAGGATCAGGGAAAACAACCCAAACAAAAGCATAAGCTGTTGGAGCAAGTATTTGTCGAATCTACCCAAAATGATCCCCAAGGCGCGTTAATTTGATGACTTTATCCGCTCGCTCGTCTGTCGGAAACCCATAATGCACCCCTAAATTGAGAGGGCAAGCGGTGCATCGCGCACAAAGCTGGGTCGCCCCCTCTGGCAATGCGCGCTCAGGATCGCTACCTATTGCAAAACAGACCTTTTTGGTGCGCCGCGCCAATTCCACAAAACAGGAGCATGTCATGACCACACCAGCCACATTAAAGGTGATCGAAACCGATTTGGACGCCATTGCAACGGCCAAAGGCCGCGTGGCTGTGGTCATTCCGAGTGATGGAAAAATGAGTGCGCCAGCGCGACGTTTGAACCGATTGACCAAAGGCGCTTTGGCGCGCTTTGTCGAAAGTGAGGCCTTTGAAAAACTGACAGAAGGTACCGCGATGGACCTTGCATTCCCTGTCGGGCTTGCTGCCGAGGCGTTGCAGGTTGTCAAATTGCCCCGTTCTGCCAACACAGAATTGGCGCGCAAAGCAGGGGCTGCGATTGGCGGCGCTTTGAACAAAAAAGACACATTGGTCTTGGTTGGGCCGACCAAACGCGCCTCTGAAGTTGCTCTTGGCGCGCTGCTGAAAGCCTATGCTTTTACCGATCACAAATCCGAAGGCCCCGCGACAGAGGTGCCAACCGTCACCTTTGCTGTGACCAAGGTGGACGAAATCGACACGGCGGGTGTGACCGCTTTGGCTGAAGGGGTGTTTTTCACCCGCGATCTGGTATCTGAACCTGCCAACGTGCTGACCACCACTGAATTTGCCAAGCGTCTCAAGGACTTGGAAAGCCTTGGTGTTGACGTTGAAGTGCTTGATGAAGACGCATTGGAAGCACTTGGCATGCGCACATTGTTGGCTGTTGGCCAAGGGTCGCGCAGCCCATCCAAGGTTGTGGTGATGCAGTGGAAAGGCGGCAAAGATGAAGCGCCGCTGGCACTCGTTGGTAAAGGCGTTGTTTTTGACACTGGTGGCATTTCGATCAAACCAGCGGGTGGCATGGAAGACATGACCATGGATATGGGCGGCGCTGGCGTTGTCTCTGGCGTGATGAAAACGCTCGCTTTGCGCAAAGCGCCTGCGAATGTGGTTGGCCTTGTGGGCATCGTTGAAAACATGCCCGATGGCAATGCGATCCGCCCTGGGGATGTGATCAAAACGATGAAGGGCGATACTGTTGAAATCATCAATACCGATGCCGAAGGGCGCATGGTTTTGTGTGATGTCATGTGGTACGCGCAAGAGCGGTTTGACCCGCGTGGCATGATTGATTTGGCCACTTTGACGGGCGCTATTATTGTGGGCTTGGGCCATGAAAACGCCGGCGTGTTTTCCAACGATGATACCTTTTGCAAAGCGTTCTTGAAATCTGCCGAAAAGGAATCCGAGGGCGCATGGCGTATGCCTTTGGGGCAAGCCTATGACAATCAATTGAAATCCAACATAGCTGACATGAAAAACGTTGGCACGCGGGCAGGTGGCTCTATCACCGCGGCGCAGTATTTACAGCGCTTTGTTAAAGAAGGCACGCCGTGGATTCACCTTGATATCGCGGGCGTGGCATCTGTCAAAGAACCCACTGATTTGGCGCCCAAAGGGGCGACTGGCTGGGGCGTTTTGGCGCTCAACCGTTTGGTGGATGATTTGATGCCAGTAGACACGACATCTGCAGACGAGGCGTAATTCAAATGGGAGCGGCCTTTTTCTATCACCTCACGCGCAATCCTCTCGAAGTGACTTTGGCCACATTGGTTGAAAAATCACTTGGGGCAGGGTGGCGTGTTGAGGTGCGCGGTCGCGATGATGCCCAGCTTAAAACCCTCGATGCTGCCTTGTGGCGGCGCGCGGGTTTTTTGCCTCACGGGATTGCAGGCGGCGCGCATGATAACGCGCAGCCTGTTTTGCTGACCACAGGCATGGGCGGCAATGACGCGACATGCATCATGTGCGTTGGCGGTGCTGATGTGACACCCGATCAAATCTCCGCTGCGGACCGTGTTTGTATCTTGTTTGATGGTCATGACTCGGCTGGACTTGAACATGCACGAGGGCAATGGAAAAGCTTAACGGATGCAGGGACTGAGGCGCAGTATTGGTCCGAAGAAAGTGGCAAGTGGCAAATGAAAGCCCAGCACCCAAAGCCAGAAGAGTAATTTAAATCAGCGTGTTAGGATAAGTTTTTCACGCGTGATCTCAATCTTTTCAAACCGCTGTAAATACGACATACCCAAGAGCGATCCGAACAATTCACCGCCTGTCACATAAGCGCGTACATTGTCATCTTGCACGCCACCGACGTTGAGCGTGTCTATTTTGATCGCGGCTGTTTCAACTGTGCCATTCGCGGTATTTGCGATGCCCGTGAATGCTAAATTGTCTAAATCTATTCCAGATTTTTCGGCATCAGAGCGCGATAACACAACAGTGGTCGCCCCCGTGTCGACCAGAAATTCGATAGGTTCGCCGTTCACTTCGGCGATCAAAACAAAATGCCCGCTGCGATCTTTTGGAATTTCGATCACACCATTGCCATGGGTGATTTGAACAGGGGCAAGACGGGGTGACAGTTCTTGCCACAGCCCGTATCCCGCCATAACGCCGATGAACAACAGCGCCCATAAAATGGCGTGGCGTATCATTTGCCCCAAAGCACGTCTGTTGGCGACCACCATATAAAAGATGAGCGCGCCCAGCAAAATTGCCAGATAGAAAAACCGAGGTGTGTTAAAACTGTCCATGCCCCTAGATAGGGATGTTGATCACGGATGTCAGTAGGGCAAAGCGCCGACATCGCGCAAACCATCCAAAATGAATTGGATCGACAGCGCTGTCAGCAGCATCCCCAGAATACGCGTGACCACATTAACGCCCGTGGGGCCCAAAGCGCGTTCCAACAATCCGCCCAAAACAAACAGGGTCAAAGCGATTAGTAAAACGACGGCAAGCACGACAAAAACTGATGCAAATTCTAACGTCGTGTTGGTTTCACCTGTGAGCAAAATCATCGATGCAATCGCACCGGGGCCAGCAATCAGCGGGGTGGCGAGTGGAAACACAGATGGATCATCATCGTCGATATCAGGTTGATTGGCTTGGTCTTCGCGGCGTTTGGTCCGGCGTTCAAACAGCATGTCGAGCGCTGTTAAAAACAGCAAAAGCCCACCTGCAATGCGAAAGGCCGCCATGGAAATACCCGCAAACTCCAGCACGGCTTCGCCAAAAAATCCAAACAAAACAAGAATGCCAAAGCCGATACTGACTGCGCGCAGTGCAATAGAGCGACGTTGACGTGTCGTGCTTCCCGTGGTCAATGCCACAAACAGTGGCATCAACCCGATGGGGTCAATGATGACAAAAAGCGTGAAAAACGCCGTTATCAAAAATTGCAGATCCAAGGTTATTTTTCAGCCTTTTCCAGTTTTTCCAGTGCCGCCATCCAAAGTTCTTCGGCGCGATCTTTTGCGGCGCAAACTTCGTTGTATTTCTTTTGCCACATCACGGCAGAGGGTTTGTCATCATACAGCGCCGGATCGGCCAGCTTGATCTCAAGCTTTTTGGCCATATCGTTGATTTTTGCCATACGCTGTTCACATTTGCGCGCTTCTGATCGCAACGCAAGGATTTCATCGCGCGTAAACACCCGTTTGACTGGCGCAGCAGGTTTGGCTTTCACCTTGGCTTTGCGTTCGATTTTCATCTTGTCGTCACCTTGCAGCAAAAGCTTGCGGTAGGTGTCAAGATCGTCATCATATGGCGACACACGGCCATCTTTGACCAACCACAAACGATCCGCCACAAGACTGAGCAAGTGCATATCGTGCGTGACCAAAATCACCGCACCAGTGTAGGCCGTCAACGCTTCGACAAGCGCTTCGCGGCTTTCAATGTCCAAGTGGTTGGTTGGCTCATCGAGGATCAACAAATGTGGTGCGTCCAATGTGGCGAGCAGCAACGACAAGCGTGCTTTTTGCCCACCAGACAGACGACCCACTTCAGTGTCAGCTTGATCGGCACCAAGGCCAAATCCAGCCAGTTTGGCGCGCAGTTTTGGCCCAAACACACCGGGCATCGCCGCAGTCAAATGCTGCAATGGTGTTTCGGCGAAATTCAACTCTTCCACTTGGTGCTGCGCAAAAAAACCAATGCGCAACTTGTTGTGGCGATTGATTTTTCCGCCCATTGGATCAAGCGCATTGGACAAAAGTTTCGACAGGGTCGATTTGCCTTCACCATTACGGCCGAGCAAAGCGATGCGGTCGTCTTGGTCGATGCGCAAATCAAGGTTGCCCAAAATCTGTTTGCCGTCATAGCCGACAGACGCGCCTTCCATATTGATGATGGGGGGCGACAATTCTTCTGGTTCGGGGAACGTGAAAACGACACGCGCCGCATCTTCCGGCGCAGTGATTTTTTCCATCTTTTCAAGCATTTTCACGCGAGACTGCGCTTGTTTGGCTTTTGAAGCCTTGGCTTTAAACCGGTCCACAAAGCTTTGCAGGTGATCGCGGGCCAAATCTTGTTTCTTGGCCGCAGCCGCTTGCACAGCACGTTTGGCCGCACGGGTTTTGGCGAAATCATCATAGCCGCCCGCATACAACGTCAGCTTTTTGCTTTCGAGATGTACGATTGAGTTCACGGCACGGTTGAGCAACGCACGGTCGTGCGAAATCAACAGCACAGTGTGCGGGTATTTGCCAAGATAGGTCTCAAGCCACAAAGCGCCTTCAAGATCCAAATAGTTGGTCGGCTCATCGAGCAGCAAAAAGTCAGGCTGCGCGAACAAAACACCAGCCAACGCCACACGCATCCGCCAACCGCCAGAAAAGGCTGAACACGGCATGTGAATTTCGTCTTCGGTGAACCCAAGACCACGCAGCAACGCTGCAGCACGGCCTTCGGCGCTCCACGCGTCAATATCAGCCAAACGCGTTTGGATTTCAGCGATGCGCATGGGGTCTGTTGCTGTCTCGGATTCGGTCATCAAAGAGGCGCGCTCTTTGTCTTCGACCAGAACCGTGTCGAGCAAAGACACCTCATTGCCGGGCACCTCTTGGGCTACGCCGCCGATCTTTGCGCGTGAGGGCAACTCTATGGAACCTGTCTCTAAGACCAGTTCCCCGCGCAACAATTTGAACAGCGTGGATTTGCCCGCGCCGTTGCGTCCGACAATGCCAACTTTGTGGCCTGTCGGAATTGTGACGGTTGCGTTTTCAAAAAGGGTGCGACCCTCTACCGAATATGTGATGTCGTGGATTTTAAGCATGCCAGCCGCTTATCAGGGGAATTAGGGGGGGTCTAGAGGGATTGAAAGCCTTGTGACGTTTTCCTGTGGCACCAAGGCATATTGTGCTCACTATAATGGCAACAATCGCTTTCCAAACGCTGCGCCCCGTGTTAATCGGCGCGCAATCTTGGATGTGCGCGTGATCGTATTTCCAAAAAAGATTTCAACGCTCTTACAGGAGATACCATCATGGCTATCCAACGCACATTCTCTATCATCAAACCAGACGCCACAAAACGTAACCTTACAGGCGCGATTGTTGCAAAATTCGAAGAAGCTGGCCTGCGCGTTGTCGCATCCAAGCGTATTCAAATGACACTTGCACAAGCACAAGAATTCTACGGCGTACACTCTGAGCGTCCTTTCTTTGGCGAATTGTGTGACTTTATGATTTCCGAGCCAATCGTTGTTCAAGTTCTTGAAGGCGAAGACGCTATTGCTAAAAACCGCGAAGTTATGGGCGCAACAAACCCAAGTGACGCAGCTGACGGCACAATCCGCAAAGAATTCGCTTTGTCTATCGGCGAAAACTCTGTTCACGGGTCAGACGCTCCAGAAACAGCTGCAGAAGAAATCGCTTACTTCTTCTCCGGTCTTGAATTGGTTGGCTAAGCCAACTGTTTTGGTGAAACCGTTTTTGGTTTTATAATGTCTAAAAGGTCGTCCCTCGGGGCGGCCTTTTTCGTTTAATGTTGTGACAATATTTTGGCCGCAAGCCTAGCGTTTGGTGCCAACACCAATCTGATCTAAAAATCGCTCAATTCCCGCAGGTGCAGCGGTTTCGTCACGGGCGGCTCGGGTTTTGATTGCGTCAAATCGCACCCGCAGCGCCTTTTTCTCATCGCCTTTGCAGTCATTCCACGGACGCCCCTGCAGCCCCATCACCAAAGCGTAATAGCCGATAAAATGTGGTTGCGTGCCCGCCGCCATCAACATGGCATAGGCAGCATCAGGGCCGAGATCGCGCAGTTGCGTGGCGCTGGTGATGCCCGCACGCGCATAGCCAGCATCCGAGGCAGGACCAAGGTTGCGGATGGTTGAAACAGGGTCTGATGTCGTGGGGTTTGTCGGGGACATTGGTGCTTTTGGGCCTGAAAATTCGGTATCATTTTGCCTGTGTGACAGGCCCAAAGCAATGCGTAATCTTAAAGTGCTGCCCAATCGGTGAACTGTGCTGGCGGGGCTTGAGCCGGAGTTTGAGGAATCGTTTGCGCTACCGAAGGCGCGTTTTGCGATGGTGAAGACTGTGCCATTATTTATCCTTCTTGTGATGTTTCAATAGGATAAATTTGACATTGAAATCTGCCGACCCAAAGGCATGATTGGGGCGGCAAGATGGCTTATGCAATCTGCTTTTACGAAAAAAATTAACTGTCGCTTAGGCAGGTTTGACCACGTTGTCCAAAGCGCGCAGTGTGCCAAGCAGTCCTTGCAACTCTTCTATCCGCACCATGTTTGGACCATCCGAGGGCGCATTGTCAGGGTCTTCATGGGCTTCAATAAACAAACAAGACACGCCAACTGCGACAGCCGCGCGCGCCAAAGGCGGCACCATGGTGCGGTCCCCGCCCGATGAATTTCCATTGCCGCCGGGTTGTTGCACGGAATGCGTGGCGTCGAACACAACGGGGTAGCCTGTTTCGGCCATTTTCGGCAGGCCACGGAAATCAGACACCAGCGTGTTGTACCCAAATGACGTGCCGCGATCACACAGCATGATGTTGTGATTGCCCGTTGATGCCACTTTTTGCGCGACGTTTGCCATATCCCAAGGGGCTAGGAATTGACCCTTTTTGATGTTGATGACTTTGCCCGTTTCGCCCGCTGCCAATAGCAAATCAGTTTGACGGCATAGGAATGCTGGGATTTGTAGAATGTCGACAAATTCCGCGGCCATGTCACAGTGATGGGTTTCATGTACGTCCGTCAAAACGGGGCAGCCAAATTCATCGCGGATTTTTGACAATATCGTCAAACCAACCTCAGACCCAAGTCCGCGTTCGCCAGATAAAGATGACCGATTGGCCTTGTCATAAGAGCCTTTGAAAATAAACGGTGTGCCCGTCGCATCACAGGCCTTGGCAATTTTTTCAGCCAACATGCGTGCGTGATCCAAACTTTCCAGCTGGCAAGGTCCGCAAATTAGCCCAAATGGCAAATCATTGGCCAACGTGACAGCGCCTTTGAGCGCAGGGGATCCGATGGTGACGGCATGAGATGTGGTCATTGAAAAGCTCCGAACTGGTTTGTCTCCATAGATCATAAATCGCGGGCAGGGCGCAAGCAGTCCCGTGGGGCGCAGCCGAAATCACAACACTTGTTACACACCTGCTGTCGTCTGGCTTTTGGGTAAAAGTATTGCAAAGCTGAGTCTTGTGGGATTTCCAATCGAAATATGCTAATCCGTCGGGTGAATACGCCACAAAACATCAGTGCCACTCCTCAAAGCGCAGAAAATCCCATGTAAGGGCTGTTACGCTTTGGAAAACACAACATGGAGGATGAGATATGCGGATCGGTTGCCCAAAAGAAATCAAAAATCATGAGTATCGCGTTGGCTTGACGCCTGAAAGTGCGGCGGAGCTGGTGGCCCATGGTCATGATGTCGTCATGGAACACGGGGCTGGTTTGGGGATTGGCGCACAAGATGCTGATTATCTGGCCGCAGGCGCCACAGTGGCCGATGTCGAAACCGTGTTTGCCACGGCTGACATCATCGTCAAAGTTAAAGAACCCCAAGCGGTCGAGCGTAAGCGCCTGCGGGCAGGGCAAACGCTTTACACCTATTTGCACCTTGCACCAGATGCGCCACAAACCGTTGATCTGATGGCGTCGGGCGCGACTTGTATCGCTTATGAAACCGTCACATCGCCCTTTGGCGGTCTGCCGCTGTTGAAGCCGATGAGCCAAGTTGCGGGCCGTATGGCGGTGCAAGCTGGCGCGCATACATTAGAGAAAGCCCAAGGCGGGCGTGGTGTTTTGCTGGGCGGTGTGCCCGGTGTTGCCCCCGCTAAAGTGGTTGTTATCGGCGGCGGAGTTGTGGGGCGCAATGCGGCTGTGATGGCTGTGGGCATGGGCGCGGATGTGACCATATTGGATCGCTCGAATGAAGCGCTTGAAAGCATCGATACGCAGTTTGGTGGTCGCGTGAAGACGCTCTATTCCAGCAAAACCGCGCTTGCGGATGTGATCACCACCGCTGACTTGATCATCGGGGCTGTGTTGATCCCCGGTGCGGCTGCCCCCAAACTTGTCACGCGTGAGATGCTCAAAACCATGCAAGCTGGCGCTGTGTTGGTGGATGTTGCCATCGACCAAGGCGGGTGTTTCGAAACTTCGCGGGCCACAACCCACGCTGATCCGATCTATATCGAAGAAGGCATCGTGCATTACTGCGTTGCCAATATGCCTGGGGGCGTGGCGCGCACATCAACCTATGCGCTCAACAATGCCACCTTGCCGCACTTGTTGAAACTGGCGGACAAAGGCGTGAAAGACGCGCTGCTGTCTGATCCGCATTTGCTTGAGGGGCTGAATGTGGCGCATGGGAAAGTGACCTGCAAACCTGTGGCGGATGTTCAGGGGCTTGAATATATGCCTGCGCGCGCTGCGGCTGAGGCCCTTTAAACCACATTATATATGTCGACTGCAAAGGCCCTGCATCTGCGGGGCCTTTTTGTCTGCACGTCTTAATTGCAGTCGAGATCTGCAGGGCTGTGTGGTCAGCTATGCGCCTAGGGAATGGGTTAAAGAAAAGTGTATGCGTTGAGTGCATGGCGGGGTTCTTGTATTGTGGATTGTTGCACCGCAGCATTTGCCCCATATTCAACTCAAGCAATCGGGCAAACGCCCAGACAAGACATACCGAACACTGGGCCAAATCACAGCGCCCACCACACAATATACAGACGCACCGAAAGATAGGAAAATTCAAATGGCATATGCAGCTTCAAACACAAAATTCAATCAAGTCTCTTTGGCTGAGCGTTTCGCAAAAGCCTTTGCCAAAGCTATTGCAAAATTTTCACGCAACGTTGCTGAAGCACGTTACATGAGCGAGTTGTTTCACTTGAGCGACCGCGAGCTTGCAGATATCGGCATCAACCGCGCTGACATTCCACGCATTGCACGTGAAGCCGCCCAAGACTAATTTGCGGCAAGGCTGTCATGGCCAACTTTACGACTTAATATTCACCCCCGTTGCCTTCTGAGGTGCGGGGGTTTTATTATGTCGTGTCTCGATAGGTGTGTGCAAAATAACGCGCGTTACGTTTTTAGTTCTGCAAATATGCAAAGCTACGTGCCGCATGCGTGAACAGCAAAAACGCCATTTTTCCGCCCCGCAGCCCTTTGCGCGGCGCACAACCACAGGTAAGCTGATCACAACAGCGCAGTTTTGCGCCTTTACCTCTGGGAGACGACCATGAAAACACGCGCAGCAGTCGCATTCGAAGCCGGAAAACCACTGGAAATCGTTGACGTCGATCTAGAAGGCCCAAAGTGGGGCGAGGTTCTGATCGAAATTAAAGCAACAGGCATTTGCCACACAGACGAATTCACCCGCTCAGGTGCAGACCCAGAAGGCATCTTTCCCGCCATCTTGGGCCACGAGGGCGCAGGCGTTGTAGTTGAGTGCGGACCGGGTGTGACATCCGTGAAAGTTGGAGATCACGTGATCCCGCTCTACACCCCTGAGTGCCGCGAATGTGCATCCTGCAAATCGCAAAAAACCAACCTATGTACAGCGATCCGCGCCACCCAAGGCAAAGGCGTGATGCCCGACGGCACCTCGCGCTTTTCCTACAAAGGCGAAACCATCTATCACTACATGGGCTGTTCCACGTTCTCAAACTACACTGTGATGCCCGAAATCGCGGTCGCGAAAATCTCGGAAAAAGCAGCGTTCGACAAAGCGTGCTACATTGGGTGCGGCGTGACCACTGGCGTTGGCGCGGTGATGAACACGGCCAAAGTTGAATTCGGCGCGACAGCGGCTGTGTTTGGTCTTGGCGGTATCGGTTTGAACGTGATCCAAGGCCTGAAAATGGCGGGCGCTGACATGATCATCGGTGTCGATCTGAACGACGACAAAGAAGAGTGGGGCCGCAAATTCGGCATGACACACTTTATCAACCCATCCAAAGGCGGCGATGTGGTCGAGCAAATCGTCAACATGACCAAGCGCGGCGATGATTTGATCGGCGGCGCGGATTACACATTCGATTGCACCGGCAACGTCAACGTGATGCGCCAAGCGTTAGAAGCATCGCACCGCGGTTGGGGCGAAAGCGTTATCATCGGTGTGGCTGGCGCGGGCCAAGAGATTGCCACGCGCCCCTTCCAATTGGTCACAGGTCGCACGTGGAAAGGCACCGCTTTCGGCGGCGCTCGCGGGCGCACGGATGTGCCAAAAATCGTTGATTGGTACTTGGATGGCAAAATCCAGATCGATCCAATGATCACCCACACAATGGGTTTGGAAGACATCAACAAAGGCTTTGATTTAATGCACAAAGGCGAATCTATTCGCTCTGTCGTCATCTTCTAAACTCTTAACAACCTCGCGTAGTGTTCTGATTGCGCGGGGTTTTTCTATTTAAAAGGGCCCGATCATGGAAACCGTTTCAACGAACCTCTCTTTTGGCGGCACGCAGGGCGTTTACACGCACCAGTCCACATCAACGGGCACTCAGATGACCTTTGCGGTCTTCGTGCCGCCCCAAGCCGCCACTGACAAATGCCCCGTTGTTTGGTATCTGTCTGGGCTGACTTGCTCTCATGCCAACGTCATGGACAAAGGCGAATATCGCCGCAAAGCCGCCGAATTGGGCTTGATTATCGTTTGCCCCGACACTTCGCCACGCGGCGATGATTTGCCAAATGACGAGAGCTGGCAAATGGGTCAGGGGGCTGGGTTTTACGTCGATGCCACGCAATCTCCGTGGTCCAAGAATTTTCAGATGTATTCCTATGTGACTCAAGAATTGCCTACGCTTATCGCTGAAAATTTCCCTGCTGACATGACGCGGCAAGGCATCACTGGCCATTCCATGGGCGGTCATGGCGCATTGACCATCGCGCTGAAAAACTCCGATACGTTTAAGTCTTGCTCTGCCTTTGCGCCGATTACCAATCCCTCAACGGCTGAGTGGTCCAAAGGCGCGCTGATGGCATATTTGGGTGCGGATGACGCCAAATGGGCCGAATATGATGCCGTGCGTTTGATTGAAAATGGGGCGCGTTTTCCTGCGCTCTTTGTTGATCAAGGTGCTGCGGATAATTTCTTTGAAGGCTGTAATCCCCATGCGTTGCAAAACGTTTGCGCGCGAACAGACATCGCTTTGACGTTGAGATTTCAAGAGGGGTATGACCACTCGTATTTCTTTATCTCAACATTTATGGATGATCATCTGACGTGGCATGCCGAGCGCCTATCGCTTTAGCATAAGGGTCGTCTGACACAATAAAACAGGCACGCTTTTGGTGTGCCTGTTACATTAATTTTTACACGTATCTGTATGCTATAAAACGCGAATATATCCGGCCAGTCCGGTTTTTTGATGTTCGATCACATGACAATGAAACGCCCAGTCGCCAGGGTTGTCAGCGACAAAAGCAACATCCACAGTCTCACCTTTTTGCAAAAGTGCCGTGTCAGTCCAATTGGATGACACAGCCCGCTGGTTTGACGCAATCACCCGAAATGTCAGCCCATGTAAATGGATCGGGTGGGCATTCGGGCTTTCATTGCGCAACCGTAAAACAGCGGTTTCGCCACGCTTGAATGTGGCCAGCGGCCCCGTGCCTGTCGCCGCATCACCCGGCCAAGGTTTGCGGTTGATCGACCAAAACGTATAGCCCAGCGTGCCACAAAAACCATTGTTCGGCGCATCGCCTTGGGGGGACCAGCCAAACACGAATTCTTCCAGTCGCGCGTTGGCCATGTCAGGTTCTGAGATCGCATTCGCAGGCAAGGGCTCCAGCTCAGCAAGGTTGCGGTGCAGCGATGATCCCGTGGCGCGTAGTCGTGCCATACGGCGCGGCCCACCGGGGGCGTCGCTCATCACCTCGACAATTTCACCCTCGCCATCGGGCATGCGCAAAGCCACATCAACACGTTGCCCCGCAGCCAGGGGCAGCGCGTCTTCTTCGCGTGTTGGCAGCGCCATCGGCGTGGCAAGCGGGTGCCCGTCCAAAGCGATCACATGGCCTGTGGCATTGGGCAAAAACAACCGATACATCCGCGCTGTGTCAGTGGCCGCAACCCGCAAGCGCACCAAGCCGCCAGCAGGGGCATCTTCGACCAAATCAACGGTCCAGTTGGCAGTCATCACAGTGCCAAAGGTGCCCGTGCGCGCAGCGCCACGTGCGGTCCACAGGTCGATGAACTGTCCGTCGCGGCCAAGACGAAAATCTTTGAAATTCAATGCTATATCGGCATCAAATCCGGGATTTTCAGGCTCTTCCACGATCAGAACACCTGTCAGACCGCGTGCCATTTGTTCCATCGTCATGCAGTGCGGATGATACCAATAGGTGCCCGCATCGGGCGGGGTGTAGAGGTAGTCAAATGTCTCGCCCCCCGCGATGGGAAATTGCGTCAGATAGGGCACGCCGTCCATGTCATTTGGTATGCGCAAGCCGTGCCAATGCATGGCCGTGTAGTCTTCGGTGCCGTTTTTGACATGGGCCGTGAACGCGTGACCTTGGCGCATACGCAGTACTGGCGGCGGGCCGTCGGGGCGCGTGGACACAAGGCCTTTTGTGATAAAGCCGGGCATGATTTCAGCACGGGCAGGCTGCACCAAAAGCGGCGTGGCGTTTTGATTTTGGGCCAGTGCACGGGTGACACCAAAGGCGCTGGGGGCCGCTATAGCCCCGCCAATCATCGTCAAAGCCTGTCGTCTGGAAAAGGACATGTCGGGCCTCCTGCATTGGTATTTTCGCGTAGTATCCGGCATATTGTCAGGCGGGGCAATTGGTGGTTTTGATATCTGTCAGCGCCTAAGTGTCACGGGGCGCAGGCGCACTGCGGGCGCGGTATGCCACCAGAATAGCCCTTTGGCTTATATCTGGCCTTTTGCACAGAACCCTTGTAGGCAGTGTGGTGACTTTTAAGGACATCTTGCGTGCAAAAAATAACCCTACCTGAGCGCCCAAATTGGCGTGATCAAGCCGCTGAGCTTGGCTTTACCTTTGCAGATATGCACGGCGAACCCTATTGGGATGAAACCTCGGCCTATCAGTTCACCTTGCGCCAAATCGAAGATGACATCGAAGATCCATCAACCGAATTGCATGACATGTGTCGCGCGGCAGCCGCTAAAATTGTGCAAAGCGAAGAATTGCTAGGAAAACTCGGCATTCCTGCGGCACATTTTGATTTGGTCAAAGACAGTTGGACACGCCAAGACCCAGAACTATATGGCCGATTTGATTTGGCCTATGATGGCACGGGCCCTGCAAAGATGTTGGAATACAACGCCGACACGCCGACCTCATTGTACGAAAGTGCGTCCTTTCAATGGGCGTGGCTTGAAGGCCAGATTGATGCGGGCGTTTTGCACAAAAGCGATGATCAATTCAACGGCATCCACGAGGCTTTGGTCGCACGCTTTGCCGCCTTGTTTGAAAATGGCATGGATGTGCATTTCACCGCTGCGGGCGGCAATCCCGAAGATTACGCCACGGTTGAAATGCTGGGCTGGGCCGCGCGCGAAGCGGGGCTTGGGGCGCATTATTTTGATTTGGAAAAATTGGGTCTTAGCAAAGACGGGCAATTCTTGGACGACCAAGACCGCGTGATCGGCGCGTTGTTCAAGCTGTACCCTTGGGAAGACATGCTGGGCGATGACTATGCGCAACACATCGCGACCGCCAACTGTTTGATGATCGAACCTGCGTGGAAATCTGTTGTGTCCAACAAGGGTCTTTTGCCGGTGTTGTGGCAGATGTTTGAGGGCCATCCAAACCTGTTACCCGCGTTCTTTGAAGCGGATGTGCGCGAGGGGCTGCGCGGCGCTGGAATTGCTGTGCCAAGCGCGCGCGAAGCGTTTGAGTCCTGTGCAGATGTGTTGCAAGCGGGCCATGTGCGCAAACCCATTTTTTCACGCGAAGGCGCGTCAGTGTCCATCGTCGAACAGGGGCAAGTCACTGATGTAGCGCCCAACAATGACTATAGTGCCCACCCGCATATCATTCAGGCCTATCATGCTTTGCCCCGTTTTGACGGGTTTAGCCCCGTGATCGGCGCTTGGATGGTGGGGACCGATTGCGTGGGCATGAGCGTGCGCGAAGATCGGTCACGCATCACTCAAGATATGTCGCGCTTTAAACCGCATTTTATTCGAGATTGAGATCAAAGGATTACTTCTATGACCAAACGTTCCAAAGCCGTTGCTCTTAGCATTCTCGGTGCCGCATCCTTTGCTCTGGCAGGCTGCCAAGAGGAAAAAATCGATGCGCAGGCCTATCCCGATGTGGAAACCTGCAAGGCCGAGGTCGGCGCGGGCGGGCTTGCGTCGACTGAACAATGCGACATTGCCTTTGCCGAAGCCCAAGCGCTGCACGTCGAAGCCGCGCCGCGCTACGACAGCATTGAAGTGTGCGAAAGCCAACATGGTGCTGGGGCCTGTGGCTCTGAAGCGTCACAGGTGGCCAGCGGCGGGTCTGGCGGTATTTTTATGCCGTTGCTGACCGGATATCTCATTGGCAATATGCTTGGTGGACGCGGCGGCATGGCAGGATCGCAGCCTTTGTACCGCAAATCTGGCGGTGGTTTCACCAATGCTGCGGGCAGCGCCAGCTATTCGGCCAACAAAGGCAAAGCCAGCATCGGCAGCAACCAATTCGCCAAACCTGCTGCAACAGCAGGAAAAGCGCCTATGACCAAGGCCACAGTCGGATCACGCGGTGGTTTTGGTAAAACGGGTGGCACACGCGGGTTTGGCGGCTAAGCGCCCCACATAAACCTAAATGAAAACCGCCCCAAATTGGTGGCGGTTTTTCTATGTCTTACAGTACGGGAAAGCGCAGATTTTTAGATGCGCCCCCGTGCGGGATATGCGGCGTTCAAAGGTCAAGAAAACTGACCACTTCTGCAACACGTTCAGCGTTGGTTTTGGCGATTGATCCATCCGCATTTTGGAATGAGTTTTCAAACCCGACACGTATTTTGCCCCCAAGTTGATGGGCAGCTTGCAAGCATAGCGTTTCGTTTTGACCAAAGGCACAGACACCCCAATCTGCTGCGGGGCAATACTGGTCTTTCCAAGTCACAAAGGGGTTAAGATCTTGTGCGCTGCTTTGTTGCCCCGTCGTATAGCGCCCGAGCACAAACAAAAGTTGCAGATGCGCGGGGTCAAGCGTGCCTTGGGCAAAAAGACTGTTCATCAACTGCAAATCAGTTTCGCCATATAAGATGTGCTGAACCGCAATATTTTGATCGGCGCAAAAGGCATAGAACGCGCTTGTGATCGCCATGTCGTCTTCGGCACAAAGTTCGGCCACTGAAATCGACACAGCATCGGGTTTGAGCTGCTCGACCACATCACGTTGTTGCGCGGGGGTGTATAGCCCCACAGCTTCGGTCGTGATTTGCAACGTCATGTCTGGAACTGTGTGGTTGAGGGCTTGTAGCGCCTCGCGGTACAGACCGACATCTAGGCTGTGCTTGCCCGCCGCATCGCGCACATGCAAATGCAACCCGTCGGCACCTGCGGCGTGACAGGCGGATGCCGTGGTCAGGATTTCGTCCAAACTCAGCGGTAGAGCAGGGTGGTCGGCTTTGGTTTTGCGTGCCCCGTTTGGCGCGACCATCACACGTGGTAGCGCGCAGGGCAGCGTATGAGATTGGCGTTTCATAACACTTGATCCAAAGCGATGCGCAGTTTGCTGGTGATCTCATCAATATGGGCATCGGTCATGATAAATGGCGGGGCCAGCAAAATGTGATCGCCGTTTTGTCCATCGATTGTGCCCCCCATGGGGTAGCACACAAGGCCAGCCTCAAATGTCTTTTTCTTAAGGTCTTTGTGCAGCGCGCGTGCGGGGTCAAACGGCTTTTTCGTCTCGCGGTCTTGCACGATTTCCAGCCCGCGAAACAATCCGCGCCCTCGAATGTCACCAATATGCGGGTGGTTTCCGAATTCTTGCTCAAGCGCGGTTTGCAGTTTGTCGCCAAGCGTAGAAACGCCCGCAGCCAGTCCGCCGTCTGTGAGTTTTGTCAGCACCGCGAGCGAGGCAGCACAAGCGACAGGGTGACCCACATAGGTGTGGCCGTGTTGGAAAAATCCGCTACCGTTTTCAATGGCGGCATAGATTTGCGCCGAACACAGCATGGCACCGATGGGCTGATAGCCTGCGCCCAGTCCCTTGGCGACCGCCACAATATCGGGGCGCACGTTGTCTTGTTCGCTGGCAAACAGCGTCCCGGTGCGGCCCATGCCACACATCACCTCGTCCAAAATCAGCAGCACACCATATTGGTCGCAAATCTCGCGGACACGTTTGAAATAGCCTTCGACAGGCGGCACAGCGCCAGCGGTGGCCCCAACAACGGGTTCCGCGACAAAGGCGATGACACTGTCGTCGCCAAGGCGTAAAATTTCGGTCTCAAGCTCATTGGCCACACGTTGCCCATAGTCAAATGGTGTCTCGTCATTGTGGCGTCCGTGATATTCAAAACACGGGGCAATATGCGTGGTATCGACCAGCATAGGCGCAAACGGAGCGCGGCGCCACGCGTTGCCGCCTGTTGCCAACGCACCCAGCGTGTTGCCGTGGTAACTTTGACGTCGTGCGATCACATGGCGGCGTTGCGGCTGGCCGATTTCCACAAAGTACTGCCGCGCCAGTTTAAGTGCGGCTTCCATCGCTTCTGACCCGCCAGAGACAAAATACACCCGCTCAATCCCCTCGGGGGCGTGGGCGATAAGTTTGTCGGCAAGCTGTTCTGCGGGGTCTGAGGTGAAAAAACTGGTGTGCGCAAAAGCGATTGTATCGAGCTGCTCTTTGATCGCGGCCGTTACATCTGGGTCGCCATGCCCAAGGCAAGATACGGCTGCCCCACCTGAGCCATCAAAGTATTGTTTTCCGGCTTTATCGTAAAGATATACGCCTTTGCCATGGGACACTGTGGGAAGCGCGGATTTGGTATGACGCGGAAAAACGTGGGACATCTTGTTGCCTTAAGGTCAGTTGAACCACGGCACTGAAACATACGATTCTTTTGTTGACAAGGTATGAAACAAGTGAAACGCTCGTGTTGTGCAAAGTTTGTGGGGGAGCGCATTTTGCAAATGTCATTCGAACAACAATTGTCTGGTAAATACGCGTCTTTGAGCCCCAAGCTCAGATCCGCTGCCGATTTTGTTGTGGCGAACCCTGTGGATGTGGCGACCCGCAGTTTGCGAACCGTGTCCAAAGATGCCCGCCTGTCCCCCGCAACGTTTTCACGCATGTCGACCGCTTTAGGGTATGGCAGCTATGAAGACCTGCGCGAGGTTTTACGCGGCACGATTGAACATCGCACCAATACCTTTTCTCATAAGGTCGAAGCGTTACAGCAGCGCCATGATGAAGGCGATAAAGACTTTTTCTCTCAACATGTTGTGGACAGTGCGGCCAATGTGCAGGGCCTTGCCACATCCATTGACAGCGCCACCTTGGAAACCTGCGTTGAACGCTTGCACAAAGCGCGGCGTGTGTTGGTGACGGGCAAGCTTGGCTCGACAGGGGTTGCTGAATATCTAACCTATATGGCCAGTTTCATTGCTGACAACTGGTCCATGGCAAGCCGCATGGGGGCCTCTATGGCCAGCAATCTTGTGGGGTTGTCGGAACAAGACGTCATGATCGTGGTGACCAAGCCGCCGTGTGTGCAATCCTCGGTGCGTGCAGCGGATGAGGCACGTAAGGCGGGCGTTTTTGTGATTGTCATCACCGACACGCGGGCCTGTCCTGCGTTGGTGCATGCCTCTGCTAGCTTTATTGTGCCCACCCAAAGTCAGCACTTCTTTTCGTCTTACGCATCAACGCTGGTGCTGTGTGAAATTCTAATCGGCTCTCTTGCAGCACGGTCGGGTGCGCCCGCGCGTGCACGTATTGCAGAGGTCGAAAACCGGAATCGCCGTCTCAACGAAGTTTGGGATGGATGAGCTTATTAACAAGTTAACCAAAGGAGACATTGAATGTCTAAGAACTTGAAACTGTCCGTAGCTGCGTTTGCTCTAGGCGCCATGATGGCACCTGCTGCATTTGCTGAAGAGTTTATCACAATCGGTACAGGTGGTGTCACCGGTGTTTACTATCCAACAGGTGGCGCGATCTGCCGTCTTGTCAACAAAGGCCGCAAAGAGCACGGTATCCGGTGTTCCGTAGAATCCACGGGTGGTTCTGTGTACAACATCAACACAATCCGCGAAGGCGAGTTGGAATTTGGTGTGGCGCAATCCGATTGGCAGTACCATGCATACAATGGCACATCCAAATTTGAAGAAGCGGGCCCCTTCGAAGGTCTGCGCGCTGTGTTCTCAGTTCACCCTGAGCCATTCACAGTTGTGGCACGCGCTGATGCGGACATCAAAACGTTTGATGATCTCAAAGGCAAACGCGTGAACATCGGCAACCCCGGGTCCGGTCAACGCGGTACAATGGAAGTGCTTTTGGAAGCAAAAGGTCTGACAACTGACGATTTCGCTTTGGCAACTGAGCTCAAAGCGGCTGAACAGTCTGCCGCACTTTGTGACAACCAAATCGATGCAATGGTTTACACTGTGGGTCACCCATCTGGGTCCATCCAAGAAGCAACAACAGCCTGTGACTCTGTTCTTGTGACAGTTGACGGCGATGTTGTTGATGGCTTGATCGCTGACAACGCATTCTACCGCACAGCTGTAATTCCTGGTGGCATGTACCGTGGCAACGACGAAGACACGAAAACATTTGGTGTGGGCGCGACATTCGTAACCTCATCTGACGTGTCTGAAGAAGCTGTGTACACTGTTGTGAAATCCGTGATGGAAAACATCGAAGATTTCCGCAAATTGCACCCTGCATTTGCAAATCTTGACCCTAAAGAAATGGCGACAGCTGGCCTGTCTGCGCCTTTGCATGCTGGCGCTGCGAAATACTACAAAGAAGCTGGCCTGATTGACTAAATTATACGAGTATTTTGGAGGGGCGCACAGTGCCCCTCCATTTTTTGTTTTTGAATAAAGTCGGGAAAATCCGCATTTCAACAGGGACTGACATGGTAGATAAATCAACAGAAAACCGACCGCTCAGCGAGCAGGAGCTACAGGATCTTGTAGCCTCCTCTGACGCTGGCGCGCGCGATCCCGCCGGAGGCGTTGGCATGTTACTTGCCATTGTTGCCGTCGTTTGGTCGTTGTTTCAGGTGCTTCTCGCATCCCCCTTGGCGAACTATGTTTTGCCCGGAGATCTGATTAACAACTCGCGTCAGGTGCATTTGGCATTTGCTGTGTTTTTAGCCTTTATGGCTTACCCCGCGTTTAAATCGAGCCCGCGCAATTACATCCCGATGTTTGATTGGCTGCTTGGACTGTTCGGTGCCTTTGTCGCGCTTTACGGGCTTTTCTTTTATGAAAAGATCGTCAACGCAGGCGGGCTTGCCGATAACATGGACAAATGGTTCGCCCTTGCTGGCTTGCTGATTTTGTTCGAAGGCGCACGTCGCGCTCTAGGGCCTGCTATGGCGATCATCGCGACAATCTTTTTGGCCTATGTGTTCTTTGGCTCATCAGATTTCGTCCCCGATGTGATCCGCTGGAAAGGCGCGTCATTGAAAAAAGCCATGAGCCACATGTGGATCACCTCAGAAGGTGTGTTCGGCATCGCGCTTGGCGTTTCTACCAAATTCGTATTCCTGTTCGTGCTCTTCGGGGCTTTGCTCGATAAAGCGGGCGCGGGGAACTATTTCATCAAAATGGCGTTCGGCGCACTTGGTCACCTGCGTGGTGGTCCTGCCAAAGCCGCTGTTGTTGGTTCTGCCGCGACAGGTCTTATCTCTGGCTCATCCATCGCCAACGTTGTCACCACTGGTACATTCACCATTCCTTTGATGAAACGTGTTGGCTTTTCATCCGAAAAAGCGGGCGCTGTCGAAGTGGCATCGTCTGTAAACGGTCAAATCATGCCGCCTGTTATGGGCGCTGCTGCGTTCTTGATGGTTGAATATGTGGGCATTTCCTATGTCGAAGTGATCACCGCAGCGTTCTTGCCTGCAACGATTTCCTACATCGCTTTGGTCTACATCGTTCACCTTGAAGCCATCAAAAACAACATGCCAACAATCGGTCACCGCGAAGTCAAAATGGCGCGCACGGTGATTGGAATGTTCTCGTTCTTCGCTGTCTTTGCTGGCCTGTGTTACGGGTCTCAATTCCCTGTCAATGCGGTGTCTGCGTGGGTTCCAAGTTATGCTGGCTTGATCATGTCTTTGATCGTTTGTGCGATCTATGTCGGGCTGCTTGCATTCGCTGCGACTGCGCCAGACCTACAACCAGATGACCCCAACGCAGAAGAAGTCGAACTGCCAGTGATCAGTGAGATTTACAAAACGGGGCTTTACTACCTGCTGCCCATCGTTGTGTTGGTTTACTTCTTGATGATTGAGCAAAAATCACCAGGCCTATCCGCATTTTGGGCGACAATGCTGTTGTTCGTCATCTTGTTAACGCAACGCCCACTTAAAGCCATGTTCCGCGGCGAAAACGATATGGCGAATGCCGTAAAACAAGGCATTGTGGATTTGACCCAAGGTCTCATCGACGGCGCACGCAACATGATCGGTATCGGTCTTGCGACAGCTACCGCTGGCGTGATCGTGGGCACTGTGACGCTTACAGGCGTGGGCCAAGTGATGGCGAATTTGGTCGAACTTTTGTCAGGTGGCAACTTGATCTTGATGCTGGTGATGGTGGGGCTGCTGTCCCTCATTCTTGGCATGGGCTTGCCAACCACGGCCAACTATATCGTTGTGTCCTCTTTGATGGCGGGCGTCGTGGTTGAACTTGGCGCGCAAAACGGTCTGATTGTGCCGCTGATTGCTGTGCACCTGTTCGTGTTCTACTTTGGCATTATGGCGGACGTGACGCCGCCTGTGGGGCTTGCCAGTTTCGCCGCCGCTGCGGTGTCTGGTGGGGACGCGATCAAAACCGGTTTCGTCGCGTTTTTCTACAGCCTGCGCACAGTTGCTTTGCCGTTCGTGTTCATCTTCAACACCGATTTGTTGTTGATCGATGTGACGTGGTACCAAGGTATATTGGTGTTCATCACCGCCTCCATCGCGATCCTCGTGTTTACGGCGGGAACGATGGGCTGGTTCCTGACCAAAAGCCGTTTCTACGAAAGCATCGCATTGGTGTTGATCGCTTTTGTTCTGTTCCGTCCGGACTTTGTGATGAACCGTTTGCAGCCTCCATTTGCGTTTGTTGAACCTGCTGGGTTTACCCAAGCGCTTGACGATGCATCCGTCGGCGATGAGTTCCGCCTTGTGGTGTCTGGTCCTGATTACGACACGGGCGAGACCAAAGAAACCACACTGGTTATGCCAATCGCCAGCGAAGGCACTAGCGATGATCATTTGAACGCGTTTGGCTTGCTGT
Organism: Pacificibacter marinus; assembly: GCF_900109555.1. Lineage (GTDB taxonomy): Bacteria > Pseudomonadota > Alphaproteobacteria > Rhodobacterales > Rhodobacteraceae > Celeribacter > Celeribacter marinus_C. The sequence continues at coordinate 22,515 of NZ_FNZV01000017.1, read as the reverse complement.
TGTTGGCAGACGGTGACGCTGTCAATATGGACGAGCCGTCCTTTGGCTCTCCGTTCAGTTCCAGCCTCGGCAGCTTTGATTTTTACGGCGATGACCCCGTAACGATCGCATCTGTGCAAGCTCCAGTACATCAGCAGCCCAAAGAAATCATCTTTCTACCGGCTTTGTTGTTCTTGGCTCTTATCGCATTCTTGCAAAAGGCTCGTATCTCTAAACAAGGAGTGCCATCATGACCAGTTCCATTCTATGCGCAGTTGATGTCAGCAACGGGGATGATGATCTAGCGACCATCAAAACCGCACAGAAAATGGCAGACCTTGAGGACGCACAGCTTGATATCATCGCGGTCGTGCCAGATTTTGGCATGAGCCCGGTGGGCGGTTTCTTTAGCAAAGATCACCATGATAAAATGGTGGTCGAAGCCAAAGCGATGCTCAACAAGTTGGTGATCAAAGCCGTGGGCGAAGCCAATAACGCCAAGGTGCGCCACGTTGTGGCCACCGGAAAAGCCTATGAAGAAGTCCTGAAACTCGCAGAGAAAACGTCACCGTCTCTCATCGTTGTGGGCAGTCACAAGGCCGAAAAATCTCACTATATGCTTGGGCCAAACTCTGCGCGTGTCGTCAGACATGCCAGTTGCTCGGTCTACGTGGTGCGCTAAAAATATGCTATGTCCTGTGGCGTTTTACGGCATGGGGCATAGCACCTTTAATACGCGTGATTGAGGGCCTTAGATTTGCGTCTTTGTCCCTTTTTAATGTGAAACAAAAATGATCGTGTCGCGTTTTAGATCCGGTCTCTTTCGAGCATTATTTGCTATGAAGGAGATATGGAATGGCAAAAAGATACACAGACGAGGCATCAAAGTGATGCCGTGCGCAGTGCTATCAGTAGCGGTTTAACGTGACCGCAGGTTTTATCAAATTTGAACTTTGGCCTTTTGACACTGAACAAATGGGGTCAGCAACGTCAGCATGATGGTTTGATGATTGGACCGCATGAGAGTGTCGAAAAGAAAAACATCCGACTTATGTACGAGGAAAGGTACGTATTGAAAACGGCGGCAATTTTGTGCCACGCCGATGACGTGGCACAAGCTGTCGGAATGTTGGTAGATGCTTGTTAAAACACCTAAGCGAAATTATTTTTTCACAGCGCGTTCTACAGCAAGACCTTTTACAGCTTTTTCCTTTTGTAGATCGTCTACAACGCGTTCTTTTTTAAGATCATGCTTCAGGCCGTCCAAATAGCAAGCCGCCCGTTCTTTATCTTTTTGTTGATCACATTGTTCAGAATGGGTTTTCACAGACTGCATGACAGCGGCTTTGTCATATTTTTGAACAAAGTTGAACTGGTCTTCGATATCAGGAGCAACGATGCTACCGTCATCCCACAGCAATTCACCCAAACACGAAAATGCATTGCCGCCGTTATTCATGCATCTTTGATAAGAATAGTAATTTGCGGATGCGCTGCTTGGCATCAAGTTCAAAGAAATCAGAGCGGCGGTTGCGATTAAAACTTTTTTCATATTCGTTTCCTTCGTGATTTAATAGAATTTCGTTGCAGTCGACCTGGCGTCTGATCAAGCTGAAATCTTTTTGAGGGAATGCTCTGAGATAAGCTATATCATCCCATTGATATCAAATATCATATGTCCAAATTATTGTTATTAATGGTAAATATAGAATTCAAACGGTATCCGGTGAGGCCAATTTGGACCTGTCGCGTTGCGTGCTGCCCCAAGTACTTGTTTAAGCCACCTTCCTTTTAGAAAAAAAACGATCGGGCTTTTCTAGCCCAGTGCTGAGCGGCGGCGGTGCGGATTTTAAGTAAATATGCTTCACTGCCAAACTGAACTGATGCTACTCGCCGGCTCGGCTCTTTGATCCGTCTCTATCTTTGATGAAACTTCCAAGATGCACGCAGTTACGGTACTTCCTGATCCAAGATGCCAACAAGCCATAAAAACATCCTTGTTGTTCCTCCAGTGTTTTCCCAGAGGACTTCAAAAAGCCAAAAGGGGCTAGCTGAAATCAGCTAACCCCTTGAAATTCTTGGCTTCGGCGGTAGGGAACGGAGCTAGTTTCACAGGTATCACATAAGTGATTGTATTTAATTCATTTTTTGGTTTGTTTGCGATGGCGGACTTCGTTATTTGTGAGACATCTGTGAGACGGAGGTGAAACCGATCTCACGATAATCCCAATGTGATCATAGGACTGTTTTCTCGTCTGGTCGAGGTGAAAGTACGGTGAATCTTGAAACTGGACCTGTCGCGGTTTGGTGCCGCTTGGTCTTTGGCTCATATCAAAGAGCAGTCGCGTCTCAGCTTGGGCAGTTACGCACTGCACAGCAGGGTATTGCGTAGCAATGTCCCGAGAGTGGTCGCCAACGAATGACTGGGAAACTCAAGGAAATTGGCCACCGATGTGTGGGCCATTATTGCTCCGCATTTTACATCGCTTTTCCCCGCCTCGAAAATGATCCAGTCACCAAGTGACCTCGCGCGTGGAACTCAAACTTTTGTCAACGCCGCGTATTTCTAGTGATTGGTAAACGCCAAATTGAGAATTTCATCCTCTGTCATTTCATCTCGCGTCAAACTGCCAACGAGTTCGCCTTGCGAAAAGACGACACAGCGGTCTGCGATGGCGAACACTTCGGGTAGCTCTGAGGAGGACACGATGACCGACATGCCCTTGGCCGCAAGCTCGTGGATGATCTCGTAAATTTCCGATTTTGCACCGACGTCGACGCCGTGGGTTGGTTCGTCGAGCAATAGCAGGCGCGGCGCGACCATAACGGCGCGTGCGAATACTGCCTTTTGCTGGTTGCCTCCCGACAAACGGGTGATCACCTGTTGTGTGTTCTCCATCTTGATGCGCAGAGACTGGGCAAAATCGTGCGTCTGACTGCGTTCGGTTGCGGAGCGCATGACCCCGAGATGCGATAGCCGATCGAGACTAGAGGCGGAGATGTTGCGTTCTACGCTGTGGCTAGGAAGAATCCCGCGTGTCTTGCGTCCTTCTGGTACCATGGTGACTCCATTGCGCACAGACGTCGGCACATGGCCCAGACGTAATTTCTGATTGCCAACGATAACCTCACCTGCGGCCGTTTTGCGAAACCCGAACAGGGTTTCCATAAGCTCCGTGCGACCAGCGCCGACCAACCCGAAAAGCGCGACCACTTCTCCCTCATCCAGATCGAGATCGACGGGTTTGAGATGCGATTTATCGCGCAGACCGCGGATAGAGACTTGTCTTGCGCCCGGTTTGGCCGCGCTGCCTTTCCATTCAAAGACAGAGCTTTTGCCAACCATATGGTGAATCAATCGGGCCTTATCGGTCTCGACCGCTGCCTCATCGCTCACCAAGGTTCCGTCGCGCAAAACAACGATGCGATCACAGTTCGCGAGCGCCTCTTCGAGTTTGTGAGTGATAAAGATAACGGACACGCCATCGCGGGAAAGATTGCGCACCAGATCAAAGAGCTTCGCGGCCTCAACCGATGTCAAAGATGAGGTCGGTTCATCAAGGATCAGAAGGCGCGGTTGCACAACAACGGCCTTCGCAATTTCGATGAGCTGTTGCTGGCCGGGACGCAATGTGTCGACGATGGTGTTTGGGTTTAGCCCCTCTAACCCAACCGCAGCCAATGCTGCCTTGGAGCGTTTCGCCATCTGCTTGCGGTCGATCAGGCCGCCTTTCCCCGCGAGATAATCGCCGAGGAAGATATTCTCGGCAACGCTGAGAGAGCCGATGGTTGATAGTTCCTGATGCACAAAGCGAATGCCCAGATCAATACCGTCGCGCGATGAGCGCAAATCCAGTTCTTGACCGTCGAGTCGCATGCTCCCTAAATCCTGTCGCAAGCTGCCGCTGACGATGTTCATCAAGGTGCTTTTCCCCGCACCGTTTTCACCAAGAAGACCAACAACGGCCCCTGGTTCTATGCTCAAATTAACACCGTGAAGGACCTCAACAGGGCCGAAAGACTTGGTGACACCGTTGATGTCGAGGCGATGGTTTTTCATATCAATTCCAAATCAGGAGCGGCACCAGATCATGTCCGATGCCGCAATAGTTTTTAGGGATTACTTCTGAATGCCATCGGCGGTCAGCAGGTTGCCCTCGACATACATGATGTCTTCAGCAGGGGTCTCGCCGTTCATCAGATAGTTGTGCATGGTCACCGTCGCATCAAACGCCTGTTGGAATGGCGCTTGATCAATCAAACCCACCATCTCGCCCGTTTCGATATACGCGGTGTTGTCAGGTGTGTGGTCAAAGCCGACGACCCCGACTTTACCTGTAAGCTCCAGATCTCGAACAGCGCGCGCGGCACCGAACGGCCCACCCGCCGTGACGTAGATCATCTTAAGGTCTGGGTTGGCGGTGTACATGTCTTGCACTTGAGAATATGCGAGTTCGGCACGGTCTTGGTTTTCAAATGGGCCAATAATCTTCACGTCGGGATACTCGGCTGAGAGATAGTCAATTGCGCCATTCATACGCGCCGTGTGCTGTACCGCTCCAAAATAGCCGGTGATGACACCGAGTTTGCCTTCGCCGCCCATTTTCTCGGCCATGAATGCTCCGAGTTGCCTACCAGCACTCGTGCCGTTTTGGCCAATAAATAGGATGCGATCTGATGGAACGCTGCCCTCGGCGATGATGTTGATGGTGGGCACGCCCGCTTCGGCGGCCTCATTGATTGCGCGTTCGGTACCGTCAAAAATCGGCACCGTGACGATCCCGTCATACCCTTGCGCAACAGCGGCTTCGATGCCAGCGATCACTGCTTCTGGCGTCAGGTTGTCCCCAAGGTCAATGTAATCGACGGTGGTGTTGTAGCTTTCCAAATACTTGGTTGCGGCTTTAGCCCCTTCAATGACTGGTATCCAAAACGGATTGTTTTGGAACGCCATGAAGGCGATGCGTTGCGCCTCACCGTTGTTTGCAATTGCCTCGACAGAGCCGCCGTCTGGAAGCGTGTCGTTTGCGAAAGCGGTGCTAGCTACCGCCACCATCGCAAGTGCAACCGATGAGCCAAGTAGCTGTCGTCTCGTTGTCATCCCCATAGTGTTTCCTCCTTTTATGTGGATTGGTTCTGAGTTGCATTTAGTCTTCTCGGCCGCGCTGGACCCCGTCGATGCCAACGGCGAGAATGATCACAAGCCCTTTGGTGACGACCTGCCAGTGCGATGAAACTCCAAGCAAAACGAAGGCGTTACCGAGTAGTGCCATGAGCAACGCGCCGAGAATCACGCCCGGGATCGACCCGCGCCCCCCTGATAGGGCGGTACCGCCCAAGATGACCGCCGCGATCACGTCAAGTTCGTAGCCGCGCCCAAGATCGGGACTTGCCGAGTTCAGGTTGCCAGCAAGGATCAATCCTCCCAAGCCTGCCAAAAGGCCGCTTATTGCGAAAACGAGGACCCTCGTTTTATCGACGTCGATGCCTGCGAGCCGTGCGGCGGTTGGGTTGTCACCTGTGGCGTAGATATTGCGGCCAGCGCGTGTGCGTGTTGCCACAAAATAGAACAGGGCGGCCAATAGGAACATCAGCGCCAGAGATACGGGTACTGTGGCAATGCGTCCCGCCCCGAGCCATGAGGCCCAGCCACTAAAACTGACCGGTATGCCGCCTGTCATAAGAAGCGCGATGCCACGCGCCATTGACAGTGTACCGAGGGTTGCGATGAATGGGTTGATGTGAAGCCGTGTGTATAGAATCGCGTTGAACATGCCTGCGGTCAAGCCAGCTCCAAGTGCGCCGCCTATGCCAAGAATTTGGCTTCCCGTTGTTTCGGCCACGATAGCGCCAGTAACAGCAGACAGGCCGATGACGGAGCCAACCGAGAGGTCAATGCCCCTTGCGATGATCACCAGTGTTTGGCCAAGTGCAACAATAGCAACGACAGAGGCCTGTCTGCCAATGTTCAACAGGTTTCGCTGAGTGAAGAAAAACTCGTTGGCAAACGACATGAAAATGATGAGCAGCAATAGAATGATGGCCACGGATGTTTCGCGACGGGCCAGTAAATTGGTAAACATCGCAGGTGATTTGTGTGTGTTTTCGGTCATGAGTCCGTCATTCTTGCGTTGGTGGTTAATGATGGTAGAGAAATTACCGCGTGGGTTTTGGGAAGGCATCCTGGGGGAAAAGATGCTACTTGCGACATCTCAATCGATCGGCCAATTAGATTATTTGGCTCTTTGATGCTGTGCCAAAGTTGGCCCAAAAGCATGTGCACTCCTTCCGTCCGCCCGGATATTCTGGGGCGTTGTATCTTGCGGCCGCGTTTTGACAGCGATGCCGCTCGCTAATAGCGGCTCTCCACACCGCGATCAGTGATGGGAAGGTGCTGCGAGCGTTGTCGCGAAGCAATCATCTTTAGCCATCATTAATCATCTTTTTACATCATCGAACGCTGTTGTTTCCGTTTTTTCAACGGCTCTTTTGGGCTGAGGGAGAGTGAAGCTTGTTTCTCCGGTAGGTGGAGAAGTCTGAAATGGCAACGGAGTTACCTAAGGTGGCCCGTTCATGAAAGTCGCAGTGCCCTAGCATGCTCGTTCGTTCAATATGACGGAATGTTCTCTCGAAGGATGACTTGTAGACGCGGAGGGTATTCGGGCTCTGATTTGCCGTGCACGGTAGAGGCGAGCAGCTTGATCACTTCGCGGGCTTGCACCTTCGGGTTTTGATCAATCACTGCGTCGAGCGTGCGGTCGATCAACATGACCCGTGTGGCCTCGGTGATGTCATGGGCGACGAATACCGTTTTGCGGGAGATGCCCTTTTCTTGCAGGGCACGCGCGATGCCTTGGTTGCCCGCGCCAATGCTATAGATCGCGTTGATTTTGTTCTTTTCCAGAATGCGCAGTGTTTCTTCATATGCCAGATCGCGGTCGTCGCTGACCTCTGTCAATGCTGCAATCGTCAGGTCGGGGAACTCTTCGGAGAGGATCGAGCGGAACCCCATCTCGCGTTCTTCATGACCGCGATACGCGTGTGAGCCAAGAAATAGCGCGACCTTGTGTTGGCGGTCGGTGGGGAGGAGCCGCCCCACCAAAAGGCCCGCCAATCGACCGGCTGCGCGATTGTCGATGCCGACATAGCCCACTTTGTGTACCGTCGGAATATCGGACACAATCGTGCAAATGTGGACGCCAGTTTGGGCCAAGGCATTCACGGCCTCCCGCACTTCAGGGTGGTCGAGCGCGACAAGTCCAACTGCATCGGTTGCGCCGCGCAGGGCAAGAAGTTGCTCGGCCAGCGTGCCTGGGTCAAAAACCTCGATTTGGTGAATTTTGACGTCACAGTTTCCATAGGACTGGGCTTCTTCGATCAGATGCTGGCGCAGCGCTTTCATGAAGCTGTTGGAGCCCGCGGGCAAAATGAAATCCATCCGCACTGCTGCTTTGGCCGCGCTATGCATCGGCCCGAAGTAGCCAAGGCGTGCCGCCACCTGCATGACAATTTCACGGGTACGCGGGCGCACGCCGTCACGATTGTTTAGCACCCTGTCGACGGTTGCCGACGAGACACCCGCCTCGCGCGCAATTTCAGAAGCCGTGGTTTTCATGAGAATCCTCTTGAGTCGATAGATGATGATATTGAAGCTTTTTTATATCAAAAGACATCAAATTGGGTTGGTGAGCAAGGATTTAGGGCCACTGTCGGCGCTTATGTCGCTAGATTTATAGCGAAATGATTAATTTTGATGGAAAATGATTATCGTGATCCCGCCATTATTGTGGAGATTTACTTCCACTGATGCGCCCATTGCGGCGCTCAAATGGGAGGAAACAATAATGTCTAAATCGACAATGACTCGACGCAAGTTTTTAAGCGCTGCGAGCCAGTCCACCGCCATGGCTGCAGTGTCGTCACCACTCTTTTTGCGCCCTGATCGCGCACATGCTGCCGCAGATTTGAGCGAAGGCATGATCGGCGGACCAACTGGTTTTGCTGGCGCTGAGCGCTACCAATATGGTCCCGATACGCCTGAGGGGCGCGCTGTGGAGGCGGCGCGCTCGATGAAGGCGGGAGGCGAGGCACCAGCGCGTATCGTGTTGGGTCTCTCGGATGGATCCATTGGCCAAATCACTCAACCGTTCCCCGCTGGTGCGCCATCGGTCAAAGAGCTGTGGGAGCAAGAAACCGGCATCGAGTTAGACATCGTGGGCGTGCCAAACGGCCAAGAGTTCACCAAAGTGATGCAAGACGTCTCGACCAAATCGGGTGGTTTTGACATCTACGCGGTCGAATGGAACCGCTTGGGCGACCTCGCGGAAACTGGCGGCATTGTGAACCTTGATGAATATGTCGAGACATATCGGCCCGAATGGGATGACCCAGAGCGCGGTTATGTGACCGGTGAAAAAGGCGTTTCGCTACTCAACGAATATCGCGGCGCGGTCTATGGCGTGTCGCTCGACGGCGACTTCCAAACGTGGAACCACCGTACCGACCTGTTCAACGATCCAGCCGAGCAAAAGGCCTTCGCGGGTCAATACGGCTACGCGCTGCGCCCGCCGCAGACATGGAAAGAGCACGATGAAATCGCGGCGTTCTTCCACCGTCCTGACCAAGGTCTGTTCGGGTCGACTGACCTGCGCAACCAAGGGTGGGGCTATACAAACTGGTATCAGCGTTTCGTGTCCATGGCGTCGCCAAACCAATTCCTGTTTGCAGATGACGGCACGGCGTTGATCAATTCGGACGCGGGTTGGTCGGCCACACAAGAATATATCGACAGCCTTGCGCACCACTCCCCCGACGCTATTTCCTGGAGCTGGCCAGAGCAGTATGGCAACTTCGCCAATGGTGGCGCGGCGATGACTTGCGCCTTCTCGAACCTACCGAAGTTCCTCGATAATCCGGGCAACGAAGGTTCCAAGGTAACGGGAAAAATTGGCACGCATCTGGCACCAGGACGTGAACATGACGGCAAGCTTGTCCGTCGTTCCGTACTTTGGCTGAATTTGTCCGCCTGTGTTTCGGCACAATCCGAGCACCCTGAGGTTGCATACCTGTTGCTGCAGTGGTTGGGCTCAAGCCGGATTTATAGCTGGATGACAGCGAACCCGGGTGGCTATTTCGATCCGTTCCAACTGGCGAATTTCTCGGATGATTTGGTGCGTCAGACCTACCACGATTACCACATGGATGTGGTGCGTGAGAGCGTGAAGCGGACGGTGCCGACGATCAACTACCCGGGCGCGACCGCGTTCCACAATGCGTTAGATGAAAATCTGATGGCGGCTTTGACGGGTAGCATGAGCGCGGAGCAGGCGATGGCCAACACAGAAAAACAGTGGAAACGTATCTCGCGCCGCGTTGGCGAAGAGAAGCTGGTGGATGCGATCAAGGCGAATAAGGCAGCGTGGCCTGACCTTCTTGACCCCATCGACAGCTAATTCTCCCTGGCCTGACCGGGCAGCTTGCCTAAGCTGTCCGGTCCCTTTTTCTGGAATTTAAACATGCAACGCTCCCTGAAATTCGAAGTCTTTCGCTATGCTGCGATCGCGGCGTTTTTGGCGCTGTCGCTCATCCCAACGCTGTGGATGATTTCGATGGCCTTCAAGCCGATCGCTGAATGGCAATCCACTGGTGCTGACCTGACGTGGTGGCCCAAAAACCCAACCCTCGACAACTTCCGTTTCATTTTTGGTGAAAGCAGTTCTGACATGATCTCGGCGCTTGAGCGCACGGCGGGGCGTCCGATTTTGGCCTCACTTCTGTCTGCGGGCTTCGGCACCGTGATTGCTATGCTCGCGGGCACCTCGGCCGCCTATGGGCTGTCGCGATTTGGCTATGGTGGAAACTTGCCGTTGGCACTGGTGCAGTTGCGCCTGTTTCCCCCAATGGCGGTGATGATCCCCGTGATGATTATGTGGGCCTTCTTGGGGCTGATCGACAGCTGGATTGGTCTCGCGCTGATCTATGGCATCGTGACACTGCCCTTCGCCTTCTGGCTGATGAAGACCTTCTTTGACGATATGCCGCGTGAAATCGAAGACGCAGCGCTGGTCGAGGGGTGCTCGCGCTGGCGCGTATTCTTGCGGGTCACGCTTCCGATGATGCGCCCTGCGTTAGCCTCCTCTGCACTTTTCATCTTCATCCTCAACTGGTCGGATTATCTGATCGCATTGCTGCTGACGACACGGGACTGGGTCACCATCCCCGTCTACATGGCGTCGCTGTCGTCCTCGATGACGGGTCAGCTATACGGCGCGAAAGCCGCACTTGGCCTGATTGCCGCAGTGCCGCCCGTCATCATGGGCATTGCGATCCAAAAACAACTCGTGCGCGGGCTGACATTTGGAGCATTGAAAGAATGACCGATATGACTTCAAATACACCTTCCCGATCACAGTCGCAGTCTGCGGCTGACGAGGGTGCGGGGCGCGAAGAGAAGCGTCTGGGCTTTGCGCTCACGCTCCCTGCACAGCTTTTGGTGCTGTTCATTGCTCTGTTCCCGATCTTGATGCAGGTCTACATCTCGCTCACAGATTGGTCGCCCTTGGACGGTATCCCGTGGTATCGCGCTTATGAGTTGTGGATCGGCTTGACCAACTACGTTGATCTCGCGGGGGACCCGCGGTTCTGGTCGGCAATATGGCGAACGCTCATTGTGATGCTGATCTGCGTGCCGGTGCAATTTCTGCTCGGTCTCGGGCTAGCGATCCTCTTCGTGGATGAATTCCCCGGACGCCGCGCAATGTATTCGACGATTTTGGTGCCCATGATGGTGGTCCCAGCTGTGGCGGGTTACATGTTCTTCATGTTGTTCCAATCCGGTGGGCCGATCAACGGGATCCTGTCCTTCCTGCTCGGCAGTTCGGTGCAAATCGCTTGGCTGAGCGACCCTGATCTGGCGCTTCTGGGGGTGATCATCTCCGACATCTGGCAGTGGACGCCGTTGATGTTTCTGATCCTTTTGGCGGGCATGCTCTCCGTGCCGCAAGATCAGCAAATGGCGGCCGTGTTGCTCGGTGCAGGCTGGTGGCGACGGTTCTTCACAATCGTGTTGCCCCGCATGAAAACTATCATCGTGATCGCTATCGCAATTCGCGTGATTGAGAATTTCAAAGTGTTCGATAACTTCTACATCATAACCGGAGGCGGCCCCGGCGTCGCGACGGAAACGATTTCGATCTACATCTATAAGGTCACGCAGAACGACCTGATCTGGGGCTATGTTGCGGCGATCGCACTTGCCATTCTGATTGTTCTCTCCATCGTTTCTGGGATGGCTATTTCAAGAATGAGGAAGGGCTAATGACTGAGATTGTCCTTGAAAACCTAGGCAAAAAATTCGGTGAGTTCACTGCGCTCAACGGTATGAACCTCACGATCGCCAACGGTGAATTCGTCGCGCTTCTCGGCCCATCTGGCTGCGGCAAATCGACGACGATGAACATGATTGCCGGAATGCTTGACCCCACTGAAGGCGAAATTCGCTTTAGCGGGAAAAAGATGAATGGCGTGCCTATGGGGCGTCGTGGCGTTGGATTTGTGTTCCAAAATTATGCGATTTTCACGCATATGACTGTGCGCGAAAACTTGGCCTACGGGCTCAAAGCGCAAGGTGAGAGCGCCTCGCAAACCAAGCGGCGCGTCGATGATATTGCTGAACTTTTGCAGCTGACCGATCTGTTGGATCGCAAGGCGGCGGGGTTGTCGGTGAACATCTTGCAGCGTTTGGCTATTGGTCGTTCAGCTGTCGTCGAGCCATCCATTTTCCTGCTTGACGAGCCACTGTCGAATGTTGATGCCGCGTTCCGGTCCGTGATGCGTTCCGAGTTGAAAGCACTTCAGCGTCAGTTCAAACAGACGATGGTTTACGTCACGCACGATCAACTTGAAGCGATGACAATGGCGGACCGTATTGCGGTCATGGATCATGGAAAGCTGCTGCAAGTCGGCACGCCGTTGGAGGTGTATAACAACCCTGTTGATACCTTCGTTGCGCGCTTTATCGGTGCCCCAGGCATGAACCTGCTCAAGGGGCATGTGGGCAGCGCTGACGGCGCAGCTTCTGTTGATTTGGGGGCGACGGGCAGGACCAAGGTGGTTGATGCCAAATCTAAAGGCGACGTGATTTTTGGCTTCCGACCTGAAGAGGTGAAACCTGATCCCAAGGGCGAGCTGCACATGGCCGTGACCATGGTGGAGCACATTGGTGCGCGCACCATTCTTCATTTGATGGAAGGGCAGCACGAAGCCAAGGCCGTGCTGCCAGCGGGCAGTGACGTTCCAAATCAAGGTGATATTTTTCACTTTAACGTGCCTGGAACGGCTGTGCGTCTGTTCGATGCGACAACAGAAAGGGCGCTGTGATGGCTTCGATTACCTTTGAGAACGTGACCAAACGTTTTGGCGATACCGTGGCCGTGGATGACGTCAGTTTTGAAATCCGAGACAATGCGTTTTTCTGTCTTTTCGGGCCACCGCTGTCGGGAAAATCGACAATCCTCAAGTTGATCTTGGGGTTGGAGCAACCTGACGAAGGCGAAATCCTGATCGACGGCCGCCCTGTATCCCATGTGAATCCTGCGAGACGCAATGTGGCGATGGTGTTTCAGAACTTGGCTCTGTTCCCACACATGACCGCGCTGGACAACGTGTGTTTCCCACTGGTGGAGCGGCGCATTGCAAAAGAGGAGATCGACGCCAAAGTGTGCGACGTGTCGGAGAAGCTGCACATCGGACACATCCTGCACAAAACCCCTGCGCAACTGTCGGGCGGGGAGCGTCAACGCGTGGCCATCGCTCGTGCGCTGGTGCGCGATCCGGTGGCCTATTTGATGGATGATCCTATCTCGGCCCTCGACGCGCGGTTGCGCGAGCAGACACGTGTAGAGTTGCGGCGCATTCAACAAGAGCTGGGCAAAACCCTCGTCTATGTCACCCATGACCAAGAGGAGGCTATGTCGGTCGCCGACATGATGGCGGTGTTTAAGGACGGCAAAATCTGTCAGACGGGCACGCCTGACACGCTCTATCAACGCCCAAATTCGACCTATGTGGCGGGGATGCTTGGCGCGCCTGCGATGAATGTTTTGCCAATGAATATGGCCGATATGCTGGGTGCGCTGGCGGGCCCTAATGGGTCGAAGCACTTCGGCGTGCGGCCCGAAAACCTGCGGATCACCAAGGGCAGTGATGCCATGATTTCGGAGGTCGAACCATTGGGTGGATCTACAACGGTCCATATAACCGCGGGGGATGTGGCACTGACATCCACCATGCTCGGCCAGCCACAGTTTGAGGCGGGCACGCAGATCGGTCTCGCCGTCAATTCAGGGCAAACGCTATTCTTTGACGGCGCAGGCAATACGCTTGCTGCCGCGCAATAATCGGAGGGGACACGATGAGCTTTACGCCAAAACCAAATCCGGACATTCGGGTTCGAGACTATAAAATCGGCTGTATCGGCGCAGGTATGATCATGGCCGAGTGTCACCTTGCGGCCTATGCCGAGGCGGGGTTTCCCGTCGCGGCCATTGCATCGCGGACAAAATCGAAGGCCGAAGAGGTGGCCAAGCGGTGGGACATCCCCACGGTGCATGACACGCCCGAAGACCTGTTGGCTGATTCCGAAATTGAAATCCTCGACATTGCCTATCCGCCGAGCCTTCAGCCCGCGTTGATCCGGGCGGCCTTGGCGCAGCCGCATATCAAAGGCATCCTTGCGCAAAAGCCATTGGCGTTGTCGCTTGAGGAAGCGCGCGCCTTGCGTGATGAGGCGAAGGCGGCGGGCAAGTCGCTTAGCGTCAATCAGAACATGCGGTTCGACCAATCCATGCAGGTGCTAAAGCAACTGCTCGATGGTGGTATCCTTGGCGAGCCTGTTTTTGCACAAATCGACATGCACGCGATCCCACACTGGCAGGGCTTCTTGGCGGATTATGATCGCCTGACCCTGTCGAATATGAGCGTCCATCACCTCGATGCACTGCGCTTTTTGTTCGGTGATCCATCCGAGGTCACAAGCCTGACGCGCACCGATCCGCGCACCGAATTTGACCACATGGACGGTATTGTCGTCACCACCTTGCGTTTCCCCTCTGGCCTCATGGCTTTGAGTCTGGAGGACGTTTGGTCTGGCCCGCGTCAAGAGGGATATGAGGACGATCAACACATCCACTGGCGGGTCGAATGCACCAAGGGCGTGGCGCGGGGCACCATCGGTTGGCCTACGGGCCAAGCCTCGACGCTTGAATTTGCCAGCACGGACGAGACCGGCGGCAAGTGGCAATCGCCAGGCTGGGAGACCATGTGGTTCCCCCATGCCTTCATCGGCGTGATGGAACAGCTGCAATACGCCATTCACACGGGCAGTACGCCCGCGCTGAACGTGGCCGACAATGTGCGCACCATGGCGCTGGTTGAGGCCGCATACCAATCCATCGAACACGGCCGCACGGTGCGGCTTGATCTAAGCAACGACTGAGGGAGGAACTCACTATGATGCAAACAGGAATTTTCTCGGGATATTTCCCGTATGATCTCAAAAAAACCTGCGAAGTCATTCGCGGCCATAACTTTAATACGGTGCAGCTCGACTTGCATTTCAAAGATATGGACCTGTCGACGGGCAATATCACCAAAGAGAAATGCAAAGTGATCCGCGAAACGTTCCGCGACCACCACCTGCCGATTTCGGCAACCTCTTGCTACACCAATATAGTGCATCCTGATCCCGAACGCCGCAAGCAACTTTTGACCCACTTCAAAGAAGTGCTCGCCAATGCGCAGTATCTCGGCTCGCCTTACGTGTGCTCTGAGACAGGGACGTTCGACACCGAGAGCGATTGGGTACACCACCCGAAGAACAAGACCGAAGAGGGCTGGGATGACTGCCGCACTGTGATCGCTGATCTGGCGCAACATGCCTATGATCACGGCTCTGTTTTCCTGCTGGAGACTTACGTGAACAACGTTGTTGGCTCGGTCGAGGAGACATTGCGCATGTTCGCCGAGGTGGATCATCCTGGCTTGGGCTTGATCATGGATCCAACGAATTACTTCGAGGATCACAACATCGGCAAGATGGACGAGACGCTGAACCATGTGTTCGATGCGCTCTCCGACAAAATCTGTCTGGCCCACGCCAAAGATGTGAAATCGTCCGTCGATATGGGCGAAAAGCACAGTGATATCGGCGACGAAGACGCGGCTGAAAGCCACACGTTTCGCGGTGTAGGGGCGATCGAATTGCCGGCCCCGGGTCTTGGTGACTTGAACTACGACCTCTACCTGCAACGCCTCGCTAAAAAGCATCCGAATATTCCGATGATCATCGAGCATCTGGAAGAGGCAGACGTGCCGCGCGCGAAGGCCTTCCTAGACGGAAAACTGCGCGAAAACGGGTGCTGATTTAGCAGCATCTAACCCTTGGGTCGCAGTTTCTCTGCGGCCCGATCAAAACGATACTTAACGAAGAACACCAAGGCGATGCGCGTTGGTGAACGGAGACGTAATGGTCAAATTGTACGACAAAGATCTGACTCGAAAAGAGGTCGCAGCATTGAGTGGTGGCCTTGGCCATGCCGCTGGTGTGCGTAGTCTGGAGCTGTCTGATGGCGTGGAACGCGGCATTCGGATGTTGGAGTTTCGCTCCGGCACGGGGTTGCGGTTCACCGTTTTGGTGGATCGGGCCATGGACATCGCGGAATGCGAGCATCAAGGTCGCGCTATTGGCTGGCATTCCCCCACAGGGTTCCGCCATCCTGCGCTGCATGAATATGAGGGCGAGGGCGGTCTTGGCTGGTTGCGCAGTTTCTCTGGGCTGATGGTCACCTGCGGGTTGGATCACACGCTGTTCATGAACGAGACCTCCACGGAGGAATATAATTATGCGCCACGCCAGAATGCCCAACACTCGCTGCATGGGCGGGTTGGCACTATTCCTGCGCGATTGACGGGCTATGGCGAGCGTTGGGAGGGAGACCGGTGTTTCTTGTGGGCCGAAGGAGTCGTGACGCAAGCGGTTGTGTTTGGCGAAAACTTGGAGCTGCGCCGTCGCATCGAGGTGGAGGTTGGCACCAATGACATCCAGCTCACCGACGAGGTCACGAACCGTGGCTTCTACCGCACGCCGCATATGTATTGCTATCACATCAATCTCGGCCATCCTGTGCTCGAAGAGGGTGCGCGCTATCTCGCGCCGATCAAAGAAGTCGTCTGGGCCGCTCACGAAAACACCTATGAACAACAAGGTGTTGGCTACCGTATTCTGCCTGAGCCGCAGCAGAATTTTCACGAGCAAGTCTGGCAACATGCCATGGTCGCGGACGGGGCTGGTGAAATCCCCGTCGCGCTGGTGAATGACCGCTTGGGCCTGGGCCTGATGGTGACCACCAAAGCTGCGCAATTCCCCTGTCAATTTAATTGGCAAAACCTGCAAGCGGGGCAATATGCGATCGGGATCGAGCCATCGACCCATCACGTTTTGGGCAACAATGCGGCGCGGGATCGAGGTGAGATGATCTGGCTCGAACATGGTGAGAACCGTCGCTATGACTCCCGATTTACCGTGCTGGATGATGCCGCAGCAGTGGCAAGTGCCGAAGCCAAAATTCAGTGTATTATCATGCAGCCGGATGAAGATTTTCCGAAGCCAACAGGGGTGTTCGCGCCGATTGGAGGCCGAGGATGAGCGCGACAAACGTCGTAATTGGAACGTCTGACTCCATGCAGGGCCGCCGCGTTTTATACACAGGTGCCTCGGGCGGATTGGGTCATCAAACCACGCTGGATTTGCTGGCGACGGGGGCCACAGTGTTCGCCATTGACCGTGACCACAGCAAGAACGAGTTTTTGCTATCGGACACGCCGCCGGAGTTGGCGGAGCGGCTGCATCTCATCGAGTTGGACATGACAGACATGGATGCGTTGACCAAGACCCTACAAGATATAACGGCTGAGGCGCCGATTGATGTGGTTATCAACAATGCGGCGATTTACCCGTCAAAGCCCTTCGAAGACTTTAGCTTAGACGAGCATCGTGCGGTGCACGCGGTCAACGTCGAAGCGGCGCTGATCTGCGTGAAGGAAGCGCTTCCCGGTATGCGAGATCAAGGCTGGGGCCGCATCATCAATGTCACCTCAATTACATTGTCTGGCGGCTGGGAAAACCTTTCGCCCTATGTGCAGTCCAAGGGCGCGTTGCTCGGGCTGACCCGCGCTTGGGCGCGGGAATTTGGCAAATGGGGCATCACCTCAAACGCCATCGCGCCGGGGGCCTTCCCCACCGATGCCGAGAAAATCCACCCCGACCCAGAAGGCTACAAAGCCTTTGTGCTCGATCACCAATCGATCAAACGACGCGGCACGCCACATGACATCGCGTCGGTCATTTTGTTCCTCGCCTCGCAGGGCGCGGGCTTCGTAACTGGACAATCAATTGCCGTCGATGGCGGCTGGAACATGAACTGAGGCACAGCATGACTATCCTAAAAGGCTACACCGTTTTGGACTGCTCAATCGCGATGGCGGGGCCTTTGGCCGCGCAGCGTTTGGGTGATCTTGGGGCCGATGTGATCAAGATCGAACCCGTCAACGGTGAATGGCAACGCCACACAGCCGCAGGTGACGCGAAGGGCAACGAGATCAACGTCTCGTTTTTGTCGCTCAACCGCAACAAACGCTCGCTGGCGATTGATCTAAAATCAGATGAAGGCCACAAAATCATCCGTCAACTTGTCGCAAAATCAGACGTGTTCATCCAAAACTACCGCGCAGGTGTCGCGGATCGTTTGGGGGTGGACTACGACACGCTGGCGGCGATCAACCCCAACCTCGTTTACGTCTCGATGTCGGGCTTCGGCGAGACCGGCCCATACGTGAAACGCCCCGGTCAAGACCTGCTGTTGCAGGCGATGTCGGGGGCGATGCTGTCGGCGGGGCGCAAGGGAGAGGCACCACAAGCGGCGGGGCAATACTTGGTCGATGCCGTGACAGCGTATTCGGCGTTTGAGGGCGCATTGGCGGCTTTGCTGCACCGCGAACGTACAGGCGAGGGACAAAAGGTTGAAGTCAACATGCTTGACGCCATTACCACGCTGCAGATGCAGGAGCTGTCAGTCTTTACCGTGGGGGGCGTCCCGCAAACGCGGAGCGACGAGCCTCACGCCCACTCCTATATTCGTGCGCCCTACGGGACGTTCAAAACGCGTAACGGCTACATCGCCATTGCGATGCCCGATTTCGACGGGTTGTCACGCGCGCTTGACGCGCCCGCACTGAGCGGCTTGGATGTCGATCAAGCGGGTTGGACTGACCGAGATCAGACATTCGCAATGGTCCGCGAAGCTGTGGTCAAATTCAATACCGATGACGTGTTGAAACGCCTTGAGGCCGAGGGTGTTTGGTCTGGCCCCGTCTACAGTTACGCGGATCTGGTTGCCGACCCGCAAATCGCTCACAACCAGACCTTCGTGGAATACGACCACCCGACCGAGGGGCGGGTCAAAACGCCAGGGTTCCCTATTCGTTTTGGCCGAACCCCGTCGTCGATCCGCTATGGCGCGCCGCTTACGGGGGAGCATACTGACGATATCCTCAAGGATCTGGGTGTTTCTGAGCAGGACATCCAAAGCCTCGCAGATACAGGTGTTATCGGGCGGAGGGAAAAATGACCTACCGAGGCCTAACGTGGGATCACCCAAGAGGTTACAATGCATTGGCCGCTGCCGAGAAGAACGGGGGCCCAGTGCGGTGGGATGTGCAGCCGCTTGAGGGGTTTGAAAGTGCTCCGATTGCGGAGCTGTGCGCGCGTTACGATCTGGTGGTTTTGGATCACCCGCATCTGGGGGAGGCAATGGCCGCAGAGTGCTTGCAACCGTTAGAGTCGCTTTTCTCTTCGGCGCAATTGGAGGCGTTCGCAGCCACCGCCGTGGGGCCGTCTTTCACAAGCTATGAGATGAATGGGAAGTTGTGGGCCTTGCCCCTCGATGCCGCCTCGCAGGTCATGGCCCTTCGCCCTGATCTCATCGACACTGTGCCAAAGAATTGGGATGAGGTTGTGGCGCTTTCGGAGTCTGGCAATGTCGCCTTGTCTTTGGCGGGGCCGCATGCATTTTTGAGCCTCTTGTCCATCATCGCAGCACTTGAGCCCACCACCGATATGTCCAATGGTAACTGGCCAAACGACAGTGTGCTGGCGCGTGCCTATTCGATTTTGCAACAGCTTTTCACCCATGCATCCAAGGCGGCCCTCGGCCTGAACCCGATTGGCTTGTTGGAGCACATGTCGACCCACGACGACATCGCGCTGATCCCTTTGATCTACGGCTATGTGAATTATGCGCGCGGCGGCAGGGAAAAACCGTTGCGGTTTCACGATGCACCACGGGTGGGCGCTGGCCCCCCTGGTTCGATTATTGGCGGGACGGGTATTGCGCTGTCACAGTGTGCGCAAGTATCGGACGCGTTACGCGACCACTTGATGTGGTTGATGTCGCCCGAGGCGCAATCTGGTTTCATTCCTGACCACGATGGGCAACCCAGTCTGCGAAGCGCATGGGCAGATGCGGACGTGAACGCCGCCAGTGGCGGGTTCTATGACAACACACGCGACACATTGGAGGCGGCGACCATTCGCCCCCGCCACAACGGCTATATTGCTTTCCAATCCGATGCCTCCGCCTACCTGCGCATGGCTTTGGACACAGACATTGATGCAAACACAGTTGCGGCACGGATGACAGAAATGTTCCATGCCAACCGCCTTGAAAGGAGCCTCGCATGAGCGATGATCTAACACTTGAAATCGAAGGCCACGTGGCCATCATCACTTACAACCGTCCGCAAAAACTCAACGCTATGACGCCAGAAATGGCGGCCGCACTGCGGGCCGCGGTGGAGGTATGTAATACCAACAATGAGGTGCGCGCGGTGGTGCTGACAGGGGCGGGAAAAGCCTTTTGCGCAGGCTCGGATATTGCCGAGTTGGACCGGTACGCGACCGCTTGGGATTTTCGCAATCGTCCCGAATATTGTGACGTATTACGCGCCTTGTTGAAGCCGTCTATCGCCGCAATTAACGGCTACGCGTTTGGCGGTGGGTTAGAGATGGCGATGTCTTGCGATATACGGATTGCTGCCGATACGGCTATTCTTGCCGCGCCTGAAATCAAACTTGGATGGATTGGCGGCGGCGGTATGGCGGCGATGTTGGCCAATTCAATCGGGCCCTCGAATGCCGCGTTGATGATCATGACAGGCGACCCAATCGACGCAGAAAAGGCGGAGAAATGGGGTCTGCTGAGTGAAGTTGCTCCTAAGGATCAGTTGCTCGCACGGGCCAAAGACATCGCCGAGACGATAGCGTCACGCGCGCCGATTGCGGCTGAAACGGCCCGTGAAAATCTTAAGGCGGCGTTCAATATGCCATTGGAGAAAGCAATCGCCTACGAGCGTGATCTCCAATCCATTTGTTTCGCCACGGATGATGCCATGGAGGGGCGCGCGGCCTTTGCTGAAAAGCGTACTCCTAACTTTGAGCGGAAGTAAAATGTCTGATCTGAATACGACACCAATGGCCTCTGATTTCGACGGAAAAGGCGTGCCACTGGGCCGCGTCTGGAATGCGGATGTGGATGGGCCGAGCGTTGTGACACTTCGCGCGGGCAGGATAATTGATATCACTTCGAAAGAGGCACCCACCGTCCGCGATATTTGTGAAATGGCGACCTCTGCGGACTATGTGAAAAATGCACAAGGGCGCGATATCGGCGCGGTACAGGCGATTGCGGGCAACGCAGTTGGCGATCTGTCGAAAACGCATTTCCTCGCCCCTTGTGATCTACAAGCCGTGAAGGCGTGCGGGGTTACCTTCGCCGCGTCAATGGTGGAGCGCGTGATTGAGGAGCGCGCGGCAGGGGACCCACAATTGGCCGAGACCATTCGCGCGCGGGTGGGGGCCGTGATCGGGGAAAGTTTGCGCGACATCAAAGCCGGAAGTGACGAGGCCGCCGAGGTCAAGGCGGCGCTGATCGCTGAAGGGCTGTGGAGCCAATATCTCGAAGTGGGGATCGGCCCCGACGCCGAAGTGTTCTCCAAAGCGCAGGTTTTGTCATCTATGGGACCGGGGGCCGATGTCGGGCTGCACCCGATTTCCAATTGGAATAATCCAGAGCCAGAAGTCGTTCTTGCGGTTTCTTCCGCAGGGAGGATTGTGGGCGCGACGCTGGGCAATGACGTGAACCTGCGCGATGTCGAGGGGCGCTCGGCGCTGTTGCTGTCTAAGGCCAAAGACAACAACGCCTCTTGTGCCATCGGGCCGGTGATCCGCCTGTTCGACGGCGCATTCTCGCTTGATGATGTGCGTGCCGCCGAGGTCGATTTGACCGTCCATGGCACCGAAGGGTTCACCATGACGGGCCATTCCTCGATGAAGGAAATCAGCCGCGACCCGACGGACTTGGTGCGCCAAACCGTGGGGCGGCATCACCAATATCCTGACGGGTTGATGTTGTTCCTCGGGACGTTGTTTGCGCCGACGCAAGACCGCGATGTCAAAGGCGAGGGGTTCACTCATAAGATTGACGACACTGTTGTGATTTCAGCCCCTGGCTTCGGTGCGCTTCGCAACCGCGTACGGCTCTCGACGCACTGCCCTGAATGGACGTTCGGCGCGAGTCACTTGATGCGAAATCTCGCACAACGAAACCTGATCTAGGGAATTTAACATATTGAAACATAAGCATTTGGTCGCAGGTCAATGGATCGGCGGCGTCGAGCGTTTTGCCAATGAACCTGTCAGCGGCACCGCAGATGCGTTCGCTGTTGGTACAGTCGAATTGGTAGAGCAAGCCTGTGAAGCGGCCGAGGTAGCCTTCGAGAGTTATGGCAATACCTCGCGCACAAACCGCGCCACGTTCCTGCGTAAGATTGCCGAGGAGATCGACGCGCGTGGTGTCAATCGCAGAGTAAAAAGGGGCCAAATCGCGGCGTAAAACTGGTCCACTGACTTATCGTTTTTCATGCGCTTTGGCGCGAGTGCTTGTCATATAGCTAACGCGTGCCAAAGCGCATGTTGGCCCTTGGGCCAACATTGTTCTGATCTGGATTTAGGTTTGATTATTGTTGTTTGTTACGGCTGTATTTGAGCCTGTAGCTTTCGCCGTTCATCTCGAGAATGTGGACGTGATGGGTCAAGCGATCCAGCAACGCGCCTGTCAGCCGCTCAGAGCCGAAGACCTCGGTCCATTCATCAAAGGGCAGGTTCGAGGTAATGATGATGGACCCGCGTTCGTAGCATTGAGATGTAACTTCAAAGAGCAATTCCGCGCCCGATTTACTGAGCAGAACGAAGCCCAACTCATCAATGATCAGGAGGTTCTGGCTGGTAAGTTGAACCTGTCGCGGTTTGATGCCGCTCTTTTGATAGCATTTACTGCATGTATGGATGCCCCCATTGGTGCAAGAGATTTCTGAACGGTTTGAGCGTGTGATCGGATGCGGTCATGTATCAGGCCTCTCGTTGCA
>NZ_FNZV01000008.1 GCF_900109555.1 Pacificibacter marinus | reverse complement strand
ACAAAGGTATGAAGCATTCTCGCGGAGCCCCCTATCATCCGCAAACTCAGGGCAAGATCGAGCGTTGGCACCAGACTCTGAAAAACCGCATCTTGCTGGAGAACTATTTTTTGCCCGGTGACCTCGAAGCACAGATCGAAGCCTTCGTCGACCACTACAATCATGAGCGCTATCACGAGAGCCTCAACAACGTCACACCCGCCGATGTTTACTTCGGACGCGACAAAGCCATTCTACAACAAAGGGAAAGGATCAAACGAAAGACGCTCGAAACGCGACGCTTGCATCACAGACAACGTGCCGCATAATGCAACCAACCAGATGAGCCGAACTCTCTCTTAGTTTAAGCCGCCTTTGGTGCCAAAAACCCTGACGACGGACAGAAGATGTACCTGCAAATGTGATCTTGCTCGGGTTCATCGACAGATCCGATTATTTCAAAGAAATGGCTGCCGCTACAGCGGTGGTGACATTGTCGGATCGTCCAAACATCATGCAAATGGCCATCCACGAAGCTGTCAGTCTTGGGGTTCCTGTACTGACAAACAGATCACAAACGACTGAACCTCTGCTTGAAGACGGGGGGGTCTTTTGTGACCTAACAAGCGATTCATTGGCTGAGGCTGTGCGCGAGACTGTACGATCCAGTGAGGATCTGCGTACTGCAGCACGGGGCCTGATGCCCCGCAGGATCGCGGATGTGCAACGGGAACTAGATGCCGCGCGTGCTGCCAATCCAGATTTGTTTAAACCGCCCTCAAAGCTGATGGGCCCATCTTAAAATAGGCTCTTGCAAGAAGAAAATATAATGGAAAAATTAGATAAAAGACCAATTTTTGTCGGCGGATGTGATCGATCCGGAACAACTCTTCTGGCCTCAATGATTGGTGGACATTCAGATGTCAATTGTTTGCCAGAGGCCCAATTCATATCGCGATACGCAGGAGCGCAGCGCGATATTTCGTCCGTTGCTGCAGATGTTCTTGAACATCGACGATTTGGGCTGTGGCAGATGCCTGTCTCGCAAGAAGATCGCGAAGATATTTTAGCATCACAAGATTATGCCACTCTCATTCATAAGATAGCATCCCTTTATGGGCGTCATCACAACCGCCCAGAGCAACGCATCTGGCTTGATCATGCCCCAAACTGCATTATGTCAGTTGAAGCCTTATTGCGCGTGTTCCCTGATGCGAAGTTCATCCACCTTGTGCGCGATGGTCGCGCTGTGGCAGCCTCATGGCTTGGGATGGATTGGGGGCCACGCCATATTACGACTGTTGCTGATACATGGGCTTTGCGCTTGGCTGCAGGGATGGCCGCAGAGGCAAAGTACCCAGAATCCGTGATCCGCCTAAAATACGAAAACGTCGTGACAGCACCTGAACAAGAAATGGAGCGCCTGAGCGACTTTCTGGGTATTTCCTTCGAAGAAGACATGTTGCTTGCGCGGGGGTTGGTTTTGCCAAGTCGCTCCGCCAGCACGCATAAGCTGCTTAAGGAAAACGGTAAAACCGGCGTTTCTACATCGGCATTAGACAAGTGGAAAACGACTCTAACCCAGCGCCAAATTGAATTATTTGAACACCGCACTGGTGATTTACTCGGCCTTGTGGGCTATGATCTTTTACATACCGAACCGCGAGCGCCGAGCAAACGCGAGAGCGTAGATGTGCTGTGGCAAGAGTTTTCAGGTCGCGCTCGAAACTTGTTGAAAAAGAAAAAACGCCAAAGCCTTTGATTGGGTTATCTATTGGTCACCTGCGGTCTCTGTCCTGAAAGACAGGGACCGCAGGCGTGTTTGTCAAACCAGTTTAGCTGTCATAGATTTTACATGGTTCTGAGACAGAGTAGGCCAATAGCCATCTGAAACAGTCTGCGCCTCGAATGTTTCGCTGGTGTTATCTCCATACGTCACATGCACATCATATGTCCCGTTAAGGCCCGATGTTCCAATCAAATCAGGCGCACGGGTTTGGCTCGTGCCTATCGTATTAATATAGGAACTTGGATGTGTAGCCTGCTCAAGCTGCGCCCCTAACACGGTGAGGCTTGCGCCACTGGTCTCGCTGAAAGGGCCCAGCCCTATAGAGTAATCTGTGGTCTCGTTGGGTGTAAACAAAACCCGAAGCATGATACTGCCCCCGACAGTCGTTGTTTGATCATAGCTAGAGACGGTGCCAGCCACGCCTTGAGACAGCGCCTGAGGCGCTGCAAAAGTCCCACCCCAGTTCGTTTGGTTGCCGCTCATAGACCGGAACGATAGGCGGAAATTAGGGGAGGTATCAGGTTGGAACCAGATTGAAATAGCATATGTCACGCCACTTTGCAGCAGCACATTAGGATGATTGGTGCGATGAAAGCTTGCCCCAGTCGACGCAATAGACATGCCCGGAAACGGGCTCAGCGGATAAAGCGCTACATCAGAATATGCACCTTGATTGAATGTCCAATCTGCGACCCGTGCAACCGAATGCGTGAAAATATTTGTGGACGCGGGTTCAATCAAAGTACCCAACACACTGCCCGATGAAGGGGCATGATCCAATCGCGGCGTATCTATTGGAACGGACACAAGATCGCCAGTCGCATCATAGGTATAGGCCGTGCTGGCGCGAGAAAAAATAACAAAGGCACCTAGACCGCTGGGCGTGATCAAAGAGATCGGCCCTTTAGTCGAACGCTGCCCGACGGCATTAAATGTAAACCCGAAATTGAACATTAGGACACCGTGAAAGCATGAATGCCTGCTGCTGTCGTTCCCGTCGCCAGGACGCGCATGATGCCCACTGGCAAAATACTGTAGTCAGAAACTGTTACTGTGCGTGTATCGCCAGTCACGGTAACCATCGCGATCGTGCCCCCAGTTTCAACGAAAAGTGAAACTGCAACCTTGGGCAAATCTACACCATCATTGGGAACGATGGGACTGATATCGGTTGCAGGACCAGAAACAGAAAGGCTGCGATTTTTGAACGGATTTGTCATGAGGCACTCCAAATTTTGGGCCATACAAACAATCCTGCGCCAAAACAGGGTGCCAGCATAGCAATACGTATTTTGTTGGTTTTATGAGCAAAGTGTTAATTGTCCGCCTATTGACAGAACGCTGCTAAACCCCTGTGCGAAACGTTAAATTTTGAACAGTTTTGCCCTATGGTGCTCTAATTTGGTGACGCTTTACAGAATTCTAATTCAGCGCCGTTGCCGCGCCCTGTTTGATCCGCCATAAAACATTTGACCTTTATCGCCTTGGTTGGCGGACTTTCTTATAGAAAAACCTCCGATCTATGTGCATTTTATGATCTTAGGAGCAACGTTTTGAGCGATTTTAAAAATAAATTTTTCTGGGGATGGCATATTCTCATGAACTCCAAATCTTTAGCAGGGTTGGCTCTTAAGGCGGGCTTTTTAGCACGTTTCCAAAAGCAATCGCGACCAGATATTCAAATTTGCATCGGGACGCACCACAAGGTTCTGACAGTCTTGCTGGCACGTGTGTTCCGTGTGTTCAGCGCTCTCACAAATCGGCGCTACAGCTATGGGCGTGGCGATGATATTGACTACTCAGCCGACGTACTGATCGACCATCACTCAGATTTCGATTGGACAAAAACATCCCGCCCACTGACTGGTATCCATGTGACCCGAGACCCCCGCGATCTCTTGGTTTCAGCAGCATTCTATCACATGAAGGGCACCGAAAGCTGGATGCATGATGTCCGTGACGACCTGGGCAGGAAGTCCTATCATCAATATGTCTTGTCCTTAAAAGATACCGAAGAACGGTTGCTGTTTGAAATCGACAATTCGGGCGGTCAAAACATCCGCGATATGCTGAACTGGGTAGGCCACGACAATATTTTCGAAGCGAAATATAGCGATCTTGTGGGACCAGGCAGCGCCGACAACTTTGCTAAAATTGTGTCGGGATTTCCGATCAGCGATACCGAAAAACGACTGGTTGTCGCTTTGTTCAAGTACTTCTCGCTGGGCAGTGCGGGCGCTAAAAAGAACAAGCACATACGCAATGCCTCATCGGGGCAATGGCGGGAACATTTTACGCCTGCAGTCAGCGCGCGTTTTGACGCTGTGTTCCCTGATGCGGGCAAACAGCTTGGATACGACGCTAATTAAACATAAAAAGGGGCCGCGACATCGGCCCCTTTTTGTTTCACAACTTTAGGTGATTTTCAAAGCGCGTTTATAAGCGTTGAGAAGTGATGGGATTTGAAAAGGCCACGCCATTTCTGTCTCAACACGCTTACGCCCCACTTCGCCCATGCGTTTACAGGCCTCAGGGTCACCAAGCAGTTCTTCAACCTTCAGGGCAAAGTCTATCGTGTCGTTATCTTTCGCATAAAGACTTGATTCCCCTGCGGAAAAACGGCCTTCAGTTACGTCAAACTGCACGATAGGACGCTCAAACGCCATGTATTCCAAGATTTTATTCATGGTTGATTTGTCGTTCATGGCATTGACGCGATCGGGGTTCACGCAAACATCTGCATTCGATAAAACGTCGAACAATTCTGCGTCTGGCGCGCGACCCGCAAAGGTCACATAGTCAGAAAGCTCAAGGTCAGCGGCCAGTGTTTTGAGGGCCTCAAGGCTTGGCCCGCCCCCCACAAGAACCAGCTGAATATCTTCACGGCCTTTGTCTTTCACAAGATAGCGCAGGCTTTCTAACAAAAGATCAATGCCCTCTTGGTCTCCCATCACGCCCACATAACCCAACATTTTATCGCGGCCGTTGTGCCATTTTTTAGTGGAGGGCTGCTTGATGAGTCGCGTCAAATCGGGGCCTGAACGCACGATAAAGACGTCATCGGGCTTCATACCACCGCGTTCAACCGCAATGTTGCGATAGCTTTGATTGGTCGCAATAGAAACATTCGCCGTCTTGAACGTCCATTTTTCAAACAGGCACATCAAGCGCCAAAAGAAATCGCGGCGATTGAATTTGGCTTCGTATAGTTCAGGATTGATATCATGATGATCAAAAATATATTTGATACCAAACAGCTTAAGCGGCGCAGCCACGAGAAAGATCAAATCTGGCGGGTTACACCCTTGGATCACGTCAATCCCATGCCTACGCCACACTTTAAGTGTAAGACGTGTTTCATGGAACAAAGCAGCCCCATATTCGACCAGATATCCAAGGGCTCCTGACGCATCAAGTGGCAGGGAATGACGGTAGACATTGATGCCCTCAATCACTTCTTCTGAGGCGTCAAAACCTTTGCCCTTTGGACAGATAACCGAAACCTCAGCCCCCGCCGCCTTAAGCGTACGCGCCTCCATCCAGACCCGTCTGTCAAATGGAACGGGCAAGTTTTCTACGACTATAAGCACTTTGCGCCCAGCCAGTTCGGTGGGATTCACAAGGTTGGCAAGGCTCTGTTCGTGACGAGCGCTGGAAGTTTCGGTATCCAAAATATTGTCTTTCATTTTCTGTCAGGCAGCCGCTTAGGTTACTTGATTGATCCAGTGTTGATGATTTTCAGGTCACTCAGTTCAATTTGTTTTCCCGTGGCATTATTCACGACAACAAGGTCCCAATCACCCGCTTCTGCGATCTCTTTTGAAATCAACAGTTGATCAATGGTCGGCAGGTTTGCATAGGCATAGCCAAGGTTTTGGCCACGCAATTTTGCGGGATCAAGCGCAGGATCAAAGACCTTAAGCTCCACACCAGCCCCAAGCAACTTACGGGCCAAATCCACGTTCGGGCTTTCACGCAAATCATCTGTATCTGCCTTAAATGCCAAACCAACCATAAGGACCTTTTTACCGGCTCCCAATTCAGACATTACATAATTGAATTGGTGGTTTTTATGCGCCTCGTTTGAACGCAACAAGCTGTCCACCAGGTGCAAGTTTGCACCAACATCATTGGCAATAAATTGGAATGCGCGCACATCTTTTGGAAGACATGATCCCCCAAACGCCCCACCCGGACGGGTGTAGTATGGTGAAATATTGAGTTTGGTATCAGAGACAAAAATTTCATGCACTTTGGTTGCAGAAATATCCATCTGCTGGCACACACGCCCGACTTCATTGGCAAAAGCCACCTTAACCGCATGCCAAGAGTTATCGACAAATTTGGTAATCTCGGCCTCTTCATACCCAGTCAAAAAGACGGGTGCCTCGATACCTGCATGCAGCGCGTCCATGATCGCGGATGGCGTGCCATTTTTTGTCCCAATGACGATTTTTGACGGATGGAAGTAGTCCTGAATCGCCAAGGCTTCACGCAGGAACTCAGGGTTGTACACCAACTCAATTTTATTCGCAAAATCTGCCCCGAGAACACTTTCAAAGATGGGCATAATCAAATGGCGGATGGTGCCGGGACGCATGGTCGAACGGAATGTAACGGTCAACTTTTCAAGCTGCAACTCCGCCGCAGCTTGCGCAATTTGGCGCGATACTTCGATGATGTAGCGCATGTCATGCGCCCCATCAGGGCCTGAGGGCGTGCCAACACACACAATCGCCAAATCGGCACCTTGCAAAGCTGTTTGTGTATTGTTGGTCGCTTGCAAGCTGCCAACAGTACGTCCTTTTTGCATCAAATCCGCAAGACCTGGTTCTTCAAATGGTGGAATGCCCCCATTCACATCATTGATTTTTGCATCACTAACATCGACGCCAATGACATCATGGCCTTCGCTAGAAATACAGCACGCTGCAGTAAAGCCGACATATCCCAAGCCAAAAATAGCTACTTTCATCTTTTAATTCCTTTAATTAACCTTTAGCGCCCTGGCCGCGCGAGTAGACATCTTCGTAGCGAATAATGTCGTCTTCGCCGACGTAAGAGCCGGTTTGCACTTCAATCAAGACCATTGGCATTTTGCCTGGGTTTTCCATGCGATGAACGCAGCCCAAAGGCAGGTAGACAGATTGATTTTCTGTCACAAGGCGCACATCGTCATCGATTGTGACGCGGGCCGTACCTTCAACCACGATCCAATGCTCTGAACGGTGGAAGTGACTCTGCAAACTGAGTGCCGCCCCTGGATGTACATGGATGCGTTTCACTTGAAAGCGTCCGCCAACAACCAAGCTTTCAAACCAGCCCCAAGGTCGGTGATCTTTGGGGAACATTGTCGCCTGAGCGGATCCTTTGGCTTTGAGAGCTTCCACAGCTTTTTTTACGTCTTGCGCGCGCGACATGTCCGCGACCAAAACAGCATCATTCATTGCTATCGCCATCACGTTTTTCAAGCCAATGCCGACAATCTCAAGGTTCTCGCTGTCAGATCGCAAAAGACTGTTTTCACATTCAATCGCCGTGGCATCACCTGAGGTTACGACGCCGTTTGCATCGGGGCCAAGCTCGCGCCATACCGCATCCCAACCACCCAAATCAGACCAACCGCCATCAAAGGGCACAACGGCCAAATTTGGAGCGCGCTCCATCACAGCATAGTCGATCGAAATATCTTCGGCTTTCGCCCAAGCATTCGCATCAAGGCGCAAGAACCCAAGATCGATCTTAGCTCCGTCCACAGCAGCAGTCACGGGGGCCGTCAGTTGCGGTGCGCTTTCAGCGAAAGCGGCCACAATATCTTTGGCCTTAAACAGGAAAATTCCTGCGTTCCACATAAATGTACAAGCGGCAAGCATTTCAGCGGCACGAATTGCGTCTGGTTTTTCGACAAATTGTTTAAGATCGACAGCTGC
Organism: Pacificibacter marinus; assembly: GCF_900109555.1. GTDB lineage: Bacteria > Pseudomonadota > Alphaproteobacteria > Rhodobacterales > Rhodobacteraceae > Celeribacter > Celeribacter marinus_C. The sequence goes on along the minus strand of NZ_FNZV01000008.1, from coordinate 204,101 downwards.
ACCCGACACATCGGGCTGGGTCGCCAATTCAAGATAGCCATACGCAGTTTCTGCATGCGTTGGCTTAATGCCGAAGGTCACAAGTTTACCTGCTTCAACAGCAGCAAGGCCTTTGACAATGGCCGCATGAAAAGCTTCTGTGTCAGGCACAACATGATCTGACGGCGCAACAAGCATGATGGCTTCTGGGTCGCTTTGAGAGATATGCAAAGCCGCAGCTAAAATTGCTGGTGCCGTATTGCGCCCTTCAGGTTCAATTAAAATAACCCCCGGATCAATGCCGATGGCCGCCAATTGTTCTGTCACAATGAAACGAAAGTCAGACCCAGTCAAAACAGCAGGTGCAGTAAATGACAGCGCATCAGTCGCGCCGCTTAATCGCTTGGCCGAAGCCTGAAATAAGGTTTGCTCATCAACTAAAGGGACAAACTGTTTAGGATAGCTTTTACGCGATAACGGCCACAGCCGCGTTCCAGAACCACCGCATAAAATAACGGGGTGATATGTGTTAAATTCATAAGAAAAATACGTCCTGTCGTTAGGTCAACTTATTCGGTTCATTTATCAGTAATATCCTAATGTGACACGCGCATTCGTGAAAATAATATAGCAGCTCAAAAAATATACATTTGCGCGCAACGGCATTTAAATGGCACATTAATGGTCTCTAACCCCGCCTTTGCTTAAAAAATATTCGATCAAGTGTTGGGCCAGCCATGCTTCCCCATCTTATAAATGATTGTTCGAGAAAATAACAAAAGGCGATAGAAATTTCAAAATAATATTTACATAAAGACATTATGTTTCTTATCTAAACACACTTTGCATTTTGAAGTCTTAGCATTGCTGTTAAAGACGCATGGCATACAAAATCTCTGACGAAAGGCTTTCTAATATGGCTCCCTCTTTTGGCACCAGTGGCTTGCGCGGCCTCGTGATTGATTTAACCGAAGAGGTCGTATCAGATTACGTACATGCTTTTCTGACAACCGTTCCCGAGTGCAGCACGCTCTTTATCGGCCAAGATTTGCGCCCTTCGTCACCTGATATCGCCCAAATGATTTGCCGCACAGCCCTCAGCGCAGGTGTTGATGTTGTCGACTGCGGCGCGCTTGGCACGCCTGCTTTGGCCTTGGCGTCTATGTCTGCTGAAGCAGCCGCGATTATGGTGACAGGCAGTCACATCCCTGCGGACCGCAACGGGTTGAAGTTTTATGTGCCCCAAGGCGAAATCTCCAAAGCCGACGAGACCAAGATCAATACCGCCTATGCCAAACGCAGTCGTCGCACAGGTCCCCTTGGCACCCGTACCTCTTTGCCCGAGGCCGAGACGCGTTATGTGAAACGCTATATTGATGCCTTTGGCGCACAGGCGCTCAAAGGTCTGCGCGTGGGTGTTTATCGCCACTCGTCCGTCGCCCGCGACACGATTGAAACCATCTTAACAAACCTCGGTGCAGTTGTGGTGCCGTTGGCCAATTCAGACACATTTATTCCTGTCGACACAGAAGCCGTCGATGATCAAACTCGAGCCAATCTCATCAAGTGGAGCATAGATCACGCTCTTGATGCGGTGGCCTCAACAGATGGCGATGCAGACCGTCCCCTTTTAAGCGATGCGACAGGCAAAGTCATTCCAGGCGACGTGCTTGGGGTTTTGACAGCGCGCGTCTTGGCTGCAAAAACCGTGGTCACTCCAGTGTCTTCCAACGACATGGTGCGCAGATGTCCAGAGTTCGATCAGGTGGTTTTGACCCGTATCGGATCGCCTTTTGTGATTGCTGAGATGGAAAAAGCCAAAGCGCCCGCAGATCGCTGTGTGGGATTTGAGGCCAATGGTGGCTTTTTGCTGGGCTTTGATGCGATGCTATTAGGGCCGCTTGCGGCCCTGCCCACCCGTGATTGCATGCTGCCCATCATCGCGCCGTTATTTGCCGCCAAACAGCAAGACATTCCCTTAGCTGCACTTGTCACTGCCTTGCCGCAGTGCTTTACAGCCGCGGATCGATTGCAAGAGATCGACCGCGCCAAAGCCGCCATCTTTTTGAACGATCTGATTGAAAACACAGATCATCGCACAGCGTTCTTTGCCCCCTTTGGTGCCATCAAAAGTGTGGATCTGACCGATGGGTTGCGAGTTGATTTCGACAGCGGTGACGTGGTGCATCTGCGCCCTTCGGGTAACGCGCCTGAGTTTCGCATCTATGCGCAATCCAGCTCAGAGACCCGCGCAAAAACGCTAACATCACAGGTGCGCAGTGCTGTTGCCCCGCATCTATAGTGGCACCTTAACGCACACTTAATACAGTCCACGAAATGGTCCTTCGTTTCCTAACACCCGCGCTTGGGTCGTGATGAGGGTTTCTTTAATCGGCACTGTTTCGATGCCGCCTTTGTAGGGGCTTTTGATGTCTGGTTAAAGAAGCGCCAAGGCGAGAAATGTCAGCGGCGAAGTTTGTGGCGTTTTGTTTCGCATACGAAATGAAAATATTGAATAATTACGCAATAAAGTTTTCAAACTTCAGGGCAAAAATGCTCCCCTCAACATCGCGATCCAAAGATCACAACTGGCCCGACAGCTTCTATTGTTTGTGGATTTAAAGGGAGTATTTCTGGTTCATCTTATTGATGAGGAGATCGAGATGGTACAGACGCTTACTACATCGAAAGACGCCGTCGACAAGGTGGTGAGGAGTGCCTTTAGTATAGCGGATCAAGAATTCCTTGAAGCAGGCAAGTACCGATTGTCGGACTGCGCATAGCTCTTCCATGTATACGCATTGCTCCTCTCCATTGTTGTTTGTTGTTCACATTTGAGTGATTGCTCAAATATATTGTTGAGTAATCACTCAATTTACATATATGGACGTCATTGAATACGGAAATCCATTCCTGAAAGGACACACCATGGCAATCTTCCCGATCCACACTATCGAATCCGCTCCAGAAGCAGGTAAACCGCTTTTGGAAACCTCGCTTAAAAACAACGGTCGCATTCCGGGCCTGCACGGTACGATGGCCGATGCGCCACCGCTGCTCGCCGCTTATAACTTTGCCCACCAACAGTTCATGGCAACGACGCTGACAGACGAAGAAAAAACTGTTGTCTGGCAAACAATCAACGTCGAAAATAGCTGCCACTACTGCGTACCTGCCCACACAGGAATCGCGAAGATGATGAAAATTGACGATGCGATTACCGAAGCTTTGCGCAACGAAACACCTCTGCCGACTGCCAAACTTGAAGCTCTGCGCACTTTCACTTTGGCAATGATTCGTGATCGTGGTTTTGTAGCCGATGCCGATACGCAGGCGTTCTTGGACGCGGGTTTCACTGAAACCAACATCCTTGAAATCATCTTGGGTGCTGCGCAAAAGTTGATGTCCAACTACACCAACCACTTTGCAAAAACACCTGTGGACCAAGTGTTCCAAAAGTTCGCTTGGGAAAAGAAATCAACAATCGCCGCTGAATAATGAATTGCCGGGGTGGGTGACTGCTCCGGCAACCTTCTCTCTACCAAAAACCATCCTGTTTTTGCGCATTTGGATATCCTTCTGTGCTTTTCGACTATGGGTGATGGTCGCGGTGAACGCCCTGCTTACCCCGATAAGATGGCCAGTCTAGCTGTGCTTTTGTAGCACCGTGGTTTGACCAACTTATGTCAGGCTGCCGTGTCACCTTTGGGTGCCGCTAATTTTAATGCTAATTTTTGCCAACCCTATGGCAAATGGAGCTTATGAAACTTATCTCATTGTCTTGCTGGCGGTAAGCGTCAGGTTATAGGCCGCGATCGGAGCGTATGATAATGACCGAACCTTTACGTATCGACATTGTATCTGATGTTATGTGCCCTTGGTGCATCATTGGCTATCACCAGCTGTCGCGGGCGCTGGACGCTTCCGGCACCGACCACGAAATCCACTGGCATCCGTTCGAGTTGAACCCGAAAATGCCGCCCGAAGGGCAGAATACCCGCGAGCATATCATCGAAAAATACGGCAGTACGCCTGAACAATCCGAGCAATCACGCCAGCAGATGAAAGCACTGGGCGACAGTCTTGGGTTTGAGTTTGCTTGGGCCGAAGACTCTCGTATGCACAACACATTTAACACTCATCAGCTGCTTCATTGGGCCGAGACCCAAGGCCGCAAACACGACCTTAAATTGGCGTTGTTCACCGCTCATTTCACTGAACAACGTAACCTGTCTGACGATGATGTGTTGGCAGATGTGGCCGCTGAAATCGGACTGGATCGTGCGCAGGCCGCCGCCGTGCTAGACGATCAACGCTTTGCCAATGAGGTCCGCAGGGCCGAACAGTTCTGGCAAAAACAGGGCGTTTCCGGTGTGCCTGCCGTAGTGTTCGACCGCAAACACCTTGTCACTGGTGCGCAAGGCGTAGACAATTATACCAGTATTTTGTCGCAAATCGCCGAGATGAAAGGGTAAACCATGGCTCGTGCCGCAAATTATGATCGTGACGGCGCACTTGATGCAGCCATGATCCTCTTTTGGCGTAAGGGATATCACGCGACATCGCTTAAGGATCTGGAAGCGGCACTGCATATGAAGCCCGGCAGTATTTATGCCGCGTTTGAGAGCAAGGAAAACCTCTACCTTTTGGCGATTGAACGCTATTTTGAAGCATCTCTCAAAGGCTTTCGCGCAGAAATGTCCAAGGCTGTAACGCCGCTTGCTGGGTTGGCGGCACAGTTTCAAAACTATGCAAATCTTGCGCAGGAAGATTCTTCGCGACAGGCCTGTATGCTGATGAAGACCGTTGTTGATACTGCATCCACCGATCCCAAAATCGCTGCGGCATCGCTACGCTACCTTGACCAAATGTGCGGGGAGTTCGCCGAGGCTTTTGAAGCCGCTCGCGCTGCAGGCCAGCTACCGTGTGACGCGGATCCCATGCGCCTTGCACGGCGCTTTCAAGCGAATATATCTGCTTTGCGTGTGGAGTTGTTGAGAAAGACGCCTCAAGATGACATCTCAAAACTAGCCGCCGATATGGCGAAAGAGACGATGGCACTCGGGATATCACACTAAGTCGAGCACCAAGCATTGGTTGTTTTTATAATATGATCACGGTGTGTGAATGAGGCGCTTTAGCGCACTGAATTGTGGTATCTACGCAGCATCATTAACCCAAAAGCAGATAGGATCAGCGGCGGGGCAAAGAGATAGGTCAAAGACACATATGCCGCGTCATATGATGGGTAGAACCCTTTGCGCATAAGTCCGACGATGTGCACCAACGGATTGAACCAAAGCATGGATTTAAAAGGTTCTGGGACGCTATCAAACAAAAAGAAAATACATGAAATCATAAACATAGGCCGGTTTAGAATAGCCCACATGTTTTCCCACACTGGCACTTTCATGAAGGCAACGCTGTTGAAAATTCCAATTCCCACAGACAGGTTAAGTGTGGCTGCAATGGACAGCGCTATCCATTGAAAATCCAAATGTGCACGTGTTTCCACGGTCGCCATTATAAAGCCAAAGACAATGAAAAAGATTGTGATTTGAGTGATGGTATTCAATATCAGTCTGGCGAGAATGGCGTCCATGAACGTGACTGCGGGATAGGCCATCAGTTTTTCGCTAAAGGAAATAGATTTTGCAATCTTGCCTGAAAGATCTTTGTACATCGTAAAAGGCAGCATTCCCGTGGCATAAAACAGCGCAAAGCTGATGCCAAGTTGCGGCTGTCGAAATGCAATTGAGAAGAGTGCGGTCATAAGCGCAATGCCCGCAGCAGGTTCTAAAATAGCCCATATATAGCCGCCAGGTGATTTGCCGTAGTTTGTTGCCATTTCACGCGAAATGAGCGCCCAAACTGTTGCGAATGACCGTTTGAAAACAGTTACCATGAAAGCACCTAACGCGGATTTCTTCACTGATTAAAGTGAATGCGAATTAACCAATTAATCATGATTATGGGTCATTTTTCTTATCAAATATACAATGGCGACGATTTATTTGGTACAAAGGTGCTGATCACGTGCAAGATGGTGAAACCCATGCCCACCCAGAGACGCGTCAACCTGCGTCGGTCTCGGCGACAGCGCCAAAACGTAAGCGTAGGCCCCCTGCGCCAAGGCCAGAGATCATTGTCCGACCCTTGGCGCGCCGTGCCAAACCGCAGCGTCGACATATTGGCGCGGTCATTCTGTTGTGTCTTGGGGTCTTTTTGCCCACCGCAATCACGGCGGGTTACCTGTGGACGCAAGCGCGTGACCAATATGTGACTCGCATCGGCTTTTCTGTACGCAGTGCGCAAACGTCTCCTGCGCTCGAAGTTTTGGGTGGCATCAGCCAACTTTCAAGCGCCGACAGTACAGACACAGAGATCCTGTATGACTTTATTCAAAGCCAGCAATTGGTGCGGGAGATGGATGACAAATTGAATCTTGTCTCGGTTTATGGCTGCGATGAGGGCAATAAAGATTTCATTTTCTGCCTAAAGCAAGACCCCTCAATCGAAGATTTGCTCGCGTTTTGGAATAAGATGACCAAGATCGGTTATGATGGTGGCGCTGGTATTCTAGAAGTCGAAGTGCGTGCGTTTGATGCCGACAGCGCCGTGATTTTGGCCGAAGAGATGTTTGCGCAAAGCAGCGCTATGATTAACGATTTGTCGACGCAGGCCCGTTCTGATGCAACGTCGTATGCGCAAGATGATCTGGAAGTCGCTGTTGCGCGGCTTAAATCTGCGCGTAGAACGCTTGCAGAATTTCGAAATCAGACCCAAATTATTGACCCCGCTGCCGATATTCAGGGGCAGATGGGGGTTTTGACCTCTATGCAAACACAGTTGACCCAAGCGCTTATTAGTCGTGGTTTGCTAGAATTGTCTGCAACAAAAACTGATCCTCGCCTTGTTCAACTCAATTTAAAAATTGGCGTTATCGAAAAACAAATCGACATTCAACGCGGCAAGTTTGGCCTTGGGGATAGTGAAAACGGTGAAGCGCTTGCACAGCTTATGGGACGCTACGAAGAGTTAAGCGTCGAGGTTGAATTTGCTGAACAATCATATCTACAGGCACTTGATGCACTTGATAACGCCAATGGCGAGGCGCGGCGTCAAAGTCGGTATCTGGCAGCACATATCAAACCGACCCATGCGGATCGTCCCGAATATCCAAGAAAAATACTGCTCACAACATTGGTGGCGTTCTTTTCCTTCTTTGGCTGGATCATTCTTGTGATGGTCTATTATTCCCTACGAGATCGTAGGTAATTATGATTCAGATCTCAAACTTGACCAAGTCTTTTCGCAGCAAAGGCGCGCCACAGTATATTGTGAAAAATGCCAATTTGGACATTCCCGAGCGTAAGTGCTTGGGACTGTTAGGCCGCAATGGTGCTGGAAAATCGACACTTCTCAAAATCATTACAGGTACTTTGTTGCCCGAAAGCGGTGACGTCAAAATATCGGGAACAATTTCTTGGCCCGTCGGCTTTGCTGGTTCGTTTCATGGGGCGTTGACTGGGGCACAAAACACCCTCTTCGTCGCACGTGTGTATGGCATTGATACGGATGCACTCATAGATTTTGTTGAAGATTTCACAGAGCTTGGCCAGAATTTTCATATGCCAGTTCGCACCTATTCGTCTGGTATGAAGTCGCGACTTGCCTTTGCTGTCTCAATGGGAATCCCGTTTGATACTTATATCATTGATGAAGTGACATCGGTGGGGGATGCCGCATTTCGACAAAAAAGTAGCGCGGTTATTCGCGAACGTCTCAAGCATAGTGGGGCCATCGTTGTGTCTCACAGCATGGGAATGCTTCACGAACTGTGTGATTGCGGCGCGGTTTTGGAAAAGGGAAAGCTGGCATACTTTCCTGAAATTTCAGATGCGATTGCTGCACATGAGGCAAATATGAAAGCAAAAGATCATGAAAACTAAGGAAGCCCTATCGAAATAGAGGCCAGTTTCACCAAGGGCCGACAGAAAAAGTTGCCTATTTTTTCAATTGTAAGGAATGTTATTTTTGACCACACTTGATGTATTGATCCCACACTACAACGATTCCAGTGCCTTGGCGCTGTCGCTAGAGTCTATTGAAAATCAAACTTGGGCGGGTAGCAAACGTGTTATCGTTGTTGATGATGGTTCAGAGCGCGATGAACTGCAAAAAACTGAACAAGTTATTTTGCAAAGCTCCTTGAATATTGAATTGATCAAGAGCCCTGAAAACCTTGGGCGTCCGAAGACGCGTAATAAGCTTTTGGATGCCGCTGATGCCCCATTTTTGGCTTGGCTCGATGCGGGTGATATTTGGTACAAAGATAAAATTCAGTCGCAGTTCAATTGCTTGTACGACTTGGTGCACAAGGGCGATGATGTCGATACGCATTGGATCACGTGTAATTACGATTGGAAATGGGAAGGCAAGCGGCGGCGCAAGGTTGATCAAATTGCACGAGGCGACCAACTCAAAGAGCTTTTCATCGGCGACAAATTGCGGGCCTATCTTTGGACCCTTTTAGGCACACGTAAATCGTTTGAGCGCGCGGCCCGTTTTGATGAGCGCCTTTTGCGGTTGCAGGATTTGGACTATTTCATTTCTTTTGTACGCGCTGGCGGTCGGTTGGTGACGCCAAGCAATAGGAATTCGTTGTGCTGCTATTTCAAGTCAGACATTGGCAGAAATGCTGCTGAAATTCGCGGCTGCTACAATACCATTTTCAATAAGCACAACGCGGCTTTGCTAGAGTTTGGGCCGACGTTTACACAGCGCGCAAAATCTAAGGCAGACTTTGTGGCATCCCGCTTTGCGAAAAACAATTCAGAACATGGGTTGGCTATGGCTTACAAGTTTCACGCCTTCAAAAGTGATCCCCGATACGCATTGTTCCGTCTCAAACAATCTTTGAATCAAGGATAATATGATGAAAATTGCCGTTCTTTTGGGAAGTTTTGATTTGTTGAACCCGAGCATGCTGGATGCGGAAGCCTTTCAACATATTTTTGGGCAAGAATATCAGTTTTTTAAGATGCCTTGGGCCACCGGTAAACGTGATCAGACGTACAATAACGCTTTGCTTTCAAATGAAGACAGTCGTCTGATCAATGCTGCAGGTTACGCGATGAAGTACGATTTTGCCGATGATAAAATTCCGTTGCTCGTGTTCGTTGATGCACAAATATCTGATGTCGTGAGCTGTCTTAAAATGCTTCGCAAAGGTGCAAATTGCGAAACGCTTAACGTGACGCTTTTGAGCTTGCGCAGCAATACAACATACGCCGCGTCCGAGGCCACAAAGGCAGCTGCCCAAGAGTTGGTAACTGCTTCGATACAAGGTGTGGCCTTTACAGCTCCTATGACCGTTACAGTCGAAGACCTTGCAGCTTTAGATGTGCAACATTTGGTTAGAAAAAATTTAAAGATCCGCGACATTTCAACTAAGCTTCGTGACGCTTTGGAGCGTCGCGGCATGACTATGTCGCCAGATATAGCCAGAAAAAAGATCATGCGCATTCTGCGTCGTATGACTGAAGAAGGGATGCTCGTTGCGAAGGATAAACATGAAATATTTGCTGATGAACTGGCCGCTGCGATGATGCAGGATTTGACGCAATTCCTTGAAAAAGGGTGAATGATGATGTCACAACCCTCAGCTCGTAAAACACGGCTTTGCTTTGTTATTGATAAACTCGCAATGCGCAGCGGCGGTGCCGAGCGTGTGCTGATTGAAACTGCGAATGCCCTATATGATCGTGGGTATGCAGTTGAAATTGTGACCCATGAGGTGCGCGGAAAACCACCATTTTACCCGATGACCAAAGGTATTATTCGGTCAAACATCAGGCCGCGTAATCAACACAGGCCACGCCTTTGGCGTGTGCTTGGGCGGCTGCGCACAATGTTGCATCGCAATCGAACCTTTTTACCTGGCCTGGCGCATTTGCAGTGGGTCAGTCAGCATGCAAGCTTTCGCCACCGTCTTGCCAAGCATATAGATTCAGTTCGGCCTGATGTTGTGATTGCATTTTTGCCCCCTGCTGTGACCGCGCTCGGCTATGCAAAAATCACACACAAGCCACGTCTTTTCGCGTCGTTGCACAATGTACCAGAGCAAGATTTTGACAATCCGGAACGTTGGGACCCTAACCCTGTGGACCGTAAGTTACGTCGAAATGTATTGAGTCGATTTGATGGGATTGGCACTTTGTTGCCTGAATTCGTTGAGTGGTTTGATCCTGCTTTACGTGATAAAATTTTAGTCATGCCGAATGCCGCGCAACAGATTGATGCGGCATCTGTTGAGACTACAAAACGTGAAAGCGTCGTGGTCTCTGTCGGTCGGTTGGCCACGGTGAAGCAGCATGAAATTTTGATCAATGCGTGGAGCCTTCTGTATCGTGATTTTCCAGATTGGCGCTGTGATATTTACGGAGTTGGCCCCTTGAAAGATCAGCTGCGTGCACAAATTGATGCGCTAAATCTCAATAAAGTGGTGCACTTGCGCGGGGCCACGAAGGATATTGAAAGCGTGTATCTTAAAGCCTCTATCCTTGCTCACCCAGCCGAGTTTGAGGGGTTCGGTTTGGTGATTACAGAAGCTCTGTCTCACGGTGTTCCTGCGATCGGATTCGAGAATTGCTCTGGCTTTAATTACATTGTTGAACACGATGTGAGTGGCATTCATGTGCCCAGCCAAGGCGATCGATCCAAGAATTTTGCGGTTGCGTTGGCGCGGTTGATGAACTTGCCCCAAGAACAACGTCGACTGGCGACGGCGGGGCGTGAGCGGGTAAATGACTTTGCGCCCGATAAGATCACAGATGTTTGGGAGCAAGCCATTCATGGGACTTATGGTCGCGAAAATCACGATAAACAGGCGAACTGAGGTATATTTATGGGGCGTTTGATCCTTCATATCGGCACACATAAAACAGGCACCACCTCTATTCAGCGGGGGTTGTCTCGCAACCGTGAGGTGCTCAAAGAAAATGGCATTTGGTATCCAAATTATGATCTGATCAACAAACGTGGCCACTATGCCCACATTGGAATCGCCAACGCATTTTCGGGCGCACACCCCGATTTAACCCGAAAAGACGCTGTGAATTTTTTCGCGCACGTTGCTGAGAAATCCAAAAACTACGACACAACGATTATCAGCGCGGAATCATTTTTCCGCCACGTCTCTATGGGCGCAGATGGTCAGCCACAAAAGATACCTGGTCTCGCTGAAAATTATTGGCCCAAGCGGATAGATTATATTCGCGAAGTTCGCGATCATTTTCCCGTGGATGACATTGAAATCGCCATGGTTGTGCGGCGGCAAATTGAATACGGGCAATCTTTGTACCAAGAGCACATCAAAACCAGCGGATATCGAGGCGATTTTTCTGAGTTCCGTAACTGCTTTTGGCATCGGTTTGATTACCTGAGGCAAGCTCGTGCTTGGGCACAAGTATTTGGCAAGCTGCATGTGCTTAGGTTCGAAGATTTGATCAAAGCGGATAACATTTTGGATGAATTTGGTACGGGCATCGATGTTGCCCTGTCTGGTCTATCGTCGGTGCCGGTCGAAAATGCATCGTTGTCGCCGGATTTAGTGGTTTGGAAACGTATGATGAATGGGCGTGTTGACGCGAAAACATTGCGCAAAGATATTGAAAAACTCGGGTCGTCTACTGCCCTTCGTGAGTTTTTCAAATCGATGCCCAAGCGCTCTCTTTTTCAAGATAAAGAGGATGCATTAGATTTTTATGCGCAATACGTGGATGCCAATGAACTTTTAAAGTATGAATTCATGCCTAAAGAGGCTCAAAATGCGCCGATGTTCAAAGAAGAGTTTAACGATGATTTGGCCTTTGGAGACTCTTTACATCCTCAGTTTTTAAATCAACTTACCAAATTCCTTCTATCCGCTGGGCAAAATGGGTAAGGTGGAAATTAGCGTGCGCCATCGCATCTGTTTTGTCACAGATAGTGTCGATGGCGGCGGAATTGGGACAGTGTTTTTGTCATTGTCTCAAGAGTTGACCGCCATTGGTTGTTACGTTGATCTGGTTCTGTTTGCGCCGCCGATATGCGCTGTCCCAGAGGGCGTGAATGTGGTTGTGCTACACACAAGAGCGCGGTGCGCGGTCTTTCATCTTGCGCGACAGTTTCGTAAGGCACAGCCTGATTTGATTGTGTCCGCTCGTGACTATGTCAATCTTACTGTCTTGTTTGCGCGGACCTGTGCTGGGCAAGGTAAAACGCCGTTGGTGTGGTCGTTTCATACACACCAAACGCTTGATACAAAAAGTAAAAATGTAGCTCAACGCGCGATGGATTGGGTGTCTAGGTCGCTTTCAAAATTTGTGAATCATTTGGTGGCTGTTTCGGACGGTGTCGCACGAGATATGGAAGAGCGCGCTCGTTTGCCGAATGGGTATGTTAAAACTATCTACAACCCAGTTGGCGTTCCACTTTTGAAACTTCAAATCGCACATCCATGGTTGGCGCAACCGCAAGTCCCCGCCATCGTTGCGTGCGGCCGTTTGGTGCCACAAAAAGACTTTCAAACATTGATTTCAGCGTTTGTTCAACTGCGCAAAACGCATGCGGTACGGTTACTTATATTGGGCGAGGGGCCCTTACGTAATCAACTGCAGCATCAGATTGATCAAACTTTATTTGCGGGCGACATTCAGCTTTTGGGTTATGTTGAAGACCCCGTTGCATTCATGAAAGATGCAGCATGCTTTGTCTCTTCGGCCCAATGGGAAGGTTTCGGAATGGCGATTGCAGAAGCCATGGCCGTTGGGTGCCCTGTTGTTGCAACCGACTGCCCCTCTGGTCCAAGGGAGGTTTTGGCAGATGGCGCCTATGGCACTTTGGTGCCTGTCGCAGACACAGATGCGCTGGCGAAAGCGCTGGCCTGCACATTGGACAGCGTGCATGATCCGCGCCCCGCACAGGCCTCATTGGTTCGCTTTGATCCAAGGGTGATTGCGCAAGCTTATTTGGAACTCATCTAAGATAGGTGTTCTTAGGCTGCGGACAAATTAAGGCATTTATTGGCCAGAGTGCTGTCAGGGTCTTTGTCGAGCACAGCTTGGGCATAGATTTTCAATTCTTTTTCAAGATTACAACGTGGAAAAATATGGGCGATGCTGCGCAAATGCCTATGAATGCGCAGGGGGCGTTTCATAATTTCTTTTGCAATGAGATGCACTTTTTTGCGATTTTCAATGCGCCATGAGTTGCGCAGATAGATGTTGAGTTGATCATCTGACAGTGCCGCAATATCCGGATTGAGCTTGTCCAGTGCTACGAATGCTGGTGTGCTTTTCGTGGTTTTTTCTGTGCCCAAAGCGATGGCTGATTGTTGAATCAAGGTCGCCGTTTTGTCTGTGATGTCGAAGTAATGCGCAGTCAATCTTTGAACGATTTTGCCTACAAACCCATCGCGGATATGGCGTAAATCGTCTTCAAATGCGATGCCGTTTGGAGAGAGCACAACACTTTCGTAACTTGGGAAATAGTCCACCCGTTCATAATCGGATACCAGTTTTCCAACGGCGCTGCGCAGGGTGGATTTAGACAACATATTTGCCGTGATAACGTCTTGATCCGTAAATGTAGTATTCAACGGAACAGGCGAAACTGTTGTGATAATTGCTACATCTGAATTTAGTTCTTTGAGCACCTCAACAGTACGGCGCATGAAGCCCAAGCAGGCCTCGTGATCCAAGTTTACAAAGTCATAATTAGCAGCTTTGCGCAGCAATTGCCGCGAAGCAGGCGCTTGGTGAATGTGCAAACCCGTCTGTGTATCTTCCCAGCTTTCCGTCAAGCCGAATGTTAATGCAACCAAATCTGCCGAAAACGCGTGGGCATACACATCATAAATGTCTTTGCGGCGTTCAAGAAAACGCTCTGGTGTCACGGGCACAAAGCCCCCCAAATGCATATCGACGACTTGGGTGTCTGATATATCCATGCGCATTTGATCTGCATCGCTTGGTATAAATCCGTCACCGCGTTTAAAGATTTGCGCGGCCCATTCAATCTCTTGGCAAACTGCTGCAGGGGTGTATTTGTTCAAAATTCCGTTTCTACGCAGCCCTGGCCATTCGGTATTGGGCACTGAGAACTGTAGCGTAGGCAGCTGAAATCCAAGCAGCGAGAGTTGTTCTTCGATGTTGCGGGCAAAACAACTGCCAACGGTGAACACTTTGGCACCAGATTTCACCTTAAAGCTCGCGTTGATTGCGGGCCATGTTTCAGGGGTAATGCGGGGCTTTGCGTTACTCCATGATGAATTTTCAGATCTGCGCTTGAGTGCATCGCGCGCGTTAAACCGGTCAAAGTGTTGCATAGAAAAGAAAAACTCCGCGTAAATGGAACGTCAACCTATATCCCTTACATGTCTAATCGCGACGGGATGGATAATGAGTATGGTAGTTCTGCTTAAATAAGGGTTAATTTTGTGTCGGATATGCCAAAGCTGAGTGTTGTTATCCCCGTTTATGATCAATGGGATATGCTGCCAAATATGCTGAACGCATTGCGACATCAGTCCTTAGATCAAGCGGCGTTTCATGTGGTCGTTGTGGCGAATGAACCTGTGCCAGCCCAGTTTGATCGCACAGTTTTGGCCCCGAATGTGCAATTGAAAGATTGCCTGACAGCCGGATCTTACGCTGCGCGCAATGTCGGAATTTCTGTATGCCGTGCAACACACATTGTTTTTACTGACGCTGACTGTGTTCCTGAACCTGACTGGTTGGACGTCATTTCGAAGGCCGTTTTACAAAATCCAAACATGCTTTTGGCGGGTCGGATATCTATGGTGCCTGCTGCACAAGCGACTCTTTGGTCCACCTACGACGAACTGCGGGGCATTCCGCAAGATCGTTATGTCCGCAACGGATATGGAGCATGCGCAAACTTATGTGTGCCACGTGTCGCCATTGATGAATGTGGTGAGTTTGATGCTGCACGCTTGTCTGGCGGCGATGCGGCTTTATGTCGGTTGGCAGCCACAAAAGGCTACCCAATCACATATCTCGATGGTGCTGTTGTCACTCATAAGGCCCGCTGCAGCTTTGGTGAGATGGCGCGAAAAGCACGCCGTATTCGCGGCGGGCAGGTGCGTAATGGGGTTTTAAAGCGACGTCTTTTATGGATATTTGTCGGTCTTTTTCCACCAGCTCGCGAAACGTGGCGTTTTGTCAAAGCACCTGTGTCTTTGGGCAAGCGCGCTCGTGCGGTTCTTGGGCTTTATATTTTGTGGTTGGTCGGCATTCTTGAAACCATCCGCCTTTTGGCTGGCGCTTCACCTGAGCGGCGATAATATTCTGTATATGAAAGTTTACTTACCACGTTTGAGGTTTGAATTTTTCACAAGCGTACGCCCCAAATAGTTTGCATAGGACCAAATCGATCGAGCGAACGTCAAATTGGGTACCGTTTTATAAACACCCCATGTCGCGATTGCAGACCGTAGTTTTGATCCAGATAAAGACGCCGCATGTCGCCGGTATCGTGTAAGATGTGCGTCCAAACCAAGACACGCGTCGTACGTTGTTAAGATGGTCAGCCAGAGTGCATAATCTTGACGCATCTTTAACGCTGGAAATCTATGTTTCCCCAAAACGCGACGCGATATCATCACCGTCGATGTGCCAATCGTGTTGCACAGCAAAAGTTGATCTCTCGTGGTGCGCGCGGGTGCAATGCGTGCGCTTATTTTTCTGCCTTGCTGATCGATGACATCAAAGCTGGTACAGCTAAAACCACTGTGCGCGCTTTGCATAAAACCAAGTTGATCGACCAGCTTGGTGGACCCCCAGACATCATCCGCATCCAAAAAGGCGATATACGCCCCATTTGCCATATCAAGTCCATGATTGCGGGCGGCAAAGACCCCCTGGCTTTCAGAGTGGCGTATCACATGTATACGCGGATCGCCCTGTGCGGCTTGCTGTAAAATATATGGGCTTTCGTCCGTTGATCCGTCATCAATTGCAATCAATTCCCAATCTTGATGGGTCTGCGCCAAGACAGACGCAAGCGTCTCGTCTAAAAACGGCTCTGCATTGAACACAGGAAGTATGATCGAAATCTTCGAAGTCATTGCGGATCCCATGCTTGCTCTACGCGCTCACTCTAAGGGCACGTACATAAATGTCCAAGCCATCCATTTTTAATCAAGTTGTCGGTAAACGCCCGAGTTTTGCCTTGCTTGAGTGAGGTTTGGGTAACTGTGTTCCTATAATTTCTAAACTTTAGAAACTGTGAGGGCGTATGTCGTATTTTTCAAGCCTTGGAGAATTTGCCAGCGACGTTGAGGCATTCGACTATGATATATCTGAGATTCATTTCTTGGATGGCCCGAGTGGGAGTCTTGCTGTCGCGTTGAATGGCGCAACGGGCGGCTTGATGTCTTTTGATGTTCTGGACGATGGCACGTTTGATTTCATCACAGCACGGTCTTTTCGCAGTGGATCGCGCGACTTTCAAACAGTTCAGACCGCGGTGGTTACCGTGTATGGCAACGATTTTGTTGTCACAGGGGCCGCGCCAGATGGGACCTTTTATGGTTATCTTGTCGGTGATGATGGCAGTATTTCTAAGCTTAAAGAATTGCCCGCAACCTCTGGTGCGTCAGGGGATATCATTGCTCTTGTGCCGCTTGAAAATGATGGAAACGTGGCACAAATCATCACCTTTACCGACGAAGGGCATGTGCAAATCCGTTCTATGACCTCAGTTGGCGAAAGCCTTGAGGGCGCTCAAACTATAGACTTGTTCCAAGCCGATATTGCGCATTTGGAAGTCGTTCAAAATGGCAGTGAAACGTTCATTTTGACCACAGAACATCTGACGGGCGATGTCGTATCCTATAGCTATGATGCCTCGACACAGACCACCGAAGAAGTCGGCAGAAGCGGCGCATCGGTTGGCGTTGGTATGGGAACACCGACAGATTTCACGACAATTACGGTGGGTGATGTCACTTACGTTGTCGCCGCGTCTTCGACATCAAGTTCGTTGTCTGTCTTTGAGGTCAAGCCTGACGGATCCTTGCGAGCCACAGACCATGTACTCGACACGCTGTATACGCTTTTTGGCCGCGCCAATATGGTTGAAAGCTTTGAAGCGAATGGCAATTCTTTCATCGCGGTGTCAGGCGGCGATGCGGGACTTAGTCTATTCACTGTCATCCCAGGCGGGCAGTTGGTTTTGGTCGAAAATTTCAACTCCTCCAACGACACTCCCTTGATGAATCTGTCATCAATTTCGGTGACACAAGATGGCGATACAGTGAGCCTTCACCTAACATCAGAAACGCGCGCCGGCATCACATCGCTCTCATTCGATGTCGGGTCATGGAGTGCCCCGCAATACGGCGATAATAGCGATAGCTCCCTCACGGGCAGCGGTGGTGACGATGTTCTTGTGGGCGGCGCGGGTGATGAACTTCTGCATGGCAACGCAGGCGACGATATTCTAAGTGACGGACGGGGCACAGACAGGCTTTACGGCGGATCTGGCGCAGATGTGTTTGTTATGACCTCGGATGACGTCATGGATACCATTGAAGACTTCGAAGCGGGCAAAGACCGTGTCGATCTATCTGATTATTCCATGCTCTATTCACCTGACCAGCTTACATACAGCAACTTGAGTGGTGGTTTGTCGCTGTGGTTTGGGAACGAGCGTTTAGATATTTTATCCAACACAGGGTACGAGCTGACCATCGCCCAAATTTTTGGCATGCATTTCATCAATCCAGACCGTCCCTTTTTGGCAAACGTTGGTGAAATATTTGGCTCCAGTGATGACGATGTCATCTTTGGCTCAAAGCTGAGTGAACTGATCCAAGGCATGCACGGCGACGACAATATCAGTGGCGGCGAGGGTGGCGATACAATTCTTGGCGGTGATGGCGATGACATACTGTGCGGTGAAGATGGGGCTGACGAAATCTATGGTGGCACTGGCAACGACACCGTTGATGGCGGCAATGGACAAGACCTCGTTTACCTAGGTGACGGCAGTGATAGCTTTTTAGACAGTGATCAAACCGGAACTGACGGCAAAGACACGGTCTATGGCGGCAGTGGCAACGATAGGATTGCAGGCGGTGGGGGCGACGATACCTTTTATGGGGGCAGTGGTTCGGATTACCTGTACGGCGGCGCCGATAACGATACGCTCGATGGGGGTGATGGCTGGGATCGCTTGTATGGCCAAGATGGCAATGATGTCATGTATGGCGGTGAAGGAACCGACTTTTTGTACGGTGGTACAGGCAACGACATCATGCACGGTGAGGAGGGCAACGACACGATGAACGGCGGTGATGGCAACGATATACTGCGCGGTGGACTTGGTAATGACACCATAGATGGCGGCAACGATCGAGATTCTATGTCGGGCGACGCGGGAAACGACACTCTCAGTGGCGGCTCTGGTGGTGACCGAATTTGGGGGGGGACGGGTAACGATGTTCTGAATGGCAACGATGGCTGGGACCGTCTTTTTGGCCAAGAGGGCGATGACACGCTCAACGGCGATGCGGGCAATGACTACTTATACGGTGGTGCTGGTATGGACGTGATTAGCGGCGGTACGGATAATGATATTATTTCCGGCAATGAAGATGCGGATGCGTTGTACGGTGATGATGGTGCAGACCGTGTATATGGCGGGGATGGCGGGGATCACATTGATGGCGGTGCACACCGTGATCGTTTGTATGGTCAAGACGGTGATGACACGATCATCGGCGGAGATGGGTCAGATTATCTGTACGGTGGGAATGGCAATGATGATCTAAATGGTGGCGGTGGAGTGGATGTTCTTTCGGGGAATTCCGGCGCTGATAGATTTATCTTTGAACAGGGCTTTGGCCGTGATGCCGTGCAGGATTTTGACGTGACCGAAGATCAGGTGGTGTTCGACATAGACGGTATGAGTGTCGACGATTTGGCGCTTTCAGAGGCGTCGGGGACTTTGTCATTCACATACGAAAGCAATGGGCGACTTGATACGGTCACGTTCAAGGGGCTGTCTTTGAGTGATTTTGACGACATGGATATCGTGTTCGTATAAATCCATTTTACGCAGTTGAACGCTAGATCAGCTTTCATCCGCGCTGCCATTGCCCGCAGGATATGCATTATCTTTTTGGATTTAATTTCAAGCCAGTCTTGTTCGACCAAGATGACGTTCACCGCGTTCAGTTGAAAGTGCCATTTGTTTTTGGCGCTCACGGAACCGTTCTTTGCGATCTTCGTCAAATTCGTTAACGCATTGATGACATGATACGCCCGCCTCAAACTCTGCACGCTTTTTGTCTTCGGGCAAAATAGGACGGCGACACGCATGGCACAGCTCATGCGGTCCTTCGGTCAACCCATGTCCGATGGACACACGTTGATCAAAGACAAAACATTCCCCTTCCCAAAGACTTTTCTCTTCGGGCATGTCTTCAAGGTATTTCAAGATGCCACCTTTTAGGTGAAACACATCTTCAACGCCTTGTTGCATCAAATAATTGGTCGATTTTTCGCAGCGAATACCGCCGGTACAGAACATCGCGATGCGCTTGTTGTGAAAGCGATCTTTGTTTTCTTCCCACCATTTCGGGAAATCACGAAAGGTCGGCGTCTTGGGGTCAATCGCGCCTTTAAACGTGCCGATACCGACTTCGTAATCATTGCGGGTGTCGATCACGGCGACATCAGGCGCGGAAATCAATTCGTTCCATTCCTCAGGCGTGCAGTAGTTGCCCACAGCCGCGCGCGGGTCGACATTGGGTTGCCCCATGGTGACGATCTCTTTTTTCAGCCGCACTTTGATTTTACCAAAGGGCTGATCTTGCGCTGTTGATAGTTTGTATTCGAAATCCGCACATCCCGGCAAACTGCGGATATGGGCGATCATACGGTCTACTGCAGCAGGCGTGGCCCCCGCGATCGTGCCGTTGATACCCTCATGTGCGATGAGCAATGATCCGGTGATCCCCTCAGTTTGGCACAGGTCCAAAAGCGGCCCCTGAATATCTGCAGGGGTTTCGAAACGGGTGAAGTGATATAGGGCGCAAACTGTATACATATGCTTCAAATACGCCCGTCGCGCGCGCAGATCAAGTGGGGGATCTGCGGCGTGCTGTCACTGATATATGCGGGTATATCTTGACCTCTTGCCTGTGCTTGCTACCACTGATCCAAACACCAGATATTTATGCAGAAAGACAGACCATGCGCCCAGCCAATCACGCTCTGATCGTTATCGATGTTCAAAACGACTTTTGCCCCGGTGGTGCATTAGCTGTCAGCGGCGGGGATGAGATCGTCGCAGGTGTGAACGCGTTGATGGATGACTTTTCTGTTGTGATTTTGACCCAAGATTGGCATCCGCGCGAGCACAGTTCATTTGCCAGCAGTCACAGCGCTGAACCATTTACCACGTTTGAGGCGCCATATGGCACGCAAGTGTTGTGGCCGGATCATTGCATTCAGGGCACCGATGGCGCGGCGTTTCACCCCGCGCTGAGAACTGATGGTGATCTGATTATTCGCAAAGGGTACACACCGAGCATCGACAGCTATTCGGCATTTTTTGAAAATGACAAAACAACCCCCACAGGGCTTGAGGGCTATCTGCACACGCGTGGCATAGATACTGTGACACTCGTTGGTCTGGCCCTAGATTACTGCGTCAATTTTTCCGCCCAAGACGCTGCCAAACTGGGGTTTAAAACCACGGTCATCACAAAGCTTTGCCGTGCGATTGATCCTACAACGGAATCTGCTGCCCGCGCTGATATGGCGGAGCTTGGTGTTGTGCTGGTCGATTGACAGTTCACCACACGAGGTCACATGCGTTTAGGGCAGGTCCAATACGCCTGAGCCATCAAATCCGCATTCGTCCATCATCTTCAAATATGAGGCGCTAAAGCCGTTTAACCAAAACGTATGCATGGCGCGCCCGTTCACCGTGACATCCATCTGGCCATTGCGCTTCATTGCGCGCAGGCCAGCTTGGCTTGTACTTTGAGCCAAAAACACCTGTGCATGGGCAAAGCCATCATCATCAAAAAAATGTTCAATCGTGCCGTCGATAACGTCTTCATCGTCGAACCATAGATAGACCTCGTCGCTGGCCTGCATCCTCGTATCATAGCCCCGAATGGCATGTTCATTGATAAGCAGTTCGGGGTAATAATCAGGCGGGCCGGCATCGCCATTGCTGACAGTTAAAACGGCGCTCATATCCCCATCGCCACCTGTCATAGCGGTGCAGGTGCGGCGTAGATCTTCGCCTGTGTCGATCTCTTCAACGATAACGCGCCATGCCCCGAATTCCCAATATCCCCCTGCGGCCAAGCTGGGATCGGCGGCCATAAGGCCAAACACAAGCGCTAGAAAAATTCGGCTAAGATGTCGGTGCATTATATGTCTTTCTCGAGTGCGTGACGTACGGTCTAGCATATAAGTGTTTGCAAAGCTTTTACGCCGCTTGCCAAACCCCACAGTCCCCTGCTTTAACGCATTTATATCATAGGGAGCTTTGAGATGGTTGATATTGCAACACGTGTTCACAATCACAAATGGAAAATTGATCCGATTGTGCGATCGTTGATTGATACCGACTTTTACAAGCTCCTGATGTGCCAATCGGTCTTTCGCAATAATCCTGAAACGCGGGTCACATTCTCTTTGATCAATCGATCCAAAACCATCCGTTTGGCTGAGATGATCGATGAAGGTGAACTGCGCGAACAGCTTGATCACGTGCGCTCCCTGTCTTTGTCGCGTGGTGAAAGCACTTGGTTGCGTGGCAATACGTTTTACGGCAAACGCCAGATGTTTCGCCCTGATTTCATGGAATGGTTCGAAAACCTGCGCCTGCCGCCCTATCATCTTGAAAAGGTCGATGGCCAATATGAGCTGACATTCGAAGGCTCTTGGCCCGAGGTCATGCTGTGGGAAATCCCCGCTTTGTCAATCTTGATGGAACTGCGCTCTCGGGCCGTCACGGGCGATATGGGCAAGTTCGAATTGCAAGTGCTTTACGCCCGCGCTATGACCCGTGTTTGGGAAAAAGTTGAGCAATTAAAACCTCTTACAGGTCTAAAGATCGCAGACTTTGGCACGCGTCGTCGCCATTCTTACCTGTGGCAAGACTGGTGTGTGCAGGCCATGACCGAGGGCTTGGGGCATAAGTTTTCGGGCACTTCAAACTGTCTGATTGCTATGAAGCGCGACCTTGAGGCCGTGGGCACCAACGCCCATGAATTGCCGATGATCTATGCCGCTTTGGCCGATGATGACGCCGCCTTGCGCCAGTCGCCTTATGACGTTTTGGCCGATTGGCAGGACGAACACGAAGGCAACCTGCGCATCATTTTGCCCGATACTTACGGCACCCAAGGCTTCTTGAACGGCGCGCCGGATTGGCTTGCGGGCTGGACAGGTATCCGCATCGACAGCGGCGATCCCGCGACGGGCGCTGAGACCGCGATCAAATGGTGGACAGAGCGGGGCGAAGACCCGACGCAAAAATTGGTGATTTTCTCGGATGGCTTGGACACCGCAAAAATCATCGAACTGCACACACAATTCGCGGGCCGCGTGAAAACATCATTCGGCTGGGGCACGCTGCTGACGAACGACTTCAGAGGCCTTACCGACGGCGACTCCCTTGCTCCGTTTTCAATTGTCTGTAAAGCCGTGGAAGCAAACGGTCGCCCCACGGTGAAACTGTCAGACAATCCGAATAAGGCTATGGGCCCAGCAGAGGAGATTGCTCGGTATAAACGGGTGTTTGGGGTTGGAGAGCAGGTCGCTATGGACGTTGTTGTGTAGAATGAGGGTTCCGTATTGCTTCTGAATTAAGTCTAGATTCGACCATTTCGTGTACGATCTTGGATTTTAGTTGTTCGACCCTGTCTGACTTTACTACAGGTAGTCCGATCTCTCTCGACACTCTTATCAAAAAATCTTTATTTGGAGTGCTGGCATTCAACAGCTCCAATGCTTTTTCTGAGGACTTTAATTGCTTCAGTACTTCAACAAGCTGAATAATCTCTTCAATATTTCTTGCGTGGTCTTCTACTGGCTCGACCTTCTGAAGCTTGAACTTAGTCAAGTATTGTCCAAGTCTTTTGATATCAGATTCGGTCCCTGATCTCAAAATTTGAGTAGTTCGATTCAAGATATCTGCTGAAACTTTATCGATACCCATTATATCCCCGCTTTTGATTGAAATTCCGTGCAGAACTCTTCGAAAGATTCTACCACACTTTGGTGGCTGGAGTTTGAAGTTGGCTCCAGTACGACGGGCGTACCGTAGGCCGGAGCACTAGACAATAGGGAGTCGTTTCTCTTGATGTAAGTGTTAAAAACTGGCGGTGTCTTCGCGTTTTTTAATCGGGACATAAATACTTGTTGCGCTTGAATTGGTCCACCCCCGTATTCTTGAATCATCGTAAATACGACACCGAGTATTTTGGGATCAATAGGGTCTACTGAAATGCCCCCCGAGTGGTTTGCGTAATCATTGAAGTCGTTTTGGAGCCCACTTATACTTCGCACCAAGTAATCGATACCTAACGTCGACAGTTCGTCGGGACGTGTCGGTACTAAGATAAGATCGCTTGCAACGATAGCCGTTTTTGTAACAATATTAAAATTTGGCGGGCAGTCAATTAGCACCACATCATATGCGTCGGCCTCAAGCTCGGCCAAACCATCTGTTAGCCTTTTGTGAACTTTAAGGAAGTTATCTTTTGCCTGTCCGAGATTGGCTCCGCCAAGTTTTGTCGCAAGCTCCAAATCTACGTTGATTAGTGCCAGATGACTGTAAATCGCGTCAACACGGCCACCATTGACTGCAACTTTGGCATTTATTTTGGGTGGGTGTTGGATAACGCTCGACAAACTCGATGTGCTTCCACTCAGAAAATCATCAAACCACGACTTAATTGTACCACTGGCTTCGAATTTATTTGCCCACTCTGTTGGAGAAATGAACGAAAACGTAAGACTTGCTTGGGCATCCATGTCTACGACAAGGACACGTTTGCCACGCCAAGCTAGCTCAGCAGCCAAATTCGCGGTAATTGTTGTTTTGCCAACGCCACCTTTGTAGTTAATTACTGAAATTACTTTCATAATATTTTTCCTAAAATGAGACTTTAAATCATATATCTAGCTATCATCAATCCACCCGCCCACGCAACGCTTTCACCTCTCCGCGTTTCTTCTTCCCGTCGAGTCTTCTCCGAACCGAGCCTTTGGTCGGCTTGGTCTTAACCCGAAACTTGGGTCGCTCGGTGGCTTGTTTGATCAGCGCCGCCAGACGCTCGCGGATGAGGTCTCGGTTGCGGACTTGGGATCTGCTTTCATCGCATTGCATGATAATTGCGCCGTCTTTGGTCCAGCGACGTCCTGCGAGTTTGCGCAGGCGGATTTTCACAGCGGGTGGCAAGTTGGGGGATCGTTCGGCCTCGAACCGCAATTCCACAGCCGAAGACACTTTGTTGACGTTTTGCCCACCGGGGCCAGAGGCGCGCATGAAGCTTTCCGACAGTTCCCAATCGGCCAGTTCAATATTTTCGGTGATGCGCAGTCCCATGGTGTGTCTCGCAATTTTGAGTGACATTTTCCCGACAGATCGCCGACAGATGCCATACACATATCAGACGGATGGCAGACGGGCAATTTGGGCGTAGAGAGGGCAAGCAAAAAGGGTTGCCTAGATAAGACAACCCTTCGAGATCTTAGGAAATGGGCCAGTTAGGTTCGCCCAATCAGGGGTGTTTCACCCAAAGGTTTGCCTTTAAGTGGCGGCCCCCCCGACTGTCTTGACCTCATTCACCATAATTACTCTAGACACTGGTCCACCTCCTTTCGATTGTTTGCCGATAGGGGTATCGTGCCATAGATTTAGTATATGGCAAGTAAATTTATACGACATCTGTGTGAAGGCGCCGTAAAATGAGACGGAATGGGATGAGCGCGATAAGGGACAAAGCCAGCTTTACGCCCCAATCTGCGAGTGCCAAAGACACCCAAAGCGGGGCATCGGGGCCAAGGGTGAGTAAGGGAACTGCATCCCAAGCCCAGTTGATTTCCATGTTCGCATTTTCACCAAACCATTGAATGGATTGAGAAAAAGCGATGGTGAAAAAGATTGCGGTGTCCAAAGCTGAACCAATGATGGATGATGCAAGCGGAGCTTTCCACCAATTTCCATCGCGCAAACGGTTGAAAACAAAGACGTCCACAAGTTGAGCGATTAAAAATGCAGCAGCAGATCCAACAGCCACGCGTAACGCAACGGCAGGATAGGTGTAACCATCGCCTTGCAACATGATTTGGGTGCCGATGAGCGAACAAATGATGCCCGCAATGAAGCCCGCAAAGATGACTTTTCGTGCGGCATTCGGGCCATACAAACGGTTCATCAGATCGGTCACAAGAAAGGCGAAAGGATAGGTGAAAGCGCCCCATGTGAGCAGCCCATCAAGGATGAGAAACTGAACGAGGATGTTAGAGGCCACAACGATGGCGGCCATGGCAAGAATGCCAGGTAGGATACGTGTCATGATAAATTCCGTTTTTTATCGAAGGTGACGGCAACTCGGCCCCGGATGAGGCGATGGGGGCGTTTAACCCTTAAAAATATAGAGATCAAGCCTAATCTGTAACACGATATTCGACGAATTCGGTGACTTGGAAGGGTTTGAAATTGTCATCGGAAATCATAGTGAGGCGGATGTCAGTCCCATCATGCCACACGGCGATGCCTTCGAGATTGTCATGAACGCCAAGTTTGGTGTCAAGCAAGGTGACTTCATTCACAAGTGTATCCCCCTTAAATTCAAAGCGGCGCACACGTGACGAAAACCCGATACCGCGGAACCAACGCTCTAGCAGGTACAGCTTGCCATCAGGGCCGATATCCATCCCAACGGGCAAATAGTTTCCACGCCGTGGGATCGCGTAGGGCACATCCCACACAGAGCCATTAAATCGGTACACGGGAAAGGGCACAGTTTCCCCGCCAGAACGTTCAGGTAAGGTAAGCAGATGCCCCTGTGGAGTGATCGCGAGCGCTTCGAGTGATGAATTGTTTTGCATGGCCTTAAAGGCGGGGTGCTGCGGTAGCGGCTTTGCGCGACTTGACGCCGTGTCATAGCGCCAGATGCGATGCACGCCCTCAAAGCTGACATAAATTTCCCCGCTGGGCGCGATAGCAAGGCCCTCGGAATCGTTCATATACCTGCGTAGAGTATCGGTATCTTTGTCTTTGATGGGATGCAGTGAAAGGGTTTCAACCTTTTGAATTTCTTTCGTTTTTGAACGTGAAAAAACACCAGTGGCTAGGCTGCCACTGTCAGATAACACAGTGAAAGTCTTGCCATCTGCGCTGACCTCTAACCCTGAAAACCCGCCGTGCAAGGGGGCGTTCGATGTCCACAGGTGTGACCCCACATATTGCGTATCAGCAGCAAGGTTTTGCGCGCACAGCAGCGCCACGCCTAGCGCGAGGACAGAACGGAAGAGCATTGTGATGGCAACGTTGCAAGCGTGATTTGCGCTTTGGGTTTAGGTTTGGGGGCGTTTGGATCAACAGGTTTTGGGGGCGGTGGGTTTAAGATGTTATTGACCCAAGATTGCGCATCGGCACATCCATCTCCCGCGGGTGGTGGGGCTTGATCGACGCATGAGTTATCCCCTTTGGGGCATTTTAGGCGTACGTGAAAATGGTAATGATGTCCGTACCATGGCCGAATTTTATTCAGCCAAGCGCGGTCGCCTTTTTCATCTTTGCACATTTGAACCTTGGCGCCGGGAAACACAAAAATGCGCGCAACACGCGGATCGCTGGCGGCGGCTTTGAGCACGTTGTGATGCTGTTTGGTCCAGCTGTCATTGACAAACGCGCCAGCGGATCTGCGCATCGAAATCGACGATAAGCTTTCGCGTTCAGCGGCGGTTAAATCCAAGCGTTTTGGCGGCAGCATCCAAAAATCGGCATCCAATCCCATTTGGTGACTTGCGTGCCCCGTTAGCATTGGTCCACCGCGTGGTTGACTCATATCGCCCACATAAAGCCCTGCCCAGCCGGACTGTTTGGCGGCTTCACGTGATAAGTCTTGGACAAAATCTACAAGCGTTTCATGGCCATAATTTCTATTGCGAGACAGGCGCATCGCTTGCCATGTTGGGCCTGTTTCGGGCAGCTGTACAGCTCCGCCGACACAGCCTTTGGCGTAGCTTCCAATGGCTTCCGACGCTTGATGGGATGGCATGCTGACGCGTCCAAACAGTTCTTTCGCAGGCCGATGATCGCTCGACGACATTGTGACTGTATGGGCTTTAGCCTTGGCAGGCTTATCATCGCCACCACAGCCCGCGAGCATCGTGCATAAAATCAAAGTAACTGTTGTAAACCGCATCAACTTACCTCTTCACCATCAGGTTTGACCCAAGCTAACAGGATCAAGCCAACAAGGAAAAGCCCGATCAGCGGTGTTATGCCCATCCGTTGTGAATTGGTGAGTGCGGTTGCAACCGCAATAAGTGCAGGTGCTAAAAAAGACGTCGCTTTGCCTGATAATGCATACAGACCAAAGGCCTCCGTCATGCGTTCAGGGTCGGCTTGACGCACCATCATTGTGCGGCTGGCAGATTGTATCACGCCGCCTACTGCGCCGAGTGCAATGCCGCAAACGTAAAAGGCGACATCAGGCATGCTGCTTTGTGCCGCGACAGGTATCAACAAAACGCTTTCGGGGGTGATTGAAATGATCGAGACGCAGATCACGATCAACAGAACAATACTAAATACAATTACGGGTTTTGGGCCGAATTTTTTATCTTGAAAGCCGCCAATATAGGTGAAGATAGCACCTGATAGGGCTGCCAAAATCCCAAACACGCCCACATTGATCACGGACCATTCCAGAACACCAAGCGCGTAAACTCCGCCAAAGGCAAACACGCCATTCAAGGAATCGCGATAGAACATGGACGACATCAAATAGGCCAAAAGTGATTTGCGCGATGGCAAACTTTTAAGTGTCTCAAGTAAGCTGGATAGACCAGATTTGATGGCCATGGCGGGTTTCATGCCCGAACCGCGCGGTTCGCGCATCCACAAGAAAAACGGGATCATCGATAGGGCAAACCATCCGGCCACGAACGGCCCTACAAAGCGTGTGCCTTCGCGCATTTCTGGATCAAGCCCAAACAGGGGGCCTTTACCCAAAAGCGTGATGCCATTTGAATTTTCCGCGAAAAACAAAAGCATTAAAATCAACGCCAAAACGCCGCCCACATACCCCCAAGCCCAGCCGTTGCCTGACACTTTTCCGATCTCTGATTTGTCTCCCAAACTTGGTAAAATAGCGTTGGTGAAAATCGTGGTAAACTCGACTCCAATCATCCCTAAAATGAAAAACGCAAGAACCATATAGGTGGGAAAGTCTGTCGGAGAAGCAAACCATAGGCCCGCGGCGCCAACGATATAGCACGCGCTGAACACCCAGATCCAAGGCAGGCGACGTTCCGTTCCATCCGCGATCGCCCCAAGCACAGGGGCAAGAATGGCGATGGACAGACCTGAAATTGTCAGACCAAGGCCCCATACAGACTGTGCTTGTGCGCGGGCGGTGTCATGATCTACTCCCATGGCACTAAAATGTGCGATGACTTGTTCGGCAAAATAAGGCCCGAAAATGAACGTCACGATCAATGTGTGATAGGGTTGCGAGGCCCAGTCATACATCATCCAGCCTTTGATGCGTTTGCTCGCACTGACGTTTTTCATGCCTGATCCCTTGATTTTTATTCAAGCGGATAGAACAGGCAAAACACCGTTGACGCAATGTCTAAACGCTAGCCGCGTTTAGGGGGCCACGGACGTAGCTTATCCGCATCAGCCCAAGCTTGCACCCACTCGGGCAGCTCGCGGGATTCAACATCTTTATCTATCATTTCCAGCAATTCCACAGGCGGAACCATTTTGCCATTTTTTACAACTGCGCCACGGATCAAAATATGATTGGCGCACTCACCATTGGCGAGCCACATAGATTGTTCCATATAGATAAATTTATCGTCGTACCCAACGGGACGCGAGTGCATTTCGATCTTTTTGAACATCGTGATCCGCTTGCGGTAACGCACAGATGCGCCGGCAACTACCATACCCAGCCCAGCTTTTTTGCTCACCTCAGCGGTGCCATTGCGCATGGCCATTGGGATGCGCCCAAGATCATAAATCGTTAAGGTGCGCCCGTTATTGAGTTCCCACCACAGATCGATGTCCCAAGGCAGACAATAGTGGTGTGAGGTATGGGTGTCCCAAAGCCCAAGTTTTGGGGCTTTGCGAAATTTTAGAATGCCATAGGCGATGCGTAAAAATGGATACATGCGCAAAGCAATCGCAAGAGCCAAAGGAAACGTCAACGGCAACGTTGCGGCACGATATATAGCTGCACGACTTGCGCACCGCACATCAAGACCTTAGGTGTAATAAGACACGAAAAATAGGACCTACCCATGCTTTCCATACTGCAAATTCTGCTCATGATTCTAGGCGCGGTGAAATTCGTCATGATCGTCCATATCGCAATGAGTTGGTTGATCAATTTCCAAGTGCTCAATTTGCGCCAGCCATTGGTTTATCAAATTTGGGAAGGTCTGAACCGTTTGCTTGAACCCCTTTATTCGCGCATTCGTCGGTTTTTGCCTGATATGAACGGGCTCGATCTCGCACCGCTTGTTGCATTTTTGGCCGTCTATGCGCTCGAAATCATCATTCGCAACAATGCTGGCATCTTTCTTTAAGTCGATCTGGCCTTGAGGCCTGCGGCGTGACGTGCGATTCTGCTCTCAACCAATTAGCAGCAGGAAAACATGTCACAAACGCAGGCGCTTTTGTCTTCGGTCTTTGGGTTCAGCGCGTTTCGCCTTGGCCAAGAAGAAATCGTAGATGCGGTCACCGCTGGCCAAAATGTTTTGGCAATTATGCCCACAGGCGGTGGAAAATCACTCTGCTTTCAATTGCCCGCCTTGGTGTGTGATGGGCTGACCATTGTTATTTCACCACTCATTGCGCTTATGCGTGACCAAGTGCAGGCACTCAAAGCGGTTGGTGTTGAAGCGGGTGCTTTGACATCTGGCAACACCGACGAAGAAACCGACGCTGTGTTTGCTGCTTTGGCCGACGGCAGTCTTAAACTTTTGTATATGGCACCCGAACGGTTGGCCTCAGGTGGCACATTGCCGCTTTTGCGGCGTTCAAACGTGTCGATGATCGCGGTGGATGAGGCGCATTGTGTCAGCCAGTGGGGGCACGATTTTCGCCCGGACTATTTGCGCATCGGTGATCTGCGTCGTGCGCTTGATGTCCCACTGTGTGCCTTTACCGCGACTGCTGACGCAGAAACGCGTGGCGAAATTGTACGACGGTTGTTTGATGACGCCGATCCCGAAATCTTTTTGCGTGGCTTTGATCGTCCGAACATTCACTTGGCTTTTGCTGTCAAAGATAGCCCCCGGGCGCAGATTCTGAATTTTGCAAAAGCGCGAAAAGGTCAATCTGGTATCGTGTATTGTGGGACGCGTGCCAAAACTGAAAGCCTTGCCAAAGCGTTGAGTGACGGTGGCCAACTTGCGCTTGCATATCACGGCGGGATGGAAAGTGACCGTCGTCGTGATGTTGAACGGCGTTTTCAGCAAGAAGACGAGGTGATCGTAGTCGCTACTGTTGCGTTTGGGATGGGCATCGATAAGCCTGATATCCGCTGGGTGGCGCACGCAGATTTACCCAAATCTGTTGAATCGTATTACCAAGAAATTGGTCGGGCTGGGCGCGATGGCGCACCTGCGGAAACGCTCACACTTTTTGGCCCGGATGACATCCGCTTTCGGCGTACTCAGATTGATGAAAGTCCATCACCGGTTGAGCGGCGCTCAGCAGATCATGCCCGTTTGAATGCTTTGCTGGGGATTGCCGAAGCGCAGGTGTGTCGGCGGCAAAATTTGCTGTCATACTTTGGTGAAAACCCTGAGCCCTGCGGAACTTGCGACCTGTGTGACACCCCGCCAGATTTGTTTGATGGGACTGAGGCTGTGCGCAAGGCGCTGTCAGCTATTTTACGCTGTGATGAAGGGTTCGGCGCAGGCCATTTGATCGATGTTTTGATGGGAAAATCCACCGATAAAGTGAAGCAATGGAACCATGATGCCTTGTCAGTGTTTGGCATTGGTCGCGAATATGACAAGCGCCAATGGAATGCGATTTTCAGACAGATGATGGGTATCGATTTGGTGCGCCCGAACCCAGATCGGTTCGGCGCTTTATTCATGACAGAGCCCGCTGTGCCTATCTTGAAAGGCGAGGCAAGCGTCACATTGCGACGGGACACACTGGCCAAAGCCCACCGTGGCGGTCCCGTCGCAAAGGCGCTGGTGTCGGACGAGGACGCGCCATTGTTGTCTGCGCTCAAGGCAAAGCGGCGTGCTTTGTCCGAAGAAGCGCGTGTGCCTGCCTATGTGGTTTTTGCTGACCGAACCCTGATTGAAATGGCCGAAGTTCGACCTAAAACGCTTGATGATATGGCGCGGATTGGTGGGGTTGGTGCAAAAAAACTAGAACGCTATGGCGATGCGTTTTTGTCGGTTATCTTAGGTGCCACACCAGAAAAACTGCACCCGTCCCGCCGAAAGCTGGCGGTGAGTGGCGCAGGGGATTTGTTTGATAAGCTGCACGCGGTTCATGAGACGTTTTCGCGCGGGCTGTGCGGAACTTTGAAACCGATGACGATGACGTCGGCGCAGTTGTCGCGTATTGCATCTTCACGGCCACGCGACATGAAGGCCTTTGAAAAGCTGGTGGGCGAACGCCAGGCACTGCGGTTTGGTGTACCGATGCTTGAGGTCATCCAAAGCGCCTAGTCTATTCGCCAGCCATTGTTGTGTCTGTCGGCGCTGTACTGGATGCAACTGTTGCGGGTTCTTCAGGCAGGAGTGGCTGACAATGCGCGGGATGCCGTTGCAAAATCTGGTCAATGATCGCAGCTTTGCGTAAGGGTTTGGTCATGTAGTGATCTAATCCTGCCGCCAAAATTTCTTGATCATCCCCAGCCATAGCATGGGCTGTGAGTGCAACAATCGGGACGTGTTTTCCACTGCCAAGCTCCATGTTGCGTATGGTGCGCGTGGCTTCTTTTCCGTCGACCTCTGGCATTGAAATATCCATGAAAATCATGTCTGGATCAAAGGATTCGTAGAGTTCTATGGCCTCACGACCGTTATTGGCAAACCTTAGATCAATCTCGAGAAATTTAAGCATCTTGCCGAAAACCAACTGATTGGTTTTGTTATCTTCAGCGGCTAAAATTCGCATTTTTCGATTATGTGGATCAATTGATTGTGCTTTTACGGGGACTAGCGAGGACAGTGCTAGGCAGAGATCAGAGCGCAAAAGTGGTTTTTGCAGCGTAGCAGTTCCGTCAATTTCAAGCGTGGACGCCGAAACTGGACCAGATGTCATCAACAGGATCGGTGCCGTAACGCCGCGTGCGCGCAACTCCAAGATCAAGTTATTCATATCTGTGTCAGGCAAGTTGTTGTCGAGCAGATAGATGTCGCCGTCCAGAGGCGTTTCCAAAAGGTTTTGGGCGGTATCCAATGGCACAACTTCAAAGCCAAGCGCTGTGAGTTGTTTTTCCAAAATGGCGCAATTGGCATCGATGTGATCAATCAAATACGCCTTATGCATCCAGGCAGGTAAGGGGGGAGCCGCGATATCATCTTCCACGACATCCAAGGTGCATTTAAACCCAAAGCAGGACCCGTGTCCTTCTTCGCTGTCGACCCAGATATCCCCGCCCATAAGTGCAACGAGTTGTTTGGTGATCGCAAGCCCCAGACCTGTGCCTTCAAATTTACGATTTCGTTCATCTTCGACTTGATTGAATTCACCAAAGATATGGGTGCGCATTTCTGTGGCGATTCCAATGCCTGTATCTTCGATTGAAAAATGCACACGTTGACGTTTTCCATCATCTTCAGGCAGGCCGACAATGCGCACGATGACATGACCTTTCGCAGTAAATTTAACTGCGTTGCCCACGAGGTTGGTCAGCACCTGACGAATGCGGCCTTGATCGCCGATGAACCGTGTCGGCATGAACATATCGTAGTCAATGATCAGCTCGATACCCTTTTGTTTTGCCACGGGTTGCAACAGCACGATCACATCTTGAATGCTGCGTTCAAGGTCAAAAGGTATCGGGTGTAACGTAAGTTTGGAGGCTTCGATTTTGGAGAAGTCCAAGACATCATTGATGAGGTTCAAAAGCGCTTCACCTGAACTTTTGATGGTGTCGACGTAGATTTTTTGCTCTTCGTTCAAATCTGTTTCGCTCATCAGGTCTGCCATACCCACCATACCATTCATCGGAGTGCGAATTTCATGGCTCATATTGGCGAGGAACGTAGACTTTGCGCGGTTGGCGGCTTCGGCTTTATGTATTGCCTGTTTTAGGCGTGTGGCGTGGCGCATGGAATCTGTGATGTTCAGCCCAAGCGACACCATATCGCCATCTGCGGATCGTCTATCGACCAATTTGATGAACTGGTTGTTCCAAAGCCGAATTGTGTGGGGCTCGCGCACGGGCGCACGCCAGCGGTCTAGGGCAGCCTCGACAAATTCAGATCGTGACATACTTTCGATATCGATGATTCCCTCTTCGACAGCGATGTTTAATATTTCTGGATAAGAAATGCCCGGCCGTACATCTTTAAGCCCATCAAAAATATTCAGGTATGCAGGGTTTGCAGCAATCATAATGTCATCAGGGTCGAACACGGCAAAGCCATCTTGGATGGTTTCAATCGAATCCCAAAGGCGGCGTTCTGCTATGAATGCGGCTGTGTTTGCCTTGTCTAAATCTTCCAGCACTTGAAAGTTCTCGTTTTTGAGAACTTCGGTTTCTTCCCGTTTGACGATGATTTCATCGGATAAGCTACGTGCGTGAATAGATAGCTTTTTGTTTGCTTGGAACAACTCAGCTTGTTTGAGTTCAAGCAAGCGCTCAGCGGCCAAGCGGGCACGCCGTTCTTGCGCGAGTGTATCGAGTGACATGTCTGAACCCTTCATTCCCTGCCACGTATATAATCGCGGTCTTTGTTCCAGATTGGCGGAACAGGGTGAAAAGATTCTTAATAAAATGTGGAAAATGCGAGAGAACAGTCACCTCCCCTCGCATATAAGTCGTTTACATGGGTCTGATGTGCATCAAGGGGATGCGCCCAGTTTCGGTGACGACCTCTTGATGTCCACCTTCAATCACAAGGGTGGTCAATGGGTTGCCATATCCAGCACCACTGTCGATATCGATGCGATTGCCAAAATGGGTGGGTTCATCAAGTGCTGTATGCCCGTGGACCACCATCCAAGGCAATTTCCCATGAAAGTCTAACCAGCCTTCACGAATCCAAATCAGATCTTCTTCGTCTTGGTTTTCCAAGGCAACGCCGGGGCGTACACCTGCGTGCACAAAGACATAGTCGCCGAATTGCAGAGTCAGCGGTAGGGATTCAATAAAGTCGATGTGTTCCGAGGGCACGGCTTTTTGAGCCGCCAAATGAGCGGTTTCAAACATACCATCTTCTGAAGCCACGCCATAGGATGCCAGTGTTGTTTGGCCGCCAAGTGATGGGTTGAGCCAGCTTTTTCCTGATTTAATATTGTCATCATGGGCAATGCCACGGGACACAAAGCGGGTGAACATGCGGTCATGATTGCCACGAATGGCCAGCCAAGGTTTGCCAGCCGCAATGCCATCCATCAGATATTGGATCACACCTTTGCTGTCTGGCCCACGATCTGTGTAATCCCCAAGGTGAATGATTTGCGCATCAGAATCACCAACGCGAAGTTTGTCTGCCTCAATGCGCGCATGTGCGGCTTTGAGCATATCGAGTTGGCCGTGAATATCACCGATGGCGTAGATGCGCATGTTCGTCTCCTGTTTTGGTGTTACAAAAGCGAAGGGCCGCCGGAATGTCCAGCGGCCCTTTAAAATCATGTGATGATCTTTTTGTAACGATGCGAATTTACGCTTTGAAATGCAGTGGGCGCACGTGTTGGAATAGGCCGCTGTCTTTGAGCGCCTTAACCGTTGTCGCTTTGATTGGTGTGTCCAAGAACGTCACAGCAATCGCATCTCCGCCAGCTTTGGCACGACCCAAAGTGAAGTTCGCGATGTTTTCATCGTGCTCGGCCAAAAGTGTACCTAGTTTGCCAAGGATACCAGGAACGTCTTGGTTGGTTGTGTAGAGCATGTGCTCACCAACTTCAGCGTCGATGGTGATGCCTTTAATTTGGATGAAACGAGGCTTGCCGTCAGAGAACACTGTGCCCGCGATGGTGCGGTGCTTTTCAACAGTCTGGATGTCGAGCTTGATGTAGCCGTCAAACGTACCAGTCGCGTCTTGTGTTGTTTTGGAAATCTGGATGCCACGCTCTTTGGCAATTACAGGGGCAGACACCATATTTACATCAGGGTTTGCTGCTTGCATGATGCCCGCGATGACAGCCGCTTCCAAAGCTTTGAGGTTCATCTCAGCTGCAACGCCGTCGAATGTGACGTTGATTTCTTTGATGGCTTCGTCAGTCACTTGACCGATGAAAGAGCCAAGATTTTCAGCCAATGTGACCCACGGACCCATGATTTTGGCTTCTTCAGCAGACATGGATGGCATGTTCAGCGCGTTCTCAACAGCGCCATCGAGCAAGTAGTTGGACATTTGTTCAGCCACTTGCAGTGCCACGTTTTCTTGTGCTTCAGATGTAGACGCTCCCAAGTGCGGCGTGCACACAACGTTTGGCAGGCCGAACAGAACGTTTTCTTTGGCGGGTTCTACAGCAAACACATCCAAAGCCGCACCAGCAACGTGGCCGGATTTCAGCAGCTCAGCGAGCGCTTCTTCGTCGACCAAACCACCGCGGGCACAGTTGATGATGCGCACACCTTTTTTGGTTTTCGCCAGGTTTTCAGCAGACAAGATGTTGCGTGTGCTGTCTGTCAACGGCACGTGCAACGTGATGAAATCAGCGCGTGCGAGCAGATCGTCAAGCTCAACTTTCTCAACACCCATTTCAATAGCGCGTTCAGCGGACAAGAATGGGTCGTATGCGACCACTTTCATTTTCAGGCCACGGGCGCGGTCACAAACGATACCGCCGATGTTGCCTGCGCCGATAACGCCGAGTGTTTTCGCGGTCAGCTCAACACCCATGAATTTGGATTTTTCCCATTTTCCAGCATGTGTAGACGCAGAGGCTTCTGGGATTTGACGCGCAACAGCAAACATCATCGCAATCGCGTGCTCGGCTGTTGTGATCATGTTGCCGAAAGGCGTGTTCATAACGATCACGCCTTTTTTGGAAGACGCTTCTTTGTCAACGTTGTCTGTGCCGATGCCAGCGCGACCAACGACTTTAAGGTTCGTGGCGTGCTCAAGCAAAGCAGGTGTCACTTTGGTGGCAGAGCGAATGGCCAGACCGTCATATTTGCCGATCACGGCAGCAAGCGCGTCTTTGTCTTTGCCGAGCGCTGGTTCGAAATCAACTTCAATGCCGCGGTCACGGAAAATCTGAACAGCTGTTTCAGAAAGGCTATCGGATACGAGTACTTTGGGTGCCATGATATGAGGCTCCTACATTATATGAATTCTGTGGGGGGGCGGC
Source organism: Pacificibacter marinus (assembly GCF_900109555.1). Classification (GTDB taxonomy): domain Bacteria; phylum Pseudomonadota; class Alphaproteobacteria; order Rhodobacterales; family Rhodobacteraceae; genus Celeribacter; species Celeribacter marinus_C. The sequence goes on along the minus strand of NZ_FNZV01000008.1, from coordinate 167,333 downwards.
CAGGGCCATTGGCCGCCTTTGAATTGTCCTGCAAGCTATGCGGTCAAACGCGATAACTTAAAGTGCTGCGATCTCTGCTTCGAACGCCCAGTTCAGCCAAGGCATCAACGCCTCAACATCCGAGGTTTCAACAGTCGAGCCACACCAAATTCGCAGACCAGCAGGGGCATCGCGGTACGCACCGATGTCCAAAGCGACACCTTCGGCTTCAAGACGTTTTGCAACGGCTTTGGCAAACACTGCGCCGTCTGTGATGCGCGTGTCGGTGAATTTGACGCAGACAGATGTGTTGGAACGGATCGCAGGATCAGCCGCCAAGAATTCGATCCAATTGTGTGTGTCAACGAAAGCTGAAATCACGGCTGTATTTGCGTCAGCGCGGGCAATCATGCCTTTGAGGCCACCCACAGATTTCGCCCAATCAAGTGCCACAAGGTAATCTTCAACTGCCAACATAGAGGGCGTGTTGATGGTTTCACCTTTAAAGATACCGTCGATGAGCTTGCCACCTTTGGTCATGCGGAAAATTTTCGGCAAAGGCCATGCTGGTGTGTAGGATTCAAGACGCTCAACAGCACGTGGGGACAAAACGATAATGCCGTGCGCCGCTTCGCCGCCCAGCACTTTTTGCCAAGAGAACGTGGTCACGTCGAGTTTGTCCCAAGGCAGGTCCATCGCGAACGCTGCAGATGTCGCATCGCAAATGGTCAAACCGTCACGGTCCGCTGGAATTTTGTCGCCGTTTGGTACACGGGCACCAGATGTGGTGCCGTTCCAAGTGAACACAACGTCAGTGTCGAAATCAACTTCAGCGAAATCAACGATCTGACCGTAGTCAGCGGTTTTGACCTCTGCGTCGATTTTGAGTTGTTTCACAACATCAGTGACCCAACCGGAACCAAATGATTCCCATGCAACCATAGTTGCTTTGCGTGCACCCAAAAGCGACCACATTGCCATTTCAACTGCGCCCGTATCAGAGCCAGGAACGATGCCGATTTTGTAGTCTGCTGGGATGCCCAAGATTTCGCGGGTTGTCTCGATGGCTGTGTGCAGTTTGGATTTACCAACAGCAGCACGGTGCGAGCGGCCAAGTGGCGCATCGGCAAGCAATTCGAGCGAAAATGTAGGGATTTTGGCACAAGGGCCAGAAGAGAAACGCGGATTAGCCGGCCGCGTGGCCGGAGCTTGAATAGCCATTACTGGTATCCTTCCAGATATAAGCCTCTCGTTGGGGAGAGGTGTCCCACCGCCGCGTTTAATCCTCGATTGCGATTCATGCAACGATAATTTGCAGGTGATGTGCGTTTTCATCTCATCTAGGTAAACCCCGTGTGAACTGAGCGAAATAGGTCGTACATATTAGAGCGCGCAGATCGTGGACTTGGCAGAGCGTTGTTGTCATGCGATAGACAGCCAAACCTAAACGACTGGATATGAACCCATGTATATCGTCACGCTTTTGACCTCTCCTGCCAATCCGTCTTTGTCTCGTGAAGCTGTTGAGGCGCTGCGCAATGCTTGGGGTGGTGGCGATGCGCAGTGGCTGGCCACTGGCGAAGCGGCTGAGTTTATGATTGGCGAAAAGCCTGCCAATCAGTGGGATGTCTGGTCTGCGCTTCAATCCGAGGGCATCGATTTGATTGTTTTGCCCAAAGATGCCCGCAAGAAAAAGATGCTACTGGCAGACATGGACAGCACGATGATCCAACAAGAGTGCATTGACGAGCTGGCCGATGTGGCGGGCGTTGGCGCGCGGGTGAAAGATATTACGGCGCGGGCGATGAACGGCGAATTAGATTTTGATGGCGCTTTGAAAGAACGCGTTGGATTGCTCAAAGACCTACCTGAAAGCGTGATCCAAGAGGTCATCGATACCCGCATCACTTTTATGCCCGGTGGTAAGGAATTGCTGGCAACTATGAAACGTGACGGCGCTTATGCGGCTTTGGTGTCTGGCGGATTTACAGCGTTTACGGGTCATGTGGCCGCAACGTTGGGCTTTGACGAGAACCGCGCCAATACACTCAATGTTGCGGATGGCAAACTCAGCGGCACTGTGGGGATGCCCATCCTTGGCCGCGAAGCCAAAGTGCAGGCGCTTAAAGACATCACTGCACGTCTTGGTCTGTCCCATGACGATGTGATGGCTGTCGGTGATGGGGCGAATGATCTTGGGATGCTTGGTCTTGCTGGTGCAGGTGTTGCTTTACACGCGAAACCTTCGGTCGCCGCCGAATGTGATATTCGCATCAATCATGGCGACCTGACCGCGCTTTTGTACATCCAAGGCTATGCCAAATCCGAGTTCGCTTAAATGTTTGAAGTGTCCGCTGATCTTGTTCTCATCTTGATGGGGGCCGCTTTTGTTGCGGGTTTTGTGGATTCAATCGCTGGAGGGGGTGGGCTGATCACTGTGCCGGCTTTGATGCTGGCTGGTGTGCCGCCAATTACAGCGCTGGCCACCAACAAGGTCCAAGGGTTGTTTGGCGCAGGTATGGCCGCGATCACCTATGCGCGTGCGGGGCATGTGGATTTGCGCAAACAGATGCTGCCTGCGGGGCTTGCGTTTGTTGGGGCGGCTTTAGGCGCTATTTTGGCCAGTCATTTGCCGACAGATGTCATTCGATTCGGTTTGCCATTTTTGCTGATTTTTATCGCTTTGTTTTTCGCCTTTAAGCCCGGCCTTGATGATGTGGACAAAGTGCAACGCATCACGCCACTTGTGTTCACCGCAACGCTTGTGCCGCTGGTGGGGTTTTACGATGGCTTGCTCGGGCCAGGAACCGGTGCGTTTTTCATGCTCGGGTTTGTCACATTGGCAGGTTACGGTATTTTGAAAGCTACGGCCCACACCAAGCTGTTGAATTTTGCATCAAATGTAGGTGGGCTTGTTGGGTTTATCTTGGTTGCAAAGCCTTTTTGGATGCTGGGCCTCGCGATGGGCGCTGCGCAGATTGCAGGGGCTTATTTGGGATCTAGTTTGGCAACGCGCATCGGTGCGCGATTGATCAAGCCTGTATTGGTCTTAGCCTCCGCTGCTTTGGCTTTGCGGCTGATGTGGGATTGGCTTTAGCGCTGTCGCAGACGGCACATCACGTTTCAGCGAATTTTTGCCAAGGGTCTTTCACAATTCGGCAGGATTACGTTACTGTTACTACAGAAGTTGAAAACAGGCCAAAGTCGCTTTTAAGCCGTGTGAAAAGATGGCACAGGCGACACAAACATAGGCCGCGTTAGACAGAGGCAGCGAATAAATGAGCTTTTCCATCCACAAACTATTTCTAGGCACAATCTTTGCCATCGCAGCCTTGGGCGCGCAGGCACAAGAGAGCACCAACAAAGTTGGCAGCAACACCGATTGGTATGTGTACGAAGAAAACAGTCCAACGAAACAATGCTGGGCGGTGTCACAACCCAGAGAAACTATAAACACAGACAGCGCTGGTCGGATCAAATCCGTGACGCGCTCTGAAATTTTGTTGTTCTTGACCTATGCGCCTTCTAACGGCGTGAAAGGCCAAGTGTCATTTGTGGGCGGATATCCTTTTGCATCGGGTTCTGAGGTCAAACTTGAAATCGGCAGTGATGAATTTTCATTGTTCGTCGATGGTGAAACCGCTTGGGCAGCGGCCAGCGAAGACGATGCACGTATCATCGCGGCTATGAAGCGCGGGGCCTCGGCTATTTTGACAGGGCGTTCAGCGCGTGGGACGATCACCAAAGACACGTTTTCGCTTTTGGGTTTTACAGCCTCAGTCGAAGATGCGTCCAAACGCTGTGGTTGATAAGATTTAAAGAGCTTCAGTCTTTAAGGGGCTCCCAATCGGGGGCCTTTTTCATTTACCTTTAAAGATGACCAAGAATCTTGTACGAGAGCGGCTTCATCAGTTGAAAAGAGACTCATCATGCAACCCAGTGCACCGATCACACAGGATGTCCTGACCATTCCGCGCAAAGTTGACGCTGGCGCAAAGATCAATCTCGTTGGTCTAACGCGCCCCCGTTTGCGTGAGGTTTTGATCGAACACGGGACGCCTGAAAAGCAGGCAAAGATGCGTGTGGGACAACTTTGGCAGTGGATGTATGGCTGGGGGGTGCGCGATTTTGATGCGATGACCAACCTGTCAAAATCTCTGCGGGAAGATTTGAAAGCCTCGTTTGAGGTTGCCGTTCCCGAAGTCGTGTCCAAACAAGTGTCTGAGGACGGCACGCGCAAATATCTTGTGCGCATCGCTGGCGGGCATGAGGTCGAGGTGGTCTATATCCCTGAAGAGGGGCGTGGAACGCTTTGCGTGTCGTCGCAAGTTGGATGTACTTTGACCTGTTCTTTCTGTCACACAGGCACGCAAAAGCTTGTGCGTAATCTCACGGCTGGCGAAATCATCGGCCAAGTTATGATGGCGCGGGACGATTTGAATGAATGGCCTGAACAGGGTGCCAAAAATACAGAATCCCGTCTGTTGTCCAACATCGTTTTGATGGGCATGGGGGAGCCTTTGTATAACTTTGAGAACGTGCGCGATGCGATGAATATCGCGATGGACCCTGAGGGCATTCAGCTGTCTCGTCGTCGTATCACGTTGTCGACTTCTGGGGTTGTCCCTGAAATTGCTCGCACAGCCGAAGAGATTGGATGTCAGCTGGCTATTTCTTTCCACGCCACCACCGATGAGGTGCGCAACACGTTGGTTCCAATCAACAAACGTTGGAATATCAAAGCATTGCTGGATGCCCTGCGCGCCTATCCGCGCGTGTCCAATTCCGAGCGCATTACATTTGAATATGTGATGTTGAACGGAGTGAATGACAGTGACGAAGATGCGCATCGCCTGATTGAATTGATCAAAGGCATCCCTGCCAAGATCAACCTCATTCCCTTCAACGAATGGCCCGGCGCGCCTTATACACGGTCGTCTAACAATCGTATCCGCGCCTTTGCCGATATTATTTATAATGCAGGCTACGCTTCGCCTGTACGCAAACCTCGCGGCGAAGATATTATGGCTGCATGTGGTCAGCTTAAATCTGAAACGGAGCGTGTGCGTAAGTCACGCAAACAAATCGAAGCAGACGCAGGGCTGTAAGATCATAACGGAAATTTAACCATGCCTGAACAAATATACGGGCATGGATTGGATACAGATCAGATTCGATGATGACCTTGCGCGCTCTGTTGAGCGTGCTGCATCTCGTGGGCAGATGCCTGTCGGAAGTTATATTCGTGACATTTTGGCCAAGGCCAGTCAGCCCTGTCACCCTGCATTGGCATATTCTGGCCCTCGCAAACCATTGGGTCTTAAGGCCTATCTGTCGCATGAGTTTTCTTACGCTCAAGATTGGGATGACCTACAAGAAGGCCTGCGAGCCAAAGGTTATGAATTGGCCGAACGAGGCGGCGGGTTAATTTTGCGCATCGTCGAAGGCGAACGATTGTGCAAAGCATCTGAAATTGGTCAGCCCTATGCTACGCTTATGAAGCGATTCGGTGCACCGTTTCCAAATCATGGGCACAGGCATTTGGAACGCCAGCATCTTGGTCAAATGACCCTAGGGCTTTAACCATACTTCAACAGGAATCACATAGGGTAAGCCTATGGAAAAAATGACATTACTTCTCCCCGAAAACACCGCCAAAATACTGCACCTTCTTGCACGCGAGACAGGTCAAAATATTGGCGATATCGTTCATGAAATGGCACTCAGCTACTATATGAGATTGGCATTGGGGTTGTCTGAATCCGTTGACAGTGAACGCGTAAATGTCTCAAAAGTGTCGACGTCACACATGTAGTTGGCTTTCGGTTCTTCGCGCTGTGCAAAGAACCGAAAATAACATTTTAGTCTCTGCCGGGCAAAGAATCGCGCTTTTCGTTTGCGCCTTGCCAATCATCTATGGCCTGCACAGCTTCTTCAGCAGTTTCGACAAACTGAAACAGCTTGAGATCTTCAGCTGAAATTGTACCTGCATCTGACAGAGCCTCCCAGTTGATGATTTTTTCCCAAAACGATTTTCCAAACAGTAAGAATGGAATCCGTTTCATACGCCCCGTTTGGATTAATGTGAGCGCTTCGAACATTTCATCCAAGGTTCCAAATCCACCTGGGAAAATCGTGATTGCTTTGGCACGCATCAAGAAATGCATTTTCCGAACCGCAAAGTAGTGGAAGTTAAAACACAGGTCGGGTGTCACGTATTCGTTTGGCGCTTGTTCATGCGGCAATACAATGTTGAGACCGATTGAAACGCCGCCCGCATCTTTTGCACCTCGATTTCCGGCTTCCATCACGCCGGGGCCGCCCCCGGTCACGATAACGTCTTCGCGGTGGCCGTTTTGTTTGGCGCGTTCGGTCATAATGCGTGCGAAATTACGTGCTTCGTCATAGTACTTGGAAAGGTCCGCTAACGTTTTGGTGCGTGCCGTTTCTTTTTTTGCCGGCTCTGGAATGCGCGCGCCACCAAATAAAACGATCGTACTTTCGACGCCGTATTCTGCCATCATCATCTCAGGCTTGAGCAACTCTAGTTGGAGGCGCACAGGTCTAAGCTCATCACGACACATGAAATTTTCGTCTGAAAATGCCAAAGCATATGCCGGAGAGCGCGTTTGGGGTGTGTCGGGGATGTGGCGCGCTGAATTGATGTCTTGGTGACTATCGCGCAATGGGTGACGTCGTGTGTGTGTGTGGTCTTTTTGATCTGACATTTGCATTCCTCAATGGAGTCGTGCCCTTTTGGGCCTTGTTTCTGTTTGGCGCAAATCAGCTGTGCGTTGCGTGCGCGTCTTCAACAGACTATAGCCTCATGCAACAGATATTCCATGACCACTTGGGAGACAGATATGTCCAACGCACACCTCGAAACCGCCATTGAAGCCGCTTGGGACGCACGTGATACAATCACGCCTGCGACAACGGGCGAATCTCGCGATGCCATCGAAGATACGCTCAACGCACTCGACAGCGGTAAGTTGCGTGTGGCTGAGAAAATGGAAAGTGGTGATTGGCACGTCAACCAATGGGCCAAAAAAGCGGTTCTTTTGGGATTCCGTATCAAAGATATGGAAGAACACTCTGGCGGACCACAAGGGTCTGGCTGGTGGGACAAAGTTGACAGTAAATTCAAAGGCTGGGGTGCTGCAGAATGGAAACAAGCGGGTTTCCGTGCTGTACCAAACTGTGTTGTTCGCAAATCAGCCTACATCGCACCTGGCGCTGTTTTGATGCCATCATTCGTGAATTTGGGGGCCTACGTTGATGAGGGCACCATGGTCGACGCATGGGCCACTGTTGGATCGTGTGCACAAATCGGCAAAAACGTGCACCTGTCTGGCGGGGTTGGCATCGGCGGTGTTCTTGAACCAATGCAAGCGGGGCCGACCATCATCGAAGACAACTGCTTTATCGGCGCACGTTCAGAAGTTGTTGAGGGCTGTATCATTCGCGAAGGTGCGGTTTTGGGTATGGGTGTCTTTATCGGTCAATCTACGAAAATCGTTGACCGCGAAACCGGCGAAGTGATGTACGGCGAAGTGCCTCCATACTCGGTTGTTGTGGCGGGCTCTATGCCGTCGAAAAACGGTGTGAATTTGTACTGTGCTGTGATCGTGAAACGTGTTGACGCGAAAACACGCTCTAAAACAGGCATTAACGATTTGCTGCGCGACTGATAGAATGATATTTGAAGCGCCCGCCATGTGCGGGCGTTTTCTATTTGAAAGAGACTGTCTCATGACCGAAAAAGTGAAAAAACCGTCCCGCCAAAAAGCGTACACTCTTCTTGTTGAAGTAGGGCGCAAGGAAGACGACGGCCTACCTAAAAACGCAACGGGCGGTGCGCTTATGATCTATGCCTCAGGCGTGGATGAAGCCGAAGCCGTGCGTGAAACCGTTGCGCTTTTGAAGCAAGCCGATCTCGCGCCGCTGGATGTTACGGGATATGGGACGCTCGAAGAACGTTTGGCCGAAGGTCACGATATTTCAGAAGATGAAATTGCCTTGATGCAGCGCGCTCTTGATGAGAACTCGGTTGTGGTTGCGCAAATGACCCCGTTTTTCGGAGATGGTCCGCGCGAGATTTAATCTATCTGGCGCCAAACCATTTTTTATAGACCCGATCGTAGGTGCCATTTTCACGCAGTTCCAGCAAGCTTTGGTTGATTTGCTCTGATAGGACTGAATTGGACTGCAAAGCAATGCCGTAGTTTTCCGCCAAAAAGACTTGCCCGATTAGTCTGGCTTTGTTGTCTTTTTGGGAATTCACATAGTAGGCCAATATCGGCGCGTCAAAAACGACTACATCGATTGCGCCAATTTCGAATGCCTCAAGTAACAGTGTGATATCTGTGTATCCTGCAAATTTGATATCACGCTTGTCTAAGAAATCACCCGCAGTTGACCCGGAAAGTGTTCCCACGTTTTTGCCGTAAAGATCGTTGATGTCTGCCACATTGGCTTGAATGGCATCGACTGTCATGGCAGCGGTGATGCGCGCGACGAAGACCGATACAAAAAACAAAGACGAAATGACTAAAAAGACGCCGAACATGCGACCCAATGGGGTACGGGGTTGGCGTTCTTCAAAGCCGCCATTTACAATTAAATTGAGTGCCCACCAAAACGCGGGGAACATTGCCTCTCGGGCATTCATATCGAAATATTCTTGATGCTTGCGTTCAAGGCGCCACATTAACATGCCACAGCCAAGCAAAAGGGCAAAGGCACCGACTATCGCGAGAACCAAATCTTTGGATAAAATGATTGACCATATTGACCCTTTGTTCGGGTCAGAGGGAGTCATGATTTGTAACCCTGCTTCGAAAATGGGTTGAGTGAAATCCATGACCGCCTCGCGGCCAGCTGTGATCGAAATATTAGCGATTGCCGCGTCCGAGGTGCCATTTTCGACCGCCGACAGCATTTCAGAAAAGTTTTGAACGCGATTGATTGAGTAAGTCCAATCAAGGTTTTTCGCTATTTCATCAAGAAGTTCTATTGAAAATCCAGTATCCTTGCCATTTTCAACCATGGAAAACGGCGGACGCGTTACTGTCGTAACTGTCAAATCCTCAGCAGCTGCCCAACTGGCTTGGATAAGCCAAAGAGCGCAGGTCAAGAATATCGCTATGTGTCGTTTTTGCATTGTGTCCCCCAACCATTTTCGTATGCCATAGCAAGAGCAGTTTAGGCAATTAGACTTTGCGGATCACGACCTTAAAGCAATGAATTTGCCTTAGAATTATGGCGTACAGGATGTCAGAACAGGCAACTTTAGGCATTGGCACATTTCTTAGGCTTCATCATATCCATTTTGGTCTCTTCTTGGCCAAATGTGATCGATGTGATTTCAGCTTGTGATTGCTCGTGGGCACGGGGCGCGATAACCATGTCACAACAGGAGCGTACTTATGACCATAGATCCCATAGACTTGACTGCAGCTTTGATCCGCTGCCCATCGATCACTCCAGTTGATGCTGGCGCACTTTTATTGCTGGAAGATTTGCTTTCAAAAGCGGGCTTTGACTGTACGCGCGTGGACAGAAATGGCACGCCCAATCTTTTCGCGCGCTGGGGTGATAAGGGGGCAGAAAAATCGTTGGGCTTTAATGGTCATACCGATGTGGTGCCTGTGGGCGATGTAGCGGCATGGACCAAAGACCCCTTTGGCGCCGTGATCGAAGACGGGATTCTATGGGGGCGCGGTGCGACAGATATGAAATCTGGTGTTGCCGCATTCGCAGCCGCGGCGATTGATTATGTGACCCAAACACCGCCAAACGGCGCGATCATTATTGCCATCACGGGCGATGAAGAAGGCGATGCTCAAGATGGGACAATCGCTTTGCTGGATTGGATGGATCGTAATGAGGAGCGCATGACAGATTGCCTTGTGGGCGAGCCGACCTGCCCAAACGCGATGGGCGAGATGATGAAAATTGGCAGGCGCGGTTCGATGACTGGCTTTTTCACGGCAAAGGGTGTGCAGGGACATGTTGCCTATCCGCATCGCGCTAAAAACCCAGTGCCAGCATTGGCGCGACTTATGGATCAACTCGCATCTCATACGCTAGACGAGGGCACTGAACATTTCGACGGGTCAACTTTGGCTGTGACGACCTTTGATACGGGGAACGCCGTAACAAATATCATTCCTGCAGAATGCCGTGCGACAGTGAATATCCGCTTTAACGATGCACACCGCGCCGAAGATCTTATTGCTTGGTTTGAAGCCAAGGCATCGAAAATGAGCGAAGATACTGGAATTGATATTCAAGTTACGACAAAAGTATCGGGCGAAAGCTTTGTGACGCCTCCTGGTGCATTTGTTGATCTTGTGGCGCGAGCCGTCACAGCAGAAACGGGTTTGGTGCCTGAGCTTTCAACATCTGGCGGCACATCTGATGCGCGATTTGTTAAAAATCATTGTCCTGTTGTTGAATTCGGACTGGTTGGTAAAACGATGCATCAGGTAGATGAACGCGTTCCAGTGCGGCAGATTGAAGCACTGAAAAACATCTACACGCGGGTGATTGAGGACTATTTTAAATGACTGTAAGTATTTCTATTACAGAAGATATTTCCGATTGCCTTGCGCTACGAATGGCGGTTTTTGTTCAAGAACAAAAGGTCCCTGTTCAAGAAGAAATCGACGACTTGGATGATCAAAGTGTTCACTTGATTGCGCGTGACAGCGATGGAGTGCCTGTGGGCACCGCGCGTCTTTATGAAACCGGTGATATTGGTAAAATTGGCCGTGTCTGTGTGGTGAAATCACACCGTGGCACGGGGCTTGGGGCGCGTCTAATTGAGGCATGCATCCAAGAACTTTCAACCAGACCGCACTTGGAACAAGCTAAACTTGGCGCGCAAAATCACGCGATCAAGTTTTACGAAAAGCTTGGTTTTACAGTTGTTGGCGGCGAATATATGGACGGCGGCATACCACATCACGACATGGTAGCGCCTCTTTGAGGCCCCGGTTGATCATGATGGTCAAAGATCCCGTACCGGGGCGTGTGAAAACGCGACTTGGGCGAGACATTGGTATGGTGCCAGCTGCCCATTGGTTTCGTCATCAAGCGTTGACGATGATCGTCGCTTAGATGATCCGCAGTGGGATTTGGCCTGCATAGATAGGCTTATGGATATCGATACGCTTGAGGATTTGATCCGCCTTCAACAGATGAAATCTCGCACGCTTTGAGTGTGGTGCCGCCGCGCAGGCCGTGATAGTTTTATGCCATGAACAGTATCCCCACAAAGCAGGCGATCTTAGACTGGATCACCGAAAACCCGACCAAAACTGCCAAACGTGACATCGCGAAAGCGTTTGGCATTAAAGGCGCGGCGAGCATCGATTTGAAGCGTATCTTGAAAGAACTTGAGGGCGAGGGTCATTTGACCAAGCGCGTCAAAACCTATCGTGATCCTGACAAGTTACCGCCAGTGTCCATTTTGGCCATCTTGGAGCCCGATGCAAACGGAGACTTGTTCGCAAAGCCGCTTGAGTGGGTTGGTGTGGGGCCTGAGCCTCGTGTGCTCATGGTGCTCAAAGATGGCGATCCTGCGCTTGGTGCCGGCGAACGTATTTTAGCAAAATTACAGGTCGTTCAAGGCGAGGATCACGCCTATCAAGCACGTTTGATTCGCAAAATCGGAACCAATCCTGAGAAAATCTTAGGCATCTTCCGTGCCAATGCCGAAGGTGGCCGCGTTGTGCCAATCGGCAAAGGTGCGGGCAAAGAATGGCTGGTGCGCAATGGTCAAAGTCATGGCGCGCAAGATGGTGAACTGGTCGAGGCCGAACAAACTGGCCCGAAAGACCGGATGGGTTTGCCTCGCGCACGGATTATGGCGCGCCTTGGTGACCCGACCGCACCGCGTGCTGTTTCATTGATCGCCATTCATCAACACAATATTCCAGACGCCTTTCCTGATGATGTTGTTACGATGGCAGATGACGCCAAACCTGCGGGTCTGAAAGGGCGTGAAGATCTGCGTGATGTGCCACTTGTGACCATCGATCCCGCAGATGCGCGGGACCACGATGATGCGATTTGGGCAGAAGCTGACAGGGACCCTACCAACCAAGGCGGGTTCATTCTTTGGGTCGCGATTGCCGATGTGGCCTATTATGTGACACCGGGATCCGCGCTGGATAAAGAGGCCCGTTTGCGCGGCAATTCCACCTATTTCCCTGATCGTGTTGTGCCGATGCTGCCTGATCGATTGTCGGGAGATTTATGTTCTTTGCACGAAGGTGTACCGCGCCCATGTCTCGCTGTGCGTATGAAAATCAACGCTAAAGGTGTGAAGATTTCGCATGAATTCACGCGTGGCTTGATGCGCTCTGCTGCGTCATTGAATTACCAAGAAGTTCAACAAGCCCGTGACGGCATGCCAAATGAGGCTTGTGCTCCGTTGATGGAGACTGTGATCAACCCAATTTATGAAGCCTATGAGGCGCTCAAAATTGCTCGCCAAGACCGCCAGCCGTTGGAATTGGACTTGCCAGAGCGCAAAATTGTTTTGAGCGAAGATGGCAAGGTGTCCTCGGTCGCTTTGGCTGAACGGCTTGATGCACATAAGTTGATTGAAGAATTCATGGTGTTGGCCAATGTTGCCGCTGCCGAAGAGTTGTTTCATAAAAATCGCCCACTTTTGTACCGCGTGCACGAAGAGCCATCTGATGAAAAACTAGATGCTTTGCGCGAGGTTGCACTGGGATCGGGGCTTAATTTGGCCAAAGGGCAGGTGCTTCACACGTCGCATTTGAACCGCCTTTTGGCGCAGGCCTCTGGTACTGACCACAGCGAGCTCATCAATATTTCGACACTACGCTCAATGACGCAAGCCTACTATCATCCGCAAAATTATGGACATTTTGGTCTTGCACTGCGGTCTTATGCGCATTTCACATCGCCCATTCGCCGCTATGCTGACTTGATCGTGCACCGCGCCTTGGTGTCTGCGCATGGGTGGGGCGATGATGGTCTTAGCCCGCAAGACATTGAGACGCTGGAAGACACGGCCAAACAAATTTCTGATACCGAGCGCAGATCAATGATTGCGGAACGCGATACGAATGATCGCTATTTGGCGGCCTATTTGAGTGAACGGATCGGCACCGAGATGACGGGCCATATTTCAGGTATTCAAAGTTTTGGCGCGTTTATCAAACTGGATGAAACGGGTGCCGACGGTTTGGCGCCTGTACGCAGTATGGGATCTGAGTTTTTCCATTATGATCAAGAAACCCAAACGCTTATGGGCGCTGACACGGGTTTGACATTGTCGATTGGTCAAAAGGTTGTTGTGCGCGTTGCTGATGCCACGCCCGTCACTGGTGGGCTCGAGCTTGAAATTCTTGCAATAGACGGTATGCAGATGCCGCGTAGCAACAGGCGTGCGCGCGGAAAACCCGCCTCACGCAAGCATGCCAGAGCAAAGGCCAAGCGCGATAGCATTAAGAAAAAGGTCAGTCGAAAAAGGCGCTAGCAACAAACCGCCCGTGAAATTTTACATGGTTTTCTGATCTATCGGAATCGCGGTACGGTAAGAAAAGTGTTGGAGTTATCATTATGTTACGGTGCCTTGTCTCTTCTGTCGTTTGTGGTTTTCTATTGTGGGCTGGCCCGGTGCTTGCCCAGTCGGGCCCTCTTGGCCAATATGCACCGCAAGGGTTAGGAATGGAGTTCAAAACCTTGGATCAGGTTTCTGCCAAACAAGACGCGGCCTTGTCGCGCTGGATCGAAGGCTTCAAAGCGCGCGCACGGCGTGAGGGGATTTCGGAAACGACACTCACACGCGCGTTTCGTGGTGTGACATATGATGCCAGCGTGATTGCAAAAGACCGCCATCAGTCTGAATTTACCAAACAGATTTGGGACTACCTTGATAGTGCGGCATCGCCTGTAAGGGTTAAAAATGGTGTTGCTGCGATGCGTAAACATGCACGAACTCTCGATCGAATCGAAGCAACTTATGGCGTTGATAAACAGGTCGTTGCGGCCATTTGGGGTCTTGAGAGCGCCTATGGGGCAACGCGTGGTGATGTGCCTGTGATCCAAGCTTTGGCCACACTGGCGTATGACGGACGGCGTGGGCGCTTTTTTGAAGCACAGCTGATCGCAGCCCTTGAAATTTTGCAATCTGGTGACACAAGCCCGCGCAATATGACTGGCAGTTGGGCTGGTGCGATGGGGCATACGCAATTCATCCCAACTTCGTTTTTGGCTTTTGCTGTTGATGGCACAGGTGATGGTAAACGCGATATTTGGTCGAATGATCCGACTGATGCATTGGCGTCAACGGCCGCCTATCTTGCGCGTCATGGTTGGACCAAAGGGCAACCTTGGGGGGTGGAAATTCTGCTGCCCAATGGGTTTGATTACAGTCTGGCACGGCGTGATATAAAACGTTCACCCAATGATTGGGCAAAACTTGGCGTGCGCGGCGTGAATGGGGCCGTGGTTCCAAACTATGGGGCAGGGTCCATTTTGCTGCCTGCTGGGGCCAGTGGTGCGGCTTTCATGATCTTTGACAATTTTGCCGTGATTGAACGTTACAACAAAGCCGACGCCTATGTGATCGGCGTTGGGCATTTGTCAGATCGCCTGAACGGCGGTGCGCCTATTCAAGCAAAATGGCCACGTGGATATCAGCCACTTTCTTTTGCTGACAAGAAAAAGATGCAGCGTAAATTGCGGACCAAAGGCTTTTTGGATGACAAAGTAGACGGGCTTATCGGCCCCAACACCGTCAATGCCATTCGCGACTTTCAAAGGTCCATCGGCGTGACGCCTGATGGCTATCCGTCTCAAACGCTTTTGGGTCACTTGCGATAGGTGACAGGGATGCGGTGCGCTGATTTAAAGGTGTGCCGCGAACTCTTGGATCACGGCGTCGTAGATGTCTTTTTTGAAGGGGACAATTTCGGCTACCAAATCCGTAGGGTTTGACCACTTCCACTGCGCAAATTCTGGGTGCTCGGATGCGATGGATATTTTGTCGTCAGTGCTGTTGAACCGCAGCAAAAACCACAGCTGTTTTTGACCACGATATTTGCCTTTCCAGACCTTACCAAGCAAATGATCTGGTAAGTCATAGGTCAGCCAATCGGTGGTTTCAGCCTGCACGGTAACGTGTTCTGGGTTCACACCGGTTTCTTCCCACAACTCACGCAGGGCGGCATCACGCGGGGCTTCGCCCTTGTCGATGCCGCCTTGGGGCATTTGCCAAGCACCCGGGGTATCGATGCGTTCGCCGACAAAAATCTGGCCCGCTTTGTTTGCAAGCATCACGCCCACACAAGGGCGATAGGGCAGCGTGTTTGGGTCAAGTGTCATATTGGGTCCACAGGGTCGGATGTAAATTGCGGGGACAGTGCGCCCCCGCAGTGTAACTTATTGATCGCCGATGGCAGATAGGCCATGCAAAAGATCGATGGCGTAGGCGAGTTGGAAATCCTCATCACGCAGTTTTGCGGCAAGGTCAGCCTTTTCACGCTCTGCTTCGATTTGAAGGATTTCATCCTCGGTGAGGCTGTCGTTGTTCAATGATCCGCGCAAATCAGCTTCGGTACGTTGCTGGCGTGGCGTATCGTCTGCTTCGTCTGCTTCGGGTTTGCGTGGCGGTTGTTCAACAACGATATCAGGTGACACGCCAAGCGCTTGGATCGAGCGACCTGAAGGTGTGTAATACCGCGCTGTAGTCAATCGCATTGCACCGTCTGAGCGCAGAGGCATCACGGTTTGAACCGATCCTTTACCAAAAGATTTGGTTCCGACAACGATGGCGCGGCGGTGGTCTTGCAGTGCACCTGCAACGATTTCAGAAGCCGACGCAGAGCCACCATTGATCAAGACCACAATGGGTTTCCCCTCGGCCAAGTCGCCCGCGTGGGCGTTAACGCGTTCGCTTTGTTCAAGGTCACGGCCTCGAGTCGATACGATTTCGCCCGTTTCCAAGAAGGCGTCGGACACCATGATCGCCTGATCCAAAAGGCCACCAGGGTTGTTACGCAAATCGACAACGATACCGTTGACGTTGTCCATGCCGCCAAGTTCTTTGATGCTGTCTTCCAAACCGTCTTTGAGGTTTGGATAGGTTTGCTCGTTAAAGGTCGTGACACGTAAAACGACCGAATTGCCTTCGACGCGCGACCGCACGGCAGTCAATTTGATCACATCACGAATGATGGAAATATCAAACGGTTCATCGGTGCCTTCGCGGACCACTGTAATAACAATTTCTGCGCCAACAGGACCACGCATCAGAGCGACAGTGTCGTTCAAGGTCATGCCCAAAACGCTTTCACCATCGACCTGTGTGATAAAGTCGCCCGCCTGCACACCAGCAATGTCGGCAGGGGTGCCATCAATTGGGGCGACAACTTTGACGAAGCCTTCTTCTTGGGTGACTTCTATACCAAGTCCACCAAAAGATCCTGATGTTTGCACGCGCATATCAGCTGCGTCATCAGGCGACAGATAGGACGAATGGGGATCCAGAGACGACAACATGCCATCAATCGCAGATTCAACCAGTTTTTCAGCGTCGACTTCTTCAACATATTGCGCACGAATACGCTCAAATACATCACCAAAAAGATCAAGCTGTTCATAGACATTGCTTGTCTTGTCGGCTTCTTGCGCGATGAGCGGACCCACGAATTGCGTTGACACAAGGGTGCCCGCCAAAACGCCAATCACGCCTGCCATCAAATATTTCTTCATGCGTCTTTCCTCTCTTCAGCTCTCAAAAGAGCTCTTGTTCAGCAAAGGAACCCAAATGCTAAGTCCTGTAGCTCATTGCGTAAACCACTGCGTCGGGTCTACCGGCTTTCCGCCTTCTCTGACCTCTATATAAAGCGTCTCTGTTAAGCCTGCGCCAGTCCCTAGTTCTGCATTTGTGACAAAGGCTTCCAGATCAGGCGCCGCCCCTGCCATCAAACCCACAGCCGTTCCAGCTGGAATGACAGACCCGATGTCTCCGTATACCTCTTCTAGGCCTGCAAGTACGAGTAATACGTCATTTCCAGGTTCAAGAATGATCACATTTCCGTAGTCCAAAAATGCGCCTTGGTATCTGATGGTGGCGGGCCATGGCGTGACAACCAAAGACAAAGGTCGCGCGGCCAAAAGCCATCCAGGGCGCTTGATGCCTGCCGCGTCAGATTCTTCATATCCACGCAACAAGCGGCCCTGTACTGGCAGAGGCCATGTGCCTTTGGCTGAATCCAAATCAGGCAGCGTTGACAGTCCATCCACAACATCCATCACAGCCAAGCTTGATGCAAAAGATTCCAGAGTGTCTGATCCATTTATGAGGTCAAGCATACGTTCAGGGTTCGCCGCAAAGCGCTGCGGTAAATCTGTGCGCTGGGACATGGCTTGGCTTAAATCGGTGCGCGCGGTTTGTACGTCTTTGAGGCCAGCCTCAAGCACCTGTAACGCTTCGCTTTGCAACTCTCGCAAAATTGAAACTTCTTGCAGTTGGGTGCGCAACTCTTCGGCCTGCGCTTGCATTGCAGGGGTGATCGACGACACCAGCATTCCTGCGCGGGCTTGACCTATAGGGCCTGTTGGGTGGACCAAAGCGGCTGGCGACGCATCGGGGCGCAGGTTGATTAAAACCCCAATCAGTGTTGCAACCTGTCCGCTTTCATCTTCAAACGCACGTTCGATTTCGGCTTCGCGCAAGGCGGCTTGGCGCAGACCAGCGCGCATGGCTTCTAATCCGCTCTCATAGGCATAAATGACGCCAGTTAGCGCCTTTACGCGATCTGTTGCGGCTTGTGCAGCCTCAAGTTTTGTATGTGCATCTTCGAATTGTGCTAGCGCGGCTTCGGCCAAGGCAGCAGGGCTCGTGTCTTGGGCCTGTGCAGAAAGTGCTGCACATAGTCCAAAAGCTAGCCCTGCTGCCCGCCATAGCCTCATCGTTGAATCAGACTTTCACCAGTCATCTCTTTGGGTTGTTCAATCCCCATCAAATCCAAAAGTGAAGGTGCCAAATCGGCAAGCCGGCCGCCTTGGCGCAGTGTCGCCCCTGCAGGCCCGTTGAACAGTGCAACTGGTACAAGATTTGTGGTGTGTGCCGTGTGCACGCCGCCAGTCACGGGGTCGATCATCGTTTCGCAGTTGCCGTGATCTGCGGTGACAATCATTGCGCCGCCCACGCGTTCCAGAGCATCCATGACTTGCGCAAGGCCAGCATCGACAGTCTCGCACGCTTTTATTGCGGCCCCTAGATCACCTGTGTGCCCGACCATGTCAGGGTTGGCGTAATTGGTGACGATCAAGTCGTAGCCTGCATCGATGACTTCCAAAAATTTTGCTGTCACCTCTGGGGCGCTCATTTCTGGCTGCAAATCATAGGTCGCCACTTTGGGCGATTGCGGCATAAACCGATCTTCGCCGACTTCAGCGGTTTCTTTGCCGCCGTTCAAAAAGAACGTCACATGCGGATATTTTTCAGTTTCAGCCAGTCGGAATTGAGTTTTGCCCTGCTTGGCCACCCATTCGCCCAACGTGTTGATGATCTCGTTTTTCGGATAGGCGGCTTTCATATAGGCGTTGTGACCTTTGGAATATTCCACCATGCCCAGTATAGCTGCGAACTCTGGGCGGTCATCTGTCTCAAACCCATCAAAATCGGGTTGGGCCAAAGCCGCCAAGATTTCGCGGGCGCGGTCAGCGCGAAAGTTGAGACAGAAAAAACCGTCTCCATCTTCAACACCGGCATAATCGCCGATCACGGTGGCTTTGATAAACTCATCGTTTTCATCACGCGCATAGGCTGCGGTTACTGCGTCAATGGCTGTGTCCGCTGCCTCAATGCCTGTGGCGTTTGCAATGGCTTCATAAGCTTGGGATACACGTTCCCAACGGTTGTCGCGATCAAGCGCAAAATAGCGGCCAATGACTGTGCCAACGCGCGCCCCTTTGGGCAGGCCTTTGACCAGTTGCGGCATGAATGTATCGGCAGATTTAGGCGCAACATCACGCCCGTCTGTGATGGCATGAATGACAACAGGGACGCCGTGATCTGTAAGGGCTTTGGCTGCGGCCAAGGTGTGCACGATATGACCGTGTACGCCGCCATCGGAAATGACGCCCATCAAATGCGCGGTGCCGCCTGTCTTTTTAAGGGTTTGGGCGAAGGCAACGATTTCTTTGTTTTCAAAGAACGATCCGTTTTCAATCGCCAAATCAATTTGCCCAAGGTCCATCGCCACAACACGGCCTGCGCCGATATTGGTGTGGCCCACTTCCGAGTTGCCCATCTGGCCTGAGGGTAATCCGACGTCGGGGCCAAAGGTGATCAAGCTGCTGTGTGGGCAGGTCGCCATCAACCGATCATAGGCTGGCGTGTTGGCTTGCGCGGGGGCATTACCTTCGATTTCATCACGCTGTCCCCAGCCATCAAGAATACATAAAACGACAGGTTTGGGTGTGGACATGATCGACTCCTCGTGTTGCACTTGCGCCTGTTCTAGCGCGCTGCGTGTCTGTGGTGAACCACTACTGACATATAAGGGCGAAAAATAGCGGATTAAACCCGATGATAGGGCGATCCACCCAAGATTGAGGCCGCGCGGTAAAGTTGTTCTGTCAACATGGCGCGAGCCAGCATGTGCGGCCAGACCATTTTACCAAAGGAAATTGAAAAATCAGCCTGCGCGCGCAAGGATGGATCAATACCATCTGCGCCGCCAATGACAAAGGCCACGTCTTGGCGTCCGTTGTCGCGCCAGTCACCCAGTTTATTTGCGAAATCAGGAGAGGACAGCACTTTGCCGCGTTCATCCATTGTGCAAATCAAAGCACCGTTTGGAATTGCGCGGCTGATAATTTCAGCTTCGGCTTTCATGCCGCCGCCTTTTTTATCTTCGAGTTGGTGGATGGTCAGCGGGCCAAGCCCCAAGGGCCGCCCGCTGCGATCAAAGCGTGTGGTGTAGTCGTCGATCAATGTCGCCTCGGGGCCAGATCTAAGCCGCCCCATGGCGCAAATATGAACGCGCATTTTAAATCCTTAAGATTCAGGACGCGCTGACATCAGGGCTGTGGCCTCATCCGAGGACAGCCACATTTTTTCAAGCTGGTAGAATTCGCGTACTTCTGGGCGGAAAATGTGGACGATCACATCGCCTGCATCCAAAAGCACCCAGTCGCCAGCTGTTTTTCCCTCAATACGCGAGAAAATTTCGTGGTCGATTTTGAGGTTTGCGGACAGTTTTTCGGCCAGAGAGCCGACCTGACGCGCAGAGCGCCCAGAGCAGACGACCATGTAATCGGCCATGGATGATTTATCAGCCAGATCGATGATTACGATGTCTTCTGCTTTTTCTGCTTCTAGGTGGTCAGTGATAAAGTCCAGCATCAGCTTGCCGCCAAAGGTTGGTTCGGATGTCTCAGTCGTCGCGTCAGTCATGTTTGACCCTTTTTAAGTCGCCGATAAATGCCCGACGATGGCGTGTGTTTATTGTAGCACCGAAAGACAGGTTTCTCAACGCTCTCAGGGTGCCTGCACTATGCAGGTGTTCAGCGGGCGTATCTATATACTCTGCGCGGGTTTGGAAAGGGGGTACAGCCAAGCAGGGGTTGCTCTAATCGTTCAGTGCCGCTTTTTTATCTGCATCCTCTAACAATCGCACTTCGCGCTGAGGAAAGGGGAAGGAAATGTCATTGTCTTTGAACGCATCCCAAAGGGCCAAATAGACAGCGCCGCGCACGTTGGTCAGCCCGCCTGTTGGGTCCACAATCCAAAACCGTAAAACGTAATCCACAGCGCTGTCACCAAAGCCAACGATGTGGCACACAGTGGCTTTGTCTTTGCAAATACGTTCGACGGAATTGGCCGCAGCAATGGCAACAGCGCGCACTTTATGCGGATCGTCACCATAGGCCGTGCCAAAATGAATATCGAGTCGTACAAATGCGTTGGTATGCGACCAGTTCACCACTTGGTTGGTGATTAAATCTTCATTCGGGATCAGGTATTCTTTGCCGTCCCGCGTCACCACTGAGGCATAGCGCGCGCCTAAAGTATTGATCCAGCCAAAGGTTTCGCCAAGCGAAATCACATCACCGGGCTTGATGGATTTATCGAGCAAAATAATGATGCCTGACACAAGGTTTGACACAACTTTTTGCAAACCAAACCCAAGACCAACACCGATGGCGCCAGATAAGACTGCCAGCCCCGTTAGATCAAACCCTACGGCTTTCAGCCCCATAAAAGCAGCGGCACCATAGAGCCCAACTTGCAGCATTTTCACCATAAGCACGCGCATTGACGGTGAAATATCTTCGTTTTTGCGGATTCTGTTGGAGGCTTGAACCGAGGTCGTGCGTGCGAATGTGAACAAAATTCCAGTGAGAATGAATGCTTTCATGACGGTGAGCAAAGACAAGTCAAGCCCGCCTAAATTGATCGCAATGGAATCAAGAAAGGCAGCCGCACGCAGGTGCAACCCTAGGAAGTAAAGTGTGGCGTAGATCCAAAGCGCCCATGTCACCAAGCGTCGCACGAGCCGGTTTTTCACCAGACGTGCAGCAAAGCCAACCAGCAACCACGCCGTTGTCAGGCGTGCGACAATGCCGATCAGATAGGACCGTGAGGGCCATGTGATTTCTTGCATCACGACATAGATCGCCCAAAGCATCACCAGCCAAAGAATGAGCCAAAGCCGTTTTTCGATTTGTAATAAAGATCGGAGTTGCCATTTGGGGCGACCTTCCAGCGTGCGCATCCATGTGCGTAAACGCAAGCGGGTAAAGTGGGCGCAAAGCAGCGAAACGCCTAGGGTGCCAAGCAAGATAAGCAATTGATAAAACTGCCATTTGCGGCTGAGACTTTTGACAAAGTCAATCGCATCAGCCCCGGTCGTGGTCAGAATATCGGTGAACTGTATTGGCTCCAAACGACGCATCCTTTTCGGTCAGCATGGCACAGCAGTGGTTGTGCGGGCAAGCAGAGCGTAGGGGATATGTAGGTTTGGCGCTGCTAAGCCTTGCGAGACTCAGCGGAAGCCTTTATGTGAAGCCCTATGAAACGTGTTTTTGATATGGATGATCGCGCACGACTGCCTTGGCGGTTTCATGGTGCGACGCTCTCGGTGCTTGCCCGACTTCGGGGCTAAGGACAGCTTTTGCACGCCCTCATGGTGTGCCCAAAACCACGCAGACTTTTCCTTTTGACAATCCACGGAGAGCGACATGACCGCCCCGAAGACACTCTATGACAAAATCTGGGATGCACACGTAGCCCACGAAGCTGAAGATGGCACAACACTGTTGTACATTGATCGCCACCTCGTTCACGAAGTGACATCGCCACAAGCCTTCGAAGGTCTGCGCATGACTGGCCGTAAAGTGCACGCGCCCGACAAAACAATCGCGGTGCCGGATCACAACGTTCCGACAACGCTGGACCGTGTGTCTGGCGTGATTGCCAACGAAGAGTCCCGTATTCAAGTTGAAGCGCTCGACACCAACGCCAAAGAATTCGGCGTGCATTACTACCCTGTGTCTGACGTGCGCCAAGGCATCGTGCACATCGTTGGCCCTGAGCAAGGTTGGACTTTGCCCGGTATGACCGTTGTTTGTGGTGACAGTCACACAGCAACGCATGGCGCATTCGGCGCGCTTGCCCACGGTATCGGCACGTCCGAAGTTGAACATGTTCTGGCCACCCAAACGCTGATCCAGCGTAAGGGTAAGAACATGAAAGTGGAAATCACTGGCAAGCTGAAACCCGGTGTGACCGCGAAAGACATTACCTTGGCTGTGATCGGCGAAACTGGCACCGGTGGTGGTACTGGGTACGTGATCGAATACACAGGCGAAGCGATCCGCAATCTGTCCATGGAAGGACGCATGACGGTTTGTAACATGGCGATTGAAGGCGGCGCACGCGCTGGTCTGATCGCACCTGATGAGACTACATATGCTTACGTCAAAGGTCGCCCACATGCGCCAAAAGGTGAACAGTGGGATGCAGCTTTGGCGTGGTGGAAAACACTCTTCACTGACGAAGGTGCTGTATTCGACAAGGTTGTGACACTCAAAGGCGAAGATATTCAGCCTGTTGTGACGTGGGGCACCTCGCCTGAGGACGTTCTGCCAATCACCGGTGTTGTGCCCGCGCCCGAAAGCTTTGAAGGTGGTAAGGTTGAAGCCGTTCGACGCTCTATCGCTTACATGGGTCTCGAAGTTGGTCAAAAATTGACAGACATCGAAATCGACACCGTCTTTATCGGCTCTTGCACCAACGGTCGTATCGAAGATTTGCGTGCTGCTGCTGAAATCCTCAAAGGCAAAAAGATCAAAGAAGGCATGCGCGCTATGATCGTGCCTGGTTCTGGTCTTGTGCGTGCGCAAGCCGAAGAAGAAGGTCTTGCCCAGATTTTCAAAGACGCTGGTTTTGAATGGCGTATGGCGGGCTGCTCTATGTGCCTTGCGATGAACCCCGATCAATTGGCCGAAGGCGAGCGGTGTGCATCCACATCGAACCGCAATTTTGAAGGTCGCCAAGGGTACAAAGGTCGTACGCACCTTGTCAGCCCTGGCATGGCTGCTGCCGCTGCACTCACCGGTCGTCTGACCGATGTTCGTGATTTGATGTAAGGAGAGGCATTATGGAAAAATTTGAAAAAATCACAGGCGTTGCTGCGCCGATGCCACTTGTGAATATCGATACTGATATGATCATCCCAAAAGTGCACCTCAAATCTATCAAGCGCACAGGCTTTGGCAAAAACCTGTTTGATGAGATGCGGTTCAACCGTGATGGCACTGAGATTGAAGACTTCGTTCTCAATAAACCTCAGTACCGTTCTGCTGAAATTTTGATTGCAGGCGATAACTTCGGCTGTGGCTCATCACGCGAGCACGCCCCTTGGGCGATTGCGGATTTTGGCATCAAATGCATCATCTCTACGTCTTTCGCAGACATCTTTTACAACAACAGCTTTAAGAACGGCATCTTGCCAATCGTGATGCCACAAGAGGTTGTCGATGTGTTGATGTCTGACGCTGAAAAAGGGTCCAATGCGCGGATGACCATTGATCTTATCGGTCAAGTCGTGACCACCTCAGATGGTCAAGAATTCCCGTTTGAAGTTGATGCACATAAAAAGCATTGCTTGCTTGAAGGTCTCGATGACATTGGCCTGACCATGGCGAAAAAAGCCGCTATTGAAACGTTCGAAGCATCAATGCAGCAAGCGCGCCCTTGGGTCTAATCCTAACGGTATAATAATTGAAAACGGCGGCCAATTTGGTCGCCGTTTTTCGTTCACCAAACGCTGCCGATTAAATCCATTTCAAGGACTTCACCGGAATAGATTCGCCGCGCCGCAGTTACCGTTAAAATACTGTCGATTGGGACATTTGGTGCACGCCCGTTTGCATGCCGTCATGTTAAAGCGCGCGATTGATGGTTAATGGTATTGAATGCGGTTGGGTGAGATGCGCAGCTGGATCTATATGTAGTGTCGTGAACATAATTTGCGCTAATTTTTCGGGCCAATGATGCAAAATCGCACCGCTTTGTCCACGAAACGGCCTTAATCTTGTTGTTAACCTTAAGGGTGACTTGCTGAAATTGATGAAAAAAGGCAAAAATTGGGCAATATTGAGGCGGATCGCCATTATTGGCGAAGTCAAAATGGAAAAAGTGTGTGGCATCGTATCATGCACGGCCAGTTTGAAGGGAAATGGACAGTGGTGAACCGTGTGGTCGGCGCATTCGTGCGTGCTATACTTGTCGTGGCGTTGATCGTCACGCCGTCTATGATGCTTCCAAACGTGTCACCTGACTCTGCTCAAGTTGTCGCGCTTGTCGCGCTGTTTGGTGCTGCGCTGACCTTTTTCGAATATTTGTCTGCCTACCCTGGTCTTGTTGAATTTCGTGATGCCCCGCCATTCAATCGTGTGCGGTTTCTATCGCTTTTTGCGACTATCTTTCTGCTGACAATAATTTGTAAGGGTGCCTCTGAACCAACGATTATTAGTGAGTTTGTCACTGCTGTTGGTGCTTTGATCGGCTTTGTGCTGGATTTCCCGTATTCGCCCGTGCGGCTTATGGTGCTCGCCTTGCCTGAAAATTCCGGAGATTATCACGTCAATCTCATGCGTGTCTGCGCGGGAATTTCCTACCTCTCTTCGCTGATCTCGTTGTCGATTTTTTTACTGTTGTTGCAGCAACGGCGTTGGCCGTCGACATCAGGATCGTTCAACGTTTGGATTAATTTGCCGACGTTTGACCCCACCGCTGGCGGTGATGTTGTGTCGCGTTTGAAGCGTGACGCAAGGGTTAATACGGTGCTGGGGTTTGCATTACCGTTTGTCATTCCATTTGTTTTGCAATCTGCTTCAAACTTGTTTGGCGCTATAGCGCTTGGGAACTATCAGTCGATGATTTGGACTGTTGCCGTTTGGGCCTTTTTGCCGTCCTCTTTGTTTATGCGCGGGATTGCGATGCACCGCATCGCGCATATGATCGAAGGCAAGCGCCGCCAAGCTTATGCGGCCTCTGATCTTGAACATATGCCAGCGTGATCCGCTCAGCGCTGATCTTTTGTTTTTTTCTTTTACCAAATGCGCTGTTTGCACAAGATGTTCTGCGTGTCGCGACGTGGAATCCTGAGTTGTCGCGCAAAGGGCCGGGGCTGTTGGTCCGCGATATTTTATCCGGCAAGGATGCACAGGTTTCACATGCGATTGCTCATATTGAAAACATCAATCCAGATGTGATTTTGCTCACGGGCATTGATACTGATTTTGACGGTCATACGGCACGCGCGCTTGCTGCGGCGTTCACTCAAGCTGGTGCAGAGTACCCCTATGTCTTGAGTCGGATAAGTAATGCAGGTTTGGCAACTGGCCGTGATTTGAATAAAAACGGTATTTTGGGTGAACAACAAGACGCGCAGTCTTTTGGTGCATTTCATGGACAAGGCGGACTCGCTTTGTTGTCGCGTTTGCCCATTGATGTTGATGGCTTACGCGACTTTTCAACGTTGCTGTGGCGTGACTTGCCGGACGCGCGTTTGCCGAATTCGTATTTTGATGCGCAAGATTTAGATGTCCTACGCTTGTCTTCCAGCAGCCATTGGGATGTGCCGATCACATGGGGGCTGAAATCTCTTAATTTGTTGGCTTTCTATGCAACCACACCTGTTTTCGATGGGGATGAGGACCGCAATGGTTGGCGCAATGCTGATGAGATTGCGTTTTGGCGACACTATTTGGATGGTCGGATCGATACGCCCGCACCAACTGGTCCATTCATTTTTCTCGGTGATGCCAACCTTGATCCAAACGATGGAGGAGGCCACCACGCAGATATGCAACAGCTTTTGGCAGACCCGCGCTTGCAAGACCCTCAGCCCCGTGCACAGTTTGCCGCAAGTATTGCCAATGACACGCACACGGGCGATGCCGCGCTTGATACCGCGGATTGGGATGATCCTGTTCCGGGCAACCTACGGGTGGATTATGTTTTGCCGTCTGCTGAGTTTACTGTCGTTGCGACAGGTGTTGAATGGTCAAATTCTTCGAACGCAGAAGGGCCTTTGTTTCGGCATGGCCTTGTTTGGGTGGACCTTGCGCGGCCATAAGGCTCGGCGCAAAGCTGTGCCGTAGATGTGGCTTTGATTATGCATGTCACATGGTTTGTTATGGTGCTGTGTAGCCTCAATATTATGTCGTCTAAAATGTTCCATTCCTTGACGTTTCGACCCTTGTCGGGTACGCGAGATCAACATTTTGATACAAGGAAACCACGACATGAGCACGCCATCTATTCTCATTCTGCCCGGTGACGGTATTGGCCCTGAAGTGATGGCGGAAGTCGTCAAAGTGATCGACTGGTTCGGTGACAAACGCGGCCTTAAATTTGACGTGTCTCACGATCTTGTGGGCGGTGCTGCCTACGACAAGCACGGCGCGCCGATCTCTGACGAGACCATGGAAAAAGCGCAAAGCGTAGATGCTGTTTTGCTTGGTGCTGTGGGTGGTCCAAAATACGACGATCTCGATTTTTCCGTAAAGCCTGAGCGTGGCCTTTTGCGTCTGCGTAAAGAAATGGATCTGTTCGCGAACTTGCGCCCTGCACAGTGTTTTGACGCTTTGGCCGATTTCTCATCGCTGAAAAAAGACATCGTTGCCGGTCTCGATATCATGATCGTGCGGGAATTGACCTCGGGCATCTACTTTGGTGAGCCGCGTGGTATTTTCACAGAAAACAACGAACGCGTGGGCATCAACACCCAGCGCTACACCGAAAGCGAAATTGAACGCGCTGCACGCGCTGCGTTCGAATTGGCGATGAAGCGCGACAAACGTTTGTGTTCCATGGAAAAAGCCAACGTGATGGAATCGGGCATCTTGTGGCGCGATGTCGTTAATGAAGTTGCTGTCGATTACCCCGAAGTTGAAGTGTCGCACATGTACGCTGACAACGGCGCGATGCAGTTGGTACGTGCGCCAAAGCAGTTCGACGTGATCGTGACCGACAACCTGTTCGGCGATATCCTGTCTGATTGCGCAGCGATGCTCACTGGCTCGCTCGGCATGTTGCCATCCGCGTCTTTGGGTCTGCCAATGGCGAATGGCCGCCCTAAAGCCATGTACGAACCAGTGCATGGTTCCGCACCAGATATTGCTGGCCAAGGTAAAGCAAACCCAATCGCGTGTGTTTTGTCCTTTGCAATGGCGCTGCGCTATTCATTCGACCAAGGCGATGAAGCAACCCGTTTGGAAACAGCGATTGAGACTGTTTTGGCTGGCGGCGCGCGCACAGCTGACTTGCTTGGCGAAGAGGGCGTTACCGCTATTTCGACAACCGAGATGGGTGATAAAATCATCGAGGCTTTGACTGCAAGCCTTTAAGATACTGTGAAAATGCACAAGGCCGAGGCGCTGGAAATGGTGTCTCGGCTTTTATCGTCTTAGTCAAAAAACTTCGGGCCCCCCAAGCAAACGATACACGATGGATTTCATCCATCGTAAAGGCGCGGCGCCTGAGGTGGACTGCAACGCGTAGCGCGTTTTATTTGTGAGCGTCAAAGCCGTATGTGCGCCGCAATAGCCGCAGGTCGTGTGTTTCCGTGTATTTTTTATGCATGATATGTGATGTGCTCTTGCCAGAGAGGCACGCGTAAAGAACACTTGCAACAAATTAATAACCATATTCAGTTACTGCCAACTGATATCTCGGAAAGACAGCATATGAATATCTCCGGTGCTTTTTACGCTCTATTCGCTTTCGCTGTTTTTGCGAGTCATGACGCTGTGATTAAATATCTGGGCGTGTCCTATTCGCCGTTTCAGATGATCTTTTTCTCTACGCTGTTTTCCTTTCCGCTCGTGACCTTCATGCTGATGCGTGACAAAACATCTGGTCATTTACGCCCTGTTCACCCGTGGTGGACTGCGTTGAGAACTGCCTGCGCGACGACAAACGCGATGTGTGCCTTTTATGCGTTTACGGTTTTGCCGCTCGCCCAAGTTTATGCCATTTTGTTTGCCACGCCGCTGCTTATCACAATTCTCTCTATCCCTGTACTTGGTGAACGCGTTGGGGTGCACCGGTGGGGCGCTGTAGTTGTGGGATTGATCGGAGTGTTCGTGGTGCTTAGGCCTGGTGCTACAGAATTCACATTGGGCCACCTTGCCGCTTTGACCTGTGCCTTTGTCGGCGGGCTTGCGTCGATTATCGTGCGTAAAGTTGGCCGTGAAGAGCGAACTGTTGTGCTGATGCTGTATCCTATGGTGGCAAATTTTGTGATCATGGGTGGTTTGATGACCATCGCCTATAAACCGATGCCGATTAACGACCTTGGTGGTATCGGTGCGCTGTCGTTGCTTGGCTTCACAGGAGGGGTCTTTTTGATCATCGCCTATAAAGCGTCCGAGGCGGCCATCGTCGCCCCAATGCAGTATTCACAAATTATTTGGGCCACAATTTTTGGTACGCTTTTCTTCGGTGAATCCATTGATATGGCCACTATTCTCGGAGCGAGCATCATCATTATGTCGGGTCTATATATCGTGTTCCGCGAAGCCAAAAGTGGTACATCGAAAAACACACCAGTTTTGCGAACACGTTCACGCGCCTCATCTGCAGCCTCTTTTCGAATTTCGCCGTTCTTGCGACGTGTAAAGGTCAAATAAGAAATTGGCTGGGTTGTGCGAGGTTTTGCATGGAATGGCTTTTAGATCATAAAAATTTGCACATCAGGGCATGCGTTGTTTCGTTAAGTTGATGGTTGAAATTGAGGGCCCAGGCGTGCTCATCTAAGCCAACAGTACAAAGGACACGCGATGCGCCCCCCTCATGACCAGCCGACAGATGCGGCGATTTTGGACATAATTGCACAAACGCAATCACGAGAGGGCCCGCTTTTGCCGATGTTGCACGATCTGCAAGGCACATTCGGATATGTGCCTCAGGCCGCAGTTCCACTGCTTGCGCAAACGTTGAATATCAGTGCTGCTGAGGTGCATGGTGTCTTGTCTTTTTATCATGATTTCAAAGGGGCACCCGCAGGCCGGCATGTTATCAAAATTTGCCGTGCAGAGGCGTGCCAAGCGGTTGGTGCCAATGATTTGGCCGAGGCCACTTTGGCAAAACTCGGCTTACAATGGCACGGGACCACGGCCAACGGATCTGTCACCATTGAGCCTGTGTATTGCCTTGGGCTCTGCGCTTGCGGCCCAGCTGCGATGGTGGACGGCAAGGTCATAGGTCGTGTTGACACAGGCCGCATGGCGCAAATTTTGGAAGAGGTGGACGTATGAAAATCTATGTTCCCTTAGACAGTGCTGCCAAAGCTTTAGGGGCAGATGAGCTTGCCCAAGCTGTTGCTGATGAAGCAAATTCCCGTGGGTTGAAAATCGAGTTAATTCGTAACGGATCGCGTGGCATGGTTTGGCTGGAACCTTTGGTTGAAGTTGACAGAGGCACGGGACGGCAGGCTTATGGCGCTGTGCAACTCTGCGATGTTCCCGCGCTTTTGGATGGAACTTTATCATCATTGGGCGCGGTCGAGGATATTCCCTTTTTC
This sequence comes from Pacificibacter marinus, assembly GCF_900109555.1. Lineage (GTDB taxonomy): Bacteria > Pseudomonadota > Alphaproteobacteria > Rhodobacterales > Rhodobacteraceae > Celeribacter > Celeribacter marinus_C. The sequence goes on along the minus strand of NZ_FNZV01000008.1, from coordinate 137,256 downwards.
GCTAAACAAACACGGATCACCTTTGCGCGGTGTGGGGTGATCGATCCGTTGAACTTGGAAGATTACAAGGCTCAGGGCGGACTTTTGGGGCTCAATCGCGCCCTATCCATGGTGGAGCAAGATATCATAGATGAGGTTACTAAGTCTGGCTTGCGCGGACGTGGCGGTGCTGGATTTCCTACAGGGATCAAATGGAACACCGTGCTGGGGGCCAAGGCCGATCAAAAATACATTGTGTGTAATGCCGATGAAGGGGACAGCGGTACGTTTGCTGACCGTATGTTGATCGAGGGTGATCCATTTTGTCTGATCGAAGGCATGATCATCGCAGGGCTCGGGGTCGGTGCCACGCAAGGCTACATTTATTTGCGCTCTGAATATCCTGATGCCATGTCGGTAATGAACAAAGCCATCAAGCAGGCGTTGGATGTGGGGCTTTTGGGGGCAAATGTACTTGGTTCGGGTCGCATTTTTTATCTCGAAGTACGCGTCGGCGCAGGGGCGTATGTCTGCGGTGAGGAAACATCACTTTTGAATTCTTTGGAAGGCAAACGTGGTGTTGTACGGGCTAAACCACCGCTTCCTGCACTTGAAGGTTTGTTCGGAAAGCCCACGGTGGTGAATAATGTTTTGTCTCTTGCAACGGTGCCTGTCATCTTTGAAAAAGGTGCCGCGTTTTACAAAGATTTCGGCATTGGGCGTTCACGTGGAACGACTGCGTTGCAGATCGCCGGAAATGTCGCACATGGCGGACTGTTTGAAGTCCCTTTTGGCATCCCTTTGGGTGAATTGATCACTGATATTTGCGGAGGTACGGCATCAGGTAAACCGGTGAAAGCGGTTCAAGTGGGCGGACCTTTAGGGGCTTATATGCCGCCTGAAAAGTTCGACACATTGATCGGTTATGAAGAATTTGACGCCGCTGGCGGATTGATTGGCCATGCTGGTGTCGTGGTGTTTGATGACACAACGGACATGCTATCAATGGCGCGATTTGCAATGGAATTTTGCGCAATAGAAAGCTGTGGAAAATGCACACCGTGCCGGATTGGCGCTGTGCGTGGGGTTGAAACGATTGATCGCATCGCAGCTGGGGACGCGACTGCGAAAGAGCTTTTGACCGATTTATGTGATACGATGCGAGACGGGTCGCTTTGCGCTTTGGGCGGGTTTACCCCCTATCCTGTCATGTCTGCGCTCACGCAGTTCCCCGATGATTTCGTCTCAAAAGTGGAGGCATCGACATGAAAGATTTCATAATCCCTTGGAGTGAGGCTGGCAAAACGGGCCTGCAAGATGATCGCGACATGGGGACACCTGCCAAATTCGGCACGCCTGTCACATTGGTGATTGATGGCTTTGAGGTCACGGTGCCTGAAGGTACTTCGGTGATGCGCGCCGCTGCAGAAGCTGGGATCGCGGTACCAAAACTATGTGCCTCTGACAATTTGGAAGCCTTTGGATCATGCCGCTTATGTTCGGTTGAAATCGAAGGACGACGCGGTTTGCCTGCGTCGTGTACCACGCCGGTGACCGAGGGCATGGTGGTCAAAACCCAAACGCCAAAAGTGCAAAAGCTACGCAAAGGGGTGATGGAACTCTACATTTCGGATCATCCTTTGGATTGCCTGACCTGTGCGGCCAATGGCGATTGCGAATTGCAAGACATGGCTGGTGTCGTTGGTCTGCGTGATGTGCGGTACAATGCAAAAGATACGCATTTTGTGACGCGCACTGCGACGAGGCCAAACCCGAAATACATGCCGAAAGACGAAAGTAATCCGTATTTCACCTATGAGCCCTCCAAATGTATCGCGTGCTCGCGTTGTGTGCGGGCTTGCGAAGAAGTTCAGGGTACCTTTGCATTGACGATGGAGGGGCGCGGTTTTGATAGCCGTATTTCTGCGGGCACCAAGTTGGATGACTTTATGTCGTCTGATTGCGTGAGTTGCGGAGCTTGCGTGCAGGCCTGCCCAACTGCAACGCTGCAAGAAAAATCAGTGATTGAGTTGGGCACACCTACCAAATCTGTTGTGACAACCTGCGCTTATTGCGGGGTTGGCTGTTCGTTTAAAGCTGAATTGAACGGCGATACTTTGGTGCGTATGGTGCCTTATAAAAACGGCAAAGCGAACCGCGGACATTCCTGTGTCAAAGGTCGTTTTGCCTATGGCTACGCCAGCCACAGTGATCGCATTACTTCGCCCATGATCCGCGATACCATCGATGAGCCATGGCGCGAAGTATCATGGGATGACGCTCTTGGCTTTGCCGCAAAAAAGATGCGCAGCTTGCAAAAAAAATACGGGCAAAAATCAATCGGGGTGATTACGTCAAGCCGCTGCACCAACGAGGAAACCTATCTGGTGCAAAAATTGGCGCGGGCTGTATTCGGCAATAACAATACCGACACCTGTGCGCGCGTTTGCCATTCGCCGACGGGGTATGGGTTGGGGCAAGCATTCGGGACTTCTGCGGGAACACAGGACTTTGACAGTGTTGAACACAGCGATGTGGTGGTGGTTATTGGGGCTAATCCAACGGATGGCCATCCGGTTTTTGCCTCACGCCTTAAGAAGCGTTTGCGCCAAGGCGCTAAGCTGATCGTGATTGATCCGCGCCGTATTGATTTGGTGAAGTCCCCGCATATTTCTGCCGCCCACCATTTGCCGCTGCGCCCCGGTACTAACGTTGCCGTGGTGACTGCGATTGCGCATGTAATCGTTACTGAAGGTTTGATGGATGAAGACTATATTCGCACACGCTGCGATTGGGATGAATTTCTTGATTATGCCGCTTTTGTCTCTGATTCCAAGCATAGCCCCGAAGCCACGACGTTGTTGACTGGCGTCCATGCGGGTGAACTGCGCGCCGCAGCGCGCTTGTTCGCCACCGGCGGAAATGGTGCGATTTACTATGGGCTTGGGGTGACAGAGCACAGCCAAGGGTCCACAACCGTTATGGCTATCGCTAACCTTGCCATGTTGACTGGAAACATTGGCCGCGAAGGCGTTGGTGTGAATCCACTTCGGGGGCAAAACAATGTGCAAGGTGCCTGTGATATGGGATCTTTTCCGCATGAGTTGCCAGGGTATCGTCATGTGAAAAATAGCGATGTGCGCGATGTTTTTGAAAGCCTTTGGGGGGTGAAAATCGACCCTGAAGCAGGGCTTCGTATCCCGAATATGCTTGATGCCGCTGTCGATGGCACCTTTAAAGGGCTCTATTGTCAGGGCGAAGATATCTTGCAATCCGATCCAGACACTAAACATGTCGCTGCTGGTTTAGCAGCTATGGAATGCGTCATCGTGCATGATCTATTTTTGAACGAGACCGCCAATTACGCTCATGTATTTTTGCCCGGATCGACGTTTTTGGAAAAAGACGGTACTTTCACCAATGCCGAGCGTCGTATCAATCGCGTGCGCAAAGTTATGGCCCCGCGCAATGGGTATGGCGATTGGGAAGTGACCCAAATGCTGGCGAATGCGATGGGGGCGGATTGGACATATACACATCCAAGCGAGATCATGAATGAAATCGCCGCGACCACGCCGTCATTTGCGCATGTATCGTATCAGCTTTTGGATGACAAAGGGTCGGTGCAATGGCCTTGCAACGCTGAGCATCCTGAGGGAACCCCATTGATGCATGTCGGTGGCTTCGTGCGTGGTAAAGGGCGATTTATGGTCACTGAATACATCGCCACTGATGAGCGTACAGGTCCGCGTTTTCCGTTGCTTTTGACTACAGGACGGATCCTGTCGCAATACAATGTTGGTGCGCAAACGCGGCGAACAGATAACGTTGTGTGGCATGATCAAGATTGGCTAGAAGTGCATCCTCATGACGCTGAAGTGCGGGGGATCAATGATGGAGATTGGGTGCGGCTGACTTCGCGTGCGGGTGAGACATCTTTGCGCGTGAAGATCACTGATCGTGTCAGCACAGGAGTTGTTTACACCACGTTCCACCATCCCGATACGCAGGCGAATGTAATCACTACGGACTATTCCGATTGGGCAACCAATTGCCCCGAATACAAGGTGACAGCCGTACAAGTGAGTCTGTCAAATGGGCCAAGTGACTGGCAAACAGATTATGCATCGCAAGCCGTGCAGTCGCGCCGCGTCATTCCTGCGGCAGAGTAAAGCGGGCGCATGGAAACATTTAGACATATGGCGGGGCATTGTTTGCCCGAAGAGGTTGCCGTCGCGCTGACGTGCAATGGCACGACGCAGGCTGTGATGATGGCGAGTCCGCAAGACGTGAAAGATTTCGCCTATGGTTTTGCTTTGACCGAAGGCTTTATTTCGCAGGTATCTGATATCGAACGCTTGGATATTGCGACACATGAGACGGGCCTTGAGGCGCAGCTTTGGTTAACGCCGGAAAAATCTCAAGCTTTAGACGCGCGGCGGCGGCACATGGCTGGTCCAGTTGGGTGCGGGTTATGTGGGATCGATAGCTTGAGCGAAGCGATGCGCCCTTTACCGGTCCTGCCCTTATCTAGGGGGCTTTTGACAGCCAAAGACGTTGGCACCGCCAGCGTGCAGTTGCGCGCTCAGCAACCGCTGCATGATGCTACGCGTGCGGTCCATGCCGTTGGGTTTTTACTGCCCAGCAAGGGGGTTGTGTTGGTGCGCGAAGATATCGGACGGCACAATGCGTTGGACAAAGTTATCGGGGCCTTGGCGCGTGCGGGTATTGATACACGCAGCGGTGCATTTATCATAACCAGTCGCATTTCCGTCGATATGGTGCAAAAAACGGCCATGGCCGGATGCCCCGTTTTGATTGCAGTTTCCGCCCCGACCGCCCTTGCTGTGGATGTTGCAGATAAGGCTGGTGTGACCCTTGCGGCTTTTGCGCGCGGGCAGGGTTTTGATGTTTTTTCTCATCCGTTGCGTATAGAAACAGGAGACATAGATGTCGCCAGATAGCATGATCCGTATGGCCAACCAGATTGCTGCATTTTTCAAAACACAACCTAAAATTGATCAGACACAGGGAGTGGCAGACCACATTTCTGATTTTTGGGACCCAAGGATGAAGGCGCAGTTGATTGCTTTTGTGGCAAGTGACGGTACGGGGCTCGATGAGATTGTTGTTCAAGCCAGCCACCGTCTATGACCGTCTTGGGCGAGTCGCGCTCTTAGATTCGCGAACGATAATGCGATTATTTATGTATCGAAGGGGTGTTTGCTCCGTGTATTTTTTAGGCGCTGGATAAACTATTCGCAAAAGTCTGCTAAATTTTGCAAATGGAAAACGCGTTCCCTTGATCTGGATTGTGATCGAGCGCATTGCTTGAGGTAGCAAGGGTGAAGACGCCCAGCCACAATGACGTGGCACCAATGATATTTGCTCTCGGATGAGAGCGCAGCAACGGCGCTGCACGTGATCTTTGTTAAAAGGTCAGGGATGCGGTCCGTTTTGCTTGATACCTGTTTCCCAACGTGCAGTTTCCGAAAACGGGACACGTGTACATGACACAAAAACTCAAACTAGTTGTGGTTGGAAATGGCATGGCGCCAGGCCGGATGTTAGAGCATCTGTTTGAAGCTGGCGATGCCTACGAGGTCACGATTTTTAATGCCGAGCCACGCGTCAATTACGATCGTATCATGTTGTCGCCTGTGCTTTCGGGTGAGAAAACATACGAAGATATCATCATTCATTCCGACGACTGGTACGCTGAACATGGCGTGACGCTGCACCGTGGTGAAAAGGTCACCAAGATCGACCGCGAGGCCAAAACGGTCACCTCAGAGGGCGGCATCACGGCACCTTACGACAAGTTGGTGATCGCAACAGGATCAAACCCGTTCATCATCCCATTGCCTGGGCACAAGCTAAAAGGCGTTTTGGCCTATCGCGATTTAGACGACACGCATGGCATGATGGAAGCTGCCAAAAAGGGTGGCAACGCGGTTGTCATTGGTGGTGGCTTGCTTGGTTTGGAAGCAGCAGCTGGTCTGAAAATGCAGGGTATGGATGTCACCGTGATCCACCTGATGCCATCTTTGATGGAACGTCAGCTTGATCCCGCTGCTGGGTTTTTGCTGAAACGTGAGTTGGAAGGGCGTGGCATTGAGGTGCTGTGCGAAGCGAATACCAAACAGATTTTGGGCACGGAAAAAGTCGAAGGTGTCGAGCTTGCCGATGGTCGTGTCATCGATGCCTCGCTGGTTGTGATGGCTGTTGGCATTCGCCCAAATACTCAGCTTGCTGCTGAATCGGGTCTTGAAGTGGGGCGCGGGATTGTCACAGATTCGACCCTGCGCACTTCTGATCCGAACATCTATTCTGTTGGTGAATGTGTTGAAGTCGGCGGCATGGTCTACGGTCTTGTTGCACCTTTGTATCAAATGGCGCGTGTGATTGCAGGGCATTTAAGTGGCCCAAGTGATGCTGAATTTAAACATGTTGAAACGCCAACCAAGCTTAAAGTCACAGGCGTGAACTTGTACTCTGTGGGCGAATTTGGCGAAGGTCCTGACCGCGAAGACATTGTTTTGCGTGACGCGATGCGCGGTACGTATAAACGTGTGATTATCAAAGACGACAAAATCATCGGCTGTGTTTTGTACGGCGATGTTGCTGATGGCGGCTGGTACAATGAGATGCTTAAATCAGGTGACAGCATCCAAGAGATGCGCGATACGCTGATTTTTGGCCAAGCCTATCAAGGTGGCGGTGGTGGCGATCCATTGGCCGCGATTGCCAATCTGTCCGATGATGCAGAAATTTGTGGCTGTAACGGTATTTCCAAGGGCCAGATCGTCAAAGCCATCCAAGACGGCGGGCTGACAACGCTGGGCGATGTGCGGGCGCATACCAAAGCGTCTGCGTCCTGTGGCACGTGTACCGGACTTGTCGAGGGCGTGATGGCGCTGACCTTGGGGGACGCATTTGCCTTGCCAGACGCTGAAGGTATGTGTGGTTGTACCGCGCACAGCCACGGTCACGTGCGCCGTTTGATCAAAGCGAAAGAATTGAAATCTATTCCTGCTGTCATGCAAGATTTGGAATGGTCCACGCCAGAGGGGTGTGCGAAATGTCGCCCCGCGTTGAACTACTATCTCGTATCCGATTGGCCGGGTGAATATGTCGATGATATGCAGTCACGTTTCATCAACGAACGTGTGCACGCGAACATTCAAAAAGATGGTACCTATTCGGTTGTGCCGCGTATGTTTGGTGGTGTGACCACCCCTGATGAGTTGCGTGCGATTGCGGATGTTGCAGACAAATTCGAGATCCCAACGGTCAAAGTGACAGGCGGTCAACGGATCGACTTACTTGGCGTCAAAAAAGAAGACCTGCTGCCCGTTTGGAAAGATTTGAACGATGCAGGCATGATTTCTGGCGCGGCTTACGCCAAGGGTTTGCGCACAGTGAAAACATGTGTTGGGCAGGATTGGTGTCGATTTGGCACGCAAGATTCCACAGGCCTTGGCATCAAATTAGAGCACCTGCTTTGGGGATCATGGGCACCTGCAAAACTCAAACTCGCTGTCTCTGGTTGTCCGCGCAACTGTTCGGAAAGCACCTGTAAAGACATCGGCATCATCTGTGTTGATAGCGGGTTCGAAATTCTGTACGGCGGCGCCGCTGGTCTGCATATCCAAGGCACAACGCCTTTGGGCAAAGTGGCAACCGAAGAAGAAGTGCTCGAATATGTGGGCGCTTTGACACAGATGTACCGCGATCAGGGTTTTTATCTTGAGCGGATTTACAAATGGGCGGACCGCGTTGGGTACGATCACATTCAAGACGTCATCATGAACGATCACGACGCCCGCAAAGAGTACTACAAGCAATTCTTATTCTCACAGAAATTCGCGCAGATCGACCCTTGGGCAGAGCGCGTTGCTGGCGCAGAGGCGCATGAGTTTTCTCCCATGGCTGATCTTAAACTGGAGGCGGCAGAATGAATGTTCAATCCCAAAACTGGGTCGCAATTGGCCAAGTCACCGATATTCCACGCCAAGGATCGCGCTGTGTCAAAAATGGCGACATGACCATTGCCGTGTTTCGAACAACTGATGATCGTGTGTTTGCGCTGGAAGATAAGTGCCCACACAAAAACGGCCCACTGAGCCAAGGGATCGTGCATGACGGCTGCGTCACATGCCCTTTGCACAACTGGGTCATCTCACTTGAAACAGGCACCGCACAAGGTGCCGACGAAGGGCAAACAGCCTCTTTCCCGATCAAGGTCGAGGACGGCACCGTTCTTTTGGGCCTTTGATCCAAATTTTCAGAAAATAAGTTAGGGACAAAATCACATGGCATATGTGCAACCAGCCGAGTTTGCTGCGAAAATGATCGAAGCCGGCGAATCCAAAATTCTCATGTCTACCAAGGATACTTTGATACGATCCTACATGGCCGGCGCGATCCTTGCATTGGCTGCTGCTTTTGCGGTGACCATTGCGGTCAACACAGGCAACTTCCTTGTGGCGTCTTTGTTGTTCCCCGTAGGGTTTTGCATGCTCTATCTTTTGGGGTTCGATTTGTTGACGGGCGTCTTTACACTCGCGCCTTTGGCGGTGATTGCCAAACGCCCAGGGATGACGTGGAAAGGTGTTTTTCGAAACTGGGGCCTTGTGTTTTGTGGTAACTTTGCGGGCGCGCTGACCACAGCCGTTTTCATGGCGATCATTTTCACCATGGGCTTTTCAGCGGAACCAAACGCGGTTGGTGTAAAAATTGGTCAAATCGGTGAGGCGCGGACATTGGGCTATGCTGCGGCTGGCGGGGCAGGTCTTTTGACTGTCTTTATTCGAGCTGTCATGTGCAATTGGATGGTGTCGACAGGTGTTGTGGCGGCGATGATGTCCAACTCTGTTTCAGGTAAAATCATGGCGATGTGGATGCCTATCATTGTGTTTTTCTACCTTGGATTTGAGCATTCGATTGTGAACATGTTCTTGTTTCCATCTGGCATTATGCTTGGCGGTCAGTTCACTTGGGCGGACTACTTTATCTACAATGAAATTCCTGTTGTTTTGGGCAACCTTGTTGGTGGTCTGACGTTCGTGGGCGGCATGATTTACGCAACCCATTTCAAAACGTCCCCTAAGCGTAATGTTTCTGGCGCTGTTGGAACAACTGTAGAATAATCGACCCTAATCCGGCCCATTGGGCTGGATTACTCTTTTGAAAGTTGGTTGCTTTGCTTGATGAACAGTCCACGCCCCCTTCGCTTTCGGTCAGTATTGGTCAGGCGTCTAGTGCTGGACAAAAGTCACGCAACCAAGACTTTCATGGCGCGCTCGTTCCTGACGAACGCGCATTGTCGTTTAAGGGCATCACGGTGGCTCTTGCTGATGGAATTTCTACGTCTGAGGTTTCTTCGATAGCATCTCAGACAATCGTTAAAAGTCTTTTGACCGATTACTACAGCACACCAGACGCTTGGACTGTTAAAACCTCAGTGTCTCGTGTGATATCTGCCGCCAACGCTTGGCTTTATGCGCAGAATGGCTTCGCAGGCCTGTATGACGTGGATCATGGCCATGTTTGCACTTTGGCTGCTGTGGTTTTCAAAGCCCATACCGCGCATCTTTTTCATGTTGGCGATAGCCGTATTTGGCGACTTTCGGGTCAAAGTTTAGAGCCTCTGACTGCAGATCATCATGTGTCTTTGGGCGCTGGCGAAATTGTTTTGTCAAAGGCGATCGGTGCGGCATCTCATGTAGAAATCGACTATATGTGCGAACCAATCGCGCTAGGTGATGTGTTTGTTTTGACGACAGATGGCGTGCATGAACATTGGCACTCACGTGCCGTCGCCGATGTTATTCTTGAGTCTCCAACACTGGAGGCTGCAGCCCAAAAAATATTGGACGACGCGCTTGCCGCGGGAAGTTCTGACAATTTGACGGTTCAGATTGTACGGATTGAAGCGCTGCCCAATGGGGATCAGACCCAATTTGATATGGCTGCAAAAACGTTACCAATCCCACCTTTGCCGCGCGAGGGCGCTGTCATAGATGGACTAACCATTTTGCGACAATTGCACGCCAATCACCGCTCACATATCTACCTCGCCAAAACCATTGATGGTGAAAAAGTTGCTTTAAAAATACCTGCTTCAGACTTGAAAGATGACGCTGATGGTTTGCGGCGTTTTTTGATGGAAGACTGGATAGCACGCCGAATTGATAACGCACATGTTTTGGGCGCACCCGCACTTATTGGGCCACGTTCGGGTCTATATGTGGTCACTGATTTCATCGAAGGTCAGACCTTGCGTCAATGGATGCAAGACAACCCTAAGCCAAGCTTTGAGCAAGTGCGCGATATTTTAGAACAGGTGATACGTGGTCTGCGCGCATTTCATCGACGTGAAATGTTGCACCAAGATTTGCGGCCCGAAAATATTATGATCGACACTGATGGCGTTGTTAAAATTATTGATTTCGGCGCGACTTATGTCGCGGGTGTGCAAGAGGCTGCACCTTTGCGCGAAGAGGATGGAATTCTTGGCACATTGCAATACACCGCGCCTGAATATTTTTCTGGCGCTCCGGTCAGCTGGCGCTCTGATTTGTTTTCGCTGGGTGTGATCGCATACGAGATGCTTACGGGAACGCTGCCCTATGGCACGCAAGTTGGCAAAGTGCGCAATACGCGTGATCAATTGCGACTGCGGTATCGCAATGCGCGTGATGATGCACATCCTATGCCCGCTTGGCTGGATGATGCTTTGGCCAAAGCCGTCAACCCTGATCCAGCGCGCCGCCATGATGCGCTGTCAGAATTTGGAGCCAATCTGCGTGCACCTTCAGTCAGTTACAGCGCGCGTCGTCACGTGCCGCTTGCAGAACGCAATCCAGAGCGGTTTTGGAAAACACTTTGTGGGGTTTTGGCTCTCTTGAGTCTTATCCTTGCCACATTGGCTTTTGACTAAATCTTAACGGTAACAGGAGTATCTCATGCTTATGAAAGAAGACGTAACAGTTCAAATTATCGCAGCCAAAAAGAAAGCGGACCTGACGTGGGAAGGTATCGCTGAAGCGATTGGCATGAGCCCGATTTTCACGCATTCCGCATGCATGGGGATGAATGCGTTTCCTGCTGATAAAGCGGCGGCCCTTGGCGCGCTTTTAGGCCTGTCTGATGATGCAATTTCAGTCCTAGAGGAAAGCCCAACCAAAGTTTGGGATCAGGCTGTGCCAACCGATCCCTGCATTTACCGCTTTTATGAAATTGTTGGTGTGTATTGTCCGACTCTTAAGGCGCTTATCCATGAGAAATTTGGCGATGGGATTATGTCTGCAATTGATTTCGATATGTCGCTGACCCGGGTCGAGCATCCCAAAGGTGACCGAGTTAAAATTGAAATGTCTGGTAAATATTTACAATACAACGCGTGGTAGCTGGACCTCGCCCTGTATCTTGACCGCGAAAAGCGTGAAAACTGTGTAACCTCTTTGGTCTACCAAAATACCTAAAGTTAGATTTTCTTTACATGGCCGTCTAGCGGGTCACTGATTTACAAGGATACGGCGTTGAAACCGGTAGAGCAGCTTGTCGATGATATGACACTTGAGGAACAAGTGTCCCTTCTGTCTGGTAAAGATTTTTGGTCTCTGCCCGCGATCGAACGACTTGGTGTTGCAAAAGCGCGAGTTTCAGATGGGTCAAACGGTGCGCGTGGCCGCGGATCTTTGATAAACGGTGTCTCGGCCGCGGTCTTTCTTGTCGGTATTGCGATTGCTGACGGTTTGTTTGGCGATGCCGTCTCTGCGGGACGTTTGCCGCAGACGTCTGACCTCAGTGCGCTTGATGTACGTGGCTCGGTGCTGATCTCGCGCCCTGCGCAAGACATCGATGTGTAGCCAATGTTAAATTCTCATAAAGCCCCTCACGCTGGCAATTCTTACCGGTACATCTTTTTAGGCGCATCTGGCCGAATTGGGCGTCTATTACGTGCCGTTTGGTCTTTGGGTGACGCGCGAAATTTGCAGGTGGATTGGCAGTTTCGGCACGAAATGCCTGAACTGAAAAATACACTTACTTGGCCTGATTTCTCAGTATTAGACCCTTTGCTGCGGCACACTGATTTGTTCGGTGACATTGATGGGTTCTTTGTCTTTCTGGGTGATGCGCAAAAGGCAAGTCAGACGAATGAAAGCGCACTGACCGCACATGTGACACTGGTTGAACAGGCGCTCAATGCTGCCGCTTCTATTGATGTGAGGCGGGTTATCGTTGCGTCTTCCTCTGCTGTTTATGGTGCAGGGCATGGTGTTCCTTTTCATGAATCTGATGTCCTTGAACCAGTCAATGCTTATGGTGTGGCCAAGTGTGAGATGGAAAAGGTATGTCGGGCTCGCGCCAATACACTTGGGATTGATCTATGCTTTTTACGTATAGGCAACGTAGCCGGCGCTGACGCTTTGCTTGGCTCCGCTGCGCTGTGGCAGCAAGGCGATGCGCCTGTCGTGTTGGATATATTTCCTGATGGGCAGGGGCCGCGCAGATCTTATATCGGCCCGCAAAGTTTGGCATTTGTGTTGTCAGGTTTGGCGCAGCAGTCAGGGCTACTTGCGGATGTGATTAATGTTGCAGCGCCTCAAAGTGTATCGATGAATGCCCTGCTGGATGCTGCGGGTATTGACTGGCAAGCGCGCTATGTTGCAGCGTCACCTTTACAAGACATTGCGCTGAATTGTAGCTTGCTTGAAGAATTAGTGCTGGTCACAAACGCTGACAGCGCGCCTTCGAACATCATCGGCCAGTGGCGTATTGCTTTGGGGGCGAGATGACGATTGAAAAACGATTATTTGATTTATGCCTTGCTCTGATCTTGATGTGCATTCTGGGCCCTATAATTTTAGGAATTTCTCTGCTCATTTTTCTCAAAGATGGAGGTCCGATTTTCTATTTATCAGAACGTATGAGGTCGCCAGATCAAGAGTTCTACTTGATAAAGTTTCGCACGATGAAGTCCGTGCAACACGACCGTGGCGTGTCGGGTGCAGATAAAGCGGATAGGATCACGCCGGTCGGACGCTTTTTGCGAAGAACGCGATTGGATGAGCTGCCACAATTGTGGAATGTTTTGTGCGGTGACATTTCTTTTGTGGGGCCGCGTCCACCGTTGCGCGAGTATGTGGAAAGGTTCCCTGACCTCTACGCGCAGGTTTTGGTTTCGCGGCCTGGCATTACAGGGTTGGCATCGGTGCGCTATCATCGGCACGAAGAAATGCTTTTGGCAGGATGCAGCACCTCACCCGAGACCGATGCGGTGTATGCACGCGCTTGTGTTCCACGCAAGGCGCGATTGGATTTGATCTATCAAAACCATCGTTCGCTTTGCTTTGATATGCGCATCATGCTTGAAACTATTTGGCCAAAATCACTTAAACTATAGATGAATACTTTGGGCTTTAAGCTCTCATGTTGAGGCGCAGTATTTAGCTTTTCAATCATGAAGCGTGCGCAAATGAAAGCTGCCTTAAACATATTTTTACGACTGATAGACAATACTGCGGTTAAGGAATTTACGTAGTATTGGTGAAGACTTGCAAAACGTTCAACAGATATGCTGACACAAGGTTTGACAACATTGCCACGCGGCTATGTGCGTAGCATCTTAATCGTATCTGATACGATCCTCATGATTTCTGCATTATTCGTGGCCTTCAAATTGCATGGCGACCTTGGTGTGTTTTTGACTCTTCCTATTGCTGTGGTTTTGGTGCCTTCAATGGTGGTTTTTGGGACTGTAATTCTGATGTTTTTTAAACTGCATCGGATCAAACTTGTTATGTTCAACTCGCGAGATGTGTCTAAAATTGCTCTTGCCTCATTTTGCCTTGGATGTCTTTTTTCTGTCACGACTGCATTTTTAGGTGTCGCGGGCTTCTTGGCAAAAGCCATTATATTTGGTGGCGTTTTCTTTTGTGGAAGTGTCTGGTTGCGGGCCACAGCAATCGCGGTTTTGTCGAAAATTCGCGATCGAATTCAACTGCGCCAACCTGTTGCAATTTTCGGTGCCGGTGCAGCAGGTATTCAATTAGCGTCAGCGCTACGTCAATCCCACGAAATGCGGCCCGTCTTTTTCTTGGATGACAACCTTCACTTACGTGGCATGGCGATTGGTGGAATCCCTGTTTTGGATAGTAAAACTATCGTAGAAAACCTTGCATATCATAAAATAGAAGTCGTTTTGGTTGCATTGCCAGAGAGTGCAAAAGCGCGCCGCGCCGCCATCATTGAACAACTAAAAGGCCTCGGTGTTGAAGTCCGTGTTTTGCCATCGTTTGAGGACCTACTCGTTGGGCGCGGCGACAAAGCGTTGTTTCGTACTGTCAGCCCCGATGAAATCCTTGGGCGTGATGCTGTGGATTTGGAAACGCCGGAAATCGCCCAAAGCTATGCTGGCCGCGTTGTGATGGTTACAGGGGCTGGTGGGTCAATCGGGTCTGAGCTGTGCCGACAAATTTTAGAGTGCAAACCTACAAAAATTGTATTGTTAGATCAAAGTGAATTCAACCTATATCAAATCGATCTTGAGCTCAAAAGCTTAGCCGAACAACGCAATGTTCAGGTGAAAAGCTTTTTGGGGTCCGTAACAGACTCCGTGCGTGTTCGGAAAATCCTTAACGAGCAAAATGTTGACATCATTTTTCATGCGGCGGCCTATAAGCACGTGCCAATTGTCGAAGGCAACGAATTAGAAGGTGCGCGCAACAATGTGCTCGGGACTAAAATTGTTGCTGATGCGGCTGCTGACGCCAAAATCGAGCGCTTCATTTTGGTTTCAACGGATAAAGCCGTGCGCCCTACAAATATTATGGGGGCGACGAAACGTATGGCTGAGCTGGTTGTCCAAGATATACAGTCACGCAAGCCAGACACCGTATTTTCCATGGTGCGTTTTGGAAACGTCCTTGGCTCGTCAGGGTCGGTTTTGCCTTTGTTTCAAAAGCAAATTGACGCGGGTGGCCCCGTCACGGTCACACACCCTGAAGTGTCGCGGTTCTTCATGACCATTTCAGAGGCGACGCGCCTTGTGTTGCTGGCTGGTGCATATGCGCAAGGGGGGGATGTTTTCGTTCTTGATATGGGGCAGCCGCAAAAAATAATGGAAATCGCCCATCGTTTAATCGAGTTGTCAGGTCGCACTGTTAAAACAGCGTGTTTCGAAGATGGCGATATCGAGATTATCGTGACAGGTTTGCGTCCTGGCGAAAAATTATACGAAGAACTTTTGCTGGATCATGGCAATTTATGCGCCACTGCTAATTCTAAAATTATGCGCGCAGAAGAAGCAATGTTGAGTGAGGTTGAGGTGGCGGGCATGTTACGCGATCTGAGGATTGCGGTGAGCACGGCCAACGCTGCGTATGTGCGTAAAGTGGTGCGCGAACGCGTTGATGGTTATCACGACCCCCGCATATCAAACGACATGATGATGCGTGAAGTTGCGACTTAGAGCGCAACGCATTGGTCCTTTGATGCTGTGGCCGGCTTGCGGCTGAAAAGACACGCCTGAAAATTGATTTGGGGCTTAATTGACCCTGTTTGGCGCTCATTGAAAAATCGAGTGGGCCGCTGGGTATTCTTTGTTATGATGCCTCGAAGCTAAAAACGGGTGAGATAGTGTTCTTTAAGCATAAAATTATGACAACCAGCTTTGCTCTTGCGGGGGCATGCTTTGCAACTTCGGGTGCCACGCAAGACTTGAACACCACTCGACTCAATGCGATGGGGCGCCCAGGGCTTGTTGAGATGCCAACGGCAGAAGTTGCTCCAGATGGACAGCTGGCATTGAGTTACACAAATTTTGGCAACGTTAATCGGACCACGTTGACGTTCCAAATGGCACCTCGTCTATCTGGTAGTTTTCGTTACACTGGCATCAAAGGTTTCGGTGACGATTCTGAAACCTATTGGGGGCGCTCTTTTGATATTAGCTATCTGCTTCTGAACGAAGGGACATATCGGCCTGCCGTGGCTATCGGTTTACAAGATTTCATGGGTACAGATGTATTCGGTGGTGAGTACATTGTTGCAACCAAATCTCTCGGTGACAAACTGCGCGTGACGGGTGGTTTAGGCTGGGGGCGGCTTGGCAGTTACCAGCCTCTCGGTGTGTCATTCGGAAGTCGCGATGATATCGAAGATAAAACAAGCGGCACACCGAATTTTGATCAGTGGTTTCGCGGCGATGTTGCTGCCTTTGGTGGCCTGACATATCAAGTCAACGACAAGCTGACTGTTCTTGCTGAATATTCTTCTGATGCGTACACCGCCGAAGAAGAAAGCGGCGTATTTATGCACAAGTCGCCTTTCAACATTGGCTTGGATTATAAGTTGGGCCAAAATACCTCTCTCACAGCGTTCTTTTTACACGGAGATGAAGTTGGTCTGAAGATTTCAACGGGATTGAATCCCAAATCGCCAAAGGTTTCAGGTGGACTTGAATCTGCACCGCTTCCTGTTCGTCCCCGTCCGAGTCGCGCATCCGATCCCATTGGTTGGTCTGGTGAATGGGTGACTGAGGTGGGTGATCCCAGTGGTATTCGGTCTGCACTCGGCCAAGCGATGGCAGCTGAAGGTTTGGTATTGGAAGCCATGTCATTGACCGCTACGCGCGCCGAGGTTCAGTTTCGCAACACGCGGTATGGCGCTCACGCGCAGGCGATTGGGCGTCTGGCGCGAATGATGACGCGGTCTTTCCCGCCATCCGTTGAAACCTTTGTGTTGACTGAAGTACTTGATGGCGTTCCTGTTCATTCCACCGTGTTGCCGCGCTCCAAATTGGAAGCCTATGAATTCGAACCTGCCCGCAAAATGTTGGAGGCTGCAAGCTTTGTTGACCCGTTGACTTTGGATCGGGATCCAATGGTTGCGGTTGAAACTGTGTATCCGCAAAAATTGTGGTCCGTGGCACCGTATGCTGCTGTTTCTATCTTTGATCCGAAAAGTTCTGTGCAATTGGACTACGGTATTCGCGGGCAAATTAGTTATGAAGTCGCGCCAGGATTTTCTTTTGATGCAGCGGCATCTTACCGGATATCAGACGATATTTCTGATGGGGGCGATGATATAAGCGATTCGAACTTACCAGCTGTACGTACAAGCCTGCCCGACTATGATAATCGGCTTTCAGTCGAAAAATTGACCGCGAATTGGTACAACCGACCCGCCGAAAACTTGTTTGGTCGTGTGACGGTTGGGTATCTTGAAGCTATGTATGGTGGTGTTTCTGGGGAATTGCTTTGGAAAAAACCAAATAGCTCTTTCGCTTTGGGCGCAGAAGTGAATTACGTCGTACAACGCGACTTTGAAGATACGTTTGACTTTCAGGACTATGACACTGTGACTGGGCACGTGTCGGCCTATTACGCATTTGATGGTGGGTTTCATGGACGTCTTGACGTTGGGCGCTATCTTGCTGGCGATTGGGGGACGACGCTGTCTGTTGATCGAGAGTTCAACAATGGCTGGCGTGTCGGGGCCTATGCGACTCTGACTGATGTGCCGTTTGATGACTTTGGTGACGGATCTTTCGATAAGGGGATTCGCATTACAGTGCCCTCTGCTTGGTTCGCAGGTACCCCAACCACTGAGAGAAATGATTTTGTCATTCAATCTTTGACCCGTGATGGCGGCGCGCGGCTGAATGTAGACGGGCGTCTGTACGATCGCGTGCGTGGTATGCAAGGGGCGGACGTCCAGCAGCAATGGGGGCGTTTCTGGCGATGAGTATTTCATTTAAAGGCGTTGCCACACTCGGTGCTGTGTGCGCTCTTGCTATGTCTCTGGCTGCTTGCGGAAACGACAAACAGGCGAGCCGAGGGACCGATACTGTCAAAGAATTGGCTCAGCTTGCCAAGTCGCGCCTGACGGGCAAGAAAGGCGCCACTGCGGCAGCGCCAGACCCATTGGCCGTGATTGAGAGCACCATGGCAGCTATTCCTGACGTGCCGTTGCAATTCATTTTGCTGGAAAAGAACGGTGGCTTTGCGGTTTCGGCCATCTACGGTCAAAACGGCCAAAACGTGACTTGGATTTCATCTGACAGCAAATCTACGACGCTCAGTTCAGGTGTTTTGACGGCCACACGGGGTTTTGGCGGCGATTTAATGTCTGTCGAAGATGGGGGTGCTGCACGACTTATAGCATCTCGCCAGGCCGGATCAGTTGAAAAAAACTATAGATTTTTAAATGGCGAAGACCAAACAGAACGTCTGGTGGTGCGCTGCGAGATCGCTCTTGGCGGTGTGGATCAAGTGAGCTCAGGCGAAATTTCTGTCTCGGCACAAGTCGTGACTGAGCGTTGTCAGCTCAATGAGACATTTGATTTTTCAAATACCTATTGGATCGACAGCAGCAGTCGTATGGTTCAGTCCATTCAATGGGCTGGTATAAGCATTGGCAATATCGTGTTTCGCCGACTGCGCTACTAAGCATTTTTTGTGAAATATCTAATGTATGGCCCACCAGTGAGTGGGCCTTTTACATGTCGAGTGACTATAAAAAAACGGCGCCCCTTGGGACGCCGTTTTAGAACTTCTCAGGCGTGAGCCCGAAATCGATTAGTCGTTAGACAAAGCAACTGCAAGTGCTACTGCACCGAGCAAAAGCAATGCTGTGCTGCCGCCGAGTGAAGAAGAAGAACCTTCTTCAACTACAACTGGAACAGCCACAACTTCTGGCTCAGAGTAACCGCCAGCAAAAGAAGCTGACACGGAAGCTGCAACGATAGTTGCTGCAAGGATAACTTTTTTCATAACCAAATCTCCATCAAGAGGTATTCACTCGGCTACTGCGCCAAGATCAAGAAAGATGTGGCACATTATTTTGCACATATAAACCCTAAATTTATTATCCATATGCGGAGGGGGGGGCAAGTAGTGTCCCATAGAGCACAATTTGGGCGGTTTGACGCCATCTGATGGCTAAGTTGATGTAAATTCCCAAAAAACTGCAGCCCCAAGGTGCTCCTTGCAATCCCCTCTTTGGGGCGATTCTATGTGGACAGATGATTTGATTTCAGGCAATCGAACTTGGAATACATAAGGAGCGCACCATGGGGAGCAGCCTATTTTGGCTTATCATTGCATATAGCCTGAGCCAATTTTATAGAGCGTGTCTTGCGGTGTTTGCACCGGTTCTTAAAGCCGACATCGGTTTGAACGCAGATCAAGTGTCTGTCGCTTTGGGGTTGTGGTTCTTGACCTTTGCGGCAATGCAGATTCCTGTGGGTTGGCTTTTGGACAACGGATCACCGCGAAAGATGGCCACAATACTCTTGGTGCTGGGCGGCGGTGGCGGAGCATTGGTATTTGCATCTGCACAAGGCCCTTGGGGTATCTATGCTGCGATGATGTTGATCGGTATCGGCTGTTCCCCTGTTTTGATGACGTCCTTTTATATTTTTGCCCGCAGCGCGCCGTCTCACAAGTTCGGTACATTGGCCGGGCTCGTCGTGGGTTTGGGAACTTTAGGAAACCTTGCTGCAAGTGTGCCGCTGTCATTGGCAATGTCGTTGATTGGGTGGCGTAGCGTGTGCGTGGTGTTGGCTGTGGTAACAGGGCTTGTTGCGCTTGCATTGTATAAATTTGTGCAAGACCCACCCGCGCTTGACCCATCTTCGAAAATATCTGGCGGTGGATTGCGCGATCTTGCGAAAATTTGGCCTCTGTATCCTATTTTGATCATGGCTGCAGTTGCCTATGCCCCTTCGGCGGGATTGCGGGGCAGTTGGGCCGGGGGCTATCTATCGGATGTCTACGGGTTGGATGTTGACGGCATTGGTCGCGTGACTTTTGTTATGGCTTTATCAATGATCGCAGGGGCGCTGGCTTTTGGTCCTGTGGAGCGTATTATTCGCAGCCGTAAGGTTATTGTCTTAGGTGGTACATTGATTGCATTGGTGTTTTTGGTTTTACTTTGGATTGGAGCCGGAACGCAGAGCATTTTATTGACCACTGTTTTGCTCGTGGGCATTGGCTTTTTCGGCTCAGCTTATGGTCAAATTATGAACCATGGCCGCACATTGCTGCCTGTGCATCTGACAGGTCGCGGCGTGACATTAATCAATTTGTTTTCCATCGGTGGCGTTGGCGTATTTCAATTCGCAACAGCGCGGGCTTTTGCCTATACATCAGGTCCAGACGCTACATCCGCCGCGCCTTATGCGACCGTTTTCGGATTCTTTTCGGTCGTTTTGGCTTTGGGCTGTTTGGTGTATGCCTTTAGTCGAGAACAAAAAGGGTAACGCAAATTATGAAACAGCGCCTGAGTGATATTCTGGTCATCGCCCCTAACTTTAAACGCAGATTGTCTGGCGTGACGGCGACCATTGTGCGGCTTGTCCCTGTGCAATCTAAAAGCATTCCCATTGTGGCGACAGGGGCAGGACTGCCCGCGCATGTGCCCTATATTCCAGTGTGGCGGTTGCCGTTTTTGAAGCGTAAGCGCCGTGTGTGGCATGCCCGACGTAACACTGAAATGCTGGTAGGGCTGGTGTTGAAACACATCTTTCGCCAGCCGCTGAAGCTTTTGTTTACATCTGCGTCGCAGCGCAAACATTCAGGCTACACGAAGTGGTTGATCGGCCAAATGGATGGAATCGTAGCGACGTCTGCCAAAACGGCAACTTATCTTGAGCGACCTTGCGATGTCATTTTGCATGGTATCGATTTGACTGATTTCACCCCGATAGACACGGAATCTCGCTCTGCTTTGCGCCATAAACTGAATCTGCCGGACGCTAAAATCATCGGTTGTTTTGGTCGCATTCGCGCACAAAAAGGTACAGATTTGTTCATTGATGCATTCATCCAGATGGCCAAAACGGATGCTGATTTGGTTGCTGTTGTGCTCGGGCGTGCATTGCCCAAGGATCAAGAGTTTCTTGCTGGTTTGAAAACTAAAATCGCTCAAAATAATTTGAGTGATCGTGTTGTGTTTCCTGATGAAGTCCCTGTCGATCAGATTGCGGATTGGTACCGGGTGCTTGATCTTTATGTAGCCCCACAGCGCTGGGAAGGCTTTGGTCTGACGCCGCTTGAAGCAATGGCCTGCGGCGTGCCAGTCGTGGCGACAGATGTGGGCGCGTTTTCGGAAATTATCAGTACAAAAGCTGGTGAAATCGTGCCGATTGGCGAGGTCGCGCCGATGGTGCGAGCTGCACAACGCCTGTTGAGCGCAGATCAATCCGGCCTGTCCGAAGCTGCACGTGCTCACGTGGAAGCACAGTTTTCGCTTGAGCGCGAAGCAAATGCACTCATCGATATTTATCATAGGCTGTTGGCGTGACGGTGCTGCGTGCCTGTCGTTTCCGTCTTGCCGCATGGCAAAATGACGATGCTGTGTTGGGGCTTGGCGCTGCATCATTGGCGGAGTTGGCAGGCGAGGTTGCGGGCAAACGTGTTGCCCTTGTTGGAAATGCGCGCGCCTTGGCTGAGGTGACGCAGGGCAGCCAAATAGATGCGTGTGATGTTGTGATCCGCATCAATCGCGCACCAATGCCGAGCATTGAAAGTCACGGGGCGCGGACCGATTGGCTTGCGCTTGCCTCGTCTGTGTCGTCGGACGCATTCAATGCATTGGGGGCCAAGCGTTTGATTTGGATGTCTCACAAGCGCAAGCGTTTGAAATATTGGATGGCGCAGACATCTGGCTTCGTCTTGTTTCCCAAGGCGCGATACGAAGACTTGAAAGCACAACTTGGTGCGCAACCCACGACAGGCGCGATGCTTGTTGATTTCTTAAGTACAACGGATGCCGCGGAAATCCATTTGTTTGGTTTTGACTTTTTTTCCAGTCTCTCGCTGTCGGGCCGACGCGATGCTACAGATGTGCCGCATGATTTCTCTAGCGAGAGCGACTTTGTGCATGCAGTGATCAAAACAGACCCTAGGGTTGCGCTTCACCCTATGGAATAGGGTGCATCAAGGATTCTGCCTTTACAAATCCGCACAAATTGCTATCTCCAACTGCTGTCATTGGACATAAGGAGTGCCCCTCATGGGTTATAAAATCGTCGTCGTAGGCGCCACAGGCAATGTGGGTCGCGAAATGCTGAACATTCTGGATGAACGCCAGTTCCCTGTAGACGAGATTGCGGTGCTTGCATCACGCAAATCTCTCGGCACCGAAGTTTCTTTCGGCGATAAAACCCTGAAGACCAAAGATCTTGCGACGTTTGATTTCGCGGGTTGGGACATGGCACTCTTTGCTGTCGGTTCTGAGGCAACTAAAGAATTCGCGCCCAAAGCGGCGAAAGCTGGCTGTGTCGTGATCGATAACTCGTCTTTGTACCGCTACGACCCTGAAATTCCATTGATTGTGCCTGAGGTAAACCCAGACGCGATCATGATGTATTCTAACAAAAATATCATCGCCAACCCTAACTGTTCGACCGCTCAAATGGTTGTTGCGTTGAAGCCGATCCATGATCGCGCCAAAATCAAACGCGTTGTTGTGTCCACGTACCAATCTGTGTCTGGCTCTGGCAAAGACGCAATTGATGAGTTGTGGGACCAGACCAAAGGCATGTACGTTCCAGGTCAGGAAAAACCAGCCAAGGTGTACCCAAAGCAGATTGCGTTTAACGTGATCCCGCACATCGATGTGTTCTTGGATTCTGGTGACACCAAAGAAGAATGGAAGATGATCGTTGAGACGAAAAAGATCATCGATCCGTCCATCAAAGTCACAGCGACCTGTGTGCGTGTTCCTGTGTTTGTTGGCCACTCTGAGTCGATCAATATTGAGACCGAAGAGTTTTTGGATGAAGACGAAGCGCGCGATATCTTGCGCGAATCCCCAGGTATTTTGGTGATCGATAAACGCGAAGACGGTGGCTATGTCACGCCTGTTGAATGTGTCGGTGATTACGCGACATTCATTTCACGTATCCGCCAAGACGTCACAGTTGAGAATGGTCTGAACATGTGGTGTGTGTCCGACAACCTGCGTAAAGGCGCTGCATTGAACGCAGTTCAGATCGCTGAGTTGCTTGGCCGTCGTGTGCTGAAAAAAGGCTAATCGCGATGCGCGGGTGATGAAATTCTTAACAAAGGGGCGCTTATGGCGCCCTTTTTTGTTTCAGCTGTAACAAGTGCCTCGAAAACGCATAGGCGAGAATGTGTCTAAGAATCGGCAATCAACCGCCTTTTCGGGCATCAGAACAATCTCGTGTCTTGCGATCAACCTCACGACATAGAACACTTCCTTCAACCAGTCGGAGGAAGACATGATCCCCAAATTTATATCAATGACATTCGCCATTTCAGCGGCCACTGCACTTGTGCCCTGCGCAGTTCTGGCCGACAGTTTTGAAGCACACAGCACGATCACTGCTGCCACTTTGTACCCAAATGGCGCACATGTAACGCGCCAAGCGACGGTGCCTGTTCCCGCGGGCAAGCATCAAATCACGTTTTTTGATATCCCTGTGACGCATGAAACCGCAGCGGTGCAGGGACTACAAGCACGGGTGACACAAGCAACGCTTGGTCCTGTGACGATCGTGAATGAGGTTGCGAACGAAACAGACGGTATGCGGTCTCCCGAGGCTCAAAAAGCCTATGAAAAGGTCGACGCGCTTGAGGCGCAGTTGAAATCGGAAGAGCGCGCTGTTTTGGCAATCGAACTGGAAGCCCGCGCTGCCGAAGATTCGTTGAAATTCATCAATGGTTTGACAGCACCGGATGGTGCCGCCGCCGCTGATATCTTAGCGCTTGCTTTGACCATTCGCGAACAATCCTTGCAGGCTCGTCTGGCAATGCAAGACGCGACAGCCCGTGCTGAGGAGGCGCGTGATGGCTTGAAAGGCCTCATACAAGAGCTCGCTGATGCCAAAGCCGCGCTGAAAAAGATCACGTCAAACACACCGATGCGTGCGCGGATTACGCTTGAGGTTGATCTCGCTCAGGCTGCAGATGTGGATGTGACGTTTGACTATGACACCGCTGCTGCCTCTTGGCGCCCGACCTATAAGGCGCATGTGGACACAGTCGAAAATACCGTGACACTTGATCGGTCAATGTTGGCGACCCAAGCCACCGGTGAGCCTTGGATTGATGTGGATTTAAGCTTTTCAACGGAGCGGCCATCGCGCCGGACTGAGCCAAGTATTGTTCCTGAATACCTGCGCTGGATCGGTGATCCCATTGCGCAAAAGCAGGCGCGCGGCGTTCTTTTATCTGATGCAGGATCCATGGAAACCAGTTCTATGGTTGCGATGGAAATGGATGTTGCGCAAGAGCAGTCCTATGGTTTGAGCTTGACCTATGAATATGGATCACCTGCGACATTGTATTCGGCGGTTGATGGCGCGACTGAATTTGCGCTCGCTCGTGTATCTTTGGAGCCTGAACTTTCTGTACGTGCAGTGCCATTGTATGACCAAACGGGGTATCTTGTGGCCGAGGTTACCAATGACAGTGGTGCAATTTTGCTGCCCGGTGATATGCAATTGTTTCGTGATGGCGCTTTGATTGGTCAAAGCTATTTTGAGATGCAACCAAACGGATCTGAGTTTGAAATGGCGTTCGGAGCGATTGATGGCATCAAAGTTTCGCGTGTTGTTTTAGATCGCAATGAGGGGGATCGCGGATTTATTTCCAAATCCAATGAAAGTACATCTAGCGTTCGGATTGATGTTGAGAACCTGACAAGCCGTTCATGGCCTATTGAGGTGGTGGACCGCGTTTCTGTATCTGAACAAACAGACCTTACGATTGAGTGGAGCGCTGATCCGATGCCGTCCGAACAGACTGCCGATGATCGTCGCGGTGTGCTGACATGGAACTTTGATCTGCCTGCGGGTGAGACAAAAAGCATTACATTGGATGAAAACCTGCGCTGGCCCGAGGGAAAATTCTTGCGGTAATCCCAGATTATAGTGAGGCATTAAACAACAATTTTCGGCGGTGCTCTGTTGTGGAGCATCGCCGATTCGCGTTTTTAGATGAGCATTTCTAGCACGCCGCAGGCCTGCCATATTGCTGCCCCTTACGCGCCATATCTCTGAATCAATTTTTACCATGATCGTGCAGATATACTGAATTTTAACTTTCGGATTAATCCGCTTTAAGTCATTGCTTTAACTTCAATAAATGAACTTTTTTTTGTGAACCCTACCAATTTTTGGCCAGTATTTAAAATTCTATTCAACCATCTGTACGTGTTTTTGCGCGTTTGTGGTCCCATGTCTTCAAGGGTTCTGGGGGGCTCGGAACAAGAGGATGGAAACATGATCAACACAATGACAAGTACCAACCAGATCATCGATGCATTGGGCATAAGTGTCCGAGTGTGGGATGTCAGTTTTGCCAAATTAATCACGCGCCCAGCGAACCATAATCTCACCCGTGCAGCACGCGAGACAAATGTGGTGCCCCTTGGCAGGGGGCACAGCACAGATGATTTTCGCCCAGATTTGGGAGCGCGTCTTGTGAGTGCCCCGTAGCGCCACATAGCACTGAGCGCAGGCCAATCATGCCGCGCAATACGAAATTATAAAGGAAATCGATATGATTGATTTTATCGCTAAAGCGCGTGCAAACCGTATTGCCGCTTTGACCGCATATACAAATGGATCGGCGATGTTTTTTCCCGAAGAGCAAAGTCTTGATCGGGACGATGCGGAAGAACGCTCTGCGCCACGTGCCCCCAAAGCAATGTTCGTGCGTTCTCAGTCAGGTCAAGCATCTGCAGCCATCAGCGCGCCGAGTATAGGCACGGTTGCAGTTGATTACGCTGCAACCGCTTTGCATGATGTTTTTGTTCTCACCGAAGACCTTGCAGTTTCCAAAAAGAGACAGCTGGCGGCGTAGGCTGCTTAAACTGGAACAAACGTTCCCGACTGTGGGGCGTATTGATGTAAAGACCCATCACCGATGTCGTTCCATAAGCCATGCAAAGACAGGCTGCCATCTTCGACTGCGCTTTGCACAAAAGGAAAGGTCATCAAGTTTTCGAGCGACACAAGGACGGCCTCTTTTTCAAGGGCGCGTGTGCGCTGGTCTTCGGGCAAAGATGAAATGCGGTCATATCCTGGCCGCATGATATCCATCCACCGTCCGATAAACGAAGATTTTTCCTCAAGCTCTGGGGCAAGCCCAGCACACATATCGTGACAGCCTTTGATGCCGCCGCAATTTGAATGCCCCAAGACAACAACATGGGCAACCTTCAAAGCGGTGACCGCATATTCGACAGCCGCAGATGTCCCGTGGTGATCGCCATCTTGTGTAAATGGCGGCACCAGATTGGCGATGTTGCGGTGGATGAAAAACTCACCTTCGTCTGCGCCAAAGATTGATGTGACATGCACACGTGAATCACAGCATGAAATAATCATTGCACGGGGGCGCTGCCCTTCATCCGCTAGGCGGCGGTACCAAGCTTTGTTCTCGGCATATGTGGTGGCTTTCCAGCCAAGATAGCGTTGAACCATATAGGTGGGTAAGTTTTTGACATACTGCATCAGTGTGCGGTCTCCTGAAACGTTGGTGTCCAAGTTTCTATCAAATGTAATGAGAGTTTGAATGGAATTCGAGGGAAAAACAGTTTTGGCTAAACCTTTTCTTGAACTTCTTGAGGCAACATGAGGCTACAGCGCGTGGGGGCGTGCACAAATTGGGGTATAATGATGGTGGTGAGAAAACTACGGCCCGAAGGGGTCGTGCATGTTGATAGAGAACGTTTGGACCAGCTCCACTCTCAGCTTGGGGAGACAGGTGCCGACGGAGTTGTATCGCGTGCGATGGAAGAGTTGGCCGTGCGTTTGGCCAAAGTTGAAAGCTGTTACAAAAAAGGGCAGCTTGATGAAATGCAAAGAGCAGCGCGATCAATGATCGCTATTTCTGAACAAATCGGAATGGAAACCTTTGCCCGGGTTGCGGCAGATGTAAATACACTGGCGACACGAGATGATGGTACGGCTTTGGCCGCGACTGTTGATCGGTTGATGCGGATTGGCCAGAAATCCCTTTTGGCTGTATGGGATTTGCAAGGCGATTCCGTTTAAGTGGTAGGCCCAAACGAAGTTTTGGTTACCGATTAGCGAACCGGCTTGCAGGTGGCGTTGGATAGGCTAGGCTGGGCGAAAACCCCCATATGAGCTTGTCCAATGCCAATTTTTTTCACCGATCCAACCGATACCTCTTTGCCTTTATATCTATTGATGCAAAGCGAGGTTGACGATTTTATAGCTGCTCAGCCCAAGCGCGCAGCCTCTTGGCTCAACGCTAATGGGTTTTCTGGTGTGGTGGGCAGTCATTGCATTTTGCCAGCAGAGCAAGGGATCGCAGCCGTCGTTGCAGGGCTTGGAACGGACCAAGACCTTAAACGAACGCGCTTTACACTTGCCGATGTGCGCCTAAAGCTTCCTGAAGGTACTTATCACCTCGTCACAACGCTGACAGGGGCCGCGCTGGAGCAACAGGTTTTGGGCTGGCTTTTGGCTGGTTATGTTTTTGATCGGTACGCAAAAAAGGCAGTGCCAAAAGCACAGCTTGTTGCGCCAAGTGGTCTGGACATTCAAAGGCTAGAGGCGATTGCTCAAGGTGAATTTCTCACCCGTGACTTGATCAATACGCCAGCCTCAGACATGGGGCCAAGTGAGCTTGAAGCTGCCGCAACCAAATTGGCAACCGAATTCGATGCACAGATTTCGACCGTCCAAAGCGACGCACTTTTGGCTGAAAATTTCCCCATGATCCACGCTGTTGGCCGTGCATCATCACGCGCGCCGCGCTTGATTGACATGCGGTGGGGGACGCAAGGGCCCAAACTGACGTTGGTTGGCAAAGGGGTATGCTTTGACACGGGCGGGCTGAATCTCAAGCCGGGTTCCTCTATGGGCTTGATGAAAAAAGATATGGGGGGCGCTGCAACTGTGCTGGGGCTGGCTCATATGATTATGGCGCTGGATTTGCCGCTGCAGTTGCGTGTGCTGATCCCTGCTGTTGAGAATTCAGTCTCAAGCAACGCGTTTCGCCCGCAAGATATATTACAATCGCGCAAAGGTTTGACTGTCGAAATTAACAATACAGATGCCGAAGGGCGTTTGGTTCTGGCAGATGCTTTGGCTTTGGCTGATGAAGACGATGCCGATCTAATTGTGTCCATGGCCACGCTCACTGGAGCGGCGCGTGCCGCTGTTGGCCCTGATTTGTCCCCATTTTATGTGACTGAAGCAAGCGATGCGTTTGCACTGGTCAAAGGGGCTGAGGCCGCGAGCGATCCTGTTTGGCAAATGCCATTTTGGGACCCATATGAAAAGTTGATCGAGCCCGGTATTGCGGATCTCGACAATGCGCCTGCAGGTGGCATGGCAGGATCAATAACGGCTGCGCTGTTTTTGCGCCGCTTTGTGACGAACACGCCGCGCTACATGCATTTTGATATTTATGGCTGGTGTCCGTCTGCTTTGCCAGGCCGTCCGAAAGGCGGGGTTGGCATGGGCGCGCGCGCACTTTTAGCAGCCTTGCCGGATTTACTTGGGTATGAATGATCCGCGTCTGATACCTGCGAATATGCGTGTGGCACTTGCAGGATTTGCCGCACAGGGGCAAGCAGAGGTCGTGCCAACGCCCGTTTCCGTTTCCAAGCCAGTGGCAGATTTGCGCATCGCCCCAAACGGTGCGCGCACAAGGCAATTGGTGATGGGCGAGATGTTCGATGTTATAGAGCGCGATCAAGGCTGGGCTTTTGGGCGCGCCGCACGAGATGGCTATGTTGGATATATAGCTGAGGGGGATCTCGGGTTTGCGTTTGAGGCAACTCATTTTATTTCAGCGCGTGCAAGCCACCTTTATCCCAAAGATGATTTCAAGTCTGAAGCGCGTGCCAGTTTACCCTTTGGCGCGCGCTTGCGTGTGATCGATGAGCGGCGCAAATTCGTGGAAACTGATACGGGGCAATTCATTCCCAAAGCGCATGTACGTTTGATTGACCGCCCGTTTTCAGATCCTGTCACTGTTGCACAGCTCTTTTTTGGCACGCCATATCTGTGGGGCGGAAACTCTAGCTTTGGCATTGATTGTTCCGGCTTGGTACAAGCTGGGTTGCTTGCGTGCCAGATGCCGTGTCCTGGCGATAGTGACCAGCAAATGGCGTTGGGTGCAGATGCTAATGGCGGGTACAAGCGTGGGGATGTGGTGTTTTGGCAAGGGCATGTCGCACTGTGCGTTGATGATGAAACGCTCATTCATGCAAATGCACATCATATGGCGGTTGCTTATGAACCGATTGGCAAAGCGATTGCACGGATCGAAGCGCAAGGGGATGGTTGCGTCACGGCGCACCGCCGGATTTAGTCCACGGCACGAATGAGTTTGCGGTCAAAGACCCGTAAGACTTTGCGCAGGTCATGTCCGCGTTTCAATATCTGACCATCCATTCCGATGACGGCATACATTCCCTGTCGCCCGCGCAGGCGTGGACGTTTCTCAATACGATACATTGGGTGTTCTGCAGTTCGGCGAAAGACAGAAAAGATGGCGACATCTTTCAAAAATGACATCCCATAGTCCCGCCATTCCCCTGCGGCGACCATTTGGCCATAGAGACCAAGAATCGTGCCGAGTTCGTGACGATCAAAGGCGACTTTTTCATATGCGCTTTTGGTGCTGGGAAAGGGAGTTGGTGCTGTCATCGTTAGATTTTGGAGACGAAAAACTAATAAATCAAGATACTAGGTCTGAGAATTATAGAGCTTGATTTGGTTGTGCCTCAGTATTGCCGCAAAAAGAACTGTAGGTTTCCTTTTTAACTCCCTTTTTTCGCCTGCTTTTTCGAGCAAAGTTAGATACAGAGCGAGAACGCTTACCCCGGGGTCGCGGTTTAATAGCCCCCACCCAGTTCGCGATTTCGGGGATCTCGCTCAACAGTACCCAAAAGCCGAAGCAGGTAACCCTGCTTCGGCTTTTCGTATGGACAATGCTGGCACCTTTCGGCAGGGCGCATGCATTGCTCCCAGTATAGCCTGCATCACAATTCGATACCTTTGCACGCTCGGTCTGTGATGTTTTGTCAATTTGTGAGTTTTGTTTTGCGGCAGATGCGGTACTGTTTTAGGTGTCGGGATGGATTTTGGCATAGCCAGCTTCATTCATATTTGTGTCGCGTAACATTCCATAGGAGATATTTATGAGAAATCTACTTACGGCCTCCGTACTTTTTCTGAGCTTTTCAATAGCAGCCGTCGCACATGCTGCTGTAGAAAATACAGCAGTTCAGGCCCGCATGGATGCGATGAAAGCGATTGGCGGTGCGATGAAAACATTAGGCAATATGGCGAAAGGCTCTGTCGATTTTGATGCTACTGCGGCTGAGGCTGCGGTCGATGTTGTTGCTGTACAGTCGGCGATGTTACCGACTTTGTTTGAAGCACAAGAAACGGACCCGATGAGCGAAGCAAAGCCTGAGATTTGGACCAACTGGGATGATTTTGTCGCCAAGGCCAATGCGATGACTGCTGCGGCTGAGGCTGTATCGATTGTTGATGCGGGGTCTATCGGAGCCGCGATGGAGGCGATCGGCGGCTCTTGCAAAGGGTGTCACTCTGAGTATCGGATGTAGGCGCGTATTGCCTGAATAGCATCAAGGTTTAGCCATTTTGCGCAACCTGCTAGGTATTTTGTGCAGCAGGGGTGTTGCGCGTGCAGTGTTACGACAAGAGTTGCGCAGCCGCGCTGAAGTGGTATATTAGAACCGTTCTAAAAAGGATGCCATCATGATCCCCGGATTTGCACAACGAAAACGATTTTCGGATCTGTCTGAACAAGACATCCTAGCTCTCGCGATTTCATCTGAAGAAGATGACGCGCGCATCTATCGAACCTACGCCCACAATTTACGCGATGAGTACCCCAGCAGCGCAGCGGTATTTGATGAGATGGCGCAAGAGGAAGATGCGCACCGAGTGCTGTTGATCGAGCTTCACCAAAAACGTTTTGGGGATATGA
Organism: Pacificibacter marinus; assembly: GCF_900109555.1. Lineage (GTDB taxonomy): Bacteria > Pseudomonadota > Alphaproteobacteria > Rhodobacterales > Rhodobacteraceae > Celeribacter > Celeribacter marinus_C. The sequence goes on along the minus strand of NZ_FNZV01000008.1, from coordinate 106,291 downwards.
TTCCCATGATCCGACGTGAACATGTGTCAGGATATTATGCCCGCAAACCTGTTTGGCTGATCGAAAACCTATCTCTTGAACGTATCCGTTCAGAGGCGCGAGGAATGGAACAAGCCGCCGAAGCCTTTTATCTCAAAGCTGTAACGCTAACCAAGGATGCAGACACGCGTGCATTACTTGGCCAACTTGCCGCAGCAGAGGCTGGGCATGATAAAAAAGCGGGCGCGCTGATGGAGGAGCACCTTGGCGGACGCAGTAAGGAGGCCGAGGACAGTGACGCACATCGCAAGTTTGTTTTAACGTGGGTGCAACCGGGTTTGGCGGGACTGATGGATGGGTCCGTTTCCACCCTTGCGCCGATCTTTGCCACGGCGTTCGCCACACAAAGTACTCATACAACATTTCTGGTTGGACTGGCTGCCTCAGTAGGCGCGGGAATATCTATGGGCTTTACCGAGGCTGCATCGGATGATGGTCAGCTGTCAGGGCGCGGGTCGCCGATTAAACGTGGTATTGCTGCGGGTGTTATGACTACGCTTGGCGGCTTGGGCCATACGTTGCCCTATCTGATTCCAGATTTTTGGACTGCGACGATTACGGCCTTCTTTGTTGTGTTCATTGAACTGTGGGCCATTGCTTGGATTCAAAATAAATACATGGAAACGCCGATTATGCGGGCCGTTTTTCAGGTCGTTTTAGGGGGCGGGTTGGTTTTTGCCGCTGGCGCTTTGATTGGGGGCGGGTAAACTTGCACCAAAGGAGACCACTGTGACGGATACCACTTTGACCACGCCCCCAAAGATACCCAAAATTTATGTCGATGCGGATGCATGCCCTGTAAAAGACGAGGCAGAAAAGGTTGCGACGCGCCACAAGATGCAATGTCTTTTGGTTTGCAATGGCGGCTTACGCCCTTCCGCAAATCCTTATGTTGAAATGATCTTTGTACCAGATGGTCCTGACGTGGCGGATATGTGGATCGCGGATCGCGCAGGAGTGGGCGATGTGGTGATCACTGGGGACATTCCGCTTGCTGCGAAGGTGGTCGAATCTGGTGCGCGTGTACTCAAACATAATGGTGAGCCACTCACCTCGGCGAACATTGGCAATGTGCTGGCAACGCGTGATTTGATGACTGACCTGCGTGCTGCTGATCCCTTTCGCCAAGGCGGCGGAAAACCTTTTTCCAAAGCGGATCGTTCACGGTTCCTAGACGCATTGGAGCGCGCAGTTCAGGCCGCCAAAAGGGATATCGCATGACGATTGAGACCGTTGTTTTTGACATTGGAAATGTACTGATCGAATGGCAACCCGAGCGCCACTATGATGCGGTGATCGGCAAGGCACGCCGCATGGATATGTTTGCAGCCGTAGATCTGCACGATATCAATGATCAAATAGATCGCGGGGCACCATTTCGCGAAACTATTGAAGTTGCCGCTAAAAACTACCCTGAGTTTCACGATGAAATTCTTATGTGGTATTTCGATTGGATCAAAATGGCAGCGCCGGCGATTCCTCATTCGGTTGCCTTGTTGCGTGCCTTACGGACCAAAGGTATCCGCGTGATTGCATTGACCAATTTCGGGATTGAAAGCTTTGAGTTCGCAGAAACGAAATACCCATTCTTAACAGAGTTTGACCAAACCTACGTGTCGGGTCGCATGGGCTGCGTGAAGCCGCATAGGTTGATTTATGACATGGTTGAGGCTGGCGAAAAGACGGCCCCAGCACGCATGCTGTTTACGGATGATCGGATCGACAATATCAACATGGCGGCCAGCCGTGGTTGGCAAACACATCTTTTCGAAGGCTCCAAAGGTTGGGCCGAAAAGCTGGTGTCAGAGGGACTTTTGACCAAAGCCGAAGCAGGTCTTTAGGGGCGAGCTTTGGCGATCCTTTTCCCCAAGGGCACTTCTTTGATCGGTAAATGTATGACGGCAGAAAAAATACCAACGGCGATTCCAACCCACCAAACAGCAGTGTAGTCGCCGTAAATATCATAGAGCCGCCCACCCAACCAGACGCCTAAAAACGCGCCAAGTTGATGGGAAAAGAACACGATCCCATAGAGTGTGCCCATGTATTTCAGCCCGTAAATATGCGCAACAAGACCCGAAGTTAGCGGTACAGTTGCCAGCCACAGAGCTCCCATCACGAGCGAGAAAACTAACACGGATGCTGGGGTGATTGGCAGCATGATAAACAAAATGGCAGCAATGGCGCGTAGAACATAAACACCTGTCAGGATATATTTTTTCTGAAAACGGTTGCCCAGATACCCAGCATACAAAGTCCCTGCAATATTGGCTGCTCCGATCAATGAAATTGAAATCGCCCCAAGTGCTGAAGTTGAGGTTATGCCCAGATTGGCCAATAGGCCGGTTGGATCTATTGCGCCGCACATTTCGGTCACGAGCGCTGGAAAATGCGCGGTGATAAAAGCAAGTTGGTACCCGCAAGAAAAGAAGCCCAGAAAAATTAAAGTGTAACTTGGGTCTTTAAAGGCTTTAACCAAAATCTGGCCAAGACTGTCTTCAAGTTCGGCTTTGCTTGCCAGCTGCGGGGAACGCATCATGGGCAAGACCAAAAGCACGGCAAGGATAGCTGCGGCAAATACAACGAAAACCTGCTGCCACACCATAAAGTTCAAAAGCCATTCTGCCAAAGGCGCACCAAACACTTGCCCAGCAGAGCCTGCTGCGGTTGCGATTGCCAACGACATCGAGCGATTTTCATTCGATGCGGCGCGTCCAACGACGGCTAAAATAACACCAAATCCTGTACCTGCGATCCCAAAACCAACAAGCATTTCAAAAAATTGATGCGCCTCGGGTGTCACTGAAAACGAAGACAGCACCAGACCTGCGGCATAGAAAATCGCCCCAATGATGATCGCTTTGCGGTCACCTATGCGTTCGGCTAAAGCCCCAAAAATTGGTTGCCCGATCCCCCAAAACAAATTCTGAATCGCGATTGCCATGGAAAACTCGGCGCGGGGCCAATTGAATTCCGTTGCGATTGGAATTTGAAAAACTCCGAAGGACGCCCGAATGGCAAACCCAACTAAGATAACAGCACACCCCGCGATCAAGACGGGGGTGATGAGGGGCGCGCGCGTGCTGGGCATAGGTGTCTCCTTTGAGGTCTCTCTATTCGTGCGCAGCCGCATCAAGTCAAACAAATTATTGGCATGGTTCACATCATCTTTTCTTATGGTGACTGGGGGGGTATGGATACGACATGAACACGTTGACACAGATTTACACAGCCCGTGTGGCGGATGGAACGCTGCGTGCGGACCCCGCACAGGAAGCCATTTTGCCGCTTTTCGATCGCTTGCATGCTGAACTGAGTACAGCATCAATGGGCAAGCGTGGGCTTTTATCTTTGATTGGCGGGCGTAAAAAGCCGACTGCCGCCAAGGGCTTGTATATTTGGGGCGGTGTCGGTCGTGGCAAATCTATGTTGATGGATTTGTTTCATGAGCATTCGCCCGTCCCATCGCGGCGCGTGCATTTTCATGCTTTTATGCAAGAGGTGCAGAGCCAGATTTTCGAGGCCCGCAAAAAGGGCGTCTCTGACACGATTGTGCCGGTCATCGATAAGGTGGCCGCAGATATACGGTTGTTGTGTTTCGACGAAATGCAGATCACGGATATCGCTGATGCGATGATTGTTGGGCGCTTATTCGAAGGGCTGTTTGCGCGGGGTGTTACGGTCGTTACGACATCAAACCGAGTGCCGGACGATTTGTATAAAAACGGCCTAAATCGGCAGTTATTTTTACCCTTTATCGACATCATCAAAGACAAGCTTGAAGTGCATCATCTGCATTCGCCTGTTGATTATCGTCAGGGGCGTTTGACCGGAACGCCAGTGTATTTTAGTCCTATCAATGCTGACACTCGCGCAACCATTGATGAGATTTGGAATGATCTAACCGGCGCGGCCACAGAAAGCCTGACAATTAGGGTGAAGGGCCGCGATGTGGTTCTGCCCAAGTTCCACAATGGTATCGCACGGGCAACGTTTTGGGATCTGTGCGGGCAAATGTTTGGCCCTGGGGATTATCTGGCGATTGCCGATGCGGTGAAGCTTTTGATCATTGAAGATATCCCGCGTTTGGGGCGCGGTAATTTTAATGAGGCCAAGCGTTTTGTGACACTGGTTGATGCGCTTTATGAAGCCAAGGTACGTGTTGTGGCCAGCGCCGTGGATGAGCCTGAAAGCCTATATATCGAGGGCGCAGGTGTGTTTGAATTTGAACGCACAGCATCGCGGTTGCGTGAAATGCAGGACAAAGATTGGGCCAAGGATGCGGATGCCTAAGGTTCTGGGTTAACCATTTTCGCGTAAAATGGCGCCAGCCAGATACAGCGATCCGCAAATCAAAATACGAGCCTCTGGATCGCGCTTGACGATGGTTTTTACAGCGCTGAGTACACTGTCACTTTGCTCTGCATCTATACCAACACTGCGCGCAATGTGAGCCGTTTCATCTGCACTAAGTGTCGCGGTTTCCCCTGGAATAGACAAAGCGTGTAGTGTTTGAGCATGCCGCGCCATCGGGCGTAAATAGCCCGCGATGTCTTTGGTTTTTAGCATGCCGCAAATCAAATGGGTCGGGCGTTTGGGCAGGCGGTCCATAGCCTCTGCCAGCGCTAATCCTGCGGCAGGGTTGTGTCCGCCATCCAGCCATAATTCACCCAAAGGCGCGGCCTCAATCAAAGGGCCTGTTTTTAGGCGCTGCATCCGCGCGGGCCACTCGACTTGTGTCACGGCGGCCTCTAGGGCGTCATCGCCCATATCAAGATGGCGCAGAGCTGCGATAGCCATGCCTGCATTTTGCACTTGGTGCTTGCCGATCAAACGCGGCAGCGGCAAATCGCGCAAGCCTGTTTCATCTTGGTACACAAGCCGGCCGTTTTCTTCGCCGACGTGCCAATGTTGACCGTACACCAACAATGGCGCCCCAAGACGTGCCGCGCGTGCTTCAATGACTTCAAGGGCTGCGTCCGTTTGCGGGCCAACGATACACGGCACACCGCGTTTGAGGATGCCCGCTTTCTCAGTCGCAATCTGTTCGATCGTGTCACCTAAGAATTGCGTGTGATCGATCGAGATCGGCGTGATCACTGTCAGGGCAGGTTTGTTGACCACATTGGTGGCATCCAAAACGCCGCCTAGCCCAACTTCCAGCAAAGTAAAATCGGCAGGGGTGCGCGAAAAAGCTAAAATTCCAGCGACTGTGGTGATCTCAAAATAGGTGATCGTTTCGCCGCCATTGGCACGTTCGCATTCTTCCAAAATCTCTTGCAACGCATCTTCGCTGATCAGTGTGCCTGCCAGTCTAATACGCTCATGAAACCGTGCCAAATGAGGGGACGTATATGCGTGAACCGATTTGCCCGCGCCCTCAAGGCCCGCACGGATCATGGCTTGGGTCGACCCTTTGCCATTGGTGCCAGCAATATGGATCACAGGGGGCAGTTTGTCTTGGGGATTGTCCAGCGCGCCGAGCAATCGCCACACGCGGTCCAGCACAAGGTCGATGACTTTGGGGTGCAGGGACATCAGGCGATCAAGAATGACATCGGAACTCATGCGGGGACCTCGAAGGTGACTATGAATGGGGGGATTTGCACAGGCAATCTTGGTGACGGCAGACTGCGTTTGTGCGTGTCAGAAGTGTGCGGGCAAGGGCGACCTAGGCCCCCGCCCGCTGCACATTATTTAGATTTTGTGGCTTTCTTGGTCGCAGGTGCCTTGTCTGGTTCAGGCAAGGCTGTCACTGCACTTGGTGAGGGCAGATCGGCCACAATCGCGGGGGGCAACCCACCGAGCATACGTAGGATGGTGACCAGTTCGGTTTTCATCTTTGTGCGGTGCGTTACGCGGTCAAGCATGCCGTGATCCAAAAGATATTCAGCGCGCTGAAAGCCCTCAGGTAGCTTTTCACGAATTGTTTGTTCGATCACGCGTGGACCAGCGAAGCAGATGAGTGCGTTGGGTTCTGCAATTTGGACATCGCCCAGCATCGCGTAAGACGCTGTCACGCCGCCTGTTGTCGGGTGTGTGAGCACAACGATGTAGGGCAGGTTTGCTTCGCGGAGCATTTCAATAGCAACAGTGGTACGTGGCATTTGCATGAGAGACAAAATGCCTTCCTGCATACGTGCGCCGCCAGCTGCCGAGAACATCACAAAGGGACGCTTAAGTTTAATTGCACGCTCGACGCCCGCGATAAACGCGTTACCGACGTACATGCCCATTGACCCGCCCATAAAGGAAAAATCCTGTGCGGCTACGACAACGGGGGTGCGGCCGATTTCGCCTTCGGCCACCAACATTGCGTCTTTTTCACCTGTCGTTTTTTGTGCGGCTTTCATGCGGTCAGGGTATTTTTTCTGATCGCGGAATTTCAGCGGATCTTCGAGCACGGCAGGCACAGAAATTTCAGAAAAGATACCGCCATCAAACAGCGCCTTAAAGCGCGCACGTGGCGTGATATGCATGTGGTGATCGCAATTGGTGCACACATTCAGATTGTCGGCCAATTCGCGGTGGAACAACATAGTGCCGCACTCTGTGCACTTGGTCCACAGATTGTCAGGCGTCTCTTTGCGCGAAAAGAGCGAGTTGATTGTCGGGCGGACGTAGTTGGAAATCCAGTTCATGCGTAAGCCTTTGGCCGAAGTCTGCGTTAGGTTTCAAATAAGGGGCGCGGGCAGGAAATGCAATCAACGCTTGAGTGCAATGCGGGCCGTGAGCCATGTAATGAGCAAAATTAGGCCTTCAAAACAGATAATCCATGGATCGGAATAGGCTGTGTTGAGGTCTATGTCGCGAGTCCACAGGCCGAAACCTGACAATTGCCCCATGGGGGGCGCTATGAGCAAGGCCATTGCGTTGTTGATGAAATGCACTGCAATAGCAGGGCCAAGTGTGCCACTGCGCGCGGTTAAATCGCCTGCGACAAGGCCAAACAGTACGGCCCAAATGACAGGGAAAACGGCGGCGATGCCTTCAATTTCAGTGGAAACATGTCCGATTCCAAACAAAAGCGCGGCTAAGACCATGCCTTTGGAATAAGACCGCGTGGCTGCAATCAACTGGGTTTGCAGGTAACCACGGAAAAACATTTCTTCCGCAGTGACCTGCACTGCAAGGCCCGTCATGGCAAGTGGCATCCACATCAACCAAGCGCCGATTTGCATCTGGCCTTGCATTTCGTTGACGAGGTTGGGTGACGGCACCAAAATCATCAAAACTGTGAGGCCAAGCATCCATTTGAATGTTACAATAAATTGCGTACGCAACTGAGGGGCGGGGCCGGTGATGTCGCGCAAATCGCGGTCTGCAAATCGCTTGGCCAGCACAACAGTTGCCACAAGCAGCAATGCAAAGCTTGCCAAAATCACAAACAATCCGCCTTGTGAGGTGCCTATCTCAAACCCTGTTTCAGTTTGGCTAAAGGCCCTGATGTTTGGTGACAGCCCTCCGATCAATCCGATACAGATCGGTGTTACCAGTACAGTCACCAAAAATGAGATGCCAAGGACGGCGGCAATACGCCAATAAGCCGTTTGTTTGCCTGCAGAGGTCAACATTTTCGCGTAGGCATTGTATCGCATGACTCGTCCTCAAAATTTCGATGGCTTTATTTGTGAGCCTTTGTGTGCACATATCAGGCACTGTGTGGTGCGCCTAGGGGCAGAATTGGGCGCGGCGGCGCACAGACGCACCGCGTGATGACAATCTTTGCAGGGGTCTTGTGCCCTGTATCTGAACAACCGTGACTGAGAGTGTATATCTTTATGGTGCGTAAAAAATTGAGTTTGGCCTTGTTGGCTTTGGCAGGGCTTTGTGGATGCCAGATGGCAATGCCGCAGTTTGGCTCTAATTCAAAAACGACGCCACCTTCGGTGCTTTTATCGTCCAGTGGCTTGATTGTGACTGCTCCACAAGGGTTTTGTATCGATGCGGCGTCACTGAAAGATACGCCAGACATCGGGTTTGTACTGATGGCGGATTGTGCGGCTCTGCGCGGCAAGAAAAAACCGTCTGATGCGGCCCGTTCGGTAATGGTTACGGCAGCTCTATCGGGCCCGCTTGATAGTCCTGAAAGCGTTACCTCCGCAGCGCTAGATAGCTTTTTTGCCACCACCCAAGGGCGTAGCACTTTGTCACGATCTGGCGATCCAGACACCGTTTCGGCAACTTCAGAAATTCTGCCCGACGATATTTTGGTTCTACATGCGCGCGATTCTTCTCCTGCTACCATCAAAGGGCTGGCTGGGGATGATTGGCGTGCGTTTACTGTGATCAGTGGTCGGCTGGTGACGTTGACTGCAGCGCCTTTTGCAAACATGCCAGCGCCTAATCCCAGCGCAAAAGCACTTGTCACAGAGCTTGCGCGACGCTTAAAAGTCGAAAATGCACCACAGTGACATCTGATTGTTGCGAATTTGGAATCAAACTCTAGTATTTTATCACATTGATTGAGATGAAACCTTTATCTGCCAAAGTGTTCATAGGCTTTGCGTTTAAAAAGGCAGACCGAACAGGGCTAGCATTTCAAATGCGACATGAAACGGCGTGGATTCGCGCGACAAAAACAAAGGCTGACACACAAATATGACGTCGCGCACGGGTAAATTTATAGAACGCACCTTGAATGCTTCAGCGCAGCGGCGCTGGACCAAATGGGCACGAAAGGCACCGTCTCTTAGGCTTGGGGATTTGCGTCGGCTGCGCAACCAAGCGCGTGACATGCGCCAGCAACTTGATCGGTTTTTGTTTGAAGCAGACGGACGTTTGGCGCTGCCCTTTATTGGGACAACCGCGATGCAATTACCGCTTTATACCGAGTGGTCCTATCGCCCGGAAATTTGGCGCGGTCCGATCACGCCAAGTGGCGCGTCATCCGTTTCGACCAAGGCAAAAATTGGTTTGGAAGGCACCGTGTTTCATGATTGTAGAATTTCGGAAATGACCTTTCGTCAGGTACGCAATACGTCCGAGCAAGATCTTGCTCCCTTTGGGCTGCGATTGGATGTTTTTAGGTTTGACGGCAGTTTTTTATCGCTGGCCGTCGATTTGCCCGATGATGCATGCGAAGGCTTGAGCCGACGCCATATTTTGCGACTTGATTGCGCTATGGATTTGGAACGCCCAATTGAAGTTCTGGCGCGCCTGAATGTCAAACATGGGCCGAATTTAGAACAAGTTGTGCGTGATATCCCGCTTAATGGCGAAGAAACGTTTGTCGAATTTGATCTGGCCTACACAAAACTGAATGAAAAGCGTGTAGAAAAAGTATGGATCGACTTCATTTTTGAAGGTCCAGAAATGAATCAGATTTATCTGCGGGATCTGACAGTGTCACGCCGACCGCGCGCAGAGTTATAAGGACATGGCTATGAATGATATCAGACTTGTCAAAACGCGTTTGCATGCTGGCATTTGGGAAGGTGAACTGCACGTGCCTGACGACGCGCGCGCGTTGCCCGATCTTGAGGTGACGCATCTTGATCAGCCAGTCTCTGGGCATGTGCTGGATGAAGATCCTGAGCGTGCGGGCGTTTGGTTCTTTCGTGTCGCGCTGCCTGCTGAATTGATCAGCGATGGGGTGCAGGTTTTTGTAATCTCAAATCGTGACACAGGCGCAAAATTGGCACATTTTTCTATCATCGCGGGCGAAGCGTTGGCGGATGATATGCGTGCTGAAATGGCGTTGCTGCGTGCCGAGTTGGATATGCTAAAACGTGCGTTTCGGCGTCACTGCGTCGACACCGGCGCCAATTGAGCGCAACAGGTTTGTGTATTTTGACGCGGCGTAGCGCGTGACATGGGGTGGCTCTCGCGTGCATCTTGGTCACAAGGGAGACACGCAGCATGACACAATATCCACATCTATTGGCACCGCTTGACCTTGGTTTCACCACCTTGCGCAATCGCACACTTATGGGCTCGATGCACACCGGGTTGGAAGAGCGCAAGGATTGGAACGCGGTTGCCGAATTTTACGGTGTGCGTGCTGCAGGCGGTGTGGGCCTGATTGTCACAGGCGGCATGGCTCCAAACGTGGAAGGCGGCGTTTATCCCGGTGCTGCGGGGCTGTTTACCGATCAAGATATCGAAAACCACCGTATCGTCACGGACCGTGTTCATGCTGAGGGCGGCAAAATCGCGATGCAAATTTTGAATGCGGGCCGATATGCCTATGGGCCAAATTGCGTTGCGCCATCGCCGATCAAATCGCCTATCTCGCCTTTTAAACCCACAGAGCTGGATGCCGCAGGCATTGAAAAACAGATTGCTGATTTTGCCATCGCTGCTGCGCGCGCCAAACAGGCGGGCTACGATGGGGTCGAGGTGATGGGCTCTGAGGGGTATTTGATCAATCAGTTTCTTGTCACGCACACGAACCAACGTGATGACGATTGGGGCGGATCCTATGAGAACCGGATGCGGTTTGCGATTGAAGTCGTGAAACGTGTGCGTGCAGCCGTGGGAGCTGAGTTCATTTTGATCTATCGTCTTTCAATGATTGATCTCATTCCGAATGGATCGACATGGGATGAAGTTGTCATGCTGGCCAAAGAAGTCGAGGCCGCTGGTGCGACGATTTTGAATACGGGTATCGGCTGGCACGAAGCGCGTGTGCCCACAATTGCGACCTCTGTGCCGCGCCGCGCGTTTTCTTGGGTTACCCAAAAAATCATGGGCGAAGTGTCCATTCCCGTCATCACGTCGAACCGTATCAATATGCCCGATGTGGCGGAATCTGTCTTGGCCGAGGGCTGCGCAGATATGGTGTCGATGGCGCGTCCATTTTTGGCTGATCCCGATTTTGTTGCCAAAGCCGCAGCTGGCAAAGTGCATGAGATTGCGCCTTGTATTGCGTGCAATCAAGCTTGTTTGGATCATACATTCGGTGGCAAACTGACGTCTTGTTTGGTGAACCCGCGCGCCTGTCACGAAACCGAATTGGTCTATGCGCCTGCACAAACGGTGAAAACGATTGCTGTCGTTGGCGCTGGGCCTGCGGGGCTTATGGCTGCGATGACCGCCAGCGGTCGCGGGCATAAAGTGACTTTGTTTGATAAATCCAGCGCCTTGGGGGGGCAGCTCAATTTGGCACGTCAGGTCCCAGGCAAAGAAGAATTTCACGCCTTGGTGGATTGGTTCAAGGCCGAAGTCGCGCGCTTGGATATAACTGTGCGTTTGAACACTGAGGCGACAGCCGATGTGTTGGCACAGTTCGATGATGTTGTGATTGCCACAGGCATCACGCCGCGTGATCCTGAAATCGCCGGACAACAGAGTCACCCCAATGTTGTCTCATATGTCGATGTTTTGCGCGGCACTGCGCAAGCTGGCCAAAATGTTGTGGTGGTTGGCGCAGGTGGGATCGGTTTTGATGTGTGTGAGTTTTTGGTTACAGACGAAAGCCCGACCTTGGACATTGCCGATTGGAAACAAGAGTGGGGTATCACTGACCCGCAGATTGATCGCGGTGGATTGTCGCCTGAAGGACCAAAACCAGACGCGCCCACGCGCCACGTCACCATGTTGCAACGCAAGGCAGAAAAGCCGGGCAAGCGGCTGGGCAAAACCACGGGATGGATCCACCGCGCCACGTTGCAGATGAAGGGCGTACAGATGATGGGTGGGGCAACCTATGATGAAATCACGCCGACGGGCATTTGGATTACCAAAGCGGATGAGCGTCAGTTTATTGAAGCTGACACCATTGTTTTATGCGCGGGGCAAAGCCCCAATCGCCTTTTGGCCGACACGCTTGAGCAGGCAGGTCGCACCGCACATGTGATCGGCGGGGCAGATGTCGCGGCAGAACTTGATGCCAAGCGCGCCATTGACCAAGGCGCCCGCTTGGCCGCCACACTTTAATACCTGCCTGTTTTACGCGGCCCTGTGGGGTTTGCCTACAACCTGTGCAGATTTGTTTCCAAAAAGCCAACTATCGCGGCATCAACACGCTATTGTCTTGCGGCTTCCCCATTGTTGCCCAATTTCACCTGCATACCCTCTGTGTAACGAGCACAAGGATGTAGGTAGCACGCCAATGGACCGATTAACCGAAATGGAAGCCTTTGCCACCGTGGTGGACCAAGGCGGCTTTACAGACGCAGCCAAGAAAATGGGGATTTCAAAGTCCGCGGTTTCTAAGCACGTCTCATCGCTAGAGGCCCGACTTGGTGCACGCTTGCTGAATCGAACGACGCGGCGTGTTAGCCCAACAGAGATCGGTCTTGCATATTATGATCGCGCTCGGCGCGTTTTGAATGACGCAGGCGAAGCGGACGCTTTGGTGACATCGATGCAATCAGCGCCTTCGGGTCTATTGCGCATCTCAGTTGCAACAGATTTTGGGGTCAATCATCTTTCGCCTGTGCTCGGTGAATTTTTATCTGAATTCCCTGACATCACTGTCAACATGGTGCTCAACAACCGCTACGTCGAATTGATTTCCGAAGGTTTTGATATGGCTGTGCGCATTGGTGAACTGGAAGACAGCACCCTGCGGGCACGCAAATTGACCGAAACAACAAAGCGCATGGTTGGCAGCCCTGCATACTTTGAAAAATATGGCCGACCTGAAAAAATTGATGATTTGAACGATCACAAGCTTTTGCATTATTCAAACCAATCCAATTCCGCAGTGTGGAAACTCACGGCTCCGTCTGGTGAAAAGCGTCAAGTGCGCACGGCAGGTTGGCTGACTGTGAACGATGGCCAGTCTTTGCTTAACGCTTGTATTTCGGGGCTTGGTATCGCCTATTTGCCTTCTTTTCTCTATGCGGATGCGTTGGAAAAAGGTTTGGTCGAAGAGGCGATACCCGAATTGCCAGCAGAGATCCAAGGCGTGTACGCGGTCTACCCTCCGGGTCGGTTTACCCAGCCAAAAGTGCGCGCGTTCATTGATTTTCTGGCACATGCTTTTGTCGATAAAGGTCCAGAAAACTGGTCTTAAGCGACAGTCTATTTTGAAAATTAGGGGGTTGTGGCCAAGACGGCTTCAACCCTTCTATTTGTATTTCGGCCGTCTTTCGTCGCGTTGCTGACGCGTGGAGACAAAAATCCAATTCCTTCGGCAGACAACTGTCGCGCAGCAACGCCATAGGTTTTAATCAAACGATCTTGAACAGACGCGGCCCGTTTGCGCGACAAAGCGATGTTGCTGTCTAGCTCGCCTTGCGTATCTGTGTGGCCCACCAATACGACACGGACCTCGGGCGTCTGCATCAGGTATTGGGCCAGCTGCTGCAAAGATTTGAATGGACCGTCGCCCAGCGCAGAAGAGCCGGTTTCGAATGTGAGATCATCCAAAGTAAAAGCGCCGCGTGCATTTAGTTCTCTGATCAAACCTGTAGAGCCGCGCGAAGGCAGATTTGTCGTCAATGTGGTGTCCGCCGCATCAGGCAACCCTGCTGTTGGTGGTTCTACCGTAACTGCGCCTGTATCATTGGGGCTGATTTGCGTGATGTGAATGAACCCTGCAGTGCGGGCGCGACTGGTGACAATCGCTGCGACATCGCCATCTGGGTGCCGGGCTAAAAGATATTGATAGTTCCCAAGGTCGATGTGCATTTGCGGTTCTGGCAAAAGGTCCAAAAGATACCGAAAATCAAATCCACCGCACACAGTGTCGGCACAGGCAAAGCGAATGTTGTAGCCGTTTTCTTCCAGTTGCGCGCGCAAAGGTGCGATCAATTGAAATGAAGTCAGACTTGTGGATGTAAGGCTGTAGGCGGCATGGCTTACGCGGCCTTCGGCGTCTAAAAATGGTGTGTTTGGGCCCGAAAATACACCTGATGGCAGCGGCTGCAATGTGGCGACTTCTGTGCGTTGCGCTCTTTGCACGGCATTTTCTGGCAGGGCAAAGTCCAGTGCAGCAGCAGGGTTCGCCCCCATGAGCGCGTACCAAGATGCGGCTAAGCCGAGCGATAATATTATAAAGCGGCTTTTAAGCGTTGTGCGGGCACGTTTGATTTTGGCGATGGGCGTCGTGTGTATCGGCATGGCGTTAAATCTGCCCCTTTCGCCTGTAGTGGTAATGGTCCGCCTCATGCATTCCAAGCGAAGAATACAGCGCCAGTGCGGCAGAATTCGCGCGTGTGACCAAAACCGCAAGTGTGGTCGCGCCGTTGTCTTTGGCCCAATACGCGGCATGGGACATGAGCGTGGCACCAACACCACTGCGACGGCACGTCGGCGCAACTTCAAGTGCATGGAGCACTGCAATCGACCCAAATGTGGCAACAAACGCCGTTCCGGCTGGGGTTTCGCCATGACGCGCAAGCCATGTGGTTTTAGGACTGGTTGCTAGCGCCATGACATTCAGTTTGGATGTATCAACGCCGCCCGCATGCCAAATTTGACGTTGAACCGCGATGGGCGGCCAACAGGCATAAGCTGTTTCAAATTGCGGAGGCACAAAAGCATCAGTGGGCGCGATCAGGCACAGGGTTGGGTCCGAGATTACATAACCGCGTGCGGCCAGTAGGGTATCAAAGGCAGTGTCTTTCTTGCGCAGTTGAAACAACGGGGTGCGGTTTTGATCTGAAAATTTGCGCTCAATGGCGTCTAAATCTGTAGAATCGACACGATTTATAGCACGCGCGGCAGACACGCGGCTGCCGCCTCCTGCGCCTTCACGCCACATGAAGGGACCATGTTGCACTTGGGTCGCGGCAGGCCATGTTGCATCAATCGCAGGCCAAAGGTCAGGTGCGGTCATTACACACCGTTGTTTGGAAAAATTGCCATCAGTTCGGCGATTGCTGCACTCACGCCCGTCTCATCCGCGCCGCGGATCACGATGTTGGTGCCAAATGCGCCGTCTTTTTGAAACGGGTATGACCCGATGGACAGGTCGGTGTATTTTTCTGCCAGTGTCCGTAGCGGAGCAGCGACAATGCCTTCGCCGCGTTCAATGCGGTAAGTTTGTGATTTGAGTGGTGCGCCACCTATCAAAGTGGGCAGCACGGATGCCACCATCGCCTCGAATATTTTTGGCACACCTGCCATAACATGCACATTTTCGATTTTAAACCCTGGCGCGACAGACACGGGGTTTTCGATCAGCGTTGCTGTATCGGGAATGCGCGCCATGCGCATACGTGTTTCTGTGAATTCTGATCCTTGCGCGATGTAATGCGCGGCCATCACATCATAGGCATCTTGGCGCACATCTATACTGACGCCAAAGGCTTGGGCAACACAATCGGCGGTGATGTCGTCATGGGTTGGACCGATCCCGCCAGAGGTAAATACGCTATCAAACTCTTGTTTTAGAGATTGAATTGCAGAAACGATTGCATCTTTATCATCGGATACAACACGCACTTCTTTGAGATCGATACCGATCTTGGTCAACTCATTTGCCAGATGATACATATTCGCATCGCGTGTGCGCCCTGATAAAATTTCATCACCGATAACAAGCATCGCTGCGGTTGGGTTTGGCATATCGTGTTCCTTGAGTGAGACCTGTATTGGGTATAGTGCTTGGGCATGCGCTTTCAAACCCCTCTGATCCCCGCGACGTTGCTTAAACGGTATAAGCGTTTTTTGGCTGATATTCGACTTGCGGATGGGCGCGAGGTCACCGCTCATTGTCCGAACCCCGGCTCCATGATGGGGATGAGCGATGCGGGGCTAAAAGTTTGGGTCGAGCCCAATGATGACCCTAAGAAAAAACTCAAATACGGCCTACGTTTGATTGAGGTTGGCACCGCTATGGTCGTGGTCGACACAGGCATTGCAAATAAAGTGGTAAAAGAAGCTCTTTGTGCTGGATTGGTCTCTAGTTTGACTGGAGATGTCAGAGCAGAAGTACCATACGGCGACAACTCTCGGGTGGATTTTTTGATTGAGAATGACCGTGCTAAAACATGGGTCGAAGTGAAATCTGTCACTCTTTCGCGCCAGACGGGTCTTGCCGAATTCCCTGACAGTAAAACTCTGCGTGGCACAAAGCACTTGGGTGAATTGGTCAAGCGCGTGCAAGCCGGTGATCGCGCTGTGATGCTGTATCTTGTTAGCCGTGATGACTGCACACACTTCGCGCCCGCTGCCGATATTGATCCGGCATATGCTGCAGCAGAACATGCCGCTATTCAGGCGGGTGTTGAGATTATAGTGCGGCAGATTCAAGTATCACCCCAAGAGGTTGTCTTGGCCCCGCAAGCCATTGCACGCCTGTGACAACCTAAACTCTGGCACTTTTGGCCTAATGGGCTTATATCACCCGCATCGCAAATAGGAGACAGATGTGAACGACACGCATCATGGCCGCATCACCAAAGATGGCATTCGCATTTATGAACCAACTGACTACGCGGGCATGCATGCCGCGGGTCAGGTGACCGCGCAAATTTTGGACGAGGTTGGCACGTTGGTCGGCCCCGGTGCTACGACGGGCGAAATCGATGCCTTCATCACGCGCCGCGTCACTGAACTTGGCACTGTGTCTGCCACGATTGGTTACAAAGGTTATCAACATGCATCGTGCATTTCTGTGAACCATGTGGTGTGTCACGGTATTCCTGGCGCGAAAATTCCAGGCCGCAAAAACGATGTTTTGCTTGAGGGTGATATCGTTAATATCGATGTTACAGTGATTAAAGATGGCTGGTTCGGCGATAGCAGCCGCATGTACATCGCTGGCAAAGCCAAGAAATTCGCTGAGCGTTTGATCACCGTCACCCACGACGCGCTGATGTTTGGCATCGAAGCGGTAAAACCCGGCAACACGTTTGATGATATCGCCAGTGCGATCCAAACCCATGCGCATAAAAACCGCATGAGCGTTGTGAAAGATTTCTGCGGTCATGGGCTTGGGCGTGTGTTTCATTCGCCGCCCAACGTGCTGCATTATGTGCCGCCGCGCCGTGCGGGCGATCTGGCACCTGTGCTGGAAGAAGGCATGTTTTTCACCATCGAACCCATGATCAATCTGGGTCGCCCTGAAACCAAGGTGCTGAAAGACGACTGGACCGCGATCACGGTGGATAAAAAACTGACAGCGCAGTTTGAACATTCTATCGGTGTTACGGCAACTGGGTTTGAAATTTTCACTTTGTCGCCCGAAGGTAAGTTTTTCCCTGCGTTCTAAAGCGATCTGAATATCGTATTTTGAAAAGGGTTAGTCCGAAGTGGGCTGACCCTTTTTGATATGGATTTTATGTAAGTATGTCGTGTGAGCTTGCCATTCTTGCCTGCGCGGGGCAGGTTCTAAGTCAGCCGATTTAGGAGAAGTCCCATGAGCGAAGATCACGCACGCCACGCCGTTAAGATGGCGAAAAAGAAAGCCGCCCGCGATAAAATCATGTCCACCAAGACAGGCGAAAAAGGTCTGATCATAGTGCATACGGGTAAAGGCAAAGGCAAATCGTCTGCCGCTTTTGGAATGATTTTTCGCTGTATCGCCCATGATATGCAATGCGCTGTGGTGCAATTTATCAAAGGCGGAATGGACTGCGGTGAGCGCAATCTGATCACCGAACACTTTGCAGATGTCTGTGATTTCCACACCATGGGCGAAGGCTTTACGTGGGAAACCCAAGATAAAGCGCGTGATATCGAAATGGCGCAAGCGGCTTGGGCCAAGGCAAAAGAGCTTATCCGCGACGAGAACAATCGTATGGTGTTGCTCGATGAAATCAACATCGCTATGCGCTATGATTATGTCGACGTGAACGAAGTTGTCGCATTTTTGCAGGCTGAAAAACCGCCCCTCACCCATGTGGTTTTGACGGGGCGCAATGCCAAAGAAGAACTCATTGAGGCCGCCGATTTGGTGACCGAAATGGAACTTATAAAACATCCGTTCCGATCTGGCGTGAAAGCACAAATTGGCGTTGAATTCTAGAAAGGGCGATTTGCTATGACACTAAAACTTCTTGGAATTTCGGGATCTTTGCGCGCAGCTTCAACCAACACGATGCTGGTGAATGCGGCGGCAAAATCATTTGGTGACAGTGAATTCACTTTCGCAGATTTGAACCTGCCGCTCTACAGTGGCGATATCGAAAATGCGGGTATTCCCGACAATGTCATGACATTGGCCGAACAAATTCAAGCTGCGGATGCTGTGATCATTTCAACGCCTGAATATAATAAAATGATTTCGGGCGTTTTGAAAAATGCGCTCGATTGGGTCAGTCGCACGGGGGTGTCTCCTTGGACTGACAAACCTGTTGCGATCATGTCCGCGGCTGCGGGGCGCTCTGGTGGCGAACGTACGCAATACTCTTTGCGCTGGGCAATGACGCCCTTTAACGCGCATCTTTTGCAAGCCCCAGAAGTGTTGATTGCCAGCTCGTTTAAAGCCTTTGATGATCAAGGTGACTTGATTGACGAACAATCACAGGCGGGGCTTGATAAGCTTATGGCAGCGTTGAGAAAGGCTGCAACCTAGCTAAAGGCAGGGCCCACTAGGGATCGTTCGACTTTAAAATCTTCGGGGATCGTATCGCGGTCCTCAAGCACCAGATCGATCAATTTTTTCGCGGCCAGCGGTACCATGCCAAAGCCGATTTTGAACCCGCCGTTGAACACGAACTCTTCGCGCCGATCAGGGTCAGCGCCCATCATCGGCGCGCGGGTGTAGGCACGCGGACGCACGCCCGCCCAACGTTTTAAAACAGGGGCATCTGCCAGTTGAGGCATTGCAGCAATTGCGCGCGCCAAAAGGTCGTCAGCCAATGTGTCGGTGTCTTGTGGGTTTTCAAAGTAGCGCTCTGACGTTGATCCTATCGCCAATGTGCCATCATTGTGCGGAATGATGTGCACGCCGCCCGTAAAAATTTGCGGCGCATTTGGCAAATCATAGGCCAACAAAATGGCTTGTCCTTTGACGCCATTACCCACTTCGCGGTTCAATCGCTTAGACATCTCATAAAGCCCCCAAGCACCGGTTGCATGGATCACTTTTCCCTCAGGTTGGGCATCCGCCACAATGTCTCCGCCTTGGGCAATGATCGCAGCAGCAAGCGAAGCGCATGCGCGCGCAGGGTTGATGCGCGCCGATAAAGTATCATGGACAAGCCAGCCAGTTGGCGTTTCCGGTGCCCAGTCACCAGCCTCAGCGGCAGAAACCACACGCCATTCCGCTAGTCCCTTCCATAGGGTTTCCGCCGATCCGGTGCGAAAGCGAGCGAGGTCCAATTGGTGGTCATTCGGGATGGCTTGCAAACGACCTGTGTTACCGTACCCCGTAGACACCCCGCTTATGTCTTCAATGCGAGGCCAGTGTTCGCGCGACATCAACAGGCTTGCAAGCTGAAACTCTTTTTTGGGTTCCCAGCGCTCAGGCGTGTGCGGAGCGAGTGCGCCGACGATGCCTCCTGATGAGCCAAACCCAACCCCGTTGGGGTCAATGACACGCACTTTGGCCCCTCGCGTTTGTGCCTCAAAAGCGGCTGAAAGCCCAAAGGCACCGGCGCCATAAATTGTGATGTCTGCACTGCACATAGTGGATTTTTGCTCATTGAAATTCGTCGCCGTCCCGCGCATGGTCTGGCAATATATTTCCTATCTAAGACATCCCATGACCAATCACCAGACAGCTGCCATCGAATGGCGTGACGGGGGCATTCCCGTTTCGAGCCAGTTCGATGATCCATATTTTTCTATAGCCTCTGGGCTAGAAGAGACCCGCCACGTGTTCTTGGCGGGCAACGATTTGCCTGCGCGTTTGAACGCTGGGTTCCATGTGGCCGAGCTTGGCTTTGGAACGGGGCTTAATCTGTTGGCGTTGGCATTGATGTGGCAAGGCGAAGGAATGATTAAATTCACATCCTTTGAAGCCTTTCCTATGGATGCAGGTGACATGCGCACTGCATTGGATGCGTTTCCCGAAGCGCGTGCGATCGCCGACCCTATGCTGCAGGCATGGACGCAAGGATTACGTCAGTTTCAGATTGAAAACGTCGAAGTCGAAGTGATCCTTGGCGATGCGCGTGAGACATTAAGTACGTGGAATTCTAAAGCTGATGCTTGGTTTTTGGATGGGTTTTCACCTGCCAAAAACCCCGAACTTTGGGGAGCGGATTTAATGGCTGAGGTTGGTGTGCATACGGCTAAAGACGGTACATTCGCGACCTACACAGCGGCCGGCCATGTACGCAAATCTTTAGGGGATGCGGGTTTTGATGTCTCGCGTGTCACGGGCTTTGGTCGCAAACGTCATATGAGTTGCGGCAGTCTGCGCGGCATTGAAACAGGACATCTCGCGTGAGCGCACAGCAGAGCGCCAAAGGCATTTGGATCATGGTCATCACCATGTTTTTCTTTGCCACACAAGACGGGCTATCGCGATATCTTGCGGGGGAATACAACGTCTATATGACGATGATGATCCGCTATTGGTTTTTCGCCGGATTTGTCATTTTGTGGTCTGCGCGTTCCTCTGGCGGACTGCGAGAAGCTATGCGATCTGCGCAGCCTAAGCTACAGTTTTTTCGCGGTGCTTTGCTTGCGCTTGAAGTGATTGTAATGGTGATTGGGTTTGTAAAGCTGGGCCTTGTTGAAAGTCACGCGATGTTTGCGATCTACCCACTTTTGATCACGGCTTTATCAGGACCGATTTTGGGTGAAAAAATTGGCTGGCGGCGGTGGCTATCTGTGGCTGTGGGCTTTGTCGGTGTTTTGATTATTTTGCAGCCTGGTCGTGGCGTGCTGTCGCCGGCAGCTATTTATCCGTTGGCTGCGGCCGCGATGTTTGCCCTATACGGCCTACTCAATCGCTATGTCGCGCGCAAAGACCCCGCGTCTGTGACGTTCTTTTACACAGGTATTTCTGGGGCGATTGTGATGACACTGATCGGCGTTTGGTTTTGGGTGCCCATGGCGCCAAAGGACTGGGGCCTCATGTTGATTTTGTGTGGCTTGGCCACGATGAGTCACTATCTTTTAATCCGCGCCTACGAGTTGTCCGAAGCTTCGGCAATTCAGCCCTTTGCATACCTGCAACTGGCATTTGCCTCGGCTTTGGGCGTTTTGGTGTTTGGCGATGTGATTAAATTGAACGTGGCGCTTGGGGCAGGACTTGTGGTGGGCGCGGGTGTGTTTGCCTTGGTGCGTGCGCAAATGGTTGCAGCACGCAGCAGGCGCTAGGATTATCGCGCCTGCAGGTCTTTCGATAGGGTGATAGGCTGCACTTTCCCGCTGAGACGCGCCCGGTACACGGGCACACTTTCAGCGATGCGCATCACATAGTTTTGCGTCTCGCGAAATGGGATGTGTTCGATCCAATCTATGACGTTGGTCTGGTTGGACCTTGGGTCACCATATTGTTCGATCCATCTGTTTGCACGCGTGGGGCCTGCGTTGTATCCCACGGCAATCAGAGGAATGTTATAGCCATAATCTTCTATGAGTTTCGCCAAATATTCAGACCCAAGCCGGACGTTGATTGCGGGGTCGTACAGATCGTTAGGCGTGAATTTTGGCAAACCGACGCGGTCGGCCATGTCTTGCCCTGTTTTTGGCATCAACTGCATCAATCCGGCGGCGCCCACATGGGACCGCGCATTTGGGTTGAATTCACTTTCGCGTCGCGCAATGGACAGCGCCAGTTCTGCAGGCACAGGCAAGGCATTTTTTTCCAACCCGTGCATGGGATAATATGCGCGGTTCAGCACGACGCCTTGGTCAGCCGCAAATTTGGCAACAAGTACTGCGATATACGGGTCTGTATCTAGCGCTAGATCACCGAGTTGACCTAATTCTTGTGGTGTTAAAGCTTCGCCCAAATGCCGCATAAACCGCGCTGCGAGAGGCGCATCGCCAGCTTGATACAATAGTAAGGCTGACTGCAGCACGCTTGAGCCCATAAACGTCGCTTGGGCATAGGGCGGAAATTGCCTTTCACCAATCAGGTTTTTATCCATGGCAAGACCCGCGCGCTCGGCTGCCAAAAGCCCATAAAATGATGTCTGGAACTGAGCCCCAAAGGCATAGGCTGCCGCGGCATCATCTTTGGCCCCTAAAGCTTCTAAGGCGCGGCCTTCCCAATAGCCTGCGCGCCCAAGTGAAATGGGGGTGCTGACGGACATGCGAAAGCGGTTGAAGTGATCTAAGGCGCGGGCTGGATCGTCGAGATAGCGCAACGCGATGTAGCCAGACAGCCATTCCAGATCAGCGTAGTGGTCTTCGTCGGGCTGCAAATAGTGGCGCGAGGCAGCCGAGTAGGCGATGCGGGACTTGCCATCACGCATCATTTGCCGTGCCAAAGACCGCCTGCGATCGCCCCATTTTTCAGGTACGCCTAAGGCATCTCGACTGGTCGAATGTTGCAGCATCCATGTCACGGCATTATCGGCGCTGCTGTTTTTCGCCCGCCAGACAAAGCGTTCATAATTTAAAACAGGAGTGCCGCCCAAAGTATTGGGGGTGGCATTGATCAAAGTGTTCATGCCGTTTTTGTTTTCGGCCACGGCTTGGACCGCGGCGACGACTTTGTCCCAACCTTCGGGCATCAGTGGCGCAATGCTGGCCGCTTCGGTGTAGTTGCCATCCCAAAGAGCACGCTGCATTCGGGCTGTGACATGGTCGGTCACGGTGTCCCCGTAGCGATCTATCAAACTCTGCGCTTGAGTATCTGACAGGGGCAATTCGCGCCATGTGATTACAGCCTGCGCTGCCGCATCCCCTTTGGCTCCCGTGGCTTCATAAGCATCAATCAACCGCAAAGCGCCGGTCGCGGTGGCGGGGGGGTAGGCGGTGAGATAATCGATGACTTGGCGTGGATCGGCGTCTGCGAGAATCGCAGCTTCGCCTTTTTGCGCCAAAAGCGGCAAGCCGGGCCAATCTGCATTTTTCCGCAAAAAGGTACGATATTCGTCGAAGGTGCCTTTGCCTGCGCGCAGGCGGTGCCAGTCGATTACATCACGCCCAAGGCCGGTGGCCTGCGATTTGGCGCTGTCCCAGTCCCCCAATGCACGAAATTTGTAAGCTGCGCGCAATGCGTCTGCATCTGTAGGTTGCGCGAGTGCTGGCATGGAAAATGCTATAAAAACAGCGGTGTAAATGGCGCGTATCATTGCGGAAGTCTGCCTCTCGTGCTCGTTTTTTTGTTCGTTTTGCAACAAAGGTAACGCTTGTGCATTAAGTCGCAATACACATTCTTGGCATTCTGCGCGAAGGCGAGTAGTTTCCGCGTGATATTCATAGGGGCGATTCAGTCCCGCGCGGGCGATAGTCGTCCAACTTAACAAACGAAAAGGAGCGCACAATGTTTAAAGGGTCATTTCCAGCCCTGGTGACGCCGTTGAAGGACGGCTCAGTGGACTTTGACGCCCTCAAACGTTTGGTTGAGTGGCACATCGAGCAAGGCACAGATGGGTTTGTTCCGGTGGGCACAACAGGTGAAAGCCCTACCTTGTCTCACGCTGAGCACGAGCAAGTGGTCGAAGCTGTCGTTGCAACCGCTGCAGGCCGCGTGCCTGTGATCGCGGGCGCTGGGTCGAACAACACGGCTGAAAGCATTCATTTGGCACAGCACGCTGCCAAAGTTGGTGCCGAAGCAGTTTTGGTTGTGACGCCTTATTACAATAAACCCACGCAAGCAGGGTTGATTGCGCATTTCACAGCCATCCATGATGCGGCTGATATTCCGATTGTGATCTACAATATTCCAGGTCGGTCTATTGTTGATATGTCACCTAAAACCATGGGTGTTTTGGCTAAGTTGCCGCGCATTGTTGGCGTCAAAGACGCGACAGGTGATTTGGCACGGGTCGCGGCGACGCGTATCACTTGCGGTACAGATTTCTTGCAGCTGTCCGGCGAAGATGCCACCGCATTGGGCTTTAATGCGCACGGTGGGCGGGGCTGTATTTCTGTGACCGCCAACGTTGCACCGAAACTGTGCAGCGAAATGCAAGCGGCGACGCTGGCTGGTAACTATGCACTGGCGCTTGAGATCACCGATAAACTGATGCCTTTGCACCAAGCCATTTTTGTAGAGCCCGGTTTATGTGGCGTGAAGTACGCAATGTCGCTTTTGGGGTTATGCTCTGAAGAGGTGCGTTTGCCACTTTTGCCCGTAAGCGATGACACCAAAGCGCAGATCAAATCCGCAATGGAATTTGCAGGTCTGATTTAAGCGCGGCTAAATATGATTTAAAAAGGGGGCCAGATGGCTCCCTTTTTTGTGGCCTTTTGAAAAAGGCTTTAGGGCTTGTGCAATTTGGTCGGGTGCAAAGCGTCCAATCGATTTCGCAGCACTTCCATCAACAACGCGGTCATCATGCCGATGTTCAGCAGTCTATTGGTGGCGCAGATCCTGCTTAACAGCCGCCAGTTTGGGCTTGTGCGGTTCTTTGATCAGCCATGTTATGTGCACGGTTTAAAATAATTTCAAACACCAAAAAACCGAGTGTAGCGACCAAAACAGATAGTAAAATAAGACAGCTGCCGACAAAAATCTGAATGAACATAGGCTGGGGCTCCATTTTCGGTCGAATATGGTAAAGCTGCACGCCGCGCGCCAGTGGACACTGTGCTGTGGATGCCCTATTTGAAGCATATTATGGCAAAGAAACAGACCGCAGAAGAAAAGAACTACAAGGTGATCGCCGAGAATCGGCGCGCACGCTATGACTATGCCATTGAAAGTGACATAGAGTGCGGCATTATTTTGTCTGGCTCTGAGGTGAAATCCCTACGCACCGGTGGCTCTAATATCGCTGAAAGCTATGCCTCTGTTGATGACGCGGAACTGTGGTTGACCAATTCCTATATCGCGCCATATCAGCAAGCGATGTTCCCACATGAAGAGCGTCGCAAGCGTAAACTTCTTGTGTCGAAGCGCGAGCTGTCCAAACTGTGGCAAGCGACTGGGCGCGAAGGTATGACGCTGGTGCCGTTGGTGATGTATTTCAACCATAAGGGCCGTGTCAAAATCAAACTTGGCGTCGCTAAAGGTAAGAAAAACCACGACAAGCGTGCGTCAGATGCCAAGCGTGATTGGGCGCGTCAAAAATCACGTTTGCTGCGCAATAATTCCTAAATTAATCTGCCGTTTCGTTGAAAACTGGGGAAAACCATAGGGTTTCTCCCCTATCTGTGCGCGCCCCGTCTGTCCTAAGGTTAGATCAACAAGGCGAGAGCCCGCTTTGCATCTAAATATAAGGCTCGGGTGAAGGAACGGACTATGGAACAAATTATTATTCAATTGATCGCTGGCGCAGTGGGCGGCAATGCCGTTGGCAAGTTGGCACCAAAGCTTAATCTTGGCACGCTTGGGAACTCTGTTGCTGGTATCGTCGGTGGCGGTCTTGGTGGGCAGCTTTTGGGCATGCTTGGTGCCGGTGGTATGGGCGCAGCTGTAGCCACAGGCGCAGGTGGTGTTGATCTTGGCGCCATCGTTCAAAGCGTTGCAGGCGGCGGCGTTGGCGGAGGTGTCTTGATGGCTGTTGTCGGGTTGATCAAATCACAAATGAACAAAGGCTAATTGAGTCTACGTTAATAGCAGGGGGCGTGCTGTCGAGCGCGCCCTTTTTGCGTTTTAAGGTGGAATTTGGTCAAGTTGAGCTAGAAACACCTCTTTGGGCGGTCTCGTGTCTTGCATGAAACGAGGCAGAGCGCTATGCGAAGATGTCCCAATTTAAAGGCCGAGATATGCCTCATAACGATCCGAAAACACTCGTGTCAACGACATGGCTCGCCGAACATATTAAAGACCCCGATCTGCGTTTGATCGATGCGTCTTGGTATTTGCCCGACATGAACCGAGATGCTAAGGCTGAGTATCTGAGTGGGCATATTCAAGGTGCGCGTTTTGTCGACATTGATGATGTCTCAGATGCGCGCTCTAGCTTGCCACACACTGTGCCTCCCGTTGAAAAGTTTATGTCGCGCATGCGTGCGCTCGGCATCGGTGATGGACACCAAGTTGTGGTCTATGATGGCGCTGGGTTGTTTTCTGCGGCACGTATTTGGTGGATGTTTAAGTATTTTGGCCAAGAAAAAGTTGCCGTTTTGGATGGCGGATTGCCCAAATGGATCGCCGAAAAACGGCCTTTGACCACCGAACTTCCCGTGATTCGTGATCGACACATGGTGGCCGCGCCGCGTGCTGAGTTACTGCGTGATGTTACCCAGGTGGCGTCGTCTTCAAAGCTTGGCGATCACACCATCATCGACGCACGATCTGGCCCGCGCTTTCGGGGGGAATCACCTGAACCACGTGCTGGCTTGCGTGCAGGCCACATTCCCAATTCGCGCAATGTGCCTTATGGGTCTTTGCTGCACCCAGATGGCAGTTTGAAACACCCCGGTGCACTGCGTCTGATGTTTGAGGCAGCTGGCGTCGATCTGACCAAACCAGCGATCACGACCTGTGGCTCGGGTGTGACTGCTGCCATTGTGAGCCTCGCGCTTGAGCGGATCGGAGTAAAGCATGCGCTTTACGATGGAAGCTGGGCGGAGTGGGGCATGTACGGCGATTTGAAAGTCGCAACAGGAGAAGCATGATGCTGAACAATCTAAGCCCACAAAACCCTGATCCAATTATGCAGCTTATTACGCTGTGCCGTGAAGATCCGCGTGAGACGAAAATCGATTTGGGTGTTGGCGTTTACAAAGATGGTGCTGGCAACACGCCTGTGATGCGCGCCATTCGTGCCGCAAGCAAAAAGGTTTGGGATAACGAGACGACGAAAGTTTACACAGGTCTGCCTGGCGACCCTGCTTTTGGCAAAGCAATGCGCGATTTGGTGTTGGCTGATTCTGTCGAGGGCTCTCGTGTTGCTGCGATTGCGACCCCCGGTGGCACAGGCGCAATTCGTCAAGCGTTTGAATTGGCGCGCAAAGCCAATCCTGATGTGACTGTCTGGACGTCGAATCCAACATGGCCAAACCACTTGGCGATTTTGAAATTCATGGGTTTGCCAAACACCGAATACGCATACTTTGACGAGGCGTCCTGTACCGTTGATTTCGATGCGATGATGGACAGCCTTCAAGGGGTGAAAGCGGGCGACATGGTTTTGTTGCATGGCTGCTGTCACAACCCAACTGGCGCGAATTTGACGCTTGAACAATTTGGTACAGTTGCCGATCTGATTGCTGACAAGGGTGCGTTGGCCTTGGTTGATATCGCGTACCAAGGCTTTGGAGATGGCTTGGAAGAAGACGCTGCCCCAACCCGTCTTTTGGCATCGAAATTGCCAGAGATGCTTGTTGCCGCTTCGTGTTCCAAAAACTTTGGCGTGTACCGCGAACGCGTTGGTTGCTTGATGGCGATTTCAGAAGATGCTTCGATTACGCCGAACACTCAAGCGAATATGAACTACCTGAACCGCATCGCATTTTCATTCCCGCCTGACCACGGCGCGCGTTTGGTGACGACCGTTCTGACGGATGACGCGTTGACTGCAGATTGGAAAGACGAACTGGAAACTGTGCGTTTGAGCATGCTTGGCCTACGCACGCAGTTGTCTGAAGAATTGCGCCAGCGGACAAATTCAGACCGTTTTGACTTCATTGCGCAACACCGTGGGATGTTTTCGCGGATTGGTGCGACACCGGAAGAAGTGCTAAAAATGCGCGAAGATTTTGGGATCTACATGGTGTCTGACAGCAGGATGAATATTGCGGGCTTAAACCCAACCACTGTGCCACTTTTGGCGGAAGCCATTGCCAAGTCTTGCAAATAAACGTGCTGCACTAATGATGTAAAAGGGCCCTCATAAGAGGGCCTTTTTTGTTAAATTTAGCCCGACTGAATATCGCGCATTTGCGCATCAAAGGCTTTCCACGTGATTGAAGCCTTGTTCCCGGCAAGACCATGATAGTGAGATTTGCCACTTGATGTCGGCAGGCCGGCCCAGATTTTTGCCAGATTGTGCATGAAAGTATGTCGCTTCATTTGACCTGCTTGGAATGCGTGCAGGCCTGCGTCCGCCAGTAGGATGTCAGACAGGGCGTCTTGTAGCTCAGGCGTGAAGGGGGCGCTCTGAGGCACCCCAAGCTCTGTGACAAGGCGTTTGAGCGTTTTGGGGATAAACTGATACCGCCCGATAGCATGGGGTTGGCCCGGTGTGGCTTTGATCCATGCGTATATGTCGCGAATGGTCATTTGTGTGGGTCGTTTTGCAGGACGTATTTTTGCACCATGCTGGACAGCGTCATAGCCATCACGGCGCGATTCTGCTTGGCCGATGATGTATCGAATTTTTTCAACCGATGTGCCAGCTTTGGGCGATGCGTAAAGCCCACGCCTTGCAGCCGTCATCACATAAGTTGGGGCTGACAAAGTAGTCAATGTCTGTGCTAAGGCCGGCTTGGATATGGGGTTTGGGCGTGGTGGCAAGGGCGCCAAAAAGCCCAAATTGGCCTTTGTTGAAACAAGGCTGGAGCTTTGGGACGAGGCTAGAATTAAAGGGGCTGATCGCCCCAGTGGTGCAAGCATACCGCGATTTTGAAAAAGCAAAGATCCACCGATGGTCGAGCTGGGTTCTGCAACGGCAGAGCCCAAAGCAATGAACAAAAGTAAATGTGCGCCGAGCACGCGGTGGACTAGGGCCATTCTGACCTCCTTGTTTTGGTGGTGCGTGGGCACCTGCCGACAATAGACAAGGAGACTATCCGTAAAATTTATTGAGAATTGGTTGAGATGCACGATGTTAAGTGCGGCAAGGACTAGATCAAAACAAAAGGCCCGAACATCTCTGTCCGGGCCTTTCAAATTTGATTTTAAAGGGGATTAGCCTTTGTAGAACTCAGGGTAAGCTTCCATACCGAGCTCTGCTTTGTCGAGGCCCATGATTTCAGATTCTTCTGAGACGCGGATGCCGCCGAATGCTTTGAGGATCAGCCAAACAACCAAGGATGTGATGAACACAAAGGCGCCAATTGCGATGATGCCGATTGCCTGTGTGACAAAAGATGTACCGTCGTTTGTAAGTGGAACAGCCATTGTGCCCCAGATGCCAGCGATCAAGTGAACTGGGATAGCGCCAACAACGTCATCGATTTTCATTTTGTCTAGCATTGGAACTGCGTAGACAACGATCACGCCGCCGATACCGCCGATAACCAAAGACATGAACAAAGAAGGCATCAATGGTTCAGCTGTGATGGATACAAGGCCAGCAAGTGCGCCGTTGAGGATCATTGTCAGATCGACTTTGCCGTATGTGACTTGTGTTAGGATCAGTGCAGCAACCGCGCCGGCAGCAGCCGCCATGTTTGTATTTGCAAAGATGCGAGACACGTCAGTGATGTCGCCAACTGTGCCAGCAGCCAATTGTGAGCCGCCGTTAAAGCCGAACCAACCGAGCCACAAGATGAACGTACCCAATGTTGCGAGCGCCAAGTTAGAGCCAGGCATTGGAACAGTTTTGCCATCTTTGTATTTGCCGATGCGTGGGCCGAGAACGATAGCACCTGCAAGTGCCGCGAAACCGCCTGCTGCGTGAACCAATGTGGAACCAGCAAAGTCAGAGAAACCCATTTCAGACAAGAAGCCGCCGCCCCACTGCCAAGATGCTTCGATTGGGTAAATGATACCAGTCAAGACCGTGGTGAAGATCAAGAAAGGCCATAATTTAATGCGTTCAGCCAGTGTGCCAGATACGATGGACGCTGTGGTTGCACAGAACATCAACTGAAAGAAAAAGTCAGATGCGCCTGAAGCGTAATCAAGGGCAGCGTCTGCCGTAGCAAGACCAACTGGTTCAAGTGATGTGATAGCGAACCATGGGCCCATGACGCCTTCGATCACCCATTCGCCTGGGTACATGATGCCGTAGCCGATGAGCCAGTACATGATGGATGCAATCGCAAAGAGCGAGATGTTTTTGGTCAGCTGCGTTGCAACGTTTTTAGAACGTACAAGGCCCGCTTCGAGCATGGCAAAACCAGCTGCCATCCAGAACACCAAGAAGCCACCAATAAGGAAGAGCAACGTGGTAAAGATATAGGGGTTGATGTCAGGTGCGACTTCCGCAGCGTCCTGAGCAAAGGCGACAGCAGGCAGCGCGGAGGCAACCAGTGAGGCCGGAATGAGTTTGGTGAGTTTCATGTGGGGTGTCCCTTTTTGTCTCAATCTTGCGCGCTTAGATGGCGTCGTCGTTGGTTTCGCCGGTACGGACGCGCACTGCGCCTTCCACGTCGAGAACAAAGATTTTGCCATCGCCGATTTTGTCGGTCTTGGCCGTGGCCGCGATGGTGTCGACAACTTGTTCTGCCATGGCATCTGCCACAACGACTTCAAGTTTCACCTTTGGCACAAAGTTTACGGCATATTCTGCACCGCGATAAATTTCTGTGTGACCTGATTGTGAGCCAAAGCCCTTAACCTCAGTCACCATCATTCCGCGCACGCCAATGCTGGTCAGTGCTTCGCGGACTTCTTCAAGCTTAAATGGCTTGATGGCTGCGATAATTAGTTTCACGTTTTTCCCCTTCCGATTAGTCGGGTGCTGTCGGCTCAGACAGTCACTGGCTAAGATCAACGCTGTTCCTAGCGAGCGCACAAGGAATAGGCGGTCTAGATGCGAGTCAAAAACAGGCAATTGTGCTCAAAAATTATACATTTTAGGCATTACGATTAAAAATTAATCTAAAAATAAAGCAGACAAGCGTGAGCGATTCCCCTCAACATTCGGACAAGGCCTCTATATTGTGCAGGCAACGTATAAAAAACGATTGAGCGGGTAACATGGCAGGACAAGGTGGCACAGGCCGAGGGAGTGGTAAAAAGCGCTTGGTTGCAGAGCGCAGGTATCCTGCTGCAACGCGGGCAAACTCAAACTCAAACTCAAACTCAAACGCAAAACCCAAGACCGCTAGAACTAAATCCACTAGAAAAACTACTCGACGCGCATCCGCGCCCAAACGGTCTTCAAATATCTTTGTACGGGTGTTTGGTGGATTGATCCGCTGGGTGCTGCGCTTGGTCTGGCTTACATTCTCACGCGTGGCTTTGGCTGGCGCTGTGGTTTTGGGGTTGGCGATTTTTTATATCTACACAACACTGCCACCTTTTTCAGAATTGCTGGATGGGCGCGCACGCGGCTCAGTTACGTTGACCGACCGCGAAGGCGCTGTCTTTGCGTGGCGTGGTGAACAGTTCGGGGGGCAGATTACCGCAGACACCGTGTCGCCCTATTTGAAAAATGCTATCGTCGCGACTGAAGACAAGCGGTTCTATAAGCACTTGGGTGTTTCACCGCGTGGTGTTGCGTCGGCCGTAAAAATCAACTTGTCTGAAGGGCGAGGGCCTTTGTCTGGTCACGGTGGATCGACCTTGACCCAGCAGGTTGCAAAACTTTTGTGTCTTGGGGTGCCGTTCGACCCGACAGAGTGGAAAAATCAAACGGCTTATGAGGCCGATTGCCGCCAAGGCAGCATGGTGCGCAAAATCAAAGAAGCCGTCTATGCGATGGCAATGGAAGTCCGTTATTCCAAAAATGAAATTCTATCTATTTATATGAATCGTGCCTATTTGGGCGCTGGTGCAAATGGGTTTGAAGCGGCCTCACAGCGCTACTTTGGTAAATCAGCGGCCCAAGTGAACATTGCAGAATCGGCAATGCTTGCGGGTCTTTTGACTGCGCCGTCACGTTTTGCGCCGACCAGTAACCTGAAACGTTCGCAAGAACGTGCGGGCATTGTATTGCTGCTGATGAATCAACAGGGCTACATCACAGACGCCGAGCGGGCCGATGCCAAAGCGCACCCCGCTGTGCTCTCAGATGCGGCCGAGCAGCGCGCAGGTGGGTATTTTGCAGATTGGGTTATGGGGGCCGGACCTGACTTTTTAACGCGTGAAACTACCGAAGATGTGGTGATTGACACGACCTTTGACCCGCGCCTGCAAACCGCTGCCGAGGACGCATTGACATGGGTGTTCGAAAACAAAGTCAAAGAAGGGTCAAAAGCCCAAGCTGCAATCGTGATCATGAGTGCGGATGGCGCTGTGCGCGGCATGGTGGGGGGGCGCAAACTGCGCGGCATTACGGGCGGCTTTAACCGCGCGACACAGGCCAACCGCCAACCGGGGTCTGCGTTTAAACCTTTTGTCTACGCCACAGCTTTGGATATGGGGTGGTCATATGACAGCCCTATTCTGGATGAACCCATCACAGTCAAAATTCCGGGTTCTGGCGATTGGTCGCCGCAAAACTATGATCGCAAATTTCATGGTTTGGTGACGGTCACAGATGCACTGCGGCACAGTTATAATATTCCGGCAGTCAAATTGGCGATGGATGTGGGGCTGGAAAATGTCCGTACGGTGGCGCAGATGTTTGGCATTGAAAGCGATTTGGCGCAGGGGCCAGCCTTGGCTTTAGGTGCATCTGAATCCACGTTGTTGGAAATGACTGGGGCGTACGCTGGCATCTTGAATGGCGGTTCGTCTGTGACGCCATATGGTTTGCGTTCATTGCGCCTCAAGGGCGAAACGGACGAGCTTATGGGGCAAGATGGCGGGCTTGGCGAGCGGGTCATCACACCAGCTTCTGCAGAGCAACTGATCTATATGATGTACAATGTCGTGCAAAATGGCACGGGCGCACGGGCGCGTTTGGAAGGCGTCGAAGTTGCAGGCAAAACAGGCACGACCCAAGCGGCACGCGATGCGTGGTTCATGGGATTTACCGCTGATTACGTGGTGGGGGTCTGGATGGGGTATGATGACAATTCCCCTTTGACGGGGGTCACGGGGGGCGGTTTACCCGCTGATATTTGGCATGAAACTATGAAGCGCGTGCATGCCGGCCAGCCAGCCAATCCGTTGCCGATGTTGCGCCCTTCTGCCCCGCCACAAATTCCTGCCAACACGTCGCCAAGCGTGTCTAACAGTGGCCGTCCATCAGGTGATAAAGCCCAAAACGTTTTGGGGGATATTTTGTCGTCTATCTTTGGCGGTAAAAACTAGAGACGGTGTTTTACAGACCAAATAAAAACGGCGCATCTTGGGTCCAAGACGCGCCGTTTTCATAAGTGTTAAGCCTAAGGGGCTTTATGACAAGCGGGCTGTCAGCGTGTCGATATTGCCACCGGCTTTGTCGAGCAGCGCACCAATTTCGGCGCGCTCGGATTTCAGCAAAGAAATGCCTTCGATGGCCAAGTCAATGAATTTGCCTGACTTGTCCGCCACAATAAACGAGATTGCAAAAGGTGCTTCACCGCGCAAAATGGCTGCGCAAGACACATCATAGATCGAATTGATTTTTTGTGTGCGCTGCACTTCGATTTTCCCGCCGATGAATTCACGAAACCGCGAACCGTATTTGCGGGCAATGTAGCCTTGGAATGCGCTGGTGAATGCATTCAATTGTGCCGATGATGCCGAGCGTGCAGACGGGCCAAGCGCCGAGCGGGCGATGTTTGGCATATCCGCGTAGCGGGACAATGTTTTTTCAAAATCACGGTACATGTTGGATTCTGATTTGCCGGAATTGATGATGCTGTTGATGTCTGCCACAGCCTTGGTGATCAACGCTTCAGCTTCGGCAGATGAAAATGCCAAGGCCGAACGCGGCATGGCAGTCAATGCAGCTACGCCAGCCAGAGCGCTTGTCAAAAATTTACGACGGGCCAACAAGGCGGGGCGTGAGGG
Source organism: Pacificibacter marinus (assembly GCF_900109555.1). GTDB lineage: Bacteria > Pseudomonadota > Alphaproteobacteria > Rhodobacterales > Rhodobacteraceae > Celeribacter > Celeribacter marinus_C. The sequence continues at coordinate 72,675 of NZ_FNZV01000008.1, read as the reverse complement.
GAACATGTTATTCATAAAAATCCTCGTAAAGATCATAAGAGGGGTTTGCACTCGCCTCGGTGTCACCTTGTGTGCTCACCGTGCCAAGATCGAAGCGTCGTTTGCCTAAGTATGATAGGCGCATTTGTGTGTAACCATCAGCGCTGTCGTATATCACTGACTCGTATAGGTCAGAATAACGATAGCGTGTGTCGACGATACTCGCCACTTTGAGCCCTGTCGATGCGTTTGCAACCTTAGTATCAGCCACTGCGCTGAGCGGGTTCATTGCGATATCTACGACAAGACCAATGGCGTCGCGGCTTGTTGAGGGGCCGTAGACGGGCAGCACAAGATACTGACCTTCGCCAACGCCCCAAGCATGCAAGGTCTCGCCAAAGTCGCTGTCACGCTCATCAAGCCCAATTTCTGATGCAGGATCAAACAAGCCGGCGATCCCAAGTGTCGCGTTGAGCGCGAAGCGTGCCGTGTTGTGCAGGGCGTCACCAAGCTGGAATTGCAGTAAATCGTTCACCACAACGCCGGGCAAGCCCAAGGTCTCAGACACATTGCTCAACCCTTTGCGCACCGGATCAGGTAAAACTGTGCCATACGCCACGGCAACCGGTTTGATTACAGCGCGGTCCAGTTTGACGTTGTCTTCGTAAACGATGCGGTTTTGTGCTTCGTGCCGATCGTTTACCGCAGAGGTCGGTGCCTGTGAGCTGCACGCGGATAGGGCGAGCCCTGCGCTCAATATGAGTATGGTGTGTTTCACTGGTCTGATTCCGATTACATGCGTTTGTAGCTTAGAGCCACTTAGATATAGGTGCCAGATAGTCATTCTTCAGCGAAAGCCCAATATTAACATACTGTGCTGTACGATCCTGTGACACAGAATCAACAGTGTTTGACGCGGACACCACTTAAACGTGGCAACTTTTCGCGAAAAACTAAAAATGTGAGCTAAGCACCCTGATGACGCAGGATCAGATACGCCAAGGTAAAGAAGAACTTACACAGATACGCAAGCGATCGCGTAACCTTTATATGGCAATTGGCGGCTTTTCGCTCTGCCTGAATGCTTTGATGCTGACTGGGCCGCTATTTATGTTGCAGGTCTATGATCGGGTTTTGGGATCTGGATCAGAGGCCACTTTGGTGGCGCTTTTTGCCATCGTTGGATTTATGTACCTGATGATGGGCCTGTTGGATGGGGTGCGCTCGCGTGTGCTCACGCGCATTGGGGCGCGGTTTCAATCCGATTTAGAAGAGCGCGTGTTTGTGGCATCGATGTGCAGTGCGTCGACTGGGCAGCACGACAGCGCCAGCCCTATGGATGATCTCAGTTCTATCCAACGCCTTTTGGCCTCGCCTGTGATGGCCGCCTTGTTTGATCTGCCATTTGTGCCGGTATTCTTGTTTGGCATCGCGGTGTTTCACCCGTTTTTAGGATACTTGGCTGTGGGGGGCGGTGCTGTTTTGGTGCTGGTTACGTTGCTGAACCGGACGGCGTCACGACATCCACAAGCGATTGCGGAACGTGCGGATGCGGTGTCTACCCAGATGGCAAGCCGTCTGGGCGCCGAAGCCGAAGCCATTCTATCTCTCGGCATGCAAGGTGCTGCGTTTCGCCGGTGGTTTCAAACGCGCAAAATAGCAATGGCTCACAGCGTTCAGGCGGCTGATATCACCATGACTTTTACGGCAATGTCCAAAGCGCTGCGGTTGTTTTTGCAATCTGCGATGTTGGCGTTGGGGGCGTGGCTGGTGTTGCAGCACGAAGTGTCGCCGGGGGCAATGATTGCCAGTTCCATCTTGCTTGGCCGTGCTTTGCAGCCTGTCGATTTAATGATCGGACAATGGAGCGCTGTGCAGCGCGCGCTTTTGGGGTGGTCTAATTTGGCCGAGCTTTTGGGCACGCAAACCCAAGATCCTCCGCGGATGCCTCTGCCGCGCCCGACTGCCGCCTTGAACGTTGCTTGCGCCACTGTGATACCTCCTGGACAAGCCCAAGCTGCGCTGCGTCTGGTGACATTCACAGCGCTGCCGGGCGAAGCGATCGGGGTTATTGGCCCATCAGGGTCTGGAAAATCAACACTTGCACGGGCTTTGACCAATGTTTGGGCGCCCTCTGGTGGCTCTATTCGGCTTGATGGTGCAAAGCTTGATCAATACGATCCTGATGTGTTGGGCAGCTATATCGGTTACTTGCCGCAACGGGTGCACCTTTTTGATGGAACCATCGCGGAAAATATCGCCAAATTAGCCGCACAACCGGATGCCGCTGCTGTCGTAGCTGCCGCGCAAAAGGCAGATGCCCATGCCATGATTCTGTCGTTGCCAAAGGGGTACGAGACACAGGTATCCTCGGCCGGTGGGATGTTGTCTGGGGGTCAATTGCAGCGCATTGGCCTTGCGCGGGCGTTCTACGGTTCGCCTGTTATTGTGATTTTGGATGAACCCAATTCAAATCTTGATAACGACGGGTCCGTCGCGCTGAATGCTGCTATTCGCCGTCACAAACAAGAGGGAGGCTCTGTATTGATCATGGCACACAGACCTTCTGCTATTCAAGAATGTGAAAAGTTACTGGTGCTCGACAAAGGTGCCCTGCGCGCTTTTGGTCCGCGTGATAAAGTGCTCAACGATGTGGTGCAAAACAGCCAAGATATTACGCGTAGAGTTGGACCAGGGGGCGTGCAATGATCCAAACGCTTCCAACACAAATCGACACATCTATCGGTACAGCACCTGTGCCAACACCCCAAACAGAGGGCGCAAGTGCCGTGCAAGCGTGGTCCGTTCGCGGGCCAATGTTGGTGGGACTTGCCTGTATCATTTTATTGTTTGGCGGCTTTGGCCTATGGTCTGTTCTTGCGCGTATCGACGGCGCTATCGTCGCATCGGGGCAAGTCCAAGTCGAACAAAACCGCCAAGTCGTGGCTCATCGCGATGGCGGTGAAGTGGCTGGCGTTTATGTGACCGAAGGCGACTTGGTCGAGGCTGGTCAACTTTTGCTCACGCTCAACGGGCGTGATATTGAAAGCAATTTGGCCATCACAGAAGGGCAATTGTTCGAAATGATGGCCCGTGCGGCGCGGCTGCAGGCCGAGCGTGATGGCACTGATACGATTGCGTTGCCTGACGAACTTTTAAGGCGCGGCACAGTTGACGCAGATGTGGCGCGCTTGATTGCTGGCCAACAAGATTTGTTCGTCGCGCGCCGGCTGACAGCGCAAAAGGAAATCGAACAGCTTGGCAAGCGGAGTATTCAAACCGCAGCTCAGATTGACGGGATCGTAGCACAGCGTGGCGCGCTTGAACGACAGTTGACCTTGATCGGTGAGGATTTGGAGTCTCAAGATGCTTTACTTAAACGGGGCCTGACCCAACAAAGCCGCGTGATTTCTTTGCGCCGTGAACAGGCCGACGTGACGGGGCAAATTGGCAGTCTTTTGGCATCCGAAGCGCAGGTGCGTTCCCAAGTCGCTGAAATAGATTTGCAAGTCTTCAAACTTGGCTCAGACCGCCGGGAACTAGCCATCACCACGCTGCGTGACATTCAAGCGCGTGGTTTAGAGTTGCGTCAACAACGCGCCAGTTTGTTAGAGCAATTAAAGCGCTTAGATGTGCGTGCGCCTGTTTCCGGCGTTGTCTATGATCTTGCGGTATTTGGTCCTGGTGCGGTGGTGACACCGGCTGCGCCTGTGCTTTATCTTGTGCCGCAAGACCGCCCTTTGGTCGTCGCATCTCGCATCAGCCCTATCCATGTTGATAAGGTCTATCCGGGGCAGCCTGTACGTTTGCGATTTTCCACCTTTGACAGTCGTACCACACCTGAGATAAACGGCTCTGTAACCAAAGTGTCGGCGGATGCATTTACCGATGATGCGGCTCAGACCAGTTATTACTTGGCGGAAATCCAGATAGACGAGGTGCAGCGCAGCTTGCTCCCCGCTGGATCTGTGCTAATTCCTGGTATGCCGGTTGAAACTTATATGTCGACAGGCGAACGTACGCCTTTGGCATATCTGACGAAACCATTACTGGATTACTTTGTGCGCGCCTTTCGCGAAGACTGAACATGACTGAGACTAGGATCGAAATATGACACACTCCATCGAAGCGAAACTGACCGAGCTTGGCCTATCTCTTCCCAGCGCACCTGCGCCGGCGGCCAATTATGTACCGTTTGTTCAGGCAGGGAACTTGGTGCATGTGTCTGGCCAAATCTCAAACGGACCTGACGGGTTGATCACTGGTAAGTTGGGTGTCGATCTGACAGTAGAACAAGGTGCTGCAGCTGCACGGACTTGTGCTTTGTCGCTTTTGGCGCAAGCGAAAGCTGCGACTGGCGGCGACCTTTCCAAGATCAAGCGTCTTGTCAAAATGGTTGGGTTCGTGAACTCTGGTCCAGACTTTATCGAGCAGCCAAAAGTGATCAACGGCGCGTCTGATTTGATGGTTGAGCTGATGGGTGACGCTGGCCGTCATGCACGCTCTGCCGTATCCGCGGCGTCATTGCCAATGGGTGTTTCTGTTGAAATCGAAGCTATTTTTGAGGTGGTTTGAGCTATGATAACCCTTCCCGATATTTTTCTTAAGTCGCCAATCGCGCACCGTGCTTTGCATGACGAAGCCAATGGGCGTGCCGAAAACAATTTCGCAGCCATTGATGCCGCGATTGAAAAAGGGTTCGGTATCGAAATCGATATCCAGCAAAGCAAAGACGGCCAAGCGATGGTGTTTCACGACTACCACCTTAATCGTTTGACCGAAGGCACCGGCCCTTTCGCGCAACACACGGCTGCTGAACTGCGCCGGTTGCGGTTCCGCTCTGGCGAGATTGGCGTACCAACACTTGCTGAGGTTCTGGATCACGTAAAGGGCCGTGTGCCTTTGCTGATCGAAATCAAAGATCAAGACGGAATCATGGGGCCTAATGTGGGCACGCTTGAGCGTGAAGTGGCGCGCGTGCTTACTGGCTACATTGGACCTGTCGCGTTGATGTCATTCAATCCGCACGCCATGGCAGTCATGGCCGAGGCTGCACCACAAATCCCGCGTGGGCTGACCACATGTGGTTACAAACCCCAAGACTGGCCGTTGCTTAAAGAAGCAACGCGGGCCTATTTGCGCAAAATTCCTGATTATGAGCGGATCGGTGCAAGTTTTGTGTCGCATCAGTGGACTGATTTGGCATCAGAACGAATCGAAGAGCTAAAAGAAGCAGGGGCTCGCATTTTAAGCTGGACGATTCGTACGGCTGCCGAAGCTGCTGAAGCGGCGCGCCATGCCGAAAATATTACCTTTGAAGGCTATGTTCCTGCTTGACGCCGTCAGCTCGCGGTACAGCTATAGGCGCAAGGGTGCGCTATGAATGATCAGGTCGAAATCTTTGTCAGTGGCAGTATTGCCGATTTTGACCCGCGCGAGTGGGATGCTTGTGCTGTGCGTTCTTTGCCAGGATCGTTACGACCGCTTGACCCTTTTACCACACACAGATTTCTGACCGCTTTGGAAGTGTCAGGTTCTGTTGGCGCTGGCACTGGTTGGGCTCCACGGTATTTGGGGGCGCGCCAAAATGATCAACTGATTGCCGTTGCTCCGCTGTATGCCAAGGGGCACTCCCAAGGTGAGTATGTTTTCGATTTTGCATGGGCGGAAGCGTTTGAGAACGCTGGGGGGGCTTACTACCCCAAACTGCAAATAGCTGTGCCGTTTACCCCAGCAACGGGGCGGCGTTTTTTATGTCGCGAAGGGTTCGATTCTGTCGGTCAATCCGCTTTGGTGCAGGGTGCTGTCCATGTGGCTAAGTCGCAAAGCCTGTCTTCTGTGCACATCACGTTTTGTACGGAAGATGAGGCAGCAGCAGGGCGCGAGATGGGATTGTTGCACCGGATCGGCCAGCAATTTCATTGGGAAAATCAGAGCTACGTTGATTTTGATGCGTTCCTTGCCCAATTGTCCGCGCGCAAACGCAAAGCCATCCGTAAGGAGCGCAAGCAAGCGCAAAGTTTTGGCGGCGAGATTGTGCAGTTGACGGGGCATGCTATTTTACCCGAGCACTGGGATGCCTTTTGGCAGTTTTATCAAAATACAGGGGCACGCAAATGGGGCACGCCCTATCTGACGCGAGCGTTTTTCGATTGCGTGCAAGAAACGCTGCGCGATGATGTGCTTTTGGTCTTGGCTTTGCGCGATGGCAATCCTGTGGCGGGGGCGTTAAATTTTATCGGTGGCGACACGTTGTTTGGCCGCTATTGGGGAAGCACCGAACACCACCCCTGTTTGCACTTTGAGCTGTGTTATTACCAAGCCATCGACTATGCGATCGCGCATGGGCTGCTGCGTGTTGAGGCCGGCGCACAGGGTGAGCACAAATTGGCACGGGGCTATTTGCCGACTACAACCCATTCGTTGCACTGGATTGAGGATGCAGGCTTTGCACGGGCAGTACAAGATTTCGTAGAGGCCGAGCACGACGCCGTTGACCGAGACACTGAAATTTTGACAAGCTACGGGCCATTTAAACGCACCAAGCAAGAGGATGATCATGACTGAGAGCCATTCCCAAAGCGATCTACTGGACCACAAAGACCTATTGGCGCATATGCCGAAAGGATGGACTTTGTCTGAAACCAAAGATGAGATGTCGAAAACCTTTGAGTTCGCAAATTTTGCATCGGCTTTTGGTTGGATGACCCATGTCGCATTGGTGTCTGAAAAGATGAACCACCATCCACAGATGCTTTACACTTACAGAATTGTTGAGGCCACGTTGACGACACATGACGCAGGCGGGCTGACGCAAAAAGATATCAAACTCGCACACACAATGAACGAGGCAGCCGGCCATGCTTGAACAAATACTGACTTACGAAATTTACCAAGACAAAACGCTTGGTGACGTTCTAACGCTTGAATTTTTACTTGGCGTTGGCGGGTCCGTTTTGGGCGCCATTCTTATGCTTTTGGCGGGGTTGTTGGTGTCGCGATGGGCGTCGCGCCGAATTCGCGCTGTAGGTTTGCGGTACGAAGCTCTGGACAGTACGTTGTTTAACTTTTTGGCCAACATCGTGCGGTACGCAATTTTGGCATTTACCATACTGTTTGTGCTCAACACTTTTGGCATCCAAACCACGTCGATTGTCGCACTGATCGGTGCGGCGGGTTTGGCCATCGGTTTGGCGCTGCAAGGTACGTTGTCCAATGTCGCAGCAGGGGTGATGATTGTCCTTTTCCGCCCCTTTAAGATCGGGGATTTTGTGGAACTGGCGGGCGTGTCGGGCACCGTCAAAGACATCACATTGAACTTTACCGAACTGGCCAACTTGTCGAATGTGCAAATCATCGTGCCTAACGCACAGGTTTGGGGCAACATCATCACCAACTATTCGACCAACGGCACACGCCGTGCAGAGTGGACGTTTGGTGTGAGTTATGATGCTGATTTGAAGCTGACTGAAGAGGTTATTCGCAAAACGATTATGAGTGATGCACGCTCAATGGTTGAACCAGAACCGTTTATCCAAGTGAACAATCTGGGTGATTTTTCTGTGGATTTCTTGGTGCGCGTTTGGGTGCCGTCAAGTGCGTATTTCCAATACCAAGCGGATATGAAGCGCTACGTAAAAGAAGCGCTCGACACGGCAGGGGTCGAAATTCCGTTCCCCACACGCACATTGCGCAACATCAAAGAATGAACAAAACGCCCGAAGGATTACCTTCGGGCGTTTTTATATAAACCTATAGAATTGCCGTTTGGCTCAAAGCGCGTCCAAAACGCTTTCACCAGCTGAGATATTGCATTCGCCTGCGTTGTCTTCGACTTGAAGCACTGTCACAACGCCGTTTTCGGCCACAAGTGCGTAACGTTGTGAACGGTTGATCAAGCCTGCTGGCGGTGCGGAAAACTCAAGGCCCAGCGCTTTGGTGAATTCGGATTGTGCATCGCCGAGCATCGCGATGCCTGCCGCAGAGGCACCAGTTGCTTCGCCCCAAGCGCCCATAACAAAGGGGTCGTTAACTGAAACGCAGATCACTTCGTCCACACCTTTGGCGGCCAAAGCATCCTTTGTGCGAATAAAGCTTGGGACATGTGCTGTTGAACATGTCCCTGTGTAGGCCCCAGGTAGGCCAAAGATCACAACTTTGCGTCCTGCAGTTTTTGTTCCAAGGTCAATGGCCTCTGGGCCGTCTGCCCCCATTGAGAGAAGTGTTGCTTTTGGTAGAGTGTCGCCGATTGAGATGGTCATGATACGTCCTCTTTATCTTTTCAATTCTGAAGTAAAAATATAGGGTCAATAATGAAATAGGCCAGAAGAGAAGTGATATGACCCACTATATTGTTGTTGGTGCAGGCCAAGCAGGTCAATCCATTGTAACCACATTGCGCGGACAAGGGTTTGAGGGGCAGATCACGTTGATCGGCGAAGAATCTGCCATTCCGTATCAGCGCCCCCCTTTGTCCAAAGCATACTTGCTTGGCGATATGGAATTGGACCGGCTGTATTTGCGCCCAACGCAGTACTACGTAGATGAAAACATTGATTTACGTATTTCGGCGCTGGTGACGGGCATCGACGCCGCCGCGAAAACGATCACGCTTGAAACCGGTGGCAACGTGGAAACGCTTCACTATGATGCTTTGGCTCTGACAACAGGGTCTGCCGCACGCCGATTGCCCGCTGCAATTGGTGGTGATCTGGACGGTGTCTACACAATGCGCAGTTTGGCGGATGCCGATGCTGTTGCGCCCGAGTTTGTTGCGGGCAAATCAGTTCTGATCGTTGGGGGCGGCTACATCGGGCTTGAAGCTGCTGCTGTTGCCGCGAAAAAGGGACTTAAAGTCACCTTGGTTGAAATGTCTGATCGCATCTTGCAACGCGTCGCCTCGCGCGAAACATCGGATTACTTTCGCACACTACATGAAAGCCATGGTGTGATTATTCGCGAGGGTGTCGGCCTCAATCGTTTAACGGGTGAGACGCGCGTGACGGGGGCTGAACTGTCTGATGGCAGTACGTTGGATGTTGATTTCGTCATTGTTGGGGTTGGCATTGTGCCAGGCACAGCTCTGGCCGAAGCCGCAGGTATCGCAGTGGACAATGGCATCAAAACAGACCTGTTTGCGCGCACATCTGATCCGTCGATTTATGCTGCGGGCGATTGTGCATCTTATCCGCAAAATGGGGTTCAGGTCCGATTGGAAAGCGTTGGGAATGCGATTGATCAAGGTGCAATTGTTGCCAAAAATATGCTGGGGCAAAATGTAGAATACACGCCTAAACCTTGGTTTTGGTCGGATCAATATGATGTAAAATTACAGATCGCGGGTCTGTCGATTGGGCATGACCAAGTTGTCGTGCGTGACGGCGCGGGTATGCGGTCGCATTGGTACTACAAAGACGGGAAACTTATTGCGATTGACGCAATGGGGGACACGCGTGGCTATATGGTGGCCAAGCGTTTGATTGAAAGTGGAAAGACAGCAGACACGATGGTGGTGGCCGATCCAAACGCTGATCTTAAAGCCTTGCTCAAAGTCTGATGCGGATTATTGCAGGGGAAAATCGTGGGGTGGCATTAAGCGCCGTGGGCAAGGGTGACGCAGGCGCGCATTTACGCCCCACCACAGACCGTGTGCGTGAAAGTCTATTCAACGTGCTTATTGGCGGTAAATACGGCGATGCAGTCACTGATGCGCGGGTGCTGGATTTGTTTGCGGGCACTGGCGCATTGGGGCTAGAAGCCTTGTCGCGTTCTGCGGAATGTGCGGTGTTTGTGGATGACGGGCGCAAGGCGCAAAGCCTGATTGAGGCCAATATCAAAATCTGCCGTGCGGGGGATCGCAGCACTTTGATGCGTATGGATGCCACGCGTTTGCCTGCCAATCCTGATGCGCCCTATGACTTGGTGTTTCTTGATCCGCCCTATGCAAAGGCGTTGGGCGAAAAAGCAATTGCCGCCGCGATATCTGGCAATTGGTTAACGCCGCGCGCTCTTGTGGTCTGGGAAGATTCCGCGCCCATCACGGTGCCAGAAGCACTGACGCTTTTAGACACGCGCCCATACGGCGATACAAAAATCAACTTTCTGGAGCCAAAATGACACGTCCAAAATTGGTAATTTTCGATTGTGATGGTGTTCTCGTAGACAGCGAGCCGCCCACCTTAGAGCTTTTGCGCGAAGAATTCGAACAGTGCGGGCTGTCTGTGACGATGCCCCATATCGAATCCGAATACGTTGGTATGACTATGGTCAACGTCGCCAAAAAAGCGCGCGCAGCGGGGGCAGATTTACCTGATGACTGGAAAGACAGCATCTATTTAAAAATGTTTGAGCGGTTGAAAAAGGGCGTGCCCTTAATTGACGGGATCGAAGGCGCTCTTGATGCACTGGATGCCGCGGGTATCCCGTATGCTGTTGGTTCGAATGGGCCGATGGCGAAAATGGACATCACGTTGGGTGCGCATCCTGCGTTTTTAGCCCGCCTCACGGGGCGCATTTTTTCGGCGCATGACTGTAAAGCTGGCAAGCCTGACCCTGAACTGTTTTTGAAAGCGGCAGCGTTTATGGGGGTCGCACCTGAGCACTGCGTTGTGGTCGATGACAGTCAGTCTGGCGTGATTGCTGGGCGGCGCGCAGGGATGCGCACTCTTGGTTTTGATACTTTTGGCGATGGTGCGCATTTGATCGCTGAAGGGGCTGAGCACTTGGCCTCTATGGACGATTTACCTGCGATGATCGGGCTGTAAGCGCCTTAGGAATAGGTCCAAGGTGCAGTTTTTACGCCGCGCTTTTCTGTTTTTGCGGACTTTTGTGACGTAGGGGCAGTCAATATGGCCATATAGGGGCGCTTTGATGCGTCGATCACATCACAACCGCCGACCTGTCTATTGCGACATGTGCCAAATACGTGACGAATCATTTATACTCTACAAACTAAAGTAAAAAATATATCCTGAGAGACATATGAAGCTGGCTCGCCTCACGAAATACCCGGTAAAAAGTATGACTGGATACGATCTTGCAATCGCCTATTTAGGTCGGCGAGGGATCGATGATGATCGTCGTTGGGCTGTTGTCTATAGTTCGGGAATTGCGGCCACTCGACGTGAACTGCCAGGATTGGCCAATCTTCACGCGGTGTGCACCGATGTAGGGATCAGTCTGTCTTGTGATGGCGAGCGCATTGATGTCCCTTGGCCCATCGGTGCGCCGACCACGGCCTATGTTTTTTCCACACAAATCGATGATGTACAGGATGCTGGAAATTACGCTGCACACTTCTTGTCGTCCGCGCTGGAACGTGAGGTGCGTTTGGTTTACATGCCAGACACCTGTGAGCGTTCTGTGTCGCGGGGCTATACAAAGACCCCCCATTCGACAGGGTTTGCCGATGGGTTCCCTTTGTTGATTTCCACCATGCCTTCGCTGTTAGCGCTTAATGCCGAACTGACATCCCCCGTTGAGATGCGTCGCTTTCGCCCAAATATTATGATCGATGGTGATTTTGAACCATGGGCCGAGGATGAGTGGCGTTTGATACGTATTGGGACTGCTGTTATGCGCATCGTAAAGCCGTGCGAACGCTGCGTGATGGTGACCCAAGATCCGACCACAGGCACGCAAACGGACCGATATGAACCTTTAGCGACACTCAAGCGCTTGCATCGTGCATCCAACGGCAAAGTTATCTTTGGCCAGAATGCTGTGATCGAAGTCGAAGGCACAATGAAGCTTGGCGACGAAGTTACGGTTTTGGAACGCGGAACGTCCAATCTAATCTAGGTTAATGTTTACTTAAGTATTGTGCGTAACAGTGTGAGAATGGGACAGGTTCATTGCGCTTTTTATGTGTTTTTCGTTCTCGCAGTATTGAGTGGCTGCGCAATGGACAGTCCTGCCTTGGGCTATTCTAGGGCAGGGCATGATGTTATCGAAATCTCTGGCAACACCTATAAAGTATATTCCGAAATCAATGGCGACCGGGTTGAGGCACACCGCGTCAACATGGTGTTCCCGCCGCCGTCACGCTTGCTTATTTTACAACAGGCGTATGAAGCAATTGTGCGCTCCACTGGTTGTGATGTTAAAAAGGGGTCTCTCGTCGGCGACCAAGCAATGGTCAAAGCCATTGTCGTCTGTCCTCCATCGCTAGAGTAAAGCTTCAAGTGCTGTACGGGCAGAGTTCGATCTAGGCCGCCATAGCCCACGATCCATTGCCTCTAAAAGTCGCTCTGCGATTTCTTTCAACGCGGGGGCATTGTGATCCTTAATGAAGTCTCGTGTGTCGTCGTCCTCAATAAAGGCCGTGTGAACCATGTCGAAATGATGGTCTTTGACCGCATGGGTCGTGGCTGAAAATGCAAACAAGTAATCTACAGTTGCGGCAATTTCGAATGCGCCTTTGTATCCGTGACGTTTGACGCCATCAATCCACTTTGGGTTCACGACTCGCGACCGCACGACACGGCCAATTTCTTCATCAAGCGTGCGAATGACAGGGCGTTCGGGACGGGAATGGTCGTTGTGATAAATAGGCCGTTCTTGGCCCTGTAATGCGGCCACAGCCGAGGCCGCGCCTCCTTCGAACTGATAGTAGTCGTCACTGTCTAAAAGGTCATGCTCGCGGTTATCTTGGTTGTGTACGATGGCTTCAACTTGCGACAGTCGCGCCTCAAATCCGGCGCGGTCTTTCACGCCTTCGCGCCCAGCGCCATAGGCATAGCCGCCCCATTCAAGATAGGCCTCACCTAGATCAGAACGGCCTTCCCACAGGCGCTCGTCAATCATCGCCTGCAAGCCAGCACCGTAAGCACCAGGTTTGGACCCAAACACCCGTGCCGTGCTTTCGCCCTCGCGCGTGCGCGCCGCAGCGGGGTTTTGATCGTCGGTTTCGTCAAGCTCTTGCACGGCCCGCGCAGCGCTATCGACCAGCGCTATCAGTTGCGGAAAGGCATCGCGGAAAAAACCAGACACGCGCAAGGTGACATCAACACGAGGCCTGCCCAAAACGCCCGCTGGCAGAATTTCAAATCCGGTCACACGGCGCGACATTTGATCCCATTTCGGTTTTACGCCCATCAGGGCCAAAGCCTGCGCAATGTCATCGCCACCCGTGCGCATATTGGCGGTGCCCCAAGCGGTCAACAACATCGCACGGGGCCAATCGCCGTGGTCTTGCAGGTGACGCTCGATCAACAGATTCGCGGATTTCCAGCCCAGCTTCCATGCGGTTTGCGTTGGCACCGCGCGGGCATCGACGGAAAAGAAATTCCGCCCTGTGGGCAGCACATCCATACGCCCGCGGGTTGGTGCGCCACTTGGGCCAGCCGGTACGAAACGGCCCGCAAGCCCCGTCAAAAGACCAGCGATCTCAGCAGGGCCACAGGCGGTGACCATTGGCAAAACAGTGTTGCGTAAGTGATCTAAAACAGTTTGCGACGCGGGCCCGATTGAGGCGCCTCTATTGTCCAAAAGATGTGCTGCATATAGCTCAAGCCGTTCAACTGTATCGCCCGTACTGCGCCAAATATCAGAGCCTAATTCGGCCAAAACACCAGCTTTAGAGCCTGTCCACGTCTGGGACATATCACAGTCCAGCGGGTCAAAATCAAAGTCAAAATCAGCAGCCAAAGCACGGATGAATGAAGCATCAGCCCCTTTGCCGTCGCCCCGTGGTACGCGCACCAATGCAAGTGCTAAATCGCGTGCCAAACGCCCCTCGGGGGCTTGACCAAAGATATGTAGACCATCGCGAATTTGGGCTTCTTTCAATTCACATAGATAGGCATCAAGCTTGGCAAAATCGCCGTCTTCATCGCCTGTCATGCCGATATCGCGGTCTAATCCTGTGACCGATGACATCGATAAAATTTCTTTGCGCAAGGCACTAATACGCCTTGGATCAACGCCTGAAGCCTCGAAATATTCATCCACCAAAGCTTCCAAATCGCGCAGTGGACCATAGGTTTCGGCGCGAGTCAGAGGCGGTGTCAGGTGGTCAATAATCACAGCTTGCGCACGCCGCTTGGCTTGGGTGCCTTCGCCGGGATCGTTGACGATAAACGGATAGAGATGCGGCATCGGGCCCATCACCGCTTCTGGCAGGCACTCTTCGGACAATGACGTCGCTTTTCCGGGGAGCCATTCCAGATTTCCGTGCTTGCCCATGTGAACCAACGCATGCGCGCCAAAAACACTGCGCAAATAGAAATAGAACGCGAGATAATTGTGCGGCGGCACCAAATCTGGCGCGTGATAGGTTTCAGTCGGATCGATGTTATAACCGCGTGCGGGTTGAATGCCGACGACCGCGTTGCCGTAAGTGAGAATGGACAGGGCAAAGGATTTTCCGTCAAAAAACGGATCCGTTTCGGGCTGCCCCCAACGGTCTTCGATTTGCGTGCGCACAGCTTGGGGCAGGGCGTCGTAAGACGTGCGATAGTCACTTAGCGTCAGTCGCTCTCCGCCACTGCGCTCTGCGCGATCTGTCAGCCAATTGGTTGGGCCAGCAAGAATACTTTGCATCAAAGCATCACTGTTCGCGGGGATATTTTCAACCGAGTACCCAGCGTTTTTAAGCGCGCCCAATGTGCCAACTGTGGCTGCAGGCGTGTCTAACCCAACGCCATTGGCAAGACGGCCATCTTTGTTGGGGTAGTTGGCAAGGATCAGAGCAACTTTGCGATCTGCTGTGTCACTGTGGCGCAACGCACACCAATTTGCAGTGAGGTCAGCGACGAAATTGATGCGATTTTCGTTCGCTTTATAGGTGGCTATTGGGCACTGGGTTGCTGTGTCAAAATAGGCCTCGCCCTTGAACGAAACGGCACGGGTCAACACGCGACCATCCACTTCGGGCAGGGCGACGTTCATAGCTATATCGCGGGCTGACAGACCTGTTGTGCCCGTTGCCCAAGCGTCTTCAGAGGACGATGATAAAACCACTTGAAACACGGGGGCGCCGTTGGCGAAACCTGCGGCGAGCGGATTTTGTCCGCCCGTGCCTTCAGGCGTGCCGACCGCGAAAGAGGTGCAGTTTAAGATTGCGCTGGGAGGGGCATCCTTGAAAAGGGTTTCGAGCGTTGCGACCGACACGGGGTCTTTGAGGGATGCCACAAAAATTGGCATCGGATTGAGACCTTTGGCACTGAGACTTTTCACCAGCCCGTTGATTGGCGCAAGGCCGGCCCCTTGGACCAAAGCGCGGTAAAATACGATGGGCACGACTGGGGCGTCTTTTGTCCAATCCGCGCGCAATGTGTCTAAGCGGGTTAGGCCCTGATCTGGCCAGTAAAGCCCTGAGCGCAGCAAAGGCTTGGCGCCTTCCGGCATTTCGCCGCCGTCTAAAAGTGCCTGCGCGTATAGTAAGAAATTGCGGGCATTGTCGGCGCCGCCTTCGGTCAAATAGGACCACAGCGCATGATAATGATCTGAGGATACGGTCGACAGCGCGGCAAGTTCAGCATCAGGTTTGTCATCGCCGGGCAGTAAAACTATTGGTACGCCAGCATCGTGCAGCCGCGCCGCGTATTGTTCCACGCCGTATTTCCAATACCCCGTGCCGCCCAAAACGCGGGCAATCACCAAACGCGATTTACAGGCGCAGTCATCAAGATGCAGATCGACCGACATCGGATGACGCAGATGCATCATGGAAGCAAGGCGTAGGTTGGGTGCATCTTTCAGGTTGGCGTGTGCTTCGGACAAAAGCGCAAGTTCAGTGTCCGCCGCAGAAATCACCACGATATCCGCAGGGGATTGGCTTAGATCGACGGCTTCCGTGCCGTCATCAACGGAACCAGCGGTGGCGGCAAGAAGGTGCATGGGCGGCGTCCTTTGTCGTATTCTCTTGTTTCATGATGCGCTTTGAGGCATCAGCGGGGCAAATCAAAGAGGTATTTTCATGGATTACGGTAAAACTGGAGCCCCAAAAGTGCGCAAGAATTCCCCGAAGCATAATGAGCACAACGCCAAAGGGACTGCAAAGAACCCCTTTAGTGTTAAAGAAACCAAAGCCGAACTTTTGGCACGTATGAAAGCCGCAGCCGACGCTAAAAAAGCCAAGTGATCAGTCGAGCGTCTTTTGCATAAAGACGCTCACGCCGTTGTTTTCGTAACTTCCAAACGCCAAACAGCGTGCAAAGCCAAAGCGTTCATACAAACGCACGGCTGCCGCCAATTCATCGCCAGTTTCAAGCTTGAGTGACGTCAGTCCCTCAGCCTGTGCCATGTCTTCAATCGCACGCATAATGGCGGCAGCGATACCTTTTCCACGACCTGCCGTGGCGGTGAACATGGATTTCACTTCACCATATTTATCATCCGCATGGATTTTAAATGCGCCGACACCCAATATAGAATCGCCTTCACGTGCGATGAAAAAACGTACATCGTCAGCCGCCAAAGCATCTGTGGGCAGTGCGTGATTGTGTTCATCACTGTAGATTTCAGCCTGCAATGCCTGTGCCTCAGCCAAAAGGGCTGAGGGTTGAGGATCAAGCGGATTGCCAAGTTCGACGATGATCATAGCGCGCTCCTTAGGCACACAACGCGGCTTCGATCGCAGCACGATCAAGACCGGCTTGGCCGATAACCACGAGACGGGTTTCGCGTGGGGCCGCGCCAAAGGGCTGATCGAAATAGTGATCCACGCGCGGACCTACAGCTTGCACAGTCAGACGCATGGGCTTGCCAGTGACAGCAACAAACCCTTTGAGGCGCAAGATGCCGTGCGCTTTAATCACGTCAGAAATTTGTGCAGCATAGGCTTTGGGATCGGCCACCTCATCACGGGACACAATGAAGCTTTCAAAGGCATCATGGTCGTGATCGTGGTGATGATGGTGATCGTCATCCTTAGGATCATCGTCGTGATGGTCGTCATCGTGATCATGGTGGTGGTGATGCACTTCGTGGCGATTGGCCAAATCATCTTCGGCACCGATGCCCTGACCCAGCAATACATCAATAGGCAAAGCGCCATGGGATGCGCGCACAACCTGTACGCCATCGCGGGCCTCTCCTTTAAGTTTCGCAACCAAAGCGTCAGCGGCAGTATCGCCCAACAAATCGGCTTTGTTCACGATAATCATATCCGCACAGGCAATCTGATCTTCGAATAGTTCTGACAATGGCGTTTCGTGATCTAGGTTTTCATCCAATTTGCGCTGCGCATCGACAGCGGCAACGTTATGGGCAAAAAGACCTTCGCTCACAGCCTTGCCATCGACCACAGTCACAACACCATCGACAGTGACGCGGGTGGAAATTTCGGGCCAGTTGAATGCCCGCACCAAAGGCTGCGGTAGGGCCAAACCAGAGGTTTCAATCACGATGTGATCAGGCACGTTTTCACGGTCCAACAGCTTTTGCATGGTCGGAATGAAATCATCGGCAACGGTGCAACAAATACAACCGTTCGACAGTTCCATGATATCGTCTTCGGTGCAGGTTTCGTCCCCGCAGCCTTTCAAAATATCGCCGTCCACACCCAGATCACCAAACTCGTTGATGATCAAAGCGATGCGTTTGCCGTTTGCGTTGGCAAGCATGTGACGGATCAGCGTGGTTTTCCCAGCGCCAAGAAAGCCAGTGACAACAGTGGCAGGAATTTTAGCGGGCATAAGTGCCTCCTTCATGGAAAACGCCGAGGCTATAAACCCCGGCGTCTGCATGATTACGATATTGGGTTAAGCAGCGTTGAACAGGCGCGGAGCGGCGAGGCCCGTCGCGTTCAATTGCTTTTTGATCATTTTCGCACCAGCCAAAACGGCCAAATCCACGAAAGGTTCAAGAGCAACAACAAGCATGTACGCCGCGCCGAATGTACCGACTGAGGCCAATACTTCAGAGCCAAACCCTTGACCGTAGACGACCCAGAATCCAACCCAAGCAACAACGCCAGCTTGGTAAGTTGTGGACAGCAACAGCGCTTGTTTATAGCTGACATCCGCATAGGCAGTGCCTGGCGCAATGATGCGATCCGCAACCATTTTGATCGCCAGCAAAGGCAAGATCAACGTTGTCACGTTCATGCCGTATTGTGGCAGATCTATTTGAGCGAACAAAAGTCCTTGGATCAAAAGACCGACTGCAAGGCCGATTGCCGCAGGAGCCGCCCCAAGGATCAAGAAAATCGTGGAACCAAAGATAAAGTGCACTTCAGACACACCAACAGCGTGATGTGGCAGCACTTGGAAAAAGATGAAAACAGCGATGCTGGCGACAAGCGTACGTGCCGCGAATGACACAACGCCACTCTCGCGGATCGTGCTTACAGCGTGCTTTGTGGTCAGCCCCGCAGCGCCGACAGCCGTAACAACAGAAAGCGCGAGTTTCGCACCGGTGACGAGACCTGGCTCGATATGCATAGTATAGTCCTTCCTAAGCCGTCATCCCCGACGGCTGGTTGATATAAGGCCACGGCTGGTCTCCTGGCTTGCGGGTCAATGTGCGCTCGCCGCCTTCCCAAACCCAAAGGTCCAGTGGCGTATGGCGTGCACTCACCGCATACAGTCGCGGGGGCGGCTGTGGATTTGAGTCCCGACTTGGGTCACTCGAACCACATTCCCATTTCTCCCCAGCACGCTTGGCGTGACGATAGGGGAACCATAGCCCGTCTATTTGGCGCACCTGCCCCCCTTGGGTCAAGGTGATTTCCCACCAATAAAGTTTTTGGCCCTTATGTGCCCCGTAAAACGCAATATTTTGTGGATAACTTTACCCAGAACCCCAGATTTCGACCCAAGCCTGTTGACACATGGTCCAATGAGATTGAACAGTTTTAAGTCAGTCAAGAATCAATCACGGGTTTCCTTTGCGTTTCAATCGCCTACGTCTCAATGGCTTCAAAAGCTTCGTTGACCCCACTGATCTTGTGATCGCTGAGGGGCTGACAGGCGTGGTTGGACCAAACGGTTGTGGCAAATCAAACCTTCTGGAAGCGTTGCGTTGGGTCATGGGCGAAAACCGCCCCAAAGCCATGCGTGGCGGTGGGATGGAAGACGTGATTTTCGCGGGTGCCTCATCGCGTCCTGCACGCAATTTTGCCGAAGTCGCGCTGACCATCGACAACTCTGAACGTCTTGCGCCAGCGGGGTTCAACGAGGCCGATACCGTTGAAATCACCCGCCGCATCACCCGTGACGCAGGCTCAGCTTATAAAGTGAACACCAAAGACGTGCGCGCCCGCGATGTGTCGATGTTGTTCGCTGATGCGTCTACTGGTGCCCATTCGCCAGCCCTTGTGCGTCAGGGGCAAATCTCTGAATTGATCAACGCCAAACCCAAAGCGCGGCGTCGCATTTTGGAAGAGGCTGCTGGCATTTCAGGCCTGTATCAACGTCGCCATGAGGCTGAATTGAAACTCAAAGGCGCTGAGACAAATCTGGCACGTGTGGATGATGTGCTGGAACAGCTTGCATCCCAAATCGCATCACTTGTGCGCCAAGCACGACAAGCGGCACGATACCGCGAGATCGGCACTGAATTGCGCCACGCCGAAGGGTTGTTGTTTTATCGCCGCTGGCGCGATGCGGACCTTGCACGTAGCGATGCCGAAGACATTTTGCGCACACGTTTGAAACAAGCTGCCGAGGCGGAAAAAATCACCCGTTTGGCGGCCAAGCAACGTACAGAAAAAGAAGACATCTTGCCATCGTTGCGCGAAGAAGAAGCCATCGCTGCCGCCGTGTTACAACGATTGACCGTGGCACAAGATCAATTGTCCGAAGACGAAAAACGCGCGCGCGGGTCCATCGACACATTGACCCGCCGCATCGAACAACTTGTGGCCGATATGGCCCGCGAAGAGCAACTCAACCGCGACGCCGATGAAACGATCGAGCGCCTTGAGTGGGAAAAACGCGAGCTAGTAAAAGCCGCCGAAGGCCATGAGCCGAAATTGGATGACGCAGCCCTAAGCGCGGCTGAAGCCAATGAAATTTTGCAAGATCGCGAAGCCCAGCTTTCCGAGATGACCGAAGACGTGGCGCGCCTTGCCGCACGTCACCAATCTGCCACACGATTGGTGGAAGACAATCGCAAAACGTTGGATCGCGGTCGTTCAGAATCAGATCGGGCCCGTGCATCAGTGCAAGACGCGCAAGCGGCATTGGACGGCTCGGCAGAGGCGCTGAGTGCCGCCAGCAGTGCCCAAGAAGAAGCAACATATTTGGCTGAAGAAGCCGACGCAGCTCTGATTGAAACCGACGAGGCACGCGCAGATGCTCAGACACGCGAAGCGTCCGCACGCGCTGCGCGGTCCGAGGCCGAGGGTGAACTTGGTGCGCTAAAAGCCGAACTTGCCGCCTTGTCAAAAATGCTGGATCGCGATCAGATTGGCGGCACGCAAGTGCTGGATATGGTCCGCGTGAAAGCAGGGTACGAAAAGGCTCTTGGCGCGGCGTTAAGCGATGATCTGCGCCAACCCGCGATTGAGGCCTATCAAGCCTCTGGTTGGGTGACATTGCCTGATTATCCTGATGAACAGGACCTGCCCATGGGGGCGGACCCGTTGTCAGACTACGTCACAGTGCCTGCCGTTTTGGAGCGTCGTATTGGGCAAATCGGTTTGGTCAAAGCCGCGGATGGCGCGCGCTTGCAGGCAGATCTGGAACCGGGGCAACGACTTGTGTCGGTCGAGGGTGATCTTTGGCGCTGGGATGGGTTTCGTGCGGGTGCCGAAGATGCGCCTTCGACAGCGGCTTTGCGTTTGCAACAACTCAACCGCCTTGAAGATTTGAAACAAGAAACATCCGCTGGCGAGGCCAAAGCCGCCGGCGCGATGCAAGCGCATGAACATTTAAAAGCAGAATTGAGCCGCCTGTCCGAAGCAGACAGAGTTGCGCGTGAGGCTCGCCGCACTGCTGATCGTGCATTGTCAGATGCCGCTCGCGCGTTGTCGCGTGCCGAAAATGATCGCACGTTGGCTGAAGGTAAAGTTGAAAACCTTGGACTTGCTGTGGCGCGCCACGATGAAGAAGCGCGCAGTGCCGAAGAACGCCTGCGTGAAGCAGAAAGTGCACAGCGCGAATTGCCTGATCTTCAGGCGGCACGCGATGCAATTGAAAGCGTAAAAATGGCGGTGGAAGCGGCACGGATCACCATGATGTCCAAGCGTTCGTCCCACGATGAAATTCGCCGTGAAGGCGAAGCGCGCACACGTCGTTCGCAAGAAGTCACCAAGGAACTTTCTGGCTGGCGGCATCGATTGGAAACAGCGGGCAAACGGATTGCGGAACTCAATGAACGCAAGGGTGCATCTGAACGAGAGCTGCAAGACGCAACAGGAAAGCCTGACGAAATTGCAGAGCAACGTGCCCAATTGATGGATGAAATTGGCGAGGCCGAATTGCGTCGCGCCAAGTCTGCCGACATGCTGGCCACAGGTGAAGAAGACCTGCGCGCTGCGGTGAACGCTGAACGCGATGCCGAGCGTTTGGCCTCGGAAGCCCGCGAGGCCCGCGCGGCATCCGAGGCGCGTCGCGATGCTGCCGGCGAGACCATGCTTGCCGCTGTTGAACGCATTCGTGAAGAATTGGAAACCACGCCTGAAAAGTTGTTGGAAGAACTTGCGGTTGATCCCGAAACTATTCCTGCTGGCGAAGCGATTGAAGTTGATGTGAACCGCCTCAAGCGCTTGCGTGACAGTCTGGGTGCGGTGAATTTGCGCGCTGAAGAAGATAGTAAAGAAGTGCGTGAAGAGCACGACAGTTTGCAGGCGGAAAAACTGGATTTGGAAGAAGCGATTAAAACTCTGCGCAGCGGAATTTCGTCATTGAACAAAGAGGGCCGCGAGCGCCTTTTGGCTGCTTTTGAAGAAGTGAACGCCAGCTTTTCCACTCTGTTCCGTCACCTGTTTGGTGGCGGTGAAGCCAAGCTGATGTTGGTCGAAAGTGATGATCCGTTGGACGCGGGGCTTGAGATCATGTGCCAGCCTCCGGGCAAAAAATTATCGACGTTGTCACTGCTGTCTGGTGGCGAACAAACGCTGACCGCGATGGCGCTTATCTTTGCTGTTTTCTTGGCCAACCCCGCGCCTATTTGTGTTTTGGACGAGGTCGACGCACCGCTGGATGACGCCAATGTCACGCGCTTTTGTGACATGCTCGATGAGATGACGCGCCAGACCGATACGCGGTTTTTGATTATCACTCACCACGCCGTGACCATGGCGCGGATGGATCGATTGTTCGGGGTGACGATGCAAGAACAAGGCGTGTCGCAGCTTGTGTCAGTCGACCTGAAAAAGGCAGAACAATTGGTTGCCTAGAACTGAGTGTGACCAAAAATGATCCACAAAAAAGGCGCCGCTGGCATATCAGGGCGCCTTTGTGACTTTATTATAAGGACTTACAGCTTATTCAAAAGCGCTGCAGTGGGCCAAGCATCGGCGGGCATTCCCAAACGTTCCTGTTCAGACTGCACGGCGGCGCGGGTTTTAGCCCCTAAAATACCATCGACTTTGCCCACATCATGACCGCGTTTGCCAAGCTTGGTTTGCAAGCTTTTCATTTGCGCATCATTCAAACCCTGTTCTGGATTTCCAGCTTTATAGGACGATGCCCCTTCAAGTCGTGTGGCAAAATAAGCTGCGGTGGTCACATAGACAAAACTCTTGTTCCACTCGAAATAAATATCAAAGTTTGGATAGGCTATAAACGCTGGGCCTTTGCGTCCCATAGGCAGCAAAATAGATGCTTTTAGGTTGGGATTTCCAAGGTTCCCTGCGCGTGGTTTAACGCCCATTTTTGCCCACTCGCTGACAGGTATTTTTTGGTCCAAACCCGTTTTCGACCAATCCAAATTGTCTGGAACCTGCACCTCTTGCAACCAAGGCTCACCCTTGCGCCACCCAAGATGGTTCAACATTTTACCACCAGACATCAACGCATCTGGGGCCGAAGTTTTCAGACTTACATGCCCGTCGCCATCTCCATCAACACCGTTTCGCAGGATGTCTTCGGGCAGCATTTGCACCATGCCAATTTCGCCAGCCCACGCGCCCTTGGTGTTTACTGGGTCAAAATCGCCCTGTTCATACAGCTCAAGCGCTGCAAATATTTGCGGTTGAAACAAGTCAGGGCGGCGGCAATCATGGCCCAAAGTGAGCAAAGAGTTGAGCGTGTTAAAGTTGCCTTGGACCTGACCATAGTCTGTTTCTAACGCCCAAAATGCCAACAGCACACCACGTGAAACACCGTATTGTTGTTCGACTTTGTCGAAAACGGATTTGTATTTTGCACCGTTGCTAGCCCCATTGCTGATACGGTTTTGGCTGATTACGGCGCGTGAAAATTCGATAAAATCTTTTTTGAACACGCCTTGCGATCTGTCGGCTTTGATCACGGCTGGGCTGTGCGCCGCATTTGCCAAAAATGCGTTCACCGTAGATTTGTCATGGCCCAAACGGATGGCTTCGGTTTTGACATTTTTGACGAAGCTGGAAAAAGATCCGCCACAAGGGACATCGGCAAAAGCGGGGCTCGCGCATGTCAGAGCAAGAACGAGGGGCATAAATCGCATAAAATCACCTGTAATAACTTGGGCTGTTTACCATTTCACAGCACCCTAACGAGGCACGTGATGCTGCGCAAACATGTCTCGTTAAGCTTAAAAAACGAGGCGTAAAACCGCTGTTGCAAAGACCATCCACAGGCAAAAAAATATCACAGCGGCCCAAGCGACCCAAAGGCGCTGACAGGCGGCGTGAATGTCATAAGGGTGTGCGATTTTGCGACCTGTTTCATTGACCCAAGGATAGTCTTTCATCTCACCATGATAGGCGCGCGGGCCTGATACGGCGATGCCAAGCGACCGTGACAAAGCGGCCTCGGGCCAACCTGCATTTGGTGATCTATGTTTGCGAGCATCCCGTGCAATGGCCGCGATCGTGCTGAATGGTTTTGCGCGGATGGTGGTCATAAATGGCATTAAAAGCAACATGGTGACACGGGCAGGGATCAGGTTTAACAGGTCATCAAACCGCGCCGAGGCCCAGCCAAAATCGGCATGTTTGGGCGTGAGATACCCGATCATACTGTCTGCTGTATTTACCATTTTATAGATCACAAGACCGGGCAAGCCGCCGATCAAAAACCAAAATGCAGGCGCGATGACCCCGTCGGAAAAATTTTCAGCCGCAGATTCGATTGCGGCACGGGCCACGGCTGGCGCATCCATCGCAGCGGTGTCGCGCCCTACGATCATAGCCACAGCATTTCGACCTTGATCAAGTGACAGTTCTAATCCATGTGCGACGGCTTTAACATGTTGAATCAGTGACTTGTGGGCAATCAAAATCGCTGCGGCAAAGATGCTAAGATAGGGCACCAGAGCGATAAAATACCCTAGACTGCCCCCCAGAATGACCAGCGCGATCAGTAGAATGACACCTTTGGTTTTGCGCTTAGATCCTGTGTTAAATCGCGTATCGGCCCAGCCTATCAGCCGCCCCATCAGAACGGCGGGATGGGGCAGGCGGGTCCATAGCCATTTGGGTTCGCCAAAAATAGCATCCAAAATAAGCGCACAAAACAAGGTAAGCGCGGTCGTCACAGCGCGGCCTCTAATTGATCCCATTTGTCAGGGGCGGGCAGGCCGAGGCGCAGCCATGTGTCCGAGTAGGGGAACGTGCGCGACCATACTTTGCCTCGCGCCAGACGTTCTTGCCAAGCGCGCGCATCATCGACTTGATACAGGCGAAACAGAGTGGTTCCGCCAAGGCTGGATGCCCCTTTTTCGGTCATCAACCGGTCCAAGCGCTGACTGTCTTGATCCAATCTAAGCCGTGTGATTTTTGCCCAAGCCGGATCATTCAAAGCTGCCGCGCCGATCCGCAACGCAGGGCCAGATACAGCCCAAGGCCCAATCATGGTTGAAAGCCGGTGGATCACATCTGTGTGGCCTATCGCAAAGCCAAGCCTAAGACCTGCGAGTCCCCAAAACTTGCCGAAACTTTTCAAAATGAGCGTGTCTTGCTGGGAAGCGCGGTCGATATGGCTGAGCTCAGGGGTGACATCGCAAAAGCTTTCGTCAATCACGGTGATGGGGGCTGTGAATTCATCGGCAGTCCATAGCCTGCCTGTGGGATTGTTGGGATGAACCACCACGTGCACGGCGCCTGTGTCACGGCTGACTTGCCAGCCCTGCGCATCAAACGCGCCAGCGTGTTCATTGTAGGTAGGTTTTTGGATCGACACTTGGCCGCGCGGCCACAAAGATGGCAGGCGCGCAATCAAGCTAGAGGCACCGGGGGCAGGCAAAATCGCAGCCTGTTTTGGCACGTTCCAAAAGAGACGCGCGGCTTGCACCAAGGCATCGGTGGCGGCTGCATCGGGCAAAGCAGACCACGCATCATCTGAAAAGTCGCCCACGGGATAGGGCATTGGATTGATACCTGTCGACAGGTCGAGCCACGCGCTGCGTTCACCACCGAATCGTGCTGCCGCCGCATCAATTCCGCCGCCATGATCACGGTGCTGACTCATGCTTTTTCTGCCTCTATGGGCGCGGGCAGGGGCAGGTGACGTGAGACAAAGTGGCCTTTGACGCCGACCGGCCATGTGCGAAATGGGACTTGGCCCGTGGGTGATGTGGCGTGCAGGGTGGCAAAATCGGTGATTGCCTGTGCGTCCTCGGCGGTGCCATCAAAGCTGCCCAAAGAATATCCGATTTTACTGAGCCCGTTGTCATCAATCCCTTGGATGATCACATTGCACGCGCGTTCGCAGCCCATGGTGCAGGACACACGGCGGGTGTTGACGGGGGTCTTTGTGGCACAGGTTTCAATCGCTTGCGCCAACACGTCGCCGTCGGTTTGATTCGCGCCACGGGCGTCCCAATCGCTGCGCTTGCAGCCATCGCATATGGTGATCCAAGTTGTCATAAAAGTCCTTTTGGCGTCTCTTTGGAGGAGTTTAAGTTAAAATCCAATCTTTTTCTATCCTTTGAGATAGGTATAGGTCCATTGACCAAAGTCTTAAGCATTCGTTACTTTAGGGGGATCGAATCTCTAAGGCTGGAACGGTCAGGGCCACGCTTTGGCTTATTGGAATTCGATAGGACGCTGGGTCCAGGGGTCGTAATGCAAGTACTGATAGTTGAGAGTAATCCAGATCTTGGCGCGATCTGGCAGCGATACCTTGAGCGTCAAGGTATGAGTGTTACCAGTGCGCTGGGACAAGCCAGTGCTGTGGCGTATTTACAAGACACAGCCGCAGATTTGATCATTTTGGATTTGGTTCTTGAGGATGGATCGGCCTTTGCTGTCGCCGATTATGCAAACTACCGCTACCCTGAGACGCCTGTGATTTTCGTCACCAATTCCACCTTTTTCTCAGATGGATCAATTTTCCAACACATGGCAAACGCCCGCGCCTTTGTGACCTCAGAGGTCGATCCCGCCGATTTGACCGCCATGGTCGAACACTACGGCCGCGTTGAGTAAAACGCGACCGTAGAAGATAGAGCAATCAGTGATTATGTGTGCCTGTCAGCCGCGCCCATGCGGTGCAGTCCAATCCAAATCTGGCGTTATTGGGATTATCCGGTTCGGATTGATCGTGTCATGGCTGTAGTGATAATGACGCACAATGTGGTCGAAGTGCGTCGTGTCGGCCACGCCATCCCACTGATACAACTCACGGGTAAAGCCCCATAAGTTTGGATAATCCTTGAGCATACGCTTGTTGCATTTGAAATGGCCGTGATAGACCAAATCGAACCGCACCAAGGTCGTGAACAACCGCCAATCCGCTTCGGTGATTGTGTCGCCCATCACGTAGCGATGGGTTGCAAGTCGGTCTTCCAGCCAGTCCAAACTGTCAAACAGTGGAACAATTGCAGCATCATAGGCCGCTTGCGTGGTTGCGAATCCCGCTTTGTAAACGCCGTTGTTTACGGTGTCGTAAATGCGTGCGTTCATCTGCTCAATGCCATCGCGCTGTGCTTTTGGCCAGAAATCCAACGTGTTTCCTGTGATGCCATCAAAGGCGGAATTGAACATACGGATGATTTCGGATGATTCGTTTGAAACGATAGTGCCAAGCTCTTTGTCCCACAGGATCGGAACTGTCACGCGGCCTGACACATTCGGCTCTGCTCGCGTGTAAATGTCGCGCAAAAACGGCAATCCAAACAAAGTGTCACCAGTGGTGCCCGGAAAATCTGTGGCAAAGGTCCAGCCGTCACTCAGCATATCAGGGTGAACAACCGATACGGTGATCATGTCTTTAAGCCCTTTGAGAGCAAGAAAAATCAGCGTTCTGTGCGCCCACGGGCAAGCGTAAGACACATACAGGTGATAACGCCCTGCTTGGGCTTTGAACCCAGATGTCCCTGTCGGTCCCGCTGCGCCGTCAGGTGTGATCCAATTTCGAAACCCTGCTGTGGAGCGTTCGAATTTACCACCTGTTTTCTTGGTATCGTACCACGCATCTTGCCATATGCCGTCTTGCAAAAAACCCATTGGTGCCTCCTTTAGCTCTCACCTGTCTACGCTATGAGTGTTCATGCGGAAATATCAGTGAGGGCGCAGCTTTGGTGCATGTGCGCACAATTGCCCCGTGGTGCGACAGTCTGCTTGCGTGAAACCAATTGCGCCTTGGCTCTGGCGAACTTATACGTGGGATCAGACGACGCCCTCGGTTCCGAGGGCCAGAGAGGTTGGCTTATGCGGATTGACCCAAATAGGGAATCCAAATCAGCATCGTCGGGATCTTCCCAGCCTCCTTGAATTGAAACCGCCTTTTGGCGACAAAGCAGTATCTCTGTTGAGATCGCTGATTGAGACAAGGATATGCCATGCGTAGCATCGTAATAGTTATTTTCACCCTTTTTGCAGTTCCCGCGTTTGCCCATGTTGGTCATTGGGGTGAGATGGCAGGCCATGACCATGTGATTGCAGGCGTTGCGCTGGGCGCAGCCGCAGGCATCGCGATCTGGGGGGCGCTCAAGGGTAAGAAAAACAAGGCAGCTGAGGCTGAACCCGAGGCCGAGGCTGAAAACGACGCCGAGCCGCAGGACGCGTGAGCATCATGAAAACCGGAGTAATGATCTGCGGCCACGGGTCACGCAGCCAATCCGCCGTGGATGAATTCGCCGTGTTGGCCGAAAAACTGCCAGCGCTTTTGCCCAGCGATTGGATGGTCGATTACGGCTATCTAGAATTCGCCAACCCTGTAATTCGCGATGGCTTGGACCGTCTGCGCAATGCTGGATGTGATCGCATTTTGGCTGTGCCGGGCATGTTGTTTGCCGCGATGCATTCCAAAAACGA
This sequence comes from Pacificibacter marinus, assembly GCF_900109555.1. Classification (GTDB taxonomy): domain Bacteria; phylum Pseudomonadota; class Alphaproteobacteria; order Rhodobacterales; family Rhodobacteraceae; genus Celeribacter; species Celeribacter marinus_C. The sequence goes on along the minus strand of NZ_FNZV01000008.1, from coordinate 44,402 downwards.
CATTCCCACAGTGCTCAACACCTATGCCGCGAAACATGGCATCGATGTGAAATATGGTCGCGAACTTGGGGTCGATCCTAAAATGATCGCCGCCGCAGGGGCGCGCATCAAAGATGCTGTCGCGCGTGCCAACGCCGAACATGGCGACCTGCCGTTGCACGAAACCGCTTTGGTGGTCATCGGGCGCGGGGCCTCTGATCCTGATGCCAATGGCAACGTGTCGAAAATCGCGCGTATGCTTTGGGAAGGTATCGGATTTGGCTGGGGCGAAGTTGGCTATTCTGGTGTGACTTTTCCATTGGTTGAACCTTGCCTCGAGCATGTTGCAAAACTTGGCTACAAGCGTGTCATCGTGTTCCCGTATTTCTTGTTCACCGGTATTTTGATCGACCGCATTTATGGCTTTACGGATCAAGTGGCCGCCAAGCACCCTGATATTCAATTCGTCAAAGCGGGTTACCTGAACGATCATCCTAAAGTGCTTGAAACCTTTGCTGAACGCATTTTGGAACAGCAAGGCGATGTGCCTGTGCCCAACTGCGGCATCTGTGCGTATCGGACCCAAGTGCTCGAAATCGAAGGCCAAGAGGTGCAGAAGATCACGGCAGAGGCGCGCGCGGCTTTGCGTGCTGATGGGCAAAACCACCCTGCCTTTGGCGATGTCACACCACCGACCTGCGTGATGTGTAAATATCGCACACAAATCTTGGGGTTCGAGACCGAAGTGGGATCAGTCCAAGAAAGCCATCACCACCATGTCGAGGGCCAAGGCGCGTCTGCACCTGGGTCTAATGTGGCTGATTGCACGCTTTGTAGTCACTTTTGCACGGGTATGTGTCGTTTGGAAACTGCGGCACACGATCACCATCATCACGACCATGATCATTCACACGATCACCCACATACGCATGATCACGCGCATGGACATGGTCATCACCACGATCATCACGATCACAGCCATCCAGAATACCCACACGCTAAACACCCTCACGGTCCTGAAAGCGCGCGCAAGTCATGAGTACGCCCCTGTTTGACGTCCATGTCATCGTGGATTGGTCTTCATCTGGCAAACCCAATACGGGCAAAGATAGCATATGGATCGCTGCTTTGGGGGATGCGCCGCAGGTGTTGAATCCCAGCACGCGCGCCCAAACGATGGATGTCATCACTGCGATTTTGGATGCGGCCACGGCTAAAGGGCAGCGCGTTTTCATGGGCTTTGATTTTGCCTTTGGCTATCCGAAAGGCCTGTCATCTGCGCTGGGCGATACTGCCGATTGGCGTGATGTTTGGGCGCTTATCGCCCGCGAAATCACCGATGCAGATAACAATGAAAACAACCGTTTTGATGCCGCAGCCAAGTTGAATCAGATGTTTGACGGCGACGGTCCTTTTTGGGCCAATGGACTCAAACGTGACATCGCAGGTCTTCCGCGCAAAAAACCGACGGGTTGGGGCGATACCTTGCCTGCCAATCTACGCCGTGCTGAAGCATGTGTGAAAAATGCGCAGGAAGTGTGGAAGCTGTCGGGCGCGGGGTCTGTTGGCGGCCAAGCTTTGACAGGCATCGCGCGACTTGAACACTTGCGCCAGTCTCGTAATGATCTGACCATCTGGCCGTTTCAAACCTTTGGCGAAGGGCGCGGTCACGTGGCCGCCGAAGTCTTTCCCTCTTTGATCGAAATTGCCAAATCAGACGATCAACCCCATGATAAAACCCAAGTTGAAACGCACGCGCGTGCGCTGCGTCAACTTGATCATGACGGCATCCTGTCTGCGGTGCTGAGCGCACCCAAAGACCAGTCTGACATCTTGCATCACGAAGCTAGTATTCTTGGTTTAGGGCATAAAATTGCGCTGCAAAAAGCGGCTGATACGCCCATCACGCCCGTCAAAAAGGCTCCAAGATTGATGCGGCCCTATGAAAAAGATCCGCTTGCCATCTATGCTGCGAGCTTTGCAACTGTGCGTTCTGAGGCCAAGCTCGACCGCTTTGACGCAGGTATGGAACGTCTTGCCATTCGCCTGATCCATGCGTGTGGAATGGTCGAGGTCGCAGATCGTTTGGCCTATTCCAAAGACGCCTATATGGCGGGTCACGAGGCCTTAGCCAAAGGCGCGCCGATCTTGTGCGACTGTGAAATGGTGGGCGCTGGCATCATCCGGCGCTACCTTCCAGCCGACAACCAAGTCATCGTCACGCTCAATGATCCGCGCACACCAGATCACGCCAAAACCATCGGCAACACGCGCTCTGCCGCAGCTGTCGAATTTTGGGCAGACCACTTAGAGGGCGCAGTTGTGGCCATCGGCAACGCGCCGACAGCCCTATTTCACCTGCTGGAACTTATCGACCAAGGCGCTCCAAAACCCGCAGTGATCCTTGGATTCCCCGTGGGCTTTGTCGGTGCCGCCGAATCCAAAGCCGAACTTGCCGCCAATCCTCGCGGTTGCGATTTCGTCGCCTTGCGTGGACGGCGTGGTGGGTCTGCGATTGCCTCTGCCGCGGTTAATGCTTTGGCCGTGGGCTTGCCGGAAATTGGCGAATGACAGCGTGGCTCCATATCATCGGTTTGGGCGACAATGGACTGGACAGCCTGACGCCCGCGACCCGCGCCGTTTTGGAAAACGCGGATGTTATTGTTGGTGGTACGCGCCATCATGCGCTGACATCTGATCTAACCGCGACGCGTATTTCGTGGCCGTCGCCTTTCAGTGCTTTGACCGAAACACTGCAAAACCTGCGCGGCAAACAGGTTGCAGTTTTGGCCACAGGTGATCCGCTTTGGTACTCGGTCGGTCCGCTGATTGCCAAACATTTCGCCTCAACAGATACCCTGTTTCACCCACAAGTCTCGGCATTTCAATTGGCTGCTGGGCGTTTGCATTGGGGGCTGTCTGGCGTCGAAACGCTGACCGTGCATGGTCGTGCGACTGAAACTATTGTGCCGTTTCTGGCCCCAGATCAAAAACTCATTTTACTCACCGCGGGCTCTGAGACCCCAGCGCAAATAGCGCAACTTTTGGTCACACGCGGGTACGGCGGGTCCAAAATGACGGTGCTGGCACATATGGGCGGCAAAGATGAAACGCGTTTTGACGGTACCGCCGCGAACTGGACAGATGACGTCCCTGAGTTTCACAGCCTTGCGATTGAGTGCATCTTGGACGCAAACACAGCGCCCTTGCCGCGTGTGGGTCTGCCTGATGAGGTGTTCGTCTCAGATGGTACAATGACCAAACGCGACATCCGTGCTGTCACCTTGGCCAAGCTCAGGCCGATGCGTGGTGCTTTGCTGTGGGACATTGGCTGTGGGTCTGGCTCGGTCGCGATCGAATGGATGCGGGCCGCCCGCGACAGTCGTGCGATTGGCATTGAACGCCGTGCGGATCGTCGCGCTATGGCACTGGAAAACGCGATCTCTTTAGGTGCGCCCAATTTGCAGGTGATTGACGGCGAGGTGCCGAATGCGCTGAGCGATCTCAAAGCGCCCGATGCCGTTTTCATCGGTGGCGGGGTATCGCATGAAACGTTCGCAGCCGCATGGTCTGCACTGAAACCCCATGGGCGTTTGGTTGCCAACGCCGTGACACTTGAAGGCGAAGCTGTTCTCGCAGATCTCTTTTCAAAACACGGTGGGGATTTGACGCGCATCGCCATCAGCCGCGCCGAACCCGTTGGCAAGCTCACAGGTTGGCGCGCGGCCATGCCGTTGACGCAGTGGAGCATCATAAAGCTATGACCCAAATGAAACGCGGCCCACAAAAACGTGGTAAAGTCTATGGTATTGGGCTTGGGCCCGGTGATCCGGAATTGATGACACTCAAAGCTGCGCGTCTTATTCGCGAGGCTGCTGTGATTGCCTATCCAACGCTTGCTGGTGGCGCGTCTTTTGCGCGGTCAATTGCTGCGGATTTTATCACGGATGGCACCCGCGAGATTGCCATGGATGTGCCGATGACCGTCGCGCGCGGCCCTGCCCAAGCGGCCTATGATCAGGGTGCGTCCGAAATGGCCACTCTGTTGGATTCGGGCCAAGATGTTGTTGTACTCTGCGAAGGGGACCCGTTTTTCTACGGCTCCTTTATGTATCTTTTTGCGCGTTTGAAATCGGCCTATGACGTCGAGATCGTTCCGGGCGTGACATCTGTCACGGCCTGTGCCGCCGTTGCCAAATTGCCGCTAGTGGCGCGTAACGAAGTGATGACCGTTTTGCCCGCGCCTTTATTGGTCGGTACACAAAACCGACAGAATGCCGACGCGTGCCATACAGATATCTTACACAATGCAGACACTATAATTGTGATGAAATTGGGTCGTCATTTTGCCGCCGTACGGGCGCTGATTGAGGCCGCAGGGCTGACTGAAAATTCCGTTTATATCGAGCGTGCCACAGGTGCGGACGAGATTGTGAAACCACTGAAAGACGCGCCGGAAACAGCGCCGTATTTCTCTATGATTTTGATTGTGAAAGGGGCCGATCCGTGGCTGTAAAACCTGTCGTCCTATGTCTGAACCGCTCTGGCGAAGAGGTGGCTCGCAAGGTTGCATCTCTCCTAAATGCTGATTTGCACGGCCGAGAGGGGCGTACATCTTGTGATGTGACGTTCGGCAATGCTTTGGATCATGCGCGTGATTTGTTTGCGGCTGGAGTGCCGATCATTGGTGTGTGTGCGTCGGGTATTTTGATCCGCGCGGTGGCCCCTTTGCTGTCTGACAAACGCAGTGAACCACCTGTGTTGTCTGTCTCTGATGATGGCGCTGTCGTGATCCCGCTTTTGGGCGGTCATCGCGGTGCCAATCGCATGGCACGTGACATTGCGCTGGGATTGGGCGCAAAAGCCGCGATCACAACCGCTGGCGATATAGGTCTTGGCATAGCCCTAGATGAGCCTCCTGAAGGCTACCGTTTGGCCAACCCTGATGATGCCAAAGAAGCCATGGCGTCTTTGTTATCGGGCGAGGGGGTCAGCCTGATTGGCGAAAACATATTTGGCATCGAAGATGTCGATGGATCGGTCGAATTGTGCGTTACAGACGCGCCCGTCGAAGGCAATGCAAACAAGTTGGTTTATCACCCGCAGCGCTATGCTCTGGGCGTTGGATGTGCCCGCAATGCGGATCCGCAAGAGCTGTGGGACTTGGTGCAAAAAGCGTTGTATGACAATGGTATAGCGGCAGGCGCAATCGCGTCGGTGAACACCATCGATCTCAAAGCTGACGAGCCCGCGATGAACCAACTGGCCAAGCGTTTGAATGTGCCTTTGCGCCTGTTCACGGCTGCTGAATTGGAAGAACAGGCTGCGGATTTGGCGAACCCATCTGAGGTGGTGTTTGCAGAAGTGGGCTGTCACGGCGTTTCAGAAGGGGCTGCTTTGGCCGCAGGTGGAACGTTGAGTGTTGAGAAACTAAAAACTGCGAATACGACTTGTGCTTTGACGCGCAGCGCTACGCCGATCACTGAATTTGCAGGCCGCGCACGTGGCCGTTTGTCCGTTGTTGGCATAGGTCCCGGCCAAGCTGCATGGCGTACGCCTGAGGTGTCGAAATTTGTGTCGCAAGCTGAAGAACTTGTGGGCTATGGGCTTTATATTGATCTGCTTGGGCCAATTGCGGCTGGCAAAATACGCTCTGATTTTCCACTGGGTGGCGAAGAGGATCGGTGCCGTTATGCCCTAGAACAGGCTGCAAAAGGCAAAAATGTCGCGTTGGTGTGTTCGGGCGATGCGGGTATTTACGCCATGGCCGCTTTGGTGTTTGAGCTGTTAGATCGCGGTCCTGAGGAACATGGCGTATCTGATGCTGCGCACCGTGTTGAAGTGGTTTGTTCGCCCGGCGTTTCAGCGCTGCAAGGTGCTGCTGCCCGTGCCGGCGCGCCTTTGGGCCATGATTTCTGTGCAATCTCACTGTCTGATTTGTTGACGCCACGCGCTGACATTGTGCGCCGTTTGAACGCGGCTGCCGAGGGCGATTTTGTTATCGCGTTCTACAATCCAGTGTCGATGAAGCGCCGCACTTTGCTGGCCGAGGCGCGGGATATATTGCTAGAGCATCGCCCAGCAGATACGCCTGTTATGTTGGCGTCTAATCTGGGGCGGCCCACTGAAAATGTACGCTACCGTAGGCTTGATGAACTAGAAGTCGACGAGGTTGATATGCTGACGGTTGTGTTGATCGGGTCCAGCAATTCGCGTTTGGCGCAATTAGGTGAAGGTCCGCGGATGTATACCCCGCGTGGCTATGCGCGTAAAATTGACGGAGACCTGTCATGACAGTATTTTTTATTGGCGCAGGCCCCGGTGACCCTGAACTTTTGACGAAAAAGGCAGAGCGCCTTATCGGCGAATGTCCCGTGTGTTTGTATGCAGGGTCGCTTGTGCCTACCGAAGTTGTGGCTGGCGCGCCAGACGGCGCGTTGGTGATGGACACCGCGCCGATGACGTTGGATGAGACTCATGCTCAGATCAAAATTGCCCATGACAAAGGCCAAAACGTAGCGCGCGTGCACTCTGGTGATCCATCGTTGTATGGAGCAATTGCCGAGCAAATACGCCGACTGCGGGCCGATGGAATTGACTATGAAATCATCCCAGGTGTGCCCGCATATGCGGCCGCTGCCGCTGCATTAGGGCAAGAATTGACGATCCCTGAAATAGCGCAGTCTATTGTTTTAACGCGGGTTTCGATGAAATCCACGTCGATGCCTGCGGGCGAGACTTTGGAAAATTTTGCCAAAACGGGGGCCACTATGGCGATCCATTTGGGTGTGCGAAATTTGCGCGAAATTGAACGCCAGCTTGTGCCTTATTATGGGGCAGATTGTCCTGTGGCGGTGGTGTACCGTGTGGGGTGGCCCGATCAAATGCTGATCCGTGGAACGCTAAGTGATATTCGCGAAAAGGTGCGCGTTGAAAAAATCACCCGTACGGCGTTGATTTTGGTAGGGCCTGCGCTTGGTGAGGTGTCGAATTTCAAAGATTCCGCCCTATATGATCCGGACATGCCGCATGTGCTGCGACCCAAGGTGCGGTAATAGGGTGACTCATTGAGTTTACAAATTCGACGTCACAAAAGGTTAACTTGATCAGAAGCATAATTCGTTGATGATGCTCTTAACGCTCGCAATATGGATTGGATGGAGATATTATGTCTGAATATGCATCAGATTTCTTGCCAAAAGAAGTTCGTGAAGGGCTTGAGATGGCACGCAAACGAGACTTGAAGCGCCGCTCTCGGTTACGGGTGCGTGCGGGCGATGATGTTTATCCAATTTTGCGTTTGTGGGATGAAGGCTTTGCGGTCGAGCGTGAAAATGCAGATCACTTGCGCGGTCACGTCGATATTTATGATGGCGCACGTCATTTGTATCAGGCGCTCATCGTTGCCTCACAAGATGACGGCTTTGAGATGAGCTTTGATTTCAAGCGCTCTACTGCTGCAACCGATCGCGTTCCTTTGGATTACGACCAGCCCGATGACGCGCCGGTCGCATTGTTGCCGCGCCACTGAGTGCGCGGCGCTGTTGCTATTGTAAATCAGCAAATGCTTTGGTCAGGCGCTGGGTTGCTTCGATAACAACACTGCGTGGCGTGGCCAAATTAAATCGCAAAAACGTCTCGCCGCCCGCCCCAAATGTTGGCCCATGATTGGGCGCAATACGTGCTTGTTTTTGAACGCGCTGGGTGAATTCTTCGCGGCTCATACCGGTGCCGGCAAAGTCCACCCACGCCAGATAGGTTGCTTCCAAGGGCATAGATTTAAGTCCGGGAATGGCATTGATTGCGGCATCAAAGATGCGGTGATTTTCAGCCAAGTAAGCCACAAGATCATCAACCCAAGCCGCGCCCTCGGGGGAATAGGCGGCGGTTGCCATGACCAAACCAAAGGAATTGGGGGAAATCCCCATGCCCATCATGCGCTTGGCAAAGCGTTGGCGCAGGGTGTCATCTTCGATGATCACATTGCCCGAATGGGTGCCTGCGATGTTAAAGGTTTTCGTGGTCGCAGTCATCATCACCAAACGATCAGTGATGTCTTTGAACTGCGCCATAGGTGTGTGTTTAACACCGCCAAACACCAGATCGTGGTGAATCTCGTCAGAAACCAAAATCAGATCATGCCGTTTGCAAAAATCTGCCACACCTTGCAATTCATCGTGTGACCAAACGCGCCCGCCGGGGTTGTGGGGCGAACACAAAATTAGCATGGTCTCATGCCCTTGCATTTGCGCATCCCACGTGTCGAAATCCATGACGTATTTGCCATCATTCAACGCAAGCTGGCATTCAACAACTTTGCGATCTGCCGCTGCAATGGTGCGGGCAAAGGCGTGATACACGGGCGTCATCAGCACAACACCGTCGCCTTCTTTGGTGAACGCATCAAGGCACATTGCTGTTCCGTTGACGAGACCATGGGTGGTGAAAATCCAATTGGCTTTAATGTCCCAACCGTGACGGTTTTTCATCCACCAACAAATAGCGTCTGTATAGGCGGTCTCATCACCATAATAGCCGTATATGCCATGATCGACCATGTTTTCGAGTGCATCTTGCACACAGGCAGGGGGGCGAAAGTCCATGTCGGCCACCCACATAGCGATCCCATCTTTGGCAGGCACGCCATAGACTTTCTCCATCAGGTCCCATTTTGCACAATGGGTGCCAAGGCGGGGGATGACCTCATCAAAGGGGGACAGTGTCGACATAGGGTGTTCCTTTCAGTTGCGCGCATCCTAATCAGCAATTTTGTGAAAGAAAAACCACATTTTCTGATGGTGTGCAGCGTAAACGACGATGGGCCTATGTTGCACTGCAGGCCAAGTTTGACTAAATGCAGATCATGACTCTGAAATCGATCTTGATCCACCCCGACCCGCGCCTGAAAAAGGCATGCGATCCCGTGAGCGCGTTTGACACCGAACTCGCGCGGCTTGCTGATGATATGCTGGAAACCATGTATGATGCGCCGGGTATTGGTTTGGCCGCACCGCAAATCGGCGTGATGAATCGCTTGATCGTCATGGATTGCGTGAAAGAAGAAGGCGGAACGCCTGATCCCATGGTGTTGGTGAACCCCGCTGTGGTTTGGGAAAGCGAAGACCGCAACGTGTATGAAGAGGGATGTCTGTCGATCCCCGGTCAATATGCCGAAGTTGAACGCCCCACAATGGTGCGTGTGACGTGGCAAGATGTGGATGGCGCAGTCAAAGAACAAGAATTCGATGCGCTTTGGGCGACCTGCGTGCAGCATGAGATAGACCATTTGAATGGCACGCTTTTCATTGATTATCTCAAACCAATGCGGCGTCAGATGATCACCCGTAAGATGCAAAAATACAAACGCGAGATGGCCCGCGAGTGAGCCAAAGTGTCGTAGGCGCCCGCAAGCTTGCGATGAAATCCAAGCAGTTTTCATTGAGATGGTGACCTATGCCCGCACGCCCTTTTGTATCTTACCCTGACAAACGCCTTAAAACGGTGGCCGCCCCTGTTGAGGCTATCACCGATGAGATTCGCAGCATTTGGGCCGATATGGTCGAGACGATGGATGCCATGCCGGGCTATGGTCTGGCTGGGCCGCAGATCGGTGTGATGCAACGTTTGGCCGTTGTGGATTGTTCGCAAGAGCGCGGCAAAGCAGTGCTGATGGCCAACCCCGAAGTGTTGCATGCGTCAGCGCAGCCGCGCGAACACGAAGAAGCATCTCCTAATTTGCCCGGCATGTCCGCCGTTATCTCACGCCCGCGTGCTGTGACTGTGCGGTTTTTGAATGAGAGTGGCGATGTGGAAGAGCGCGATTTTGTGAACCTATGGGCCACCTCGGTGCAGCATCAGATCGATCACCTGAACGGCAAGATGTATTTTGATGCTCTCAAGCCAGTGAAGCGTCAGATGTTTTTGAAAAAAGCCAAAAAAACAGGAGCCATATCATGAGAGTGATTTTCATGGGTTCACCTGAGTTTTCGGTACCTGTTCTTGATGAATTGATCGCGGCAGGGCACGAGATCGCCTGCGTTTATTGTCAGCCACCACGCCCAGCGGGGCGCGGTAAAAAAGATCGCCCAACGCCTGTGCAGGCTCGCGCCGAAGAGCACGGCTTGATGGTGCGTCACCCATTGAATTTCAAAGACCCTGCAGACGTTGCTGCCTTCGCAGCACTTGAGGCGGATGTCGCGGTTGTTGTCGCCTATGGGCTGATATTACCGCAAGCGCTGCTGGATGCGCCCGCACAGGGTTGCCTGAACATTCATGCATCTTTGCTGCCACGGTGGCGCGGGGCTGCACCGATTCATCGCGCTATTTTGGCCGGCGATACCGAGACAGGCGTTTGCATTATGCAGATGGAATCGGGATTGGACACGGGGCCTGTGTTGCTGCGGCTTGAAACAAATATCGAAGCCGATGACACGATGGAAACATTGCATGATCGCCTGTCTGAAATTGGGTCTGCCGCCATTGTGGATGCGCTGTTTGCATTGCCGACGCTGACGCCTGAAATACAGCCTGTTGAGGGCGTGACCTACGCTAAGAAAATCGACAAGACCGAGGCCAAAATTGATTGGTCGCAGCCAGCAAGTGTTGTGGATCGTCAAATTCGTGGACTTTCTCCGTTTCCGGGGGCATGGGCCACGTACAACGATGAGCGGATCAAGTTCCATATGTGCCGCCTCAGCGAGGCTTCGGGGCAAGCGGGCGAAGTTGTCGGCGCATTCACTATTGCGTGCGGGGATGGCGCTGTCGAAATTCTTACGGCACAGCGCGCAGGAAAACGTGCTATGCCTGTGGGTGAAATACTCAAAGGTCTTGAGTTGCCAAAAGGCACTCTGTTCGCGTGAGGGCGTAAAATGTTTCCAGTTCTAATCGGCACTGTGGTGATCGCAGGGATCGTTGGCTACATCACCGAGAAAACGGGATTTACCCGGAACGGTTATTTGCAGTCGATTATAATCTGTATCGGCGGCGCATTTTTGGCGTATTTCATCAAACTGATGTTTGGCATTGGTTTGCGTCCTGCAGGGGTGAACGCCATCGTGTCGTCCCTTGGGGCGTTGATCATCGTGCCAACACATTGGCGTAAAAGATAGGAAATACGTATGCCAATTTTAATGCTCATCATTGTCGGCACTGCAGCGGGGTTTTTAGCCACGCGCGTTTTGAAAATGAATACGAGCGTGATGATGACCATCGCTATTGGCATTGCTGGCGCATTGATTGGCGGTCTTATTTTGCGCGCTGTTAGTGTGCTCGCTGGGGCTTTGGGCAGCTTTGTTGGCGCTGTGCTTGGTGCGCTTTTGCTGATCTGGATTTGGAAAAAACTGAAAGAGAACAGCTAAGTGTTTGGCCTACTTGCCATTCCTGGTATGGCGGTCCGCATTCTGTTTGGCCTTTGTGTTTGGCTGATGTTTCGGCCCGGCGGCTGGTTCGTCGTCTGTTGTATTGGCATCGCGGCAACGTGGTATTTATAAAGACTTAGACACGGGGCGGACGTGATTTATAACTTGGCAAAGTCCAGCCAAACAAGATGCTACCAGCCCGCAACGTGAACGTCAGGACGCAACACGCGGCATAGGTGTACACAGGCTGAAGCCCAAGGTTTTCACCAAGAACCAACACCAAAGATCCGGCAAACGCAGCTGACGCATAAAGTTCGCCTTGTTTTAAGATAAGCGGCACTTCGTTGCACACCACATCGCGCATCAACCCACCAAAACTGCCCGTCGCTACGCCCATAAGAACGATAATGATTGGGGAATGTCCCAGTTTTAAAGCAACACCAGATCCCGCCGCCACAGCAACCCCAAGCGCCACAGCATCTGCCCAAACAATGGCTTTCATTCGGCTCTCTAAGCGGTGTGCTGTGAAAAATACCACGACAGATGTGGTCACTGCTAAGACAATATAGGCGGGCTCCTCAATCCAAAATACGGCATCGCGATTGAGCAGCACATCGCGAATAGTGCCCCCGCCGACGGCTGTCAGGCAGGCGATAAAGGCAAAGCCAATCAAATCAAGCTGCTGGCGCGATGCCACCAATGCGCCTGACAAGGCAAAGACCAAAACCGAGGCGTAATCTAGGATCGGGATGAAATTCATGCGCGTGTCTTTTTAAACGGGGCCATGCCTGCGCGGGCCAGTTCGTCGGCGTGTTCATTTTCCGCGTGGCCTGCGTGACCTTTGATCCATTTCCATGTCACTTTGTGCGTGGCTTGGGCGGCATCAATGCGCTGCCATAGATCAACGTTTTTCACGGGTTTTTTGTTCGAGGTTTTCCAGCCGTTGCGTTTCCAGCCGTGAATCCAGCCTGTGACGCCGTTTTTTACATAAGCACTATCGGTGGTGATGGTGATATCAGTGGGCCGTTTCAGTGTTTCAAGCGCATTGATTGCGGCCAAAAGCTCCATACGATTGTTGGTCGTGTCCGCTTCCCCGCCTTTGAGTTCACGTTCTTTGAGCACTGTTGCGCCATCCATAGCGCGCATCAAAACGCCCCAGCCGCCAGGGCCAGGGTTTCCAGAGCAAGCACCATCAGTCCATGCGTGAATTTCGGGCATATCGGTCCTTCCGAAGTGGATTTAGGCAGGCATACGCAAGACGCGCGGCACTTTGAATTCAATATTTTCTTGAGCAGTTTCAACCAATTCGACGGTCACGTCAAAGCGGTCACGAAAGGCATCGATCACTTCGTTGACCAACACTTCAGGCGCAGAGGCCCCCGCGGTGATTCCGATGGACGAAATCGTGCTTAGCGAACGCCAATCAATATCAGTCGCACGTTGGACCAATTGCGCATAGGCGCAGCCGTTGGCAGATCCAACTTCGACAAGTCGTTTGGAATTTGATGAATTGGGCGCGCCGATCACCAGCAGTCCGTCGATTTTGCCCGCGATGGCTTTGACCGCGGCTTGACGATTGGTGGTGGCGTAGCAGATGTCTTCTTTATGAGGGCCAACAATGGTTGGAAACCGCGCGCGCAGGGCGGCGATGATGTCGATGGTATCGTCTACCGATAGCGTGGTCTGGGTGATGAACGCCAATTTAGACGGATCGCGCACCTCAAGCCCCGCAACATCGCTTGGGGTTTCTACCAGCAAGACTTCGCCTTTTGGCAATTGTCCCATTGTGCCGATGGTTTCAGGGTGGCCGTCATGACCGATCATCACCATTTGCAGGCCAGCTTCCGAGTGGCGTTCCGCTTCGATGTGGACTTTCGACACCAACGGACATGTGGCGTCGACATAGATCATTTCGCGCTTGGCAGCCTCTGCAGGCACCGCTTTGGGTACACCATGGGCTGAAAAAATCACAGGGCGATCATCGGGGCATTCATCCAGTTCTTCAACGAACACAGCGCCTTTGTCTTTCAGGCTATCGACCACGAATTTATTGTGCACGATTTCATGACGCACATAGACGGGCGCGCCCCATTTCTCAATCGCGAGTTCCACGATTTTGATCGCGCGGTCCACGCCTGCGCAAAAGCCGCGGGGGGCGGCGAGATACAGGGTAAGGGCTGGTTTGGTCAAGCTGTGCGTCATCGTCCATCCATTCTTTGAACAATATCTAAGGTGCAAGGCAGCTTAGGTCCATGGGGTTGCGCGAAGAATTGAAAGGCGCTGACACATTTGGGGGCGTGGGCGAAATTGCGAGGCAAGAAGGAGGCCAAAAAAAAGCCCCCACGCTAAAACGCGAAGGGGCTTTGAGATCATTACCCAAATACACAAAACAATTGACCGCTTATTCTGGCTGCATTTCAGTTTCAGGCCCATCGTAGTTTTCACGAGGTGGGCGTCCGACAACATCTTTCAGTTCCTCCAACTCGATAAAGTTGTCCGCTTGGCGGCGTAATTCATCTGCAATCATTGGAGGTTGTGAGCGGATTGTTGATACGACAGAAACGCGCACGCCTTGTCGCTGCAAGCTTTCAACCAAAGGACGGAAATCACCATCGCCAGAGAAGATCACAATGTGATCAACGTGCGGGGCAAGTTCCATAGCATCAACAGCAAGTTCGATGTCCATGTTGCCTTTGATTTTACGGCGACCCATGGAATCGGTGAATTCCTTGGCGGGTTTGGTCACCATATTAAAGCCGTTGTAGTTCAGCCAATCGACCAAAGGACGGATTGGAGAATACTCATCGTTCTCGAGCAACGCAGTGTAATAAAACGCACGCAGAAGTTTTCCGCGACGCATAAATTCCTGTCGGAGCAATTTGTAATCGATATCAAACCCCAGCGCCTTGGCTGCTGCGTAAAGGTTCGATCCGTCGATGAACAGAGCGAGACGTTCATCTCTATAGAACATTCCAGTAGTCCTTGTGTTATTTGGGCATGCGCGTACCAGTAAATCAGAGGCGCTTGGCGTTAGAGTGAAGTGGGTAATACGAATATCTACCCAGTGGAACATGTCTAAATATATAGGGTTGCTGTCATGCTGCGAGATAAATCTTTGCAATTCGCGAAAAACCGCGTGGTTTTTGCATTTGGCGGAAATTTAGAATCATCGATAGGGTCGGTGGATGATACTATAGTTTCTGCCATTGATACTTTAGTATCTTTAGGTAGCCATGTGGTGGCGCGCAGCCGATTCTATGAAACACCGTGCTTCCCTGCGGGGGCTGGCCCTGACTATATCAACTTGGTTGCTGTGGTAGATACACCACACAGTCCTGATGACCTGTTAACGCAATTGCACGAGGTTGAGGTTAAGTTTGGCCGCGCAAGACAGGTGCGTTGGGCAGGGCGTACTTTGGACATAGATATATTGTCCTATGAAAATAGGATATTTCCCGATTTGGATACATATAACCATTGGAAAGATTTGCCTGTGCAGGCGCAGATGCAAAACGCGCCAACAGGTTTGATATTGCCACATCCACGCATCCAAGATCGTGGATTTGTACTGATTCCCTTGTGTGATGTTTATCCGGACTGGATTCACCCTGTATCGGGCAAAACAGCGCAGATGCTATGCGATGCGTTGCCAATAAGTGAAACTCAGGGGATAAAACCTTTGTGAAACAGCAAAAAAGGCGCAAAGCTTGTGCCGAAGGTGCCTTGTCAATTGCGGGGCAAGGCCCTAGATAGGGCGCTTGTATCCCTCGCCCAGTTGGAATTGGAGATCTCATGGCTCGCGTGACAGTAGAAGATTGCGTAGATAAAGTTCCGAATCGCTTCGAACTTGTGATGCTTGCATCACATCGTGCGCGTGAAATTTCAGCGGGTTCTGCTTTGACAGTTGACCGCGACAACGACAAAAACCCTGTTGTTGCTTTGCGTGAAATTGCAGAAGAAACACAGTTGGCGGAAGCGCTGCGTGAACGTCAGATCGAATCAAATCAGACGCAGATCGAAGTTGATGAACCAGAAGAAGACCAAATGGCGCTTCTTATGGGGCAAGAAACTGATCAGCCTGCTGAAGACGACATGTCTGAAGAAAAGCTTTTGCGTGCTTTGATGGAAGCTCAAGGGCAACGGTAATTTTGCGCCAAGAGCCCACAGCTCTGGCCCAAGTAAGAAGAGTGCGGACCGAATGATCGACGTCGAAGACCTGATCGCCTTGGTCCGCAACTACAATCCTAAAACGAACGCAGATTTGATCCGTGAGGCATATGCCTACGGTCTAGAAATGCATGAGGGACAGTTTCGTCACTCGGGCGAGCCGTATTTCTCGCACCCAATTGCCGTGGCTGCGATTCTGACAGAGCAAGCATTGGATGACGCAACGATCATCACCGCGCTGCTGCATGACACCATCGAAGATACGAAGTCGACGTATAGCGAAGTCGAACGTAAGTTTGGTACAGATGTGGCCGAGTTGGTTGATGGTGTGACCAAGCTGACCAATCTGCAACTGTCCAGCTCTGAAACCAAACAAGCCGAAAATTTTCGCAAACTGTTCATGGCAATGTCCAAAGACCTACGGGTGATTTTGGTCAAGCTGGCTGACCGTTTGCACAACATGCGTACGATCAAATCCATGCGCCCCGAAAAACAGCTGCAAAAAGCCCGTGAAACGATGGATATTTTTGCACCGCTTGCAGGTCGTATGGGCATGCAATGGATGCGTGAAGAGCTTGAGGATTTAAGCTTTCGCGTGATCAATCCCGAAGCTCGTAATTCGATCATTCGTCGCTTTATCACGCTGCAACGTGAGACGGGCGATGTGATTTACAAGATCACGAACGACATCCGCACGGAATTGGAACGCGAAGGTGTCGAGGCTGACGTGTTTGGTCGTGCAAAAAAACCCTATTCAATCTGGCGCAAGATGGAAGAAAAGCAGCAAAGCTTTTCACGTCTGTCTGATATTTATGGGTTCCGAATCATCACCAATTCTGAGGGTGATTGTTACCGCACATTAGGCGTGATTCACCAACGTTGGCGCGCTGTGCCTACGCGGTTCAAAGACTATATTTCTCAGCCCAAAACCAACGGCTATCGTTCGATCCACACCACGGTGTCGGGGCGCGATGGCAAGCGGGTTGAGGTGCAAATCCGCACGCGTCAAATGCACGAAGTTGCAGAGGGCGGCGTGGCGGCGCATTGGTCGTATCGCGATGGAGTGCGCGCGCAAAACCCCTTTGCTGTTGATCCTGCCAAATGGCTGGCGCAACTGACAGAACGCTTTGAAAACTCAGACGATCACAGCGAATTTCTAGAGCATGTTAAGCTTGAAATGTACTCGGATCAGGTGTTTTGCTTTACGCCCAAAGGCGAAGTCATCAAGCTGCCCAAGGGCGCGACGCCGCTTGATTACGCTTATTCCATTCACACCCGCATCGGTGACAGTTGTGTTGGCGCCAAGGTGGATGGTATTCGTGTGCCACTTTGGACGCGGTTGAAAAATGGTCAATCCGTTGAAATTCTGACTGCAGAGGGCCAGCGCCCCCAAGGTACATGGCTTGATATCGTGGTCACAGGCCGCGCCAAGGCTGCGATTCGCAAATCGCTACGTGAAGAAGACCGTGGGCGTTTTGTTAAACTTGGCCGTGAATTGGCACGTGTGGCGTTTGAACATGTGGGCAAAAAGGCTTCTGAAAAAGCACTGGCAACAGCGGCAAAGCAATTGTCACTGCCTTCAACTGAAGAATTGCTTGCGCGGATGGGCTCGGCTGAATTGACCGCCACAGATGTTGTTAAAGCGGTCTATCCTGAGCTGGTGCACGCCTCAGGCGATGTCGATGCCAAGCGGGCTGTCTTGGGGTTGAGCGAAGACCAAACTTATAATCGCGCGAAGTGTTGCCAACCTGTGCCCGGCGAGCGAATTGTGGGGATCACATATCGCGGCAAAGGGGTTATGCTACACGCGATAGATTGCCCCGCGTTGGAAGATGTTGAATCTGAAACCGATCGCTGGGTTGATCTGCGCTGGCATTCAGGGCCGCATGGTGCGATCCATGCCGTGTCTTTGGATATAACGATTTCAAATGACACGGGTGTGTTGGGCCGTATCTGCACCCTTGTAGGTGAACAAAAGGCCAATATATCTGATCTGACATTCATCGATAGGAAACCAGATTTCTTTAGGCTGATCGTTGATGTGGATGTGCGTGATATTGAACATCTCCATGCGATCATGCTGGCTGTCGAAGCTGAAAGTGATGTTGCGCGGGTTCGCAGGGTTAGAGATTTGAACAAAAAGCCCTAAGGGGCTGCGCATAAGGAAGCCGCGTGGTTTTTAAACGCCGAGATAAACTGACCCCAATTCGATGGGTGGCGCAGTGGGTTTGGCCCAAAGGCGGTTGGTCGCGCGCTGTGCGCTATATGCGGTTGCGCTTGAACCGTTTGCCTGGAACCCCGGATCGTATCTCACGCGGCATTTTCGCTGGCGTTTTTACCGCTTTCACGCCAATGTTTGGCCTGCATTTTATCGTCGCAGGCATTCTCGCCAAACTCATTCGCGGAAACGTTTTGGCGGCGCTTTTGGCGACGTTCGCGGGCAACCCTTTGACCTATGTGCCTATCGCTGTGATCTCGTTAAAAACGGGGTACTTTTTGCTGGGCACCGAAACTGGGCCGCTACATGAACGATCGTTTGTTGGAAAATTCTATGACGCAGGGCATGATTTACTGCATAATTTTTATGCGCTTTTCAGCCACGAAGTTGCCAATTGGGACGCGCTCGCGCGCTTTGGTCATGAAGTCTTTTTTCCCTATCTGATTGGAGGGGTGTTGCTTGGATCTGTGGCAGGCCTTGCTGCCTATTTTTTGAGTTTACCGATGATCACCGCGTATCAGCACCGCAGGCGTGGACGCTTAAAGGCGAAACTTGAAGAATTGCGCCGTAAAGCTGCGGGGCTTAAGTCCCACCATAAGTCGTAGCGTAAATCGTTATGGGGGTGATCATAAATTGTCGGTTTCCTTTCACGCTCACCTCTCTATTTTACCCCTCACAAAGCAATCCGCTTGCAGGTTTTCGCAGGTGATGCTGGCGTCGAGAAAGGCAGCCCTATGACCATTTTGGCCCCCCTTCGTTTGGGAATGAATATCGATCACGTGGCAACAGTGCGCAATGCGCGTGGATCGGCGTATCCTGATCCCGTCCGTGCGGCTAAATTGGCCGAAGAAGCGGGTGCAGATGGGATCACAGCGCACTTGCGCGAAGACCGCCGCCACATCACGGACGCTGACATTGATGCGCTTGTCGAACATCTCAGCGTGCCGTTAAACTTTGAAATGGCTGCGACACCTGAAATGCAAGCGATCGCATTGCGCCATAAGCCCCATGCGGTTTGCATCGTACCAGAAAAACGCGAAGAGCGGACAACCGAGGGCGGGCTGGAAGTTGCGCGCGAAGAAAACAGTCTTGCCCATTTTATTGCCCCCTTGCGCGAGGCTGGCAGCCGTGTATCGATTTTCATCGCAGCAGATCGGCCGCAAATCGAAGCCGCGCACCGTATCGGTGCTGCTGTGGTTGAACTACACACTGGTGCTTATTGCGACCTGCACGCTGAAGGCAAATTTGACGCGCGTGATGACGAACTTAAGCGCCTGATGGAAATGGCCGATTTTGCAAATGGACTAGGGCTTGAAGTTCACGCGGGGCATGGATTGACCTATGAAACGGTGCAACCTATCGCTGCTTTGCCGCAGATTGTTGAGTTGAATATCGGCCACTTTTTGATCGGCGAATCTATTTTTCGTGGTTTAAAACCAGCCATCGCTGAAATGCGTCGTCTGATGGATGAGGCGCGGGAATGATTTCTGTTGCAGAATTGTGGCCCATACTTTTGGGTTGGGCGATTGCAGTTGCCTCGCCTGGGCCGGCTATTCTTGCAATCGTTGGCGCGGCTATGGGGGGCGGGCGGACCAAAGGTCTGGCTGTCGCTTTTGGCGTTTGGAATGGCTCAATAATTTGGGCGACAGTTGCGGGACTGGGTCTTGGGGCTGCGATGGTCGCGCATGTGTGGATGTTTGAAGTTCTGCGATATGCGGGGGCTGGGTATCTTTTATACCTTGCGTTTAAATCGGCGCGGGGTGCTTTGCACGGCGGGCAGCCCAATGTGATCGCGCGTTCTGAAACACATCGGCGGGCATGGTTGCGCGGTTTTACGATCCATGTGATGAACCCAAAAGCTGCGCTCTTTTGGGGCTCTTTGTTTGCCGTCGTCGTGCCTGCGAGCGCCACCCCTATCGCGATGCTGCAGGTTGGAGCGTCGTGCTTGATGGTGTCGATGTTCGTGATGGCAGTGATGGCTTTTGTATTTTCGGCCAGCGTTATTTCGAAAGGCTATCTGCGGATGCACCGCGTTTTTGATGGCGCTTTCGCCGCATTGTTTGGTTATGCTGCGCTTAAAGTCGTCACATCGAAATTGGTTTGAAACATTCTATGATCCTTGGCATTGGCACAGATCTTGCAAATATTGACCGAATTACGGGCACGCTTGAGCGGTTTGGGAATCGGTTCAAAACACGTGTTTTCACTGACGTTGAACAACGAAAATCCGAAAGCCGTAAAGATGTGGCGGGCACCTATGCAAAGCGTTGGGCCGCAAAAGAAGCGTGCTCTAAAGCTTTGGGAACTGGGCTGGCTATGGGAATTTCGTGGAAAGATATGGCGGTGACCAATATGCGCAGCGGTCAGCCGACAATGGCTGTGACCGGTTGGGCCAAAGAGCGGCTTGATACGATGACGCCAGAGGGGTTCGAGGCGATCATTCATGTGACGTTAACCGATGATCACCCTTGGGCGCAGGCCTTTGTTGTGATCGAAGCTCGGCCCAAAACCACGTAACTGGCAACGTTTGCTTGAGTTGCGTAAGAAATTCCGCCCAAAGCCCGTTGTTTTGAGCCAGACGCTTGACACTGCGTGCCCCATTTGAGCATGAAACCCACAACACATAAACATATCGGCCCAAGGGGCGATGCAAAGGTGAGATGAAGATATGAGCAAAGCAAAAGACTCGGTGACAGAAACAGTCAAAACCATTGTTTACGCGCTGCTCATTGCAGGGCTGTTTCGCTCGCTGTTGTTCCAGCCCTTTTTCATTCCCTCAAGTTCGATGAAAAGCACCCTTTTGGTTGGTGACTTTTTGTTCGTAAATAAGATGAGCTATGGGTATTCTAAATATTCTTGCCCGTTCGAATTTATGTGTCCGTTTTCGGGCCGTATCTTGGATTCTGCACCTGAGCGTGGCGATGTTGTTGTGTTCGAACATCCAACTCAGCACCGCGCATTTGTGAAACGCCTTGTTGGCTTGCCTGGTGATAAAATTCAGATGAAAGACGGCGTGCTGTTCATCAATGGTGAAGAATCTGTACAGACGCCAGATGGCGTTTTTTCCGAAACCTTTGAACCGCAAGGCGCTGCAGGCAATACGCCTCGGTGTGCCAATCAAGCTGTCGGTCTTGGCGGAGAATGTGTGAAAGAACGCTACACTGAAACATTCCCTGATGGGCACGCGCATACCATTTTGAATATTGGCAATACGCGCGTTGACAACACTGCGGTGTTCACCGTGCCCGAGGCGCAATACTTCTTTATGGGTGACAACCGCGACAACTCTGCTGACAGCCGCATTGCGCAGCCGATGGGTGTTGGGTTTGTTCCAGAAGAGTACCTGCTTGGCCGTGTAGATCGTGTGATGTTCTCTGCCGCGGGTAAATCGCTTTTGTTCTTTTGGACTTGGCGCTTGAACCGTTTCTATGAGGATATCGTGTGAAACTCGCAGCAGAACTCAAAGCCTTTGAAGAACGTCTCGGTCACCGTTTCAAGGTGCCCGAGCATTTGACGCGTGCCGTGACACACAGTTCGTTTTCGTCTGCCACACGTCCCGACAATCAACGCCTTGAATTCTTAGGCGACCGCGTGTTGGGGTTGAGCATGGCTGAAGCCTTGTTTGAGGCCGATACCGATGCATCCGAGGGTCAGCTTGCGCCGCGCTTTAATGCGCTTGTGCGTAAAGAAACCTGTGCAGATATCGCGCGCGATATTGACCTTGGGACTGTACTTAAATTGGGCCGCTCCGAAATGCTGTCGGGGGGGCGCCGCAAAGAGGCGCTTTTGGCCGATGCTATGGAAGCTGTGATTGCAGCTGTTTATAAAGACGCAGGCTTTGATGTGGCCAAAGCTGTCGTGCTTAAGCTGTGGGGCAAGCGGATTAAAACCGTTGATGCCGACAGCCGTGATCCCAAAACGGCCCTGCAAGAATGGGCGCAAGCCCGCAAACAACAACCGCCAATATATGCTGAAGTGAAGCGCTCTGGTCCAGATCATGCGCCTGTGTTCACCATCGAGGTGCAACTGCAAAGCGGGCAAACCATGCGCGCCGAGGCAACATCCAAACGCAACGCTGAGCAAGCCGCAGCAAAGGCGCTTTTGGATCAATTGGAGAGCGGACAATGACCGACGAAACCAAGACACGCGCGGGCTTTGTTGCCCTTATTGGTGAGCCAAACGCAGGTAAATCAACACTTTTAAACCGGATGGTCGGGGCCAAGGTGTCCATCGTGACGCACAAGGTTCAAACCACGCGTGCCCGTATTCGCGGTGTCGCGATTGAGGGCGATAGCCAGTTGGTGTTCGTTGATACGCCGGGCATCTTTAAGCCCACCCGTCGGTTGGACCGCGCGATGGTCGCCGCAGCTTGGGGCGGCGCTGCGGATGCAGACGTTGTGGTCTTGTTGATCGAAGCGCACCGCGGCATGACCAAAGGCGTTGAAGCGATTTTGGAAGCGCTGTCAGAGCGTACAGATTCGCGCAACATCGCGCTGGCGATCAACAAAATCGACCGCGTTCCTGTGGATGTTCTGCTTGAGCTGACCAGTAAAATGAACGAGCGGTTTAACTTTACTAAAACTTTCCTGATCTCAGCAGAAAAAGGCCATGGCGTGGACGATTTGCGTAAATGGCTTGCCGCTGAAGTGCCTGCGGGTCCGTGGCTTTACCCAGAAGATCAGATTGCAGATCTGCCCATGCGCATGATTGCCGCAGAAATGACACGTGAAAAACTGACCCTGCAATTGCACCAAGAGCTGCCCTATCAGTTGACGGTTGAAACCGAAAATTGGGAAGAGCGCAAAGATGGCTCTGCACGCATTGATCAGGTGATCTACGTGATGCGCGATGGCCATAAAGGCATTCTGCTGGGCCACAAAGGCGAAACCATCAAACGTATTTCGCGTGCGTCGCGTGAAGAGCTCAATGAATTTTTGGGCCGCAAAGTTCACCTGTTCTTGCAAGTGAAAGTGCGCCCGAATTGGTTGGAAGAATCCGAGCGCTACGGTGAAATGGGTCTTGATTTCAAAGACGGAAACTAAGATTTCATGGCGCGCCTGACAGCAGATATTTGGGTGTCTGCCTATTTGGCGCGGTTGCGCTTGGCGGATATCCCTGTTTTCGTTGTGAAAAAAGGCGATGCCACCGCCGGCGCTGTTATGGTCAAACTTAACACGCTTGATGGCAACGCAACCGCGTTTCAACGTCAATTCGACATGATGGCAGATCGCCGTGAATGGGTCACGCTTGCCAGCGGGCCTGAGCGTGATGTTGATGCCGCCCTGACCAAACAGCGCGGCTATGATCCTGACCTATGGATCATCGAAGTCGAAGATCGTTCTGGCCGCACATTGCTAGACGAAATAGGTCTCTCGGATTGACGTGTTCGCGACTTGTGGGCACGGTACTCTGAGTATTTGTTGCAAGAAAAAATAAGGAGCCGCACGTGGTCGAGTGGCGTGATCAAGGGGCGGTTTTAGCTGTGCGAAAGTACGGCGAAACTTCTGTGATTGTCGATGTGTTCACCGAAAATCATGGGCGTCATGCGGGCGTTGTTCGTGGTGGTATATCACGCAAAATGACGCCGCATCTGCAACCAGGTGGTCAAGTGTCTTTAACGTGGAAAGCACGGCTAGAAGACCAACTTGGCAGTTTCACCTTTGAGCCGGTTAAAAGTCGTGCTGCGGCTGTTATGGGCGACCCGATGGCGCTGTCCGCGCTGAATTCCATCACTGCGATGTTGGCCTTTGCGCTGCCTGAACGCGAGGCGCATGGGTACTTATATGTCGATAGTATGAGCTTATTGGACAAGTTGGGTATCGACCCCAATTGGCCGCTGGACTACTTGCAATGGGAGCTTTCATTGCTGGAAGAGCTTGGGTTCGGGCTTGATCTATCGTCATGTGCAGCGACAGGCACGCATGATGATTTGATTTATGTTTCTCCTAAAACGGGTAGGGCTGTAAGCCGCATAGGGGCTGGTGATTGGGCTGATCGAATGCTGCCTTTACCGCAATGTTTACTAGGACAAGCGCCGCTTGAGTACCGTGAAATTGCACGTGGACTTTTGACAACGGGGCATTTTTTAACCCGATTTGCCAGTGAAATGGGCGACAAGCCTGTGCCTGTCGCCCGTGTTCGGCTTTTGGATCGGATTGCAAAGACAGCAGCCAAAGAACCGCTGCCATTTGTAGGCTAGCTAAGCAATCGACGTGCGATGACTTGGGCTTGAATTTCGCCCGCGCCTTCAAAGATATTGAGAATACGTGCATCGCATAGGATACGGCTGATTTGATATTCAAGCGCAAAGCCGTTGCCGCCATGGATTTGCAGCGCATTGTCAGCGGCAGCCCATGCTACGCGTGCGCCTAAAAGTTTGGCCATGCCTGCTTCAACATCACAGCGGCGATCGTTGTCTTTTTCCCATGCCGCAAAATACGTAAGCTGACGCGCGACCATGATTTCGACCGCCATGATAGCGAGTTTGCCAGAGACACGTGGGAAGTCAATTAAAGACTTGTCGAACTGTTTACGGTCGATGGCGTATTGCATTCCCACATCCAAAGCGTTTTGCGCCACGCCAATCGCGCGCGCCGCGGTTTGGATGCGCGCGGATTCAAAGGTTTGCATCAACTGCTTGAAACCTTGGCCTTCAACGCCACCAAGCAGGTTTTTTGCATCAATCTTGAAGCCATCAAAGCCCAACTCGTATTCTTTCATGCCACGGTATCCGAGCACTTCGATCTCGCTGCCACTCATGCCAACTGTAGGGAAATCATTTGTGCCGTCACCGGGTGTCTTTTCGGCCAAGAACATGGACAGGCCTTTGTAGTCTGTCGTCTTTGGATCGGTGCGCACAAGCATGGTCATCACATGGGCACGTGCTGCGTGGGTGATCCATGTTTTGTTGCCCGTGACCGTGTATGTCTCGCCATCTTTGACCGCACGCGTGCGTAAAGCGCCTAGGTCCGATCCCGTGTTGGGTTCGGTGAACACAGCCGTTGGTAGGATTTCAGCCGATGATATTTGGGGGAGCCACTTGTGTTTTTGTGCCTCGGTGCCGCCACACAAGATCAATTCCGCCGCAATTTCTGATCGTGTTCCCAAAGATCCAACGCCGATATAGCCGCGTGACAGTTCTTCGGAGACCACCACCATGGCTGCTTTGGGAAACCCGAAACCTCCAAATTCTTCGGGGATGGTGAGACCAAAAACACCTAGGTCAGCCAGAGCTTCGATGATGTCCATCGGGATCAATTCATCATTTAGGTGCCAGTCATGCGCATAGGGTGCGACGCGTTCATCTGAGAATCGCTTGAATTGATCGCGGATCATTTCGAGATCGTCATCAAGTCCGGTTTTGCCAAAAGTGGCATAGCCTGCGTTGTCTTGCATCAGTTCAACCAAGCGGGTGCGCGCGGCGATTGTATTGCCTTCGAGCATAAGTTTGGTGGCTTCAGGGTGGCTGGGCTGTACGAGACCAAGACCTAGATCACCAAGGCGTGCGATCTCGCCTTGGTTCATCGGAATGCCTCCATAAATTTGACTGATGTACTCACCAAATGCGATTTGGTGGATCAGTTGTTCCATCTCGCCAAACGTGCCGCTTGCGGTTAGTTTTTCGGCCCAAGCCTGCATTTGTCGCAAAGCTTCGACATAGGTGGCGAGCCACGCCAAACCATGCGCTGCAGTTTGGTCGGCTTCGAGTTTTGTGTTCGAAATCTTACCATCGACCAAAAATTCAGCGCGTAATGCGGCGCGCGCGCGATCATACAGCGCAGCCATCTTTGGGGTCACTGCTGCTGTCAATGTCAGCAAGTCTGGTAAAACCGGGGTCTTTATTTCGATATCTTGTCCGTCAAGGGCCATCGGGACTCTCCTACTCTCTCGTGTGAGTCTGCTTGTAATCACTTTGCACCCGCAGAGCAATAAAAATTCAACATGGTATTTAATATTGAACTAAAATGTCGCAATGAAATTTTGGGTGCAGGTGGGGAGTTCCTCTATTAACGTGGCCCCAAATCAGGCAAACGGAGCGCAGTATGGACCTTATTTTTAACGATCTTTCGGGAATTGCGATTGTGTTTGCGATCAGCGTAACGCTGTTGGCGGGCTTCGTAAAAGGCGCGACAGGGTTTGCTTTGCCGATGATTATGGTATCGGGTCTGGCAACCATTTTGCCACCAGATGTTGCAATTGCAGCATTGATTATTCCCACTGTTATTTCCAATGTTTGGCAATCTCTACGCGGTGGCGGCATTCAGGCTGCAGTTGTTGTGGCGCGAAAGTTCAAAATATACATCTCAACATTGCTGGTGTTTATCGTGATTGCCGCGCAGCTAGTCTCGGTGATGCCGCAGCATGTGATTTTGCTGATGCTCGGCGGGCCGATTGTGATTTTGGCGTTGTTTATTTTGTCTGGTAAAACGTTTCACATCCGTCCTGATCGGCGCAACATTTCTGAGGTGATCGTCGGTGCGATGTCTGGTTTTCTAGGTGGGCTCGCAGGTATATGGGGGCCGCTGACCGTGACCTATCTCACAGCTTTGGACACGCCAAAGAAAGAACAAGTGCGCATCACGGGTGTTATCTTTGGCGTTGGTGCGATTGTTTTGGGGCTGGCGCATGTACGCACTGGCTTGTTGAATGCGCAGACTTTGCCCTTGTCGCTGTTTATGATTTTGCCTGTGTTGGTGGGGCAAACGCTTGGCAATCGTGTGCAAGATCGATTGGATCAAAAGAAATTCAAACGGCTGACCTTGTTTGTGTTGATTATCGCTGGGCTCAATCTTGTGCGGCGTGGTTTGATGTAGCTGCAAGATCATCGCAAACCGGTACAATAAGAAAGGGCGCGCTCAAATATGGCGCGCCCTTTTTGTATTGCTTTGTACTAAGTCTAGCCGATCGCGGCAGCTTTGACGTCTTCGTCGATGTACGCGAGGTACTGTTCAAAGTTGTCAGAGAACATTGTCACAAGTTTTTCGGCCTGTGCATCGTAGGCGTCTTTGTCGGTCCATGTGCGGCGTGGGTCGAGCAAGATGTCAGCTACGCCAGCAACGGCCACAGGCACGTCAAAGCCAAAGTTTTCATCTTTGCGAAATTCCACTTCGGCCAAAGATCCATCAAGCGCTGAGGTGAGCAGATTGCGTGTGGCTTTGATCGGCATGCGCGACCCTGTGCCATATGCGCCGCCTGTCCAGCCTGTGTTGACCAACCAACATGTTGCGCCATGCTTTGCAATTTTGTCACGCAATAGGTTGCCGTACGCTTCAGGGCGACGCGGCATGAAGGGCGCGCCAAAACAGGTCGAAAACGTTGGAATAGGCTCAGCAACACCCACTTCGGTGCCCGGTGTTTTTGACGTGAAGCCAGACAAGAAGTGGTACATCGCTTGCGCAGGTGTCAGGCGAGCAATGGGGGGCAAAACACCGAACGCATCACATGTCAGCAAGATGATGTTTTTCGGGTGTCCGCCAAGCGCGGTTTTAGACGCGTTTGAAATGTAATCCAATGGGTAGGCGCAGCGCATGTTGTCGGTCAAAGAGTTGTCTTCGAAATCCAACTCTTTAGTGTGTTCATCGAACACCATGTTTTCAATGACTGTGCCGAATTTGGATGTTGTCGCGTAGATTTCTGGTTCGGCTTCAGCAGACAGGTTGATCGTTTTTGCGTAACATCCACCCTCAAAGTTAAACGTGCCACGTTCGGACCAGCCGTGTTCATCATCGCCGATCAAGATACGCGATGGATCGGCAGATAGCGTTGTTTTACCAGTGCCAGACAAGCCAAAGAAAATCGCTGTGTCGACAGGGTTGTTCGGGGCGTGATTGGCAGAGCAATGCATCGCCATCACGCCTTTGCCGGGTAAGATGTAGTTGAGCAACGTGAAAACAGATTTTTTGTTTTCGCCAGCGTACTCTGTTCCGCCGATCAAGATGATCTTTTTCTCGAAATTCAACGCGATCACTGTTTCAGACCGACATCCATGTTTTTCAGCATCCGCTTTGAACGTAGGGCAGTTGATAATGGTGAAATCGGCCACAAAGCCGTCTAACTCAGACAAAGCTGGGCGACGCAACATGGTGCGAATGAATTGGGAATGCCATGCAAGCTCGGTGACGACACGTACATCCAAACGGTGCGCGGGGTCGGCACCACCAAACAAATCTTGGACAAAATAATCTTTGCCCTTCATGTGCTCCAGCATGTCTGCGTACAAAACGTCAAAGGCATCTGGCGCCATGGGCGTGTTGTTTTCCCACCAAATTGTATCTTCGACATCTTTGGTGCGTACGACAAATTTGTCTTTCGGCGAACGTCCTGTGTGCGCGCCTGTGGTGACAAGAAGTGCGCCACCTTGACCAAGTTTACCTTCGTTGCGCTTGAGCGCTTCTTCTACAAGGGCTGGCTCTAGCAGGTTGTAATAGACGTTTCCAAGTCCGTTGATGCCTTGATCGTCTAGTGTGAAATCTGGGTTCACGCGTCCAGTTGTCATCTTGCAAGCTCCCCCGCCGCAGATCTGCAGCGTCTCTATGAGGTCAGTTTTCGCGAATGGGCATTTCACGATCAGCCACCGGATCGGGGCCGATAACTGAGCCTATAACATGCAAATCCAAACGGTAAACAGGACGCACCCGCACAGTTAGCGCAACCATTATTAGTTTAGCGCAAACAGTTAGAGTGAGTTTGCTCATACTTGGCTGTGTGCGACTTAAAGTTGTGCTTTGTGAGACAAATTAGTCATTCCTTGAAAATTTTTGTGTCTGATGAAGACACGCTGATCAAGCGATTCGCGGTTTCCCTTGCTTTGGGGCACCGAAATGCAGATGATGTAGAAAAAAATGAGACTATTGAGCAGTTGAAGGAACCCGATACATGTCGCGGATCGCATTGGTTGACGACGACAGGAACATCCTGACGTCCGTATCTATGACACTCGAAGCTGAAGGCTTCGAAGTCGAAACATATAACGATGGCCAGTCTGCTTTGGATGCGTTTAATAAACGTCTTCCGGATATGGCCGTTTTCGATATCAAAATGCCACGGATGGATGGCATGGACTTGCTGCAACGCGTGCGTCAAAAAACCAACATGCCCGTGATCTTTTTGACGTCGAAAGACGATGAAATCGACGAAGTCCTTGGTCTGCGTATGGGCGCTGACGACTATGTCAAAAAGCCATTTTCCCAACGTTTGCTTGTTGAGCGTATTCGCGCCTTGTTGCGCCGCCAAGAAGCGCTTGATGGTGTCGAAATTGCCGAAACTGAAGAGACAAAAGTTCTCACCCGCGGCGAACTGTCCATGGATCCGCTGCGTCACGCTGTGTCGTGGAAGGGCAATGACGTATCCTTGACTGTAACTGAATTCTTGTTGTTGCAAGCTTTGGCGCAGCGCCCCGGCTTTGTGAAGTCACGGGATCAGTTGATGGATGTCGCCTATGACGACCAAGTTTATGTTGATGACCGTACTATCGACAGTCACATCAAACGGTTGCGTAAAAAAATGCGCACCGCCGACAATGATTTTTCAGCGATCGAAACCCTCTATGGTATCGGCTACCGGTACAACGAAGAATAATGTCACTGGTCGCTCGCATGGATAGAACCGGTAAAACGCACCCTGAGGACGCAGATGTCGTGCTCGGGGACGATTGGGTCGCCCCCCGCACATCCGACGCCGAACTGCGCGCCAAACGTGAGCGCCGCAAGTTCATTGCAATTAATCGCTCACCACTAGCGCAAAAGATCATCACCTTTAACTTGGTGGCTATTATTTTGATGGTCGCGGGTATTCTGTATTTGAATCCTTTTCGCGATAGTTTGGTCAAGCAGCGCGAGCTTACGATGGTGGCTGAGGCGGTTCTCATTGCCGATATGATAGAGCTATCATTGGGCCGTGACGGGGTCTTGGATATCTCGGCGAATTCAGATGATAACGCCTCGCTTGCAACCGTTCTTAAAATGCCGCTTCGCGAAAGTATCTATGTGTACGATGTAGCGGGCAATCTTATAGGGTCGACGGACGGTTTTGATCGCGACCCGCCGCAGACCATCGTCGGCCTTCAAAGCGAACACCGCACCACTGTTATTTCAGATTTTTTAAACAAAATTTGGACATTGGGCACCTTTTTGAAGCCGGGAAGCGACATGAGCCAAACTCATGATAATACCCTACACTTGGATGGCCTTATTTCTTCAGCGCTTCAAAATGAAATCCATGTGAATTCCACGACTGATCACAACGGTTCTATAGTGTTTGCTGTTGCCGCGCCGATCTCTGTTGAAAAAGATGGGGTGCAAACAACCATTGGGGCCGTCGGGTTGCATTCTGGCGAAGGCGAAATTGATGCATTGGTGCGTGTCGAGCGCGAACAAATTTTACAAGTCTTCATCATTGCGATCTTAGTCTCGATTGGCTTGAGTCTTGTTCTCGCTTCAACGATTGCCAACCCTTTGGCAGATTTGGCCGCCGCTGCTGAAGTTGGGCGCGATAAAAATCGCCGCAAAGTTGCACCTGGCCGTGTGCGCATTCCTGATCTTAGCGGTCGTCCTGATGAAATTGGCCGGTTGTCGTCGGCTCTGCGTGGCATGGTGTCGGCTCTTTATGACCGCATCGATGCCAACGAGCAGTTCGCAGCAGATGTTTCGCATGAGATCAAAAACCCACTTGCAAGCCTGCGGTCCGCAGTCGGATCTTTGCGGATAGTCAAAAAAGAAGATCACCGTACCAAACTCTTGGACGTGATTGAGCATGATGTGCGTCGTCTAGATCGTCTTGTGTCGGACATTTCCAATGCGTCGCGGTTGGACAGTGAGCTTGTCAAAGAAGAAGAAGAAGATTTTAACCTGATTAAGATGCTTGCAAACCTAACCGAGTATCTGTCGCATGAGGCGCAAGTCAAAGGCGTTGAATTCATTGCAGATCTGCCCGATCGACCCGTCGTGATTTCGGGACTAGAAGGCCGCTTGGCGCAAGTATTTGTGAATTTGATATCCAATGCGATTTCTTTTTGCGAAGAGGGCGATGCAATCCGTGTCTGGGTGCGCAAGCGCGAGAGCCGTGTCTTGATTGTCGTTGAAGATACTGGGCCAGGCATCCCCGAACAGGCGCTGTCTAAAATCTTTAAACGGTTCTATTCGGAGCGCCCTGAAGGGCAGTTCGGCAATAATTCCGGGCTTGGCCTTGCGATCTCAAAGCAGATTGTAGAAGCGCATGGCGGTGTTATTTGGGCAGAAAATATACGTCCAACCGATGCTGACATCACGTCTGATCCGCTTGGTGCGCGTTTTGTGGTGGGTTTACCCGTGTGAGCCGCAATGGCCAGATTTTAGAAGGCACGCGATCCCACGATATCGTTTTCTTGGCCCGTGGTAGAGTGTCCAGTGCAGCAACGTAACGTGACAACCACTCAGGCCCACGCAAGTTGTGTGGCTCTGACGCCACAAGAGGGTCTTTTGATCTTAGGGGCGTCTGGGACTGGGAAGTCGTCTTTAGCACTTATGATGATGGCCTTAGGGGCCACTTTGATCTCGGACGATCAAACCAAGTTAACCGTGCAATCTGAGACAGGCGACATCATTGCCAGTGCCCCCACGTCTATTCAAAACATGATAGAGGCACGGGGCATAGGTGTGCTGTCAGCTCAAACATTGGATCAATGCGTCATCCGTGCGATTGTTGATCTTGATGTCGTTGAACAAGAGCGCTTGCCTCTGGTTCGAAAACGGCGCCTACTTGGGCGTGATATACCTTTGTACCATCGAAGTGAGGGACCGTATTTTGCGGCAGCTTTGATTCAACTGTTAAAAGGGGGGCGCTGCGCGTAGCGGTCCATGAATGATTTTGAGACACTGCAGACCGGCGATCAGCGCCGTGTTGTTTTGGTGACGGGCCCATCCGGTGCTGGCAGATCAACTGCGATCAATGTGCTTGAGGATCTCGATTACGAAGTGATCGATAATATTCCCTTGTCGATGCTCCCAAAATTGCTTGAAGTGTCCATGTGCGGGCGGCCTTTGGCGCTTGGGCTTGATGTGCGCAATCGCGATTTTTCAACAAACGGTCTGATTGAATTGATTGATCAGCTTGCTGTCGATGCTAAGTTCGATGCCGCTGTGCTATATCTAGATTGCGCCGCAGACGTGTTGTCACGCAGGTATTCTGAAACGCGGAGACGACACCCGCTTGCCCCAGCAGAAACAGCGCAACAGGGCATCACGCGTGAACAAGATTTGTTGATCCCCGTCAGAGCCCGTGCTGATATTATTGTCGACACAAGCGATATGAGTCCCCATGAATTGCGTGCAGAAGTTGAACGTTGGTTTGCTCAAGGTCATCAGGCTCAAATGGCGATTTCTTTACAGTCTTTTTCCTATAAGCGCGGCATGCCGCGGGGCCTAGACATGGTTTTTGATGTTAGGTTTCTGCGCAATCCATATTGGGATGTCTCTCTACGCAGCCTGAATGGTCGCGATGGTGCAGTGCAAAGCTATGTGATGGCCGATCCGCGTTATGATGCGTTTTTCCAAAAGGTTCTGGAGCTGACCTTGTTGCTGTTGCCTGCTTACTGTGAAGAGGGTAAGCGGCACTTGTCTATCGCTTTTGGGTGTACTGGCGGGCAACACAGGTCTGTTGCCTTGGTTGAAAACCTGTCAAAGGCCCTTGCGAAACATGATTGGCAGGTGTCAATAAGGCACAGGGAAATGGAGCGACGCCAATCGGGTGCGTTGCAGGATGCGTCGAGGGCTGAGGCTTGATCGGAATTGTCATAGTAGCACACGGTGGTTTGGCGAAAGAATACCTTGCTGCGATCGAGCATGTCGTCGGTGTGCAGGCTGGTATTGAAGCCATTTCAATAGAGCCTGATCATGATCGCAATGCAAAGGAAGCCGAAATTTGTGCTGCGGCAGATGGTGTTGATACAGGGGATGGTGTGGTTATGGTAACTGATATGTTTGGCGGAAGTCCGTCGAACTTATCGCTGTTGGCCTGTCATCCAGACAATCGAAAAATTATTTACGGTGCCAATTTGCCGATGCTGATTAAGCTCGCAAAAACACGCCATAAAACCGTGCCTGAAGCTGTGACATCAGCTTTGGCAGCTGGGCGTAAATATATTGATAGTTTTGAGTCTCCGGGCCAATAAAATTTAGGGAGTGAGACATGTCATCAATCGTACGGACGCATGAAATTTTGAACGTTAAAGGGTTGCATGCCCGCGCATCCGCCAAGTTTGTTGAAGTGGTCGAAAGCCATGACGCGACGGCAACTGTCGAGAAAGACGGAATGGATGCTGGCGGTGATAGCATCATGGGGCTTTTGATGTTGGCAGCTTCAAAAGGAACATCTATTGATGTGACAACCAAAGGGAACGATGCCGTTGCATTGGCTGACGCGCTAGAGGCTCTCATCAAAGACCGGTTTGGCGAAGGGATGTAATGTCCCAAACTCAGATCGAAAGAGGACAATATGGAACAGGACAATCAGGCGACCGCAACATCGACAGCTGGAGACCCTGATTTCGAGCGCTACGATGCACGCCGTCTGTCTTATGCGGGTACGTTTTCGGATCCTTCTAAAGTTTTTATCATTCGATCTATTGAGTGGATTACGGGAAAACTCCCTCTTTTGCGGCACATCCGCAGGTTTGAAAAAATGGGTGCGCCGTCTGGTCAGCCGTTTTTTACGCAAGCGCTAGACGTGATGGGCATCAAGGTGACAACACCTGCAGAGCAGATTGCGAAGATTCCCCCAACAGGTCCCGTAGTTGTGGTTGCAAACCATCCCCATGGTTTGGTCGATGGTCTGGTGATGGCCGAATTGATCGGGAAAGTGCGCACAGATTATAAAATTCTGACCCGTTCCCTTTTGACTGGCATTCAAGAAATCGACCCGTTCATGTTGCCGGTTCCATTTCCGCATGAAGAAGACAGCCACCGTAAATCCATTCGCATGCGTAATGAAGCGATGGATCAGCTCAAAGCTGGCGGTGTGATTATCCTATTCCCTGCAGGCGCTGTTGCGACATCCGATACATGGTTTGGCCCTGTCAAAGAAAAACCGTGGAATCCGTTTACAGCCAAAATGGTGCTGAAATCTGGTGCGAAAGTGGTTCCGATCTACTTTCCCGGGCGCAATACACGGTTGTATCAAATTGCAGATAAAATCTCTGCGACTGTGCGGCAGGGACTTTTGCTGCACGAGATTGTTCACGCGCTCAATAAATCCCAATCTCCCGTGATTGGCGATCCACTCACGCCGGAGGACTTTGGCGAATGGACGTCAAAGCCTGGCCGTTTCATGGAATGGCTGCGCAGCCACACGCTTGCTTTGGGTGGCCGCACAGACTGATATCGTTCTAACGAGTCGGAACTGGTGTCTCTCCGCGATAGTCGTAAAATCCGCGTTTGGTTTTGCGCCCAAGCCAGCCTGCTTCGACATATTTGGTCAACAGGGGGCAAGGCCGATATTTGGTGTCGGCAAGCCCGTCATACAGAACATTCATGATGGCTAAACACGTGTCGAGTCCGATAAAGTCAGCAAGCTCAAGCGGCCCCATGGGTTGGTTCGCGCCAAGTTTCAATGACTGGTCGATTGATGTGACCGACCCGACGCCTTCGTACAGGGTGTAAACGGCCTCATTGATCATTGGCACCAAGATACGATTGACGATGAAACCCGGAAAATCTTCAGCGCTGGCTGAAATTTTCCCCAAACTTTCAACGACACTAAGCAGTGTTTGATATGTCGCTTCATCTGTCGCAATGCCGCGGATCAACTCAACAAGCTGCATCACAGGTACGGGATTCATGAAATGGAATCCCATGAATTTTTCAGGTCGATCTGTGCGTGAAGCCAAGCGTGTGATTGAAATCGACGATGTATTTGAGGTCAAAATCGTGGTAGGTTTGAGGTGCGGTTGCAGTTTTTCAAAAATTGCATTTTTGATTTCTTCACGCTCTGTTGCGGCCTCAATGACAAGGTCGCATTGCCCCAAATCTTCAAGCGCAAGCGTTGTTGTGATCCGCGCTAAAGTGGCATCCATATCGCCTTGAGAAATTGTCTTTTTGCTGACTTGGCGATCTAAATTTTTACGAATGGTTGCCATGGCCTTGTCGAGGCCTTCTTGCGCGATGTCGTTTAGTAGAACTTGATATCCTGAGAGCGCGAAAACATGAGCAATGCCGTTGCCCATTTGCCCCGCTCCAACGATGCCGACTGTTGAAATCTTCATATTATAACGCTCCTTGTGCTGAGGTTGACCATAGACAGCATGCTGTGCGCTTCAAGGCGGGAAACTCTTTGGAGATCTTTAAAATTTGGCCCAAATTGCAAGTTTAGCGATTTTGAAACCTGTATCTGCGAATCTAGATCTTGGGTAATTTAACGAACCAATGGGTGGATATTATGGCTTATCAAAATCCGGGCGATGGCGCTCTAAACTATTTGCCGTGTCGATATCGGCATTCGAAACTTTTATTCCGCGGACCAAAGAAACAACTCGACCAAGACTATATTGCATTTGTAGGCGGTACGGAAACCTATGGAAAGTTTGTAGAGGCCCCGTTTTCTGAAGCTGTTGGTGCGGCGATGAACATCACGCCAGTGAATCTTGGCTGTGTGAATGCTGGGACTGATGTTTTTTTGACAGATGAAGCCGTAATGGAAATTTGTGCAGAGGCCAAAGTGACTGTGCTTCAAATCTCTGGTGCACAAAATATGTCCAATAGGTTTTACGTTGTACATCCGCGTCGCAATGACCGGTTTTTACGCGCCTCAACGCTGCTTAAGACAATCTATCGTGAAATTGATTTTACAGATTTCAACTTTACGCGGCATCTTGTCACGACGCTGGAAACTGTGTCCGAAGAAAAGTTCGCTATGGTGCGTCAGGAATTAAAAGACGCATGGGTCGCACGTATGAAAACGATGATCCAAAAAATGCCAAATGATTTGGTTTTGCTCTGGGTGTCCGATCATTCCCCCGACGATATACAAGCCTGCAACACCATTGGCAGTGATCCGTTGTTTGTGGATCGATATATGATCGAGCAAATCCGCCCATTGGTGAAAGCTGTTGTGGAAGTTGTTGGTACGCCAGAGGAAATCGAGCAGGGCTATGACCTGATGTCGTTTTCTGATCTTGATGCAATGTCAGCCAAAGAAATGCTTGGCCCTGTGGTGCAGGTAAAGGTGGCTAACGCGCTGCAAGCTGCTTTAGAAAAAATTACTTAAGACGTCCAGCACATAAAAGGCCCACCAATGTGGCGGGCCTTTGCCGTTTGAGTGATATCTACGTTAGAGTTTCTCAATCAACTCTGGCACCGCTTGAAACAGGTCAGCCTTCAAGCCAAAGTCAGCAACTTGAAAGATTGGCGCTTCTTCATCTTTGTTGATTGCAACAATGACTTTAGAGTCTTTCATGCCTGCAAGGTGTTGGATAGCACCAGAAATACCGATTGCTACATATAGATCAGGGGCTACGACTTTACCGGTTTGACCCACTTGCATGTCGTTCGCTGCATAGCCGCTGTCCACAGCCGCACGTGATGCGCCAACGGCACCCCCGAGCTTGTCTGCGAGCTTTTCGATCAGCGCGAAATCTTCCTCAGACCCGACGCCACGCCCGCCAGACACAACCACACCTGCGGATGTCAGTTCAGGGCGGTCACTTGTGGCAACCTCATCGCTGACATAGCTGGATAGGCCGGCATCACCTGCGCCTGATGTGGCTTCCACTGCGGCGGAACCACCATCTGCGGCCAGATCAAATGTCGAGGTGCGGAAGGTGATCACTTTCACCGCGTCAGTGGTTTTCACCGTCTGAACCGCATTGCCGGCGTAAATCGGTCGCTTAAATGTATCTGCATCGATAACCTCGATCACATCGGGCAAGACCATTACATCTAACAAAGCAGCAACACGTGGCAAAACGTTTTTCGCCGTGGTGGTGGATGGGGCTGTGATGTGGGTAAAATCATCGGCCAACCCGACGATCAGTGCCGCGATGTTTTCTGCTAGTCCATGGGCATAGGCCGCATCATCGGCGCATAGAACTTTGTTGACGCCTGCGATTTTAGCAGCTGCATCGGCCGCAGCCTGCGGACCACATACGAGCACTGTGACATCGCCAAGTTTGGTCGATGCCGTGATAGCTTTTGATGTTGCATCCAGCGCCAAAGCGCCATCAGAGACGTCTGCAAGACAAAGTACAGCCATTAGACAAGACCCCCTTCTTTGAGTTTCGCGATCAGCTCGTCCACCGATCCAACCATGATACCAGCTTGACGTGTGCCAGGTTCTTCGGTGGTGACAATGGTATGACGCGCCGTGATATCAACGCCAAAGTCATCGGCTGATTTTTCTTCGAGCGGCTTTTTCTTGGCCTTCATGATGTTAGGCAAAGAGGCGTAGCGCGGCTCATTCAAACGCAAATCGGCGGTGACAATTGCGGGCAGTTTTACCGAAATCGTTTGCAAGCCGCCGTCTACTTCGCGCGTCACAACAGCTGCGCCGTCTTCAACTTTTAGCTCAGATGCAAATGTAGCCTGACCCCAACCCAGCAGCGCAGCCAACATCTGGCCGGTCGCATTCATGTCGTTGTCGATCGCCTGTTTTCCGGCGATGACCAGCTCTGGCGCTTCTTCGTCGATCACGGCTTTGAGCAGTTTGGCCACAGCCAAAGGTTCGATATCAACGCCTTGATCCGTCGTGATCAAAATAGCGCGGTCCGCACCCATCGCCATTGCCGAGCGCAGCGTGTCAGTGGATTTTTTTTCGCCGATGGAGACAACCACAACTTCGGTGGCCACACCAGATTCCTTAAGACGGATCGCTTCTTCGACTGCGATCTCATCGAACGGGTTCATCGACATTTTAACATTCGCAAGATCAACGCCGCTGCCATCGGCTTTCACTTTGACCTTAACATTATAGTCAATCACGCGCTTGACTGGCACCAAAACCTTCATGCGGATACTCCCAAAAATTCGTATGCATTAAACTGCGCGGGCACTGTTAAAATCCCAAAACACAGTGTTAAAAACTCTCTCGGCACATTTATTACTTTTTCGGCAGGGCAGAAACACCCCAAAACGTCGCGTGTTTGGCTGAAACGTTACGTTGATTGCGCAAGCCTGCGAAAAACTGTGCTAACGATTGGCCCCTGGCACCCAAAGAACATCGTCTTGGCCGCCATTGTTTGCGACGCGCGCGGCAACGAAAAACCAATCTGACAAGCGATTGAGGTATTTGATTGCGGCAGGATTAACGTCTTCGGTCGAGCTTAGGCCGACAGTGAGGCGTTCTGCGCGGCGTGCAACTGTGCGGCACAAGTGCAGATGCGCTGCCAATGGCGTGCCGCCTGGCAAAATGAATGAGCGTAACGGTGATAAATCGGTGTTCATCACGTCGATTTCGACCTCAAGGCGATCCATCTGCGAGGCGATCATGCGCAACGGTGCGTATTCGGATTCGGCGTCTTTTTCCATATGCGGTCGGCACAGATCCGCGCCTAAATCGAACAGGTCATTTTGGATGCGCGCCAGTGCGCTGTCCATGTCGTCTTCGGATGACAAACGCGCTAATCCGACTGTGGAATTCAGTTCATCGACGGTGCCGTAAGCTTCAACCCGAGAGGCATATTTTGCAACGCGCGCTCCATCGCCGAGTGCTGTTTCGCCTGCGTCGCCTGTACGTGTGTAAATTTTGTTAAGAACAACCATGGTCAGCCCCCTGAATTGCGTAACGCGACGAAGATCACCACGAGGGCCACGACAATTATTTGCGCGAGAATGCGGTATTGCATCATTTTATTGGATTTTTTAGCGCCTTCTAGCCCGCCGCGCCCCATAAGGCTGATGCCTCGTGCGAGGATGAGAGCAACGATGACACAGCCGACAATCACGACGACGAAAAGAGGATCATTCAGCATGAGGCTGTCCTTTGACTAAATCTGTTTCCAACGACATAGCGCGTCTTGAAGCAAAACCAAACACGCGAAGTGCCGCGCCCTGATATCGTGTTGTTTTGTTCAGACTTTCGCGAAGATGGCATCAATCCACGACGTTGGTAGCAGTCTGCGTGCGATTGCGGCGATCCATGTCGGAGTTGTCACATAATAATGCGCGCGAGGGCGGTGTGAGTCGAGTGCCTTGATCAGCTTGTCGGTGACGGCGCCAGCGTCTAGCTCAAACCGATCAGGAGTTTTGTTGGCATCGTAGAGGCGCGGCACAAGCTTGGTGCGATATTGTTCGGCGCGGGGGGAATTTTCCCAGTCAATCCACCTGTCAAATGCCTTGCGTGCGTTCAGGCGAAAGTCACTTGTGATGGGGCCAGGTTCAATTGAGATAATCTTGATCCCAGTGCCACGCATTTCACGCCGCAATGTATCAGTGAGCCCTTCAAGGGCGAATTTGGTTGCATTATATGACCCGCGCCACGGCATTGCCACGAGACCTAAAACTGACGAACACTGCACGATGTGCCCATGCCCTTGAGCACGCATAACCGGAATCACACGACGCGTGAGATCGTGCCACCCAAAGAAATTAGCTTCGAAATTTTGACGCAAAGCTGCGACTGGTAGGTCTTCGACGGCGGCGGGAATGGCGTAGGCCCCGTTGTTGTAAAGCGCGTCTAGCGTGCCACCCGTCAAAGTCATGGCGTGTTCAAAGGCGGTTTCGATAGATGCAGGATCTTCGTAATCTAGGCGAAAGCTGTCAAACCCTTGGGTACGCAGGCGCGCGCAATCGTCTTCGTTGCGGCAGGTCGCCATCACGCGCCAACCTTTTGCTTTAAGAACCTGCGCGGCATGGTAGCCAATTCCAGTGGAACAGCCTGTGATAAGGATTGAGCGCATGAGACCACTTTCTGCAAATATGTTTGCGCGCTCAGGCTAAAAGTAAGCCAGCGCTAAAGTGGCAAGGTGACTATTCGGGAACGCGTGTCAAGAAACGAGAAGACATATAGCCTTCGATGCCATCGCCTTCGACCACAATTTTGACCCACGCATCACTTGGGTCTGAGACCACGCGTACAATGTCTGCGCGTATGACTTGGCCCAGCACTGAGTTGGATGTTGAGGGGCCTGAACGCACATTCACGCGAGTGGCTGTCACCGAACGTAGCACCATATTTTTGCTTTTTCTTGCTTTTTCTTGTGTGTCCACGAGGGCCGCAAGCTTGGCAGGATTCGCGACGGTGGTCGTGGCAACAAGCTGTGGGGTGGCTTGCGCTGGGGTGTAACTGGCCAGTTGCACAAGGCCAGTTTTTGGCGCTTGTACAGGTTTCAAATCAAGGTGTGCTAACGTCGGGACATAAGTGCTTGGGCGTTTTGATGTGTCTGAAAACGAGTCAGATACCATAGCGACAATAGAAGTGCGTTGTGCGCGCAGTGCATCTAGCTCTGCCTTTTCGGCGGGGGACAGTTCGCCCCCGTATATTAAAAACGCAATGATAAGACCCGCTAAGGTCAACGCAGAAAGGCGCAGCATACTAATTTCCCCATACATACTCATTAACAACTCCACCTATAGGTGTTTGGTTCCGAAGTTGCGGGGAAAAGGCGGCGATTATTCCCGCGTTTTCAGGTGATGCAGTATTCTTGCTACAATTCCATAGCGAGGACCGCTTGCTCGTCGCGCACGGCGCTTGTATCAAAGACTCATGAGCAGTGATTTGATAGATAATGATGGCACCCCGACCAACGGATCTGGCGTGACCAAAGAAAGTTTGCGGACCGCCATCGGCGACCGTTACCTGACCTATGCCTTGTCGACCATTATGCACCGTGCGCTGCCGGATGCGCGTGATGGATTGAAACCTGTGCATCGGCGTATTTTATACGCGATGCGTGAGTTACGTCTGTCATCGAATGGTGGGTTTCGCAAATCGGCCAAGATTTCTGGCGACGTTATGGGCAATTATCACCCGCATGGTGATGTGGCGATTTACGATGCGATGGCGCGTTTGGCTCAAGATTTTAACGTGCGCTATCCACTTGTGCATGGGCAGGGAAATTTTGGCAATATCGATGGTGATAACCCCGCGGCGTCGCGCTATACCGAAGCGCGCATGACAGTTGCCGCCGAGGCTTTGCTTGAGGGTCTCAATGAGGATGCCGTTAATTTTCGACCCAACTATGATGGTACACTGACAGAACCCGAAGTTCTGCCTGCTGCATTTCCAAACTTGCTGGCGAATGGATCAACGGGGATTGCCGTTGGCATGGCGACCAATATCCCGCCGCACAATGTGGTAGAGCTGATTGACGCCAGTTTGCACATGATCAAAACGCCAGATGTGCGCGATGAAACTTTGTTGAATTACGTCCAAGGGCCTGATTTCCCCACCGGTGGCGTGATTGTCGAATCCAAAGAAAGCATGACCAAAAGCTATGCCACAGGGCGCGGGTCATTCCGGTTGCGTGCTAAATGGGAAGTCGAAGATTTAGGGCGCGGTGTGTGGCAAATCGTTGTCACGGAAATCCCATATCAGGTGGCAAAATCGAAACTGATCGAAAAAATTGCTGAACTGATCCAGACCAAAAAAGTGCCAATTTTGGGTGATGTGCGCGATGAAAGCACAGAAGATGTGCGACTGATTCTTGAGCCGAAATCCAAAAACGTCGATCCAGATGTGTTGATGAACACGATGTTCCGTAATTCCGATTTGGAAACACGGTTTTCAATGAACATGAATGTGCTGATCGATGGGCGCACCCCCAAGGTGTGCTCGCTTAAAGAAGTGCTGCGTGCCTTTTTGGACCATCGCCAAGGGGTGCTGTTGCGGCGCTCTCAGTACCGTTTGGAAAAAATAGACCACCGCCTTGAAGTGCTGCGTGGATTCATTATCGCGTTTCTGAATTTGGATCGCGTCATCGACATCATCCGTTACGATAACGATCCCAAAGCGGCACTGATGGCCGAAGATTGGAACCGTGATATCGCGCGGGCGATGACGGAAAAAGACTATGTGTCGCCTTTGCCTGCTGCCGATGGCGCGGGCGAGTTGTCCGAAGTGCAAGCCGAAGCCATTCTTAATATGCGTCTGCGCAGTTTGCGTCGCC
This sequence comes from Pacificibacter marinus, assembly GCF_900109555.1. Taxonomy (GTDB): domain Bacteria; phylum Pseudomonadota; class Alphaproteobacteria; order Rhodobacterales; family Rhodobacteraceae; genus Celeribacter; species Celeribacter marinus_C. The sequence goes on along the minus strand of NZ_FNZV01000008.1, from coordinate 2,614 downwards.
TTGAGGAAATGGAACTCATTCGCGAACAGGATGCTTTGCTGGACGAGCGCGCAGGGTTAATTGAACTTTTGGGTAATGTTGAAGTGCAATGGGCGCGCATCATTGAAGAACTGAAAGACATCAAAAAACGCTTTGGTAAAGACTATTGGCGCGGGCAGCGTTTGACGCAGTTTGCAGAGGCCAAAGAGGTCGAAGATGTTCCGCTAGAGGCCATGATTGAACGTGAGCCGATCACAGTCGTCTGTTCGCAAATGGGCTGGATTCGCGCCATGTCAGGTCACATTGATCTAAGTCGTGAATTGAAATTCAAAGATGGCGATGCACCACGCTTTACCTTCCATGCCGAAACCACGGATCGATTGTTGCTGATTGGCTCAAACGGTCGTGTCTTTACGCTGTCTGCGGCCAATCTACCCGGGGGTCGGGGCATGGGAGAACCTGTGCGGTTGATTGTTGATCTGCCCAATGAGGCCGAAATCGTTGATCTGATTGTCCACAAACCGGGCGCAAAACTTTTGCTCGCATCCAGTGCTGGCGATGGCTTTATTGTGCCTGAAAACGACATCATCGCGCAAACGCGCACGGGCAAACAGGTGCTGAACGTCAAAGATGGCGCTGTGGCGGAATGTGTGCGCCGCGTTGCGGGGGATCATGTTGCGGTGATTTCAAAAAACCGTCGGTTCCTTGTTTTCCCAATTTCCGAAGTCCCTGAGTTGGGCCGCGGTAAAGGTGTGCGTCTACAAAAGTACAGCCAAGCGCGCGGCGCACAAGGCACGCTTGAGTTGGATGGCGGCCTGAGCGATATCGTTACCTTTAATCTTGAAGAAGGCTTGAGTTGGACAATGGGCGGGGGCAACACCCGCACTGAAAAAGATCTCAGCCAATGGATTGGCAAACGGGCAGGGGTTGGTAAGCAGCCGCCACATGGTTTCCCGCGCGACAATAAGTTTGGCTAATCATCTGGCCTTTCATCTAGTGAACACAAAGGGCGCACATCTGTTGCGCCCTTTGTGCTGAAAAATTGCGAGATGATTCGCCCAAGCAAACAGGGTGATCAACTGCGCGCGTCTTTTGAATGCCAAGGGTGTAGGATGATGGTTCGATTTATGTTACAAAACCGTTTCAAACTAAGGCTGCGAGGCCGTGGTGGGGCGTGCCTGTGTAGTCTTTGATATTGAAGAACATTTGTTAATAAAGGCCGCACTTATGGTGGTCTTAACCCAATCATTGAGCCTATGGTCACAGTATTTGCGCCACTCGCCGCTGAACCTGCGGCAAATGTCAACTGACTCTTGATTTTATGTCTCGAAAACAATACTTAGCCCGCGATGATAATACGGGCCTGCTGGCCCCCTCTAGACATAAAGGCGCCTAGGATATGGCTAAGGAAAAGTTCGAGCGTAATAAACCGCATTGTAACATTGGTACAATCGGCCACGTTGACCACGGTAAAACGACGCTGACAGCTGCGATTACGAAACAGTTTTCAGACAACTTCAAAGCGTACGACGAAATTGACGGCGCGCCCGAAGAAAAAGCGCGTGGTATCACCATTTCTACAGCGCACGTTGAGTACGAGACAGAAAACCGTCACTACGCTCACGTTGACTGCCCAGGTCACGCTGACTACGTGAAAAACATGATCACTGGTGCTGCCCAAATGGACGGCGCGATCTTGGTTGTGAACGCTGCTGATGGCCCTATGCCACAGACGCGTGAGCACATCTTGCTCGGCCGCCAGGTTGGTATCCCAGCCATGGTTGTTTTCATGAACAAAGTTGACCAAGTAGACGACGAAGAGTTGCTTGAGCTCGTTGAAATGGAAATCCGTGAATTGTTGTCCATGTACGACTACCCAGGCGACGATATCCCAATCATCGCGGGTTCTGCTTTGGCAGCTTTGGAAGACCGTGACGATGCAATCGGCAAAGACAAAATTGCTGAATTGATGGCGGCAGTTGACGCGTACATCCCACAGCCACCACGCGCTGTTGATGAGCCTTTCTTGATGCCAATCGAGGACGTTTTCTCAATCTCCGGTCGCGGTACTGTTGTAACGGGTCGTGTTGAGCGTGGCGTGATCAATGTTGGTGACAGCATCGAAATCGTTGGTCTTAAAGACACAACAACAACCACTTGTACTGGTGTTGAAATGTTCCGCAAACTGCTTGATCGCGGTGAAGCTGGCGACAACATTGGCGCATTGCTTCGCGGTGTTGACCGTGAAGGTGTTGAGCGTGGCCAGATCCTGTGTAAACCAGGTTCAGTTAAACCACACACTAAGTTCGAAGCTGAGGTCTACATCTTGACCAAAGAAGAGGGTGGTCGTCACACACCATTCTTCGCGAACTACCGTCCACAGTTCTACTTCCGTACAACTGACGTGACAGGCACTGTTGTTCTTCCTGAGGGCACAGAAATGGTCATGCCAGGCGACAACTTGAAATTCAACGTCGAACTCATCGCGCCAATCGCGATGGAAGAAAGCCTGCGCTTCGCGATCCGCGAAGGTGGCCGTACAGTTGGTTCCGGTGTTGTATCTAAAATCGTAGAGTAAGCTTAACAGCTTATGAAGCTACGGAAAGGGCGTCACTAAAGTGGCGCCCTTTTTGCA
>NZ_FNZV01000012.1 GCF_900109555.1 Pacificibacter marinus | reverse complement strand
CCTATAATCGATCCACAACAAGTTGCTTCTCTAAGAGCGCGATATACAGACGTTCGATCCATCGAATGAACCAAACCGCCCACATATCTCTTCAGTAATTATCAATGTCAAAGAGCGCTAAATCAACAAAAGCCAACCTAGACAGAGCCAAAAATAAAACCGATGCGCTAAATCTCTCCAGCGCGCCCGCTTAACTTAAACCTCTGATTTTCCTAAACTTCCCAGCTTCTCAGCCGCTCCGTCCGTCCCCTCAGCAACCTCGTCGCTTCCGGTAAGGGGGGTTCTAAGGTTACCAACACAAAGCCGCAAGACCTTTTTATGGTTTTAATGAATTTTTCTTAAAGACACCTATAAGTCACTGATAGTAATTGAAAAATACACCCGCAAAAAAGGAGATTCTCACTCAGGGTAGATCTGTGCTCACCCAGCTTCAATCCAGAGTTGTTACCCCAACCATCTTTACCACCACATGTGGTGCAGCCCCCCTACTTTAGCGACTCGCCACCCTAGAATGACTGCATTTCCACTGAGTCGAATCCCTCTATGATTTGGTAAAATGCTTTTTGGGCTTTATCCGCATGGCGAGCAGACCCAAAATGACAGCAAGATAGATTAAGGGCTCAATCTGCCAACCTTTAACCAGCCACACAAAGTGAACCCCTCCCAATATGATCGCTGGATATGTCAACTTGTGTAGGACCCGCCATTTGGATCCAAGCTTGCGCAGGGATCTATTGTTGGACGTGATTGCCAGTGGGATCATCAGAACGAACGCCGCCATACCGATAGTAATGTAGGGGCGCTTGAGAATGTCTTTGATAATCTGGCTTACGATTTGCACATCCAAAACCAGCCACACAAGAAGGTGCAAGAAGATGTAAAAGAAACCGATCAACCCAAGCGCTCGGCGGAACTTAATCAAACTGATGCCTGTGAACCTTCGCAGAGGGGAAATCGCGAGAACGACAATAAGGACCTGAAGCCCCAATTCGCCCATCTCATGCTCAAGCGCCTTAACCGGATCGACGCCGAGATTGCCACCTAAGGCTGCGAAGAACATCGAGACCGGCGGCAAGACAGCTATTATATAGAGGGACCATGCGGGGATGCGACGCAAAACGTCGTTCACCGATTGCACGAGGGCTTGTTTGGTTTGCGTCAGGGTAGCAGGAGAAATCATCGAGTGTCCTTATGAGGCACAATAAAAAGGGGGCCAAATAAGCCCCCCCCCATATATTAAGTGTGGTTTAATAGTTTTTGGTGAGATCAAGGCCCTTGTAAAGATCGCCAACCTGTTCTTCGTAGCCGTTGAACTTAACTGTCTCGAGGCGCTTGGCGAACAAGCCCCCGCCGATGCGACGCTCAGAGGATTGGGTCCAACGTGGGTGAGATACCTCAGGGTTCACGTTTGAATAGAAACCGTATTCACGCGCATTGATGGATTTCCACGTATTGAGCGGCTGGGTGTCTGTCAGCGTAATTTTTACAATCGATTTGATCGATTTAAACCCGTATTTCCACGGGACGACCAAACGCAAAGGCGCGCCGTTTTGGTTGGGAAGCTCTTTACCATACAGACCTGTCGCCATCAGTGTCAGCGGGTGCATCGCCTCATCTAAACGCAAGCCTTCGACATAAGGCCAATCCAGCAGAGCGCGTTTCTGCCCTGGCATCTCTTCTGGCCGGAACAGAGTTTCGAACCGAACGTATTTTGCAGAGGATTGAATGCCAGCCAAAGTAAGGAGTTGATTGAGCTCAAACCCATTCCACGGGATGACCATCGACCATGCTTCGACACAGCGGAAACGATAAATACGTTCGTCGATGTCGACCTTGGATAGGATATCGGCCAAATCATAGGAGCCGGGGTTATCAACCAATCCGTCGATTTCAACAGCCCAAGGATCAGTGGTCAATGTATGTGCGTTACGTGCGGGATCTTCTTTGCCCGTACCAAACTCGTAAAAGTTATTGTACGATGTGATTTCTTCAAAGGTGTTCGGCGCTTCAGTTGTATCGAACCCCTTGATTTCAAAATCTGGCGCATCTTGAGCCCTCGCAGGCGCGGCACTCAAAAGCCCAGATCCCAGCGCAGCCCCGCCAGCCAGACCGCCAAGCAAAGCCCGTCGATTTAGATAAGTGGCTTCAGGCGTGACAGCAGAATATTTCAGGTCGCTCTTGAATTTCATGACGGGTCCTCTGGGATACTTTTGTTAGAGATAACCCGTCATGATAAATTATCAAATAAAACTCATCTCACGTGTTCGTAGGATTATTGTAACTTGGCACGATCCGCTCAAGTTCTTTTGAGGTGCCATCAGCTTGCACGATGCGCACATGATGGCGACGCATTTGGCGCGGCTCTAATACGCCAACAGAATGCGCAATGGTCTCTAGTTCTTTGATCGATGCCGCAGCGTAGGCCGCGACCTTTTTGTATTTATCCTCGACAACCAACCCTTTAAGAAGCTGCGGATCATGTGTTGTGATCCCTGTTGGACAGGTATTTTTGTTGCACTTAAGTGCCTGAATACAACCAAGGCTGAACATAAAGCCACGAGCAGAGCAGACAAAATCAGCACCGGCACAAATGGCCCAAGCCAAATCAGCTGGGTTCACAAGTTTCCCCCCGGCAATGATACGAATGCGATCATGCAGCCCATATTTATCGCGCAAATCACAAATACGGATCAGGGATTCTTTGATCGGCATGCCGACCAAATCCATAAGGGGCATGGGCGCAGCCCCTGTACCACCTTCGCCGCCATCGATTGTAATGAAATCAGGCGCCGTTTCTGGCCCGCGCTCTTTGATCAACGCAAAGAATTCTGCCCAAGGGCGTGAAGAGCCGACAACAAACTTAAACCCAACAGGTTTGCCTGTCACATCACGAATGTGATTAATGAAATCGAGCAAATCACCAAAATCATCAACCTCGCGGTGGCGATTGGGCGAGATGCCGTCTTCCCCGGGCTTCAAGCCGCGAATGAGCGCAATTTCCGGTGTGATCTTAGCCGCGGGTAAAATACCACCTTTGCCCGGCTTTGCACCTTGGCTCAGCTTAATTTCAAACATGCGCACAGTTTCATGTGCGGCCATCGCACGCAGTTTGTCATCGTCCAAATTACCGGCATCGTCGCGGATACCATATTTCGCAGTCCCGATTTGATACACAAGATCGGCACCACCTTCGAGGTGAAAGGGCGACAGGCCGCCCTCGCCCGTGTTCAACCAAATACCTGCTTCTTTCGCACCCTTGGACAAAGCCAAAACAGCCGGCTTTGAAATCGCGCCAAAGGACATACCTGAAATATTAAAAATCGAATTCGCAATAAACGGCGTGCGACAAAACGGGCCAATCATCATCGGATCGGTTGTCGCAAATTGGTCATCGAGCGGAGGAAATGTGGCGTTCGCAAAGATCGTGGTTCCGGGAACAGACAAGTTACGCGTCGAACCAAAGGCAATCGTATTGCCCTTATTATTAGAGGCGCGATAAATCCAATCACGTTGCGCACGATTAAAAGGCAGCTCTTCGCGGTCCATAGCGAAAAAGTATTGGCGAAAGAACTCACCAAGCGCAGAAAACCAATTTCGGAAGTGGCCAATCACCGGATAATTACGCAGAACTGCGTCGCGTGTTTGCTTTTTATCGAAAAAATACAGCGCCATAGCTCCAAGCGCGATGACCCCCAGCATAAAGACAAAAAACAGCGCCATCACCTGCAGCGCACCCATGGCCCAAACCCACATATTCGTATCCTACTCCGATTTGATGTCCCGCGACCCTTGTCACAAAACCACTAAGAGGCAACACTGTTAGCGCTAACGGTATCTGAGATTTGTCAACTTTTTCAGCATACTATCGCATACCGGACCAAGCAAACCAATGCCGCACGCCACAAACAATAAAGGCGACCCAACAGGGCCGCCTCTACTCTAGCACAAAACCGATACTGCTTAGTGAACAACAGCATCGTCAGGCTTTGGTCGATTGGATGCACCTGTTCGGTCCCCAATGATCAAGCCATCAACGCCAGCCGTCACATCAATGACGGCACCGTCCAAAATATCGCCCGCAAGCAATCTCTCTGCGAGTGGATCTTGCAAAGCACGTTGGATCACACGTTTCAACGGACGTGCACCAAACACAGGGTCATACCCTTCGTTTGCGAGCCATGCTTTGGCAGCATCATCAAGCACAATCGACATATTGCGACGCGCAAGACGCTTGTCCAAAAGGCCAAGCTGAATATCAACAATACCGCCCATATCGGTCCGCGCCAAACGATCAAAAATAATCGTTTCATCCAAGCGGTTCAAAAACTCAGGACGGAAATGTGCGCGCACAGCATCCATCACATCACGTTTTGCTTGTGCCGGATCAGCACCATCTGGCATTTGGCTCAACGCTTGCGCCCCAAGGTTTGACGTCAAGATGATCAAAGTTTGCTTGAAATCCACAGTGCGACCTTGGCCATCTGTCAGTACGCCATCATCCAAGACCTGCAACAGCACGTTGAACACATCAGGATGCGCCTTTTCAACTTCGTCAAACAGCACAACCTGATAGGGTCTACGCCGCACAGCTTCGGTCAAAACACCACCCTCATCATAACCTACATAACCGGGAGGTGCCCCGATCAGACGCGACACAGCGTGTTTTTCCATGAACTCAGACATGTCGATCCGAACCATCGCAGAATCATCGTCAAACAAGAACTCCGCCACTGCTTTGGTCAACTCGGTTTTACCCACGCCGGTTGGCCCAAGGAACAAGAATGATCCAAGAGGACGATTTTCATCATTCAACCCAGCACGCGCACGACGCACGGCATTAGACACCGCATGAACTGCGCTGTGCTGACCTACGACGCGATTGTGCAGCGCGTCTTCCATACGCAGCAATTTATCACGTTCGCCTTCGAGCATTTTAGACGTTGGGATACCTGTCCAGCGCTCGACAACGGCTGCGATCTGTTCTGGTCCCACAGCTTCTTCGACCAAAAGATCTTTGGCTTCATGCGTTTCTGCATCCGCAAGCTGCTTTTCAAGCTGCGGAATCACGCCATAAGACAGCTCGCCCGCTTTGGCCAAGTTGCCTTCACGTTTGGCGATCTCCAATTCAGCCCGCGCACGATCCAGCTTTTCTTTTACGTCGCGCGCGCCTTCAAGTTTGTCACGCTCAGCCTGCCATTTCGCCGTCATGCCAGCCGATTTTTCCTGCAAATCCGCCAATTCTTTTTCGAGCTTCAGCAGACGATCCTTAGAGGCTGCGTCTTCTTCTTTCGACAAAGCAATCGCTTCGATTTGGAGTTGTAGAATTTGGCGATCCAACTGGTCCAATTCTTCTGGCTTACTGTCCACTTCCATGCGCAAACGGCTGCCCGCTTCATCAACGAGATCGATGGCTTTGTCTGGCAAAAACCGATCGGTGATATAGCGATGTGACAAGGTTGCAGCCGCGACCAAGGCCGCATCAGAAATCCGCACACCGTGGTGTACTTCGTATTTTTCTTTAATGCCGCGCAGAATCGAAATCGTATCTTCCACAGTGGGTTCTTCGACCACAATCGGCTGAAAACGACGCGCAAGAGCTGCGTCTTTTTCAACGTATTTACGGTACTCATCCAAAGTGGTCGCGCCAATACAGTGCAACTCACCACGCGCAAGCGCAGGCTTGATCAAGTTCGCCGCATCCATAGCGCCGTCGGTTTTACCCGCGCCAACAAGCGTGTGCATTTCATCGATGAACAGGATGATTTCACCAGAAGCAGCTTCGATCTCTTTCAAAATGGACTTGAGGCGTTCTTCGAATTCACCGCGATATTTCGCCCCTGCAATCAACGCGCCCATATCAAGCGCCATAAGCTTTTTATTGCGCAGAGATTCAGGCACATCGCCATCAATGATGCGCAAAGCAAGACCTTCGGCAATCGCGGTTTTACCCACGCCCGGTTCCCCGATCAAAACAGGGTTGTTTTTCGTGCGGCGCGACAACACTTGCATTGCGCGGCGAATTTCTTCGTCGCGGCCAATGATAGGGTCGATTTTGCCCTGCTCAGCTGCTTCGGTCAGATCGCGTGCATATTTTTTGAGAGCTTCATATCCGTCTTCGGCAGACGCTGAATCAGCAGTCCTGCCTTTGCGAATATCATTGATCGCAGCGTTGAGTTTCATCGCCGTCACATTACCAGCATCTAATGCATCTTTGGCCTTGGATTTAACCACAGCCAAAGCTGTCAAAATACGCTCGACAGGAACAAAGCTGTCCCCTGCTTTGGTTGCAATTTTTTCAGCTTCATCCAGCACTTTAGCGGTGGTCTGATCCATATAGGTTTGACCCGCGTCGCCTGACACGCGCGGCACTTTGGCCAAAGCGGCATCGACAACCTCGGCCACACCTTTTGCGTCACCGCCTGCTTTTGAAATCAAACCTGCGGCCATGCCTTCGGGGTCATCCAACAATGCCTTAAGTAAATGTTCGGGGCTGAGTTTTTGGTGGCTTTCGCGCATCGCTATGGTTTGCGCCGCTTGCAAAAAGCCGCGAGAGCGTTCCGTGAACTTTTCCATGTCCATCATCGTATCCTTTCAAATAAGCGCTCCCTCGGGTGACGCCCGCTTTGCAGCACGTCACAGCTTTAGAGCCTTGTCCTCTATGTGGTTGGTGACTTGAGCCAATTCAAGATCACCCCTGCGATGCATCATGCAATATTACAGACGGCACGCACCATGACTTGCCTCAAACTGTGCGCCGCAATATGAGGAAGGCGAAACATAGGAGCCTGACCATGACCGCACCCGCAGATGACCGTCTAATCGTTGCCTTGGATGTCCCCAACGTTTTGCAAGGGATGGAAATTGCAGAAAAAATTGGTGATGCCGTATCCTTTTACAAAATTGGCCTTGGTATGCTGACAGGTGGCGGGTTGGCCTTGGCCAATGAATTGAAACAAGAACATGGCAAAAAAATATTTCTCGACATGAAATTTTTCGACATCGGCGCGACAGTGGAAAACGCGGTGCGCGGCACGGCGCAATTCGATATCGACTTTTTGACAGTGCACGGCGATCCCTATGTGGTTGAGGCTGCCAAGCAAGGTGCATCAGGGTCTAATATGAAAATCCTTGCCGTGACCATTCTGACATCTCTGGATCGCGCCGATCTGAACGGTGCCTTGATCAAAGCGGGTGATATTCATGATTTGGTGCAAGAGCGAGCAGGCAACGCTTTGCGTGCGGGCGCTGATGGCGTGATTTGTTCACCGCAAGAAGCAGCCCTTGTACGCGCCCTCCCCGAGGCAAACGGCAAACTCATTGTAACACCTGGCGTGCGACCAACAGGGGCCGCTCTTGGGGATCAAAAACGTGTGGCAACACCAGCGCAGGCCATTCAGGACGGGGTGGATCACATGGTGGTTGGTCGTCCGATTTGGCAAGCAGCCAATCCACGACAAGCTGCACTTGCAATCCAACACGAAATAGCCAACGCCTAAGTCTAAAATGCGCGAACTTTCAGGGCGCGCCGCAAACGTCCGCGCAGGGGCTTTACAACGTCCTTGCGCGATAAAAAATCTGGGGTAGGCATCCAGCACCAGCGCAGCCCCTCATCCCCCAAGATAATTCCATCGTCAAATAAATCATCCCAACGCGCCATGAAAAAATGGACGCGCTCTTGGCTGTCATTATCTGCGAGTTCTTCGGCGCTATAGATAATTTTATTTGGATCAAGCCTGACATTCAGCTCTTCCAACAGTTCACGCGTAGCGGTTTGAATTGGCGTTTCATCACGTTCACGCCCCCCACCGGGCAAATCCCATTCGCCCGGATAAGGAATGTCAGGCCGATCATCGCGCTGCAAGGTCAGCACATTGTCACCTCGCAAAATCGCGATTTTCGCACCACCGAAATCAGTCATCGTTGATGTCAGTTTTCCAAGTTTTGACTTGGCCTTTGCGCACACCAAAAACGCTGCGCATCCCAAACCATGCAGCCATAGAGACCACAGCAAAGATCAGTACCAAGACTGCAGGGTTTAAGGGCGCTATTCCAAAGCCCAACAAAGCTGAAACAACAGCGGCCCCAACACCAAAACCCAAAAACAAGAACCCCGGCGCCATAATTTCAAGCACCAATAATGCAACTGCGCCAAGGCCCCAAATCCACCAAAGGGACCAAATCTCAACTGTTGTTACAGCGTCCATTATTTCTTACCCCCAAAAAGCTTGAACGCGTCACCAAAAGCTTCGATTGCGGATGCAGGCATAATCACGGTTTGATTGCCTTGACCTGTTCCAACAGCCGTCAGCGCCTCGACCTGCTTCAACGCCACTTGGTATTGCGCGGCCTCGATGCCGTTTTCGGTGATGGCCTCGGCCACTACAGCAGTCGCATAAGCTTCAGCATCAGCTTGAATACGGCGCGCCTTGGCAATTTGTTCTGCAGCATAAAGCTGTGCGTCGGCATTCAATTCAACCGAGCGCTTGGAGCCTTCTGCTTCGGTCACTGCGGCACGACGCGCACGTTCTGCATTCAACTGTTGCAACATCGCGGCACGCGTGGCTTCATCAAGGTTTACATCCAAAATTTCGGCACGGGTCACTTCGATGCCCCAATCATCCACAGCACTTTCGACCTGCGCTTTGATGGTTTCAATCAAACTGGACCGATTGGATTGCACCTGATCTAATTCCATTTTGCCGATTTCAGAGCGCACAACCCCCGCCACAGTCGTGGCAATCGCGCCGTCCACATCGCGAATTCGGTACACTGTGCGCTCAGGTTCCGTGATGCGGTAGAACACAGATGTTTCCACCTTGACCAACGCGTTGTCTGACGTGATCGCGTCTTGCATCGCATTGGGAAGCTGACGTTCCAAAATGGAGATTTTATGGGCCACGCGGTCGATCAAAGGAATCACAAAATTAATCCCGGGCCCAAGCACTGTGCGCAAACGACCAAAGCGTTCGACGACAAATTTCTCGGACTGCGGCACGATGCGCACCCCTTTGCTGACCAAAAGAATGATCAGACCTGCGATGGCCAATACCACCAAATTACCGCCTGTCAAAAAAACGGGGATTCCAAATTCATTCATGACGACACCATTCACTTGTTGATACTAATATAAACGACGTTTAACGACATTCACTCTGTGCGTATAGAGCGCGCTAACTCTTGGGACCCTCATGCCAAACCTGTGCCGCGATTGCTTAACCACGTTTGAAGCGGGCCTTCGTTGCCCGTCCTGTGGTCGACCGCGTGTGCTATCACACCCTGAATTATTTGATCTGTCCATTGCCCACATGGATTGTGATGCGTTTTTTGCCTCTGTCGAAAAGCGTGACAATCCAGATCTGCGCGACAAGCCTGTTATCATTGGCGGTGGGCATCGCGGGGTGGTGTCAACGGCCTGCTACATTGCGCGGATCAAAGGTGTGCGCTCTGCAATGCCGATGTTCAAAGCGCTGCAACTTTGCCCTGAAGCCGTCGTCGTACCCCCTCGGATGCAAGCCTATTCTGAGGCCTCGCGCGCAATTCGTCAGATGATGGATGAACTGACCCCCAAGGTTGAACCGCTGTCCTTGGATGAAGCATTTCTAGATTTGCGCGGCACATCCAAGCTACACGGCGCGCCGCCTGCTGTGATGCTCGCTCGTTTGGTCAAACGTATGCACGCAGAGATTGGATTAACGGGATCGATTGGCCTGAGTCACAATAAATTCTTAGCCAAAATCGCCTCGGATCTGGATAAACCACGCGGGTTTTCGGTGATTGGCCTTGCCGAAACCCACACGTTTCTCGCTGACAAACCCGTCAAACTGATCTGGGGCGTTGGCAAGGTTGGGCAGGTATCGCTTGAAAAATCTGGCATTAGAACCTTTGCAGATTTGCGTCGGTGGGACCGCGATGATTTACACGTGCGATTCGGATCATTGGGAGACCGCCTTTGGTATCTCGCACGCGGACAAGATGCGCGATCCATTTCTCAACGCCAAACCGTGAAATCCATTTCCAAAGAAACCACGTTTTCGGTCGACACCGCAGATATTGATGTGCTCGACAAACATATCTGGCGGCTGTCCGAACAAGTATCCGATCGCGCCAAATCAAAATCCCAAGCGGGCCGCGTTGTTACACTCAAGCTCAAGCGATCCAATCATACGTCATTGACCCGCAGGCTGACCCTGCCCAGCCCGACCAATATGGCCGATCCGATTTATCGCACAGCACGCAGCCTGCTTGAACACGCTCTGGGCGAAGGGCCCTTTCGTCTTATTGGGGTCGGCCTGAGCACATTGATTTCAGATGAAAGCACGGGCGCGCCAACCGACTTACTTGACCCAGACGCAAGCAAACGTGCGGATGCAGAACGAGCGCGCGATGAAATTCGCCGCAAGTTTGGCAAAGATGCCATTATCAAAGGGCGCGCCCTTTAAGCCGTACCGCTTTATTCAGCAGCCACAGGCATGCGCCCGATTTCAAGTCTCGCAATTCGACGCGCCGCACCATCAAGCGCCAGCCTGACATCTTCGTACCCGTCACTTGGCTCAAGTGTGCTTTCATTCATGTAAATTGATCGATCAATTTCAACTTGGATACAGTGTTGATTCTGCGTGGGTCGCCCGTAATGCTGCGAAATATATGCCCCAGCAAAGGGCACATTGCGCATGACATCAAAGCCTTCTGCGCAAAACGCCGCTTCAACATCCGAAATCAGCGCGCTGCTTGCAGAGGCACCGTATCTGTCGCCTAAAACGATCTGTGGTCGAATACCTTTGGGGGTGCGTGCATATTTAAGCGCCTCACGCGGCATCGAATGGCAATCGATCAAAAGCGCCTGCCCAAACAAAATTTTTGTTTCTCGTAGAATCGTTTCCAACATCAAGTGATAGGGTTGCCACACTTGCACGATTCGCGCGTCAGCCTCTGCCCGCGAAAGCTTGCCGCTGTAAATGGCACGCCCATTGGCAACCACACGCGGGACAACACCCAGACCTGACAACACACGCGCATTCAAACTGCGCGGCGTCACATCTGCAATCAAAGCAGGATCAAATTCATCAGACCTACGATTTAAATCAAGCCAAGCTCTTGGATACAAAGCATTTAAAAATACAGATCCATACTTTGGTGTGTTCTCAAACAACCGATCCACATAAACATCTTCAGAGGATCTAAGCGTCAAAGGGTCCAAAATCGATTGCTCCAGCATCTCTTTTGGGTAATCACAGCCACTGTGCGGCGACGAAAACACAACAAATGACGTACGCTTTGCTGGCCTACGCAGCCTGTAGGGAACTTTGGTCATCAGGTTGTCCTTTCACCGAAAACTATAGCTTTCGATTTTCCTGTTCAAAAGCCCTTGATCAATGCTTCGACTCCTTTTATACGCCGACGGACTGACGTGGGAAATGCCCACGTCTTGTTCGTTAAGGTCAGGTGGCCAAAATTAACAAGACGTGACACTCCCATGGACGATTAGGGTGTATAGCTCAGTGGTAGAGCACTTCGTTGACATCGAAGGGGTCACAAGTTCGAACCTTGTTATACCCACCATCGTTCCGTCGGATTGGTTTTAACAGGCGCACGCAGGCGCCGCGATAAGGAGACTGGACATGAAAGTTCGCAACTCACTCCGCTCGCTGAAAAGCCGGCACCGCGATTGTCGCATCGTGCGCCGTAAAGGCCGCGTTTATGTGATCAACAAAACGCAGCCACGCTTTAAAGCCCGTCAGGGCTAAGCTTCAGCAGCTTCTAAACAAAAGAGCCGTTCAGGAAACTGAGCGGCTCTTTTGTTTTATCTTATCGATGCTCAAATCTACACGCCCCCGCGCTTACGCAAACGCGACAACCAAAGATGTATGATAGCCCCGCCCCCAAACGTGGTGACGGAAAAAATAATCACTCCAGCCAGCCCGTAGGCGTTGGTGAGTAAGATCAACAAAGGCGTGCCAATCATGTTGCCAGCATTGCCCAACTGCGCCAGCGCCCCATTGGCAAAGGCTTGATCTTGCGAAGTCGCATTCAATACGGGAATGGCCGAAAAGCTACCCGCTTGCACCAATCCTGTGGCCGCCAAAACAGCAACGCACCCCACTTCGACAGGCAAACCAAGCGCCATGGACAACGCCAACAGTGACGCCGCGCCAAATCCAGCGATGATCACAGGAACCGACGTAAACCGGCGAACCAACACAATGCCCAAAGTCATTGAGACAACCAAAGCCGACAGCGGCAATACACCAACCAACGCGTGACGCCGCTCAGGTGAAAAGAAATCGGGCATCACGGTTACCAATGCAACAAAGCCTGCCGCGTAGAAAAACCAACCAGCTGCGGGAGCCGCAATCCGTGGCGATGTGTATGCCGTGACATGACGTGCAACAATAGCGCGCAACGTCAACGGATCAGGCGAACGTGGAATGATATTGCTAGGCAACATCACCCACACCGCAATCGTCGCAACACTCATCGCGCCAGCATGGCACCAAAACAAAAACGACATCCCAAAACGGTCAACCAACGGACTACCACCCCACGAGAACAGAGCAAAAGACACGGCAAACACAGTGCTCCACAACGCCATTGTTGTCGCACGATGCCGCGGTTCAGTGATCTGCCCCAAAAGCGTTGGCGTTGCGACAACGATCAATAGATGTGAAATGCCTTCAATGGCGCGACTGATCAGGAACAATGCAAAACTTGGCATGAAACTTTGGTAAATGGACAAAAGCGCACCCAAGCACAGCGCCGCAATCAGCGGTTTACGTGCGCCAACTCTCGCCACGAATGCACCTGCGAACAATCCGCAGAGCAGCCCCACGGCTGAAATCAAAGAGACCAAAAATCCTAAGGTTGATCCATGCGAAAAGAATGCTTCGCGAAAATACGGGAAGGTCACAGAAATTTTGGCGAATTGACCAGCCGCCAATACTCCACTGAGCCATAGAACTATAACCAAAGCAAAAGGAGTGCGTGTCACGACTGTCATGGGAATGTGATGCCCTTAGAAAAAGGCTTTGGCAACAACGATAAACGCAAAGGACTTGCACAACTTTACTTTGCGCCACCCGCTTACGATTTGGGCGATAACGGCAAGGCTTCGGCAGTTCTAGTCGCAGGTGTATCTGCTGCGAGCTCTTCAAAATCAAAATGATCCAGTCGATGCGCCCGCTTTCCCGCTTTCTCAGCAGAGATTTTGATGTCTTCGATGTCTTTGGCCGCCTGTCCAAAGTGGCGATCTAGACTGCCAACACGTGTGCCCAAACGATCCACATCGCCCGCCAAAAGCGCCAATTCTTTGCGAATAGACCCAGCTTGTTCGCGCATTCTGGCATCTTTCAAAATGGCGCGCATCGTATGAAGGGTGGCCATGCAAGTGGTGGGCGACACGATCCAGACACGTTTGTCGAACCCTTCGCGCACGATTTCAGGGAAATTTGCGTGCAGCTCGGCATAGACGGCTTCTGATGGCAAAAACATCAAAGCGCCGCCTGCTGTCTCACCTTCGATAATATATTTAGCGGCAATATCACTGATGTGTTTTTTCACCGCTGTGCGCATCATTTTAGCGGCTTCATTCAATTCCCATTGCGTGCCCGCACGGCGCAGCGCCTCATAGGCTTCCAACGGAAATTTACTATCAACAACGATGGAGCCAGGTGGATTTGGTAAATGGATCAAACAGTCCGCACGCCTGCCATTGGACAGCGTCGCCTGCAAAGTGTAGCTGTCTTTGGGCAAAGCTTTTCCAACGATATCATTGAGTTGTATTTCCCCAAACGCGCCGCGTGTTTGTTTATTCGACAAGATATCTTGCAAAGACAAAACATTGCCGGACAGCTTTTCGATATTGGCCTGCGCTTTGTCGATGGTTTGCAATCTCTCTTGCAATTCACCCAAAGAATGCGCCGTGCGCCGCGCCGACCCTTGCAGGTTTTCGGTCATCGATACGGTCACATCCGCCAAACGCTTTTCCATCAAAGACAGCATATGAGATTGTGCTGCCGCTTGCGCCTCAGACACATGTGACAACCCGCCAGCCAATTGGTTTTGCCCATCAGACAACGACTGCACCCGCAAGCCAAGCTGGTTCATTTGATGCGCGAGCGGCACCGCCATACGCGCAGCTTCGCTTGACCTACGCAGGACAGCAAACAGCAAAATAACCACAAGCAACAATGTTGCCGATCCAATCAGCCCAGCGATCACCAAAGGGTCGGAAAGATTCAAAGTCATGGCGTCATTTTCTATCATGTACGACCAAACAGGCGCTCAATATCAGAGAGTTTGAGTTCCACGTAAGTCGGCCTGCCGTGGTTGCACTGTCCCGAATGCGGGGTAGATTCCATTTCGCGCAACAGCGCATTCATTTCTTCGCCGCGCATCCACCGTCCCGACCGTATAGAGCCATGACATGCCACACGAGACAGCACCGCTTCGATCCGCGCTTGCACCGTTTGACTGTCGCCAAGATCGGCAAGCTCATCAAGAATATCCGCCATCATCGCGGCGGCATCCACACGCCCCAAGATTGCCGGGGTTTCGCGCACTGCAATCGCGCCAACACCAAAGGCTTCGATCACCAATCCCAGTCCGGCCAAATCATCAGCCAAATCCAACAGCATTTGCGCGTCATTGGCCCCAAGCTCGATCACCTCAGGAATCAAAAGTGCCTGCGATGCGACACCATTTTCAGCCATAAGTTTCTTGAGTTTTTCATAGACCAAACGTTCGTGCGCAGCATGCTGATCAACGATTACAATACCCGTTTCAGTTTGCGCAATGATGTAGTTTTCATGGACCTGCGCCCGCGCAGCCCCAAGAGGCAACGCTTCGGCGGCGGGACTATGGCTCACCTCTTCGACACGTGCAGACGGCGTCGCCATTTCCGCGAACCCCTGCATATCTTCGCGGGGGGGAGCTTGCCAATTATAACTGCTCTGCAGGCTCTCACCAGATGGACGCGGCGGGGTGATATAACTGCCAGAGGATCTGCGATCCATTTGATAGATACGCGGCGCATCATCGCCACCTGTTGCCTGCGATCCGGCCTGTGGCGCTTCGGGACGCATCGCACCCAATGTCGCTTGTGCGACCGTCGTCGACGCACGGTGCCCCGCTGCGGCCAACGCATTTCGCAGACCTGAAACAATCAGGCTGCGCGCCTCAGCAGGTTCTCGAAACCGTACTTCTGATTTTGCAGGATGCACGTTCACATCCACGCGGTGCGGATCAACATCGATGAACAAACAGGCTGCAGGGTGACGATCACGGCTGAGGTAATCGAAATAGGCCGCGCGCAAAGCGCCGTACAAAAGCTTGTCGCGCACAGGACGCCCATTGACGAACAAGAATTGTTGTACAGATGAGCCGCGCGAATAGGTTGGCAAAGCGGCATACCCCGTCAGGTGCAGCCCCTCGCGTTCTGCATCGATGGCCAAAGCATTTTCCGCAAAGTCTTTGCCCAAGACCGTGGTCAAGCGTCCATGCAAGGCATCAAACATATCACCCGTTTGTGGATCGGCACGGAATGTCACGCGGCCCTCGCCACCGCCAGACACGTCACGCAACGTGAAGCCTACGAAAGGTTCCGCCATAGCCAAGCGTTTAATGACATCGGAAATCGCCTGCGCTTCGGCACGATCCGTGCGTAGGAATTTCAATCGTGCGGGGGTGGCGAAAAATAGATCGCGCAACTCAACCACGGTGCCTTTGGTCAAAGCGGCGGGCTTGAGCGGTTCCGTGTGTCCACCAGACACAGACAGAGTGACGCCGTCATGACCTTCGGCACGAGATGTGATTTTCAAACGCCCGACAGCGCCAAGCGACGGCAAGGCTTCACCGCGAAAGCCAAAGGTGTGGATGTTCAACAGATCAGAGCCGTCGATTTTGGATGTCGCATGGCGCGACAAGGCCAAAGGCACGTCATCTGCGGTCATGCCACAGCCATCGTCAGTAACACGGATCAACGTTTTTCCGCCATCTGCATACTCAATGGTGATGCGGTGCGCGCCAGCATCAATGGCATTTTCCACCAGTTCTTTCACGGCAGATGCAGGGCGTTCCACCACCTCGCCAGCAGCGATTCTATTGATCGCCCCCTCATCGAGTTGACGGATCACGGGACGCGCGGCTTGCGGGCCAGATTGGCTTATATTGAGGTCAGAAGAGTTCATGCCACTAGAAATAGCACGAGCCCTTCCGATTCGACCATGTTCAAATCAATCAGATTTTAAATCCTCTGGCTGGCCAACCACAACGAATGTCAAATCCTCGGGATTGTACAATTCACGCACCACACGGTTGATCCCATCCAAAGTCACAGCATCAACCAACTCATTGCGGTGCAAAATGTAATCACGATCCAGCCCGATCATCTGCATACCTGCAAGAATGTTGGCAATCGGCGCATTACCATCAAAACGCAAAGCGTAAGCGCCGGTCAGATAGGTTTTTGCAGCGTCAAGTTCCTCTTGCGAAATACCTTGATCTACCAATTTTTGCCATTCGTCTTTGACCACATCAATCGCTTGACCTGTCACGGAATTGCTAGACGAAAACTGCCCCAAGATGACTTCGGATTGATCATATGGAACAAGGTAAGATCCGATGCCATAGGTCAGCCCACGCTTTTCGCGCACCTCTTGCATCAAACGAGATTCACGACTGCCCCCCAATATTTCATTGGCGATATAAGCCGCGATGAAATCAGGATCATCTCGCGTGATGCCAGACTGGCCAAAGAGCACAACAGATTGCGGCGTATCGAACGGAACAACAGTGACACCACCCTTTAGCGCGGGCTCGACCCGCGGGGCCATATCAGGCCCAGTTTGCGGCAAATCACCAAGCAAACCATCCAATAGGGCTGACAGTTCAGGCGCGGTTATGTCGCCCACCGCGGCAACATATAGGCGGTCTTTCACCATCGCGCGATCACGAGCTGTGAACATATCTTCGCGCGTCAATGCGGCGACACTTTCACCGGTGCCATTGTCAGAACTACCATAAGGATGATCACCAAACGCGAGCGCATTCAGGGTCGATGTCGCGATAGCATTTGGTGAAGTCGCATCAGATTCAATGATAGATTGCACCTGTCCACGCACACGGTCCACTGCGTCTTGATCAAATCGAGTGTCCATGATCGCGAGGCGTAGCAAATTAATCGCCGCATCACGATTTTCAGTCAAAAAACGCGCCGATATCGTAACGCTGTCCGTATAGGCATCAAAGTTAAAGCTTGCCGCCAAACTGTCGCGTGCTTTGGCAAAACCTTGTGCATCAAGATCGGCGGCACCTTCTTCTAAGGTTGCCATCATCAAATTGATCTCGCCGCGCTTGTCCGGTCGATCCAATGATGTGCCGCCTTTGAATCTCAGCTCAAGCGCTGTGAACGGAATGGAATGTTCTTCCACCAACCACGCAGTAATCCCGCCATCAGTGGTCACTTCTTGCACTTCGATTTGAGCAAAAGCCGGTGCGATGAACCCTGCCACTGCGATGGCTACGCCTGCGATAAGAGATGTAAAATATGTCATTGTGCAACCTCCTCAGGCGTGCTTTCCGGCATCAAGTACCCCGTCACAGCGTTTGATTTGTTAAACACGCTTTTGGCTGCCGCGATGACTTCCTCTGGGGTGATAGCATCAAGCGCATCAGGCCATGCACGCACATCGTCAATCGACAACCCGACAGCCAGTTCCATACCGTATTCTCGCGCCAAGCTTTCAATATTGTCTTGAGCGTAAATCCGTGATGCCCGCAGCTGGGTTTTAAGTCGTTCAAATTGATCCAAATCCACGCCTTGCTCGATAAATTGCGCGATGGTGTCATCCAGCGCCTGTTCGGCTTGCTCCAATGACACACCTGGCACTGGGACAATCGTCAGGCCAAAGGACCCAACATCAAGCGACGTCCCACTGTAATATGCCGACACATAAGTCGCTTTTGCATCATCAAACATCAACGCCTGCCCAAGATAGGATGTGGCCCCATCGCCCCCCAAAAGGCTGGCGAGAAACTCAAGGGCTGCAGCTTCGGATTGATCGCCCGGATTACGCTCAGGTGCCAGATAGCTGCGCGTCACATATGGCCGAGACACGCGCGCATCTGTCATTTCCATACGACGCTCAACCAATTGCGGCGGTTCGGTTGGACGCAGGCGCTCTTTCAAACCCTCCGTCGGGGTGATGGGACCATAATAGGTTTCAGCCAGTGATTTCACGTCGTCAGGGTTCACATCACCAGCCACAACCAAAATGGCGTTATTAGGCGCGTAATATTGACGGTAAAATGCAAAGGCGTCGTCACGGTTCAATTGTTCAATTTCGTGCCGCCAGCCAATGATGGGGGTGCCATAAGCGTGGTTTAAGAATTGCGCCGCACGCATTTGTTCGCGAAACAAAGCACTTGGGTCGCTGTCCGTGCGCTGATTGCGCTCTTCCAACACCACGTTACGCTCTGTGGCCACATCATCTTCGGTCATTTGCAAGCCACGCATACGGTCGGCTTCCATTTTCATCATCAACGGCAGCCTGTCAGCGGCAACACGTTGATAATACGCTGTATAATCCCAACTGGTGAAGGCGTTGTCAGACCCACCATTGCGTGTGACGGTCGCTGACAATTCGCCAGATTCCATCGTATCCGTGCCTTTGAACATTAAGTGTTCAAGAAAATGCGCGGTGCCACTTTTGCCCGGCACTTCATCTGCCGCACCAACTTTGTACCAGACCGTTTGCACGACAACGGGGGCACGGTGGTCTTCGAGAACAACGACCTCCATCCCATTGTCCAGCGTAAAGCTAGAAATGTCAGTTGCGGCAGCGGGCAAAGCCAAGCCGATAAAGACGGCACTCAAGAGAGTTTTCATTCAATCACCTTCAAACGTCGTTCCCGACATAGTTGCGGCAGCGGCGAACTAAGAGCAAGCGGTGTTGACGGTTAAGTGATGAGTGTTCAGGGCTTAGGTGGGGCCGACGGCACCAAGACGCCGAGTGCGATCAAACGCGCTTGTTCTGCCCATGGATCAAGTGCGAGGCGGCGATATGCACGTTCATACTTGTTTTTCGTCCATGGAAACGCTGGCTTGGCCGTTTTCATTTTGAGGAACCGTTCATCGGATTTGGACAACTCGCCGCGAATATTGGGCGCAACGCCGTAACGCGAGGCATAGGTCACAATACCACCATCACGCCCAGACGCCGTAGGGGCACGCCCCCCCAAGGCAACGATAGCATCGCTTTTGGGTGTTGCGTCTGTCAGATTCGCACCACCAGGTGTGGGCACGGGCAAGGACGCAAAATTTGTAGGAGCTTCCAAAGCCTTGGCTGGAGATATGGAAAACTCATCTGGGCCGCCCCCAGCAATAGAAGGCGTCAACTGAGCCTTTGGCGCACAGGCAGTTGTGGCAACCAAAATCGCCATACACAATCCGAATTTCATGCCATTTGCATGCAACATAAGCTTTCTCCGACCCAAGCGTCTGGGCATATCTAACGCAAGCACGCGATAAGGTCACGTACGCTTTTGCGTTTCACCCGTGAAAAGAATCAGACCAAAGGCCCCCGCAAAAATAGCAATATCTGCGACATTGAATGAATACGGGTTCGCAAACCCGCAACAAGACGTGTTCAAAAAGTCCGCCACAGCCCCGTATAAAATTCGATCAATCGCATTACCCAAAGCTCCGCCGACCAATAGCCCTGCACTGATCATGCCAATGCGACTAAAACTTTCACGACGCACCCATGTCATCACCCAGATCGACATGACAATCGCCAAAGCTACCCAGCCCCAGCGTAGCATCGCCGCATATTCAGAAAACAGACCAAAATTTATGCCGGTATTCCATGCCATACGGAACACTAGAAACGGTGGAAAAACGTCAATTTCACCAACAGATCGCAGGTTAAACGCATGCACCACGACCCATTTCGAAAGCTGATCGATCACAAAAATGATAAGAGCTGTCAGGGCCGTGGTGCGCATGTTCAATACCTATGTTTGTTTAGTGACGGAAGTGGCGCATGCCAGTGAAGACCATAGCAAGGCCCGCCTCCTCTGCGGCGTCAATCACTTCTTGGTCGCGCATAGAACCGCCCGGCTGGATCACGCAAGACGCGCCAGCTGCAGCCGCTTCAAGCAGACCATCCGCGAAAGGGAAGAACGCGTCAGACGCCACAGCAGATCCGATGGACAGTGGTTGATCCAGGCCCATGGCATCGGCCATACGTTTAGATTTGGCTGCAGCAATCAATGCAGAATCAAGACGCGACATTTGACCAGCGCCGACACCAACAGTTGCTTGATCTTTGACGTAAACGATCGCGTTGGATTTAACGTGTTTTGCCACTTTCCAAGCAAACAACATGTCTTTGAGCTGTTCATCCGTGGGGGCCAATTTGGTCACAACTTTAAGATCATCCAAAGAAATAAAGCCCGCATCTTTGTTTTGCACCAGCAAGCCACCCGCAACTTGACGCACCGTGTGAGAGGCTTCCAAAACATTTGGCAAACCATCTGTGGTCAACAAGCGCAGGTTCTTTTTCTTGGCAAAGATAGCTTTGGCTTCGTCAGATGCACCGGGAGCAATCACAACTTCGGTGAAAATATCAACGATGGCTTCGGCAGTTTCGGCATCCAACGGTTGGTTCAGCGCAACAATGCCGCCGAACGCAGATGTGCGGTCACAGTCAAACGCGTTTTTGTAGGCTTCAAGCAGCGTCGCACCTTTGGCCACACCACATGGGTTTGCGTGTTTGATGATCGCAACAGCGGGCGTCTCAGCAGGATCAAATTCCGCCACCAATTCAAACGCAGCATCCGTGTCGTTGATGTTGTTGTAGGACAATTCTTTGCCCTGATGCTGTGTCGCTGTCGCCACACCTGGACGGTCCGATCCGTCTGTGTAGAACGCAGCAGACTGATGCGGGTTTTCACCGTAACGCAGAGTCTGTTTGATGGTACCAGCAAAGGCACGACGACGCGGCGCGGCTTCACCAATCGCATCGGCCATCCAGTTGGACACAGCCGCATCATAGGCACCGGTGCGCGCATAAGCGATTTGTGCAAGCTTTTGACGGAAGACGTAAGATGTCTGACCATCGTTGGTTTCCAGTTCGGCCAGCAACGCATCGTAATCTTCAACATCCACAACAGTCGTTACAAACCCGTGGTTTTTCGCAGAGGCGCGGATCATCGCAGGCCCGCCGATGTCGATATTTTCGATCATCTCATCATATTCAGCACCGCGCGCCAAAGCGGTTTCAAACGGATACAGATTGACGATCAACAAATCGATCCCAAGAATGTCGTGCTCGGCCATAGCTTTGATGTGATCATCGTTGTCACGCAGCGCCAACAAACCGCCATGCACTTTGGGGTGCAATGTTTTCACACGGCCATCCATCATTTCGGGAAAGCCCGTCACATCCGCCACATCTTTGACCTCAAGGCCAGCGTCTCGCAGTGTCTTGGCAGAGCCACCTGTCGACAGCAACTCAACGCCGCGCGCAGCAAGCGCTTTGCCAAGGTCAACAAGACCCGTTTTGTCAGAAACAGAAAGAAGCGCGCGGCGCACCGGATAAAGATCAGTCATCAAGAGGTCCCCAGACAGGCAGTCATTTGGGTGATCCAGCAAGCCAGATCACATTTCAGATCAGGTCAAAATTCATCGTCACGTTCAAGATCGCGCAAAGTCGTAGGCGTGTCTTGTGCCTTTGCGAGAGTCCAACGGACGCGCGTCGCATAATCCATTGCGGCCGCAGATAGAACCACTTGTTTGCTCGCGCGGGGCTTTAATCGGCCTTTTTCCAAATAAACTGACCGATCTAAGCTTAACTTCGCCCGACCATCGTGGCGAAAGACCCATATCTCACCAGATTTAAGCGCCATAGACACAGCCGTGCCGCCCATATCGATTTCCACATCAACATCAGGGTGCAAATGAAAACGCACATGAAACGGAATGCCTTGTAATTTCAGTCGATCCATCATGCGGTCGAACCGACCCTCGTCAGCGCGCGTGAGCGTTGCAAGCGTATCTTCACCCGCGATGCCTCGCCCGTCAGACGATAAATCGATCTGGCGAATATGCATCAAACCATGCGTGGACACGTACCCATTGTGCCCCGCAACGAACCCAAGCTCGGTATCTGATGACCGCACCTCCAAACGTACATCGTCAGGCGTATCGACTAAAAGCTCACGCATGCGCCCGCCAATAAGACGCTGCGCCCCAAGCCGCGATGACGAGAACCCTTCGATCCCAAGCGTCGAATGCGATGGCGTGGCACGACCCGCGCGACGCCACTCTTCGCCGAAACTTGCCCCTGCGCCACAATTCACAATCAACGGCCTGCGCCCAGATGTCAGCTCAAACGCCAAAGTTGATGCATGGCCATTGAACGAATTGTCGCGCGTTGGTGGTGGCGAGGCATCGGTGATGATCGATGTGCGCCCAGCAGACTGGCGCAGATATCCCATGTGCAATCCCTTAGACGGGGGCGACGTGTTGCCAGAACTGACCAAAGCTTGATCAAGTCGCCCTGCGATTCCGCGCCCGCCGCCATGAAACCGCGCCAGCCCACCATCACTGTGGCGCAGTGCGCGCAGGGTCGGCGCGATGCGGTCAATGGCCGCGACATGGGCCTCTTCCGCGATGTGGCCCGCCTCGGACAAAGCCGCGGCAGCCCAGGTCAAAAGTGTAAACACTTCAAGCAGTTCTTCTGGATTGCGTGTTGTGATGCCGCCATCTGCGTTGATGTTGCTTTCGCACTCATGCGCCAGCGCTTTGACGGCAGGCGCAACATGATGCTCCATCCCTTCAAGCGACAGACCTGCGTAAATCAACCCTGTTAACGCCTCAAAACGCGGCAGGCCTTGCGATGCAGTATGCCAACGCCACGACAAAAAAATTGTTTGCTGCGCCAGAGTTTTGAAAAACGCATTTGAGACAGGCGTGTCTTGGGCAGACAGGAAAAATAAAGCGTGATTGATCCAGCGGATCAAACGGCGCCCAGTCAGATCAGGCGTCCATCCGGGACCTGATCCGTTTGCGTGCCGGTCCATCCATATGGTTATCCAGTCCTGCACCCGTACGCGCGCAGGGCCATCACCAACAGCAGCCAAATCATCAAGCCAAGCAAACCCATGCAGCTCTGCGATGAATGCATCACTGGCATCATCTAAGTCCCAAATGGCGCATTCAGGGGCCTCGATCAATTGTCCGGCAAACAAGTAATTTCCGGCGATCAGCTGACGCCCTTTGGCGAAAGAACCAATGGATTTAGGTTCAGGTTGAGAAACAAATCCCGTGGCAGCACGCGCACGCGCCGCACGCCACGCATGAAACCTGTTCATGCGGCGGGTCATCTTTGCGCGCCAGTCTTCGGTTTGCGACATGCTCTGCCTGCCTCACCCTGTATTGCCCAAGGCGTGTATTCGTTGCGCCTGTGATACAGTCTCCGACTTCACCTGTCACCGCTGTTCTCGCAACAAAACTATGAGCGGCGGAGAACCGTAACAAAAAATCCATCCATGCCACCGCGATCTGCCCAAAAATCAGGCCGCGTCCGCAAACCTTCTGGCCCGATCCAGTCGGTTTCTACACCGTCAATTGTCAAGGCATCCAAATCAACACGCAAATCAGGGTGACGCACCAATGCATCTCTGATCTGTTCTTCACCTTCGTCAATCAGCAACGAACAGGTACAATAAACCAAGCGGCCCTCGGGTTTCAAAAGCTGCAATGCGCGGTCGATCATATGTTCTTGTAGTTCGAACAATCCGGGAAAATCAGAGCCATCTTTGGAATACGGCAAATCAGGGTGACGGCGAATCGTGCCCGTCGCAGTGCATGGCGCATCCAACAAAATCGCATCGAAAGGCTCGGCCTCATATTCTAGCGCATCCATCACGACAGGAATCGCAGGCAGATACATACGCTTGAGGTTTTCGACCACACGTTTCATCCGGCTGGCGGAAATATCCAATGCGGTCACCTCAGCACCCGCCGCAGAAATTTGCATCGTTTTACCACCGGGGGCGGCACACATGTCTAAAATTCGTTCACCTTTTTGAGGGGCTAAGATACGCGCAGGTAAAGCTGCGGCGGCATCTTGCACCCACCAATCGCCATCCTCAAATCCGCTCAGTTTAGTGACTTGCGCCCCATCTGGCACCCGAACACTGCCGGTTGGTAAAACCTCTGCATTCAGGGCGGCAGCAACATCTGCAGCTGCACCTTTAGCGGTCACATCAAGCGGAGCACCTTTGGCATGGGCCGCTTCAATCGCAGCCACGACCTCTTTGCCGTAGTCTGCCAATAGCGGCTTGCGCAACCATTTTGGCAGCATCGGCGCAGGCAAGGCGTCCCATTTGGCACTCTCATCTGACACTTTGCGCAACACTGCGTTCACCAAACCCTTAAAGTGACTGGCTTTCGGGCGTTCTTGCATGATCGACACATAGGAATTCACAACCCCATGCGACGCTTCACTCAACTCGCAAATCTCAAAGACCCCCAGCCGCAGCGCGTTCATCACATGTGGCGCGGGGCGTTTGGTCAAATGTGGCCCTAGCATGCGGTCACAACGATCCAAAACGCGCAAAGCTTCAGTCACCAAACGCTGGGCACGCGCACGTTCGCTTGGCACCAAACGTTCGGTTTTTGATGGCAAAACTTCTGACAGCAACCGTTTTTCAATGGTCACAGCATCTAAAAGTGCGAGGGCGGCGCGGCGCGCATCAAGGCCCGCATCTTTGGTTGAACTTGTTTTCATGGCTTTGCCTCGTATATCAGTCTTGTGAACCGAACAAGGATTTCCCGATGACTGACGATACATCCCAAAACCCCGTGCCCGACCTGCCACCAGCCGCACAGCGCGCACTGGCAGAAGCAGATGTGCGCCGCGCAAAACGCGATGCAGAACTCAAAGCGATGCCTTTGGAACTGGGCGGGCGCGATGGACCAGAACCTGTACGTTACGGCGATTACGAGAAAAAAGGCATCGCTGTCGATTTTTGATCCCAACGGATCACGCACCGCATGGCGTGGATTTATAGCCCCAAGACGTCCATCATATCGTATTCACCGGGCTTTTGCGTCTGTCCCCAAAGTGCGGCTTTCAAAGCCCCTTTGGCAAACAGCGAGCGATCAGAAGCAACATGGCGCAAAATGATTCGTTCGCCGTCGCCCAAAAACATAACATCATGCTCGCCAACCACATCACCGCCACGAATGGCAGAAAATCCGATATCGCCACGCGTACGGGCTCCGGTAATCCCATCACGGCCAGACTCTGACACGTCCGCCAAAATGACACCGCGCCCTTCGGCAGCAGCTTCGCCCAACATCAAAGCCGTGCCAGAAGGCGCATCAACTTTGCGATTATGATGTGCTTCGACAACTTCAATATCAAAATCGTCATCTAAGGCCTGAGCAACCATTTTCGTGATCTTAGTCAAAAGGTTGACGCCAAGCGACATGTTGCCCGCCCGCACAATCGTGCAGTGATGCGCGGCAGCCCCAAGCTTGGAAATATCGTCATCTGTCATGCCCGTGGTGCCAATCACATGCACGCAATGTGCCTGTGCGGCCAAAGCCGAAAAGGCGACCGTGGCGGCAGGTGCGGTGAAATCAATCACGGCTTGGGCGCGTGAAAAGGCTTCAAGCGCATCATCGGTTACAATCACACCATTGGTCAAACCGCCCATGGCTTCGCCCACATCACGGCCAACCCAGTCATGACCCGTGCGCTCAATCGCGCCGACAAGCTTACATTTATCAGACCCCAAAACAGTATTGATCAACATCTGGCCCATGCGGCCGGATGCTCCTGTAATAACGATGCCGGGAAGATCGGTCATTTTGGGGCTCCTAATCCTATAATTTACGACGTGGTTTAACCCTATGAACACAGTTTGGCAAAGCCTCGCTTGCAACAATGCGCAATCACGACTATTTCGCGTCTATGGCTAGACGTACAAATTCAAGCGGACAATCAGGTTCGCACCGCACCCTTCGCGTTGGCGAAGCAATCCGCCGCCGCTTGTCGGAGATGTTCGCACGTGGTGAAATTCATGATCCCGCGATCACAGCGCTGTCGATCACAGTCGGCGAGGTCCGCGTGACCAACGACATGCGCATCGCAACGGTCTACATCATGCCACTTGGTGGTGATGGCGCGGCTGAAGCGCTTGAGGCGATGCGTCGCCGTCAGG
Organism: Pacificibacter marinus; assembly: GCF_900109555.1. Lineage (GTDB taxonomy): Bacteria > Pseudomonadota > Alphaproteobacteria > Rhodobacterales > Rhodobacteraceae > Celeribacter > Celeribacter marinus_C. The sequence continues at coordinate 114,108 of NZ_FNZV01000012.1, read as the reverse complement.
GATTGATTCGACACCACGTCGGCAAAGCTCTGTCCATCAAGCATATTCCAGAGCTGCGCTTTGAACTTGATGACACGTTTGACCGCATGGATGCGACACGAGAGTTGTTCAAAGACGAGCGCATTCAACGTGATCTTGCAAAAGAAGACACGCCTGATACAGGCGAAGAAGAATAATGGCTCGGGTCAAAAAGGGTCGTGCTATTCACGGCTGGCTCATCGTTGACAAACCCGCGGGCATGACATCGACAGCGGTCGTCAACAAAGTGAAATGGGCAATGAATGCGCAAAAAGCGGGCCACGCTGGCACGCTTGATCCTGAAGCGACAGGTCTGTTGGCTATTGCCTTGGGTGAGGCCACCAAAACCGTCCCCTACATCACCGATGCTTTGAAATGCTACCGCTTCTCTGTGCGCCTAGGCCAAGCGACCAACACGGACGACACCGAAGGCGAAGTGATCACGACCAGTGATCTGCGCCCGACAGACGCCGAAATAGAGGCCGCGTTGCCACAATTCGTTGGCGACATTATGCAGGTGCCGCCAAAGTTTTCTGCGGTTAAAATCGACGGACAGCGCGCCTATAAATTGGCCCGCGATGACGAAGATTTCGAAATCGCAGCCCGCCCGCTTTATGTTGACGAAATGCTGATGATCGAACGCACAGACGTGGATCACGTGTTGCTTGAAATGACGTGCGGCAAAGGCGGCTATGTCCGGTCAATAGCCCGTGACTTGGGCGAATTCCTTGGCTGCTACGGCCATGTCGAATGGTTGCGTCGTGAATGGTCTGGTCCATGGGAAACCGATGACGGCGTCACCATTGATGTGATCAACGAGCTTGCCAAAACAGAAGCACTTGATGAGTATTTACTACCGGTGTCTGAAGGACTTGGCGGCCTTGAAGAATTGCGCGCAACACCCGAAGGTGCCGCGAAGCTTAAAGTCGGCAACGCTGGCATGGTTTACAATGGCGCAGCAGAATACGGCGATGAAGTTTGGGTGTCCTTTGAAGGGCAACCTGTTGCGGTTGGTATCTATAAATCAGGCGAAGTTCATCCAACCCGAGTTTTCAATCTGTAACGGTCTTGGCGAGCCACAAATAGGTGAAACGTCATGATCACCCGCACACACACCAAAGGCGACGCCCCCTCAACCGCAGTCTATTCGGATTGCGAAAAATACCGCTATGCGTTGACGCGCATTTGGGAGCCTGCGGGGACCAAAGCGCTGTTTGTAATGCTCAATCCATCCACCGCCACAGAAGTTCAAAATGACCCCACAGTGGAACGCTGTGAACGTCGCGCACGGACGCTTGGCTTTGGATCATTCTGCGTGACCAACATTTTTGCGTGGCGCGATACTGATCCCCGTAAAATGCGGGCGGCGACTGATCCTATTGGACCAGAGAATGACACGATAATTCTGGATTTTTCAAACTGGGCCGATACGATCATCTGCGCTTGGGGCACGCACGGTGCACATATGGAGCGCGGCACGCAGGTCGAACACCTGCTGCGCCAAACCCAAAAACCACTATACCACCTTGGCCTGTCCAAAGCTGGGCACCCCAAACATCCACTTTACATCGCTTACAGCGAACAGCCACAGCTATGGGTAGGTTAGCGTTTCTCTAAGCGCGAAAATCGACGACAACATCATTTTCAGCCACATTTGGGACACCGTAAATCACGGCTATGACGTCACCATTGATGGAAATTTGAGACGAAATACCATCTTCCGTTTGAGACACTTCAAGATCGAACTCATTCGATATTTCCGCCTCGTGCGGCAGGCTCACGCGCAAGATATCTTCGGCAGTGTCAAAATCTGTAATTTGAGCAAAGGCGTCGTCGACGATGCCATCAGCGTATAGCCAAAATGTGTCTTGCCCACTTCCGCCTTCAACCGTGTCTTGGGCATCAAGGATGAGCACATCATCCCCAGCACCACCAGACAGGGTGTCTGCGCCAAGTCCGCCAATAAGAATTTCATTAGCGTCACCACCCGCGAGCGTATCATTTCCAACGCCACCATCAATAAGATACTCAGACCCTATGTCATCGCCACCGAAAATCGTATCTGCGCCCGCGCCACCTGAGATGATTGCAGTGCCTTCGCCAGCATAAATCGTGTCATCGCCATGGCCCGCATGGACAATCGCAGCATCATCGCCCAGCGCAATCGCGTCATCATCATCACTGCCAGTCACTTGATGTAACGTATGATCTGTTTCAATCAAAAATATATCACCTGAAGAAACGATGCTGGCATCGAACCCGCTCTGAATCGGCTCATCATTCAAAACCAACGTTCCGCCGCCAGCGGCCAAGACGTGTTCTACAACTTGACCATCTTCATCTTCGGCTGATGTATTCGGTGTCAGCGCGCCCTCAGCGGAGTCGTGTCGTCCAGAGGCTGCGCCGGGCGTATCAGGATCATCAGGCAAGGTTGCATATTCACCATTACCATCATCGATGTTCGGCTCTGCAGGGATATCAGGGTCATTTGAAATGGTCGCGCTAAAATCGCCAAGACTTTCAAGATTATAGAGTGTTTCAACGCCTGTTTCTTGTGATGTTATGCCAATGGAAATATTTTGTGCTGGGATCTCATCCAAACCGACAAAATGTAACGTGGTTTCCGTGTCCCCGTCTGAATAAGAGAGGCTCATACCGAAAGAATCACCTACATCATTTTGCAGTGTTTCAACGATAAAATCACCATTACCATCGTCCGTCAGATGTAAGGTGATCTCATTTTCGCCCGCGATGAAGTTTTCAAACGTCGTCTCTGACCCGTCCGCGACAGCGTGATAGGGGGTGGACGAAACCATGTCATCCTCTGCATCATCACCTAAATCACCGCTCTCGTTTAGGGCACTATCACCTGCAGTGAACACACCTGTGGAGAAGGTATTTAAGCTTGGCAAAAGATCACCGTTCACATCATCAGTGGCAGCGGTTACGTCAGTGGTCGCATCAGTATTTGATGACTCGTCAGAATCTGGTGACACGCTATCGTCATAGACGAACGCCGCTGGTAGAATTCCCAAAAGTGCCAATGCCCAAAGCATGACTCACCTCATACAACTTGCTTCGAAGCAAGCCTTAGCACGAAAGCCTTAAAGTTTCGAAGAGTATTCTCAAAAATACTGATATAAATATCTGTTAATAAAGGTTAATTTTTAATGATACGCGACGCGAAGCACACTCGAAAGCACTGGAAACGATTATGAGCGACACCATGAAAGACCTCTCACACGACCTTGAAACTCTCAGTGGGGAGGTGGCGCGGCTGAATGCACATCGATTTATCCGGATACACGACTCCACTTGGCGATTGATGTGGTTCAACTTTTTACGTGGTTTGGCGTTTGGATTTGGATCCGTAGCCGGCGCGACGATTGTGGTTTCAATCGTGGGCTTTTTCTTGAACCAGATCGAGGTGATCCCGATCATCGGCGACTGGGCCAAACAGATCGCTGCTGAGATCATGAATGAAATCCCCGGCAACTGACACAAAGCCCGACAACGCAAATCTCTTTCCTTTTGCACAGAATCCGCCTATACGCGCTCATCCGCTTGGCAACAGGCAGATATTCATGGGCCTTGCTGGACGACATCCCGGCCTGCGCCGTCTTCGTACCCTAACCTATAAGGAGACCACGATGTCGATTACTGCAGAAGAAAAAGCACGCGTTATCAAAGAGTTCGGAACTAAAGAAGGTGACACTGGTTCACCCGAAGTTCAAGTTGCAATTCTTTCCTCACGCATCGCGACTCTTACAGAGCACTTCAAAACACACAAAAAAGACAACCACGGTCGCCGTGGCCTTTTGATGATGGTTGCGCAGCGCCGTAAGCTTCTCGATTACGTCAAAGCCAAAGACGTTGCACGTTACCAATCGCTCATCGAGCGTCTTGGCCTGCGTCGCTAAACGCCTGCGCTTCGGCGCGGATTAGGTTAGAAAAACGCGTCCTTCGGGGCGCGTTTTTTTGTGCCTTTATCTCGTCTTAAAACCTGAAAATTCAGCGTAAAAAACCGCGTATGATACCTGTCAGGACTCTGTCGGGTATAGGTATGCGCTTTGTCGGCTATGTGTATGGCATCCACCTGACACACTGCCGATGCGTGTTGTTTCACATCCGCCACGTCCCAAAACCAGCACTGTCGCGTTAACGGGTGCGATCCGCTTTTTGGATCACCTTTGCAACGCGCTGTCCGATAAGGTTTGATGCTTTGATCGACGGGTGAATCATATCAACACCATGCATTGATCGGTCTCCCGTGGCGACCATATCGGCCACAGAGACAAAAAACACGCCCTTGTCCTTGGCGGCCATGATCGCAAGACGGGCTTCAAATGCGTTTCCATAGGGCAAACAGGCATCAATAATCGAATCAACCCCAGGACTGCGCAGATAGCCGATATAGATCACGCGCGCGCCAGTCTTGCGAATGGTCGAGATCAATTTGGGAATTTCACCTGATTGCCCAGACGGATCAACCATTCGCGTCATACGCTTATTGCAGTAACTACAGCCACACCCCAAAAACAGATCATTCCCACCACCAGTCAGAATGACCCATTCAGGTGACGTTTGGCTGAGAGCACTGGCGTATTGCGCTGCAATCTTAAATCCAAGCGCCCCAGAAATAGGCAAGGCGTGAATGATTTTAGCGCCCCCCACCGCGCGATTGATCACAGGTTCACCAAGTGCGCGCCCCACGGTATCGGCAATGGATCTGCCACTCACGGCATGCCACGCCATCAATGAATCGCCAATCGCAAGGATTTTCGGCTTTCCTGCCTCATCCGCCAGCACAGCGCTGGGCAGAGAAAGTGCCGCAAAACACAGGCAAAGACTGAGTAAAATAGTGCGCATGTGTTTTGGCCTTTGATCTTTTAAAAGGGGCGCGATTTTGCACCGCGTGTTACCTAGTATTTCGCAGGTTAGGACCAAGATCAAAACAAATCGTTTATGCGCAAGCATGCGCCAACTGCACCAAACGCGCCGATCCAACCCAGCGGTTGCCCACAATCAAGCAAGCTTGTGCTTGTGTAAGGTGCCATCACACAGATGGCTTCCCAAACACACGTAATTCGTGTATGGGCGGTCTATCTGAGACGTAGCGCGATGATCCCCGCGCTGTGAAGAAATGATAAAGGGGTCGGCGGCAATGGGGCCGCCATGCAAAACGGGAGACCCGACAGGGGTCGGGAGTGCTCCCAATTAGGATGCTAATTCATGTTCAATGAAGTTAAAAAATCAATCCAGTGGGGCGAAGAAACGCTGACACTGGAAACAGGTAAAGTTGCGCGTCAAGCCGACGGTTCAGTTATCGCCACTTTGGGCGAAACATCTGTCATGGCCAACGTGACCTTTGCCCGTAAGCAAAAGCCAGGTCAGGACTTTTTCCCACTGACTGTGCACTACCAAGAAAAATACTACGCGGCTGGTAAAGTTCCAGGTGGATTTTTCAAACGCGAAGCCCGTCCAACTGAAAAAGAGACATTGACTGCGCGTCTGATTGACCGCCCAATTCGTCCTTTGTTTGTACCAGGCTTTAAAAACGAAGTTTTGGTTATGTGTACAGTTTTGTCACACGATCTTGTCAACGACCCTGACGTTGTTGCGATGATCGCTGCCTCTGCGGCTTTGACTATTTCTGGCGCGCCTTTCCGTGGTCCTATCGCCTGTGCGCGTGTTGGATACGAGGATGGTGAATACATCTTGAACCCAACTGTCGACGACATGCAGGACCTGCGCAACAACCCTGATCAACGTCTTGATCTGGTTGTGGCTGGTACCAAAGATGCCGTGATGATGGTTGAATCTGAAGCATACGAGCTGAACGAAGAAGAGATGCTTGGCGCTGTGAACTTTGCCCACGAGCAAATCCAGCCTGTCATCGACTTGATCGTTGAGTTGGCCGAATCTTGTGCAAAAGAGCCATTCGAATTTGACGCGCCTGATTACTCTGAGTTGTCTGCAGCTGTTGCTGCGGCTGGCGCGGACGCGATGAAAGCGGCTTACACAATCACAGACAAACAAGAACGCGTTGCGGCTGTGTCTGCTGCCAAAGAAGCTATCATGGCGACTTTGACAGAAGAGCAGCGTGAAGATGCGAACCTTGGGTCTGCGTTGAAAGGCCTTGAGTCTTCTGTTTTGCGCGGTGTGGTTGTTAAAGAAAGCAAACGCATCGACGGTCGCGCATTGGACGAAATTCGCCCAATCGTGTCAGAGACTGGCATTTTGCCACGTACGCACGGGTCTGCATTGTTCACACGCGGTGAAACGCAAGGTTTGGTTGTGACCACATTGGGCACAGGCGACGACGAGCAATTCATCGACGCGTTGCACGGCAACTTCAAATCCAACTTCTTGCTGCACTACAACTTCCCTCCCTATTCAGTAGGTGAAGTTGGTCGTGTGTCTGGCCCAGGTCGTCGTGAAATTGGTCACGGTAAACTGGCATGGCGTGCGCTTCAGGCTGTTTTGCCTGCTGCGACTGATTTCCCATACACAGTACGTGTTGTGTCTGAGATCACTGAATCCAACGGTTCGTCATCAATGGCGTCTGTTTGTGGTGGCTCTTTGTCCATGATGGATGCGGGCGTTCCGCTTAAATCCGCTGTGGCTGGTGTTGCTATGGGTCTGATCATGGAAGACGATGGCGAGTACGCTATTTTGTCTGACATCTTGGGTGACGAAGATCACTTGGGCGACATGGACTTTAAAGTGGCTGGTACTGAAAACGGTATCACGTCATTGCAAATGGACATCAAGATTGCGGGTATTACACCAGCGATCATGCAAAAAGCCTTGGCACAAGCCAAAGCGGGTCGTTTGCACATCTTGGGCGAAATGAACAAAGCTTTGTCTGGCGCGTCTGCGTTTTCTGAGCACGCTCCTAAGATTGAGACCATGCAGATCCCAACGGACAAAATCCGTGAAGTGATCGGTTCCGGTGGTAAAGTGATCCGTGAAATCGTTGAATTGTCTGGCGCAAAAGTCGACATCAACGACGAAGGCATCATCAAGATCGCGTCTTCCGATGCTGAAGCGATCAAAAAAGCCTACGACATGATCCATTCAATCGTTGCAGAGCCTGAAGAAAACAAAATCTACAAAGGTAAAGTTGTCAAAGTCGTCGACTTTGGTGCCTTTGTGAACTTCTTCGGCAAACGTGATGGTCTTGTGCACGTGTCACAAATCGAAAACCGTCGCTTGAACCACCCATCTGACGTTCTCAAAGAAGGCCAAGAAGTTTTCGTTAAACTCTTGGGCTTTGACGATCGCGGCAAAGTGCGTTTGGCCATGAAAATGGTTGATCAAACAACTGGCGAAGAGATCGCAGAAGAAAAAACTTCAGACGCATAAGCTCTGATTTCGCTTTAAAGTTTGGGCCTCGATGGAAACATCGGGGCCTTTTCCATTTTTAGGTCTGCTTGTGTTAATTCGGTAGGACGAGTACCTCTATTACAAAGCAACATGCATTTTATGAGTTTTCCTATGTCGCAATTCACGCCCTCAGATGTCACCATTATAACCGTTAGCTACAACAGCAGCGGCATTTTGAAACAAATGCTGGCCACTGTGCCGGTGGGTTGTAACGTCATCATCGTGGACAACGCCAGCAAAGACAAAGACGCCCTGCGCCCCTTGGCTGCGCACCATGGTGCTCAGTTGGTTGAACTGCCCGAAAACATCGGCTTTGGACCAGCCTGCAACGCAGGTGCGCAAGCGGCAAAAACGGAATTTATCTTTTTCCTAAACCCTGACGCGCAGCTCAAAGATGGGGCCATTGATGCATTATTGGCCGCCGTGACGCGTCACCCCAACGGGGCCGCTTTTTCCCCAAAAATCATGAACGCGAATGGGTCTGCCTTTTTCAAACAGCGCTCTGTTTTATTACCGAAATCACAGTGGCTACCCAAAGGTTGGCCGACAGGCGAAGTGCAACTGCCCGTTCTAGCAGGATCAGCGATCTTTTTACGTCGTGCTGATTTTACGCCGTTTGACCCCAATATTTTCATGTACCACGAGGACGATGACTGGTCGATTAACCACACCAAAACCACCGGCCCGTTGATCTTTGTTCCAGATGCAAAGGTCTTGCATGATGCGGGCCATTCATCGGGGCGATCACCGCAGATTGCCAACTTTAAAGCCTATCACCTTGGGCGTTCACGCGTTTATGCGATGAGAAAACATGGAGTGCCTTTCGCGGCAACAAGGTCGATACTGGCAGCGGGTTTGGGCCTCATATCGCCACTGGTCCTTTTGTCAAAACGCAAACGCGCGAAAGCGATTGGGTTTTGGCGTGGCGTCACCTCTGCTATGTCCAATCAACACCCTAAGCTGGCGAAAGTCGGGACATAATTAGGGCGTATAGTTAAGCAGATCATCGGCTTTCCCTATTATATTTATCACACCTTCATCACAACATGGCGGTATGATCACGTGACCTCGAAAAGGCTAAAATTCATTCAAGTGCTACTGTGCGTGGTCGCAAGGTTGCTATTTATTTGATCTTTCCACTATGGGTCTTATGCCTTGTCGATGGGCCCAAAGCTATTGAACTCAAAAGTGTTTGTCCCGTTTTGGAAAAGCTGATCTTAACTGTTGTTGCCCGCTATGGTGCAGCCTATGTGGCACCGCGATTGATGATCGAACTGTTTGGTTTTCAATTTCTAAAGAAGGCGCCTGTAAAAGCGAACAAGCAAAACTCTGACACCTCAAAGCAGGTCGCAGAAACGATTTCTGGGCCTTTGGGCGAGGCGATCAATCGTGAAGTTGATGCCATACGTACGGCAAAACATTACAACTAAAACGCGGCAGGCTTTGTTAAAAGCCCGCCGCAATTTCCCGTTTAGATGTTCATGTGTTGAAGTGGTGTCTCAACATTGATTGACCCCCAAATACACACATGAACAGCGTGCTTATTTAGGGTCTTTGGCCATCCGCAGGTATGGCAGTTTAATGTCCAGCTTGCCGTATTTGGCTTCTGCAGCCGCGTTATCGAGCGATAGGGCCACAACAACGTCTTGGCCTGTTTGCCAGTTTGCAGGTGTTGCAAGCGGTGCGCCGAATGTTTTTTGCAGCGCATCCAAAGCCCGCAGAATCTCAGCAAAGTTACGGCCAACAGACATTGGGTATGTCATGGTCAGTTGCACTTTTTTATCGGGCGAGATGATGAATACGGAGCGCACTGTGGCGCTGTGTGCTGGCGTGCGCCCGTCTGGCATATAGGCATCTGCAGGCAGCATATCGAAGGCTTTGGACACGGCCAAATCGCTATCAGCGATGATAGGGAAACCCGCGGTCGTGCCAGCGAAAGATTCGATATCTTTTTTCCAACCTTTGTGTTCTTCAACGCCGTCAACGGACACGCCGATCACTTTGGTGCCACGTGCGGCCCATTCATCGCTAAGCTGTGCAACTGCGCCAAATTCTGTGGTGCACACAGGCGTAAAGTCTTTGGGATGAGAGAATAAAATCGCCCAAGAATCGCCGATCCAATCGTGAAACGTAATTTCGCCTTGGTCGGTTTGAGCCGTGAAATTAGGAACTGTATCGTTGATGCGCAGACCCATTGAAGCCTCCTTTAAAAGTGTGTCTCTATGTTTATAAACATAAGCAATCGCGGGATCATTGTAAGCGGTTCACACAAGAAAAAGACAACGTTCTGAACTATCGAACAGATCTAGAACGGGCATTTCGCGGTAAAACTGACACCTGCGCCACCATCGGGGTGACGAAATTTTAGGTTTTCTGAATGTAGCATCAAACGTGGTGCATCCCGCGCCTCGCCTGTGGCATACAAAGGATCGCCAATAATCGGATGCCCCAAGAACAACATATGAACCCGCAACTGATGTGACCGACCTGTGTGCGGATACAACCGTACCCGCGTGCCTGTTTCATCATAACGCAGCACCCGCCAATCGGTTTGAGCCGCGCGTCCTGTTTCATGACAGATTTTTTGCAAAGGACGGTTTTCCCAATCCACGATAATGGGCTGATCAACGGTGCCAGTTCTCTCTTCGAGACGCCCCCAAATACGGGCGACATATGTCTTTTTGGTCCGGCGTTTTTCAAACTGTTGACCAATGTGTTTTTGCGCATGCGGCGTGAGGGCAAAAACCATCACTCCACTGGTGTCACGATCAAGCCGGTGAATCAGCAAAGCCTCTGGAAAGGCCCCCAAAATACGCGCCATCAGGCAGTCAGACATATGCGCGCCTTTTCCAGGCACAGACAAAAGCCCCGAGGGCTTGTTCACAATCAAAATCTGGTGGTCTGCATGCAGCACGTCCAGCGGGACTTGGGGGGGATTATATGTATCGCTCATGCGCAGCCGATAGCATATTCCCCCGCGCTTGGCCAACATCTGTTCATTCGGCTGAGCCCCCATTTTTCCTTTAAATTTCTAACTAAATATCAGGTCTAGATGCGGAACCTGTGTGGTTTCGCATACGCGTTGGTAAGTATTTCCACCTAAATTGAGGGCCATCAAAGACAAAGGGTGCAAAATGAAATTAAACCACAAAGACTTCAACGGTGCGCGTCTTGTGACCGTCTGCGAAGATCGAATTGATGCCGTCTGCGCCATTCAGTTTAAAGACGAAATGCGCAAACTGACGGATGAAGGGCCCAATCGTGTTGTGCTCGATATGTCACAGGTCCAGTTCCTAGACAGTTCGGGTTTGGGTGCTGTAGTTGCCGTCCTCAAAGCCAAAAAATCGGAGCAATCCTTGGAACTGGCGTCGCTGCAACCCGCAGTTCACAAGGTCTTTCGTCTCACGCGAATGGATACGGTTTTTTCAATTCATGACGATGCCACCGCAGCGATTGAAAGCGTGGCGAATGCGTCCTGAAAGAATACCGGATACCACATTTGACGGTGCCCCTGCACCTTGCGGTGAGGATGGCGTCTTACGCTTGGTCATTCCTGCAAATGAACGCGCCGTACGGCGTGGCCTTATGTGCATAAAATTAGGTCTCAAAAATCTGAATTTGGACGCGGACGATTGGAGCACGCTAGAGCTCGTAGTCGCGGAAATATTCAACAACATTGTTGAACATGCCTATAAAAAACCCAGCACTGGGCTTATTGAAACGCAAATGAATTATAGCAAAGGCCAGTTGCAATGCGAAATTGTCGATACAGGTTGCCCAATGCCAAACGGCACTCTCCCACAAGGGATGCAAAAAAGCTTGGACTGCGACATTGCTGATTTACCTGAGGGTGGCTTTGGCTGGCTTTTAATTCGCCAACTCACATCCCATCTCAATTATGACCGCGCAGCGGGACACAACATTTTAACGTTTCAATTATCGCTCAACGGTGACACCTAAAAAGATATGAACGCTGCAAACAAACGGTTAGTTCATTTGAAAATGCAAAGGATAGGTGCCATCCTCAAATGGCCCAAAAAGATCTGTCAAATCAGGGTGCTCCACCGGAACCCCAGAATAGTCAGCAATCAAATTTTGCTCTGAGACATAGGCAACATAGTAACTCTGATCATTCTCAGCCAACAAATGATAGAACGGCTGGTCCCGATTCGGACGACTGCCTTCTGGAATGGCATCATACCATTCTTCTGTATTCGAAAATATTGCATCTACGTCAAAAACCACGCCACGAAAGGGATGCTTTCGATGGCGAACAACCTGTCCGAGATGATACTTGGCGCGCGTCTTCAACATGACATTGCAACCCCCGTTGTCCGTTATTAGACTTTTCCCACCAGCGGTGTCCACGGGGGACAACCGATTATTCAGGAAACAGTTTGTGAACCTAATTTTGACAGTCTTGGAAATCGTGTCACCAGTCTTCCTTTTAGCGGCAATCGGATTCATCTGGGTAAAGACAGGTCACGAGTACAGAATTGAATTTGTCACAAAGCTGGCGATGACGCTTTCGGTGCCTGCCCTTATTTTTACAGCTTTGGTCAAAGCAGAAATTGAACCGACAGCTCTGACCAAACTCTTATTTGCGTCAATCCTTGCCTACGGCAGCGTTACGGTCGTGATGTATGCTGCGGTCAAAATCCTACGACTTGAGACACGAACATTTCTAAATCCGCTCATCTTTGGCAATGTTGGAAATTTGGGCTTGCCGCTCGCATTCTTTGCATTTGGTGACGAGGGCCTCAGCTATGCCATCATCATATTCGCGGTTATGGCCATGTGGTCTTTCACATTCGGGGTCTACATAACAGCTGGCGGTGGATCGGTTGGAAAAGCTATCAAAGAACCTCTTGTGGGGGCCACGTTGCTCGGCTCTATTTTTCTGTGGCAAGGGTGGACCCTTCCAACCTTTATGATGAACACGCTCGAACTGCTCGGCCAAATTGCCATTCCGGTTATGTTGATCACCTTGGGTGTCGCCGTTGCGCGCCTTGCGCCACGCGGTCTTGGCAAAGCTGCGGTTTTATCTGTGTTCAAAGCGTTATTATGCACGGGAATCGCCGTCGCTGTCGGACGCTGGTTTGAACTGACATCCGTGCCCTACGCTGTTTTGATTCTTCAAATCACCACGCCAGTTGCAGTCACATCGTATCTTTTGGCCGAAAAATACGGGGCCAAAGCCGATGAAGTCGCAGGGCTGGTGGTGGCGTCGACACTTTTGTCGGTATTATACCTTCCGCTTTTGCTTGCATTTGTCGTTTGATCCACAAATCGCTCACACACAGGAAAGCCATTTTACGAAAGCGCAAAAAAGCGGTAGAACTATAAAAAACAACACATGAGAGCAGTCATGAAAAAAGGTCTTCGCGCATTGGCACTGTTGGTGCTGGTTGCTGCATGCGGCAGCGGTAATTTTTCTGCGCCCCGTAATCTTGAAAACGCATGTTCCATCGTGCAACAACGCCCAACTTATTTGCGGGCGATGAAAAGCGCCGAGCGCAAATGGGGCATTCCCGTGAATGTTCAAATGGCGGTGCTGTACCAAGAAAGTAAATTTATTGGTAACGCACGCACGCCGTATCGTTTTGTTCTTGGCGTTATTCCCATGGGCCGACAAAGCTCTGCGTTTGGCTATGCTCAAGCGCTTGACGCAACATGGGACGAATACCGAAAAGAGCAACGTCGCATGGGTGCAAGACGCGATCGCATCACAGATGCCACCGATTTCATGGGCTGGTATATGAACGAATCGACGCGCAAGCTTGGCATCGCCAAATATGACGCGCGTTCGCAATACCTTGCCTATCACGAGGGTCGCACTGGTTACAGCCGCGGCAGCTACAATTCCAAACCTTGGTTGCTGCGTGTCGCGACTGAAACAGGTCAGCGGTCAAATACGTATTTTGCGCAACTCAAAGCGTGCCGCAAACTGTAGCACTCATTCAAGAGGCGTTCCTCTGCGGCGCGCCTCTGATCTGATATTGAAATCAGCATCGCGGACCGTCCCGCCTAGGCGCATTTTTGTGAGCTGAACGGTGGTTGATCCGCCGCTTTCGTCGTTGATCACCCAAGCTTTCAAGATCGGCCTATCGCCAAAAACCAAGTCAATTGATCCATATTCAGGGTGTTCAGGGTCTTGAGCACGCACAATCGTGTCGCCATTTTGTTCTGTGTGCGACACCACCATTTTGGCACGCGTCAAATCCACATTATTGGCCAAGATCAAGGAAAGCGGTGTTTTTGACATCGGAAAGCGTTGTGGGGGCTCATTCGATCCGGGGTCAAAAACGGCCACTTGGCCACCAGAGCCCAACACCAATGGATCGTTTACTCCGCCATAAGACAGCCGCATCCGTCCGGGGCGTTTGAGTGTCAAAACACCCTGGGACGATGACCCATCATCGTTGTCTTGCACAAAGTCGGCTTGCACCGTGCCAAGTGAATTGAGATAGCCTGACAGCTCTTGCAAAGACAGCTTTTCAGCCATCGCAGGAAGAGCGAAACAGACAGATGCTATGACGGGCGCGAGTGCGTAACGGAACGTTTTCATACATCCAATATACGCACTCTTGCGGTCAGTATCATCTGCCATTTGTTCACATAACGCGGAAATCGCCGTGATGAGCTGATTACTGCTCTGGCACCAGAATTTCGCGTTTTCCGACATGGTTGGCTGATGACACGACGCCTTCGTCTTCCATTTGTTCAACAAGACGGGCAGCTTTGTTATAGCCAATCGCCAATTTACGCTGAATGTAGGATGTTGAACATTTACGGTCTTTGATCACGATGGCCACAGCGGTGTCGTACAGGGCATTTTCGGTGTCCGTGTTGCCGCCCGTTGACAGGCCTAGCACCGCATCAATGCTGCTTTCTTTATCAGAGGACGGCCCCTCAACAACGCCACCAACATAAGAAGGTGGGCCATAAGATTTGAGGTAGGATACGACTTTCTCGACTTCTTCATCAGAACAAAACGGTCCATGCACACGGGTGATTTTTGACCCGCCCGCCATGTAAAGCATGTCGCCCATGCCCAACAATTGCTCAGCACCTTGTTCGCCCAAAATCGTCCGACTGTCGATTTTCGAACTCACTTGGAATGAGATACGCGTTGGGAAGTTAGCCTTGATCGTACCAGTGATGACATCCACCGATGGACGTTGTGTCGCCATAATGATGTGAATACCCGAAGCACGCGCCATCTGCGCAAGGCGTTGAATACAGGCTTCTATTTCTTTACCAGCCACCATCATCAAATCGGCCATCTCATCGACAACGACCACAATGTAGGGAATTGTTTCGGGTTTGAATTCTTCGGTCTCAAAGATGGGATCACCGGTTTCCTCGTCAAATCCGGTTTGAACAGTGCGCGAGAACATTTCGTCTTTGGCCAGCGCTTCTTTCACGCGACCATTGTAACCATCGATGTTGCGCACACCCATTTTGGACATCTTGCGGTAGCGGTCTTCCATTTCCGCCACGGTCCATTTCAAAGCCACGACAGCCTTTTTCGGGTCAGTCACAACCGGCGACAACAGATGCGGAATGCCGTCATAAACGGACAGCTCAAGCATTTTCGGATCAATCATGATCATCCGACACTCATCCGGCGTCAGCTTGTACAAAAGCGACAAGATCATCGTGTTGATCGCCACAGATTTACCGGACCCCGTAGTCCCCGCAATCAAAAGGTGAGGCATCTTAGCAAGGTTGGCCACGATGGGATCGCCACCAATATCTTTGCCCAAAGCCAGCGGCAATTTCATGTTGCTGTCACCAAAATCGCGGGCTGACAAGATTTCACGGAGCACAACTTTTTCACGATTTTCATTCGGCAACTCAATGCCGATCACCGTTCGACCGGGCACAGTGGACACACGCGCAGACAAAGCAGACATCGAGCGTGCGATGTCATCCGCCAAACCAATCACACGCGACGCTTTCAAACCGGGTGCGGGTTCAAGTTCATACATCGTCACAACTGGACCGGGACGCACAGAAACGATTTCGCCTTTGACGCCGTAATCATCCAAGACGTTTTCAAGCATCCGCGCGTTTTCTTCGAGTGCATCGTCAGACAAAGTATAGCGTGCAACTGAATCTGCGTTTTCCAACAAAGACAGAGGCGGTGTTTGGTATTCGGCCTCTTTAGGGTCGAATTTCAATGCGGGCTGTGCTTCGGCTTGGGCCTGTTTTGATGCAGTGGTGGGCTTGCGCACAGGATGTTGCACAACACGTTTTTGTTCAGGGGTCGTCACTGCAGGCTCATACCGCGCGGCATTGGGTGCTGCATATTCTGGTGTATCAAGCTCGGGCGCGTCGTTCACAAATTCATCGTCATAAACCAAAAGCTCGTAACCTTCAGGCTCATAACTGATCTGCGCATCTGTTGGATCGGGGATGTCGCCAGCATCAAATGCAGAACCCGCGTGATCCATCGGCGTTGGTTGCGCAATCAACATGGGCTTTGGACCCTTTTTGTATTTCGCAACTGCCGCCTGCGCTGCAGACAAAGGAGGCTCGACACGTGTCGCCCCCGGCAAAATAGCGCGTGATCCAATCCGTGAACGGGCATTGACCACATTCGAAATTTTGCTGCGAATACGATCATCAAACCCGCCATCCAGTTCAAAATCTGGTGCGAGTTCAGGTTCAATCAGTTCAGACTGAAGGTGTGCATCAGGTGTGCGCTTTAACAGATTTGGCATCTTGGCGAATAAGCCCGACTTTTCTGCAAAATCAGATGCCTCAACACCGTCTTGCGGCGCAGTGTCATAGGCCACATCAGCACGCACAACACGTGGAGCTGCAGCGTGCTCGGCCTCAATAAAAGCGCGATTTTCGGCATCAATGCGTTGTTTTTCAGCACGACGCGCCGCTTTGGTTTCAGCATATCTTTGCCCTGTGACAACAGATCCGCGTACCGCTTTACCGAACAGATGCACAATCAAAGAATACAGGCTGACAAGGCCAAGCAGCAAAAAGCGGCCCACCGATACCAGTTCGCGGCGTGTGAAGCCAAAGACAAATACAGTCATGCCAACAGCGGCAAAAAATGCAAGAAAGGCCAAAGTTTTGAGCGCCAAGGATGGGCTCATTGGCAAAATCTGCATCAAAGCGGCCAGAACTGTGTCACCGAACAGCCCGCCATGGCTTTGGGCCACACTGCTTGCATAAGTCGACGCATAAACGGCAATCAGTGCGATCGAAATCGGCGCAAACACCACGCGAGACAAAACGCGATCGGCGCCGCGATGACCGATGAATCGCACGCCCCAGACGGCCAAAACAGCGGCAATCCCCCAAGACGCAACACCCACGATAATCATCAAAGGTGAGGCAATGGATGCCCCAAAGCGGCCTAAAATATTATGAACGGGGGCGTCTGTGGCCGACAGCCAACTTGGATCTTCGGGCACATATGACCCCAACATCAAAGCCATGACCAATCCGGCCAACAACAGCCCTATGCCAACAAGTTCTCGCCCCCTGCGTTCAAGAATCGCTTGGGTGTTTCTGTCAAAGAGTGGATCACGACCGCGTGCCTGATAGGATGCCATATTCGCCTCTTTCTAACCGTACAAACAGTCACGGATCATCGTCAGCCCGCGCTGTGTCTCTGCTTTTGGGGCCACCAAAGCGACCCGAATGTAATTTTTACCCGGGTTTTCCCCGTTCACGTCTCGTGCCCAATAGCCGCCAGGGACGACCCGAACACCTGTCTCGGTCCACAGTTTCAGTGCGGCTTGTTCTCCGTCTTCGACAGGAAGCCACAAAAAGAAACCTGCTTCGGGTGACTGAGCCCCCGCGATGCCCGAAAACACCACATCAGCCATATCGAGCTTTTCAGCATAAAGCTGACGCGATGCAACCACATGTGCTTCATCTGCCCAAACCCGTGCCGATACGGCTTGGATAGCTTGGGGCAAGGGCGCGCCGGAATAGGCTCTAAGCTGTTTAATTTGTTTTATATTCTCAGGGCCAGAGGCCACAAATCCAGAGCGCAACCCCGGCAGATTAGACCGCTTTGACAGCGAATGGAAAATCGCCACACGTTCAGGGTCGGCCCCCATTTCATTGGCCACTTCAAGGGCACCAACGGGGGGATCAAACCGATAAATCTCGGAATAACATTCATCCGCGAAGATTTTGAAATCATGCTTTTCGGCAAGCGCAATCAAATCTTGGTAATAGGCGCGCGTCGCGACAGCACCCTGCGGATTGGACGGGCTGCAAATATACGCAATCGTGGTGCGGTCTAAAACGTCAGCAGGCAAACCAGCGTAGTCTGGCAAAAACCCAGTCTCGCGCGTCGCCGGCACATACACAGGCTCGGCCCCCACCGTCACGGCGGCCACGGCGTAGACTTGGTAAAACGGATTGGGAATCAAAACGACAGGCGTTTTGCCATTTTTGCGTTCAGGCGACAAAGCGATACACGCGTTCATCAAGCCTTCGCGTGTACCATTGAGCGCCATCACCTGTGTGGCAGAATCAACTGTCACGCCAAAGCGGGTTTTAATCCATGTCGCAATAGCCCCAAGCAAATCAGGCGTGCCAAAATTATCTGGGTACTTGGCGAACAGGCCTAGGTTTTGAGCCAAAACATCGCCAATGAAATCAGGCATCGGATGGCGTGGTTCGCCAATCGTCATATGCACGACATCACCGCCCGGCGCATGCGCGTCGAGAAGGGTCCGCAAACGCGGAAACGCATATTCAGGCAGGTTCGAAAACCGCTCGGGAAACGTCATGATTGCTGCTACTGCCTCGTATTTACGGATCATTTTGCCCGCTTGTTTTGAGGTACGATAACGTCTTAGGGCCAAACGGTCCAGAAAAAGACGTGGCTTTTATGTCGCCACGCCTATGATCTGTGACTTTTAGGACAATGCTATTTGCGCCGCAGCCCCCAAACGCAAGAGCGCGACTTCGGTATTTGGCGGCGTTTGCAAGAGCACTCCGACAGAGGGAATACCCGTTGGCAAGGTCAATCCTGTCAGCCCCATCAAGTTCCCGATCCGCGTGTTGCGCAAAGCAAGCAGGTTTTCAGTGACGTAATAATCCGCATCTGACAAAAGCCGATCCACATTGGGCGGCAAAATCGGTGCGGTCGGCAAGATCACCGCATCATAGCCAGCTGTCGCGGCAAGATATTCGGCGCGGTACATTTCAAGCGCGCGCCCTGCCGAAAAATAATCCACGCCAGACACCGAACCACCCGCCCGAAAGCGATCCAAAATCGGGCCGAACATCACGTCAGGGTTGGCCTCAATCGTGTCACGCCATGCGCCGTAAGCCTCAACTGGAAACAAAATACCGGACAGCGCCATGGCTTTTTCAACCACATCAATCGCACCACGTTCAATCACAGCACCAGCGTCTTTGAAACGTGACACAGCATGATCAAACCCCGCGAGTGGGCTGTCGCGAATGTCATCAAATGCAGTGGTTTCCAAGATCAAAAGCCGCTTACCTTTAAGTGTGGCCCCGCGCAAATCTGCTGCGGGACTTGCATCCAAAATCGCAAACACCTCGGCCGCGTCTTCAACTGTGCGCACCAATGGACCCACTGTATCAAAGGACTCAGCAAGCGGCACAACGCCTTCTTTAGACAAACGTTTTCCTGATGTTTTCAACCCAACCAAATCGTTCCACGCCGCCGGAATACGAACAGATCCGCCTGTGTCCGTGCCAATCGCACCAGAGGCCAAACCAAACGCGACAGAACCAGCAGCCCCCGAAGACGACCCACCAGACACCGCTGCATGATCATTCACGCAGGGCGTTGTGGCCGTCACAGGGTTCAGGCCAAGACCCGAAAACGCGAGCTCGCTCATATGCGTTTTTCCAAGCATCACAAGACCTTGAGCAGATGCGCGCCGCACCATTTCTGCATCTTTTTGGGGCACGCGCCCTTTAAGCAAAGCAGAACCCGCTTCTGTCGCGGTGCCGGCCGTATCAAACAAATCTTTCCACGATACAGGCACCCCGTCCAAAAGCCCGCGCCGAATGCCAAGCTTGGCACGTTTCGACGCGGCAGCGGCTTCAGCCATAGCGCGATCTCGGGTCAGACGCGCATAAATGCGAGGGCCGAATGGATGGGCCTCTGCGGCATCTAAAAACTGCGTGGTAATATCAATCGGATCAAGGGCCCCTGCCCCAATCGCGCGACCAAGGTCGCACATAGAACGTTTTGTCAGCTCTGTCATTTGGGAGACTCCTTTCAAGGCGGCACGTATTTTATTATCGCACGCTAGCGGCACAAGAACGCATGGACAATCCCGCAATCCGCACCATATTGGGCGCATGACATATACAAGCGATATTTTGATTGTTGGTGGCGGCCTAAACGGCCCCGCTTTGGCGCTGGCCTGTGCAAATGCGGGGCTTTCGGTGACCGTGATCGACAGGCTTGCCACAGGAACACTGGCCAGTGACACATTTGATGGGCGCGGCTATGCGCTGTCTTTGTCGTCTCAAAGATTGCTGAATGCTATTGGCCTGTGGGACACGGTGCGCGACACAGCGCAGCCCATTTTAGAGGTCAAAGTGACGGACGGCAAAGCAGGCGAAGGCCCCGCGCCGTTCATGTTGGAATTCGATCACGCAGAAACAGATGACGGGCCAATGGGCTACATGCTTGAGGACCGTTTTTTACGTCGCGCATTCTTGGATGCATTGGCTTCACACCCCAAGATCAGCCAGATCGAAGGCATGGTGACGACACAAAACGTAGGTCCAGCGGGGGCGCAACTCACGTTAGCCGACGGCACAGTTTTAACTGGCGCCTTGATTGTGGGCTGCGATGGTCGCACGTCCGGCACCGCCCAACGTGCAGGCATCAACCGCACAGGGTGGGGCTACAAACAAACAGCGCTGGTCTGCGCCATTGCCCATGAAAAACCCCATGGCGGATGTGCGCATCAGTTTTTCATGCCAGCCGGACCTTTGGCAATTCTGCCATTGCCCGGCAATAAAAGTTCAATCGTTTGGACTGAAAAAGACAGTGTTGCCCAAGACATTCAGGCGCTGGACGACGCCGACTATTTGGCCGTCTTAAAACCTAGGTTTGGTGATTTTCTGGGGGATATTTCGCTGGCGGGCAAACGGTTCAGTTACCCATTGGGGCTGACCTTGGCGAATGCATTTACCGCACCACGCATCGCGTTGGTCGGGGATGCCGCACATGGCATGCACCCTATCGCAGGCCAAGGATTGAACGCTGGATTAAAAGATGTCGGCGCTTTGGCAGAGGTGCTGGTCAACGCGTTTCGACGCGGAGAAGACATTGGTCGTATCGATGTTTTGGGGCGCTACCAGCAATGGAGACGCTTTGATGTGGCCGCGCAAGCTGTCATGACAGATGGGTTCAACAAACTGTTTTCCAACGACAATCCACTTTTGCGGTTTGGGCGCGACATTGGTATGGGGGTTGTGAATGCGATCCCATCTATGCGCCGCGCTGCAATGCGCGAAGCCGCAGGGGTCAGTGGTGATTTGCCAAAATTGATGCAAGGCAAACCACTTTAAACTGTATTAATCGTCTAAGGTCCGCGCCTCATCTGCTAGCATAATTGGAATGCCATTGCGGATCGGATAGGCTAATTTCGCAGATTTCGACACCAGTTCTTGCGCGTCAGCATCGTAAGTGAGAATGCCGCGCGTGAGTGGGCACACCAGCGCTTCAAGCATTCTGCGGTCGAATGGAATGGTTTCAGTCGTCATCACATCATTTCCTCGTCATTGCCGCCGCGCAGGGCGAATTCCATGAGTGTTATAAGCGTTTCACGGCGGGTGGAAAGAGACGGAGCTTCGAGCAGTGCTTGTTTGTCTTCTGGGCCAAACGGGCAGAGCACTGACACAGAGTTGATCAGCATTTCATCTTCTGCTGCTGCAAGACTGTCCCAATCGACGTTTAGATCTTCGTCGATAAAATAGCGCCGCAGCACACTTAGAATCGCAGGCCGATCAAGTCCTGCGTCATGTTCCGGCGAACCTAGGTCACGGTCAAACCCCGACCAATCCACATGCGCACGGCGATAGGGCACAAACCCATCGATTTCATCGCCAACACGGCACCGCGACACCCCAGTCAACGTGATCATGTACCGCCCATCAGCGGTTTCAGAAAACGCCGTGAGACGCCCAGCACACCCGATCGCATTCAGTCGATTCCCCGCCAGTCCGCCACGCGGCTGCACCATAACGATCAAGCGTTCGGGCGTTTTCATGCAATCTTCGACCATTTGCAGATAGCGCGGCTCAAAGATATGCAGCGGCATAGGGGAGCGCGGCAGTAAAAGTGCGCCAGGCAAAGGAAAGACGGGAAGCACATTGGGCAGATCAATTGATGTTTTCATACCCATAAGCTAGCCCGCCGATCTCATCAGACAAATATCATTGAAGACAATTTGCGACGCCCGTTCAACACAATAGGATCATTGGGTTTTAGACTATCGAACACCTTGAACAATTGTTCTTTGGCGGCCCCTTCATTCCAATCGCGATCCTGTTTAAACGCCGCCAAAAGCGCGTCAACAGCACCCTGGATATCTCCGTCCGCATGCAATGCTGTTGCCAGATCAAGGCGCGCTTGCATGTTGGCGGGATCGGCCTCAACCGCAGCACTCAATTCAGCAACCGGACCGGCATTTTCAGCTTCACGAGCCAAAGCGATTTGCGCAAAAACGGCTTCGATCAAGGCATGCTTTGAGATTTCAACAGGCACACCGTTGAGCACAGCCTCTGCTTCGTCCAATGCATTTTGCGCGACATGGCACTTGGCCAAACCTGCAAATGAAGGTGCGTTTTTCGGGTCTTCTTCTAGAATCGCGGCATATGTTTGCGCGGCATCATCAATATCGCCAGCCTCAAACATTTCATCTGCGGCCTCGACAGCGGCATCCAACCCACCATCGTCACCCAGATCAAGCAACTTGGCGACAAAGGCGTCGATTTCAGATTGCGGCAATGCCCCTTGGAAACCATCGATAGGTTTGCCTTCCCAAAAGGCAAACACAGTTGGCACAGATTGCACGCGCATTTGGCCCGCAAGCATTTGGTTTTTGTCCACATCGACTTTTGCCATGCGCACTTTGCCACCAGCGGCGTTGACCGCAGCTTCCAAAGCCGGCCCAAGTGTTTTGCACGGGCCGCACCAAGGCGCCCAAAAGTCCACGATCACGGGGACCGTGTTCGACATTTCGATCACTTCAGCCATGAAGTTTTCTTCTGTCACGTCGATAACATGCGCACCCGCGTCTGGGGTGGCGGATTGCCCGAGTTCGATCATCAGGGTCTCTCCTTTAAATAGTCTTGATCTTTATATGCGCGCGTTTGCGGTAAATTTAAAGGTCGAAGGTTGCAAAGACTGGTGCATGATCAGATGGCTTTTCCCATCCACGAGCTGTGCGCAAAACACGGCTGGAATGTGCAGCATTTGAAATATCGGACGTGCCCCAGATGTGATCCAGTCGGCGACCTTTGTCGGCCACATCCCATTCTTTGGCACGATAAGACCACCAGCTGTACAAAAGCCCCTCGGGAATATCTTGGCGGGTGATGTCAATAAAACCGCCAGCCTCTTGGGTTTGTACAAGGTGTTCGACCTCAATCGGTGTGTGCGATACGATTTTCAAAAGTTTCTTGTGATCCCAAACGTCGTCTTCGCGGGGCGCAATATTCAAATCACCTACAAGAATGGACTTTTCGGGTTTATTGGCATGAAAGGCATCGCGCATTTCAGTCAAGTAATCGAGTTTTTGACCAAACTTTTCATTGATTTCGCGATCAGGTTTGTCACCACCTGCGGGCACATAAAAGTTGTGAATGGTGACACCATTTTCCAGCTTACCTGCAACGTGGCGCGCATGGCCCAGCGCGGCGTAGTCTTCACCACCAGCATCAACGATTGGCAGTTTTGACAAGATTGCAACACCGTTGTAGCCCTTTTGCCCGCGTGCAACCATGTGAGTGTAGCCCAGCGCATGAAACCCCTCGAGTGGAATTTTATCAACGGGAGATTTGCATTCTTGCAGGCACAAAACATCTGGCGCCTCTTCCGCGAGAAGCTTAAGCACAATCGGCTCACGCAGACGCACAGAGTTGATATTCCAAGTGGCGAGGGTGAATGACATTTACGGCCCTTTCGAGATATCCAATACGAGACACGCGGTCTCTTGATTTATCTCATAGGTTAAAGAGCCTTTGCCCCCAACGCCACCCAGAAGACGCGCAATCAATCGTATTGCACCACCTCGAATTCAATGCCGCTGGCATCTTCGAAATAGAACCGCCGCCCCGGTTCGTAATTCGCATGTGACTTTGGTATAAAACCGGCCTCTTTGACACGGGCTTCAACAGCATCCAGATCGGGCACCACAACTGCAATGTGATTCAGACCACCAATTGTATTGTAGCAATCTATCGGCCCTGCTGGCGCTTTTGGTGGCTGATAGAGTGCCACATAACTGTCGGTGCCCCCGACATGCGCAGAGTGCCCATTGTGGATAGAGGCGCCATGCCAGCGCACATCCCAACCAAAGACAAATTTCATCCAATCTGCTGTGGCCTGCCAATCGCGGACCGTGACGTTCACATGCTCGAGTTTCACTTGTGTCATATTTCTCTCCAAACGTTTGAGTTGCGTCTGTGAGGGAACTGTGTAATTTCTAAAGCTCACTTTAGGTCAAGGTTTATTATGGCACTCGGGACAGAACTTTCCATTGGGCAAGTTGCGCAGCGCACCGGCGTCGCAGTGTCAGCCTTGCGGTATTATGAAACGCAGGGGCTGTTGCAGGCCAATCGCAACGCTGGTGGGCAACGGCGGTTTGCGCGCGCCACGTTACGGCGCATTTCGTTTATCATTGCAGCCCAAAAGTTTGGATTTTCCATTGCGCGCATTCGAGAACTGTTTGTGAATTTGCCAGAAAATCGCACGCCCAATGAGACCGATTGGAGCAAGATCGCCTTAGAGTTTCGGGCCGAACTGGATGCGAAAATCGCATCGCTGGAAAAGCTACGTGACAATTTAGATGGCTGTATTGGCTGCGGCTGTCTATCGATGAAGAAATGCGCGCTTTATAATGCGGACGACAAAGTTGCTGCTCATGGCGCTGGCGCACAGCTTTTGTAAGAGCACCTCGTAGACAGCAAAAAGGCCCCAACTTGCGGGGCCTTTCCATCACGCAATGACGTGTAACTTAAAATGTTGGCAGGGGTGGAAGAGGCTGACCAAACCATTCTTCGGAAATAGCATCCAATTCGCCACCCAGTTTCTTGTGCAAAATAAAGACGTTGACCCACTGTAGCAAATCAAAGTCGCCTTTTTTGATACCGATAAACGCAGGGCTTTCTTTCAAGATTAGCTTTGTATCAATGCTGACATCTGGCGAATCAACCGCCAACTGCGCTGCAGCGGTGTTTCCCGTCACAAGCACATCTACTTGACCCGACGTATAAGCCGCCAAGGTTGCAGCATCGTCACCAAAGCGAATGATATTTGCATCTGAAGGGGCGATTTTTGACAACTCGAGATCCTCAAGATTGCCGCCAGTGACACCCACTGCCATGCCAGAGAGGTCTGCAGCAGACGTGATCATTGTGTCTTCAGACGCAAAAACGCCTGAGTAAAACGGCGCGTATGCAGCTGAGAACCATATCGACTTGGCGCGCTCCGGGTTCGCCCCTAAGGAAGAGATGATCAAATCAACGCGGCCTGTTTCCAAGAATGGGATACGCTGTTTGGACACAACGGGCACGATCTCAAGATCAACACCTAGATTTTCAGCCATGAGTTTAGCAACGTCGACGTCATAGCCAACATGCTCGCCCTCGATACCCAGTGAACCGAAAGGCGCAAAGCTTTCAGGCACCGCGATTTTAATTACTCCAGCGGACAAAATGTCAGCCAAGTCAGCCTGCGCAGGGGCACTAAAGGGCACCGCAAGAATGGCCGCAGCGATAAGCGATTTAAACGTCGTTTTCATATGAAACTAACTCCTAGTTGGTTTGATTGAGCGGCTTTAGGCAGCTTTTTTGGATGTGGAACCAAGGCGCTTTTCCAACCAGCGCGACCACAAAGACAGCGGGTAGCACAGGGTGAAATAAATCAGCGCCATGAGAGGGAAAATGATGAAGGGTTCCGACCCTTCAACGGGGGCGTTGGCCCAACGTTTGCCAATCGCCATAAGATCATGAAATCCGATGATATAGGCCAGCGAGGTGCCTTTGATAATTTGCACCATAAAGCCCACGGTGGGGGCCAACGCGATACGCAACGCTTGCGGCAAAACCACTTTGCGCAGGGTGATGAAAAACCCCATACCAATGGCACGCGCGCCTTCCCACTGTCCTTGCGGTACGCTTTCAATCGCGCCACGCCAAACATCGGCAAGATAGGCAGACGAATACATCGTAAGTGAAAAAATCGCAGCGACCCATGGATTAACGTTGATGCCAAGCAAAGCTGGCACCCCAAGTCCAGTGAGGAACAACAGCATCAACAACGGCGTCGATTGAAACAACCAGATATAGCTGATGGCAAGACCTCTAGTGGTTTTGCTTGGCATGACCCGCATCAAGGTGATCAAGCCCCCCAACAAACCGCCACCGACAAAAGCGATCAGCGACAGATATATAGTGTACTGCGTCGCTTCGATCAGTTGAAACAAGATGATGCCGTCAGGTTTGCCCATTAGGCTGACAAAAAAATCTTTCATCGTGCGGTCTTCCAGCGAAAGGCCCGCTTTTCAACCAGCTGCATCAGCGCTTTGAACGCCAGAGAAATGAGAATGTACAAAATGGTCAGGGTGAAAAACACCTCGAACGATCGGAATGTCCGACTGTCGATATACAGACCGGCTTGGGTCAGATCGCGCACACCGATTTCAGAAATCACACCTGTGGTCAGGAATAAGAAAATGAACTGCGAATTGAGCGAAGCAAACATTTGCGCCACAGATTGCGGCACGATGATTTTGATGAACTGGATATAGCGCGGAATACCCAAAGCCTTGGCGGCGTCATGTTGGCCTTCGTCAACAACTTGAAACCCTGCACGCAGAATTTCCGCGAAATAGGCTGAAAAGTTTAGGGTCAGTGCCAAAACGGCATGCGCCCAAAACGGCCAAACATACCCAAGCAGTTGCGGTAATCCGAATGCGACAAAAAACAGCTGCACAATCAAAGGCGTGTTGCGAATGAAATCCACATAAGCCGCAGCGATATACCGCAGCACTGGGATTTTTTCATAGCGCGCAGCAGCCAAGCCCAGCGCTAGGATGAATCCCAAAACCGCGCCTGCAAGCGTCAACATCGCACTCAAGGCCACGCCTTCGGCCAAAAGCCAAACATATTCCGAGTTTCGGTAAATTTCAAAAAACCGCAGTTCCATAAATGCCCAACTGTTTGCTGCAAATAAACGCAAAAAGTCTGCGCACTGGTCGACCAAAGATGCGCAGACAGACATTCACAAGACTGGGAAGGCAGATCAGGAACCTACATTCTGGCTTGCTGGAAAAGGTGGCAAAGTTTTCGGCACGCGCATAAAAAATAGGCTTCAACCGAAACGGCGAGGCCTATTTTTAGAAAAACATGCGCTGATATTAAGCAGCTAAGCGGTATCCGCCCGATTCAGTCACCAAAATGCGTGCATTTGAGGGATCGGGTTCAATCTTTTGACGCAAACGATAGATATGCGTTTCCAAAGTGTGCGTTGTCACACCCGCGTTATAGCCCCAAACCTCGTGCAGCAACACATCGCGCGGCACCACTGTTTCGGTTGAGCGGTACAGGTACTTGAGAATATTGGTTTCTTTTTCGGTCAGGCGGATTTTCTTTTCATCCTCAGTCACCAACATCTTTTGCGCAGGTTGGAACGTGTATGGCCCAAGCTGGAACACTGCGGCCTCAGATTGCTCATGCGTGCGCAGCTGCGCACGAATGCGTGCCAAAAGCACAGGGAATTTAAACGGCTTTGTCACATAGTCATTGGCACCAGCATCCAACCCCAAAATCGTGTCGGCGTCAGTGTCGTGGCCTGTGAGCATCAAAATTGGGCATTTCACGCCGCTTTTGCGCATCAACTTGCACAACTCACGTCCATCCGTGTCTGGCAGCCCGACATCAAGCATCACAAGATCATAGTGCTGATCTTTGATTTTCTCCATACCGGTCGCGCCACTGTCTGCTTCAAAGACATCGAAATCTTCGGTCATCACCAGCTGTTCGCTCAACGCCTCGCGCAGATCGTCATCGTCATCAACCAGCAGTATCTTTTTGAGAGTGGTCATTTTAAATGCCCTTTTTTGTGTGTCTCTTGTCAAAGATGTGATGTGCGCTCACGCTTTCGACAAGATTTGCAACAACACTCTCACGCAACCGTGTGAATATGACGGTAAATGTTTCATTTTGTGACAAAGATCACTACATGATCCCCCAAGTTATCAGTGGAACTGACTATGAGCCTTGCCCCAAGCCTGCCTGAACTCATCGCCCGCGCCCGTGCAGATTTACGCATGGGGGTGCCCATTGTGTTGCGATCTGCCACGGGCACGTCTGTGGCCATTGCCGCGGAAAACCTGTCAAATGATCGGCTGATCTCGCTCGCATCACTTGGAGATGTAGTTTTGGCAATCACCGCACGTCGCGCTGAAACGCTCAAAGCCCCCGCTTATGACAATAACATAGCCCGCTTTGAGGTGCCAAAAAGCGCCACCAAAGAATGGATCCAAGCAGTCGCAAGCCCCGAAGGCGACCTTGCCACACCAATGAAGGGTCCCTTTGTCAGCCAACGCGGTGGCTGTGCAGAGCGCCACCGCGCCGCAATCAAGCTTACGAAATCGGCTCGATTGCTGCCCGCAGCTATTTTGGTCGACACCTCAGAAGCACTCGATTTAGCTGCTGCGCATGGATTAACGATTGTGCCCGTTGAAGATGCCAGTCCCTATATGGCTTTGCTCGCGCCCTTACACGATATCATCCACGCCCGCGTGCCACTTGCTGCCAGCGAAGCAGGCCGCGTTCATGTGTTTCGCCCTGATGATGGTGGTGAAGAACACTTTGCCATTGAAATTGGCAAACCAGATCGCGACGCGCCTGTATTGGCACGCTTGCATTCCGCATGCTTCACTGGTGATTTGTTTGGCTCGCTCAAATGCGATTGCGGCCCACAGCTTCATGCAGCCCTGACACACATGGGAACCAACGGCAGCGGTGTTTTGCTATATCTCAACCAAGAAGGGCGCGGCATTGGCCATGCCAACAAAATGCGCGCCTATGCGTTGCAAGACCAAGGCTATGATACCGTTGAAGCCAACCATAGGCTTGGCTTTGAAGACGACGAGCGCGATTTTCGCATCGGTGCTGCTATTTTGAAAGAAATGGGCTTTCACTCTGTCAACCTGATGACCAACAACCCCGCCAAAATTGCCCGCATGCAAGAACAAGGTATAGTAGTCGTGCACCGTGTGCCGCTTGAAGTTGGCAAAAACAGCCACAACAGCGCTTATCTTGCGACCAAAGCCAAAAAGTCTGGGCATCTTTTATAATGCACCCCTTTTCACAAACCGACATCGTGGTGGGCAAATGGGGCGCGCGCTTTATGGGGCGAAAATTTCCCTGCGCGATTGGCAAAGGTGGGATCACATCCAACAAACGCGAAGGCGACGGTGCCAGCCCGCGCGGCACACATTATATGCCGGGCATTCTTTATAGAGCCGATCGCACACCGCCGATCACAGGGGAAATGATTCTGCCCCACGATCTGTGGTGTGATGCACCCGATCACCCCGATTACAACCAACTGGTCAAAGCGCCCTTTGGGCACAGTCATGAAAACCTGCGGCGCCGGGATCGTCTCTATGATCTTGTGATCCTTACAGACTGGAACTGGCCAAACGCCACAGCGCACAAAGGCTCAGCCATATTTGTACACCGCTGGCGCAAACCCCGTCACCCAACAGAGGGCTGCGTGGCATTTCGCCCAGATCATCTGCGTTGGATTGCCCAGCGCCTCACGCCCCGCACCCGACTTATTATACGCTAACTTTTACGCCAAGCCTGACGACGACGGGCCTATGCATCCGCTTCATAGGTGCGCGACCCAAAGATGGCAGAGCCCACACGCACATAGGTCGCACCATGGGCAATGGCACATTCGAAATCACCAGACATCCCCATAGACAATCCATCCAACCCGTTGCGTTTGGCAATCTCGGCCAAAAGCGCAAAGTGTTTGGCGGGGCTTTCTTCCGCGGGGGGGATGCACATTAATCCCTCAACCGGCAGGTCCAAATCACGGCACATCTTGATAAACGCATCCGCATCTGTGGGCAGCACGCCCGCCTTTTGCGGCTCTGCGCCTGTGTTCACCTGTATATAGAGACGCGGACATTGCCCTGTCTCGCCAGCGATCCGTGCAAGGGTCTGCGCAATTTTAGGACGATCCACAGTATGGATCACATCAAACAGGTCCATCGCTTGGCGCACCTTGTTTGATTGCATCGGCCCAATCAGGTGTAACTCAACCCCTGAGAACCTTTTTTTGAACTCTGGCCACTTCCCCGCGGCCTCTTGCACGCGATTCTCGCCAAAAATACGGTGACCAGCGCTTAAAACTTGTTCGACCCGCGCATTGGGCTGAACCTTGGAAACAGCAATAAGTTGCACCGTTTTGGGGTCTCTGCCCACGCGAATGGCCTCTTTTTCGACCCTATCTTGAATAGTTTTCAGACCCATGGCTGTCTCTAACCCCAATAAAACTTGATCATTTACATGTACCTAGGCCGCAAAACACGCTTGATGCAACACGTGTGTGACCAAGTTGCACCATTAATCTGCAGACCGCACAACTCAGCCCCGCATCTCTTGACCCATGGCGGCTTTAGTCGCAATTGTCTCGTCATGTGCTGGACGACCTAGCATGAACAATTTTTTCAATCCACGAGGGTAACAATGAAAAATATTCTTCTCTCCTCCGCTGCCATCGTCGCCTTCGCTGGCGCTGCAGCTGCTGAAGTATCATTCTCTGGTACTGCTACTTTGGGCTACAACGATGAGTACGCTGACGGCGTTTACTCAGACGTTGACCTAGACATCACAATGTCACAAGAGCTCGACAACGGTTGGACTGCTTCTTTGACATACGGCGTGGAGCTCGAAAACTTCGAAGCTGGCACTGACACTGACTTCACTACAGATGACAACCTCACAGTGTCTTTGTCAAACGGCACATACGCTTTGACATTCGGCGACACAGAGTACGCTGCTAAAGAATACTGGTCCGGCGTTTCTGAAATGGACGAAGATCGTTTCTCCGAAGTTGACGGCGAAGATGTTCTTAAAGTTTCCGGCATGTTCGGCGGCATCGAAGCTGGCATCTCTACAGGCGTAGACACAGACACTGGTGACACATACCAGACTTCAGTCGGCGTTAAAGGCGAAATCGGCGCTGTAAGCTTCTCTGCTGCTTACCAAGAAGAAACTGATGGCACCGTTCTAGGCACATCTGCAGACGCGGTTGCCAATGGCGACTACAGCGACTACGAAGTTTTGGCGTTGTCTGTTGGTACATCATTCGCTGGTGCTGACGTAACTGTTGCTTACGCACAATCAACACTTTTGGGTGCTAAAGAAGATTCAACAGGTATCGAAGTTTCTTACCCAGTTGGCGACGTTACTTTGGGCGCATTCTACGTGTCTGAATCAGCTCTCGACGACAACTACGGTATGTCTGTGGCATACGCTGCGAACAGCATCGAAGGTAAAGTTTACTACAAATCACTTAACGGCAGCGACGAGTTCGGTCTCGGCGCGTCTTACGACTTGAACAACGGTCTTGTTCTTTCTGCTGGTTACATCGACGGTGACAGCACAACAGACGACGACTTTGCAACATACGTAACTGCTGAATACGACCTTGGCGGCGGCGCATCTTTGTTCGCTTCTTATGCTGACCAAACAAACGTCGGCGGCGGTGACGACATCGACACTGTTGTAGGTGGCTACGAGTTGAAAGACGGCGCAACAGTTGCTCTTTCCTTCAAATTCTAAGTCTCTAAGACTTTAGACTTTTGGGGCCGCTCCTTTGGGGGCGGCCCTTTTCGTTTGCGCTCATCCCTGCTTTCCAAGCCGATGACACCGCCAAAGGTCTTGTTCATCCTAAAATTGAACGATACGGTTGCCACGATTGATCGTTAGGGAAACCACCGTATGCTCCGCCTGAAACACACCGCTTTTCTTGGCCTCACGGCCGCTCTCACGTTGACCGGTTGCGGCAACGGCAGTTTTGGGTCCATAGGCGACAGCTTTGGCTCAATCGGGTCTGGACCTTTCTCAGGCGGCGGACGCACCACACAGGTCAACGGCGAAACCGTAGACACCCGTAAAACAGGGCAAACTGTGGAATTGCCAAACGGCGAAACCATCGTGATCGAACAAGCCAAGAGCCGCAAAGTGTTAGGCGGTGGACGCGGATCACTTGAAGCTGGCGTACAAGTCAACAAATACATTTGGAACGCAGCGCTTGATGTGTTGTCCTTTTTGCCCGTGCAATCCGCCGATCCGTTTACTGGCGTCATCATCACAGGGTATGGCACGCCTCCCGGTGGCGGACGCGCCTATCGCGCTGTCATTCATGTGACCGACCCTGCACTTGATGCGCGCACGTTGAACCTATCTCTTTACACCCGTGGCGGCGCTGTAAGCAGTGACACCATTCACGCGGTTGAAGATGCTATTTTGACCCGCGCACGCCAATTGCGCACCGAAAAATAGGCTTTGGCCTTGGTGATCAAACGCGCACTTTACCACTGGGCGCTGACGTTTTAAGACCACGCGCCGGGCCAGTTTGCCCGGCGTTTTGATGAAAGTCCGAAGGATACACACATGAGCCGCTATTCCCCTGCCGATCTTGAACCAAAATGGCAGAAGGCCTGGAATGAGGGCGAGGTTTTTCTCGCCAAGCGTGATGAAAGCAAACCCAAGTACTATGTGCTTGAGATGTTCCCTTATCCATCGGGCCGCATCCATATTGGCCACGTGCGCAATTACACGATGGGCGATGTTGTCGCGCGTTATAAATCGTCAACGGGTCACAACGTCTTACACCCCATGGGATTTGATGCGTTTGGGATGCCTGCGGAAAACGCCGCTATGGCATCGGGCGGACACCCGAAAACGTGGACATATGCCAACATAGACACGATGGTCGATCAGATGAAACCGCTGGGGCTGTCGATTGACTGGACCCGCATGTTTGCCACCTGCGATCCTGAATACTATGGTCAACAACAGTCCATGTTCATCGATATGCTGGACAAAGGCTTGGTCTACCGCAAGAACGCTGTGGTCAATTGGGACCCGATAGACATGACGGTTCTCGCCAATGAACAGGTCGAAGACGGGCGTGGTTGGCGCTCTGGTGCTTTGGTGGAACGCCGCGAGTTGACGCAGTGGTTCTTTAAGATTTCCGATTATTCAGACGATCTGTTGAGTTCGATTGATAAGCTCGACAATTGGCCCGACAAAGTCAAAACGATGCAGAAAAACTGGATCGGAAAATCGCGCGGATTGCAGTTTGCCTTTTCGCTGATTGATGGCCCCGCTAATCAAGACCGCGTCGAAGTTTACACCACGCGCCCAGATACCCTGAACGGCGCGTCCTTTGTGGGGATTTCAGCGGATCACCCCTTGGCCAAACAACTGGCCGAAGAAAATCCAGACATCGCAGCATTCTGCGAAGAGTGCCGCAAAGGTGGCACCACTGCAGAAGCGATTGAAAAGGCCGAAAAGCTGGGACTTGATACAGGTCTAAAAGTGCGCCATCCGTTTGATACGGCTTGGGAATTGCCTGTTTATATCGCCAACTTCATTTTGATGGATTACGGCACAGGTGCTGTCTTTGGGTGCCCTGCACATGACCAACGTGATTTCGAATTCGCAACCAAATACGACTTGCCGATAAACGCCGTGTTTGGCCCAGTAGAGGGCGAAGCAAAGGCTGATGAAGCTTACGTTCCGCTCAAAACTGAGAAAGTACGCTACACGCGTGGCTTCAGCGGTGAAGAAATTCAAACAGGCGAAGAGGCTGTCGAAGCCGCAGTTGATTTTTGCGAATCCAACGGTGTTGGTCATGGCGTAACTAAGTATCGCTTGCGCGATTGGGGCTTGTCGCGTCAGCGGTATTGGGGCTGTCCGATCCCTGTTGTGCATTGTGATGCCTGCGGCGTGGTGCCTGAAAAGAAAGAAAATCTGCCAATTGAGCTGCCTGATGATGTGACTTTCGACATCCCCGGCAACCCACTGGACCGCCATCCAACTTGGCGTCAATGTGCTTGCCCTAATTGTGGTGCAGATGCTCTGCGAGAAACCGACACGATGGACACATTTGTGGACAGCTCTTGGTATTACGCGCGTTTCACAGCGCCCCACGCGACAACCCCAACCGTGGCAGCAGATGCCGAATATTGGATGAATGTCGACCAGTACATCGGCGGCATCGAACACGCGATTTTGCACCTGTTGTACTCGCGTTTCTTTGCCCGTGCGATGAACGAAACCGGCCACCTGCCAGACAGCGCCCGCGAGCCGTTCAATGCGTTGTTCACCCAAGGCATGGTCACCCACGCGATCTATCAAAACGCGGAACGCACTGATGAGCATGGCCGCGCGATTTACCACTACCCCGAGGAAGTTGAAGAACGCGACGGCGAAACTGTTGTCGCGGCAACAGGCGAAAAGATCACGGTGATCCCATCCGCCAAGATGTCGAAATCCAAGAACAACGTGGTCGATCCGGTTGAGATCATAAAACAATACGGCGCAGACACTGCGCGGTGGTTTGTGCTGTCAGACAGCCCGCCTGAACGCGATGTGGAATGGACGGCTTCAGGTGCTGAAGCATCCGCTAAACACCTGACCCGCGTACATCGTTTGGCAGCAGAACTTGAAGATACGCCAGAGCAAGGCCAAGGCGATGAAGATCTGATTCGCGCAACGCACAAAGCCATTGTCGAGGTAACCTTGGGCGTTGATAGTTTCGGGTTTAATGCATCTATCGCCAAACTCTACGGTTTCACCAATGCCATCGCCAAATCAAAGGCTGGCCGCGATGCAAAACGTTTTGCCCTCAAAACCCTTGCGCAACTGATGTCCCCAATGACACCGCATTTATCTGAGGAAATGTGGGCCATTTTAGGCGGCGCAGGCATGATCGTTCATGCGCCTTGGCCCGTCGCGGATGAGGCCATGTTGGTCGAGGATTCCGTGACAATGCCGATCCAAATCAACGGCAAACGTCGCGATGAAATCACTGTGCCCAAAGACATGTCGAAAGAAGAGGTTGAAAAGCTTGTTCTGAAAGCCGACGTTGTCGTGAAGGCGCTCGATGGCGGGCAGCCGAAAAAACTCATCGTGGTTCCGGGTCGTATCGTCAATGTTGTTGTTTAATCGCAGAACTTTTTTACTCTCTGTCGTGGCCCTCGCGGGCTGCGGCTTTCAGCCTGCTTACGGCCCAAATGGCGGTGCCACTGCGCTGCGCGGCATGGTGCGGGTCGCACAGCCCGAAGACCGCGAATCCTATACGTTGGCACATAAGCTGGAAGACATCTTTGCCCAACCTCAGGCTGAAAAATACCTTTTGACGTATAAGATCACGACCAGTGAGGACGCGGTCGGGATCACGCCGGATCAAGAAATCACGCGCTATCACGTCAAAGGCTCCGCCAAATATGCGCTGACAACTGTGGCAGATGGTCAAACAGTGGCATCGGGTGAGGCTGCCAGCTTTACCGCCTATTCCGCAACGGGATCGACCGTGTCGTCTGTAACGGCGACGCGCGATGCGTATGACCGTTTGATGTCAATTTTAGCTGACCAAATAGCGGCGCAAATCCAAGCAAAAATAGCGATACAAAAATGAAACTCTCCCCGCGCGAAGCTGTTGGATATTTCGCGAAACCAGACCCTAAAAAAGCTGGCGTTTTGTTGTTCGGGGCAGATGCGATGCGGGTCGCGTTAAAACGGCAAGATTTAATTGCAGCACTTGTCGGCCCGCAAGGCGAAGAAGAAATGCGCCTAACGCGAATCTCTGCCGCAGAATTGCGCAAAGACAAAGCCATGCTGGCAGATGCGATCAAAGCTCAAGGGTTTTTCCCCGGCCCACGTGTCGCGTTTGTCGAAGATGTTACGGAACAGCTTGCCAGCACCATCATTGAAAGCATGTCAGACTGGCGAGATGGCGATGCGCAGGTCGTTGTCACCGCAGGTAATCTCAAGGCCACCTCAAAACTGCGCAAATTTTTTGAAACACACCCAAATGGGTTTGCGGCTGCGATTTATACTGATCCACCGTCCCGTGGGGAAATTGAAGCCACGTTGAAGAAATCAGGCATCGGCACGATTTCAAGCGAGGCAATGTCAGACATCGAAACCCTATCCCGCAGTTTAGACCCCGGCGATTTTCGTCAAACGTTAGAAAAACTTGCGCTGTACAAGATCGGTGATCCGGCAGCGGTGACCAGCGAAGACATTGCCAACTGCGCGCCCGCCACGATTGAAGCTGAAGTCGATGACGTGCTGAACATTGTGGCCGAAGGGCGCACTGTTGAGTTGGGCCCCATAATGCAAAAAGTCGAAGGCCAAGGCATCGATCCCGTGGCTCTGTCGATTTTCACCATGCGCCATTTTCGCGCGTTGCATTCAGCCGCGTCTGATCCGGGCGGCGCTGCCTCTGGGATTGCTCGCGCCCGTCCGCCTATTTTTGGCCCACGGCGTGATCGCATGACCAAGCAGGCCCAAAACTGGGGCATGTATAAACTTGAGGTCGCTCTGGGCGTGCTGACGGACACGGACCTAACGCTCAGATCATCGTCGCGCGCGCCAACTATGGCCGTTATGGAGCGTGCGCTTATTCGTCTTTCGATGCTTGCACAGCGGCGATAGCGCCAAGTCCCGCAGCTCTGCCTGTTGCGAAACAGGCCGTCAAAAGATAACCGCCAGTGGGCGCTTCCCAATCCAACATTTCACCACAGGCAAAAACTGTTGGAATTTGAGTGAATTCAAAAGTGTCGCTCAACGATGTGAACCGCACACCGCCTGCAGTTGATATGGCTTCATCCATGGGCCGTAACGACACATCTGGTATCTTGAGGCCCTTTAAAATCGGGGCAATATCGGCAGGCAGCGGGCGTGCAAATTCCATCACCAAAGCGATTTTTTCTGGCGTCAGTCGCAGCATTTTGCGCAAAGCATTGGCAAGACTGTCTTTCGATTTTCGCCGCATTAGGGTCGATTTTACTTGGTCCATAGACATGTCTGGCAGCAAGTCGATCACCAATTCATGCCCTTCACGCACACCGCGCGACACCGCATAGATACCGCCGCCTTCAAGGCCGCGCTGCGATATGATAAACTCACCTCGAGAGGCATACGGGCCACTGCGCAATGCGACGCCTTTCACGGCTGCACCAAAATGGCGGTTCATATGAGAACTCCACGTATGTGACAGCGCCGCATTTGCGGGTTCAAATGCAGCGGTAGTTTGACTTGTCAGCAAAGATGCCCAACGCCCATCAGACCCTAACTTGGCCCAACTTGCACCGCCCAGCGCCAAAACAGTTGCTTTAGCATGGACGCGGCGGAGGCCATCTGGCGTTTCAAACAGGGCGCCATTTTCAAGATCAACCAAGCGCCACTTGCGGCGCAGGTCCGCCCCATAGCCATCAAGTCGGCCAAGCCAAGCGCGCAACAAAGGCGACGCTTTCATCGCTTTTGGAAAGACACGCCCCGTCGACCCTGTAAAGACGGGTTGCCCTAAGCCTTCTGCCCAATGCATCAATTCGTTGGATCCAAACGCATCCAATGCGGCTGAAAGCGCTGTTGGCAAAGGTATAAAATTTTTCTGGAACGCTTGCTGGTCTTCATTTTTGGTCAGGTTCAATCCCGACTTTCCCGCCATCAAAAGCTTGCGCGCGGGGGAAGGCATGGCATCAGCAATCACAACCTGCACACCTGCACGGCCCAGCTGTTCGGCAGCCATAAGACCCGCAGGACCAGCACCAATCACAAGAGCATCAACAGTTTCGCTTGGCACATCAGCGCCCGCATCAGACATCATAGAGAACTTAAACCTTTGATAGCTTGGATATGTGATACCTCGGCCTGCAAAACTTGTGCGCACAGATTATGTACTGCTTGGTCTAGCTGATCAGGTGCGACACTACGATCAATTAAGCCCCACGACAGCGCCTCTGCCGCGTCAATTTTTTCACCGGCCATAAGGATCATTTTAGTGCGTGCGGGACCGATCAATTGCGTCAATCGTTTTGCATCTGAGGGTTGTGGCAGAAAACCCAACCGCATCACGGGATAAAAGAATTTTGTCTGTGGAACACTCAGACGGATATCGCACGCCAAGGCCATGCCAAAAGCGCCGCCAGCCAGCGTTCCATTCAGCGCACAAACAGTCATGCACGGCAAGTTCGCAATCGCAGTGGACAGAGTTTCCCAAAGATCAGACACTGCCAGACCTGCGCGCGCCTCATCTAGATCAGCACCTGCACAAAAGATTGATCCAGCCCCTGTGAGCACCAGTACTTTTGCGTTCCCATGGGCGTCCCCCGCAATATCAATCAACCGCTCAAGCATCTGCGCTGTCAGTGCATTGGCTTTCTCAGGCCGATTTAGAGTCACTGTCCAAAGATCACCTTGGCGTTTCAAATCAATCATGTGGTCAATCCTATCAGGCGGCGTATCGTTTCATCGCGTAATGAAATCTCTTGGCCTCGAAATGCGTCGGCATCAGGGCCGCACATCCACAGCAGCGCTTTGGCGGGCCAATCCGCGGGAATATGCGTGCTCCAATCAAGCTGACTGACAGCATTGATACCAGAGGCCTTGATCTCGCGCTGCATTTCGGTGGCCACTGTTCCCGGCGACAGTCCAAGTACACGAATGCCATTGGCGCGCTCTTCGAGGTCCAGCATACGGGTGAGCATCGCAGCCCCCGCTTTTGATGTGCAATAGGCGCTCCACCCTTCGACAGGTCCATGCGCCGCGCCGGAAGACACCGACAACACAGTGCCGC
Organism: Pacificibacter marinus; assembly: GCF_900109555.1. Lineage (GTDB taxonomy): Bacteria > Pseudomonadota > Alphaproteobacteria > Rhodobacterales > Rhodobacteraceae > Celeribacter > Celeribacter marinus_C. The sequence goes on along the minus strand of NZ_FNZV01000012.1, from coordinate 75,593 downwards.
CCCCACGCGCAACCATATCTGGAACGATCAATCGCATAGCACCAAACACCGCCTTGAGGTTGATCTCTATGGCTTTGCTCCACTCTTCGACATCCATATCAATCATCTTGCCAATCGGATGAATAACGCCCGCGTTGTTCACAAGAATATCAATCGGCCCAAGCGTTTTGCGTGCTGTATTTACAGCCACCTCTAGGGCCGCTGAGTCGGAAATATCGCACGGCAGCGCCAAGGCGTTGGGGCCTATATCTTGCGCCAAAGCTTCGAGTTCTTGCGCACTACGGGCCAGTAGGGCAACTTTCGCCCCTGCATCGGCGAAAATTCGCGCTGTCTGTGCACCAATGCCACGACTGGCGCCGGTTATGAGTGCGGTTTTTCCAGTGAGATTGATCATCTTAGCCCTTTGATTTATTGCAACTGTACTGCGCATTTGTATTGGCATCCAGCCTTGACCCTCACTCCACTTGCATGAAACTCTGGCGCAAAGTTTTCATTGGATATTCTTATGACACATCGTATTTCATTTTTGATTTCTGCAGCACTTACTTGTTCAGCTACAGCCAGCTTTGCAGACGTTTCTGCCCACGATGTGTGGAACAATTGGCAGTTTTTTGCCCAAAGCATGGGACAAAATTACACGGCGCGCCTTGAGCAAGACGCCGACACATTGGTGGCCTATGACGTTTTGATCAATGCGTCGGACCTCGCTATGGACGGCATGACCCTAACAGGCAGCTTGCCACGGATCATGTTGCAAGACCTGCCAAATGGCACTGTAAAAATCACGATACCAGAATCTGGCACCTACATCACTGTCATAAAAGGCGAGCCAATGCTTGGCTTTGATGCGTTCGAAGTCCGCAGCACGATAACCATGGACAATACCGTTATTGCCTCAGGCACCCCAAACGAAATTTCTTACAATATTTTGCCAGGCACAGTGACTTACGGAACTGAAAAACAAATCAAAGACGGTATCGCAATTGTGCCCGAACAGATGGTAACCCTGCTGGGGGTACATGGAACAACGACTGCTAAGATTGCTGATGGCACTCTTATATCTGGCATCGATATTCAAGCCGATGCTGTGACAGTGGAAAGCAATGGCACGACAGAGCTTGCGACAATGGAAAGCAGCTTTAAAGCTGCACCCTTTAACATCACGGCAGCCTTCACCAACAGCACCACAGCTGGGAACGCCCCAACAGATTTTATGAAATCCCTTGAGGGCAATTTCAGCTATGGTATCGGAAACACAACGTTTGAAATGACCAACGGCGATGCAGCTCAAATGATGCACATTGTTGGGGAAACACAAGAAGCCCAGATCAACGCCACCATTGCTGACGGATCGTTGACTTACGCAGGCACAACAACCAATACCGAAGTTGTGGTGGATGGATCTGCCATTCCGTTCCCTCAAATTGATTTTGGTGTTGGAACTGTTGAATTCGGCCTGACCATGCCGCTTTTAGCCAACAGCCAACCCAAACCTGTCGGTCTCAAGTTGGCGATTGATAAGCTACGCTTGCCAGAAATCGCTTGGATGATGCTCGACCCTCAAGATCAGATGGCCCATGATCCGGCAGCACTGACACTAGACCTGACTGGCAACATGGTGTCTAAAATCGACCTTATAAACCCTTCTGCCATGCTGGATTTGGCAGATGGCCATGAGCCGTTTCAACCCATTGACTTGATGCTCAACAAGCTTTTCGTGTCGATTGCCGGTGCAACATTGACAGGTTCAGGCGACGCGATCTTTGTCGAAGATGTTTCAAAAAAGTTTGGGCGCGCCCCCTTTGAAACCGCGAATGCAACCTTGTCGCTCACGGGTGGTATTACCTTAATTGATACACTGACCCAAAGTGGGATTATTCCACCACAAATGAGCACAAGTGCCAAAATGATGCTCGGTATTTTCGCACGCCCCGGCGATGCTCCAGATACATATATCTCTGACATCGCCCTACAAGGCGACGCTTTGACCATCAACGGCCAACCCCTGCCATTTTGATAAACTTGCGCAGTGCGCAGCATCAAAGTACAGGATCAAAGCCAAACCGAGGACGCCATGCACAAAGATTTGTCACACCTGACCGCAGCCTTGCTGCACGCCGCAAAGACACACGGGGCCGACGCAGCTGACGCCATTGCGGTGACGGGCACATCGGTATCGATAGATGTGCGCGCAGGCGTGCTTGAACACGCCGAGCGATCAGAAGGCGTCGACATTGGACTGCGCGTATTTGTAGGACAAAAGCAGGCTTGCGTCTCTGCCTCTGACGTGCGCAACGAAACGATCGAAACCATCGCCGAGCGCGCTGTGGCGATGGCAAAATTGTCTCCCGATGATCCCTACATTGGACTGGCCGAGGCAAATCAACTCGCGACTGATCGCGATTGCAGCGCATTGGAAATGTTCGACCCGACAGATGAGCCCGCCGCAGCCGATCTTGAAGACGACGCACGGCGCGCCGAAGCCGCCGCGCTTGAAAACGACGGAATTTCACAAGTTCAAAGTGCATCAGCTGGATATGGACGCAGACAGGTTCACTTGGCAGCAACCAACGGATTTTCTGGTGGATATGAACGATCAGATCGCGGCCTGAGCTGTGTTGCGATTGCGGGCGCAGGTTCAAATATGGAGCGTGACTATTTTGGCGACAGTCGGATTTTTCAAGCCGATCTGATGAGTCCCGAAGACATTGGCAACCGTGCCGCACAAAATACATTGTCCCGTGTTGGCGCACGCAAACCCAAGACAGGAACGTTTCCTGTGCTGTTTGACGAACGCATTTCATCGACCCTGCTTGGGCATCTTTTGGCCGCCGTCAATGGTGGCGCAATTGCGCGTGGGTCCAGTTGGCTGCGTGACAGTCTGAACGAACAGGTTTTGCCCACAAACTTGAACATCACTGAACAACCGCACCGCAAGCGCACCTCAGGTTCGCGCCTGTTTGATGCCGAGGGCCTGCCCACACGTGAACGCGCCATCGTTGAAAATGGTATCTTGATGGGATGGACGTTGGACTTGGCCACCGCTCGTCAACTTGGGCAAACCAGCACATCAAACGCATCGCGCGGGGTCAGCTCTCCACCATCGCCGTCGCCCACAAATGTGTCCATGACACAAGGTGACCGTTCCCGAGATGCTCTGATCAAAGATATGGGCACTGGGCTTTTGGTCACATCCATGATCGGGTCATCCATCAATCCGACAACCGGCGATTACTCACGTGGCGCATCTGGGTTTTGGGTTGAGAACGGCGAAATCACATATCCCGTGAACGAATGCACAATCGCTGGTAATTTGCGGGACATGTTGAAAAGCATTATTCCAGCCAATGACGCTCGCATGCATTTGAGCCGCGTTGTTCCATCGCTTTTGGTTGAAGGCATGACCATTGCCGGTGCTTAACGATCTGGACCTTTTGATAAAAGCGGCGCAGGCGGCGGGTGAAATTGCACGCCCTTTTTGGCGTAAACACCCGAAAATATGGGATAAAGGCGATGGTGCTGGCCCCGTGACCGAAGCGGACCTTGCCGTTGATAAAATGCTGCATGACACGCTTTTAACCGCGCGCCCTTCCTATGGGTGGCTGTCTGAAGAAACCACTGACACCGATACCCGATTGTCGAAAGAGCATGTTTTTATTGTAGACCCGATAGATGGCACTCGCAGTTTTATTGAGGGCGACCACAACTGGGCGCACTCATTGGCGGTTGTAGAAAACGGCGAAGTGGTTGCAGCCGTCGTGTATTTACCAATGCGCAAACGCCTATTTGCCGCGCAAAAGGGTCTTGGAGCCACACTCAATGGTGCCCCCCTTAAAACAAGCACAATGCAAGAGCTTGATGGGGCGCGCTTGCTCACGGCACGTCACAATCTAGTCCCGCAATTCTGGCAAAATGGATGCCCCGATTTCGTACAAAAATTTCGTCCATCTTTGGCCTACCGCATGTCTTTGGTGGCCGAAGGGCGCTTTGATGCGATGCTGTCATTGCGCAACACGTGGGAATGGGATGTTGCGGCCGGCACGTTGATAGCAAATGAGGCTGGCGCTCAGGTCACAGACCGCAACGGGGATGCGCCGGTGTTCAACCAAAGCACCCCCGCTTTTGATGGGTTCATCGCGGCAAATCCCGTGCTTGCATCCAGTATCGCCGCACGGCTTATGCGAAAAACTTAGACCGCCTCAGAATACTCTTTCATATCCTCCGCAACAGCTTGGATCATCGATGTGGTGATATCAGGATCAGCGGCATGCACACGCGACCAGTTGGGAATAAAAGGCGTCTCCATAGGATTGTCCAAAAACACCTGCCCTGCTCGCATGATATTTGACGCAAACAATTCGACTGTTTTCTCTTCCACGTGGCGGTCCACATGCAGCCCATTCATTTGCGCGTCGTTGAAATAGGTTTCGATCAAATCCAACGCATCGCGAAAATAGGTTGCCTTGATTGAGCGGAAAATCTCTTCGGAGAACACCGTGCCATCCGCCGCCAACTTGCGGTACAGCGCTTTACAAATATCGACAGACATCCGCGATAGGCCTGCGGTGGCGTCTTCTTCGGACAAGTCTTGATGCTTGTGATCATAACGATCTGACACTTCAACCTGACAGACAGAACGCGGCGACAGATTACGCCATGCTTCTGACAAAAGCCCGATTTCCAGACCCCAATCGGACGGAATACGCATATCTGGCAAGATAGATGTGCGCATCGCAAACTCACCCGCAAGCGGATAGCGAAAGTCCGAAATAAAGTCCAAATACTCGCGCGGACCCAAAACTTTTGCCATTGCGCTTAAAATCGGCGCAACCAAAAGCCGCGACACGCGCCCGTTGAGTTTCCCGTCGGCCACCCGCGGATAGAACCCTTTGGACATCTGATATGGGAACCGCGGATTGGTCACAGGATATACCAAACGCGCCAACATATCGGCACTATAGGTCAGCACATCGCAGTCATGCACCGCAACCACTGCACTGTCGGCTTGCGCAATCGTGTAGCCCATGCAGAACCAAACATTGCGACCTTTTCCCGGTTCACTAGGGGACAGTTTCAGCTCTGTCAAACGTGCGTCTACTTGGGATAATCTTGGACCATCGTTCCACAAAACAACATGATCCGCTTTGAGTTTGGAAAAGAATTTCAACGCATATCTATACTGTTCTTCGGTGGCGCGATCGAGTCCGATGACGATCCGATGAATAAAATCAACCTTGTTCAACTCATCAATGATGTCCGGCAAAGCTTCGCCTTCCAATTCAGAAAACAACGAGGGCAAAATCAACGTGATTTTACGCGTGGAGGTAAAGGCTTCCAGTTCACGCACCAGCGCATCCGGTTGATTGACGCGCAGATTGTGTAACGTGGCGACATGCCCGCCTTGGTGAAAATCTGCCATAGTCTATTCCTTTTCTTCGTACATTTTTTCGAGACGCGCGAGCACCTCGATGTTCCAACCTTGGGGGCCTGCCAAAGTTGTTCTGATAATGGGCTGCGCGGCCTCTGCTGCAAGCGTTGGTATACTTGGGCCATGTGTATTTGAGATGATGACCCCAAAGTCGGCGGCGCATATCATTTCGACATCATTGGGTGCATCGCCCAGTGCCATAGTCGCTGGTTTAGGGTCGAAATTTACGGTGATCTGCGCCATCCAATCCGCTTTTGTTGCACCAAAAGACAGCGTCAAATACCGCCCGCCGCGCCGTGCAGAGATACCTTGTTCAGCCAGTATTTTCAAAAATTGATCCAGTTGTGCATCTGTGCCGGACCACACACCAGGTTCGGAAAATTGGCGTTGCTGTGCGGCCTTAGCTTGCTTCACCGGCAAGCCCGTCATCTGTGCACAGTGTTCAGGGCTCCAATCAGAAAACCCTGCAAAACACGTTCGTAAATCAGACGACATCTGCGACAAGGCTTGCGCGATTTGGGAATGTTGCGACGCGTCTTGCGTGGGTTGCGCAAAGGCAGGCAACAGACCCGCACCATTTTCCACAATGGCAGGGCAATGCTCAAATCCAAGCTCTTGTCTAAGATCAACCATTTCAAATGCAGTCTTTGAACTTGCAAGGATCAAAGGCACCCCAAGCGATTTCATCAACGTTAACGCAGGTTGCGCAGGGGTCCATGTATAAGTGTCGTGATCAAGCAAAGTGCCATCAAGATCTGTAAAGACGATGAGTTTCGTGGGGGTGTTAAATGCCTTGGTCATATATCAATGATGAGCTTAGCTTTGGAGAAAGGACAACAGCCATCGCCTATTTTTTTCGCACAAAACCCATATAGCTTATTTTTTAATCAACCTCACCGTGCCGCTTGACCATACACCGCATATGACTAGGGTGCGGCTTAGATCCTCATACGGAGAGAACAATGACACAACGTTTGCATTTGGTGTTTGGCGGCGAATTGGTCGACCCATCAACAACAACTTTCCGAAACGTAGACGACATTCATGTGGTCGGCATTTTCCCAGACTACGCCACAGCGCATTCCGCATGGAAAGCTGAAGCCCAGCGCACCGTGGACAACGCTCATATGCGCTATTTCATTGCGCACCTGCACCGCCTGCGCGACGAAGAAGCTGGCACGTCTTCCACTGAAGAGCTTGGGAAATAAGGGGTAGGCCACATGGCCAGACCGCTTTCTCTCATTGCGTATGCGGCCTTTTCATCTCGCTCTGAAACGGCTGTTCAAGCTTTGCTTGAGCAACAGCTGGCGGCTGGCGCTGTAGCGCAGGCCGAAGCATTTCAGCGCCTTGCTCAGAATGCACCAACACGACCAAAAGGTAGTGTGATTTGGCTAAATGCAGGCTCGCCGCGCGCAATTGCCTCTGCGATCGAATTGTTTCGACGTCTAAAGGATGAGCGGCCTGATCTTAGCGGGATTTTGACCACGACGCTTAAATCCCCCCTGCCCCATGTGCTTCCTGACGATCTTTATATGGCGCACGCCCCCGATGAACGGCTGTCTATAGTGCGGCGTTTCTTGGACCACTGGGCACCAAATTGCTTGGTTTGGGTCGGCGGTGCCTTTCGTCCTGCATTGATCGAACAAGTGCAAGCGCGTGGAATCCCGTCTATTTCATGCGATGCACCTGATGGGGCATACGCGCTAGACATCCCGCAAACCATTCCAGGATTACGGGTTGCGGCGTTAGGCATGTTCGAACATGTTTTCGTTGGACGTGCCGCCAATGCAGCCCTGTGGCGGCGTGCAGGATTGAGCATAGACAGCATCGAAGTGCTCGGACATTTGGAAGAGGGCGGCAGAGCCCCCACCGTGAACGAAGCCGAACTGGACGCCCTTTCTCAAGAGATAGGCATACGCCCCGCTTGGTTTGCAGCCCACATCACGGTTGGCGAAATTAATGACGTGATATGCGCCCATAAAACTGCTTTACGCCGTGCCCATCGATTGCTTTTAATCATCTCAACCGACAGCAATGACGCAGCATCCCAAATTGAAATGTACTGCGCCGAAATAGGCTTAAACGCTATAACGCGCACAAGCGCAGCTCAAATTTCAGAAGCTGTGCAAGTTTTGATCGTCTCAAACGCATCCGAAGACGGTCTATGGTATCGGTTAGCACCCGTATCATTCCTAGGCCACTCTCTCACCAATAGTGGCGGCTGCGATCCCTACCCCGCTGCGACTTTCGGATCGGCCATTGTACATGGACCTAACGTTGCAAATCATACCAGCAGCTATGATCGATTTTTAGCCGCAAGCGCTGCGCGCCGCATCAAGGCAGGAACGCAGCTTGGCGAAGCAATCACTGAACTTTTAGCCCCTGATACCGCGGCTCTTATGGCCAGCGCCGCATGGCAAGTTTGCTCTGAAGGTGCCGAAGTTACAGACCGCGTGGCCGAGTTAATACACGAAATTTTAGACCTGCGCGAAGGGATGCCTTCATGAACCCGCCCCTGTTTTGGCACAAGCCCCCAAACGCCGCGGGTTGGAAGGCCCATGCTCTAGTACCTCTCGCACGGCTTTACGCCTGGGGCACAGCACGGCGCGTTGCGCAACCCGGCTTCAAAGCGTCCGTGCCTGTGATCTGTATTGGCAACATCAACGCTGGCGGTACGGGCAAAACGCCCACCGTCATTGCGCTGGTACAAAAACTGCAAGCCATGGGGAAAACCGTTCACGTTGTCTCACGGGGCTACGGCGGCAAATTGACTGGCCCCATTCGCGTTGTTGAGCGCACGCACAGCGCAGGCGATGTCGGGGATGAACCTTTGTTGATCTCTGCTTTTGCCCCCGTTTGGGTGGCCAAAGATCGTGCTCTTGGGGTTAAGGCCGCGCAAGAAAATGGTGCCGATGTTATTTTATTGGATGACGGGATGCAGAACCCATCCGTCATCAAAGACGTAACATTCGTAATTGTAGATGCTCATCGCGGCTTTGGAAATGGGCGTGTCATGCCTGCGGGACCGTTGCGCGAACCTGTTGATGTCGGCCTAAAGCGTGGTGACATTGTCATCTCTATTGGCGATCAGGATGCGCAAAATCGGTTTGATACCACATGGGGCGACCACATATCTCTGCCACGCGTTCAAGCCAGCCTGTCAGTGATTGAAACCGGTATGGACTGGGCCGGTCTGCGCGCTTTGGCATTTGCAGGCATTGGGCACCCTGAAAAATTCTTTGCGACGCTCGAAACGCTTGGCGCCACATTGGTGCGGGCTGAACCGCTGCGAGACCATCAACCTTTGTCACTAGCCTTGATGAAACGGCTTGAAATCGAAGCCGCAACCTTGGACGCTCAAATGGTCACAACGGAAAAAGACGCAGTGCGATTGCCCCGCGCCTTTCAAATGAAAGTGCTAACGCTACCAGTGCGCCTAACAATTCAAGATGAGACCCCAATCGACGCCATATTGGCGAAGATTGGGATCACTTAGTGCTTAAGCTTCTAAAAGAGCATCAAGCTTTTGAGCCAAATCATCATAAGACATATTGGAGTTTTTCTCGCCATTGATGATCAATGTCGGCGTACCGCTTACGTCGTACTCGGCCACTTCTCTTTCGAATTTCGCAACCATCGCTTGCGCCATAGCACCGTCGTTCATGCATGCATCAAGGTCGGCATCCGACAGACCGGCTTTCTTGCCAATGGTGCGTAGGTTTTCAACGATTTCCATCGCATCTTTACCACCAGCAATCCAATCTTGTTGCTGCTCATACAGCATGCCTTGAATACCAAAGTACCGCAGATCACCACCGCAGCGTGCAACCATAGCAGCCCAAAGACCGTATTTATCGAAATAAACTTCGCGGTACACAAAGCGCACTTTGCCAGTGTCGATGTAGTTTTCTTTGAGTTGCTCAAACACAGTCGCATGAAAATTAGCACAGTGCGGACAGGTGTAAGATGCGTATTCAATCAACTCGATTGGGGCATCAGCTTCGCCCATCACCAAGTCTTTCACCATAGACGTATCAACATCAGCCGCGTCTTGGGCGCTTGCAGGCTCGACTAGAAAATCAGTAACCTGAGGCTTTGAAGTGTATATGTACGCCCCCCCAACACCGAGTGCGGCAAGAGCTGTGGTCATCATAAAATTACGTCTGTTCATCGGTCTACCTTTTTCAGTGTATTGTCGGCACGGTGCAAAAAGCTGCTGGCCAATTTTTCAAGCGCACGGCGCAAGTTTTCATCCTGCGCCCCTGCGGACAACTCATGCGCTTCGGCCAAAACTTTTGGGCTTGGCTGGCTGCGCGGCTTTTCTTTCACATGTTCAAACTGCACCCGACCTTCAGAGAAACCAGTGGGCGCTGTTTGGGTGATATGAATACGACTGATCGCACTGTACCCGTAAACGGCATTCACCCGATCTTGGATCTTGGGCAGCTCAGCTTGCAACATCGGGGCATAAGAGCCTGTGGTCAAAAGCACCAAAGTCGCCCCAAAACCACCCTTGGCATAGCTCACCTTAATAGGTCGTGCCATAGACGCCGTGCTTTCACCCACGATTTCAACCCAATGGGTCAAAAGGCGCATCTCGGAAAACCCACGCGTTTCGGTCGCCTGACGAATGCGCGACTGCAAAAGACCCGAAGTCATTTCGAATCCCTTTTTGCGTCGCTTTATTCCAGCGGCCGGCGTCTTTTTCTGTGTGGCTTTTGCTTTACGCATCTGGTGTATCCAATCTCAAGCTCTATTCTAACTTGAGGGCCAAGCGTTACCAGACAAAACCCGATGACGCGCACTAAAGATTACGTGACGGAGTGAAACACGAGATGAATCATGGGGAATTGGCCACGTCTTTGCTTGCTTGGTACGATAAAAGTGCGCGTGAAATGCCGTGGCGTGTGGGGCCTGCGCAACGCAAAGCTGGAATCAAGCCTGACCCATACCGAATCTGGCTATCAGAAGTGATGCTACAACAAACCACCGTAGCGGCCGTAAAAAAGTATTTTGAACGTTTCACGTCTCTTTGGCCCACCGTAAATGATCTTGCCGCAGCACCTGATGATCAAGTCATGGGTGAATGGGCGGGCCTTGGGTATTACGCCCGTGCGCGCAACCTTTTAAAATGCGCCCGCGTGGTCGCCACCGATCATGGCGGGATTTTCCCACAAGATCGCAAAACACTTTTGTCACTGCCCGGCATCGGGCCTTATACAGCCGCATCCGTCGCCTCGATTGCTTTTGATCTGCCTGAAACTGTGGTGGATGGAAACGTCGAACGCGTGATGTCGCGACTGCATAACGTGCATGACCCGCTGCCCCTATCGAAACCTCAGCTGACCGATTTGGCAACACGCACCACACCAAAAAAACGTGCGGGCGATTATGCGCAAGCGATCATGGATTTGGGCGCGACCATTTGCACACCCAAGTCCCCTGCGTGCGGTATTTGCCCGTGGTTTGCGCCCTGTATTGCACGCACAAAAGGCACGGCTGCGGAGTTGCCAAAAAAGGTAGCGAAACCAGTTAAACCCACGCGCAAAGGGTTTGCCTATATCGCACGAACCCCTTCAAAAGCTTGGATATTAGAACGGCGTCCTGAAAAAGGATTACTGGGCGGTATGCTTGGCTGGCCCGGATCACAGTGGGCGACAGAGGCACAACATGAACCACCGTTTGATGCAGACTGGACAGAGCTGGGTGAGATCAAACACACCTTCACGCATTTCCATCTTTTCTTGCGCGTGATGGTCGCGTCAGACATCCAAAATATATCAGAATCCCATATCACATTAGGGGCCAACGAATTTAAATCTTCGGATTTGCCAACAGTCATGCGAAAAGTATTCGATATAGCGCAACCCAATTTTACGGATTGATATATACTGTGCGCATCACGGCCAGATGCAAGGAATTTAGCGATGAATATGTCCACGATTTGCACCCGTAATGCACTGCCATTTTGGTTGTCGCTTGGCGTTGTACCCTTGCTTTGGATTGGCGCTTTGCACGGTGGCTGGATGACCTTTTTGGTGCCAATCTACGCTTGGTATTTGTTTTCAATTCTCGACCGTCTTTTGGGCATGAACACCGACAATCCTGATCCCGATACGCCAGACAGTGAACTTAGCCTTTATCGGCTCGTCACGTTGATCTGGTTTCCGGTTCAATTCGTGATGATTTATGGGTTGATCTACTTCGTCACCCATACGGATCACCTGTCGCGCACAGAGATCATTGTGCTGTTCTTTAGCCTTGGCGTGTCCTCTGGCACAATCGGCATAGTCTATGCCCATGAGCTTTTGCATCAGGGCAATAAACTAGAGCGCTGGCTTGGGGATTTACTATTGGCATCAGTGCTTTATTCGCATTTTCGGACCGAACATTTACTGGTGCATCACAAGCATGTCGGCACACGGCGCGATGCGGTGACGGCGCTATACAATGAAGGATTTCATCACTTTTTCTGGCGTGTTCTGTATGAGGGGCCTATGTCTGCTTGGGCTGCGGAAAAGGCGCTTTTGGCACGGCGCGACTTGCCTGCCTTGCACCCGCGCAACCCACATTTTCGCTATTGGATATTGCAACTTTGCATGTTGATTTTGGCCGTATTACTTGGCGGAACAGCCGGATTTTTCCTATTTATTTGGCAGGCTTTCATTGCCGTTTGGCAGCTTGAATTGACCAATTATGTGGAACATTACGGCCTCACGCGCAGGCACCTTGGCGACGGAAAATATGAGCATGTTCAACCACATCACAGTTGGAATGCGGCGCAGATGGCGACCAATTGGTTGTTGATCAATTTGCAGCGCCATTCCGATCATCATTACAAGCCAGATCGTCGTTTCCCGCTACTGCAAAACTATTCCGAAGATGACGCGCCGCAGTTGCCCTATGGCTATCCTGTGATGACGTTTGCGGCCATGGTGCCGCCTTTGTGGCGACGCGTTATGAACCCGCGTGTCAAAGAATGGCGTAAGCAGTACTACCCTGATATTGCTACATTTAAAGACTGGGAGCCCTACAAACAGGGCACCAATCCCCTGCCCCGATTATAAAAGTACGCCCATAAAAAAGCCCCGCCATAAGGCGGGGCAAGGAGGATGCCGTGGAAGTCAGACCACAGGCATCAGGCGGTAACTTTTTGTGCGCAAACAGGGCGCAACCCTGCCCAAAAGGGCGGTCTGCGATCCGTCTGTTTGGCATATGCTATATGTATGGCAACTGTATGCTAACTGTCGGGCAGATCTAACCGACCCCCTTTTACGGAGGATCGATCAAACCAAATTGTTGGAAAGTGCCCTTAGTTCATTTCCGCGCGAATTTGCTGACGTAGCAAATCGATTGGCACGTTTTGTCCATCGCGCTTGTAGGTCCAATAGGTCCAACCATTACAGCTGGGCGCGCCTTCAAGATGCGCCCCAACTTGGTGGATAGACCCTTTGACATCATTGCCCACGAGCGTGCCATCGGCGCGCACTTTGGCTTTATGACGACCATTCAAAGACGACAGTTCTTCGCCAGGGCGCAACATGCCGCGTTCGACCAATTGGCCGAAAGGCACACGTGGCTCGGCACGTTTCGATGTTGAGACTTTCAAAGCCTCGCTGTCGAATTTGCGGATGGATTTAAGACGCTTTTCAGCAACCTTGCGGTATTTTTCTTCGCGCTCGATGCCGATGTAATCACGGCCAAGCATTTTCGCGACGGCGCCCGTGGTGCCTGTGCCAAAGAATGGATCAAGCACAACATCACCGGGGTTGGTGGTCGCGATCAAAAGACGGTGCAAAAGGCTTTGTGGTTTTTGCGTTGGATGGGCTTTGTCGCCATCTTCGTTTTTCAAACGCTCGCCGCCGTTGCAGATTGGCAAAACCCAATCAGAGCGCATTTGAATGCCTTCGTTGAGGGCTTTCAGCGCTTCGTAATTAAAGGTGTATTTCGCGCCTTCGTTTTTCGAAGCCCAGATCAGCGTTTCATGCGCATTGGTAAAGCGCTTGCCGCGGAAGTTTGGCATCGGGTTTGATTTGCGCCACACAACGTCGTTGAGCAACCAATAGCCTTGGTTTTGCAATTCCGCGCCAAGGCGGAACACGTTGTGGTAAGAACCGATCACCCAGATCGCGCCATTCGGTTTGAGAAGGCGACGCGCGGCTGCAAGCCATTCACGGGTGAAATCGTCATAAACTTTAAAGCTGTCGAATTGGTCCCAAGAGTCGTCAACCGCGTCAACTTTGGAATTGTCAGGGCGATGCAAATCGCCGCGCAATTGCAGGTTATAGGGCGGATCAGCAAAGATCAGGTCAACGGAGCCTTCGGGAAGACTGTTCATCGCCTCGATGCAATCACCGGACATAATAGTATTGAGCGGAAGCACGGGTGCTTCCTTGCGTGTATTTTTAGTCATGTTCTGCCTCACAGAAACGCCCTTACGAGCGATATAGTCGCACCATTTTTGGTGTCGTTTTGTAAGGCCTAAGATGATTCATCCGGGATTCGAGGTCAATTTCTTTATTGAATCAAGGTGTTATAAAAATGCTTGCTACAACATCTTGTGTATAGGTTTGAACGAACGTCTATGGTGTGGGGTCACACCGAATTTGGCCAAGCCTTCCAAGTGCAGTTTGGTGCCGTAACCTGCGTTCTTTTCCCATCCATAACCGGGGTACTGTTGCGCCAAATCCACCATCAGCCGATCACGCCATGTTTTTGCAACAATAGAGGCGGCAGAAATCGACAAAGATCGCGCATCGCCTTTGACAATCGCTTCGGCATTCCCCCCGAACGCAGCGGGGATTTTATTGCCATCGACCAAAACATAGTCCGCTTGGGTTTTCAGGCCTGCCACGGCACGTTCCATCGCACGTAAAGAGGCTTGTAAAATATTGATCTCGTCGATTTCTTCGACGGAACAGGACGCAATAGAGACATCTGCGACTGCAAGAATTTGATCATACAGAGCCTCGCGCCGTTTTGCGGTCAACTTTTTAGAATCATTCATCCCCTCGGGAATGCGATTCGGATCGAGCCACACAGCGGCAGCCACAACAGGGCCGGACAGCGGGCCACGGCCCACTTCGTCAACGCCAACAATACGAGAATAACCGCGACCCGCGGCCGCCGTTTCGAAAGAAAAATCAGGTGTATATATCATACCCCCTGTGAAAGCGGATGCGCGGCACAAGGGCAAGGAGAATCATAAAAAGGGCGGGTGGAACGCATGAACCACCCGCCAAGTGACGCGAGACATGGGGACATGACGCACGCGTATTCTATTTCAATTTAGCGCAAAGACCCTTTGCCGTGGTATCCGCCTTTGCCGTCAGATTGTGTAACGCGGTATCCGAAGTTGTTGAGGCACCCGACGTCATAGGCATCTGCGCGGCCACGTTTGGTGCGCACCACTGTTTCGCAGGCACGTGGCAATGCCACGGCAGAGCGGCGATTTTTCATCACGCAGTTTTCCATGGCGACGGTTTGCAGACGATTTCGGTTGCCTTGCACGCTGACCACGCAACTGCTGGGGATATCGAAAGACGAGCGACGATCAACGCGGGGCGTGTTGTGGCGATCGTGCTGAGATTTGACAGGGGCTGCTTTGGATTTAGAGGAATGGTTTTCGATCGCTTTGCCAACCACAAACAAGGTCAAGAGCCCGCCAATGGCGCGGGCCACGTCAGCATCACCAGCCCGTGCGGGGGCGACGGAGAGACCAGAGATGGCCAAGGACAAAGCCACCAGACCTGCGGCGAATTTCGGTGTACGTTTCTTTGACGTGTGGATTGAAGTCTTCATGAGACATCCTTTCTTGTTGCTGGCACCGCACAGATTGGAACCGTGCAGAGTGTCGATGGAACAGGAATGGATCACAGGGACGATGCCGCACAATATCAGCGAAATGATATCGCTTATCAGCGGCGCACGCGGTCTTTGATATTGAATAACATTGGTGAATTGCGCAGAGTTCAAGCATGACACACACACGCGCATTCCCCCGTATTTTGGCCACAGCACTGGCGTTAGCTTTTGTGCCGATGGCCAGCCACGCTGCCTGTTATGCTGAATACAAAGCAAAGCGGGACAACCCTTTGAAACTGCATTACGGTATAGCCAAACTGAGTGATGCCCAATGCACCAAGAGTGCGGCTCAAGCTGCATTGACACCGCGCCTTGCGGCTGATGGTTGGGTGTTTTTATCAATTGTCGGCTTTGTCGATGAGACTGATTTGCAAGGAAAAAAAGAAAGTGCTGGAGCCTATTTCCTCCGTTACTGAGAGCCATAAATCTGGGCGCGTTTTGACGCTTGGGATTGTGGCTATTGTGTTGATTTTGCTTATTGCTGCGGGGCTTTTGTTTGCCAATTTACCCGATGCCAATGCTTTCAATGCGCGGGTTGAAACGATCTTTGTTGAGAACGACAATCTGACATCAAACGCTGAGATCAAGCTGTTGGAAATTCTGGCGCAATCGGGCACTGCGTTTTCCGATACGTTGACCAGTTACCGCGTTGTCATCTTTGTGTTGATGTTGTTTGCCACGGCTTTGCTGGTGGCGTCTTTGGTGTTTTTGTTGACGATTTTAGGTCTCAACCGACGCATGTCAGAGATTGAAAAGCAGGGTATTCAAATTTCATCTTTGTTGATTTCGCGTGCTGAAAATACGGTCTACCTTAACAACATGGAATTCAAACTGACCGGCGCGGCGATTGAAACGCTGTGCGTTTTGGCCGAAGCGCGTTTGGACGATGATGTGCTCAGCGGGGCCGAGATTGAAGGCGTTGTGTCTGGGCGAAATGCTGTTGACTGTGATGAAGCTGCGGGTGCGACGCGCATCAAACGATTGCGCGATACACTTGGAAACCAAATGATGAGTGAACTCTTGGTTAAGAACATTGCACGCAAAGGCTACATGCTGTCTGTGCCGCGCGATGTGATTAAAATGGTCTAACGCACAACGCATTCTCAAGCGACACGCACGACAGGATTTAGTCCACCACCTCAGCCGCCAAGAAAACTGCACATAATGGTGATCCCGACTGGATTCGAACCAGTAACCTGCCCCTTAGGAGGGGGCTGCTCTATCCAGTTGAGCCACGGGACCACGCGCGCCCTGTTTAGCGCTGAGGGATACAGAAACACAATATCTGTCTGACGTGATTAAAAACACGCGAACATGGCAATCGCATTAAATGTCTTGGGAATAAGGTAAGGGGGAGCGAATTTGGCCCACCACTCCCCCTCTAAATCCGAGACCGCACTGAGAGTTAGAGAGCTTGCAGGACGATTCGGATGTTATTTTAGAGCAAAACCAATGATTTCGCCCTGTTAGCGTTAACATAGCGGTTTCGTGTCGCGTGGACAAGGCTGATTTTCCATGTATTGTTGCGCGCGTATCTAGCAGTGAAAGCACGCATACTATGACGCAAACGCCCGTTCGCCCCATTCCCAAACGCCCCCTGACACTGCGAGACGTTTCTGAGGTCTCTGGGGTTTCTGAAATGACCGTAAGCCGCGTGTTACGCAATCGCGGGGATGTGTCTGAAGCGACTCGTGAAAAGGTGCTTAAAGCGGCCCGCGATCTTGGCTATGTGCCCAATAAAATTGCAGGGGCGCTGGCGTCATCTCGGGTCAATCTGGTTGCTGTGATCATCCCATCGCTGTCGAATATGGTGTTCCCCGAAGTGATGACCGGAATTTCGGAAATTCTGGACGACACCGAATTGCAGCCAGTCGTTGGCGTGACCCATTACAAACCAGAGCGCGAAGAAGCCGTGCTGTACGAAATGCTGTCGTGGCGTCCCTCTGGCGTGATTATCGCGGGACTTGAACACACGGAAGCCGCCAAAGCGATGTTGGGGGCCGCGGGCATTCCGATTGTTGAGATTATGGATACTGACGGTGTCGCGATTGACGCTGTCGTTGGAATTTCGCATCGCCGCGCTGGGCGCAAAATGGCGCAGGCGATTGTGGATGCAGGATATAAAAAGATCGGTTTTCTTGGCACAAAGATGCCGCTTGATCACCGTGCACGCAAACGGTTTGAGGGTTTTACAGAAGCACTTGCCAAAGCGGGTTTGGAAGTTGCAGATCAAGAATTTTACTCTGGCGGGTCCGCGCTGGCCAAGGGCCGCGAGATGACCGAAACCATTTTAAACCGCACCCCTGATTTGGATTTTCTCTATTATTCAAATGACATGATTGGGGCTGGTGGACTGCTGTACTGTCTGGACAACGGCATCGATGTGCCTGGCCAGATTGGATTGGCGGGCTTTAACGGCATTGAATTTTTGGACGGCTTGCCGCGCCAATTGGCGACAATGGATGCCTGCCGCGTTGAAATTGGCCGCGCTGCCGCACAGATTATTGTGGACCGCGCCTCTGATCCTGCTGCTGTCGGCAAAGAAGTGGTATCGCTTGATCCGTCTTTGGATTTTGGCGACACGCTTAAACGGATTAAAAAGGTCTAAGAGCATTCCAGCATTGGCATCAGGGCCTGAAATTCGGGTTCCTACAATTGATGCTTATGTAATTTGGTGTACCAACTGGAAACACCCGCCCGAACAGCGTATGTATCACTAGAAATTTGAGCCAGAGGTTCAATACGTCTCAAGCGAATACGAAAGTTAGAAAAATGCCCCATTACAAATCCCGCCGCTCCACCCACGGTCGCAACATGGCAGGGGCCCGTGGTCTCTGGCGTGCCACAGGTATGAAAGATGGTGATTTCGGCAAGCCGATCATCGCGGTTGTGAACTCATTCACGCAATTTGTACCTGGTCACGTGCACCTGAAAGACCTTGGTCAAATGGTCGCCCGCGAGATCGAAGACGCTGGTGGCGTGGCGAAAGAATTTAACACGATTGCTGTGGATGACGGCATCGCGATGGGCCATGATGGGATGCTCTATTCCCTGCCCTCACGCGAATTGATCGCCGATTCTGTTGAATACATGGTCAACGCGCATTGTGCTGATGCGATGGTGTGTATTTCCAACTGCGATAAAATCACCCCCGGTATGATGATGGCCGCGATGCGCCTGAACATTCCGGTGATTTTCGTATCAGGTGGCCCGATGGAAGCTGGTAAAGTGACCATCGATGATCTTGAGATGAAAGTCGATTTGGTTGACGCGATGGTTGCCGCCGCTGATGACAGGTTCACCGATGCGCAAGTCAAAGACATTGAAGAGAACGCCTGCCCGACCTGCGGGTCCTGTTCTGGGATGTTCACGGCCAACTCAATGAACTGTTTGGCCGAGGCACTTGGTCTGGCATTGCCGGGCAACGGATCTACGCTGGCGACGCACGTCGATCGCAAACGCTTGTTCTTGGAAGCGGGTCGCAAGATCGTTGAGATCACCAAAGCGCATTACGAAGACGAAAAGCCCGGCCTTTTGCCACGCGACATCGCCAGCTTTGAAGCGTTCGAGAATGCTATGTCTTTGGACATCGCGATGGGCGGGTCGACCAACACAGTGTTGCACCTTTTGGCCATCGCACATGAGGGCGGTGTGGACTTTACCATGGCTGACATGGACCGTCTGTCACGCAAAGTGCCGTGCCTGTGTAAAGTTGCGCCAAATACAATCAACGTGCACATGGAAGACATCCACCGTGCGGGCGGGATTTTTGGCATCTTGGGCGAATTGCACCGCGGCGGTTTGTTGCACGGTGATGTGCCGACTGTTCATTCGGATTCGATGGCACAAGCAATTTCCAAATGGGACATCAAAGTCGCCAACACACCCGAAACCAATTCGTTCTATCGCGCAGCCCCCGGAGGCGTACGCACCACACAGGCATTCTCGACAGACAACCGCTACAAAGAGCTGGATGACGACCGCCAGAATGGTGTTGTGCGCTCAGTCAAAAACGCATTTTCAAAGGATGGCGGCTTGGCCGTTTTGTACGGCAACATCGCTGAACACGGCTGCATCGTAAAAACGGCTGGCGTGGATGAAAGCAATCTTGTGTTCCACGGCAAAGCCCACGTGTTCGACAGCCAAGACGACGCTGTGCAAGGCATTTTGACTCGCAAGGTCGAGTCTGGCGATGTGGTTGTGATTCGGTTTGAAGGTCCGCAAGGCGGCCCTGGCATGCAAGAAATGTTGTACCCAACGTCTTATTTGAAATCCAAAGGCTTGGGCAAAAAATGTGCTTTGCTCACAGACGGGCGATTCTCAGGCGGGACATCTGGCCTATCGATTGGTCACGTGTCACCAGAAGCGGCAGAGGGCGGCTTGATTGGCTTGATCCAAAATGGCGATCCGATTGAAATCGACATTCCAAACCGCAAAATCCACTTGGCCATCCCAGACGCCGAGATTGCCAAACGTCGCGAAGCTGCTGGTCCACTGCCATGGAAACCTGCTGCGGATCGTCCACGCTTTGTCTCAACGGCGCTTAAAGCCTATGCGGCCTTTGCATCGTCAGCGGCCAAGGGTGCTGTGCGTATTTTGCCTGACGACGCATAAATCTGTCACGATACATTAAAATCAAACAAACCGTTTTGCGCCGTCCCTTATTGGGGCGGCGTTTTTTATAGCTCAGGGCAGTGTGATGACGTGGGAATGGAAGTCATGAAATGAATTCTGAAATGTCAGGGACTTAAAACAAAAAAACGCCCAAGGGGCGTCTTTTTAAAAACCACATCTAAAAGAAGAAGTGGTGAGCCCTGATGGGTTCGAACCATCGACCTACTGATTAAAAGTCAGTTGCTCTACCGGCTGAGCTAAGGGCCCACTTCTTAGTGGTGGGGCGGATTTACCGTCACACACTGGGGGCGTCAAGCACAAAACCGAGATTATCTTTTAAAAGATGTCACTAAGGTTTATATGCCCGCTTATGCACAATGAACCAAACCCTACCCGCTCGCCCATCTCAAAGCTTTCTTTCCTGAAAATGCATGGGCTTGGCAATGATTTCGTCATTATCGATTCGCGTGGACGCGACGCGCAGATTACCCCTGCGCTGGCCAAAGCTATTGGTGATCGCAATCGTGGCGTGGGATTTGATCAGCTTGCCGAGATTCGCACATCTGAAAGTGCCGACATTGATTTGGACTTTTGGAACAACGATGGATCGCGTGCAGGTGCTTGTGGCAACGCCACCCGATGTGTCGCGCGCCTTATGATGGATGAGACTGGCAAAGACACAATTCTCATCCGCACCGAACGCGGACTGTTGCAGGCTGAGCGCGCGGGCACCGAAGTCTCTGTGAACATGGGGCTTCCGATTCTGGAATGGGACCAAGTGCCATTGGCGGCCAACGTCGATGTTGAACACTTGCCTCTTGCGGGAGATCCTGTGGCTGTTGGCATGGGAAATCCGCATGCCGTGTTTTTTGTGAACGACATCACAGACATTGATTTGCCCACTCAAGGCGCCACGATTGAACATGATCCGCTGTTTCCTGAACGTACCAATGTGGAATTTGCCGAAGTGCGCAGCCGCAGTGAGATTCGGATGCGCGTATGGGAACGTGGTGCGGGCATCACGCTGGCTTGTGGCTCTGGTGCCTGTGCGACGGTGGTTGCGGCGTCGTTGCGTGGTCTCACAGACAAATCCGTGCGGATGGAAGTGGACGGGGGCTGGCTTGCCCTAGAGTGGCGCGATGATGGCGTCTGGATGACAGGCCCGACCACGCTTGTGTTTGCGGGCGAATTTGACGCCACATTTTTGGAGCAGGTCTAATGTCTGCCAATGCCCCTATTTTTGCGACACTTGGCTGTCGTCTGAACGCCTATGAAACCGAGGCGATGAAAGAACTGGCAGCAAGCGCTGGCGTGCAAGACGCTGTTGTGGTCAACACCTGCGCTGTGACGGCCGAAGCTGTGCGCAAAGCCCGCCAAGAGATTCGCAAGTTAAAGCGCGAAAATCCTGAGGCGAGAATTATTGTCACGGGATGTGCCGCGCAAACCGAACCTGCGACCTTTTCCAGCATGGATGAGGTCGATGTGGTCATTGGCAACACCGAGAAAATGCAAGCCGACACATGGAACGCCATGGGGCCGAATTTCATTGGCGAGACTGAGCGCGTGCAGGTTGACGACATTATGTCAGTCACTGAAACCGCAGGGCATTTGATTGATGGCTTTGGCACGCGGTCCCGCGCCTATGTTCAGGTGCAAAACGGCTGTGATCACCGCTGTACGTTTTGCATCATTCCCTATGGTCGCGGCAATTCGCGGTCTGTGCCTGCGGGCGTTGTGGTCGATCAAATCAAACGTCTGGTGGACAAAGGCTATAATGAGGTCGTGCTCACTGGGGTTGATTTGACGTCATGGGGCGCTGATTTGCCTGCCGAGCCACATTTGGGTGATTTGGTCATGCGGATCTTAAAACTGATCCCTGATTTGCCACGCCTGCGCATTTCATCGATTGATTCGATTGAAGCCGATGACGCGTTGATGCAAGCCATCGCCACCGAGCCCCGTTTGATGCCGCATTTGCACCTATCACTTCAGCATGGCGATGATTTGATTCTCAAACGTATGGCGCGCCGTCATTTGCGCGATGATGCGATTAAATTTTGTGAAGACGCGAAAAAATTGCGCCCCGACATGACCTTTGGCGCTGATATTATTGCAGGGTTTCCAACGGAGACTAACGCGCATTTCGAAAACTCGATCAAACTTGTGTCTGAGTGCGATCTAACGTGGCTGCATGTGTTTCCCTATTCCAAACGCGAGGGTACGCCAGCTGCCAAAATCCCAACTCAGGTGAATGGCAACATTATCAAAGACCGCGCAGCACGATTGCGCGCGGCGGGCGATGCACAGGTGCAAAAGCATTTGCAGGCGCAAATCGGGCGCACACATCATATTTTGATGGAAAATCCGAACATGGGCCGCACCGAACAATTCACCGAAGTGCGCTTTGAAACCGCTCAAACTGAGGGAGCCTTGGTCACGGCCAAAATCCTAGGCCTCAACGGCACACAGTTGGTTGCATGACCCACGACACCTTGGCCATGCCCGTTTTGTATAACTTTCGCCGCTGTCCGTATGCCATGCGAGCACGATTGGCGTTGCTCAGTGCGGGAATCACCGTTGAAGTGCGCGAGATTATTTTACGCGACAAGCCAGCACATATGCTTGAATTGTCTCCAAAAGGCACCGTGCCTGTGCTTTGGCTTGGGGATCGCGTGATTGACGAGAGCCGTGATATTATGGACTGGGCGCTTGGGCAAAACGATCCTGATGGATGGTTGAATATGCCGTCTGAGGGCGCTGCGTGGATCGCCAAGATTGAAGGCCCGTTCAAAAACGCGCTGGACCGCTACAAATATGCGACTCGGTTTGAAAATATTGATGCAAAAGTCGAACGTGGCATCGCGCGGGAAATTTTAGGGACCGTCGACGCACAGTTGCGTCAGCGCAAATGGCTGTTTGGGGACCGACCTTGTTTGGCTGATATGGCGACGATCACATTCGTACGTCAATTCGCCAATGTGGACCGCAGCTGGTTTGACGCCGAGCCGTGGGACGGTGTCAAAAGATGGCTTGAACAGTTCTTAGACAGTCAGATGTTCGCAGATATCATGGGGAAATACCCCCTTTGGCACGCAGGCGCTGCTGTGCAGACGTTCCCCAAATCGCTTGATCTGACACATTTTTAGGCAAAGCCTTTTAGAATAAGAATCCCAAACCAATGTTCAAAGCATTGGTGATCACGTTGGTTTCAAAAGAACCACCATTGTCCAAATCGACATCATTCATAGAATAGGTGCCCTGATATTCCGCAAAGGCGGACCATTTTTCATTGACCTCATAGTTCACGCCTGCCGTTGCGCGCACGGCAGGGCCGGTGATTTGGTAGCCATAGGTATGGACGCCACCTGCAGCCTGAATATCGGCATGCGGCATGGCAAACCCGACACCACCCCCAACATAAGGCGTGACTTTATCACCCCATTGCCTAGGCCAGCGGCGCATGGCGTTGATCGTGATGATATTCAAACCATCGGTGAACTCGAACCGATCATAACCGTTGGCAGCTAAGGTCGAATCATCTGCGTAAACTTTGGCGTGGGTGAATTCAGCCCCCCAACCAAAGGTATCAGACGTCCAGAGAATGGCGCGCACACCGTAATAAGGTGGGGCGACAAAACTATTACCGTCCCATCCAGCTGTGAACTCATCAGTCCACGTTGCCTCAGGATCGTTGCCCTCGACAGAGGAATGGGGCGCAGTTTGGTAACCAGTGTAAAAAGAAAGCTCTGTTTCCGCCTGCGCGCCGACACATGGAAAGATCAAAAGGCTGGCCAAAACAACATTCAAAGTGAATCGGGTCATGCGTCCATCTCTGCGAATAAGGAACACTGCATCGTTTCTTGTTTCATCGTAATCGCTCCAGTTTAGTGCTTCAAGCCACTCAAAGGTCGCATGAACTGTGGTGCCGCGACAACGCGCCCCTATATGAAACCGATTGTATGCTGGACGTGAGACGAGTCCGCAGCTAAAAGCGCCTCAGAAGGGCTCCGGGAAACTGTGGCCTTTGCATGCATTGGCCGGATGACCGGCTTGAGACAATGGAGAATTGCTCGTGTCCCACGCAGACGAACACGTAGGCAACCGCCGCGACTTTTTGTACTACGCCACAGCTGGCGCTGGTGCTGTCGCCACGGGCGCCGCAGTATGGCCGCTGGTCAATCAAATGAACCCCTCAGCTGATGTTAAGGCGCTTGCCTCTATTCGCGTTGACATAGGTGATATCGAAGTTGGCACGCAGCTGACGGTCAAATGGCGCGGCAAGCCCGTATTCATTCGCCGCCGCACGCAAGACGAAATCGACGCCGCACGCGCCGTTGATTTGGCCGACCTGATCGATGACAGAGCTGAAAATGACAACGTCGCAGCTGACTCAGACGCCTCAGACGCAAACCGGACGCTGGACGAAAACGGCGAATGGTTGGTGATGATGGGCGTGTGTACGCACCTTGGGTGTGTACCGCTTGGCGATGGCGCTGGCGACTTTGGTGGTTGGTTCTGCCCATGTCACGGCTCTCACTACGACACCGCTGGCCGCATTCGCAAAGGTCCAGCTCCACGCAACCTGCCTGTTCCAGTAGCCGCCTTTGATGGCGACACTGAAATCGTATTGGGCTGAGGGAGAAACTGATGTCTGGTATTCCGCACGACCACTACGAACCTAAAACAGGTATCGAAAAGTGGATCAACGGCCGTCTTCCTATTATTGGCCTTGTTCACGCGACGCTCACTGCGCCGACACCAAAAAACCTAAACTGGATGTGGATCTGGGGCATTGTCCTTGCGTTCTGTCTGGTTTTGCAAATCGTCACCGGTATCGTTCTGGTGATGCATTACACGCCACATGTCGACATGGCGTTTGCCTCTGTTGAACACATCATGCGTGACGTGAACGGCGGCCATATGCTGCGTTACTTGCACGCAAACGGCGCGTCTTTGTTTTTCATCGCTGTGTATCTGCACATTTTCCGCGGTCTTTACTATGGCTCATACAAAGCCCCGCGCGAAATCACATGGATCATCGGCATGCTCATTTATCTCTTGATGATGGCAACTGGTTTCTTAGGCTACGTTTTGCCTTGGGGTCAGATGTCATTTTGGGGAGCGACTGTGATCACCGGCTTGTTCGGCGCGATCCCATTCGTGGGCGAAGCCTTGCAGACGTTCCTTTTGGGCGGACCTGCTGTTGATAACGCCACGCTGAACCGCTTTTTCTCGCTGCACTATTTGCTGCCCTTCGTGATTGCCGGCCTTGTGATTGTTCACATCTGGGCGTTCCACCACACAGGCAACAACAACCCAACAGGTGTTGAAGTGCGTCGCGGCTCTGTCAAAGAAGCCAAGAAAGACACACTGCCATTCTGGCCATACTTCGTGATCAAAGATCTCTTTGCACTTGGCGTTGTCTTGGTCGTGTTCTTTGCGGTCGTTGGCTTTATGCCGAACTACCTTGGCCACCCAGACAACTACATCCCTGCCAACCCACTTTCGACGCCTTCACACATCGTTCCTGAATGGTACTACTTGCCGTTCTACGCGATCTTGCGTGCGTTCACTGCGGATGTTTGGGCTGTTCAGTTTGTGTCCTTCCTCACAGGCGGCATCGTTGATGCGAAATTCTTTGGTGTGCTTGCGATGTTCGGTGCGATCTTTGTCATGGCTCTTGTGCCTTGGCTCGACACATCGTCAGTACGTTCAGGTAAATACCGCCCCATGTTCAAATGGTGGTTTGCCCTGCTTGCAATCGACTTTGTCGTTTTGATGTGGGTTGGCGCGCGTGACACTGAGTTCCCACATGACTGGATCTCATTGATCGGTGCGACATACTGGTTTGCTTACTTCTTGGTAATCCTGCCGCTTTTGGGCGTATTCGAAAAACCATTGCCACTGCCAGCGACCATCGAAGATGACTTCGTTGCTCACTACCCTGGCGCTGCCAAAGACTCGGCAGAGTGAGAAAGGACTTAGGAATTATGTTTAAGAAACTTACTCTCTCCGCATTTGTTGCACTGGCGCTGAGCGCTGGTGGAGCAATGGCAGCCGGCGACGCAGGTCACACACATGATGTGGACTTCAGCTTCGAAGGCCCGTTTGGCAAATTCGACCAAAACCAACTTCAACGTGGTTTGCAGATCTACACTGAAGTTTGTTCTGCCTGTCACGGCCTAAAGCACGTACCAATTCGTACACTTGCAGATGAAGGCGGGCCACACCTGCCAGAAGATCAAGTGCGTGCTTACGCCACTCAGTTCGATATCTATGATGCAGAATTGGACGATGATCGCCCTAGAAAACCAGCTGACTTTTTCCCAGAATCGTCATTGTCCAACGCACCTGACTTGTCTTTGATGGCAAAGGCGCGCGCGGGCTTTCACGGTCCAATGGGCACAGGCATCAGCCAGTTCCTCAACGGCATCGGCGGCCCTGAGTACATCGTCTCAATTCTCACTGGTTACACCGGTGAAGAAAAAGAGTCCGCAGGCACGACATTCTACGAAAACACCGCCTTTCCTGGTGGCTGGATCGCTATGGCGCCCCCGCTTTACGGTGAAGACGTTGAATTCGCAGATGGCCATTCCAACGAACTGCACCACGAATCGGAAGATGTTGCATCTTTCTTGATGTGGACAGCAGAGCCAAAAATGATGGCGCGTAAACAAGCAGGCTTTATCGCCGTTACAATGCTGATTTTGCTCACTGTCTTGCTGTACCTCACAAACAAGAAATTGTGGGCACCGCACAAAGGCAAAAAGTTCGATCTGTAAATTTACAGACGATCAAAGACAAAAGGCGCTCCTTGCGGGGCGCCTTTTTTGTATCTAATCGCCAACGTAATCTTTGAAGCCTTGAGGCGGGTGATTGAGAAAATCGGCTAAAGGCAGTGGTGCTTGGCACATCCCCTCTTCCACCCAGATCACGTCATCGGCAAAGTGTTCAACATCTTTGATATCATGGCTCACCATTAAAAGCGTCGCCCCTGCGCGCGCGCCAATATCACGTGCTAAATCAACCATATCCGAGCGCATTGATGGCCCGAGCGCTGAAAACGGTTCATCCAGCAAGATCAGGGGCTTTTGCTGCACCAACAATCGCGCCAAAGCCACACGGCTTTGTTGCCCGCCAGACAATGCGGCGGGGCGGCGTTGGCCAAAATCACCAAGCTCGACAGAGCGCAATGCATCATCAACCTGCTCGGTCTGTTTGGGCGATAATTTCAAACTCGGCTTGATCCCAAGTCCGACATTTTGAACCGCCGTCATATGTGGAAATAGATTGTTGTCTTGAAACACAGTCGCAATGGGTCGCTGGCTTGGCGGCTGGTCTGTGATGTCGAGCCCCTGCCACAGCACCCGCCCGCTTGTCGTGGCCAGATACCCGCCAAGCACGGACAGCAGCGTGCTTTTACCTGCCCCTGACGGACCCAAAACAGCAACGCGCCGCCTCGTGGGGATGTCAAAATTGGCCTGCAAGCGAAAGTCATCTTGCTGTACGACGACATTCTTAAGACACAGCATGCGCCCGCCCCCCTCTGTCAAAAAGATAAAACAACACAAGGCTCAACAGCAGCAGCAAGAGTGCCGCACCCATAGCTTGGTCCATGCGATATGCGCCCATGAGACGGTAAATTTGCAATGGCAAAGTGGCCCCATCTGGGCGTGCAAACAAGGTCACAACGCCCAAGTCCCCCATCGACAACGCTGCGGCCAGCCCAGCGGAAAATCCCATTGGCGCACGAATACGCGGCAAGATCACCAGCCTCAAACGTGCCCACCCGACAAGACCAAGACTGTCGGACAATAGCCCAAACTGTTGCTCACTTGATCGCACGGCGGGCCCAATGGATCGCAAAACAAACGGCAGCGACATGACCGCATTCACCAGCGCAGTCACCGCCAAAGCGATGCTTGCGGGATCAACATATGGGAACACCAAAATGAACAAGCCCGTTCCCATGACCAATGGCGAGGCAGCAACACTTAGCATGCCGACACCCTCTAACCATTGCCACCTAATGGCAGCAAGCGCCAAGGCCAGCGCGAACACCAGCGACAGACCTGCCGATGTAACGGCAGTCAAAACCGACCGCAACGCCGCTGTCCAAACCGCTTCAGGCAATGACATCACACTTGATGCCCCCTGCATCACAATCGCCAACAAAGGCACGATCAAAAACAAAGACGCCATAACGATCCACACCGCATCAAGCACTTTGAGTCTGAAACGCCCCGTATCAAATCGTTGAACGATCCGATCCTGCCCGCTCATCACAGCTTGTGGAACATGCAGCCAAAGCGATGCGATCGCAGCAATCGCGCAGATCACAAATTGGATGCCAGCCAAAAGGGCCGCTTTGCCAATATCAAAGTCAAATTTGAACGCTTGATAAATGGCCAACTCAACAGTTGTCGCTTTTGGCCCCCCGCCAAATGTCAGCGCCACGGCAAAACTGGTTGTACAGATCAAGAAAATAATTGCCAAAATCCCAGGCGCAAGTGTGCGCAACATCGGCCATTCAATATGGTGAAACGTGTCTTGCGAGGTGAAATTCAGCGCACCTGCCAATCTGAATTGCTCTGCTGGAATAGACACCCAACCGTGTAGCAAAAGACGTGTCGCAAGGGGCAGGTTAAAAAACACATGTGCCAACAGAACGCCATGAAATCCATAGATCGAAATAGGCTCTAACCCGGCTAAATTTAGTAAATAAGCAACGATACCAGACCGCCCGAACACAGCGGTTAGTCCCAAGATCGCAACGATCACGGGCAAAATAAACGGCGCGCCCAGCAGGGTGATCAATGCACCGCGTCCCCAAAAGGAGCGCCGCGCCAAAGCCCGTGCCACAGGAATTGCAAGGCCTACGGACAGCACTGCAGACCAGAATGCCTGCACCACAGTAAACCTCACAGAGGCCCAATCAAAGTGATCAAGTGCTCCGAAACTGTCCGCACGCAGCGCCACAGTCAGCAAAGTGCCGAGGCTAAAAAACGTCACCAATCCAGCGACAATCAGCCCCGGCCAAGGGTTTATTGCGAGAACGCGGCGCGCCATTCAGCGATTGCCTCATCCCGAAGCGCTGCGGCTTCGTCTTCATTCAGAAAAATTGCTTTCTCAGGGTAATTGAGTTGAGAAAACTCGGTCGGCCATTGCTCTTTTGGCAAAGCAGCAGGGTAAGACCAGTTGGCGGTTGGGATCAGTTTTTGAAACTTTTCATCCATGATGAACGCCATGAATTGATCTGCAAGTTCAGGTTGGTCAGTCGTTTTCAACTTGGCGGCCAATTCAACCATGAAGTAATGCCCTTCGTCGAAAAGAGCCGCCGATTTGGACTGATCTTCTTCGGCAATGATGTGGTAGGCGGGCGATGTTGTGTAAGACAGCACCATATCGACTTCGCCGTCTGTGAACATACCATATGCCTCAGACCAGCCTTTGGTCACAGTGGTCACTTTGGGCGCTAGTTTTGCCCATGCTGCCTCGGCATCATCGCCAAACACCTGCTTGCCCCATAGAATCAAAGCCAGACCAGAAATAGACGTACGCGGATCTTGGATCGCAATTTTCCAATCTTCTTCGCTGTTCACAAGCTCGGCAAAGCTGGTGGGCGGATTGGTGATTTTGGTGTTGTCGTAAACAAATGCCGTATAGCCCCAGTTAAAGGGCAAAAACGTGTCATCTGTCCAATCAAGTGGCAAAGTCAGCGGTGACATGTCGACGCCATGCGGCACAAACAGACCCGATTCCCGCGCTTTTTTGGTCACATCAGAATTAAACCCAATCGCGATGTCGGCATTTGTGCGTGCGCCTTCGAGCAGCAAACGAGGTAACAGATCGCCCGTGACATACTCGATTTCACAATCGCATGTTTCCTCAAACGCCGCTTTGATTGCAGGGCCTGGACCCCATTCAGATCCAAAGTAATCTGGTGCATAAATGGTCAAAGGATCAGCAAAAGCTGATGTGGCCATAAGGCTGGCGGCAAGTGTTAGGCTATATTTCATAGCTCGCTCCATTCAAAAAATGGGCGAAGAAAAAGGTCGCATCCTATGAGGCGAATACCTTCCCTCCGCCGGTTTTAGCCGGGTCAGGTTCTACGGGTCCGCTTGCGCATCTCAGCCACATCTGGTGGCACCCCGAGGTAAGCCGCAATCTAGCGTTAATCGTACAAAGCGCAAGCCCCAGACGCCGTGCCCCCTTTTCGAGCGGCTCAACACCCGTTAAACGAATAGGCGATCAAGGAGCACACCATGAGCATGAACACATTCGGTCACCTATTTCGTTTCACCACTTGGGGCGAAAGCCACGGCCCAGCCTTGGGCGCGACTGTCGATGGGTGCCCCCCGGGTATTGAGTTGAACGAAGAGATGCTACAAATCTGGCTTGATAAGCGTAAACCGGGCACGTCAAAATATACAACCCAGCGGCGCGAGGCCGATCAGGTTGAGATACTGTCAGGTGTGTTCGAAGGTAAAACCACAGGCACGCCCATCCAGCTGATGATCCGTAACACCGATCAGCGCTCTAAAGACTACGGTGATATTTCTGAAAAGTTCCGCCCCGGTCATGCTGACATCACCTATTTCCAAAAATACGGTATTCGCGATTACCGAGGCGGTGGGCGCTCTTCTGCGCGCGAAACTGCTGCACGTGTTGCAGCTGGTGGTATTGCGCGTGCGGCGCTGGCGCAGTTGATCCCAAGCCTTGAGATTAAAGGGTATATGACCCAAATCGGCCCAAATGGTATCATCGGCGAACGGGATATGTCGGAAATCGACAACAATCCGTTTTGGGTGCCCAGCGCTGTGACTGCCAAAAATTGGGCGGATTATTTGGATGACATCCGCAAATCAGGCTCATCGGTCGGCGCTGTGGTCGAAGTTGTAGCAAAAGGCGCACCAGCGGGTCTTGGCGCGCCTATCTATGCCAAAATCGATACGGATTTGGCCTCTGCCATGATGTCAATCAACGCCGTCAAAGGTGTGGAAATTGGCGAGGGCATGAATGCCGCGATGCTGACAGGAAAAGAAAACGCTGACGAAATTCGCATGGGCCCTGATGGACCTGAATATATGTCGAACCATGCCGGTGGTATTCTTGGTGGTATTTCGACAGGCCAAGATTTGGTCGTGCGCTTTGCGGTGAAGCCAACAAGTTCGATCCTAACATCACGCAAGACGGTCACGAAAAGCGGTAAGGACACGGATTTGATCACCAAAGGGCGTCATGACCCTTGTGTCGGCATCCGCGCCGTGCCCGTGGGCGAGGCGATGATGGCCTGTGTGATATTGGACCACTTTTTGCTGCATCGTGGTCAGAATGGCGCGGAACCTTTGGGCGTGTTTGGAAAGTAAGTTAAGCTTTTGACAACTGCACTGCCAAGATGCCGATCATAATCGTCACCACTCCAACGATATCCCAAACATTCACGCGTTCGCCCAGCAGGACTGCGGCGATCGCGACCCCGAAAAACGGGTTCAAAAAGTGAAAGGCCGCGCCTTTGACTGTTCCGATACGCTCGACCAATTTAAACCAAAGCCATGTTGCGAAAAGGCCGGGCACAAACGTCGTATAAAGCATCGCGACCACGAGACTGGTCGACATGGTAACGTGGTAAACATCCACCAAAGGTGACAAGAACGCCAGCACCACACTGCCAATCAAGCTTTGCAGCCCCACCACCATCAACACATTGGGTCCAGCACCGACAGACCGCAAAGACAGTGTCGCAACAGCAAGTGCAATGGTGCCAACGACACACATCAAAATACCAACCATATCGCTGCCAGCAGACAGGCGTGTGCCCATAATCAGCAAAACACCCAAGAACCCGATGCCCAAACCAAGTGCAGCTACGGGGCGCGGCCTTTCATGCAAAAAGAGCGTTGAAATTAACGCAACGACGAGCGGCATTGATGACGCCAGCACAGAGGCCAATGATGCTTCGACAGAGCGCATCGCCAGAAAATAAAGACCCAGATAGGCTGCGTTTTGGCACACGCCAAAAATAATGATCGCCCGCCACTGTTTGCGTGTGAAATGCCAATTCTGGCCCAAAGCGCGCGCCAAAAGAACACCTGCAATACCGGACATCAAAAAGCGCAGCGCAAGCGATGCCAAAGCGGGGGCATCTGCGACAATAATACGAGCCGATGTAAAGGCAGAAGACCACATCAAAACAAAAGCCAAGCCCATCAAAAGTGCTTTAAAATCCATTGGTCTTTCTCAATTCATTTATTAAAACGAAAAGGGCCGCGCAAATGCACGACCCTCCCAAATAGCAAAGCGAGTGAATTTTACTCGTTCACGCTATCTTTAAGCGCTTTTGCAATTGTCATTTTTACAACTTTGTCAGCATCTTTTGGCATTTGCTCACCCGTTTGTGGGTTACGCACCATACGTGCTGGACGTTCGCGACAATAGATTTTGCCAACACCAGGAAGGGTCACGGCGCCGCCAGCAGAAACTTCGCGCGTGATGATCGCAGTTACAGCTTCAAGAGCAGCACCAGCAGTTTTTTTATCTGCGCCCAGTTCTTCTGCCAAAGCAGCAACGAGCTGGGTCTTAGTCATTGGTTTCGACATGTCTGTATCTCCTCATCTCCCCCATGGATTAGGGGGTTATCGAGCATTTCTAAGCCAATATAGTAGGTCCACACAACGCTTAGTGTGGCAAACCATGACATTTTCATAACTTTTACGGCATTTTTCCGCTTTAAAGGAACGCAGTTTCCTCAAATGAACGCAATTTGCGACTGTGAATCCGCTCGATAGGCATTTCTCTTAAGATTTCCATCGCGCGAATACCGATCAACAAATGCCGTGACACTTGGCTTTTGTAGAAATCAGACGCCATGCCAGGCAACTTAAGTTCGCCATGCAAAGGTTTGTCAGACACACACAAAAGCGTTCCATAAGGCACACGGAACCGAAATCCGTTAGCGGCGATTGTCGCGCTTTCCATATCCAATCCAACAGCACGCGATTGCGACAAGCGCTGCACAGGACCTGATTGATCCCGCAGCTCCCAGTTGCGATTGTCGATTGTTGCAACCGTGCCAGTACGCATGATCCGCTTCAGCTCGTATCCTTCAAGCTGCGTCACCTGCGCCACCGCCCCTTCAAGCGATGTTTGAATTTCGGCAAGCGCAGGAATAGGCACCCAAACAGGTAGATCAGCATCCAGAACGTGATCTTCGCGCAGATAGGCGTGGGCCAAAACAAAGTCGCCAAGGCGCTGAGAGTTTCGAAGCCCCGCACAATGTCCCACCATGATCCACGCGTGCGGGCGAAGCACTGCAATGTGATCCGTGGCTGTTTTGGCGTTGGACGGACCAACCCCGATGTTCACCAACGTGACGCCAGATCCATCTGCCCGCTTCAAGTGATATGTCGGCATCTGCGGCATCTTTTCGACGGGATCGATCGGTGTCTCAGGGTCCGTGATTTCAACATTTCCAGTGCTGACAAAGCTTGTGTAGCCGCTATCTGGATCGGCCAGCTGAGTGCGCGCATAGGCTTCGAATTCTGACACGTAGAACTGGTAGTTCGTGAACAGCACATGGTTTTGGAAATGATCTGCATCGGTGGCGGTGTAATGAGACAACCGCGCCAACGAATAATCGATGCGCTGTGCTGTAAAGGGCGCCAAAGGGCCAGACCCATCTTCGTAATGAAACTCAGACCCGTTGACGATATTATCATGCGTGGTCGACAAATCAGGAACGTCGAAAACATCCCGCAACGGATAATCCATCACGCCTTCTTGTGGGACAGTGATGCTGTCATCATTTGCCACGGCAAAATGAACCGGCAAGGGCGTTTGCGATGGACCAATACCTACTTTTATGTCGTGGTTTGCGATCAATTGCTGCAACTGAAACGTCAGATAGTTTCGAAACAAATCAGGGCGCGTGATCGTGGTCGAATAAATTCCAGGCTTTGACACATGGCCAAATGACAACCGACTGTCTGACGACGCATAGGACGCGACGACAACGCGAATCTCTGGGTAATATGCACGGTACCTTGCAGTTGGTTTTGCCCCACCAGCAACACGTGAGAATTGCGACGTCAAAAATGTCGTTGCCTCGACGTATAGCTCTTCAAGCCGCTGAACAGCTGCGGCGGCATCCGAAAAAAGCTCTGGGGCACGATGGGGAGGCGTTTCAAGCTTAAATCCTGTATCAGACATATCTACGGTTCCTCAAATGCGATCTTCAATTGGTGTCACGGCCTTGATCCTTGACCTTTGGGTGTGCATTGTCACCAACTCCAAGGGCGACGCAAGCCCAGTGCGCACGCTAGTACATTCTTATCGGACATCACATCATGCCAGATCATCTCTTTTCATACGGTCACGGTTATTCTGCCCAAGCTCTCGCGGCCCTTTTGCTGCCCCTAAACTGGGACATCACAGGAACAACGCGCAGGTTGGACAAGGCTCTAACCTTGCGCAAAACAGGCATGACGTGCCGTGTACTGCCAGACGAAACGATTCATGATGATCTGCTCAAGGCCACTCATTTTTTAACATCGGCTGCGCCCACGGATGCAGGTGATCCATTTTTGGCGCAGCACTTGGAAAGCCTAAAAGATGCTGCAAAAAATTTGAAATGGGTCGGGTACCTGTCGACCACTGGCGTTTATGGCAACCATGATGGTGATTGGGTGGATGAAACCACCCCCCTGACCCCCGCGACCAAGCGCGGTAAAGCACGTGTCGAAGCCGAAGCACACTGGATCGCGGTGGCCAAAGACCTTGGCCTAAACCTAAAGATTTTCAGACTTGCGGGGATATATGGCCCGGGGCGCGGACCTTTTGCCAAAGTGCGAAACGGCACTGCACGGCGTATCATCAAGCAAAATCAGATTTTTTCACGCACCCATGTCGAAGACATTGCGCAGGTTCTTTTAGCGTCGATACATCGTCCCGATTCCAGCCAAATATTCAATGTGTGCGATGATATGCCCGCCCCACCCGAAGACGTTATTGGCCATGCTGCCGAACTGTTGGGATTACCGATCCCCGCCACTGAAGACTTTGAGACCGCGCAGATGACACCGATGGCCCGCAGCTTTTATGCGGAAAGCAAAAAAGTGCGCAATGATCGGATCAAAGATGCGTTGGGCGTGTCGCTGATTTACCCTGACTACCATTCGGGCCTTAAAGCGCTCTTGGCCGCTGAAAGCTGATCAGGCGCGCTTGGCAGAAATGTCGGTGATTCCCAAAACATGCAGCACTTTGGCTTCAATATCTGCAGCGTTCAACCCTGCCGTGGCGTACATATCTTCGGGGCTGGATTGATCGATAAACGTATCGGGCAGCACCATTGATCTGAACTTTATGCCACGATCAAACACGCCCTCATTGGCAAGAAAATCGGCAACATGTGACCCAAATCCACCGATAGCGCCCTCTTCTACCGTAATCAGGGCCTCGTGATTTTCGGCCAAAGTGCGAATAAGTTCATGGTCCAAAGGCTTGGCAAACCGCGCATCTGCAATGGTGGGCGTAATGCCTTTTTGGGCCAAGCTTTCGCACGCTTTGCGCACAGCATCCAAACGGGTGCCAAACGACAAAATAGCAACGCGCGCGCCCTCTTGAATGATGCGCCCTTTACCGATTTCAATCGGCGTGCCGCGTTCTGGCAGCTCAATACCAACACCCTCACCACGTGGATACCGAAACGCGATAGGTCCATCATCATGGGCCGCAGCTGTCGCCACCATGTGTACCAATTCGGCCTCATCCGCAGCGGCCATCACAACAAATCCGGGCAGATTTGCGAGAAACGCAACATCAAAAGACCCTGCATGCGTGGCACCATCAGCACCGACCAAACCAGCGCGATCAATCGCAAACCGGACAGGCAAACGCTGAATCGCAACATCATGCACAACTTGGTCATAACCGCGTTGCAAAAACGTTGAATACATCGCGCAAAAGGGCTTCATCCCACCAGCAGCCAAACCAGCCGCAAAGGTCACGCCATGCTGTTCGGCAATGCCCACGTCGAAACAGCGTGATCCATAGCGTTCAGCAAACAAATTGAGCCCTGTGCCATCAGGCATCGCAGCCGTTACAGCGCAAATCTTGTCATCCTCAGCCGCTTCTTGCAGCAGGGCTTTGGCAAAGACCGACGTGTAAGACGGGGCATTGGGGGTCGATTTCTGTTGTTTTCCGGTCAGCACATCGAACTTACTTGTCGCGTGACCTTTGTCGAGCGCACGTTCGGCGGGGGCGTAACCTTTGCCCTTTTTGGTAATCGTATGGATCAAAACTGGGCCAGTGGCACGGGTTTTAACTGTGCGCAAAACCGACAAAAGCTGATCCATATCGTGACCATCAATCGGGCCAACATAGGAAAATCCAAGCTCTTCAAACATCGTGCCGCCAACAGTCATGCCCTTGAGCATTTCCTTGGCGCGGCGCGCACCCTCTTGAAAGGGCGGCGGCAACAAAGACACCGCGCCCTTGGCGGCAGCTTTCAATTCTTGAAACGGTTCGCCCGCATAAAGGCGGGACAGATAGCTGGACAGCGCCCCGACAGGTTCGGCAATCGACATTTCATTGTCGTTGAGAATCACAAACAACCGCTTGCCCAAATGGCCCGCATTGTTCATCGCCTCAAACGCCATGCCCGCAGACATGGACCCGTCACCGATTACAGCAATTGCATCGCCCAGCGCGGGATCAGGCGCACCACCCAAATCGCGCGCCACAGAAAATCCAAGCGCGGCAGAGATAGACGTCGAACTGTGGGCAGCCCCAAAGGGGTCAAATGGACTTTCCGAGCGCTTGGTGAAACCAGACAACCCATGCTTTTGGCGCAAGGTGCGAATTTTATCGCGACGCCCTGTCAGAATTTTATGGGGGTAACACTGATGCGACACATCCCAGATCAGTCGGTCTTTTGGCGTGTCAAAAACGGCATGCAGCGCGACCGTCAATTCGACGACTCCAAGACCCGCGCCCAAATGCCCACCTGTTTCCGACACCGCTGAAATGGTCTCGGCGCGCAGTTCACTGGCGACGCGTTTCAGCTCTGAATCGGACAAGACCTTCAAATCCGCAGGGATTGAAACTCGGTCAAGCGTTGGGGTGTCGGGACGATCAGACATGCGCTTTAGCTTTCTTAGGTTTCGCGGGAAATAACGAACCGAGCGATATCCTGCAAGGTTTCTGCGCGCGCGCCAAACGGGCTAAGTGCCGCACAGGCGTCATCCACCAAGGCGGAGGCGCGTTTTTGTGCCCCCTCAAGCCCCAGCAAAGACACGAATGTCGCTTTGCCAGCGTCCTGATCTTTGCCCACGGCTTTTCCGGTTTTATCTGTGTCACCAATCACGTCCAAAATGTCGTCTTGGATTTGAAAGGCCAGCCCGATCGCTTGTGCGTAACGTGCCAAAGGCGTTTGATCCGCGCCAACAAGCATAGGGCCGGCGATTGCGGCCCATTCAATCAGCGCCCCTGTTTTATTTGCCTGCAATTCAGTGATCGCAAACAAATCAAGCGGGGTCTTGGTCGTTTCCGCCGCGATGTCTTGGGCCTGCCCAAGAACCATGCCTTGCGCACCAGCGGCGCGGGCCATGGCGGCAATCAAATTGAGTCGAACATCGCTCGACTCAGATGTTTCTGAGCGCGCCAACAATTCAAAAGACAGGGTCTGCAAAGCATCGCCAACAAGTACAGCTGTGGCTTCATCCCATTTTTTGTGAACAGTCGGTTGGCCGCGCCGCAAATCATCATCGTCCATGCACGGCAGATCGTCATGCACCAAACTATAGGCATGCATCGCTTCAATCGCTGTGGCGGACCAAACAGATTGCAGAGGATTAATGTCGTAAAGCGCAGCGCTTTCGAGCACCAAAAACGCTCGCAATCGCTTGCCGCCGCTCACAGCATAGCGCATGCCAAGTTCAACGGGGGATTGCCCCATCGGGGACAAAACAGCATCGAAACATGTGTCAACCAGCTGACAACAACGATCAAGTTTAGCGTGCATCAGAGGCCTTCAACAGGTTGCGCAGATGCCGGTTTTCCATCGCTGCCAACCGAGATTTTTTCAACTTTTTCAGTCGCATCTTTCAACTTGGCTTCGCAATGCGCCTTTAACGTTGCGCCACGTTCGTACAGTTTGATGCTGTCTTCAAGCGCCACTTCACCGTGCTCAAGCTTGGCAACGACTTGATCAAGCTCTGCCATCGCCGCTTCAAAGCTCATTTCAGACACAGGTGTTTCGGTCATATCAGCATCTCCTGAAAAACTATTCCTTACTCATCTAGGCCTACCTACAAGGGATTGCCCCCTGTTGGCCAGTTCCAGATCAAGCCTTTGGCAGGAAATTTCCCTATTCGGGGCTCAACATATATCCAGATCCACGTACAGTTTGCAAGAAACGGGGTTGGCGCGGATCGGTTTCAAACTTGCGACGCAGGCGTGTGATTTGAACATCCACGGCACGCTCTTGCGCTTGGCCCCCATCGCGCCCGAGCTTTTCAACCAACTCACTGCGCGAGACAGATTCACCAAGCGTCGCGGTAAAGATACGCATAAGCTGTGCTTCGGTCTGCGTCAGACGTACAATTTGATCGCCTTCCCACAATTCACCACGCTCAATGTCATATCTAAAATTACCCAGATGCAGATACTTGGGCAAAGCTGCCACATCTTCAACCTGCGGCACACGGCGCAAAACAGCGTTGATCCGCAATAGCAGTTCTTTGGGCTCAAATGGCTTTGCAAGATAATCATCTGCGCCCGCCTCAAGCCCGGAAATCCGGTCTTCCGTTTCGCCCTTTGCCGTCAAAAGCAAAATAGGCGTCGCCAAAGTTTGCCGCAAACTGCGCGTCAAAGTCACACCATCTTCGCCAGGCATCATGACATCCATCACGATCATATCGAACTCAAGCCCAGCCAAAAGACGCCGTGCATGGGCCGCATCGCGCGCCGCAGTGACGCAAAATCCGTTGCGGATCAAAAACTTTTGTAACAACTGGCGAATGCGTTCATCGTCGTCAACAATGAGAAGATGAATGTCACTCACAGAGTTTTCTCCTTTAACGTATCAAAATAGGTTCTTTGATCTGCGTCCATCATCGCCTCTAGCACATCTCGGAACCCCGCGACAGCTTCGGGGCCAGCCGTGCTAAACGCGACTCGCATACGCGCACGCTGTGCCTCAGACAATTCAGCCTCCAAAGCTTTGCCCTTGGGCGTCAAAAACAAATGCCGCTCACGCTTGTCTCTTTGCCCCACACGGCTTTCGACCAGTTCATCCGCGATAAGGGTGCGCAGAACCCTGTTCAAAGACTGTTTCGTCACTCCAAGCACACCAAGCAACGCGTTCACGGTGGTGCCTTGCGCACGGTTGATAAAGTGCACAGCGCGATGATGCGCACGCCCATACCCGTGTTTATCTAAAATTCTGTCTGGGTCTGCCGTAAAGCCGCGATAGGCAAAAAACATCGCCTCGATCCCTTTGCGCAGCTGTTCATCTTTCAAAAACAATAGGCTCTCACCGCTCCGTGTACTCTTACCGTCGGCCATACTGTCCTCATTCACAATTTACGTAATCTCTGAGCATTTTAAGTCAGCGACATTGACATTCCAAGCTTCAATTGATAGCGCATATCAGGTTTTGCGCAAGATAATGTCTTCGATATCCTATCTATACGCAACAATCGCAAAATGCACTAAAAGTTAAAGGATGGCGCAATGGCTGGTTCATACGAAAATCGCGATGGTAAAATTTGGATGGATGGCGCTCTCGTCGAGTGGCGCGATGCACAGGTTCACATTTTGACCCACGCTATGCATTACGCGTCGTCTGTGTTCGAAGGCGAACGCTGCTACAATGGCAAGATTTTCAAATCACGCGAACATTCCGCCCGCTTGATCAAATCAGGCGAATTGCTTGATATGCCAATCCCATATTCCATCGACGAAATCGAAGCTGCGAAATACGCGGTGTTAGAGGCCAATGGATGGACCGATGCTTATGTACGTGTAATTGCATGGCGCGGCGCGGGCGAAGACATGGGTGTTGCCTCAAACAAAAACCCTGTCCGCATGGCTGTCGCAGCTTGGGAATGGGGCGCTTATTACGGCGATGCGAAAAATGTGGGCGCGAAACTTGATATCGCAAAATGGAAACGCCCTTCCCCCGAGACAATCCCAACAGCCGCGAAAGCTGCGGGCCTTTACATGATCTGCACAATGTCCAAACACGCAGCCGAAGCTAAAGGCTGTTCTGATGCGTTGTTCATGGATTATCGCGGGTATGTCGCCGAAGCGACTGGCGCAAACATCTTTTTCGTAAAAGACGGCGAAGTGCATACGCCAATCCCAGACGCCATTCTCAACGGCATCACCCGCCAGACCATCATTCAAATGCTCAAAGACAAAGGCATCATTGTGCATGAGCGCGTGATCATGCCCGAGGAACTTGCAGGGTTTGAACAATGCTGGCTGACAGGCACAGCGGCCGAAGTCACGCCGGTTGGGCAAATTGGCGACCACATGTTTAAAGTCGGTGCGCTGACACGTGATGTGGCAGAATCCTATGAAAAGCTGGTTCGCAGCTAAAATTAGGAAAATCTAAAGCGTCTTTTGCTAAATCTCTGGCGTTAAATACGCCGGAGATACCAGTTGATGAAAAAAGACACCCTCATTGGAATGCTGATTGCAGCCTGCATAGTGCTTCCGGCCATGGCGGCGTTGGCTGCGTATTTCATTACAAAAAATCCACATTTTCGCCCACTTGGGGTCACCATACAAAAACTCGCAGACGCGGGGCTTATTGCTGAAACTGGTGAAATCATTGCGGTTGTCACGATTGGCGACCAAGCCCCCAAACGGATATCGAACCAAGACTACGCCGACGCGTTAAGGCTGCCGTTCGAACGCTACAACAGCGAAGTTCGGGTCAAGTTTCGATCCACCCCCCAAAGCTCTGCCGTGACAGTGACCTATATGGTTGGGCGAAACAAAATTGGTCCCTACTCATTTTCAGACGCTGCCAGCGGGATCAAAACAGCCGTCCATGCAGAGCGCCTGCTCAAAGCACACAAAATGGCGGCCTTACAAAAAGAACAAAAAGCCCAAGCGGAAAATTCTACTTCTTGGTTTCGCGTCTTTGAAGACTGATACCCCCAGCGCGCTTTAAAACTGCGCCAATGCCCAAGCGGCTGCATCAGCCACCGTCCCATCTGGGTCTGACAAAAGCGGTAGAATGCTCTCACGCAATTCGGGCTGATGTGAGTTTCCGATAGCATACAAAACGTTGCGAACGAAACGATTGCGGCCAATCCGCTTGATCGGAGATCCCGAAAACCGCAGGCGAAACGCGGCATCATCTAACGCGACCAGTTCGCTCAAAGGTGGCGAAACAAGATCCGCGCGCGCGTGGTATCGTATATCCGCAGCATCGACTGCAAACTTATTCCACGGGCACGCGGCCAAACAATCATCGCAACCATAGATACGATTGCCCAAAAGCGGCCGCAGTTCTGCATCAACAGGGCCATGATGTTCAATCGTTAAATATGAAATGCAGCGACGTGCATCAATTTGATAGGGCGCAGGAAATGCATCCGTCGGACACGCCGACAGACATGCTGTACAAGACCCGCAATGATCATGTTCAGCTGGATCAGGGTCGAAATTATGCGTGGTAAAGATCGCCCCTAAAAAGAACCAACTGCCCAAATCGCGACCAACCAAATTGGTATGTTTGCCTTGCCACCCAAGACCCGCCTTAGCACCAAGGGGCTTTTCCATAACCGGGGCCGTGTCGACGAACACCTTGATCTGCGTGTCTGGCCCCGCTTGATCAATAAGCCAACGTCCAACACGTTTTAGACGCTTTTTGACGATGTCGTGGTAATCACGATTGCGGGCATACACCGAAATAGCGCCTGTATCTGTGCGCGCAATAGCCGCCATCGGGTCATCGTCTGGCGTATAGGCTTCGGCCAACATGATCACTGACTTTGCCTCAGGCCACAGCGCAGACGGGTCACCGCGCCACGCCATGCGATCGGCCATCCACGCCATTTGTCCATGGCGCTCCAAGTCGACAAACTGTTGCAGCCTTTCCATGGCTTCGGGCAATTCAGGACGGGCAAAGCCGACCTGCGAAAACCCTTCGGCCAAGGCATGCTGACGCAGTGTTTCTTTGTCTATTTCAGCCAAATCATACGCCCCTTTGGGCTAGCCTAGCTCAAAAATCGAGATCAGCATAATGCTCAGGTGGCGGAAAGCCTGACACATGGTCGGCCAAAAGCGACCGAAATGCAGGGCGTGATTTTATTTTTGCATACCAATCTTTGACGACGGCCGAACGATTCCAATCCACATCGGAAATATAATCAAGCGACGACAAATGCGCAGCGGCAGCAAAATCTGCCAAAGTCATTGAATCGCCAGCAAGCCAACGACGCCGATCCAAAAGCCAAGCCATATAATCCAAATGATACTTGATCGCTTTGGATCCTGCTTTGACGTTTTTAGAATCCGGGTAACCAGACTTGGTCAACTTACGATTCACGCGCTCATACAAAAGATTTGATGTCACATCGTGGTGAAATTTATCATCAAACCAAGACACCAAACGACGTACTTCAAAACGACCCTCGGGGTCGTTTGGCATCAAAGATGGCGTTGGGTGCTTTTCTTCAATGTACTCGCAAATGGCCGCACTTTCGGACAAAATCATGTCGTCGATACGTAAAACTGGAACCTTTCCAGCGGGGTTGCGCCGCAGAAAATCGGGATCGCGTTCCCAATAACGCTCTTCGACAAGCTCCACTTCAAGTTTTTTTTCTGCCAAACTCAAGCGCACCTTGCGGCAAAATGGGGAAAGTGGAACGTGGAAAAGTCGGATCATTGGTACTACTCTTGTTGTTTTATCCCTAAGTGCCGTGAAAGCGCGGGCAGTTCAATCCTCGAAACAGCCAGAACGCCCATCGGCCTGAATTGTCGCCGCGCCATCAACAATTTGCGCGGCCCTTCGCCGAACGAATGGACCCGGACGCCCTGCATTGCGTAGCTTTGGCGCGGGTAAGACGGCTGCGAGTTGCGCGGCCTGTTGGGCAGTCAATTCTTCGGGACCAACCCCGAAATAAGCACGCGCAGCGGCCTCTGCACCAAAAATGCCTTGGTCAAATTCAGCGATGTTCAGGTACACTTCAAGAATGCGTCGCTTTGTCCATGTCAGCTCCACGATCGGCGTCACAATGGCTTCCA
This sequence comes from Pacificibacter marinus, assembly GCF_900109555.1. GTDB lineage: Bacteria > Pseudomonadota > Alphaproteobacteria > Rhodobacterales > Rhodobacteraceae > Celeribacter > Celeribacter marinus_C. Next base: position 32,425 of record NZ_FNZV01000012.1, on the reverse strand, counting down.
ACGCTTTGCGCGGCCACGACCGCCCGTGCCACAAGAACGCATTTTTAACCACTTGCTGCGTGATCGTCGACGCACCGCGCCCGCTACCGTCATCAATAGCCGCACGAATCGCATTCAGATCAAACCCCCAATGCGTGCAAAAATTCGCATCCTCGGCGGCAACAACGGCCCGTGCCAAAACAGGAGCCATGCTTTCAAGCGGCACCCATTGATAATCAATGTCACCGTTTTCGCGACGCTCCGACATCATGTATGGCGTCGTCGGAATTGGTATAAAACTATAGGCCAAAATCCAAATAAAGCCGAGAAGACACACCCCAAAAACCAACCGCAAGACGCGCAGACGCTGGCGTGCCAAAAAACCCCGCGGTGCGGCGCTAGACTTTGCAACAGACTTCGCAGGCTTTTTGGGTTTTGTAGTTTTGCGCTGGGGCGCTTTGGATTTTTTGGGTGTTTTGACCATAGTGCAGTGATTCATGGTCTGGTGGGGGAGGTCAAGTCATCGCTGAAAAAACAACCGCATCTGAACACGAAAAAAGCCCCCAATTTCTTGAGGGCTTTTTGTCATTTTCTTGGTGACAGCCTTATTCAGCTGGGATTGCGCCTTTTTCCAACTGCAACGGCACCTTGAGATGCACCAGCATTTCTTTGGGGCACACTTGAATGAAGTTGGCTTTTTCAACATCCCAGTTCGACAAGATCTCAGTCGCCTTCACGGAACCTGTTTCGACAGCATGGCGTTCCACCAAGGACTTAAGCTCATGTTCCCAATGATCAACAGTGACGGGGCATGTCACCAGAGTTTCATGGTTCATCAACTCAAACGCAGTGCCTTCTGGATCATACAGATAAGCCATGCCGCCAGTCATCCCAGCGCCAAAGTTTGCACCAATTGGCCCAAGGATCACAGCGATCCCGCCTGTCATGTACTCACATCCGCTTGAGCCACAGCCCTCGATCACAACGGTCGCACCAGAGTTACGCACAGCGAAACGTTCGCCCGCGCGCCCTGCAGCAAAGAGATATCCATCCGTCGCGCCGTACAAAACAGTATTGCCGATGATGGTATTCTCAGAAGCCTTGAGCGGAGAATGCATCGGAGGACGCACAGAAATGATCCCGCCAGACAGGCCTTTACCGACATAATCGTTGGCATCCCCTGACACTTCGATTTTCAAACCGGGAGCCGCAAAAGCACCCAAAGATTGACCCGCAGAGCCTGTGAGTTTCACAGTCAGGTGGTCGGGTTGAAGATCGTTGCGCATGCCAAAGTTCTGCACGATGTGGCTAGAAGTGCGTGTGCCAATGGTGCGATGCGTGTTTTGCACCGCATAGGACAGCTGCATTTTTTCGCCATCGTTCAAGAAACGCGCAGCGTCAGAAACGATTTGCGCATCCAACGTATCAGGCACGGCATTGCGTGGCTTAGAGCGATCGTAAACGATTTTATCCGCGCCATCGACAGTGATCAAAAGCGGGTTGAGATCAAGATCGTCCAAGTGCGCAGACCCGCGAGACACCTGTGTCAACAGATCAGCACGACCGATGATTTCATCCATAGACCGAGCACCGATAGAGGCCAAAATATCGCGGACTTCTTGCGCGTAGAAGGTGATCAAGTTGACCACTTTATCGGCGTTACCAGTGAACTTTTTGCGCAGATCATCATCTTGCGTACACACACCAACAGGGCATGTGTTCGACTGACACTGACGTACCATGATACAGCCCATCGCGATCAAAGCAGCGGTGCCGATACCGTATTCTTCGGCACCAAGCATCGCGGCCATAACGATGTCACGCCCTGTGCGCAGACCGCCATCGGTGCGCAAAGTGACACGTTCACGCAGGTTGTTCATCGACAGAACCTGATGTGCCTCAGTCAGACCCATTTCCCATGGCAGACCTGCGAATTTAATCGAGGTCGCAGGGGACGCGCCTGTGCCGCCATTGTGACCAGAGATCAAAATGATGTCCGCTTTCGCTTTGGCAACACCCGCTGCAATCGTGCCAACGCCAGAAGACGCCACAAGTTTCACGGTGACTTTACACTTAGGATTGATCTGCTTGAGATCGTAGATCAACTGCGCCAAATCCTCGATAGAATAGATATCGTGGTGTGGCGGTGGTGAAATCAATGTCACGCCTTTGGTCGAATGGCGCAATTTAGCGATCAAGTCTGTGACCTTCATGCCTGGCAGCTGACCACCTTCGCCTGGTTTCGCGCCTTGGGCGACTTTGATCTCAAGCTCTTCACAGGCCAAAAGATACTCGGCTGTGACCCCAAACCGGCCAGACGCGACCTGTTTGATTTTCGCTGAAGCGTTGTCGCCGTTTGGTTCTGGCGTGAAATCATCGGGGCTTTCGCCACCTTCACCAGAGTCCGATTTCGCACCAATGCGGTTCATAGCGATGGACAACGTGCGGTGCGCTTCGGGGGACAAAGCGCCCAAAGACATGCCCGGTGTGACAAAGCGTTTGCGGATCGCGGTGATGGATTCCACCTCTTCCAATGGCACAGGTTTGCCAAGAGGTTTGACATCCAACAGATCGCGCAAGTGAATGGGCGGGTTGGATTTCATTTTGGCAGAATACTGTTTCCACATCTCGTAAGAGGCACGGTCACAAGCGGTTTGCAGCATGTGCATTGACTGCGCTTCCCACGCGTGGGTTTCGCCAGATTTACGCGATTTGTAGAACCCACCGATGGGCAAAGTGTTGCTGCCTAAAAAGCCCTGTGCGTGTACGGCTTTGATTTTCTTTTGAATGCCACCGATACCGATGCCGGAAATACGCGAATGCATGCCTGGGAAAAATTCCGCACACATCGCGCGAGACAGACCTACAGCTTCAAAGTTCAAACCACCACGGTAAGACGAGATCACAGAGATGCCCATCTTTGCCATGATTTTCAAAAGGCCTGCATCGACAGCCGCACGGTAACGCGCGACAGCTTCGGTCAATGTGCAATCCAAAAGGCCGCGTTCAATGCGGTCACTCAGGGAATCTTCGGCCAAGTAAGCGTTCACAATCGTAGCGCCACACCCGATCAGCACCGCAAAGTAATGCGGATCGATACATTCAGCAGAGCGCACGCCAAGCGAACAGAACGTCCGCAGACCTTTTTTAGTCAGCCAGCTGTGCACACCGGATGTCGCCAAAATCATTGGCATCGCCACGCGGTCCGCGCTTTGTGCTTGATCGCTCAAAACAATATGACCGCCACCAGAACGCACGGCCTCTTCAGCCTCTGCGCGGATACGATCTAACGCCTCGCGCAAAGCTGTGTTGCCACCATCCACAGGGAAGGTACAGTCGATTTCGGTCATGCCCGCGTTGAAGCTGCCTTTGAGCGCTTCAAATTGCGCATTGCCCACAAATGGACTGTCGAGCACCAAAATTTCAGTCTGAGCAGAGCTTTCGTCCAAAACGTTTTTGAGATTCCCAAAGCGCGTTTTGAGCGACATCACCCGATATTCACGCAAGGAATCAATCGGAGGATTGGTGACCTGCGAAAAGTTTTGACGGAAGAAGTGGCTCAACGGGCGGTATTTTTCGGACAAAACAGCAGAAGGCGTATCATCGCCCATAGAGGCCAAAGCTTCTTTGCCATCTTCGGCCATAGGCGCAAGAATTTGCTCAAGCTCTTCAATAGAATAGCCCGCAGCAATTTGACGTTGCTTCAACTCAGCACCGCTGAAAATCGCTTTTTCTTCAAGACCAGACAGCACAGGCTCGAGATCTTTGATCTTGCTCGCCCATTCGCCAAACGGCTGCGCTGCGGCAAGTTTGTCTTTCATTTCAGTGTCGTGATAGAGCTTGCCTTCGACCATATCGATCGCCAGCATTTGCCCTGGACCCAATGCGCCTTTTTCAACGACAGTCGCCTCGTCAGTTGGCACCATGCCCACTTCGGACCCAGCGATCACAAGACCATCCCCTGTCACGACATACCGCATCGGGCGCAAACCATTACGGTCAAGACCCGCACAAACCCAGCGACCATCGGTCATCGCCAAAGCGGCAGGACCATCCCATGGCTCCATCACAGAGTTCACATAAGAATACATGTCACGCCAAGCTTGCGGCAATTCAACCGCTTGCTGGGACCATGCTTCGGGCACCAACATTGTTTTAGCCATCGGGGCAGACCGCCCAGCGCGCACCAAAACTTCGAACACAGCATCTAATGCTGCGGAATCGGACGCGCCTTGTGGAACGATAGGTTTGATGTCGTCGGACGTGTCGCCAAAGGTGCTGGAAGCCATACGAATTTCGTGCGACTTCATCCAGTTCATGTTGCCTTTAAATGTGTTGATTTCACCGTTGTGCGCCAACATGCGAAACGGCTGTGCAAGCCACCACTGCGGAAATGTGTTGGTGGAATAACGCTGGTGGTAAATCGCAAAAGCAGATTCAAAACGCTCGTCCATCAAGTCAGGGTAGAATTCAGCAACCTGTTCGGCCAGCATCATACCTTTGTAAATGATCGAACGGCACGACAGCGAACACACGTACAATGACTGCACGCCAGCGGCCATAGCAGCTTTTTCGATACGGCGGCGAATGACATACAGCTCGCGCTCGAATGTTTCCTCGTCAACGCCTTTGGAATTCGAAATCAAAATCTGTTCGATCTCAGGACGTGTTGCGTTGGCTTTTTCGCCAAGGCATTCAACACTGACAGGCACATGACGCCAGCCGTAGATGTAGTAGCCCATCCGCAGCACTTCGGATTCAATGATCGTACGACAGGTTTCTTGAGCGCCAAAATTTGTACGTGGCAAGAAAATTTGCCCAACTGCGATCATCTCATTTTCGCGCGGCTTGTGACCTGTGCGTTTCACTTGATCATAAAAGAACGGCACTGGAATCTGAACGTGGATGCCCGCGCCATCACCGGTTTTACCATCAGCATCTACAGCGCCACGGTGCCAGATGGCTTTCAATGCAGAAATGCCGTTTTCGACAACCTTGCGAGATTTCAAGCCATCCACAGAAACAACAAGACCAACCCCACAAGAGGAATGTTCTTCTTCTTCACGGAAGAGAGAATTTTGTGCCATCCACTCGCGTTTTGCTTCTTCGCGTGCAGCCCAGCTTTCATCATATTTTGTCATGTCGGAACCCTTTCTTATGAGTGACCAAAAGGTCAGTGGGTCAGGGCAACTGCCCTTTTAAGACTTCGGGAAGGATCAAATGGGGGGCTCTTTTCCCGACATGTAGCAGACACATGCCAGACATAAACCCGACAGGGTGCAGCCACCTGTTTTTACCCATTTGATCCGTTAAGAATTACTCAGCAGCGACGCTGGCCGCAGCATTGACTTGTTCGACAATAGCATCGGCCGCTTCGCGTCCATCGCGGATCGCCCAGACAACCAAGGACGCACCACGTTGAATATCACCGCAGGCATAAACCCCTGGAAGCTTGGTTTCATGCGTTTTGAAATCAGCCAAAACTGTGCCCCAGCGCGTCACTTCCAAACCATCAGTATTCCAAAGTTTTGGAAGATCTTCAGGCTCGAACCCAAGTGCTTTGATCACGAGATCGGCGTCTTCAACATAGTCAGCCCCCTCGATCACTTCAGGGGATTGGCGACCTGATGCATCCGGCACGCCAAGGCGCATTTTTTGCACCATAACACCGCTTACAGGGTTGCCAGCAAAGCCTTTGGGGGCCGCAAGCCAGACGAATTCCACGCCTTCTTCTTCTGCGTTTTGCGTCTCACGTTGCGATCCCGGCATATTAGCACGGTCACGGCGGTATAGACATTTCACAGACGTCGCACCTTGACGGATCGCTGTGCGCACACAGTCCATCGCAGTGTCACCACCACCGATCACAACGACCTTTTTGCCTTCGGCATTCAGTTCGCCACTTTCAAATTCCGCCACAGTGTCGCCAAAGGACACTTTGTTGCTTGTGGTGAGATAATCAAGCGCACGAACGATACCAGCAGAGCCAGAACCGGGGCCTTGCAAATCACGTGATTTATACACGCCCGTTGCAATAAGAACCGCGTCGTGTTTTTGGCGCAGTGCATCAAATGTGATGTCTTCGCCAACACTACAATTCAGCACGAATTCAACGCCGGACTGTTTAAGTTGGTCGATGCGGCGCATAACCACGTCTTTTTCCAGCTTAAAGCTTGGGATGCCATAGGTCAGCAAGCCGCCAGCGCGATCAGAGCGTTCATATACAGTCACCTGCAGACCCGCGCGACGCAAACGATCCGCCGCAGCAATGCCACCAGGGCCAGAGCCGATGATACCAACGGATTCAGTGCGCTCGACATGGGGGGTGATTGTTTCAACCCAGCCCTTTTCCCAAGCCGTATCCGTGATGTATTTTTCAACCGCACCGATTGTCACTGTGCCATGACCGGATTGTTCGATCACACAGTTGCCTTCGCAAAGGCGATCCTGCGGACAAATGCGGCCACAAATCTCTGGAAAAGCGTTGGTCGCTTGAGAGAGTTCGTAAGCCTCCTTCAACCGGCCGCTTGCTGTCAGGCGCAGCCAGTCAGGGATGTTGTTATGAAGAGGACAATGTGATTGGCAATATGGCACACCGCACTGCGAACACCGAGAGGCTTGCTCTTCAGCTTTGTCCGAAATGAAATCGCCGTAGATTTCCAAAAAATCGCCCTTACGGTCGCCTGCGTCGCGTTTTTCGGGCATGTCCCGACCAACGTTCACAAATTTGAGCATAGGCTCTTTAGCCATGACACAATATCTCCGTGGGTTTGAGTATGGGTTTGGATGCTATGTACAAAGAAGTGATCAAAAAGAAAAGTCATAAGTGCTGTCCTATATATTGTTTCTTTTCACGTTGCGTCGAAAAAACCACGCCCTAAGTGAAAATATAGGTCATTACTTATGATATAATTTTAGCCTTCTTATTGAGAACTAAAGAGTTTATCATTTTTCCATCAGCGCACTAAGGACAGCCCCATGAGTCTATTCTACCTATTTCTCGTCGCATTGATTCAAGGAGTTACAGAATTTCTACCTGTATCCTCATCAGGGCACCTGATTCTATTGCCCTATTTCGTCGGGATAGATGATCAAGGACAAGCCATAGATGTGGCTGTTCACATAGGGACACTTGGCGCCGTCATCGTGTATTTTTGGAAAGATGTAAAAATTGGCCTTTTGGGTTTGCCGCGCATGCTCACTGGTAAAATTGATACCCCCGGCGCAAAGCTTGCCTTTCTTTTACTCATCGCCACGATTCCCGTTATCCTGCTTGGTCTCGTCCTGAAAATCACGGGACTGTCGGACGCAATGCGATCAATACGTGTAATCGGCTGGACGATGCTTTTATTTGGACTGGCGCTGTATTGGTTTGACCAAAAGGGTGCCACAGACAAAACCGAACAAGATTGGTCCCTGAAAGACGCAATAATTTTGGGTCTCTGGCAAGCCGTCGCATTGATTCCTGGCACCTCACGGTCCGGCATCACGATCACAGGCGCGCGCGCTCTTGGCTACACCCGAGAAGATGGTGCCAAAATTGCAATGCTTATGTCCATTCCAACCATATTGGCCTCAGGCATATTGCTTGGCGCTGAGGTTGCTGGAGATGCCGATTGGGAGTTGATGAAATACGCAGGGATCGGCGCAGCCTTTGCATTCATCGCGGCACTTGGAGCGCTGACATTAATGATGCGGCTTTTGAAATCCGTGAGCTTTACGCCCTACGTGATCTACCGAGTCATTCTTGGTATCGCCCTGCTGGCCATTTCTTACAGCGCATAAAAAAGGCGCGTCCGATATTCATCGAGCGCGCCCTATTTAAAATGAGATGCGGACCTTAGGTCTTGCGCAGATTTTTTGCGCTATCTCGGATTGCAGCATACTGACCCGTTGCGCGGTACACCCAAAGATACTCTGGCAAAATGACATCCATCGCCGTGGGCGCAATACCCAAGTCAGCAAAGCCTTTGGCATCGGCACCCACAATACAATCATTGGCAAGGTTTTTCACCTGATCACGTGTAAGCACTTTGTTGTGGAACAAGCCAAGCGTCAAAGCTTGGGCAACATCAAACCCCATTGCCATCAAGTTGCCCGCAAAAAACGGTAGATCGATAACGAGACGTCGACGCTGAATGATCTCTAGCATATTTGCCATCAAGCCTTTGAGCGTGTCCGTTTCCGGCCCGCCCAATTCGTAAATACCAGAAGACGCGTCGCCAAGCACAGCTTTCACAGCAGCCTGCGCAACGTCATCCACGTAAACAGGCTGAAATTTGGTCTCGCCGCCAATCAAAGGGAGGACAGGAGAAAAGTTCGTCATCTTCGCAAAACGATTGAAAAACTCATCTTCGACGCCAAAAATCACCGAAGGACGCAAGATCACAGCGTCAGGGAAAGACGCAAGAACCGCCTCTTCGCCTTGCGCTTTGGTTTGTTGATATTCGCTGGCCGCGCCCTTGTCTGCGCCAATGGCAGACAAATGCACAAACCGTCCTATGCCCTCTTCAGATGCAATACGAGCGATGCGCGCTGCGCCCTCGGATTGAACTGCAGCAAATGAATTTTTGCCTTTTTCGGCCAACACGCCAACACAGTTCACAACCACGTCCGCCCCTTGCATCGCAGCACGCACTGAAGCGTCATCACGAATATTGCACAGAACAGGTTCGACCTGCCCCACTGCGCCATAAGGTTTCACATGAAGCGACTCGTTCGGGCGACGTACCGCCACGCGCACGCGCCAACCTTCTTTCGCCATACGACGTGCGATGTAACGCCCAACAAAGCCAGCGCCGCCATAGATGGTGACCAATTTCGTCATCTGCATCTCCAATGCCATTTTCTATATTTTTCTTAGCTTTTCATGATCAAATGAACAAGACGCTATCAACGCATTCGAAAACTATCGAATCTGCGTTGACAGCCCCTCTACTCCTCTTTACATCGCCAAGTCACCACACCTGCCCAGGTGGCGGAATTGGTAGACGCGCTAGCTTCAGGTGCTAGTATTGGCAACGATGTGGAGGTTCGAGTCCTCTCCTGGGCACCATAACATCTCATATAAAGTGTTGTTTATCAAACAAATCATGGCGTTACCCCACCACCCGAAACACGATTTGGGACACTCTGGGGATACATTTCATGATCTTTGTAATGAAGTTAAAGTACATTGATAATCTATCAGGAGGCCGTAAGCGCTTCCGCAGAAGATATACTTTCACCTTTTAGCCCATAAACCTTTATTGCAAAATACTAGTCACTCATATGGATCTTTACCGTCGACGTCGCTGCTGCTCGTCGCGATTCACTGATGGCGCTGCAGGTTTTTGAGAGTGCAGACCGAGGCCGGCAATGAACTGTAATGTTTTACTCACCTCTGCCCTTAGGAACCTCACTCACGGATTGCCTTTTTAGTGCGCCACAAAAGGGGTCCATAAACGCCGACGAAACCGAAGAACGCCACGCACCAAAAAATACCAGTCACATCATAAAGCACCGTCATAGGCCAGATTCCCGCAAGGAACCGTGTGAGCGTGGCAGCTATAATCGCCCCATAAATCATCACGGTCCCCCGCCCCGCATGTAGCGGCTGTCCCGTATGGCCAAGGCTGGCACGGGTCATGACCGCAAGCGTCATCCCACCGATAGCCCCTGCCAACCAAAGATGCAGCGCGCCCGCCATCGACAGGACATCAGGCCACAAAATCGCCGCCCCCACGGCCAAAGCCCCCAACGGTGTAAATCCATAGGCGAGGTGCAAAATAAGAACCAATGGATCGCGCGCAGTATGTTGACCCTTCCACCGCGACAGACGTACCAAATGAAGACAACCGAAGCAGCAAAACCCAATACCAGTGAGCACCATAGTGGGCGCGGCGATCCACGCCAAAAAGGCACCAACACTGACCAACAACACAGCCTTATCAAACCGCTGCATCGGCGATGCTGGTCGGGCTGCATGCGCCTCGCGGACCAACCAATTGCGGGTAAACGATGGCACGATGCGCCCGCCAATCACCACGATCATTAAAATCACAGCACTGACCCCAAGGCGAAACCCCATCCCTTGCGCAGCATACGCGCCATGGGCGGCCTCTAAGTGGAACAGCAGATTGGCGAGGGTAAAGATGGCCAACAGCACAAGCACAATAAGATTGCGCCAGTTTTTACCCACCAAAATCTCACGCAATATTACGGCGGCTAGTGTAAGCGGAAACAAAAGATCAAGTGCAATACTGCTCCAGACTGGCATCGCAGCGGAGAATAAAACAGCCGCTCTCCCCACCGCCCAAATCCCGAACAGCCCAGCAAGGCGCCAACCGACAACTGGTAAACGCCCAGTCCAGTTGGGCACTGCAGTGAGCAAAAATCCTGCAATGATCGCACTGAGATACCCAAACAGAAAGGCATGTGCGTGCCATGTCACCGGATCAAAGCGCGTCGGCAAATTGATCGTCTCGGACAGGGCAAGGATCCAAAGCACCATTGCTCCGCCCGCCCAAAGTGCCCCAAATAGAAAAAACGGACGAAAGCCGTAGGAAAAAAGCACAGGGCCTTTCCAGTGACGCATTTGTTCTGCGGAAGAGTGAGCCATGAGAAAAATCCTTTTAAAATTAGCCCGCGCGATCCACGGCAGCTTCGGCCTCATCCATAAGGCGACGTATGTGGCAGGCAAAGGCGTAGGTCGCAGGAATGGCAATGAGCGCGCCCAACCCCAGCGCCACAAAAGTGGTGGCCACAGGCCCGCCGACCCAACTGCCCAGAAGAGAAGCAAAAAACACATTCACTGCCATCGCGGCCATACCAAACGGGTAAAGCAGCACAGCGATCTGAACGGACGAACAACGCGGGCTCATCGACGGTTCACCAGCCAATACACCACAAATAGCGCCGCCAAAAGTGTCAGGCTAGCGATGGTGTACCAAAACTCTGCCGTAGCCGATTGCGCCTGCGGAATAGGGCGGTCATAGGCTGTCGCAAAAGCAGGCAAGGCGGTGAGGGAAAAGAGGATGGATAAAAAGCGCATATTAACTCTCCTGTGTTAGGCTACGGTAAATATTGGGTAACGCCCGAATGAGGCGTTCAGGATGGGGTAAAAGCGTAAATCCGCCTCGGCCAAAAATGCGGGCAAACCAGTCTTGGCCATCTTCATCAATGACCACACCATGCAAGGTCTGACCCGCACGGCGAGCTTCGCGCACAGCCATATGGCTATCCTCGATACCATGTTGGCCCTCATAATGGTCCAAATCATTGGGCTTTCCATCGGTTAAAATAATCAACAATTTGCGCGCGGCCGTTTCTTTGGCCAGTTCGGCGCTTGCGTGACGGATCGCCGCCCCTAGACGGGTGTAATGGCCAGGTTTGAGAGCGGCGATATTAGACAGGATATCAGGCCCCATCGGCGCTCTAAATTCTTTGACACGCGTGAGAAATACACGATTACAACGCAGCGAAGAAAACCCCCAAATGCCAAACCTGTCCCCCGCCGCGTCAATGCCATAAGCCAGCGCAGACATCGCCTCGCGGGCCACATTGATCACTGAAGTGTCGCCCATTGCCGCCTCGGTCGAGCGCGATGTGTCTATCAAAAATGCCACGGCCAAATCGCGCTCAATCTGGCGGGTGTCTTGCCAAATCCGATCCGTGCCACGCCCAGTGGCGATCAAATCGGTCTGATTACAGATCACGGCATCCAAATCTAATTCTCCCCCGTCGATCTGACGCGGGCGCAAAATGCGACGCGGACGCAGGCTTTCAAATTGGCGCTGAACCGCACGCACATGGCGCAGGTCAGGATGAAATGTTTCTGCGCCGCAGGGGGCGGCAGGCGCATCCAACACGCGACAATGGCCCTCCATATAACTGCGCGTGCGGTGATTCCATTCGGGGTAGATGTGTATCCCCGCCAGTGCTTCATGCTCTACATCCGCAGGCGAGAGATCAAGGTGCAACCGCAACCGCGTAGCGGCTTTGCGGTCATGTTTGGTCAGGGTGACCTTGTCCTGATCATCGGCGGCTTTCTGGGCATTCTCATCGTCGTCATCATCGACAGATCGATTGATGTTCATCGATTCTACCCACGAAAGGATGGATTCAAATCGATGAATGATAAAACTATCCTTGCGCCGATTTTCGTCTAAATCTCGCCGCTCGCCAAGTTTACGCGAACCTGTAGCCGCAGTGGGCGCAGGCGCTACTGGGTCTGCGTGATCTTCTGTTGCCGCTGCGCCGGACTGTGGGCAACCGTACCTCAACCAGATTGGCACCGGCGCAAAAGACATATAAGTGCGCGTCTCAGGTAAGGCGCGGATGGTGTCGGGCGCTGGTTGTTCGGATTGCCCCCCAAGTTGATCGCACACGGCCTGTTCGATCATCATTTCAGCATCGGATCGCACCAGTGAGCGACGTTGCAACAAAGAAAGTTTGGCCATTTTCAAATAGGCCGAGCGCAACCCCGGACAGCGCGCATAAGCAAGATCACAGGCACTAGCATTGGCGCGGATTTGGGCGCAATCCATCGCCGGAGCGGATGGTTCTTCTGGAACCTCAAACTGGGACGCCTCAGTTACCGCAGCGAGTGCCGTGAGCCAGAAATAAGCACCGCGGTTTAATTCAGGGTCCGAAAAGGCCATAATCATCGGCGGCAAGTACAATCGCTCGCCATCGTAGCTGGCCACATATTCGCGGTCTTTGGCCGTACCAAGTTTACGTCGTACGGGCATCCGGTGACGGATTGGGGCGAGCGCTGCCTCTGCGATCTCTACCCCTGCCGCACCACCAAGCGCCCGAAAAAGAACCGCCAAAGAGGGTCGTAGCGCAGCCAAGGCAACTGCAGCTTCAGGATAGGATGTGGCAGCACCAATATTTCTGGCCATATCGTGCCATACATTGCCAACCGTTTCCTCGGGGTCCATCAGATCAAAGAGGTTCATCGCGCTTATCCCTGCCGTCATCCATAAATTGTTGAAATCAAATCGCGCAGGGCGATTTGAACGTCTGGCTCATCTGTAAGCGGCTCGATCACCGCGACATCCAAAGCCTGATCAACGCCCATACCACCTGCCATAAGTGTGGCGGCATAGGTCAACAAACGGGTTGAGACGCCCTCTTCCAGATCCATCCCTGAGAGCGCGCGGATGTGTCCGGCAAGCCGAACAAGTGGGGCAACACGGCCTGGCTCCAACCCACTTTCATGTGAGACCACTTTGATTTCCACTTCAGGATCGGGAAAATCGAACGACATCGATAAAAAGCGCTGCCGCGTCGATGGTTTGAGTCGCTTGAGAACGTTTTGATAACCAGGATTATATGAGGCCACGAGCATAAAGCCCTTTGGTGCAACAAGTTCCTCGCCCGTGCGATCAATCATCAAAGTGCGGCGCGTGTCGGTGAGCGGGTGAAGCACCACAGTCACGTCTTTGCGCGCTTCAACCACCTCATCAAGATAACAAATCGCGCCTTCGCGCACAGCCCGGGTCAACGGCCCATCGACCCATTCGGTTTGTCCGCCTTTCAACAGGTAACGCCCAATCAAATCGGCAGCAGAAAGATCGTCATGACACGCCACCGTGTAAATAGGCTTGCCCAGTTTGGCGGCCATATGTTCGACAAACCGAGTTTTTCCGCAGCCGGTCGGCCCCTTCAAAAGAAGGGGCAGGCCGTGGTCATAAGCGGTCTCGAACAGTTCGCATTCGCGACCGGTGGCGTGATAATAAGGCACGGAAGGTGTAGGTACAGCATGCAGTGTCATAGATCATTCCTCCAAAGCGTATTGGCTAAACCAGGCGCAATAATTTCACGATCGCGCACCACCAAATTGGCGTAGATGAACAACAGCGCACCAATCACCACGGCGGCCCCTGCCCCAAATCGCATCAGGTAAAAGATCGACAGGCTGTCTTGAACATCCATGTAATAATCCCCCACCACGCGTTGCATATGGGTTTGGATCGTACCTGCAAACGTCAGCACAATGGTCATGAACGCCATGCCCCCTGTCATCAGCCAGAATGAGGCCATGTTGAGCACTTGGTTGTAAGGCGCGCGATTGAGCAGCATCGGCATGGCATAAGTGAACATCGCCAAATTGAGCGCCACATAGGCCCCGTAAAAGGACAAGTGCCCATGCGCTGCGGTGATTTGCGTGCCGTGGGAATAGAAATTAACCCCGTGCAGTGTGTGCAAAAATCCCCAAACGCCCGCGCCAAAGAACGCTACGGTTGACGACCCAAGAGACCACAAAAGTGCAGCTTTGTTAGGATGGTTTTTGCGGCCTTTCCACACCATGACAAAAGCAAAGGACATCATCAAAAAGAACGGCACGACTTCAAAGGTAGAGAAAATCGACCCGACCCACTGCCAATAGCCCGGTGTGCCGATCCAATAGAAATGGTGCCCTGTACCAAGGATGCCTGAAAACAACGCAGTCGCAACGATGACATAAAGCCACTTTTCAACCACTTCACGGTCCACGCCTGTCAGTTTGAGCAACAAGAACGCGAGGATGGCAGCCATCACCAATTCCCATGTCGCTTCGACCCAAAGATGCACAACCATCCACCAGTACATTTTGTCCAAGCTGAGGTTGTCAGGGTTGATAAAGGCAAAAATCCACAGCAGCGACAAAAGCCACAACCCCATCAGCAAGACATTGGTGATGGCAGTTTTGCGCCCTGCCAGCACGGTCATGGAGATGTTGAACAAGAAAATGAGTGCCGCGACAAGAATGCCGAATTTGACCCACAAAGGTTGTTCCAAAAACTCGCGCCCACCATGGATGCCAACGAGGTAAGACCCCACTGCGCCCAAAGTGCCAACCACAAGGATGATCAGTTGTAGATAGGCAAGTTTGACCGAATAGATTTCGCGCTCAGATTCTTCGGGGACAAGAAAATAGGCAGCCCCAAAAAAGCCCAGCAACAACCAAACGATGAGGGCGTTGGTGTGGATCATACGGGTGATGTTAAACGGCAAAATTTCAGACAAAAAATTGGGGGAAACGTAAATCCAGCCCGCCAAAAGCCCGCCCAGAACCTGAATGGCAAACAGCCCCATCGCGCAGATAAAATAGGCTTTTGCCACCTGTTGTGATTGATATTTCATTGCGGGTCTCCTTAGCCTGCATCATTGGGCGGCCAGCCCTGTGTGTCGGTTTGATCGGCCCAGCGCAGAAAATCGGCGAGGGCGCGCATTTCTTCGTCAGTGATCTCGAAATGTGGCATTTGGCGGCGACCTTCGATGCCCGAAGGTTGCGCTTCCATCCAGCCTTGCAGGGTCTCAAACGCACCTTCGGAGTCATCATTGACGCCCCAACGGGTCATCACATTGCCCAGCTCTGGGGCAAAATAGGCCCCCTCGCCATGCAACGTATGACAGTTGATACAAGAGTGGCGTTCCCAGACATGTTTGCCCAAAGCGACCTGTTCGGTCAGGGGCATGCCCGCAGTGGATACTTTGACGATATATTTGTGGCTTTGTGCGGTGAGCGCGATGAACACCACGACGAAGAATATAGATCCCCCGTAGAAAATGTTGCGCGCCCGCGACTTGGTCAGGATCTCAGCCATCTGTGGGCCCCCTTAATGTCTCGGATGAACCAAGGGGTAGCCGCGATCAATTGTGCGAAGTTTGCGCCAGCGCAATGTTCAGGAACATTTTATATATTAGCTTGTTGGCATATGTTGAGAGGAAAGGTCTGTTCATGTCGCGCAAAACCCGTACTGATCCCGACCTAACTCAGCCTGATCTGACGCTTGAAGATTTGATGACACAGTGGCCTGACACAATCCCAGTGTTTTTGCGTCATAAAATGCTTTGTGTCGGCTGTATGATAACGCCGTTTCACACGCTCTATGACGCTTGCGTAGAATATCAATTGGATATGGCCGATTTTGTGGCCGAACTTGAATCGGCCATCAAGAACCCGAAACACCCCGACAGATCAACACAAGACGATGAGCGTCCGTGACGGTGATCCGTTTGCGTTTGCTTTGCACAAGCCCTTGTTTTTCCCAAGCACTTAAAAGACGGCTCACAGTGTGTAACGTGGTGCCGGTCATTTCCGATAGGTCCTGACGCGTGATCGGGAAATCAATCTCGATGCCCTCTTCCACCTTGCGTCCCGTTTGATTGATCAACCGCAAAAGCGCATTGGCCACCCGTTGCTCAACCTGTTGCGTCGCCATTTCCACAATACGGGTGTTCATTTCACCGATACGTTGCCCGACAGTCTTATAGGTTTCTGTTGAAAACCCATCATAGTCGCGCACAAAACCGTCCCAAACCCGCGTCGGCCAACTCAAAACGATCGCTTGCGAGGCGGTGACAGCGGTGGCGGGGTATGTGTCACGCCCCAATGCCTTGGCGATGCCAAAGAGTTGCCCTGCTGGAATATGAAGCGAGATCACCTGCTCGCCTGTGGGCGTGACGCGGATCACCCGAATATAGCCATCGAGCAACATATAGAACCGCTCTGCCTGCGCGCCTTCGTCAAAGACAGTGACACCTTCGTCATAGCGGCGCGAGGTGGCCAGATCGAGAATCTCACGGATGCGCCGCCGCTCCAACCGTGAAAACGGTGGAATATGCGTCAACAGGCTTTCATCAAGCCGAGGCAAAGTTTGGCGGTCAGTGGATTCGCTCATGCTCGTTTCTAATCACAGTTCCCAATCCCGTCCAATGCTACATCTCAGGCAGCAATATAAAATATATCAAGAAGCCTCAAACATTGCGCCAGCACAAAGAACTGGCCGCGGTTTTGATTAGGGTCTGGATCAACAACACACTTTTGAAAGGACACCACCATGCTTCGCCCACTGATGACCGCACTCGCCCTGATCACCCTCACAGGAGGGGCCGCCTTTGCCGAAGATTTTGAAGTCAAAATGCTCAACAAAGACGGGGATGATCGTATGGTTTTCGCACCAGACTTTCTCAAAATCGCAGCTGGGGACACCGTACATTTCATCCCCACTGACAAAGGCCACAACGCCGAAAGCATCAAAGGCATGGCCCCTGAAGGCAGCGCGCCGTTCAAGGGAAAAATCGGCAAACAAGTGGATGTCACCTTTGACACGGATGGGTTCTACGGCGTTGAATGCAAACCTCATTTCGCGATGGGCATGGTGATGACCATTGCCGTTGGCGATGTTGCTGCTCCTGACGATTTCCTTGCGGGCCGCATTCCACCAAAAGCCAAAGCACGTTTTGAAACCCAGCTTGGCAATCTTTGATCCCATCCTTTCGAAAACCAAAAACATCGACCCAACGCACAAGACATAACAACAACAAAACCTCTTGGAGGGTCTTATGACCAAGTTTATCAACCCCGGCCTCATCAAAACCAACCGCCGTAATGTCCTACGCGGCAGTATGCTTGCGGGGGCTGCCGCTATGACAGGTGGGGCTGCATTGGCCACGCCAAAGTCACGTACAGCCCCAATGATCACACCGCGCAAACCCGCAGCAAAATTCATCCAAGCTGAAGCACAGGCACAAACCGAAGCCCCAAGCGTGGATTTATCCGGCTACACCCGCGTCAAACAAGATCTCGTCGCCCCACCCTTTGCCCCTGCACATGAACAGGTTGCCACAGGAGGACCCAAGATTGTTGAAATCACCATGGAGACCGAAGAACGCCTGCTGACCGTAGACGAAGACACTGGCGCAGAAATCTGGGCGCTCACCTATAATGGCTCTGTGCCCGGTCCACTGATTATTGTGCATGAGGGCGACTATGTTGAACTCACCCTGCGCAACCCAGTCGATAGCATGATGGAACACAACATCGACTTTCACGCCTCAACAGGCGCGTTGGGTGGCGGTGGCTTGACCCATATATTCCCTGGCGAAGAGGCCGTGCTGCGCTGGAAAGCGACCAAGCCTGGCGTGTTCACCTATCACTGTGCCCCCGGCGGCGCGATGATCCCCTATCACGTCACCCACGGAATGAACGGCGCCGTCATGGTCTTGCCGCGCGATGGGTTAAAAGACCGCGACGGCAACCCGCTAAAATATGACAGCATCGCCTATATCGGCGAACAAGATTTTTACCTACCGATGAATGATGACGGCGATTACAAAACCTATGAAGTCGCGGGCGATGACTATTCAGACAGTATCGATGCCATGCGCACACTGACCCCCACACATTCCGTGTTCAACGGATCTGTTGGGGCTTTGACAGGGGAAAATGCGCTGCGAGCCAAAGTTGGTGAAACCGTCTTGATGATCCACAATCAAGCCAACCGCGATAGTCGCCCACACCTGATTGGCGGGCATGGTGATTTCGTCTGGGAAAATGGCAAATTTGGCAACCCTCCACAAACGGATATGGAAACATGGTTCATCCGAGGCGGGAGCGCAGGGGCGGCACTTTATACGTTCAAGCAACCGGGTGTCTACGCCTACGTCAATCACAACCTGATCGAAGCTGCTTTGCTTGGTGCCACGGGTCACTTTGTCGTCGAAGGGGCGTGGGACAACGCCCTAATGGAACAAGTCGTCGCGCCAAAAAGCATCGAAACATAAACAGGAGATATCCCGATGACCGTCCCCACTCAGACATCCCGCATTCTTAGGTCCCTTCTGGGTGTGTTGTCTGTGATGGGGGTGGTTTCTCTGGGCGGGGTCGCGTGGTGGATGCTGCGCGGCCCCGATTTCAATTATGTGCCACAAATGGCCGAACATGCGGTCGACCTGCCCGATGGCCATAAGGTTTTCGTGCAAAAATATGAAGTGACCGTTACAGAATGGAACCTATGTCATGCCGATGGGGCCTGTGATTTGGCGCTGCGTGCCCCTACGGGACTTGATATGGCTGAGACGCCCGCGACAGGGCTGAATTACGTAGATGTGTCGCAATATTTGGATTGGATCAACACCCACGCACGCCATAATTTTCGCCTGCCCACAACCGAAGAATGGGAATTTATGGCCAAAGACGTCCTACCCGACGAGCCTGATCCCATTTTCACCGATCCCGATCTAACTTGGGCCTCTGCCTATCTCACTGAGGGGCTCACTTCGCGGCGGCTACGCCTGCGTGGTAGCTTTTCGACCAGTTCACAGGGCGTTGTCGATCTCGATGGTAGCGTCTGGGAATGGACCCAAGATTGCTATGCAGGTGACGCTGGACAGGTGGACCTGTCCCGATGTCCAGCCTTTTTCGTCGGTGGAGAACATGTTGCAGTCATTCCCTACCTCGTCCGCGATCCTGCTCGTGGAGGATGTGCAGTGGGAAGCCCGCCCGCTCATCTTGGCCTGCGCCTCGTCACCGACGATGCCATCCGCTGCCTCGTATGTATGTAAAACCCTATCGCTGGAGGGGGTCAAATGCGCCAAATCTCGTATTTTTTTTACAATGGCTACGCCAGAATTAAATATTTGCGCAGCATAAAGGTCTTATGTTGGGATTTACCGAGTATCGGGAATTATATTTAGATATATCTTGATTTGAGATATATCTAAATATATATCGAACGTATGAAACACAAAAGACATATGGAAGACGGCCACCAAAAAGGCAGCAAAGGACACCATGGTGGGCGGCGCGCAAAGCGCCTGTTCGACTATGGAGAGTTGAGACTACTTGTCCTCGCGATGGTGCTGGAAAAGCCGCGTCATGGTTATGAAATTATCAAAACAATCGCAGATCGGTTCGAAGGACAATACACCCCAAGTCCGGGCGTGATGTATCCAACACTTTCGTGGCTCGAAGATGTGGGCTACATCACGCTTTCCCCAGAAGATGGGGGGCGAAAGCTGTCGCGGATCACACCAGAAGGCGAGTCCTTTGTGACTGCCAACCGTGCGGCAGTTAACGAAATCTTGACCCGTCGCATGACGGAAAACATGGCCTTCAATAAAGGAGGTGATGTGGTGATCGCAGCAATGGATCGTCTCAAAGGCGCGTTGCGCAGTCGACTTTCAGGCCCGACATCCGACCCGGACGATAAGACCGAAATCGCAGCGGCGATTGATGAGGCCGTACAAAAGATCACAGGTGGTATTGCGTCCAAAAGCGGTGCGCAACCCAAAGATTTTTCCAGCGACACCTCTGAGCAAATCATCACACGGCATAGGTTCGATACCAAGCGGCGCGCACTTACGGTCACCAAGGCCAGCTATCTAACGCCGCATATGATCCGCACCGTCCTCACAGGGGACGATCTGGATGACTTTGTAAGCCTTTCTTATGATGATCACATCAAGCTGTTCTTTGATCAAGGCGCAGATAAACCTGCAATGCGCGACTACACACCGCGCGCCTATGACACAAAGGCCAAGACCCTCACTCTGGACTTTGCCATACACGAAGCAGGGCCTGCAACAGATTGGGCGATACAGGCGCAAGAAGGCTCTGAGTTGACCATTGGTGGCCCGCGTGGGTCCGCCGTGGTGGCCCCCATTTTTGATTGGTATCTGTTGATCGGAGATGAAACGGCACTGCCCGCCATTGGCCGCCGTGTCGAAGAATTGCCCGAAGGGGTGGACGTGATTACGTTGACGTCTGTACCAGAAGTGGCAGATGAACAAGTGTTTGAGACGGCAGCCCATCACACTGCGCATTGGGTGCATCGTCCTATTGCGGACGCCGCCGACCCCGCGCCTGTGCTTGATGCTCTCAAAGGCCTGACCTTGCCCAAAGGCAAAGGGTTCGTATGGATTGCAACAGAAGCGAAAGTGGCCCGTGCCGTGCGCGACCACGTAACCGATGAGCTAGGGCATCCTATGACGCAGATGAAAGCCTCGGGATATTGGACCAGTGGCAAAGCAGCTGGCGAAGATAAAAGCCTCGCATAAGCAATCACACCACTGACATACCAAACGAGCGGTTTTCGGGCCGCTCGTTTTTGTTCAAGGCCGGTTTTTGAAAACCGTCAAAGAAGTTCGCTTACGTACCTAAAAGAAAATCCAGATCAGATTTCCAGCCCTTTAGGAGATGCAGCGGTAAAGGGTAGAATTGCACACTTGATATAACGCGCTGTTGTTCTCTAGCTTTTATCAACAGGAGCCAAATCCAACCAGCGGATGGGTTACTTTGTTAAACTTGCCCCCCCTCTAACAAGTGCTTATGTTTCATACCAACAATTTGAGTGCGCAAGGGACCTGACGTGGCAAATTTTCTATACCAAAACGATCTTCCCGATGATCTTGACCTTGGCTCTATGGTGGCCATCGACTGTGAGACCATGGGCCTTAACCCCCATCGTGATCGTTTGTGTTTGGTTCAACTGTCGGGCGGCGACGGAAATGCGCACCTTATTCAAATTATGCCCGGCCAAACAAAAGCACCGAACCTGTGCAAAATACTTGCCGACCCTAAGGTTTTGAAGCTTTTCCACTATGGTCGCTTTGACATTGCAGCGATGGAAAATGCTTTTGGCACACGCGCGCAACCTGTGTATTGCACCAAAATCGCATCTAAACTGGTGCGGACATACACGGATCGCCACGGTTTGAAAAATCTGCTGGACCAGTTGTTGAAAGTCGATATTTCAAAATATCAACAGATGAGCGACTGGGGCGCGCGTGATCTGAGCAAAGCCCAGCTTGATTATGCGGCATCTGACGTTTTGTACCTGCATAAACTGCGGGATCGGCTCAATGAAATGCTGGTCCGAGAAGGTCGCATGGAATTGGCACAATCATGTTTTGATTTTCTTCCTACACGTGCAGCGCTGGATCTTAAGGGGTGGCCTGAACTCGATATTTTTTCCCATTAAATTCTCAAGCTGCACCAAAGTACGATCACGCAAAAGCCCTATCGCCCTAAAGAAAGCCGAACCATGACACTCCCTCAAACATTTCTATCCGTGGGGCAACGCGTGATTCGCCGCGAAGCAGAAGCACTGACCACCTTGGCTGACACACTCGGCGAGACCTTTGTCACAGCCACGTCTTTGATATTGGGTGCCAAAGGTCGAACCATTGTGACGGGCATGGGGAAATCTGGGCACATTGCTCGCAAGATCGCAGCCACCTTTGCATCAACAGGAACACCGGCGCACTTTGTTCACCCTGCAGAGGCCAGTCACGGCGATTTGGGTATGATCGGCAAAGACGATGTTGTGTTGATCCTATCAAATTCCGGTGAGACACCCGAACTTGCCGACATGATTGCTTATACACGCCGGTTTCAAATCCCGATGATTGGTGTGGCGTCCAATCCAAACAGTTCGCTGATACGGGCCTGTGATGTGCCGCTGATTTTACCAAAAGCTGAAGAGGCCTGCGATCAAGGGATTGTTCCCACTACATCAACGACCATGACCCTCGCGCTTGGAGATGCTCTTGCCATTGCGTTGATGGATCATCGCAGCTTCACCGCAGATAACTTTCGGATGCTACATCCGGGTGGCAAACTAGGCGCACGCTTGACCAAAGCAAGCGATCTTATGAACACCGATCTGCCGCTGGTGCGTCCAGATACCCCGATGCAGGACACGCTTGATGTAATATCGGCCAAAGGTTTTGGTGTTGTGGGGGTTATTGGCCCAGACGGTGAACTCGCAGGAATCATCACCGATGGAGATTTACGCCGCAACATTGATGGGCTTTTGTTCAAAACAGCGGGTGACATTATGACAACAAATCCGTTGACGATTGCCGCTGATGCTTTGGCAGAAAAAGCACTGGCCCGCATGGATGAACGATCCATCACCTGCCTTTTTGTGCGGCATTCCGCCGAAGATGGCCGACCTTGCGGTATTCTGAAAATTCAAGACTGTCTTCGCGCAGGCATTGTGTAAAGACAGCCCCATGGCGCATTTTGATAATTTTCACTCACGTCTCGTTGCAAGGGCAAAGATTTTTCTGCCCTTGGCCAGCCTTGCGCTGCTTGCAACGCTTTTTCTATTCGCACGCGGCGGCGAGACGACCTATGATATTCCCTATGCACGGGTGGATATTGAATCTCTTGCCCGTGAACAACGGATCGATGGCCCGACATTTGCGACAGTGACAGACGATGGCGCAGAACTTGAAATATCAGCAGGTCGTGCGCGCCCTGATCCTTCAAACAAAAACGTCGTGAACTCAACACAAGTCCGCGCCGAATTGAGACTGCCAGACAAAAGTGCCGTTTCTATGATTGCAAATGACGCTGTGATTGACGGGCCAAGCCGCATCGCCGAGTTATCCGGCAACGTGCGCGTGCAAACGACAACGGGCTATGCCATTGAAACCGATTATATTGCGGCCACACTGAACCTCTCAAAGATTGAAAGCCCAAGCACGGTCACGGGACAGGCCCCTTCTGGAAATATTTCAGCAGGATCGATGGAAATTTCAAAGAACGAAGACAGTGGTGAGTACCTTCTTGTTTTCAAAAATCGCGTTAAGCTGATATACCAACCATAAGCAAATTTGGGGAACACTGTGCAAGCATTCAAATCACTTCTGACTTCGGCATGCGTCGCCGCTGGGTTGCTTATTATGCAAACCCCCGCTTTTGCTCAGGGGGCCGAGGTCACATTTGGTGGGCTAAAACACGACAGCTCACTCCCCGTTGAAATCACATCAGACCAATTGAGCGTTGATCAATCCACAGGCAAAGCGATCTTTTCAGGTGATGTCTTGATCGGTCAGGGCGCACTGCGCCTATCCGCAACGACGGTCGAGGTGATCTATGGTGCAAACGACGCTACCAAAATTTCAAAACTGATTGCTACAGGTGGCGTGACGTTTGTGAATGGCGGTGAAGCGATCGAATCACAACGTGCCGTGTATGACATCCAAGCCGCCACTGTCGCGCTCTCAGGTGACGTCATCTTAACCCAAGGGGCAAATGCACTGTCGGGGCAAAGCATGATAGTCGACCTTAAGACTGGTACAGGCCGGATTGAAGGGCGTGTAAAAACGATCCTTCAGCCAGGTCAGCAATAATGCCAGACTCTCAAGACTTGGGCTTGCGCGTGCGAAACCTGCGCAAAGGATACCGCAAACGTACCGTCATCAGAGACGTCTCGCTTGACCTCAATCGCGGTGAAGTGGTGGCTTTGCTTGGGCCAAATGGATCTGGAAAAACCACGTGCTTTTACTCAATCGCAGGTCTTGTGACCCCCGAAGCGGGTCAAGTTATCGTTGATGGACGCGACATTGCAAAACTACCGATGTACCGACGCGCAAAGCTTGGGATTGGCTACCTACCGCAAGAAGCGTCCATCTTTCGTGGGCTTTGCGTTGAAGACAACATTCTATCGATTTTGGAAATCGCAGAAAGTGATCCTTTGATTCGCCGAGAGCGGCTTGAAGAATTGCTCAACGAATTTTCAATCGGCCACCTGCGCCGCGCCCCTGCTCTGTCGCTATCCGGCGGAGAACGGCGGCGTGTCGAAATCGCGCGCTGCCTTGCATCAAATCCCTATTATGTTTTGCTCGACGAACCCTTTGCTGGTGTTGATCCTATTGCTGTTGGTGAGATACGCAGCTTGGTTTCCGACCTAAAAAATCGCGGCATCGGGGTCTTGGTGACGGATCATAACGTTCAGGAAACATTAGGAATTATTGATCGCGCCTATATCTTACATGACGGTCAAGTTTTGATGTCGGGCACCACGCGTGAAATCGTCGAAGACGAAACAGTTCGTCGCGTCTATTTGGGTGAAAATTTCCGCTTTTGATAACCCTCGTTTCAGCTTGTGGTTGACATCCACCCCCTTTGTGCAGCCAAATACACTTGATGCATAACCGTCGTTTCAAAGAATGTGGTTGGGCTGTCAAAGCTCGGAACCACACGGACACCGCCCCAACCAAAGGTTTGGGACACGTCCAACGTTTGTGCAGCAAAATCCCGCAATTAACAAAATCCAAAAACTCCCCTTTGCGTCACGTTTATATCGCCGGTGAGTTTAAATAAACAAAAGGAGGTATCATGCGGTACCAAATTAGCGGAAAGCAAATAGACATTGGCGAAGCTCTGCAAGGCCACGTCAAAACTGAACTTGGCGTCATTATTGAGAAATATGCAGAACGCCCAACTGGCGTGACCGTCATTTTTTCGAAAAGCGGTTCAGAATTCAACTGCGAGGCGGTGATTCACCTCTCAACAGGTCTCACGGCTCAAGCCCACGCGCATGCACACGATATCTACGCTGCATTTGACCAATGTGCCGCGAAAATGGAAAAACAATTGCGCCGCTACAAGCGCCGTTTGAAGGACCATCACTCGCATCGCGCCGAACCGGTTGAACTTGCGGGTGCTTCAGCGTATATCCTCGCCGCAACGGACCACGAAGAGGATCAAGAACCCGATTCCCTGCAGCCAATGATTATCGCAGAGACTGAGACGCACGTACCCACCTTGACGGTAGGCGAAGCGGTTATGCAGATGGAACTGGCAGGCGCACCTGTTGTTGTGTTTCACAAAGAAGGTAAGACCGGAGTAAATGTCGTTTACCGCCGCCCTGATGGGAATTTCGGCTGGATCGACCCAAATAACGCAAACTGAAAATCTTGGCCCGCCTTGCGCATCGGCCAAGGCGGGTAACAGTATACACATGGAACTTTCTGAAATTTTGCATCCCGAGGCCGTTAAGGCTTTTGGGAAACTGACCAGTAAAAAACGTCTTTTCTTGGACTTGGGCGAGGTTGCTGGTGCTTGTTATGGGCTGGAAGTTAATTCCGCCGTCAATGCGCTACAAGACCGCGAAAGCCTTGGGCCGACTGGCGTTGGCCACGGCGTAGCCTTGCCACATGCCCGCATTGAAGGACTGGACCGTGTCGTTGGTGCATTCTTTCGCCTTGATACACCGCTCGACTTTGATGCCGTGGATCGTCAGCCTGTTGATCTTATTTTCGCATTATTTGCGCCAGCGGAATCTGGTGTGGACCATCTGAAAGCGCTGGCACTTGTATCACGAACAATGCGCGACCCTGACACCTGTACCAAACTGCGCTCGAATGCAGATGCGACAACGCTTCATGCTATCTTGACAGCTGGGCCTGTGATCAAAGCCGCATAGGCGGCGCTTCAACGCCAGTCTGTGAACCCAAACATCATGTAGTCTTTTTGATAGGCACCGCGCACAGCAGCCTCAACATCTGCATCGTAGATGTCAGCAAGTATGTAAGGCGTATCTTGCGGCTGCATCATTGATACAGGCCACCCCTCTGCGCCGGGCAGTCGCAACAGATCCTGTGTCAATTCAGCTTCGCGAAAAATGTGATCGGGCAGTGCGAACTCTGAAAATCCATTGATGATTTCAGATTGTGATGCCCAGCTTCCATCCACTCGAATCGACGTTTGCCCCCCAAGGTTGCCTTTTATAAAATGCGCAAACTTGATGAAGGCCTCACGGTGCGTGGAAATAGAATATGTATCAGCATTGTTTGAAAGCGGTAATTTGTATGTGGTTCTAAGCTGTTCACGGATTTCGCCAAACGTGTGCTCACCAACAGTTGCGATGTGCTTGCAAAAGGCGCGATGCAACCGCACCACGGGATGCGACACCACGGTAAAACTTCGATGATTTTTACTGTTGCGTTTCCATTTGCGCAGCGTCTTTTGCGTAAATCCGTGGATCAAGCCAGCATCATCTGTGCCCAAATTTTCAAGCCAGTGCTTTACCGCATCTTCTGGCCCGCAGCGCACTGGCAAATACAAGAGGGGCGCCCCTTTTGCTGCGATAAATGTTGGGACGGCTGGTCCGCGGCGTGGCTCAAAGTTTGGCGTGTTGGACAGGTTGAAGTGATCAATTGATGAAAGGGCGCTCACCATTTCTTTGAAATTGATTACCTTGTCTTCTAGGCTCGATGGATTTTGAACTTTAGTTTTCTGAACTGTCTTGCTGCGCGCCTCAGCCACGCCTAAAAACTTTGCCAGACCGTTGATTACATCAATATCCTGTACATCCTCGTAAGAAATATAAAACGCGGTCTGCCCTGTCGTCTGTAGTCCTCGCAAAAGCTGCATTTGAAACTGCTTGACCGATTCGAGCATTCTATCAAATTCCAAACCGTCAAAGCTGACCTTTACACTTTTTGCGTCCTTTAAATCGCCAAGCCGCCACTGACCTGTTGCGCTCGCAATTTTAAGCGACACGTAACTTTCAAGCGGATTTCGCGTGAGAATAATTTTAGCACAGCGCGGATCATTCAAAATAGGTGCCAGCATGCGCGGATCATGGTCATGGAAATACCGAAAACCATCAAGTCCACTTGAGCGGTTTTTCAATCGCTCAAGAAGCTTCATCGGGTCCGCTTCGCGTTGCTCTAATGTGATCCCTTCGAAATCTGAATTGCTGGGTTTTCCAACAAAATGAGGATTATAGATTTCCCCCCAGCACGCGAGGTTCGGATAAGAATTCACATTCTCTTCTAGAAAGTTAGAACCCGTTCGCATCTCTGCGAAAATTACAAAATAATCAAAATGTTGGGACATGTGTTATTTTACCAAATAGGGTTTTTTACGATCATACAGCGGGGATTCAATATCAGACACCATGGGAAAATCTCCCATCAAATGTGGGTGCATACCCTGATTTTTCAGATTTTGCAGAAACTGCCCAAACCCAGTCAAATCACGCATACGAGGGGCTTGGGCTAAACGGCGCACATTGCGCGGACTAATTTCATCAATGATTGCTTGCAAAGGCTCTAGGCGGCTCTCGATGAAATCCGCCATCGTCCAAATGCGTACACGTGCTTTGGCGTGCCGTGAGCGCAGGACTTCTAGGTGCTGGGTTTCAATTTTCTGCAACCGCGCCGCTTCGCGCCGAATTTCAGAAAAATCTAGATTTGAACGAAACAACGTGACAGCCCAAGCACCAGAAATCACAGAAATTTGTGCATTGTCGTCAGTTGCGATCAACCAGTTGATTTCTTGATTGTCGCGTGGCCCATACATAAAACACTGCCGCTCACCGCGCGTGTTCCAAATCAGGTTGGTTAGAAAACCGCAAGGATTGTAATCTCGCAAAGTGGCGTGGTGTGACATCGCACCTGAAAATATCTTTTGGTCACCAGAAAATTCAGCGCCCTCTGGCGCAAACAAATGGCCATGCACGCGCTCCCCAACCGCCTGAGACAGCCAATCATCGAAATCCTCGAATAGATCCGAAAAGCCTTCAAAAATAGAATAGGGCGCACATGTTTTATTATGCCCCTTGCCCGGTCCAGGCTGACGACTTTGCATATAAAGACCGGCCCGTCCTTCAGTGCGACGTTCGACAGCTTTTGAAAAAATGCGATCAATCTTGCCCGGATTAGGCTCTGCCCTCTTCATCGAATTAGTCTGTGGGCTTAAAAATGTATCGTAAAGACGATCTGCTTTATTCCAAATTTTGCGTGCTACAAAGCAATCTGAACGCCGCAACAGTTGCAAGTGATCATCATAAAATGTATGGGGCTTGCCCTGATAATCAAATTTTGAAAGCGTCAAAGACCGGCTTTCAATATTATTGGAATACAGTCTGACAAGCGTTTGGTAATAGCTTTCGTCCGGAATCCATACTTTTTTAAAGTAGGCATCATGGGCCTTGCGATCAGGGTCGGTTAGAATGGCATTCAGAGTTTGACGGGTCAAACACCACCACTGCGACCCCATATGCGGCACAAGGCCGTCAGGGATTTTACGCTTAAAGCCCACACGCCGCTGAAGCTTGACATAGCGGTCAAAAAGCTTTCGTTGCCTTTTCCAAGAGAACGGGAACCGTAACGTAAACCGTTCAAAATCAAGGCCGCCGACAGTCCAAGGTACGTCTTCGGTCGTGACGCTTTCGATAAAATTTGTCATCGGGCGATCGGCCAAATAGTGAATCAAATCGTCGACGGGGCGTAAAGGCAAACACGACCCTGACGACAGGTAAACATGACGCACCTCGGGAAAACTGTTCAACATCATTTCCGATGCATCTTGCGAGGCAGCCACCAAAGACCATGTGCCCCACTCGCAGGTATGCCTGTTCGAAAACTTTATATTCTCTATGTCTGAAAGGCTTTCGAAAAAGGAAATATATGCGTCCTGAGAAACGCGTTTATCGACATGAATGACAACGGGGCAACCATGGGCAGCAAGGTGCCGAGCCACTTGTTCGGCGCGGTTCAGTGTTTCATGTACAAGCATGACAAACCCCACGCTCATGCCCAATTTCCTTTTGATATAA
Organism: Pacificibacter marinus; assembly: GCF_900109555.1. GTDB lineage: Bacteria > Pseudomonadota > Alphaproteobacteria > Rhodobacterales > Rhodobacteraceae > Celeribacter > Celeribacter marinus_C. The sequence continues at coordinate 3,332 of NZ_FNZV01000012.1, read as the reverse complement.
GCCCCAAAATTTCGAGTTGACGCCAGTTTATATATTTTTCAGACCAATTGCACCACAACTCTGGGTCGTCCTGTAGTCTGTTGTGATAGGCTAAATATTCGCGGCTGCCCGCATAATGCTGGCGTCTTTTCAACTCTTCTTCGGTCTTTTGAACAAACGTGCTAAGGAATTTGGTGTGCAGCAATGCACCAGAGGCTTTTTCGCCCCCTTCTGTTGCGTAAACGTGGTTCAGACGGCGCGGTAAAAGCATGTGCGTGGAGTGCATATAGACATAGTCTTTGTGCCATTTTACCAGCGGGATTTTGTTTAAAGACGGCGCATTGACTGGGTCATCATTAAAGAAAACCCGCGCCCGAGGCCCACCTTGAATCCAAAGATTTTGGTACTCCGCGTTGGTCGACAACATATAGTTACCACTGTCAAACCATTGCGCGATTTTCATGGGATCCATACCCTCTTGGTAAGGCTGCGCATCAATTGGCCCTTTAGGGTACATATCAATCAACATTGCAGAAAAAGACTGGACACCGGAGTTATCAAGCCAATCAGTCAAAGCCAAAATGGGGCGCGTGTCGCAAAATGGAAAAACGAAAAATTCATCAACATCCACTGTCAAAGTCCAATGGTTGTGGCAATATTTTCGGGCAAGACCATTCATCCAATGTACACCATACAGTGCTTTTTTGTAGCTCGCGGCAGTATGCCAAAGTGACACGTCTTTTTCACCTATAAGATATTCACGCGACCCATCATCGCTGTCATTATCAATGAACAAGAAATGTTTCACACCAAGGTCGCGGTAATACTTCATGAAATAGGGTAAACGAATACGTTCATTGCGCAGCGTACACACCAAAAGGACGTCATCTTTTTGGATCGCAGTCGTATTGTTTTGGAGGCAAGTCAGCTGGCGGCTTTTCCGGTAAGCTCGGATCAACCGCTGTTTGCGGCGAAGCCTAAGGCGATATTGCTTTAGTCGACTCAACTTCAGCCCTTTTCCATTTTATACTGAGTACTACGCGCGTCCGTGCTCTGGACAAACTTTGAAATCTACAACAAAATTTCAGCGCTTATTCAGCGCCCCGTACATCACAAACATACGCCAACCTTGCTTTTCTCTATCTAAATAGGGACTTATTCCATTTTCGTAAACAATGCATTGTGAGGTTGGAAACATTGTTGCTCTGTTACAAGACTAAACCCAGCGCCCACGCGTCAATAGGCCTTCGTCTTCCAGCGCCTTCCACCCACGATAGATATGCGAGGTTTCGTCCCAAAATATAGGGTCAGACGCCACTTTATTGTAATAATCATTGTAGGATTCAGGATGCGTAAAATGCTCTTTGCGCAGCGGTTCAGCGGTTGAGTAAAGCAATGCTTCATTTAGAAATTTGGCGTGCAGCAACACCCCTGTCGGTAACTCATGGCGCGCATCAAATCCAATATTAAGCTGCGTGGGCAGTGCGATATGAGTGGAGCTGACATAGACATACCACCAACGCCATTTAATCAACGGGGTCTTATGCATATGCGGAGCAAGTTCCGGTCTGTCTTTGAAAAACTTACGCTTTCGTGGACCGCCTCGAATGGAAATATTCTTATATTTCGACTGAAACTCCCAATCGTAGCCTTGAGCATCGTAGTAGCCAAGCGCATCTGTAAAATGTGCACCGACAGTATACGGAGCCGCACTCAGCTGCGCTTTGGGGTAAAGGTCTAACATCAAAGCCGAAAAAATAGATACGCCATGGGCATCAAGCCAAGAGGTCATGTCTTTTAAATTTCGTGTCTCATGATGCGGGATAACCAATGCTTCGTCCGCATCAAGGGTTAAGCACCAATGGCCACGCCCATAGCGCATTTGTAGCCACGTAAGCCAATCCATGCCAAACCGCGATGCCCTATAGCTTTTGGGTGTGCGCCACAAAGACACATCGGGTTGTGCCTCTAAATAGGCCCCCGTCCCATCGTCACTGCCATTGTCCACCATCAAAAACTGCGAAACGCCAAGTGCCCTGTGGTGCTCAAGAAAATAGGGCAACCGCACCATTTCATTGCGTACAGTTGCGAAACACAAAATGTCACTGGGTTGAATGTCTTTGGTGCGATTGGCAACACAAGATAGTTCTCGCCGTTTGCGTATCGCACGCAAAAGTAGCCTACGGCGCCGTAAGCGCAGGCGATACTTAAGCCAAGCTTCTGCAATTAAGCTCATTTGGTTTTCTGGTTATTTTTCATAATGGCCAGTTTGATGCCAATTCCATGCATCTTCAATCATAGTTTTCATGTTGGATCGCTCAGGAAGCCAACCAAGTTCGGTGACCGCACGCTCTGATCCCGACACAAGCTTGGTGCAATCGCCGGCGCGGCGCGGCCCTTCGACATGCGGCACTTGTTTGTTGGTCACAACACGCGATTGTTCCAATACCTCACGGACAGAAAACCCTTTGCCCGTTCCGAGATTGAAAACACGACTGCCTTTGTCATTCTCAAGCCATTTAAGACCCAAAACATGCGCATCGACCAAGTCGCAAACATGCACATAATCACGAATACAGGTACCATCCGGTGTATCGTAATCGGTGCCAAAGATTGTTAACGCATCGCGTTTTTCCGTAATCGCATCAAGCATAAGCGGGATCAGATGTGTTTCTGGCTGGTGAAACTCACCAACTTCACCCTCTGGGTCGCAACCAGCAACATTGAAGTAGCGAAAGATAACGCTTTTCAGGCTATGGGACTGCTCAAAGTTTGCCAATATATCTTCGATGGTACGCTTGGAGGCCCCATAGGAATTGATCGGCAACTGCACTGAGTCTTCGTTCAGCACAATATTATCTTGATCGCCATAAGTCGCACAAGTCGACGAAAACACAAAGTTCAAACAGCCAGCATCTGCCGCTGCCTCAATCAACTGCAAAGATCCGATGACATTGTTGCGCCAATATTTTCCAGGGTCTTTCATGCTTTCACCGACTTGACTAAAGGCGGCAAAGTGCATCACTGTGATTGGCTGATATTTAGAGAATACCTCATCCAAGCGGGCGCGGTCCAAAAGGTCCCCCCGCTCAAACGGGCCAAACTTAACGGCATCCTCCCAACCGGTGGACAGATTGTCAAATGTGACAGGAACATAGCCGGCCGCACGCAATTTTTTACACGCGTGCGACCCAATATAACCAGCACCGCCGGTCACAAGAACATTTTGTGTCATCTTAGCCCTTACTGTGCCGCTCCGCGAGATGCAGACAATTCATCAAGATACTCTTGAAGTTCATCGCGCAACTCTGGACGCGACAGGCCAAATGAGATTGACGCCTGAAGAAAGCCTG
>NZ_FNZV01000009.1 GCF_900109555.1 Pacificibacter marinus | reverse complement strand
CGAACAGATCATTGCGATGATCAAGGAGCAGGAAGCTGGCGAGAAGACCGCTGATGTGTGTCGGCGGCACGGGATCAGTTCGGCGACGTTCTATAAATACAAATCGAAGTATGGCGGCATGGAGCCGTCTGACGCGAAGCGGTTGCGAGCGTTGGAAGACGAGAACGGCAAGCTGAAGAAGCTGTTGGCAGAACAGATGTTGGACAACGCAATGTTGCGAGACATCAATTCAAAAAAATGGTGACGCCCGTTGGAAAGCGGAAAGCGGTGGCGCATCTGATGGACGCTCATCAGGTCAGTCAGCGGCGGGCGTGTGAAGTGCTTCAGGTTGATCGTTCTTCGGTGCGGTATCTGTCGCGACGGGGTGATGATGCCGAGCTAAGGGATGCCATCAAGCGGGTTTCGAGGGAACGGCGACGGTTTGGTTGTCGTCGTGTCCACGTGATGATCACGCGGGAAGGTTTTACTGTGAACCACAAGAAAGTCAGGCGCATCTATACCGAAGAGAAGCTGCAGGTGCGCCGCAGAGGTGGCAGAAAGCGTGCTTTGGGCACAAGGAAGCCAATGGTGCTGCCGGATGGCCCGAACCAACGCTGGAGCTTGGACTTCGTGTCAGACGCGCTGACAGACGGGCGCAGGTTTCGCATCTTGGCAGTCGTCGATGACTTCAGTCGTGAGAACTTGGTTCTGGTTGCTGATACATCGCTGTCCGGACACCGCGTTGCTCGTGAACTGGACAAGGTGATCGCAGAACGAGGCATGCCGAAGACAATAGTTTCAGACAACGGCACTGAGTTCACCAGTATGGCGATCCTCAAATGGGTTCAGGAAACGGGTATCGATTGGCATTACATCGCGCCTGGAAAGCCCCAGCAGAACGGCTTTATCGAAAGCTTCAACGGCAAGCTTCGAGACGAATGTCTCAACGAAACGCTGTTTGGCACATTGCGCGATGCCCGCAACACGCTTGAAGAATGGCAGGAGGATTACAACTGGCGCAGACCACATTCAGCATTGGGCAACCTCACCCCGATGGAATTTTTGCAGAGAAAGGCAATGGACAAGATGGCGGCCTAACGCCAAAGATTTAACCCCAAGGACTCCGCGCAAGGCTGGAGGAGACTTGGGGCTCAGGTCAACGGTGGTAAGCCCTGCTAAAAATGCAAATGATCCTGCGTTGCATGTTTGCTTTAAAAATAGTGGATTACCGAGAAATCTTACGGCAATCACTGGTGTCTGCAAGGATGCCTTTAAAGGCCCTTCTAGGGGAGATCGAGAATAGTGAAATTGCTACCAACGAAATTACGGAAGCTGACAGGCCGCCATTTAACTCGTGGCGAGCAATGAAAACACACACAATTAGAGAAAATCCTATAATGATTGATACGATTGCGACTGCGACCGGAATTATATCTTTAACGTGTTCCTCGCCAATTTCTTCACCAAACTTGAACATTTTTTTCCCCGTGGAGGCTATTGCACAAAAACAAAATGCTACAGAATGCTCAGGAAATGTTTAACGGCTTAGAAAAATCGGCCTAGCTCAATCAAGTTTATTGGCAGTAACTTGGCAATTCCATAGAACTCTGAGCTGACTTCTGTTCAAGTAAAGCATAACGACCAAATGAAAATGATGGGCAATCCAATCCAAGTCCTGCCCTCACAAGCTCTCCTGCAATATCGATCTCATCGACGAAGCAGACACCTACAAGTCGGTCGAAGGTCCTCTCACCACTCATCAAGCACTCAATGGGTTGGTCAAGATAATGATTTTCCATGAAGCGTCGCGCATCTTCGCCGAACGGATCAGAGAGCTCGGGTGCATGAAGACCTTGAATGCGCACTTTCTGTGCTGCAACTGTAATGGTATCTCCATCAGTGACACTGTCGACAGTCCCTTGCAACGTTTTGTAACCAAGGTCGATGTAAAGGCTTGGTGTAGGCAAGCTATGGAGGTCAAATTCCGGTTCAACAGTCACTGTCGACTTCACGTCTTCGCCGAAGATAGGCACGTCATGCTCGGCATCCACGTCGAGGAAATTCTCAATCACCATGTCATCAAGTGTTTTCAGATCAACGGCGAAGACAACTCTTCGCGATAATACACGATCTTCTTTACTATTCGTATCGAGGACGGGCCGAGCTGAAGAATAACCGACTGCGGCAAGACGAGATTTGGCCCAATCCTTAAATTCTGTGGCATCAGCGAAATCAAGGCAACGTTTGTATACGTTTGCGGCACGTGCTTGGCTTAAATCCAAGTTGTTTCGGAATGCACCATCTGTGTTAGTGCCATTCCATTCCGATGAAGCATGACCCTCAATCTGAATATTTCGTAGTGATGTGTCAAAGCCATATAAAACCTCAAGCCACGGAACGCAAAAGTTGGATAAAACCTCTTCAAAAACAGGTTTAATATTGGATCGTCCTGGGTCAAATAGAAGGCTTTCCGGAAACACAACGTTACCGTTGTCGAGTATTTCCCCACCCATCGACGAGATTAGACTGCCGGCCCGCTTTCGAATTTCACTGGCAACCCGTTCTCCACTTATTAATTCAGCGTCACGTAGATGTTCAATTGAGGCTAGCAAACCTTGCATTTCTTCAGCACTCAGACCTGTGGCTTGATATTCGCGCAATTTCTTTATCGAATCCAACAGTTCATTTGGCGCATTATTTGCAACATCTATGATAGCGGGAAAAGCCTCAAGCTCTGTCAACTCTGCCAAGCTCAATTTTGTATTTGGTTCGAGTTCAACCGCAGCTTCCGAAATACGCTTAACAACATCCTCGTCCAGAAGGCGTATTCTGTCCGCAACCTCTTGAACGGGTATGCCAGAGAACTCTTGCAATACAATAAGTGCATCGCGCAGTCGGCCTTCACCACCGGCAGCGACGACCAACTGCTCGAAGCTTTTACTATCCTCAAGTTTCTGTCCAAAACTTTGCAGTTGTTCACGATATAACACCGCTGCAGCTCGTTGACCCGGGGTGAATTCGTCATTGAACTTTGTAGCTTCTCGGGTTGTTTCCATCCACAAACTTAGAAGTAAAAGTAAAATAAAACATATGAGCATAAAGGCTTCGGCTGCCGTCAGTCCCATGACGGTTCCGCGTCGGTAATTTGCTTCTCTTGGCGGAGGAAGGCTCATTTAATCACGTATTCACAGGGCCGAGTGAAGGCACTTTGTCTTCCGACACAATTGGACGTTCTTGAGGTGCCGAGCTTGTGTCTTTTGCGCTACGGACTTCGGCTTGCAACTTTAATATAGTTTCAGAAAGGCCTCGTATTTGTTTCCCAAGATCAGTTTCCAAACGTTGGGTGAAATCGGGCATTTCATTGATGCGTTTGACTTGCGCTTCAATGGAATTTGAAAAGGTATCGAGTGCTTTTGAAGTTCGGTCTGAGTCTTTTTGGAGCCTTTCAGCGTTAAGAGAAAAGGCAACAGTCAGCTTTTCGCTGTCGGTTAGGACTGCCATAGATGCTTGAGAGAGTGATTGCTTTGACGCATCAAGCATTTTTTCGTTCGCGTCTCGGACAACCTCAATTATTCCATTACTATTCTTTTGAACGTTCAAAATTGCGGTTTCGAGATGGGTTTTGATCGTAGCATTCAAATCGGAAATTTGTGTTGATGTCATAGCCAAACTTTGTTGGGTCTGAGCTGAAATTTTGGTCACCGTTTCAGACAGATCACTTACCGTATCTTCGAATGCCTCCTTCAATGACACTTGTGCGGCAATTCTGGCATCCTTTGAACTTTTTAGAGCAGAATCCGTATTTTCAAAGATCTCATGAGTGATAGTCCCAAGGCGGCCACTTATAGGATCAAGGCCACGATTGAACGCTTCAAGGATTTCGGCATGAATTTTCTCAGACATTTTAGCACGATCGTCGGATAATTCAGTATGGTGCTCATTCAATGTTTGGCGGATCTCGACGCCTAAATATCTCACACCCCGAATAGCATCTGCGATTTCAGAGCGAAATAAGCGCATTGCATCGTTAAGCGCTAAGCGCGCTTCTCGATCCCGTGCGACAAGATCCAATCGAAACTGAAGACAGACAACGCGAACAGTAACACCGACAATCGTAGAGCTTAGCGCAACTCCAAAACCCGAAATGACATCGCTGATGAACTCCGTTTGGCCTGAGTGACCAGCCAATTGATAGAGTGTATGTGCTAACGATGTGAGCGTCAGGACAAAGCCGAGATAGTAAGCGTTGTCGCCAATCTGGTCACTCTCAAGTTGTGTTCTCGGCAGGACGGAAACGATAATGGCGTAAAAGACAATTAATAACCCCGAATAAAGGGCAGGAAGCCAGACAGGTGTGTTAATTTCTTTCAGTATAAGACTTCCGCATATGCCTAGCACAAAAACCGTACCCAACAGATACTTATCTGCATTGTCACGTCCTTGAATACGGAACGTTTGCCTGCGTGAAACAGCCGCCATCATAAATCTCCCACGAGTTCATAGTGCAAAGATGTGACGCCTTGTGCATCGAAATATCGGGCCCAAAAATTCTCAAGGTCAGGCTGGAATGTTTCTCGCACTGGAAGTTGAAGTAGAAAAACTTCCATACCCATCAAAGCTCTTGAAAGACGATTGACCGCGCCAGATTCAGTGAAGGCATCCCAATCATCGCCTTTGTAAAAGCTCAAGGTATCACTGTGTTGGGCGAGGTTTGAAAAGATAACGAGTGTTGTGGGTTTCTCATTGGCAAGAAAGTCTGGAACGCGTGACAGCAACTCTTGTAAGTTTTCAATGATGGGTGAACTATCTGCAGTTGATACTACCATTAGTGACGCGAGAATGGTTTCCATCGGCTTCTCAAAGTTCTCCCGATAGGTCGCAGCCACACGCATTACATTTTGAGTTAATGCATTTGCTTCAGAAGCTGGCTTACAGAGAGACAAAAAGGATTTTTCTCTTTCTAAGGAGTTCGGTGCAACAACACCGATGCTAATACGTGTTCCGGTTTGCACATCATTTATCATCCGTTCTACTTTTGTCTTCGCGAAGGTGAGTTGTGTCATCGAAACGGGATCTGTCTGATCAATCAAAAACACTAGATTCCCCATAGAGCCTCGTTCTGGACAAAGTGAAACTTGATCGATTTTGTCTTGGGTTTTTGCTGAGTATAGAAACCAAACAATCCCGCTGGCCAATAATAGAGCTAAAATGGTTAGTAACAATGATCCTATTTTTAGTGCCGCAGACCCGCCGTTTCGATTTGTGCGTCTACGTTTTGCCATCACAATTCACCTTTTTCTTCGGATTCGTCATCAAATAGAGGCATTTTCTCGGCTCGTTTTTTTGTAATTTTAGTTTTTGCGGCGGGAGTTTTGCGCGTCTTCTTTGGTTTCTCTTTCTCAGTGTCCTCTGGCGTTAAAACTTCAGTGTTTTTTGATGCCCTAAGAGAGGGGGCATTAATTTCAGAAAGCAGATTTTCCAATTCTTGGTTGCTTTCACGAGACTTTCTATCAGTTCGACCTGCTTTTACGTCCTGAACCGTTGAGAATGCTTGGAGAGAACGTTTTTGCGCACGTGTCAGTCGTTCTACCCCCATGTTCATGAGGGCTTCCATCTTATGAATCTCAGCTTCGACAAAACCCGTTTTTAGCCCGTCTTCTTTGGAGACGGAAAAGTCAACAAACTCAAATTTATGGTCCGTATTGAAATAGCTTGGAACAGGCTCACTGCGGGCTACGGTATTTGCTTCGCGGTAAATTCGGATAAGCTGGTTTGCACAATTTTCGATGCTATTTAAGAATGTGGTGAGATTGTTGGAAAGGGATCCACGGCTGTTAACTGCCGCTACGGCAGAGCGTAAATTTGAACGTCGAGCTTCGACTTCTTGACGCAATTCATCTTTCTGGGATTGAAATTGATTGTTCAGTGTCTCTGCAGCTTCTTCATATAGTTCAGCGTATTCAGAAATTGAATTTTCCACAGAATTCCAAAGATTATTATATCCTGGAACGGGATCAAGTTGCGAATACCCCTTCAAAAAACTCACCCCAGTGATGAAACACCCGACTAGAAATAACATCCAGGATTCAAGGGATCCTATGTTTAATGGCGCTGTAAGCGTATTAGCCACTGCCGATGACAAAGCGCCGTTCCAGCTTTCATATTCGAGCGCATCACGAAAATGAGCAACTGCCAGATTAAAAGCTAATACAACTGCGAGCCAAAGTGACAGCGATAGAAGGCCGATGATCCTATGAAAGAGGCCCTTGAGGTTTTTATAACGTGTCATGATGCCGGATAGAAAACCGATTGCGATGTTGACCAGTGAAATCATCAAGGCTTGACCTACACCGCCTACAAGTCCGAGGTCATGACGTTCTGCAAAAAACTGTCCATTGATAATACCTTCAATAAAAAACAAAAACAAAATTAGTGAGGCTGTAAAATATAATGGTGTCCTATCTCTAGGAGGGCCAACAAGTTGGTTCTTTGTCTGGAAGTGTTTTAGCTTCATCTGGAAACCCTGAACCCGATCACGGGAGGTATCGAGGTGGTTATCCTCCTGGTCCTCCAATTGTTGAAGCTTAGAGACACCGTCAGCAATTTTTAGTTTTATCTCGGTGCTATCGGATTGGGCGTCAGAAATTCGGGTGCGATAGGTAGCCATCTCATCATCAAAATTATTGAGCGCTTCCTTGCGAAGGTTAGAGATTTCTTGGACCGCATCCAATTCTGCGCGAGTAAGCGTGGTCTGTTCGGAGGTTGGAATATTTTTCTTTCCATCTTCTCGCCCCCGTTTCTCAAGTCGCAGATTCTTAGCAATAGAATCGACATTGATGTCAGGGAAACGATGAAGACTCGGATCAAACTTGATGCCTTTGCGGCTGAAATAACCAAGCACTAAACGGACCTCTTAATTTAGTTAATAATTCATTCCTATCACCTATCCTGATCTTTACAAGGCAGGGAGGAAACGGCTTGATATACTCATTCTGTTTTTTTTGCACTACTATTGGGCAACGACATGAAGACGCATCAGGTATTGATGCTTCGTATGGTCCACCGAGTGCGTTGCCGCATGAAGCCAGACTTTTTAGATCAGCCTGTAACCAGACCATTTTGGACCATATGCTTGGGGCATTTCTGTTCGGTGGGATTACCGCTGCTCTTGCAAACAAACCAAGTGTTGCCGCATGCGTGCTGCCCGTTCAACCAACCAGAGACCAACGCGGGTGGCCATTGGGGCAGGGCGATACTTTGGGGCAAGCACTTTGGATTGCCCGTAAGTGCCGCGCTGGGTTTCTATCACCGGGATGTCTTCGCCTTGCAAGGCTTGAAGGCCGCTCAGGAGGACCTGCAGGGCTAAACCGCGTCAGTAGTTACACCATTGTAGATACGGAAACTGGCCGCTTGGATTCGAAACTCTCGACCATCCTGACACTCCTAAACGGCCTCGGGTTCTCTCTTATGGTGGTCCCAAACCACATGGCACATCGAGTAAAGCTGCTTGAGGCAGTCGAGCTCAAGCCCGAGGCAGAAGAATATTTAGGCGAAATTAACGGTTGGTATTTTGACATGGATCTGACCAGGTGAGCGATAAGCTAAATGCCTTCATTGATGAAATTTTGGTCGGGTCTTTCAAAAGGGATGTCTTAAACGAGCGCGTTTGGTGGCACGAAAACGCGACAGGTCCATTTTGAAACAAGGGAAGTGATGCAACGATTTTCAATCACGGTCCCACTTCATCTAAACTTCTTTAATTTTTCTCATCTTCCAAAAACACTAAATCACTACAGTACTACACCTTACTTTATGCGAAATAAATTATCCTAAAACTTTACTCCAGCGTTGCTTACTTCGAAGTGCACAAAAAAGTTTCAAATGGTCGATGTAAAATTATGCATAAAAATCAATTGGATAATTTTTTATACCATATACTTTTGTGCATTTGGCTAAAAAAACATTTTGCAGGAAAAAGCCATATCTCCTCCAATAGTTGTAGAAACCGAATTGGAGAAATAGCAGATGAAGATTAATTTAACGGTGATTGCAAGTGATGAGCCGCGTCGGTTGACGAAACACATCACGCTCCAGAATAAGGAGCTCATTACGGAGGCGGGTGGCTATATGACGCGTGGCACATATGCCGTGCGCCAGCTTGAAACACTCGAGGATTTCTCGGAAATTCTGGCATCGCTTCGCTCGAACGAAGCACTGGTTTATGGTGTTCCGAAGGGCGCTGCTGCAGGAGTCGTCGTGACGAAGTCTGCACTTGAGAACATGCCTGAGGACAAACGTCAGGGGCACATTGCGCGGTCAAATGACTGTTTTGAATGGTCCAGTGGACCTGGTATTTTCATGATTGATATCGATCCGCCAAAACAGGGCTCGGCGCTGACCAAAGAAGATGCGATCGCAAGTGTCCGCAGTGTCGCTCCCGAGCTGAGAAATGTACCAATGCTTTGGTTCCCCTCATCCAGTAGTTACATTTTTGCTGACGACGGCAGCGAGCAGAGTGGTCTGCGCGGACAGCGTCTTTATGTGCCTGTTTTGGATGCCAGAAAAATCCCTGAACTCGCGGATGCTCTGTGGAAGCGAGCGTGGGCGTCAGGACATGGATCCATTTTGGTGAGTAAAGCTGGACAGATCCTCAAGAGGACCTTTTTTGACAAGTCGGTCTATCAGCCCTCACGTCTTGATTTCGCCGCCGGTGCCAGCACAGGAAAAGGTATCATTCAGAAACGCGGAATGCCGGAGCTCGTAGAATGAAACATTCAGATAAATTTCTCGACGCCGAAAAGGTCACCGTAGACCAAGAAACCTTGGACCTTGCTCAACAGAACATGGACGAGGCCGTCAACGCCGAGGCAGACGCTGCAATGAAGATGCGCGATGCATGGATTTCCGCACGGGCAAAAGACATGCCTGATGTGCCAGAGGCGGTTGCAATTGAAACGTTGGAGCGTGCGATTGACGATCAAGTGTTGTCGGGGGCTTTTGTGCTGAGCTTGCGCTGTCCGAAAACCGGATCGCTGCGCCATCACTCCGTGTCCGAAGTTTTGACGAACACGGGCGCGTTCGATGGTTGGGATGCGCTTGACCCGATCGACATTAATTCTTCGGAGGCAAAGGTTTCTGGAAAACTCCGCCTGAAGGGCAAGGCACCGCATCTTGATAGTTTTTCCAGTGGTGCTTGTAGATATCGCCTGCAAAAGGACATCGACGCACACGAGGCCAAGCGTGTGGCGGTGGAAGTGTCTCGTTGTGATCCCGCATCAACGGTGGACCGCTGTGTGGAGGCTTTAGCTGGTGCTGGAAAGTTTTACATGTCTGGGCAAACAGTGCTCACCATTAGCAATGGTGCATCGCGACCATTGTCTGTGAGCCGCCTTGATTATGAATTGTCGAGGATTGTCGCACCGTATGCGGCTGTTGAGACGAAAGGTTTTGAGACACAAAAGTCAGTCCAGCTTTCGCCAAGGTCACTCAATCAAATCCATGAACTCCTTATCGACCATTTGCCCAAGCTTTCGGCCGTCGTGTACCATCCTGTGCTGCGTCCTGACGGGACGTTGATCAAAAGTGCAGGTTATGATGCTGCGACGGGTGTCTACGTTAATAATGGTGTCTCTCGCTTTCCAAAAATTGAAACAGAGTTCGACCCTGAGCGCATCGAAGAGCTTGTCAAAACCTGTCTCAAGCCGTTTCGCGAGTACCGCTTTGCAGACCACCGCAAGGGGCGCACCGCCATGCTTGCAGCTGTTCTCACAGCTGTTTTGCGCCCTGCGATGGAGACTGCGCCCATGATCGCCGTGACGAGCCCTGAAATTGGCGTTGGAAAGAGTTTCATCGCTCAGGCTCTTGGCATTATTGCGACGGGAGACCTGCCCAAGATGAAATCCGTGGAGCGGTCAAACTCATCAGAAATGCGCAAACTTTTGTTTGCGGACCTGCTCGAGCAGAACCCAGTGATGGTTTACGACAACATGGACGGCGCGTTCAGGAATGAAGTGCTGACGTCGTTCATTACGACACCGGTATGGTCGGACCGTGTTCTTGGAGAAAGCAGGACAGGCGGCAGTATTCGCAATACGGCGCTTCTGGTCACCAACGGTGTGAACATGTCCTTTCCGCGCGGCATGAGCCGCCGCTATCTTCTCATCGACCTGCGCCCGCCCTGTGACAATCACATCACGGCTGACTTCGGGTTCACGCCACATGGCGAGGCCAAACTGCACCGTCCCGACATTATTGCTGCCGCATTGGGCATCGCCGTCGCTGCGCGTCCTGAAACGCATTATGGTAGGACATTGGGATCGTTCGAGACGTGGACACGTCTTGTCCGCGATCCGATTTTGCACCTGATGAGAGAAGTTCCTGACATTCATCTTTGTGACCCACTCGACCTGTTTGTCGAGGCGATGAGCAATGCCGTTGATGATGAAATCTATAGAACGTTCCTCGAGAAACTCTTTAAGCATGTTGGGGGTGAGGAGTTTGAGGCAGATCAAGCTCGCACCGTCATTGCTGAAAAGGTAGATATCAAGGATTTGGTCTTTGAGATATCAACGTCAGAGCCGACGCTTTCGAACCGCAGCGTTGCCGCGATCCTCGGAAAGCTGCGTGGCCTCAACCTTAATGGGGTGCGCCTCACGTCGAAGAAACGCGCCGGACGCAACCTGTGGAAGATTGAAGGGCTGGAGTGAGGTGGGCCTTGGAGTACCATTGCCAAGGACTCGCAGGCCGGCATGTCAGGGCGTCCAGTTTACCTCAATTTGCTACGGGTATGCGCATACTGCCTCTGCAATTGGCGTACACCATGAGAAAGGTGAGCATGACACATGTGATAGCAATGGCGGCTTATAGGGCGTGCGGTTGTTCGTTCTCTGAAAGAAACTTAAAAAAATCAAATTTATTGATCGTTTAATAATTAAGTGGCGAACCTCATGGTTGTTAAACGATCAACAAATTAACGAAGGATCTCTCGACGGTTTTCGGGTTTCATTTCTGAAACGATGCACTTGATGTACCAGAGGATGCCCCTGTCGAGACGGAAACCTTCGCATCCTGTCCGGACGCCTCCCCATTCAAAATTCCGAACAAATCCTCGCGCGTCAACTCCCGCTTACGGATGAGTTCCCGCGCAACCCGATCAATGACATCGCGTTGATTTGAGATGATCTCTGTGGCCCGTGCTTCGGCATGCAGAATCTCTCGGTTCAAGTCAGACACGAGGTAATGACTGGGAATACGAAGATGCAATTCTTCTGCGTGGAGGAGGGTGTCTGGGTAGAATCCCCAAGCATGGCGCATTTTAAACGCCAAGTCAGTTGCCATACGCAGATCGGTTTCCGCGCCGGTAGACACGTCCCCAAAGCACAGCATTTCCGCGGCACGCCCTGCGAGTAATACAGCGAGATGCGCCTTGGCTGATGCCAACGTGAGTGGGCCTTTTGGTGTGGACAGAAGTTCACCGCCTGTCTGGGTGATGCGTAATTTTTCGAGGCTCAGTGCACCCAGAGCATGCCCCACAACCGCATGGCTGGCTTCATGAACAGCGACGCGGTGCTCCAATTCTGGCGCCATTGCAGGGCAGAGTGTCTGTGCTGAATCGCGCAGATGTGTGTCATCAAGCGTCTCGCCTCGGTGTCGCGCGCGACCACGGGCATCTCGCACAATGGCCGTGACTTGGGCAGCAGACACACCAACAAGTTGATCTGCAATCGGGATGAGCTCTCCGGTACAAATGTCACCCCCGATAGCAATTTCAAGAATGCGGAGAATTCCGGAATGATCCGGATTTCCAAACTCGATCTTTCGATCAAAACGACCAGGCCGAATGATGGCTGGATCAATCATTTCAGGATAGTTTGTTGCCCCAAGAATGATAACGCCAGATGTGCTCGCCAGACGTGTCAGGTGTTCCAACAGGGCGTTCACAACGCCTTTGATATAGTCAGAGTTCCGACTGGGTTTGTCGCGGCGAGAAAAACTATCGAGTTCGTCGATAAAAAAGATCGATGGAGCACGGCGGATGGCATGGTCGACTGCATTCGAGAGGGCCAACAGCATGTCACCTTGATGTCCCGCTTTTTGGCATTCGGCGTAGCTTGTTGAGATTAATGGGATATTGGCGGTCCCAGACAATGCCTCTGCCAGCAGGGTCTTGCCATTGCCCGGAGGCCCGTAGAGCAAGAACGACGCAGTAACCTCGGACCAATCCAACTCTTTGGCTCTCCACGCCGATAAGTCGGCCAGGAGCTGATCGAATGCATCACGGGTGAGGGCAGGGAGGGACATGCTGTCGAGGGTGATGCTTGAGCGTTTCCGCAGGTCTTGGGCCTTTCGGACATAAGCTTGCAGGCGCGTGGCAACCGCGAGCGATGTGTCCGCGTGAAGCGCCGCGCGCAAAGCAGGAAAGGACATCTCTGCTAGATCCGCATCCTTTGGCAAGCGATCACGAATTTCTCGTTCCGCGAGCTGTTCGGTGCAAGAATGTGTTTGCCGCAGCACTTCGATCAAAAGATCGCGCGACACGGGCGGTAATACAAGATGGCCTGTGACCAGAGGTTGAAATGGTTTTGGCAGGCAGTCCGCACTGGGCACATAGACAAGCGCGCTTTGCCCCTTGGCGGTCTGCAACCCCAGGTCAATATTAAAGCTGCGCGCTGTGCGATCCGCGTCAGAAACACTGTCGTGGGGATCACCGTAAGCAATGGACTTGATGTGGCGATGCGGAGGCAATTCCGGAAACAGCTGTCCGACTTTGGCCAGAATACGGTCCATGACCCCCGCGACACGTTTGCGTTCCTCGGCATCGCCAATCTCAATCAAGGTCAAGGCTTGCGGCGCCACAACCGCCTCCAAATTGGCTCGGTTGGGAAACGCGGCAGAAAACTGAGCCCCAATGATCATTAAGCTGAGAGAAAACTCAACCCGTCGACGCGGCGGCTGGCGATCGACGCCCTGTGCCCATGGATCGATCTGTTGCCCAATGCAGGTTGAGTAGTCGGCGAGGGTCAGAGTGGGCGCCAAGGGCAGGGGCACCTCAAACGCGGGGCCGGTGGAGAGAGGCGAAGTGTATAGCGCACGTAAAAGATCGCGTTGAAACTGCAGAGAGAAGCTGTCGTCAGATTGGCTCATTCCGGAATGTCCTCATTGCTATGCCCAAGCCGGTCCTCGATGTCATCAAGCATCGCGTGAATGGTCGGCTCTGCTGCGGGATCATAAATCTCGGAGGCCGTGTTGATCGCATCGCCGTAAGCGGCTTTCGGGATGGCCCATTCCGGATACTCCTGTTTCAACGTGCGATGACAGCGCTCCTCCTCCTGACGCGCCAGGTGGCCCGTAGGCATCGGAACTGTGCGAATGATCTCCGTTGGAACTGTGATGGCGATGCCCAATTGATGACGCAGGCGTTTTTGAGGCCGTACGCCGTACCCCAGTTTGATGACGGGGAGATCAGGAAGATCAATCCGGAAGAGATAAATGAACGATGGCTGTGCTGTGCGTCCAGTCCAACAGCCTGAACATTTACAATCTCCCCAGAGCATGTTGCCGATCATGACATCCTGCAGTTGACCGCAGCTATGGCGGTACTGGCGATATCCGCGTTTGCCACTTTGGGCAGGGCCGATCAGCTCCCAATCAAAGCGCAAGGCTTCTTGTTTATAGCGCGCTTCGCGGCAGATATCGCAGCTCAGGGCGTGGCCCCCTTCAGCTGCGGCTTTCATGCGATGATGCTGCCGTTTGACCGTGTGCCCGCAGGCCAGTTTAATAACAGAAATTTGCGCAGACTTTGGATCAACGCCAAGATATGTAGCGCCCACGGTTTTGGCCTGCGCAGTTCTGGCTTTCCGGATGCAATGCGGACATTCCGGAATGTTATTCAGGACGACGTTTATGCGTTTGGGCTGCGTCCCATCACAGTGATGACAGCGGATCAAGACATGCAGTCGATCGATGACTCTCGCAATGATTGTGAAGTCTTTAGACTGTGCTGCTTTTTGCCAGTGTGGCGGAACTTTGCCCCGATGAATGGGGTAGCTGTGCGCCCCAGAGCGAATGCTGGTCTGAGACTGACAAGAAGAACGCTGAGACGAAAGGTCGGGCTTAGATTTGGACATGAAACTCTTTCTGTAACCTGAAATTGATCGCACCAAAGGGTCGGGCGCAGCTAAGGCCCGGCTTTCGAAGACTGAGTGTGTTTGAAATCAGGTGATCAGAAGGTCGCTGACATCAGGCCGTGGTAAGTTGTCCTCACTCTGGCAAAGCCCATAAATCGCAGCCATATCGATCAGCTCAGCAATGCGGTCGTTTGGAGTGGCGCCCGTCTGAAACGCTGCGACAGCATTGTCCATCACTGTCATATTGAGACTCGCGCGTTTTTTACCCTGCAGACGGTTCTGAAGCATCGCCGTGAGTTGGAACGCGACATTCACCAGTGTGGTGTGTGTGAGTGCGACAGGGGCAAAAGTCGACAGGCACAGCTTAACGCGCGCCCAAGCCTCAAAAGCCTCCACATGTTTTTCGATACGGGCTTCGTGGTCTTTCACAATGCAATGTTGATAATCGGCTGTCATAGCGACCAAAAGTGCATCGCAGACAGCTTCCAAAGCATCGATGGATTGTTCAGAATTCCAATTGGATTTTGGGGTTACAAGAACGCCTTTTGGCGTGATAGATACAACATTATCCATAGTGATCTCCTTGGCAGATCGTTGTGGTCAGCATGTGGATTGGAGTTCCCGCTCCTTTCCTCATGTGTATCTATATAATAATTGATATTAAGAAATCAAGTAATCATTCGGAGTCAACATCGTGACAGCGCGAGGACGGCCAAAAACAGATACGCAACCCGTCATGGTCCGCCTGCCAACTGAGGTCATCGCCGAGATAGACGCAGCGCGAAAGCAACAAGACGATCTGCCCACAAGACCCGAAATGATCCGCAGGATGATTGATACGTGGTTGCGAGAACATTCAGGCGACAGTTGAGTGCGCGCAGCAGGTAAGCTTCAGGAAGCCCACTGGCAGGTTTTAAATGGATGTGTCGCTGTACCGGATCACAGCCATGCATCTCACCACTTTAGGCAATACTGCCGAAAAACAGTAACTCATTGGAAATACTGAAATGAACAACGTCAACGGCATATTGCTGATGATCTTAGCTATGGCCGGATTTGCGCTCGAAGACTTGTTTGTGAAGTTGCTATCCAGCAGTATCTCGACGGCTCAAATTCTGATCGTCATGGGGCTCGCCAGTTCTTCTATCTTCGCGGCAATGGCGTTCAATAAGGGCCATAATGTTTTTGCAGCGCAGTCTTACTCTAAGACAATGATTGCCCGGGCAGTCGTTGAAGCGATGGGGGCGATAGCGTTTGTAACGTCACTTTCATTGGTTCCGATTTCCACCGTTGCCGCAGTTTTTCAGGTCACGCCGCTGGCTATCACTATGGGCGCTGCATTGTTTTTAGGCGAACAAGTCGGGTGGAGACGTTGGACTGCTATCGCTGTTGGGTTTTTCGGGGTGATTGTCATTATCAGACCAGGTCTTAGCGGGTTTGATCCCGCCGTGCTTTACGTCCTTGTCGCAGTTGTGTGTATCTCCGCACGCGATCTTCTCACCCGGCGCATCCCAACCAATATCGCATCGACGGTCATTTCATTCCAAGCCTTTGCATCGCTGATTTTCGCCGGAGCACTCCTGCTTGTTCTGAGTTCAGATACGATGGTTCAAGTTTCAAAATTGGAAGTCGCGTACTTTGCAGGTGGAATTGTGTTTGGCGTGGCAGGATACTACGGCCTCGTCACGGCCACACGGATTGGGGATGCCTCAACCGTTACCCCGTTTCGCTACACACGCTTATTATTTTCGATTGTCGTCGGTGTAATTGTCTTTAACGAACGCCCCGATGCTTTGACACTTCTCGGAGCTGCAATCATTATTGGAACGGGATTATTTACGTTCTTGCGTGAACGCAAACTTTCGTCTCGATAGGCAATGGATGCGATGGTCTTTCGCACTCAATGTATGTCGCAGCACGGGTGGCGACTTGCTGGTATGAGCCGAGATGTATGCGCTTTCTGTGGCGGCCTGTGTTCGGCACCCGATCTCAATTCATGAAGAGTTTCTTCGCCCTCCAGATCTGAGATGTTAAACAAATGCCCCCGCGAATAACGTCATCTACATGAGAGACAGCATCCAACCCCAAAATAGCGGCAAGCCTTCGCAACATGGCCAATCTCTTCAGCGTAGCGCAAAATCCGCAGCTTACGTTGAATCTCGCGTTGATCCTTGTTCATGAACATCTCCTTCTTCCCAAGTCTGGGAGGTTAACGGAAATGCCTCGCGAGTAACGACATATCTACACTGCTCGAACTCTTCTTCTCTCGGGTGTTCCCATGCCTGTGATCTTCAACACGGAATAGGGGCCGCATTGAAGATGTGGCCCGTCGAACGCTTTGGATTGATGGACGAAGGAAGCAACCTTATTGATGCCGTTGCATAAACCTGCGTTCATGCCCTGTGCATGCACTTTCTGCCTCTCGGTCGCGGGGGGGGAGCAACATCACGAGGCCCACGCAACCTCCAATTCGAAACAGAAGTCGTGCAGTTTTTCAGTCAGTTCGTCTTCGTGCGCGTGGAACAGATGGTGTGCTTCAATTAGGCCATGCTTACCATTGACCCGGTCTATATGCAGGCCCACATTCGCACCGAAATATTCGAATATAATCTGAATCCCTTCAGTCACGCCATGCGCTTCGATAGATACGTCCATCGTATAGAAAAATTTGTCGATGCAGCGGACAGAATTGACCGTGATTATCGTTGTGTCTTTTGTCATGTTCTTTGACCTTTCGTGTTTGTGAACATCTGATTTCAATTGATGCGCTTTTTCTGAAAGTTCAAATTCAGTATGGGAGTTATCCACATAATACATCGATATTATGTGTGACTTTAGGCCAAGGACTTAAGGTGGTTCCGCAAACCTGATCAGGTTGTCGGCTTAGCTGAGATGTAATGCGATTTCAGATGGGCCTATAAACCCGACCTATTTTTTGAAAATTCCGCCCGTTTTTTGGCGAAACGTCACAGTTTTGGGTGTTTTGTCACGCTCTGTGACATCGTTGTGACAAATTTTGTGACACGTAACTATATGAAAATTATATATATTTATATGTTTGTCACAGTATTACAAGAAATACAGAATAGTGTTCATGCACGCATACACACACGCGCGCGCATGTACACACGCATACACGCGCACGCACATGAACTCATATTTTGGTGTGACATGTGACAACGGTTAACTCATTGATATTAAACAATTACCGTGTCACAGTGGCTTTTATCTAAGTTTTAAATTAAAAAATATACTATATATATCAGACACTTACGAATATTTTCAAAAATGGTCGCCTGTGACATTTTCTGTGACGCCGGCCCAATACCGCTGCGCTCGGTCTCAAAGGTTGTCCCTATGGGGTTGGTTCTATCTCAGCACAATCGTGGATGACTACAGCCGCTACATCATCTTATGGAAGCTTTGCTCCGACATGACGAGCAATGTGTGATAAATGCGCGGGACCTCGCATTGCAGGCGTCAGGATGTGACTAAGTTCACGTCATCCACAAACCACGCCTGTTCGGCGCAGATGTCGTTGAGATATCAATTTCGGCCATCCATCTAGGGTCTTAGCAGCCGTCTGGGTTAAAGGCGCGATCCAAGCTGCATCAGCGAACAGGGATCCTTGTTCGGCATTCTCGGTTTCGGGCCTGCCGTATTTCGCGATGGATTCCTTTGATGCCTCGACGCAAAATCTGGTGTCTGAACTGCCCCTTGTTGGATGCGGCAGGGGAATGAATAGCAGGGAGGTGATGCAGTGGTTTTCAGTCACGGTCCCACTTCATCTAAACTTATTTAATTTTTCTTATCCCTCAAAAACACTAAATCACTACAGTACTACACCTTGACGTCGTTCATTCCGACGCCGGTGTGGTCGGACCGTAACCTTGGCCTTACCAGCCTCTCACCGCTGAGCTCTATGCGAGAACTTTTGACTGCCCTGAAAGTTCACAAAACTGGGCGAGGGCGCAAGTAATCGATCTTGATGTCGGCCCCGTGTTCGAGGCGCAAAATGATCACGGGAGGATAAAACCCCAGAAATTCGAAGCAGACCACGCAAATGTGGATAACTTTCCCGATGCTGCAGATTTTCCTTTGTTTGAGAAAATTAAGACATATTTAGCTACATCGATAACGAAACAGGGAGTTTGAAATGGCGCGGAATTACAATCATAGCCTTCAATATATCGCGGAGACGATCAAGAAACTCACCCAGCAGATGGGCAAGAAACCGATCTATCGCGAAGTGCGGGCGGCACTCCCTGGTGGTGCTGGAAATGACAGGATTGCAGCTGCGTTTAAATTGGTGCGCGCTTCAAGCGAGCCTGAATCCGCATCTGGATCTGTGGGACATCAGGAAACGGATATGACGAAAACGCAGAACTTCGCCAGCGCTCTCTTGGCGGATATTGAGAAGCTTATTCCTGGTCGCGAAGAGGTGTTGGTTCCTCTAATTTCAATGATACACAAGGCAATCACTCAGGCGCTGCATGCTCAGGAGGAAGAAGTATCTGCACTTAAAGCACATGTCACTGAACTTAAAACTGAATTGATTTCGGCACGCGATGAGGTCACCAAGCATGAGAAAGCTATCGGGGCAGCTCATGAGGCAACAGCCACTGCACAAAATGCTGCAGGCGAGCAGATGACGCGCATGAAAGCCAAGCATCAAAAATCATGTATGAAAATTGCTCAGAAGGCCTATAGCGATGGCCTGAACTATTGGGTTCCTTATGACGAGGATGACATGCCCGTAAGGCTCCTGTTCCTGTCTCGTTGTGTACCGATCGTCGTCTATTTTTTCCGCCGCTTTAGGTCATCTGTAGTGACGCGGATTTCTTCTTCAACGTGTGCTCCACGGTAAACATATGAGGTTTCATGGCGCATGTATTGCCCTTCGCGGTCTGCGCTGAGCCAGTTGAAGGACCCTACGCAAAGAAGATCATCATCTACTGCCACAATCTTGCTGTGTAATTTTTCGAGGCGGTGAAGTGAGACGCCAATATCTCTAAGTGCACTGTCAGCTTCGTCGATCTGAGTTGCACCACTTGCTGTCAGGCTGGCATTGAGCAGAGGGTCGGCATAAATATCGATGGTTGCGCCACGTTCAGTGGCCGTTTTCAGAGCCTTTAGGATACCGGTGCGCTTCATTGTGCGCAGTTTTATCCAAGGGCTTACGATTAAATATTTTTGTCCCTCGCCCGAGAGTATTTTTTGAATAAAGGCATCGTGTTCGACAGCATCACGCAGGCTTTGAATCTCGCTGTTGCGTTCTTGCAGATCAAGTCGTGGCATGGGCTCAAAGTCGAGATCCCGTCCCGGGCGATCCAGAAACGCGGACAGCAGCGCACGCGGAGAGCCAGGTGTGGCGCTGGCCAAAAGATCCATATCCCCAAACAGCAAGAAGCTGTCTTTCGCTCGTGATACAGTCACGTTCAACATGCTGGGTGAGGCATCGATAAAACCACCATCGGCGTGTTTCGAATAAACAGAAGAAAAGATCACGACAGGCCTTTCTGCACCTTGCAGGGCATGGACTGTGCCAATCGTCATACCGTCGCGACCCAAAGTTGAGATTTTCTGAGCGGAACAGGCCGCACGTAATGTGCGGACTTGCGCACCAAATGGTGTGACAATCCCGACGATCTGTTCGATGGGGCGGTTGTATTTTTCTTCAAGAGCTTCGCGATTTTCGGCGATCCAAGCAGCGATCGTCTGCGCTTCTGTTGGGTTGATGCGACTGTTCCCTGAACGGATCGCACGCCCGTCGACATGGACATAGCCCATAGCGGGCAAAAGGGCATCACTCGGGACCGCACCTCGCATTGGGCGCAGTTTCCCTTTGTAACAAAGGGCATTGCTAAAGCTGATGATTTCGTCGTGGCAGCGTCGATGCTCAAATAGCCAAAGCCCCTGATCTAGGTCCGGCCATGGCGAAACTTGGCAAGCCGCTTGGGCTAAGCGCATTGCGCTTCCTGACGTGCTGCAAAAGGCGGTGGACTTTAGCGATTGAAACCCTTCGGTTTCAGACAAGAATTTCGTTTTGCGCAGATTTCCAATGTCGACCGATCGGGGCAGGGATGAGATGGGTTCGATTTGTCGTGTGTCTCCGATCACCAGAGCGCGCTTTGCAAGCGAAAAGGCCGCACCTGCAACCTCGGGCAGGACTTGTCCCGCCTCATCTATTATCAACAGGTCGATGAAATTATAAAGATATTCGTTGGCCCATTTCCCACCACTGCGCCTGCTGTAAGCAAGTTTTGTCGGTAGGGTCGCAAATGTAGAAACAGCGCAAGGCGTGAGCATCATACGTCGATGCCAGCGGGGCACGAGTGTTGCTTTGCCTCTTTTGTTGGCCGAGACGGCAATCTCAGCAAGATCCTCTTCCATTGCCAAGAGCCAACGCCCTTCCCAATAATGGGTGGCAAGGCGGAACATGTCGAACCGCATGCCAAGGTCGAGATGATCCTCAAGCCCATCTTCTCCGCCCAACCTCTCCAGCATTGCCTGATTTTCCGCTTCGGCACAGGCGAATGCCGCACGCAGCGACTTGATTTTCCTGAGAGTATCCTCACTGGTTGCAAGGTCTGCGTCTGCGGTTGATGTCTGTTTTAAAAGATGGCGATCAATGTCTTCGACGCGGTTAAGGTTTTCAATTCCTTGAAGCCCTGACAAGGCTATCCGTGTTCTCAGGGTACGCTTTCGTTCAACAGAAGGAATAAAGCTGAAGACTGCAGTCAAACTCGATTCCGCTGCAATGTGGTGATCAAATGCGGCGCGATAGTTGCGCAATGCGTGAGCTTCCACAGATTTTTCTTCAACCAGCGCTTTTGCATGTTGCTCTGTGGCCTGCGGGTCAGGGCCGAGGGGGTTAGCCATGACTGTGGCCTCGACCAAACGCTCGAGGCTGAGGTCCGCATCGTTAAGTTTTTTAACAGAGGCCATTATGGACTGTCGTAGGGCCTCAACGAACTCTGTGATGCCCCCGATTATATCTGGGAACGCAGCACGGGCCGAGGTCAGCCACGCCACTTTCGACGCCTCGAAGACATCGACGGTTTCCATACGGGTTTGGAACTCCTCGGTTTGATATTTTTCTGCGGCCTCCCGTCTGCGCGAGTTCGCGGGAAGAAAAATTCCGTAGCTATCAACTTCAGGAAGCCAACGGCCTGCAAAAGGTCCTGCGCCTGTCGCAAAGTCTTGACCAAAGGCATCAATGATATTCGTGACCGCCTGATTGTTTGAGGAGGCGGCCACAATCACAGGTGGGGCGCCACCTTCGAGGGCTGCACGTACCCAAAGCCCCGCCACAGCCGACAAGAGCATGGTTGTCTTGCCTGTGCCTGGTGGGCCATTGACCGCGATCACTTCACCTGTCTGTGCTGCATCGAGCCAAGCCAAAACTTGTCTTTGTTGTGCCGCCAGTGGGAAATCTGGATTCGAATGGCCAAGACGCCTAGACAGTGCCCGTTCAACCATAGGGTCGACGGCAGAAGTTTTTCGTGGGGCTGCAAAATTCTCAAGCAAAGGGGTGTTGGGCTTGTCTGTGAGAACTTTATCGTAGAGATCAAGGTTGCTGCGCACAGTCACAGCGGCATCCTCCGCTGGTTCCAAAAAACCATATCCTGCGGGTCGGTAATGTTCATCGCCCTCTGGCCATCCCTGCGTTACGGCGTCGAGCATCTTACGACTGTGGGCCAAATATCCTGCCCAGTCATATGGGTTTTGCAGATGCAGTGGATCAGTCGTCAGAAAATCGTCTAGTGTTGCGACCTGTCCAATTGAAAATGCATCGGAGGGCAGCGGCGTCAGAACATCTCGGGCGATGGTGCTGCGCTGAGGAAGAATGCATCCCTCTCGATCGATCACGGCTTCGGTCACGACTGGGCCGACAAGATCGGGACGACCATCTCGGACACCAGAACCGTGGGATGTGCGCCGTGCCACGACAAGGGGCCATAAGCGAACACCGATTGTTTGTGCGCGCGGCCGATCCTTGAAAAGCTTATTGATTGAGGTGGTTGGCAAGCGTCCATCACGCAAACTTTCGGGCGACACCTCTATAAAGCGATTTCGATCTCGATGGCTGTAACTGCCCTCTCCAAGAGCTCCATCTGCAAGAGATGTGCGCCAATAGCACAAGATAGCGTCGAGAGGTCCTGTCATTGCATATCTCAAAAATCAGGTCTGTTAATCCACTTTGCTTTTCCAATTCAGAAGACGCAAGTGGTGTGAATGTTATTGCGTAATTTTTTCAGTGTTTTATCCGACGATTCTAACAAAGTTCCATTGGACGTGTACACACCAAATCAATCGGGCTCAGGCAACGCCTGAAAGCCCCCACTTTTGATAAGGTTCAAGCCGGTCATTTGGACAGCTCCGATCCTCGTCTCACACATGGGAAACCGCAGCCACACTACCGTAGGCGCCATCAGTGAAAGGCAGGAAAGGGGCGCTCGCTCATATCTACGTGTGATATACTGACATTAACCGCGGCAGTTTCTCAATTGCCTCCCGCTTAACGCTGAGTGGTGTTTCGTCGCGATATGTGGATGTGTTGGTCCCTTCTTTCTCATCATTATCGATGTGGCCCACCAAGTCAGTCCGCGTAACCCCAAGTACATCATTGCAGTGCAACAAGGTGTGGTTGACGTAATGTCTGAGGCTATGAATGCAAAGTTTGCGCGGGTTATCATCTAATGAAATATTCATTGCTTTGCGCCAAGCGTCATCAAAACGTTCCCCGAATTTTTCTACCGACAATGCAGGATCTTCGGCTTTTGAGCGCTTAGATCCTTTTCGTGGTACAGGTACAACATCGGGAAATAGTAGCTTGTGACCCTTCTTGGCGATTGAACCGGCATATTCAAGAAAGCCAAGTTCTATCAGATGGGAATGAATAGGCACGACGCGCGTCAACTTATCATCTTCGTTGATGTCCGCCGCTTCACCTTTGATGCCGCGGTAGACGTTGGACTGGATCACGAGGGCAGGGATGCCTTCTATGACCTGAACGTCTGACGCCAACATACCCGAAATCTCAGCCCGTCTTGCGCCAGTATAAGCCAAGATGAGCGGAATCCAGTATTTTCCATCTTGCACAACGGTTGTGCCCTGCTCGTGGCGGCGCCCCGCCGAGTGCGCTCCTGTCCAAATCGTGTGGGAAAACAGTTTACGGGCTTCATCTATACGAAAAACAGCACGTGCTTTATGTTTGTTGCGTGAAGATTTCTTTTTCGGCTTCAGGTTTTTCGTGTCGAGATCAGGCAGCGGAATTCCTTCTGCCTTTGCGCGTGCAATCACCAATTCAACTGATTTCACATGACGCCGACGCGTGCTTGCGTCTAAGCCAAGCTCATTGGCTGCCATATGCTTGCCATTCAAGTACACCTCTTCAACTGTGCGGTGTGCATCTTTAGAAGAACGTAAGAAGTTTTTAGGGAACTTCTTCAAGCTATCAGACCAGTGGGCCAAGTGCGCCTGACGAATATCGGTGACATTGGCAATGCCGGTAATAAACATAAAACGACGGATATCTGATCCTCGCTGTTTTTTGACGTCATTACTCATGTTGTTATCGACTGCAGATCGCCAGAAGATATGTGCGATATTATTTGACCATTCTTCTGGTGTGGCAAGTTCAGCGTATTCCTGTTCGTCATAAAAATACTCTTCAAGAGTTTTCATGGTCTTACATATATTTTTTGAAGTGGCGGATGCCCCAAAGTTTTGCGGTATTTCTGGTGTTTTGGTGCTTATGGCTGAGGGCGCAGCAGGCAGTGAGGCACTCAGAGCAGGATTCTCTTCGGGGGTGGTGCCCACGCACGCTGTTGCCAGATGTTTAGTATGACTTACCGTCTTAAGTTCACCATTATCAACGTGGGACTCGGATCCCAATTGAAACTTTTGCAATGCCTGCAGGCGTGCGCGAAAATGTGACCCACGAAGCTGCGCCAGATGTTCTTGGTCATTGATGACTTCATTTGTTAAATCCGTGAAGGTGGAGCACAGTCGATCGGTAGTTGGTTTTGAAAAGGCCTTGCGAGCTTCAACAGCATACAAATGCAAGAGTGTATCTAAGGTCTCTTTGTCCCAAGTTGGATCAATGTCATTCATCGGAAACTTTTTACGAATACCGCGTTCAAGAAAACTCTGATAGATAATGGGAAGCAGATTTAGTATGCGCTCATTGAAATCTGAGTACCGACCCTTCATCCGAGAGAAATTAACCTGACGATTCAGTTCCGAGATGCAATTTTTGAGGTAATGCTCGAAATACCGAGACACAATATCGTCTGGTAAAGCTGGTTTAAGCAAAAGAAAACTATCAAACATTTGGTCGAACTCCATCTTAAGGCACTCAATCCATTTAAGTGCAAGATTTTGATCTGTCGTCCCCAATGTGATGCATACTGGCGAGAAAAATGTGGATAACCCTGGGATGCGGCGGCGAAAGTAGAAGCGATTGCGTTTGCAGTAGAGGTATTTTTGATTTGTCACTGTGGACCTCAAATTTGAGGCCATCGCTTACGAATACTAAAAATCGGTACCCTGTGAACCCTTTGTGAGACGCCAGTGAGACGAATTTAAGGGGAGAAACGAAAGTGGTTGGAGCCACTTTCGTTTTCTCATCCATATCAACAACTTAAGTTGTTTATGGCTCCGGCGGTAGGGATCGAACCTACGACAAATTGATTAACAGTCAACTGCTCTACCGCTGAGCTACGCCGGAATGTGTGGGCTGTATAGCCATGGGGTTTGGAGGCCGCAAGAGGAATTTGTGACAAAATTCGACTTTTTTTAAACTTTGTCATTTACCAAGGAAAATACAGCGGTTTCGCTTAAGCTTGGTGTGGCTGAAACCTTGTATTGTTGTTGCAGATCAATGAGGTGGGCGAATGTGTTGCGCATAGCTGCCTGAAACGTGAACGGGTTTAAATCGCCGTAGACCGCTTGGGTGATCTCTGGCAGCGTGCTGTTTTTGCTGCTCAAAGCCTGTAAAACTTGGGTCTCGCGTTGGGCACGGTGATCCAGCAATGATGTGATCCTTGCGTGGGCGGTTTCTAGCGCGTCCCCATGCCCAGGATAGAGCGGGCCGTCACGGCGCGCCAAAAGCGCTTGGCAACTGCTGCGAAACGTTTCGGCGTCTCCATCGGGGGGTGAAATCAACGAACTGGACCAGCCCATAATCAAATCGCCGCTGAACAAACGACCTTGCCACGCAAAGCACAAATGATTGCCCATATGCCCAGGGGTGTGCAGCGCAGTGATCTGACCTGCGGCGGTGTGAAGCGTCTCACCATCCCCAAGACAAATGTCAGGCGTGAAATCCAGATCAACACCTTCGCCACCCCCCAAATTGAATGTCTCAGCCAAAGCCTTCATCGTATCAGACCGGCCTGCCAAAGCATCGCCAAAGGCATAAATCGGCGCGCCTGTGGCCTGCGCCATGTGCCGTGCGCCTGCGCTGTGATCTTTGTGCGCATGGGTCACCAAAATATGCGACACCCGCGCCCCGTCTGGCAGCACGCTGTGCAACGCATCCGCATGCGGCCCGCTGATCGGACCCGGATCAATCAACACGCGCTCTCGTCCCATGCCCAAAATATAACTGTTGGTGCCCCAAAACGTCATCGGCGATGGGTTGGGGGCAATCACCCGCACAAGATCTGCGGCAAGCTGGGTGATGGTGTCTGGGCGTTGCATCGTGTGTTTCCTCTTTGCAAGCCACGCGCACGCAGCTACCAATGGCCTATGGTATTTTCATGGCTCAAAAAATATATGCCGCGCGGATTGTATGGCCGTGCTGTGCTCATCTTGTTGGTGCCAATCGTTGTATTGCAACTTGTGGTTTTGATCGCCTTTTCGCAACGCTATTTTAGCGATGTGACCCGACAATTGATGCGCGGTGTGCAAGCCGAAGTGTCGTTTTACACCGATGGCTTGGAAAATCTTGATGCTGCCGTGCTGCCAGAAGTGCTGGTTGCGCTTGATATGAAGCTTGGGTTCACCTCGTCCTTTGGCGATGATGTGGCGCCCGTGCAAACCCGCAGGCCGTGGTATGATTTTTCAGGCATCTTGATTACGAGCACTTTAATCGAAAATGTTCCAAATATCGAAGGGGTCGATTTAACCACAAATGATCGTCTTGTGCAGCTGAGCATTGCCACACGTGCGGGGCGCCTTGGGTTGGCGATCCCGCGTGAGCGTGCCTCGGCCAGAAATCCGCACCAGTTAATCTTGATGACCACTGTGACCAGTGTGATCATGGCCTTTGTCGCGTCTATTTTCTTGCGCAATCAACTGCGCCCGATCCGGCGTTTGGCGCGCGCCGCCGAAGCATTTGGTCGCGGACGCAATGAACCGTACAGGTTGGCTGGCGCTTTAGAAGTACGTGCCGCAGGGGCCGCTTTCGTTGACATGCGCGCGCGCATTGAACGCCACCTTGAACAGCGTACTTTGATTTTATCAGGGGTGTCCCATGACCTGCGCACGCCGTTGACGCGGATGAAACTAAGCCTGTCACTTTTGCAAGTCGATCCAAGTTTGGACGACGATATTGCCGCCATGCAAGAGGATTTGTTGGAAATGGAGCGGCTCTTGGACGAGTTCTTGGCCTTTACCCGCGCAGATGCGTTGGATGCGCCGCAAACGGTCGATGCCAATGTGATTTTATCTGCCGCGCACACGCGGGCTGTGCGGGCAGGCGGGCAGGTTGAACTGTATGCCTGCGATCTGGGTGAAACTATGATGTCGGCGCGCCCTGACGCTTTGGCGCGGGCTTTGGACAATCTGATTTCCAACGCTCTAAGATATGGCAAACGCGCGCGTCTGTCATTGACTGTGCACGAGCGCTCTGTGGTGTTTAGCGTCGAAGATGATGGTCCGGGGATTGTTGCATCAGACCGCGAAAAGGCATTGCAACCTTTTGTGCGTCTAGATGAAGCCCGCAATCAAAATCGCGGGTCTGGGGTTGGGCTAGGGTTGGCCATTGCAACCGATATTGCCCGAAAACATGGCGGCAGTTTACGTTTGGGCGACAGTGTGGAATTGGGCGGATTAAAGGTCGATTTGGTCATCGCACGATAGGCCCACGCGCATCTCAAATATGCGGCACACATAGCAGACGCAAATCCGACAGTTGCCATACCAATAGCCGACGCCAAACATACCGCCCAAAACGGCAACGCGTCGTTGCCTTTTGGTGTACTTTGACGCAGCATCCAGTGATAGATTTGTTTGAAAAAATACCCTGAAATTGATTGCGCATGCACACATCCAACACCAACACCAAAACCAATCTGCAAGCTGCGATCGACGCGGACCGTGGTGTGGGCAATCGCATCACGCTTGGTGATTGTCTTAAAGATAAACCTAGCAAATCTGTCTGGCACTGTACGCTTGATGGCGAAGATGTTATTTTAAAGTATTACAGTGGCTTAGGTGCTTTTTCTCAGGTTGAAGAAGAGTCATTTCTTGTTCGAAATATTGCAGATATTTTGGGATCAGACACCCCCGCGCGGGGGCCGAAACTGCTGTTGTCGCGTCCTGATCTTGGCTTTTATTGTCTGGAAAAATGCCCCGGAATTTCGGGGGATGCGCTCTTGATCCCAGATGAAGACCCTTTGCCGTTTTTAGTGCCCCGCGCTGCGCTGTGGTTGGGGGTGTTGGTGAAAAAAACAAGTAAAACCAATATGATAACTTCAAATTATTGGCGTGATGTGATGAGCGCACAGACTCATTTTGAGTTGGTAAATGACACTGCACAGCAGCTTTATGACGCCATTTTGCAAAAGGCGCTCATCCATCTGCAAGGGGCCGCAGGGTTGGTCACAAAATCTGTTATCCATGGTGATTTCCACTTGGGTAACCTATTGATCAGCCAAGATTATATCTACGGTATAGATTTTCAAGCCAAGAACATTGGGATCGTGGTGCGTGATGTGGCGCATTTTCTCATCAAAACCAACGCCAAATGCCAAACCGCAGGCACGATCTTTGGCTTTGATGAAAGCGTGATTGCGCCGTTTCGCAGTATCTTACCCGAGGGCGAACTTGATCGTCTTTTGCCCGTATTTTTGGGTGTGGAACTGCTCAACAGTTTCAAAAATGACAGACGTTGGACCCCGCGAACTGTGCAGCGGCGCAATGATTTGGCTGAGCGCTACATCACCTGCTAACGCCGTCGCAAATTGTGCAACGGCGCTGAGCTGGGATGTGGGAAATGCCTTGAGTGCGCGTAATCAGCGGATCAATTCAAGTTGCAGCACCCATGGAGTGTTTCAACACCGCCTTGTCCGTTTGGCTTTAGCAATTGAAGGGCCATTGAATACGATATGTCAGACATTCCGTCGGAACACATTTGTGAGTTTAAGGTTCCGGTGTAGGATTGTGCAGCGAAATCATAGGGGTATCCGCCACCTATGGCAGGTGTCGTTTGCTTCAACGCCGTGATCGGATCAGGCCCATTGATTAAAGATGTATACTGTACAGAGCGATCTTCTGCGATGGTAAGTGTCCAAAAAGGTTCGGTGCCACGACAGATGATCCCAAGTGGAAACCCGTCTGGAGTGGTGCCCGCACTGCTTTCGTTAGCCCGTGTCAGATAGCTGGAATTGATGTACCCAATCTGACCGTTGAGCGTGATTTGCACCCAATCTCCCGAAGCTGTGCCATCAACGCCCACCAATTCGCCCGGCTCCAAGCTGCCAATGCGACCGCCTGTTGGCTGGGGCGCATCTCGCACCCAAAGACGGTCATTTGCAGCCACGCCGGTCACGGTGAACACAGCGGGTAATACCCCACCATCCGAGGCAATCTGCGGACTGGCAGAGGGCATCGGTGTTGGCGTCGCGGTCTGCCCCTTGAGATAGGATGTGCTGACCCATCCTGCATCACCACCAAAGCCAATCATGGCCCATTTTCCATCACGGCTTTGTTGAATTACATGCACCATTGTGTCATTGCGCAGCGCCCCGATTGCTGCAAATTCAGTCCCTGCGCCACTGCGCACAACCAGACCGCCATCGGGGTCATCAGCGGCGATGCCCGTGACGATATTTGTGCCAATGGTGGCCTTAGGCATGTCGCCGCGTAACAGGTGTTTGGCAAAGACCCAACCCGCCGTTTCACCATATTGAATACGGGCCCATGTTTGATCAATGTTGTACCCAATCACGTCGATATACGTGTGCTCATCAAGGTCACCGATATCTAGTGCGGACGCAGACGGCCCTTGGCGGACATTCAAGGTATCTCCATCAGCAATATCAACGACTTGCATCATTTCAGCACTGCAAATACCCGCCCACAAGCTTAGGGCACTTGCTGTGATAAATGTGAAAGATTTGGGCATAAAAGAACAGAGCATGAAGGGCCTCATGGTTTGAAAAGGGGACGTTATTTTAAGATATTTGGTCAGGCCCACGTCGCGCGCGGGCCTGATATGTCGGTTTTATGCAGAGATCGACATTTTTATTTGTAACAAGACTTTGCGATGTCTGCCGGGGCGACTTTTTTCTCGATCATGTCAAGAATTTTGCCTGTTTCACAGCTTTGTATATGTGTGCCTTTCGCGACGGATTCGACGCTTTTGGCTTTTGCAAGACTTGGCGCAGCCTTGGCTTTGGCCATAGCTTGCGCGCCTTTTACTTTGCCGACCTGCTGTTCGCCTTTGACGGCATCAATTTTCATATAGCCTGCGGACATCAGCTTATCGATGCGATTGGTGTCTTCTCCGGTCAGGTCCAATTGTCCGCCATGAATATAGTCTCCGTCCAGTTTTTCGGACAACCAGCAACCGATATAGTCAGCGTTGCGTGCCATACAGCCTTCAAAACTTGCGTGTGCTGGAGCTGCTGAAAGTGTGGCGGCACCTGCAAAGAGGGTCGCTGCAAAGAGTGTTTTGAGATTGAAGTGAGTCATTTTGATAGCCTTTTTATAAGTGGAAATGCACTGACAATCATCGCCAGAGGTTAGAATAAAGGGTTATTTTCGGACCGATTTTACGTCACATTCGGCCTGAATTTTTTCAAATGGAACGCGCTTTTCGAACAGGGTCAGCGTTTTTTCGATGCCGCAGGATGATGTGTAGGGGCCCTTTTTAAGGCCCAGCGCATCTTTGGTTTTGCGCGCTTCATCAAAGGCACCAGATCGGGACAATTTCGTCATGCGCTCTGTGAGTGATGCAAGCCGTTCTTCATCCTTGAATTTGACTTCCGCACTGCCTTCCTTAAAGCATTCAATGGGGTTTGGACTGAGACAACAGCCAACAATCCAATCCAAATCATTTGCCGAAGCGGGGGCACTGAAAAGTGCGCCCAATGGCAACGCGATGGCAAATGCGATGTTCCTAATGTGGGTCATTGTTATGTCCTTACTGTTTAGGCAGTTCTTTGAGTTTCGGGCATGGTTTTCGTGGCGCAGTCACGCTCATTTTCGTCGGACGTGCGATGGCTTCAGAGTTGAATTTTAATTGAAGTGTGTCGCGCGTCGTCTGCATCAATACGTTTGGACACGGTCGAAAGAACAAGGTCTAAGCCCGCCGTATCTTTTAGGCCGTTAAAGGTTTTGAATTCGTCTTGATCCAAAGAAAATGGTTTGATCGGATGAGAGCCGGGGTCTTCATTAATAATGATATCGATGCCACCGATCGGATCATTTCCGCTCGCAGAAAAACTCGGCGCGGTGGTAAACATCAACGCGGTGGCAAGAGCTGCGGCATGAGCCGTAAATTGACGTTTACGCATCAAATTTTGGGTCCTTGTTACAAACTAATTCGGTTAACTTATTTGCCTAAATCATCGGCTCACAATCGATGACGTATCGGTGAAGATTATGCGATATCAGGTGTTTTATATCCAATAACACCTTGATAAAAATCTATTTTTTTATGCAAATACCGTTGAGTAGTATCTTGCATTTGTCAGCCTCGGCTGCCTCATCTGTGGGGCGCGGAACACTGCCCGTATCTGGGGCAGGTTTTGGCGTTGGATTGATCTCCACAGGCAGGCATTTCCCGCCAATCATCGGCAGTCCATTGGTGCAACGACACTGAGTCGGCGAGACGTTTTGCGCGTTCTTTGGATCAAGGCAAACACATTGATCACCACGCAAACGTGTGGTCGCCGCATCACAGACCAACGCGGGTGCATCGGGTGTATCTGGGGCAGGTTCTGGATCGGGATTGGGCGCAGGCACAGGTTGTGGGGCAGGGACTGCGTCAACCACACAGCCTTTGCCGCGAACGAATGTGAACCCACCACCACACTGACAAGACGTTGCGGTGCGGCGTTCCATATTGTCAAACCGACACGCACAGGATTCGCCTTGTTTCACCGTTGTTGCAGGCTCGCATTGCAAAGAGGGCGCTGGCATATCTGGCAAATTGGCCGTCACACAAGATTGCGCACCTGCGCGCGCCAATGGCAGACCCAAAGCTGCAAACAATGCGTCATCAAAATCTCGTCCAACCGGCAGGCCAAGTTGTTTTTGCAATACCGCTAAAGCAGCATATGTTTTGCTGCCGGCAGCTCCATCAACAGGGCCTGCATTCAGACCGCGATCATTCATGATTTTTTGGACCAAAGCCACACGCTGCCTGCGATCTTCAGTGACCCCAGTTGTGGCGCAGTTTTGATAACTGCCGCCATTACGCAGACCGTTCACTTGAACGCGCAGATCAATATGTGTTGATGCACCGGGGGCCAAATTGGCGGCAGATTTGGTGCAAGACATCGCATTGCGCACAACTGGGCCACAGCGCCAACCATTGTTTGAAAGTGCCGTTGCCGCGTGCATTTGCGGTGTGCCGCCCGTGTCTGTCATCACAAGTCGCCCCAAATATGTTGTGGTGCCGGTGTTCGTCACTGAAAGACGGAAACCACAGTCATAGGTTTGGCTGGCACGATTGGGTTCGCAGGCCGAGGTTTGCGATTTGACGATTGTTAGGTTTGGGGTGATTACGGGCGTTACTTGCGGTTGAACCTCGGCTTCTTGTTGTGGTTCTGGGGGCATTTCATCGTCGCCCATATAGACACCTGCCGATTTGGGTATCGCTTGCAACGCTGTCATCAATGAAAGCTTTTGCGCGCCCGTCATTTTGCCTCGGCTTGGACAATAGGCCTGTGCGATGGCTTCAAACGCGGGAATGATCAAATCAGAGGATGGAATGGAAATAACGTCGGTGCTTTGCGGATCAATGGCCACATTGCCGCCTGCAACGACAAGATTGTGTCCAAGAAACTGAGTGAGGCGCGTCGCGACCCCCGCACCACCGATGGTAATCCCCACAACACGGCTGCCTTGCGCGCGCAAGGCATTTAACGCAGGAACGGCTTGAGTGATGGGGTAGTTTCCTACAGGGCCAGTCGCGGGAGATGGTCTATTGGGAAGTCCATCCGTGATGAACAAGACCAAAGGCTTGTCGGTCAGCGGTGAGACAACCAGATTGGCCATTTCAAAGCCCGATTGCCAATTTGTTAGACCCAAAGCACTTAAGTTTGAAATCGCGGCGTCCAAAGCTTGTGATGGCAGCACAGCCGAACTTGCGCCTATAGGTGCGGCGGTTGTGCTAAAAGCAATGGCACCTGATTTTGAACCACCGCCTTCAAAAATATGCAGGGCGGAAAGTACGGCCTGTTTGGTCAACTGCAAACGGTTGTGTGTATTCATCGACCCAGACCGATCAATCACAAACAATGTATCAAAACCACAGCCCGCAGGGGATACGACAGTCACGGGAATGTCCGTATCCACACTGATGCTTCCTGTGCCTGGCGTTGGGGTCAATGGTGGGGCAACATGGTCGATGATCGGTCCCGGATGGGCTTCGCCAGTTCCCAAAATAGGCTCGCTGGGCTGTGCTGGATCTGCAATGACGGGTTTACTGCCGACAACGGCGGACAATGGGAAATTAAGCGGCACACATAGTTTTTCGGTTCCAAGTGGACCTGATGGGGCACGTAAGTTGAGCGTTGTAATGTAGACCCACGTGCAATTCATCGCCTGCGGTCCTGAAAGAGGACGTCCGCCTGAACCAGAAAATGTTGCGGTATAGGGCACGGTAATTGTGCCGCTGCCATCTGAACCAATGTAGTTATGGCTCATACCGCTGCCTGAGTTGTAGCCTGCAGGGGTTCCTGTCGTCGGCCCCCAACTGCCCATGCCCATCGTTGGGAATGGCATTAATGAGGTCAACGGGGTGTGAATGCCATCAAGTTGCAATTCGTCGCGCAGATAAATTTGATGCGGCTGTTGAGGGTCAAATCCTTCAAGTTCAACGATAATTTCGCAATCAACGGTCCAAATTCCATCACTTCCACGCACACCCGCAGCGCAATTTTTTGAGATATCAAGACTTGGCGTTTGTGGGGCAGGTGGGCCTGCGATCACATCGCAATCATTGGCCACTTCAAGACCATTGGCATGTTCTTTACCCAACAAAAGCGAGGCACAGTTCTGCGCGCCGAAAAGATCCATTGACGCATTCATCAAAAGATCGACCGTCAGTGTTGACGTGCCTGATGCGGGGAATTGGCTGCCTTGAATGCTGCAATTGGGTTGGGTGCCTTGCCCCGGTGCCGCGAAAGGCGGTGTCGCGCAAACCCAAGGATCGGCCGAGGTTAGGTTTTGAATTTGCGCTGCGCCTGGGTTTTGACCAAAGCTAAGGTTTTCGGTCATCCACAGCGTCCCTGTAAGGGGCGCGCCGTTCGTTGTGACCGTCAGTGTGCATTGGTAGGGCTGCACCCAAAATGTTGGACTAAAGGTCATTCGGTCGCCCGAAGGCCCGCATGTTTTTTCGATGTCAAACGTCGGCTCGACGTCACGCTCGATATCGATGCATTCGGATGACCCGACAACTTTGTCGCCGATGCGCACTTGGGCGCAGTTTTTAAAACCTTCTTTGACCAAAGCTGCGGTTGGAATCGAAATTTGCGCGTCAATCCGGTGGTTCGTGTTGCCGTTGAAATCCGCTGCTGAAATGGTGCAAGACGCGCCGTTCGCAAATGCAGGCTGCTGACAGAGCCACCCATTCGGAGCGGCAGGCGTGCCTTGTAGTGCTTGGATGTAAGTCGTGGCAGGTGCGCCAGAGACGGTTGTGAACAATTCATCAAGCGTCAATGGAGACGTGAGCGTGCCACTGCTGGGCGGGCTGACGTAGATTGAACACAGATAGTGCGCCGTTCCATTTTCAACGCCCATGGCGCGGCAGCCCTTTTTTAATCCAAAATCGACGGGATCTTTTTGGGGGACAGGATCTTCGCAAGCTATTTCAAGCGACGCGTTGTCCATGTTCACGCTGTGCCCCAGTTCGACCATATAGGCATAGACTTGCCCTGCGGTGACGGGCACTTGGGTTGAGATGGGGGTCCATGGGTAGGCCTGAGTTGACCCCGCGCCCAAGACAAATCGCAGTTCTTCGTTGTCGAATTGCGTTTTTAACGCTGAGACAAGCTGCGCATTGGGACCCGTTTCAACCGCAAACCCCGCAGGAAAGGGGGGCACTTGAGATGAGACAGGGAAAACTGCCAATCCGCCCTCTGTGGCGAAAAATTGACTTGGATCGGCAGGTGTAGGTGCTCCGTTTCCGATCACTGTCGGACCACTGAGACCGTGGTCTTCGCGGTTGGTCACATAGAGGGTTGCCGTTGCCGTACCTGAACAACTTGGCGTGACATATTGCCAACCCAGCATTGGAATGGTGCCGCTGTCGATATAGTATTGATTGGTTCCTGCAACTGCGCCCGAGGCGTCGGATTCTGGCCCTAAATTGCTGTAATTGTATCCGCCCGCACCATCAACCGTTACAAGATTGTGGGCATTTTGAATGATGCCGCCTGTGTTCATGAGGGTGGCAAATGACCATGGGGTCAGGTCTTTGGGACCAGCGTTTCCAAGGGCGGTTTGTGGCGCTGCATCAAACCCGCTATCGACCAATAGGTTTTGCGCCTGTGCGTATGTCGGAGCAATCAGCGTGACGCATATAACAATTGTTATAACGCGCAAAATTGAAGGGACTGGGAAAGATGCGGTCATTGGGCGACATTCCAATTCAAATACTTCAAACAAACCACCAGCTTGTGCGGCGGACTAGAAATACGAATAGGCCTCAGGTCACTCTATGCGAACTACCATTTGGTAGTTCAGGTTCATTTTTGATAAATTTGACCATTTGATCTATGAATATTTTCAATTAAATCGTTATTTAGCAGTGCATTATAGTAATGGTCTGGATATCCATACCATTTAAGCCCATGACTTGTGGATGGGAAAATGTTTAAGTCATCACATCGCCTAGGTAGGCTTTGTTACCATGTTGCTCGCCCAGTTTTATGAGGTATCCGTCCATGCAAAATCTGCTTGAAACGCTTGAAACGACTCTTGCTTTGGCCGTTGACGACGCCCAGTATTGGGATCCCGCACTTGATATTGTCGTTGAAATTTTAGGGGCTCGGGGCGCGCTTATGCCCGCGATTGATCCTTTTTTTCGCGGTATGTGGATGGCTGGCACCAAAGAGATGAAAGACGCTTTGCCTGCCTATCTCAAGGAAGGGTGGTTCAAGAACGATCCGCGTGAAAAAGTTCTAAAGCTTATGATGCAAAAGGGGAGTGCTTGTGATCATGATGTCTTTCCTGACCGTGCTCAAAAAGACCTGATCCCGATCTTTCGCGACTACCTTTATCCGCTTAATTTCGGGGTAAGCTATTGTGTACGTATTCTGACGCCAAACGGCTATTGGGCGATGGCGATCCATTTTGACAACGACCATCCGGCCATCAGCGCAGCAGATAAAATTCTTATCGAACGCATTCAGGCGATGTTTGACAAAGCAACCACCCGCGCAGATGAGATCGCTCATAAAAAAATTGCCCAGTTCGCCCAATTTTTCAAAGGAACGGAATCTGAGGTTTTTGTGCTGGATGTGGATGGGGCTGAGTGTTTTAGCATTAATAGCCAAGGAAAACTGCGAAAACAAAACCGCATAGGATATTTGCTGCCTGAAGAAACCAGCGAAAAGATTGCCACCGAAATTCGTGAACTTTGCGTCAGTGACCCCAGCTTATCGATCAGTCGCGCCTATCAGTTTGATACGGGCAAAGTCAGTACCAACGTTTTGATCATCCAAATCCCCCCAAGTTTGCGCCATTTTTTCATGCACTTTAAAGTGTGTGCCATCCGGACTGAATGCAGCGTCGCCACAGGTTTGAAACACACGCGACTTCGCGAAGATTACAGCCTGACCGTATCAGAAATCATCGCTATCGATCTGCTGGTGGATGGCAACACCCCAAATATGATCGCGGATATTCTCAGTCTTAAAGTGTCAACTGTGCGCCAACGATTGAAACAAATTTTTGAAAAGGTGCAGGTGAACAGCCAAGTGGAACTGATCGGGTTTCATAAAAACCTATAAGGCCTTCGCCGAGTGATGCGTGTGGCAAACTTTCGGCAATAAAGCGCATCATTTATCACAAACCTGTGTGGCTCTTGGATATGTCCGATGGTCTGCTTATGTTATATGGGAATAGGCCTTAAAATGGACTTCAATTCTTAACTTTGGATTCACCATGATCAAACATCTACCGCTGCGTGCCTTTTGTGTGTCCGTCTTGATCGGCACTCTTGGGGTTTTACCCGTATCTGCCGCTCCAATCGATCGGCTTATGGACTTGATGAAGTTTGAAGAGGTGATTGAAGTTCTGGCCGAAGAAGGCCGCAGCATGGCGGATGAAACCGCTGATGCGGACCTTGGTGTGCCGCGATTTGCATGGGACCAAATGATGGTCCGCCTTTACGACGAGGCGACGATGAAAGATGCCTTTCGGGCTGAGTTAAACGATGCTTTGGGAACAACCGATTTGACCCCAATCGTTGCGTTTTTTGAAACCGATCTGGGGCGTCAAATCGCTGATCTTGAATTAAACGCCCGCAAAGCCATTGCAGATGAGGCCGTTTTGGCGGCCGCAGGTGATCTTTGGGCCGAACTTGATCCGCAAAGCAAACGCGCACAATTGATAGAAGACTACGTCACAGTAAATGACTTGATCGAACTCAACATTGTTGGCTCACTCAACTCTGATATTGCCTATTATCGCGGGTTCAGCGCGGGCTCTCCTGGCGATCTTGCTCTGGATGAATCCGAAATCATGCGCGAAGTGTGGGCCGGTGAGCCTGAGGCTCGTGCGCACGTAAGTGAATGGGTGTATGGCTT
Organism: Pacificibacter marinus; assembly: GCF_900109555.1. GTDB lineage: Bacteria > Pseudomonadota > Alphaproteobacteria > Rhodobacterales > Rhodobacteraceae > Celeribacter > Celeribacter marinus_C. The sequence continues at coordinate 118,551 of NZ_FNZV01000009.1, read as the reverse complement.
TTCCGCCTTGGCGTATGAGCCCCTGAATGAAGCCGATTTTGGCGCTTATGTTGATTTTGGTCGGTCCGAAGCTGGTCGGGCACTTAATCTCGCTATGTTTGCGGCATTCGATAATGTCTACGCAGATTTGGCGCGCGGCCTCGGTGCGGGAACTGCGACATTGCTGAAAAATTTCGAAGGCGAAGAGTTATAAGGCCTTTAAGCTGTTCGGGTTCGGGCGTTTTGCGGTGATATCTAAAGAAACCTTGCCAAACGCCCATTGCAGTCTTGACATGTTGCCCTGAAAACTTGATACACGCGCCACTTGGCGTACCATAGGTGCAGCCGAGGGCTATTGATTTGGGAAATCCTGTTTTGCAGATCTCATTCAATAGGTTTTGAAAAATCTCGTCCCCACTGAGGGACGCGCTGTTCGAGGCATCAAACACTGGCGCATTGGGGCAACCTAGATGCAAAAGGGCCAAAGAACGCGGGTATATTGAAAGGACGACTGCATGTTCGCAGTTCTGAAAACTGGCGGTAAGCAATACAAAGTACAAAGCGGTGACGTTTTGCGCGTTGAAAAGCTCGCTGTCGCAGCTGGTGAAAAAATCCAGTTCAACGAGATTCTCATGGTTGGTTCCACTGTTGGTGCCCCTTTGGTTGAAGGCGCTGCCGTTCAAGCCGAAGTGATCGACCAGATCAAAGGCGAAAAGCTTATCAACTTCGTTAAGCGTCGTCGTAAGCACTCTTCCAAACGGACCAAAGGCCACCGTCAGCAACTCACATTGTTGCGTATCACGGATATCCTTGAAAAAGGTGCCGACGCTTCTGGTGTAAAAGCCGCTGTAGGTGCAAGCCTTGCACGTAAAGAAGCACACGGTGCTGGTTCAACTGCGGCTCCAAAAGCTGCAGCCGCGAAAAAAGCTGCTCCTGCAGCTGCCGCTGGTGCAGACGATCTGACTGCAATCAACGGTGTGGGTCCTGCTGCTGCCAAGAAATTGGTTGAAGCTGGTATCACATCTTTCGCAGCACTCGCAGCCGTAGACGTTGACACATTTGACGCAGTCAAAGTGAAAGCGGACTGGGTTGATCAAGCCAAAGCTTTGGCGAAGTAAGTAGAGTTAAGGAGAGCACACCATGGCACATAAAAAAGCAGGCGGTTCATCCCGCAACGGTCGCGACTCAGCTGGTCGTCGTCTCGGCGTTAAACTCTACGGTGGTCAGGCTGCAATCGCAGGCAACATCATCGTGCGTCAGCGCGGCACAAAGTTTTACCCAGGTGAAGGCGTAGGCCTTGGCAAGGATCACACAATCTTCGCAACAGTCGAAGGTAATGTGAAATTCCACAAGGGTCTTAAAAAACGTACCTTCATTTCCGTGCTTCCAGTGGCTGAGGCCGCTGAATAAGCCGACCTTGATGGTTTAAAATCTAGGGATCGGCCATTAGGCCGGTCCCTTTTATTTTGTGATGCCCCGTGTCTTGGTAGGGTCATCTACTGACCTTATGTAAACAGTGAACATGTTAAAAATATCGACAGTTTCCTTGTCTAGGGACTGTTGCCAGCGCCCCTTGGGAGGGGGACGCTATTATGAGTTACTCTTCGAGGAGGAGAGATATGAAATTGGACCATACCATCGTGCGCGACATTGCTGTGACACAAGTTCCGATTAAAGCGGATCGTTTTACACTGCGCGCGCCTAAGACGTCTGACGTTGGGCTGTTGTCACTCTATGCGGGTGATAAACGCGTTGCCATGGCGTCGCGGTCTTTGCCGCACCCCTTGCCGCCGGGCGCGACCGAAGCCTTCATTGCCAGATCGCTTGACCCCAAAGTTGAGCTTCACACCTATATTCTCGATGGCGAAACTGCCGGCTTGTCCGAAGTGCTTGGTGTGATGCAACTTAAGCCGCTTGAGCGTGGTCAATCCGAGGTCAGCTTTTGGGTTGCGCCGTCTTTTTGGGGCACCGGTATTGCGTCATCTGCACTCAACGCGCTGGTCGCTGCCAATCCTTTGGGAGACAAGACTATGTTTGCGGAAATTTTCCAAGACAACCAAGCCTCGGCACGTGTTGTGACCAACGCAGGCTTTGAATACTTGGGCGATGCGGAAACCTTTAGTGTGGCGCGTGGAGCGCGTGTGCCGACATGGACTTATGTGCGTAAACTCGATTGATCCCATGTGATAAGATCAAGGGCATCCCGTTATAGGCGCCCTTGATCAACGCGAATGTGCGCTGGGATTTGCACATAGTTTTGCCGCTCTGGTTTGACTTTGAGTGCGCAAAGGTAGGTACCAGTCGAAGCCTTTGGCAACGGACCGCAATAAAACAACTAAAATTATCGAAACTGCGGGGCAAACAGACCAAATCCCGCATTTTAACTCTTACGCCCGACCGCTATCACGCGCATAAGGCACATTGAAATTGCCGCGCCCGCACGTTAAGTCTCGGGTCTGAAGGGATCCCTACATGAAATTTCTCGATCTTTGCAAAGTTTACATTCGCTCTGGCTCAGGTGGCAACGGCTGTGTGTCGTTTCGTCGTGAAAAGTACATCGAGTATGGTGGCCCAAACGGCGGTGACGGCGGCAAAGGCGGTAACGTCATTATCGAGGCCGTAGATGGTTTGAACACGCTTATCGATTTTCGCTACCAGCAGCACTTTTTTGCCCAAAACGGGCAGGGTGGTATGGGCAGCAATCGCACAGGCAAAGACGGCAAAGACATTTATCTACGCGTGCCTGCTGGCACCGAGATCATGGATGAAGATCAAGAAACAGTTCTATATGACGTGACTGAAGTTGGCCAAAAATTGGTCTTGGCCAAAGGTGGCAATGGCGGTTGGGGCAACCTGCACTTTAAATCCTCGACCAACCAAGCGCCGCGTACGTCAAACCCTGGCCAAGATGGCATTGATCGCACCATTTGGTTGCGCTTGAAATTGATCGCTGATGCGGGTCTTTTGGGCATGCCTAATGCGGGCAAATCGACGTTCTTGTCCGTGACATCGAACGCACGTCCAAAAGTGGCTGACTATCCGTTCACAACCATGCACCCGAATTTGGGCGTTGTCGGCATCGACAATACCGAATTTGTTGTGGCCGATATTCCGGGACTTATTGAGGGCGCGTCTGAAGGTCGTGGTCTGGGGGATTTGTTCCTTGGTCACGTTGAACGCTGCGCTGTGCTATTGCACCTTGTGGATGGCACATCTGAAGATGTGGCACATGATTACAACGTTATCATCGGCGAGATTTCCAATTACACCGACGAATTGGGCGACAAACCACGGATCACTGTGCTCAACAAAGTCGACAGCCTGACCGAAGATGAAATTGCCGAAAAAACTGCAGCGCTTGAAAAAGCCAGCGGCGGGCGTGTTTACACCATGTCTGGTGTCAGCCGTGATGGCGTCGACACTGTCTTGCGTGCTTTGAAAGCTGAAATTTCTATGGACCGCTTGCGCGTCAAAAAAGCCGACGGAGGCGATGAGGAAGATACATCGTGGCGACCTTAACCGATGCAAAACGTGTTGTCGTAAAGATCGGTTCGGCCCTTTTGGTCGAAAACGGCGCTTTGCGGTCAGACTGGTTGACGGCTTTGGCGGCTGATGTCGCGATGTTGAAAGCACGGGGGATGGATGTGATTGTGGTTTCATCCGGCTCTATCGCTTTAGGTCGCGGAATTTTGAAACTTTCCTTTACAGAATTGGCGCTTGAGCAGTCTCAAGCCTGCGCATCGGTCGGGCAAATCCGTCTGGCGCGGGCGTATCAAGAGGCGCTTGAACCTCACGGCATCACCACAGCACAAGTGCTTTTGACACTGGATGACAGTGCAGATCGCCGTCGCTATTTGAATTCTCGTGCCACTCTCGCAGCCCTTTTGGCGCTTGGGGCCGTGCCAATTGTCAACGAGAATGACACCATCGCCACTGATGAAATTCGCTATGGTGATAATGATCGTTTGGCGGCACAAATCGCTGTCACTGTTGGTGCGGATCAGCTGGTTTTGTTGTCAGATATTGACGGGTTGTACACTGCCAATCCTAACACTGACCCAACAGCCGTTCACATCGCGCAGGTTTCAAACATCACGACAGATATCGAAGCTATGGCGGGCGATCCTGTATCAGGTCTGTCCAAAGGCGGGATGAAAACCAAAATCATGGCGGCTAAAACCGCGATGGCGGGGGGGTGTGCAATGGCCATCACCCAAGGGGCAGTGAACAATCCGCTGGCGGCGCTGATGAACGGTGCTCAGGCCACGTGGTTTATCCCGTCGCAAGACCCAGAACGGGCGCGTAAAAACTGGATCGGTGCGATGAAACCCAAAGGGTCCATCACCATTGATGCGGGCGCTGCGCGCGCTTTGATAAAAGGTAATTCGCTGTTGCCAGCAGGAGTCACGGGGGTATCAGGCCAATTTGGCCGTGGTGACCCAGTTGAAATCCTTGGACCGGATAAGGTCCGCGTTGGACTGGGGCTCATACGATACACCGCTGCGGAAGCAGCGACGATCAAAGGGGCCCAAACACAAGATATTCAAGCAATTCTGGGCTATTCAGGCCGTTCTGCTTTGATCCATAGGGATGATATGGTGCTATGACAGATGTGAACATTTCCGAGCTGATGCAAGACATCGGTAAACGTGCAAAAGCGGCTGCGGCTGAGTTGGGCTATGCCTCTGCTGAACGCAAATATGCGGCCTTGATTGGGGCGGCTGATGCGATTTGGGCCCGCCGCGCTGAAATCATGACTGCCAACGATAAAGACATGGCATTCGGGCACGACAAAGGTCTGACCGATGCCATGCTCGACCGGCTTAAACTAGACGAAGACCGTATTCGCGGCATCATGGATGCGCTGCGCACCGTCGCCGAGCAAAAAGACCCAGTCGGCGACGTGATTGCCGAATGGGACATGCCTTCTGGTATTCACATCAAGCGGACACGCACACCGCTTGGGGTGATTGGTGTGATCTATGAATCGCGCCCGAATGTGACGGCTGACGCTGGTGCTTTGTGCTTGAAAGCGGGCAATGCGGTGATTTTGCGCGGTGGATCTGAGAGCTTTCATTCTTCTGGTTTGATCCATGAATGCCTTGTTGAGGGGCTTGTCTCGGCTGGTCTGCCAGCTGATGCAATTCAACGCGTGCCGACGCGGGACCGCGAAGCCGTGAAAGAAATGCTGACCATGACCGACTATATCGACGTGATCGTACCGCGCGGCGGCAAGGGTCTTGTCGGATTGGTGCAACGAGAGGCTCGCGTGCCTGTTTTTGCCCATCTTGAGGGGATCGTCCACATATTCTTGGATGCCTCTAGCGATCCGAAAAAAGCGATGGATGTGGTAATCAACGCCAAAACACGGCGGACTGGCATTTGCGGCGCTGCCGAATGTTTGTTGATTCACAAAGGTATAGCGGACACTCTTGGTGTAGATGTGATCAAAGCACTGATCGCGGCTGGGATTGAAGTGCGTGGGGATAAGGCCCTGCAAGCTATCAAAGGTGTTGTGCTGGCCACGGATGATGATTGGGGCTGTGAGTATCTTGATAGCATCATTGCAGCCAAGGTTGTCGATGATATTGATGGCGCAATTGCGCATATCCACGAGTATTCATCATCGCACACGGATTGCATTATTTCCGAGACGCCCGACCATGTGGCACGGTTTTTTGAACGTATCGACAGCGCCATTTTGATGCACAATTCGTCCACGCAATTTGCCGATGGCGGTGAATTTGGCATGGGGGGCGAGATTGGAATCGCAACAGGCAAGATGCACGCACGCGGGCCTGTTGGGGCGGAACAATTGACATCGTTCAAGTATTTGGTGACATCAAACGGGGCCACGCGGTCTTAGGTTTGGCTGTTCTGGCAGAAATGACGGAACGTTACTTAAAAAGGCGCGCCCGATGTGGCGCGCCTTTTGTGTGACCTCTTGGGAGGGAAAAGGCCACAAACCTCTATGCGATCAAGCGCAACATACTATCATCCGTGTGTGTCGAAATACGACGATTGAGACTGTCTGCTTGTAAAGGTGCCAAAATAAACTGAACTTCTGAAGGTTTCAGGCCTTCGGTGGTGGTGACTGCGCCCAAACGCGCCCATAAATCCGGTGAAGGATCAAGCCGATCCGAGTTTGCGCAGATTTTCCATTGTCCATCGTCATTGCTGATGCGAATGATCCCACCACGCGGCAAAGCGGTTTCAATACACAGCATCATCAGGCAAGCAAGTTTCACTTCTTCGCGCAGCATGTCTGTTTCAGGCAGCCATTCATATGTTAAGCGTGCGGTGGCCATCGCATTGAAAATAGACAACATTTCTTTTCGTCCGGTCATTTGACCAGGGGACGCCATCCCAAAGGCAATGCGAAAAAACTTCACACGTGCATTTGCATTTTCGACACTCTCCGCGATAAGGCTCAACTCAGGGCTTGTATCGCCAGTTGACATGGTCAGCAATTCAACGCCATTGGAAATTGCACCGACAGGACTGATCAGGTCGTGGCAAATACGAGAACCGATCATGGCGGCGATGTCCCGGGTCAAATCTTTGGTCATTTTATCTCCTGAAGTGGGGTGAACATAAGGAATGCGCAGTGAAAGATGATTTAAATGCAATGTTCGAACCTGGACAGATTGTCCGCCATCCAAGCCAACCGGATTGGGGCAAAGGGCAGGTGCAATCTAATATTAACGGGAAATTAACCGTTATGTTTGAACAGGTTGGAAAAATCGTCATTGACAGTCGCCGTGTTGCGCTCCTTGCGGTGTTTGAATAGCGGACCTATTTTTAAGTCGTTTGACCATGCAGGAATTGTACGGTTCAAGTTCGGGCGTTTAGGGTAATCTGCTTGTGGTTAAGGTTTGATTTAGATCGCCTGTTATCCCTATGGTGGCGATTTGACTTTGATTTACAACTATAGAGTGTGCTCTCGATGTTCCTTTGGTGTGCTGTGTTGCATTGATACCGCGAACCCCGTAGAACCCGTCCACCACATCCTTTTTAAAAAGACCCCACATGAGTGACCTCGATCCTAAGTTCGAACTGCGTTTTGCGACGAGCGCTCAAGATTTGCGCGCGGCGCAGCGGCTTCGCTATCGGGTTTTTGTGCAAGAATTGGGGTCGAGTGGCGAAATGGTTGATCACGAGGCCGAACTTGAAGCTGACGCTTTTGATCCCGCTTATGACCACTTGATGCTGATCGATAAAAACCGTTCGCCAGACCCGCTAGAACAATGTGTTGGCGTGTACCGTCTTTTGACTGATGAAAAGGCCAAAGAGATTGGCGGATTTTACACCGAAGACGAATATGATTTGACCGTGCTCAAAGCCTCTGGAAAGCGGCTTTTGGAGCTGGGCAGATCCTGTGTGGCCCCTGAATATCGCGGAGGCACAGCGCTGTATCATATGTGGGCGGGTCTTGCGAAATACGTGTTTGAAGGCGGGTTTGATGTCTTGTTTGGCGTGGCCTCGTTTCATGGCACCGATATGTCCAAACTGGCCGAACCTTTGTCTTTATTGCACCATCGCCACTTGGCCCCAAAAGCGTTGCGGGTGCGCGCTGTAGAAGACCAGTTCCAAGATATGAATTTGATCCCAGAGGCAGACATTGATAGGCGCAAGACCATGTTGTTGGTGCCTGCTCTGATCAAAGCTTACTTGCGTCTTGGGGGCACTGTGGGCGAGGGCGCCTTTATTGATCACGCATTTAACACCATTGATGTGTGCTTGATTTTGGACATCGCGCAAGTGTCACCACGTCAAAAAGAAATGTACACCCGCGAGCGTATTCGATGAGCGCGCCTTTATGGGACAGCAAAATTCCACCAACTGAAACGGGCACTGAGCGGTTTGATATGGTGCGGATGGTTCTGCGTGGCTCTAGCATTATTGCGCTGATTGTTGTGTGCTTGGTGTTGATGTTGCTGACGCGGGCTATTGAGCGACTTGTCGTCGGCGCAAGGCGGCCTTGGTCGTCACAGTTTCCAAGATTTGTCTCGCGGGTGTCTTTGCGCATCATGGGCATTCCCTTGCACACGGTCGGCACGCCGATGAAAAGCCATGGGGCCGTTGTCGCAAATCATTGCTCATGGCTTGATATTTTTTCGCTAAACGCCTGCCAACGCGTGTTTTTCGTCTCAAAGGCCGAGGTGGCCAAGTGGGCAGGTATAGGCCCGCTCGCCCGCGCCGCTGGTACCGTGTTTATTGCACGGGATCGCAAAGAAGCGGGGCGTCAAAAGGCCCTGTTCGAAGAGCGTCTGCACATGGGGCACAAGCTTTTGTTTTTCCCCGAAGGCACATCCACTGACAGCTTGCGAGTTTTGCCGTTCAAGCCGACGTTGTTCGCGGCCTTTTTTGCCCCTGAGCTGCGCAATGAGTTGTCAATTCAGCCGGTGACTGTGCGCTATACATCGCCTGAGGGCGCTGATCCGCGCTTTTATGGCTGGTGGGGTGATATGGAATTTGGACCGTCTTTGGTCAAGTTTCTCAAGGCGCGTATACAAGGCACCATTACGATTGTATTTCATGATCCCATCGCGGTGAATGATGTGCCCAACCGTAAAGATATGGCGCTTTTGTGCGAAAAAGCTGTGCGGTCTGGACTGCCAGATATTCCCGAGAAATACATCGAAGATTGACATATAAATTGACATGAAAAAGGGGCCATAAGGCCCCTTAAATCGGTTATGAAGCAAATCTTTATGTCATCGCTGCGATCAAAGCCCCTAAGGCGGCGCTTGGGTTGTCTTTGGTCCAAATTTCATCCCCAATGGCAAAGAAATCTGTGTGTGGAGACAATGCCTTGATGGTGTCCACGTCCAGCGCGCCCTCGGCCACGACGGGCACTTCGATCATCGCAGACCACCATTCAAACAGTTCTTTTTCTGCTTGTGTGCCTGTGCCCAAACCGCTCGTGCCCGCTGGACCAAAGGCGACGTAATCAGCACCAATTTCGCCAGCTGTCATGCCATCATGACGGGTGGATCCGCAGTATGCGCCGACAATCGCATCCGCACCCAGCGTTTTGCGCACATCACGTACCGAGCGCGCGCCATCCAACAGATGCACGCCATCAAGCCCGTGTTTTTCGACCAAGGCCACATGGGAGTCGATGACAACCGCCACATCACGCGCATGGCAGATTTCGCGCACAGCATCAGCCGCACGGCCAAGGTCAATCTCATCTTTGCTGGCAAGCGCCAAGCGCACACATGCAATGTCGTGATCATCCAAAATCTGCGCCAACTGCGCGGGAAATGTTGCGACATCGAAAGCCGAAGGCGTTAGCAAATAGATTTGCGGCACTTCGGATTGGTCTTGATCGGACATGGGTGACTCCTTTGGCGTTTTGCCCGATATAGCGGGTTTAATGGCCCTATGAAAGGCTTCACAATGCCCCGCGCCTTGCGATTTCACACGCTTGCGCCTATTACCCGCCAAAGCAAGCGCTTGATATAAGTAAAGGTCCGCACAGATGCCCATCAACACCAGCCCAGATGCCCCAGATTTTGACCTCTCAGGTCCGACACCTGTGTTCGTTTTGGTGCGCCCGCAAATGGGTGAAAACATCGGTGGCGCAGCGCGTGCGATGTGGAATTTTGGCCTAGACCGGATGCGCATTGTTGATCCGCGTGATGGCTGGCCCAGCCAAAAAGCTATCGCCATGGCGTCGGGGGCGGGGCGTCTTTTGGACGAGGCTGGTATGTTCGATACTGTGCCTGATGCTTTGGCCGATTGCGACTATGTGTTTGCCACCACAGCGCGGATGCGTGACATCACCAAACCCGTGATGTCGCCCGAGCGCGCTATGGAACATGCCCGTGCAATTATCGCCAATGGCGGTAAGGTCGGCGTGATGTTTGGCCCTGAACGTGCCGGGCTTGAGAACGAAGACGTGATCCACGCCAACGCTTTGATCACCGTGCCGATTAATCCCCAATTTCCTTCATTGAATTTGGCGCAATGTGTGTTGCTCACCGCCTATGAATGGCGTCGTCAAACCGCAGATATCGTGCCTGAAGTGGTCGAAATGGCGGGCACCGATTGGGCGGGTCATATCGAGGTGGAAAAGATGGGCGATCACTACGAAGAGACGCTGGAAAAAGCGGGTTTCTTTTACCCCGAAGCCAAAGCGGCCAGCATGAAACTGAACCTGCGCAATCTTTGGTCGCGGATGCCGATGACAAAAATGGATGTGCAGATGATGCACGGCATGATGCGGCAAATGAAACGTTGGAAAGAACGCGGATAGCGGCCTTTTGATGGCGTTTATTCATTTTTTGCCGCGGCAAAGCGCCTTAGGTGCGTGTGAACGCTTGCCCTCGGGCGGGGTGCTGCCTAGTTTCCCCTGCAAACACTGCACTATAGCGCACAATTAAGGGGCTCACACCCATGGCTCAAAAAACAAATAGCAAACGCAGCATCTTTCAAGAGGTCGGCACGGACACCAAAACCCCCGCAGCCCCCAAAGGTGGGTTGATCGACACGGGGCGCGCAGGGGCGCGCAAAGGCATTCGTGCATGGCTTTTGGTGCTGTTTGCCATGGTCATGGTGATGATTGCCGTGGGGGGCATGACGCGGTTGACGGACTCAGGTCTGTCGATCACAGAGTGGAAACCTGTAACAGGGGCAATGCCGCCGATGAGCGCAGAACACTGGGCATCAGAGTTCGAAAAATACCAACAAATTCCAGAATATAAGTTGCAAAACGACGGCATGTCTTTGTCTGAGTTCAAATCAATATATTGGTGGGAATGGGGCCACCGTCAGCTTGGCCGCACCATCGGTCTTGTGTGGTTTATCGGCTTTGCGGGGTTTGCATTGGCACGGAAAATCCCCACAGGTTGGACCAAAAAACTACTGCTTGTTGGCACTTTGGGCGGCGTACAGGGCGCAATCGGCTGGTGGATGGTCTCGTCTGGTTTGACTGGCGATCGTTTGGATGTGGCATCCTATCGCTTGGCCACACATCTGGGGCTTGCCTTTGTGATCTTAGGATTTATCGCGTGGTACGTTTTTGAACTCAGCCGCTCAGACGCGGAATTGATGCAGGCACGGCGCAACAAAGACGCAAAATTATTTGGTCTGTCCACGGGGCTGCTGCATTTTGCATTCCTGCAAATCTTGCTGGGCGCTTTGGTCGCGGGCATTGATGCTGGGCGTGGATTTACGGATTGGCCACTGATGGGCGGGCAGGTCTTTCCGCCCGATCCCTTTGGCATCACGCCGCTGTGGCGCAATTTCTTTGAAGACGCGGGCCTTGTGCAATTCATGCACCGTATGGCGGGATATCTTTTGTTCGCCTTTGGTCTTGTGGTTTGGACCCGTGGTCGCAAATCTGCCAATCGCACAACTCAAGCGTCGTTTAACATGATGGCCTCGGTGTTGTTTTTGCAAGTGGCCTTGGGCATCGTCACAGTGCTTAACGGTGCGCCGATGCATCTTGGGCTGGCACACCAAATTGGCGCTGTGGCGTTGTTCATTACGATCTTGCGGGCCCGTTTTCTAAGCCATTACCCCAAACCTCAATCCGTGCGAGGGACGTCAAAATGAGTGCATATAACGACTTGATGGGGTTTCAAAAAACCACAGAAGCGCTTGGGTCCGTCGCTGGGCGGCTCAATTGGGATCAAGAAACCATCATGCCCGAAGGCGCCTCTGCGCAGCGCGGTGAAGAGTTGTCTGCGATGGAAACTGTGTTGCACGCGCGTCGCACGGACCCCCGTGTGGGCGACTGGTTGGCGGCTATTGATGTAAACTCATTGGATCAGGTGGGCAAAGCCAATTTGCGTCACATTACGAAATCTTATGCGCGCAATACCAAAGTGCCAGCAGCACTTGCGGCTGAAATTGCCAAAGTTACTTCTATGGCACAAGGCGTCTGGGCCGAAGCTCGTGCTACAGATAATTTCGCCCATTTTGCCCCGACATTTGAACGGGTTGTGGCCCTCAAACGCGAAGAAGCATCAGCCTTGGCTGATGGCGGCGATCTGTATGACGCGATGTTGCAAGACTATGAACCCGGGTCATCTGCGGCGGAATTGTCTGCGATGTTTGGAGCGTTGCGCCCCCGTTTGACGGCCTTGCGCGACAAGGTTTTGGGCGCAGATCAACCCAAAGGTGTCAGCGGCACATTCGATGCAGACGCGCAAATGGCGCTGACCCGTGAGGTGGCCAAAAGCTTTGGCTATGACTTTAATCGCGGACGTATCGACAAGGCCGTGCATCCGTTTTCTAGCGGCTCAGGCGCGGACGTGCGCATCACCACGCGCACTTCTGACGATGATCCGTTCAACTGTTTGTATTCCACGATCCACGAAGTCGGCCATGCCTGTTACGAGTTGGGCATCGATGATCAGCACATGTTCACGCCACTTGGCGCGGGCGTGTCGATGGGCGTGCATGAAAGCCAATCGCGCATCTATGAAAACCAGCTGGGCCGCTCGCGCGCTTATACCGAATATCTGTACGGTAAAATGCGTGACAGCTTTGGTGACTTTGGCATTGAAAGCGCCGAAGGGTTTTACGCCGCTGTGAACCGCGTCACCCAAGGCTTTATCCGCACGGAAAGCGATGAAATTCAGTACAATCTGCACGTGCTTTTGCGCTTTGATTTGGAACAGAAAATCATCAATGGTTCGCTTGAAATTGCCGATCTGCCCGAGGCATGGAATGCACGGTTTGAGGCGGATTTTGGCGTTAAAGTCGACAAGGTGTCAAATGGCTGTTTGCAAGATGTGCACTGGCCTGTTGGTTTGTTCGGATATTTCCCGACATACTCTTTGGGCAATGTCTATGCGGGCTGTTTGAACCAAGCGTTGCGCGGTGATGTGCCGGATTTGGACACGGCTTTGCGCACAGGCAACACGGCTCCCGCGACAGATTGGTTGCGCGAGAACCTGCAACAGTTTGGCGGTTTGCGCACCCCGAATGACACGATCAGCCATGCTTGCGGATTTAAGCCAAATGAAGTGCCATTGCTGGAGTACCTCGAAGAGAAATTCAACGGCATCTACGGGTTATAAACCATGACACTTGCCATGACCAAAGCTGCGTTGTCTGCGCATTTGGAACGGGATTTTGGTCCCATCGGTGCGGATTTAAGCATTGAAACGGTGACTGAAACCAGTCTCACGTTGCGACTGACTCCGCACGGTGGCCACATCCGTTTGGGCGGCACTGTGTCTGGTCCAAGCCTGTTTTTACTGGCAGATGTGGCGTTTTATTTTGCTATATTGGCGCGGCTTGGGTCTGTGGAAATGGCCGTGACCACCAATGCCTCTATCGACTTTATGCGCAAGCCTAATGGTAAATTGCCCGTTTTGGGCACGGCCACGGTGCATAAATTGGGCCGTACTTTGGCCGTGGGACAGGTTTTGATGCGCAATCCGGGGCGTGATGATGTTTTGGCGCAGGCATCAATGACCTATGCTATTTCGCCCAAAAGAGACTGATCCCCACAGGTTTCAAAGCGCATTTTGGACAACAAACCACGGGGCCACGCGCGCACGAATAAACGGCCACAGGGCAGGGCTGCCACGGTTGATTTTATCGCCAACGCGTACGTCCAGTTGATGCAGTTTCACATCGTAAGTGCGCCACGAACCGCCATCATTGGCCAAATTGTGTAACACAGGCTGCGCGCGGTCGATGGATTTGGCATAGAGCGCTGTTGCGGTCTGCGCTGCTTCAAATTCTTCCCAAATGCTGCGCAACTGTTGGTTTTGATCCGTGGGCAATAGGCCAAACAGGCGATCAGCCGCTTTGATTTCAGCGACTTCTTGGGCTTTTTGCGCCTCGGTCGTTACCGTGCCGTGGATCGGGTTGTCGCCGGCGTCCACTTCGACAATATCATGCAAGATCATCATCAAAATCGCGCGAGAGACATCTATATCGCCGCGTGCATGATCTGACAGAACCAGCGCATAAAGCATCACATGCCACGAATGTTCGCCCGAATTTTCACGGCGCGAGCCATCCATGATCGGCGTGGCGCGCAAGACGGCTTTCAACCGGTCTGCTTCGCACCAATAGGCATAGCGCTGCGCCATCACGGGGTCACAGGGACGGTTTTCAAACAGGGCTAATGTGAACTCGTAAAGTTCTGGCAGAATGTCTTTTATTTTCGATGCGCGGCCATGTTTCAAATTGCTCTCTACAATGTCGCGTTCTTCGGCCAGTTGGATTGGCGCGCCAAGACATTGCAGCGCAGGGGCAAGAAAATCGATGGCCTTGGCATAGCGTGCGGTGGGGCTTTGCATGTCTTCAAACGCGCGCCAAATCGCTGTGTATTTCAGCTCAAGATCGGTTGGCAGCAGGCCAAAAATTCGTGTCGCGGCCAAGGCTTCGGCGTCTTCGATATCTTGCGGGTTGTGGGTGATGTGGATCGGATGATCGCCTGCATCGATTTCAACGATGTCATGCAAAATCAGCATTTCGATGGCTTGCGCTATATCGACATCTGGCCCTGCTAAAGGGGCGCAGAGCACGGCCAAAAGTGCGGCGTGCCATGAATGTTCTGCTGAGTTTTCAAACCGAGCGCGGTCCATCACTTGATTGGCGCGATCTATTGATTTGAGCTTGTCGGATTCCAGCAAAAAAGCGAACTGCGCGTCTAGGCGTGTGGTGTCTTGTATGTCGCTGATCGTAGAAATTGAGGGAGATACGTTAAATGTCAATGTCATCTTCTGCACTTGGTGGCGGAGCTGTTGGAGCTTGCCCCGCTTTATATTCTTTCACGCGCTGTATAATATAATCGCGAGCACGACGTTCGGCCAAACGCACGCGGGCGGCGGTATTAAACGCCTCCTGCGTGGTTGTCGATGTCGCGCCGATCACTTGGGACACTTGTTGAATGAACTGATCGTCACCTATTGCGTCCATAGCTTTGATCGCATCTTTGGCAAGGTCATCTGCCAGATCATCCATGATCCCCATGTGCGACGTCCTCTAGCGTGTGTTTTCTGTCAAACGGCGGCGGACATAAGTGTCCACGTGGCCGATCATCTCATCCATATACGGTTCTTCAAAGAAGTGGCCGGCACCCTCGATTTCGGTGTGGGTGATGGTGATGCCCTTTTGCTCGTGCAATTTGTTCACAAGCGTATGGGTGTCTTTGGGCGGTGCCACGCGGTCGGCTGTGCCGTTGATGACCAAACCGGAAGACGGGCAAGGCGCCAAGAATGAGAAATCATACATATTGGCGGGGGGCGCTACGGAAATAAATCCGGTGATTTCAGGGCGGCGCATCAAAAGTTGCATACCGATCCAAGCGCCAAAGCTAAAGCCAGCGACCCAGCAATGTTTCGCATTCGGGTTCAGAGATTGCAGGTAATCCAGCGCGGAAGCTGCATCTGACAATTCGCCGATACCTTGATCATATTCACCCTGAGAACGTCCAACACCGCGAAAGTTAAAGCGCAGCACAGTAAAGCCCATTTTGTGAAAGGCGTAGTGCATGTTGTACACGACTTTGTTGTTCATCGTGCCGCCAAACTGCGGATGAGGATGCAAGATGATTGCAATCGGAGCATCTTTGGCGCGTTGTGGATGGTAGCGGCCTTCGAGGCGGCCTTCTGGGCCTGGAAAAATCACTTCGGGCATTGAGGTCCCTGTCTCCTTAGAAGCCATAACTGCTTTCGGCCCGCAGGATGCGGGGCGCGCGGTCTGGGACTCCCATTATGGGGTGTCGTTTTACGCTCGTTTTGTGCACCAGTTTCGGCTATTGTTGACGAATTAGATCAGGAACTTTAGAAGCATTCTAAACTTACTGGTCAAAATGGCGTACGAGTTGCTATGGAGTTAAGCCGCCAAAGCGCTAACGTCAATGATTTTGCTCAAGAATTACCCTCTTTGCGGGGGAATTATCGTGAAAACGGGGCAAAACTGAGACAGGTAAGGCCGATAGGTCGTTTGGACCGCCACCGATTGGGAGATCGATACATGAAGCTATCAACAAAAGGGCGCTATGCGATGGCCGCTTTGGCGGATCTGGCACTGCAAAAAGACGGAGCTTTGCTGTCTTTGTCCGATATTTCCAAGCGCCAAGATATCTCGTTGCCGTATCTTGAGCAACTTTTCGTCAAGCTGCGCCGCGCCGAACTTGTGGTCTCTGTGCGTGGCCCCGGTGGCGGGTATAAATTGGCGAAGATGCCATCAGAAATTCGTGTGTCTGATATTTTGGAAGCTGTCGATGAAACGGTGTCGGCGATGCACACAGGGGCAGGGGCGTCTGGCGGCGTGTCTGGCAGTCGTGCGCAATCTATGACCAATCGGTTGTGGGAAGGTTTGTCGGCGCATGTTTACGTATTTTTGCACCAAACCCGCTTGTCTGACATTACTGAAAATGGCTTGCGCCCTTGTCCTGCGGTTCCGAATTTGTTCGAAGTCGTTGATGACGTAAAGGTGGACTGACCTAAGATGGCACGCGCGTCTCGCATATATTTGGATTACAACGCGACTGCGCCGCTGGCTCAGGCCGCGCGCGATGCGATGATTGCCGCCATGGATGTGGTGGGCAACCCGTCGTCTGTGCACGGCGAAGGCCGAATTGCCAAAGGTCTGATCGAAAAGGCGCGCGGGCAAGTGTCCGACGCTTTTGGTGCCAGTTCTGCAGATATCGTGTTTACCTCTGGCGCGACCGAAGCTGCGGCTTTGGCGCTGTCTGGGCGGGGCTTTGCCTGCGCTGATGTGGAACATGAAGCGGTGTCATCGTGGTGTGAAACATCCCTGCATGTTGATGGGCGTGGCGCTGTGACCTGCACAGACCCGCGATCAAACACGTTGCAATTGGCGAATTCTGAAACTGGGATTGTACAAACGTTGCCAGAAGGGCTTGCGGTTGTGGATGCCACTCAAGGGTTTGGAAAACTGCCTATCGCGTTCAATTGGTTGGGCTGCGATATGGCGCTGATTTCGGCTCATAAAGTTGGCGGCCCCAAGGGGGTTGGCGCTTTGGTGCTCAAACAAGGTCTAGATATTTCGGCGCAAATATTGGGAGGCGGACAAGAAATGGGACGTCGCTCTGGCACGGAAAATCTACTTGGGATCGTTGGTTTTGGGGCTGCGGCCCATGCCAGTGCTCAGATGTTGGCTGACGGTGTTTGGGATCAAGTGGCCGAACGCCGCGATCTGTTGCAAGCACGTCTTGAAGATGGCGCAGATGACATCATATGTGTCGGGAAAGATGTAAAACGTTTGCCCAATACGCTGAGTGTGATCATGCCGCATTGGAAGGGCGAAACACAAGTGATGCAAATGGATTTGGCTGGATTTGCCGTGTCGGCAGGATCGGCCTGTTCCAGCGGTAAAGTGAAATCTAGCCGCGTTTTGCGTGCCATGGGATTTTCTGATCTTGAGGCATCTTGCGCGATGCGCGTATCACTTGGACCAGATACGACTACCGATCAAATAGAGCGGTTTGCCAATGCTTGGATTTCAGCATATGCCCGCTGGAAACACCGCGCTGCTTAGATATAAGTCGCTTAAATATTACAGGCCCCGAATGGGGCGCATAAGATAAAATGGGCCAAAAGAGCCTAATGAGACGCACATAAAGGAGTGATCCGCATGGATGACATTGCAGTCAAAGATCAAGTTCAAGTCAAAGATGGCGTTGAGCAAGACACAGTCGATGCGGTTCAAGCGCTTGCTGGAACTTACAAATACGGCTGGGACACTGATATCGAAATGGAATACGCCCCAAAAGGCCTATCCGAAGATATCGTACGTCTTATTTCCGAGAAAAACGGCGAACCTGAATGGATGCTGGATTGGCGTCTCGAGGCGTACCGCCGTTGGTTGACTTTGGAAGAACCCAACTGGGCGATGGTCGATTACCCTAAGATCGATTTTCAGGACCAGTATTACTATGCGCGTCCCAAATCGATGGAAGAAAAGCCTAAGTCTTTGGACGATGTTGATCCCAAACTTTTGGCGACCTACGAAAAGCTTGGCATTTCTTTGAAAGAACAAGCGATTTTGGCTGGCGTCGAGGGCGCTGGGGAAACGCCTGCGGATGGCGAGCGTAAAGTGGCCGTCGATGCGGTGTTTGACTCTGTCTCTGTTGGGACGACCTTTAAAAAAGAGCTCGCTGCTGCAGGCGTGATTTTCTGTTCCATCTCAGAGGCGATCAAAGAGCACCCTGAGTTGGTTAAAAAATACCTTGGCACCGTTGTGCCCGTGTCGGACAACTACTACGCGACGCTGAACTCTGCTGTGTTCTCGGACGGGTCATTTGTCTACATCCCGCCAAACACACGTTGCCCGATGGAGCTGTCCACATACTTCCGCATCAACGCGGAAAACACCGGCCAGTTCGAGCGTACGCTGATCATTGCGGATGAAAAATCATACGTGTCCTACCTTGAGGGCTGTACCGCCCCAAAACGCGACGTGGCGCAATTGCACGCCGCTGTGGTTGAGATCGTTTTGCTAGAAGATGCAGACGTGAAATATTCCACCGTGCAAAACTGGTTCCCTGGCGATGAAGAAGGCAAGGGTGGCATCTATAACTTTGTGACCAAACGCGCCGACTGTCGCGGCGATCGTTCCAAAGTGATGTGGACCCAAGTCGAAACGGGCTCTGCCGTGACGTGGAAATACCCGTCCTGCATTTTGCGCGGTGATGAGTCACAAGGCGAATTCTATTCCATCGCCATCGCCAACAACATGCAGCAGGCAGACACTGGCACCAAAATGATCCACCTTGGTAAAAACACCAAGTCGCGGATCGTGTCCAAAGGCATTTCTGCGGGCAAAGCGCAGAACACCTACCGTGGTCAAGTTACCATGCACCCACGTGCCAAAGACAGCCGCAATTACACCCAGTGTGACAGCTTGCTGATCGGGTCTGATTGTGGTGCACACACAGTGCCGTACATCGAAGTGCGCAACAACACATCGCGCGTTGAACACGAAGCCACGACATCAAAAGTCGATGACGATCAACTGTTCTACTGCCGCGCACGTGGCATGGGCGAAGAAGAGGCCGTGGCCTTGGTCGTCAACGGGTTCTGTAAGGAAGTGCTGCAAGCGCTGCCGATGGAATTCGCGATGGAAGCCCAAGCTTTGGTTGCTATTTCTTTGGAAGGCTCAGTGGGGTAACGCATGTCTGGTTTTCTTCAAAGCCCGCGATTTCGATACGCATGGATGGTCTCGCTTCTTGCTGGGGTCTGCTTTCCATTCGTGTCCGCGGCTTTGTCGGACGGATCAGACATGTCTTATCTGATGCGGGTCAACCAAGATTTCTTGCGAAAAACATTTAGCTTTGCGGCGGTGTTTTTCGCAATTCAATGCATCTGGGCGATTTTTCTGTTTCGCCGCGACCAAAACCATTCTCAGGAGGCTTCTAAATGATCATCTCCACAACGCCTTCTGTCGAAGGGCAGCCCATCACAGACTATAAAGGCATCGTCTCGGGCGAAGCTATTATGGGCGTTGGTTTGGATGACGAAGTGATCAACAACATGCTGATGGTGTCTGCATCGGACATGGCTGTGAAGCTGACATAATCAGATGTCTCAGGCAGCACCCCACCATACATTTCCCCCAGAGGGACCAGAATTGACCTTTCCGTTTGAGGTCACTTTATGGGTGCGCGAAGCCTATGATTTGGCCACTACAATCTTAGAATACGGTTCAGGCGGATCGACTGCTATGGCGTCGCAGATGTCTGGAAAAACCGTGTTTTCGGTCGAAAGTTCGGCGTCATGGCACCATGCTATGGCGGTTTGGTTCGATGATAATCCACCTGTGTCTGATGTTCGGCTGCATTACCAAAATATTGGAAAAACCCGTGAATGGGGCTGGCCAGAAACCGATGCAAACTGGCGTAAATATCCCAAGTACCCTTTGTCAGTTTGGCAGCGTGACGATTTTCAACATCCTGATTTGGTGCTGATTGATGGGCGGTTTCGAGTGGGGTGTTTTTTGACCACCTTACTGTCGATCACCAAACCTGTGACCGTTTTGTTTGACGATTACGTAGGGCGCGAAAAGCAGTATCAAATCTGTGAAACCTTTGCACCAATCACGCAAACCCAAGGGCGCATGGTGGAATTTAAACTTGAACCCACGCAGCTTGATCCCACACGATTGCTGGATGTGATCACCGCTTTTGGCAAACCCAACTGAAAAGAATTGACCTTATGACCCCTGAACTGTTTTCTCTTCTTGCTATGAAATCCATTGGTGTTGCCATTGGGGTGTTTGTCGGTGTTGTTATCGGTCTCAATGTGCGCGCGCGCAAAGGCAATCGTCAAAACCTGTTCCGCGATTCCGTGTTTGCCACAGCCTTTCTCGCGTCGATGATTGCATGGGCTTTCGTGATCATCATGCGTGCGGTACTGGGCTGAATTTTTGATGACCCGTCCCTCACATACCCTTTTTATGGCGCCGCCCCGCTCTTGCCATAATCGTACATTAACCATGATATTGTTAGTGTATAAGAGGGCTTTTGTTTATGGACCAAAGGACAGAATTTCAAAATCGTATCAATCGAGTTGCGGACCTCAACCGCGATCGAACACAGCAGGTTGGACTCTCAAAAACACTGCGAACGCAGCGCAGCGAGCGCATCAACTCGGTGATGGAACGGCAAGACGCGTGGGACAAAAAGCACACGCGTCATGGCGATGCGGACCCAAAGACAACAAAGTCTTGGCCTCACATGTTCTCAGTGGTTCTTGCTATCTCAATAGGCGGGATATCTGCTATCGCGGCGCGCTTTACGCTGTTCCAATCCTCCCGCTACATGGGAGTCGATTTATCGCCCAGCATCGGGCTGACGTTGGATATTTTTCTAGCCATAGCAATCGGATTTTGGGTCAGAGAACTCGTGTCTCTGTCGGCTTTTCGCCAAATAGGCGCGCAGTTCTTGGGGATTTTCCTAGCCTTAATGACAATGCACAATGTGGTTCATCAACTACCAGATTCATTCGCGCGTCTGCTTTCTCCGGAATGGGTGGAACATGTGAAACAAAGCACGCAACCCGGAACGTTGCAGTTTCGCGAGGCCGAACCACGCATCTAACGTCACCTTTTGAACGCATCAGTTTGGCCCCGCAGTGCCATTCTCGTTCCTTAATCTCTTCGCAACTCGGGCAGGATACAACACCCTGTCCAAGCCGGAGAGACACACACCATGTACCCCGAGCAGAAAAAAGCGTTCGACGCGCGCATGGCTCGCATTCAGGCGGGCAGCGCCAACACATCGGGCACGGTGCTGTGCGGGGTCCAAACCGAACCCACCAAACAACAGCACGTGCCGCAGGGCAAAAAACGGCGCGGGGCATCTCGCCGTGCTATTATGGCCAAAGGTCTACGTTCAGCCATCTTACAAATTCTAATTTTGGGCACGGGTCTTATCGTGTTCATTCGTTTTGTGGGTCTTTAACATCTGTTAACGCCCCTAAACTGCCAGTGATTGCGCGCTCTTTGGGGTGCCAATTGGCCAATTCATCACATACAACGCACACAGACGCCTGCCGCATGGTTCACATGCGCGCTGGCCTTTCCGCATGAAGGATAAAAAATGTTAGAAATTAAAAACCTCCACGTGAAGCTTCAAGACGAAGACAAGCAAATTCTTAAAGGTGTAAACCTGACTGTCGAGCCGGGCAAAGTCCACGCGATTATGGGGCCAAACGGATCCGGTAAATCCACCACATCCTATGTCCTGTCTGGCCGCGACGGCTATGAAGTGACCGAAGGGTCCGCAACACTTGACGGCGCAGACCTGTTTGACATGGAACCAGAAGAGCGCGCCGCAGCGGGCCTTTTCTTGGCGTTCCAATATCCTGTTGAAATCCCCGGCGTGGGCAACATGACGTTCTTGCGCACAGCGGTTAACGCACAACGTAAAATGCGCGGCGAAGTCGAATTGACAGCGGGCGAGTTTTTGAAAGTCGTGCGCGAGAAAGCCAAAGCGTTGAAAATCGATGCAGAGATGCTCAAACGTCCTGTAAATGTTGGCTTTTCTGGCGGCGAGAAAAAACGCAACGAGATTTTGCAAATGGCAATGCTTGAGCCAAAAGTTTGCATCTTGGATGAAACCGATTCCGGTCTTGATGTTGATGCGATGAAACTCGTGGCCGAAGGCGTGAACGCATTGCGCGATGGCAAACGGTCTTTCGTTGTGATCACGCACTACCAACGCCTGTTGGACCACATCAAACCTGACGTGGTGCACATCATGTCCAATGGTCGCATCATCAAATCCGGTGGCCCTGAATTGGCTTTGGAAGTGGAACACAACGGGTACGCGGATATTCTCGCGGAGCAGGAGAACGCTTGATGACACGGGCACAAATGAAACAACGTAAACGCGATGAAACTGTCACGCGTCTTGAGGGACTTGTTCTTCCCAAAGGGGCTGACTGGGCAACCGAATTGCGCCAAGCGGCCCTTGCACGCCTGCTTGAGATGGGGCTTCCCACCAAGCGTGACGAGTATTGGAAATGGACCGACCCGACAAGTTTGACGGCTGCTGTTCCTGTTAAAGCTGAGCTATTCGAAGGTAATGAAACACCGTTTTTTAATGCGATTGATCGCTTGAAAATTGTGTTTGTCGATGGTGTTTTCGATGCGTCTGCCTCAGACGATCTGTCTGGCGAAGGCATTGAAATCACGACCCTGTCACAAGCTCTCAGCGCTGATATTCACTGGGCAAAAGACGCTTACGGCGTGTTAGAACTTGCGGGGCAAACCCCTGTTGAGCGTCCTTTGGCGGCGATGAATACAGCCTTTGCAACGGATGGTGTTGTGATCCGTGTGACGGGCAAGGTCACCAAACCTGTCTCGTTGATTTACAAGCACGAAAACGAGATCTCAGATGCGATTTTGCACAACTTGGTCAAGCTTGACGAGGGGGCTGAATTTACGCTTTTGGAAAATGGACCTGCTGCTGCACGGTTCAATAAAGTGTTGGAAGTCGACATCGCTGATGGCGCATCTTTTCATCATATTCGTGCCCAAGGCCGCGATCATGAACGCCGTGCTGCCACGCATATCTTCACCCGCTTGGGCAAGGAAAGCTTGTTTAAATCCTTTACCATGACGGCCAATGGCATTTTGACCCGCAACGAAGTGGTGATCGAATTGACCGGCGACGACGCACAGGCCCATGTGGGGGGTGTGTGCATGGGAGACGGTGAATTCTTGCACGATGACACCGTGTTTATCACCCATGACGCCGAACGCTGTGAGTCACGTCAGGTGTTTAAAAAGGTGCTGCGCAACGGTGCGACAGGCGTGTTCCAAGGTAAAATCTTGGTCAAAGATGGTGCGCAAAAAACCGATGGGTATCAGATTTCTCAATCACTCTTGCTAGACGGAGACAGCCAATTTTTGGCCAAACCTGAACTTGAAATCTACGCTGATGATGTGGTGTGTTCGCACGGGTCCACAACGGGCGCGATTGATGAAGAAGCTCTGTTCTATATGAAATCTCGGGGCATTCCGGCCACAGAAGCGACAGATTTGCTGACCTTGGCCTTTTTGGCCGAAGCCATCGAAGAAATCGCCCGCGAAGACATTGCTGATGATGTGATGCAACGCCTTGAAGCGTGGCTTGCACGGCGTAAAGGATAGTCATATGGGCGTCGTTTTAGATATTTTACGCACGTACCGCACCCCACGTGCGGTGCTGCGGCATCGCATCGGCCCACAGGTTGATGAAAGCGGCGCCTTGGTCACTGTCATGTTGGCTTGTAGTCTGATTTTCGTCGCGCAGTGGCCCCGTTTGGCCCGTGTCGCGTTTGAAGCAGAGCAAGATATCCAAGTCCACATCGGTGGGGCACTGTTGGCATGGGTCTTTATAATGCCTTTGGTGCTTTATGTTTTGGCAGGGGCGCTGCATCTCGTGTTGCGCCTCGTTGGCGGTAAACAATCCGCTTATGAGGTTCGCATGGCGACCTTTTGGGCGCTTTTGGCGGCTGCTCCTTTGTGGTTGCTTTATGGTCTTGTGGTTGGATTTATCGGCACAGGGGCAGGGGTGACGCTTATCGGATTTATTGCCTTTGCGGCATTCACACTTTTCTGGGGATTGGGGCTGGTCGAAGTCGCCTTTCCGAAAGAGGCCTCTCATGTATGATGTATCTGCCATCCGTGCGCAGTTTCCAATCTTGTCGCGCGAGGTCAATGGCAAGCCGCTGACCTATCTCGACAGCGGGGCGTCAGCGCAAAAACCGCAGGTGGTGATTGATGCAATCACGCGGGCTTATTCAGAAGAATATTCAAATGTTCACCGTGGCTTACACTTTTTGTCTAATCTTGCGACCGACAAATATGAAAGCGTGCGCGGTATTGTTAAGACGTTTCTAAATGCCCCACACGAAGACGATATTATTTTCACATCTGGCACCACAGAAGCCATCAATCTGATCGCCTACAGTTGGGCCATGCCACGCCTGAAAGCTGGGGATGAGATCGTTTTGTCGATCTTGGAACACCACGCCAATATCGTGCCGTGGCATTTCTTGCGCGAACGCATGGGCATTGTGATTAAATGGGTTGATTGCGCCCCTGATGGCAGCTTGGATGCTCAAGCGGTGATTGACGCGATGGGGCCTAAAACCAAATTGGTTGCTGTTACCCATATGTCCAACGTCACAGGCACGCGGGTTGATGTGAAAACCATCTGTTCTGCTGCGCGTGAAAAAGGCATCGCGACGATGATCGATGGGTCGCAGGGGGCCGTACACGGGCCTGTCGATGTGCAAGATATCGGTTGTGATTTTTATCCCATCACGGGTCATAAACTATATGGTCCCTCTGGGTCTGGTGCGATTTATGTCCACCCAGATCGCCAAGCCGAGATGCGTCCCTTTATGGGCGGCGGCGATATGATTGACACCGTGACCCGCGAAACCGTGTGTTACAACAAGCCACCGATGAAGTTCGAAGCTGGCACGCCTGGCATTGTGCAAACCATCGGTATGGGTGTGGCTCTTGATTGGCTGATGGATATCGGCATGGAAAATATAGCCCAGCACGAAGCCGAAATTGCGCGTTATGCCAGCGCCAAGCTGCAAAGCCTGAACTGGTTGCAAGTCCAAGGCACGGCTCCTGACAAAGGTGCGATTTTTTCATTCACCATGGCTGGCGCACATGCGCATGACCTGTCCACAGTGCTCGATAAACGCGGCGTAGCTGTGCGGGCAGGGTCGCATTGCGCGATGCCGCTGATGGAACACTTGGGCGTCACTGCCACTTGCCGCGCGTCTTTTGCGATGTACAACACTAAAGAAGACGTCGACACATTGGTCTCAGCGCTTGAGTTGTGCCACGATCTATTTGCCTAAAATATGAAAATCAGGGGCGGTGCGAAAATCGTTTGCACCCCCCAAACCCTTGGCCTATACCGACCAAAGACGCACCCATAGCTCAGCTGGATAGAGCGCTGCCCTCCGAAGGCAGAGGCCGCAGGTTCGAATCCTGCTGGGTGCACCATAAAATCAATGACTTAGCAATTTCACATTTTCTTTGGATCTGTTACGCGTAACGGAAACTCTCATTTCCGTCTTCTTTCTACGGCTCTTTTTGCAGATTCCATGAAGTCAGGGGCATGGTGCCCATAGACTTTTTCAATGGTTTCTTGGCTGGTCGCGAAGTATCCCGATGCCTCCCATGTTTTAACGCCGTTTTGCAGCGCCCAGGTGATTGCTGTGTGCTTTAAGGTGTGTGGCGATACGTCTGTCAGCCCCGCTTCTTTTGCAGCTTTTGCGAAGCCGCGTTTAGGGTCTTTGATCATACCTCCATTGTACTCGACTGCCCAACGGCATCCTTGCGACTGCCATCGTTTAAGGTGCCCTAATAGTTGGCGTGGAATCGGGGCAGGTGTACGGCGCTTTTTCGTGATGCGTTCACTTTCGGACATGCGAAACATGATGCCAGCCTCGAGGTCAAACCAGCCGCCGATTGTATTTTTGGAGAAACCCATTCTGATTATCGCGTCTTTGCGCGTTCCTGTGTACAGGCCAATTAGGATGAAGCGCGCAATGTGTTTTGACTTGTGGCCACGATATGCTGACGTCAGACATATATAAATTGGAGCGGGTAACGAGAATTGAACTCGTAACTAAAGCTTGGGAAGCTGCCGTGATACCTTTTCACCATACCCGCTCTGTTGGACCTGATTAGGGTCTCTCATGCGCAGCGTCAAGTCTGTAGCTGCGCCCGAAATACAAGTTTATCCGCGCCGCCCGCGTCTGCGTCCTCGTGTGCCGTCACCGCCGCCAGTGTTAAAGGACGGATCGGGCAGGGGCACGATCGCCCGTAGCCCTGAAAACGGTGCAGTTGCATGCGGAATGCCATTGGCTTCAACGAAATGTTCTTGAAAACGCGGCTCAATCGCGGTCTCAACCTTGGTGATTTGTTGCACCAATGTTTCGACCTCGCGCCGTGCTGCAACGTTCAAAAGTGCGATTTGCGCGCCTGTACCTGCGGCGTTGCCCGCAGAGGTTACATGTTCCAATGGACAGTCAGGGATCATGCCCAAAACCATCGCGTGTTTGGGCGAAATATGTGCGCCAAACGCGCCAGCCAGCACCACACGGTCCACTGTATCGGTGCCAAATTCATCCATCAACAAACGCGCGCCTGCATAGAGCGCGGATTTGGCAAGTTGAATAGCGCGAATGTCGCCTTGGGTCACTTCTACAACAGAACCGCCGTCTGCTGATCCGTCAAACAAGAGATATGCGTGGGTGCGTCCCGTTGGGCGACAGCGCGCTGTGCCTGTGGCCTCTGCCGATCCGATCAAGCCGCTGGCATCCAAAAGACCAGCCATGCGCATTTCTGCCACGGCTTCGATAATACCAGATCCGCAGATGCCCGTGACACCTGTGGTGGCGGTTTGCACGGCAAACTCAGGGTCCGTGGACCACAGATCACAGCCGATAACTTTGAAGCGCGGTTCTTTTGTCTCAAGGTCAATCTCAACGCGTTCAATCGCACCGGGGGCTGCGCGCTGACCGCTGGAAATTTGCGCACCTTCAAAGGCTGGCCCCGTCGGGGATGAGCAGGCCAAGACACGGGTTTTATTGCCCAAAATTATCTCAGCATTGGTGCCAACATCGACAATTAATGTCAGTGGATCAACGGTTTGCGGTGCCTCAGACAGGGCTACTGCTGCGGCATCTGCCCCGACGTGGCCCGCAATCAGAGGCAAGATATAGACCTGTGCATTGGGCGCGAAATTCAATCCGATCTCTTGCGCGGGCACATCCAATGACGATGACAGCGCCAAAGCAAAGGGCGCTTGGCCCAAAGGAATGGGATCAAGACCCAGCAAAAGATGGTGCATCACAGGGTTCATCACAAACACGGTCTCGTAAATATCCGTGACTGAAATACCTGCTTCGCGCGCCAAATCTTGCGCCAAAGTGTTCATCGCATCGCGCACAGCCGCGGTCATATCCGCCGCGCCGCTTTCATTCATCATCGCATAGGATACGCGCGACATGAGGTCTTCGCCAAAGCGGATTTGCGGGTTCATCACACCGCCAGAGGCTTTTACATCACCGCTGATCAGGTCAGTCAAATGCGCAGCAATGGTGGTCGACCCAAGATCGACAGCAAGCCCAAACAGGTTTGGTTCAGCGAACCCTGCCCAGATGCCAATCACTTTCGTTTGGCCCGCACGGGCGGTGTGCAGTGCCAAAGTGACGGCGTTTTTGCCATCAAGCAGCGCGTTTTGCAGCTGCGCCAACATATTAAAGGGCAGGGTGACGCCGTTGATGCTCCAACTGTTTGCAAGCGCCATCTGCGTGCGTTCCCAATCGCCAGCGGGATCGTGCATATCGGCCTCGGCGACCTCAACATAATAGAGCCGCGTTGCTACATCCATTTCGATATGGCGGGTTGTGGCGGCTTTGCGCACGACCTGTTTGTGAACTTGGCTTTCCGCCGGAACATCCAAAACCACATCGCCGGTCACGCAAGCCTGACAGCCCAAACGGCGCCCTGGTTTGAGGCCGCGCACACGATCATAGCGTTCTTCAACCGCGTTAAATTCGGTCAACGCGTCTGGATTTGCGCTGATCCCATGCTTTGAATGATCGCCAAACGATGGCTGGACCTGACATTTGGAACACACGCCACGCCCACCGCAGACGGAATCAAGATCGACGCCAAGTTGACGCGCTGCCGCCAAAACGGTGGTGCCGCTGGGCACGCGGCCGCGTTTGCCAGACGGGGTGAAAATCACCAACGGATCTTGCGATGTGTCTTGTGTGGTGTCGTTCATGTCAGGGCACTCATTTCAATTTACTGATGTCTTCATCACGCCATTCACCACTTTTCAGCCCGCCAATCGTCCACGGTCCAATGGCCACGCGGATCAGGCGCAGCGTGGGAAATCCAACATGGGCGGTCATGCGGCGCACTTGGCGATTGCGGCCTTCAGAAATGGTCAATTCAAGCCAGCTATCAGGCACAGATTTGCGGTAGCGCACGGGCGGTGTGCGGTCCCACAGCATTGTCGGCTCTGCAATACGGCGTGCTTTGGCTGGACGGGTCATGCCATCTTTCAATTCAACGCCGCGCCGCAGGTGATCAATCGCTTCGTCAGAAATATTGCCCTCGACTTGCGCCAAATAGGTTTTGGCCATTTTGTTTTTCGGGTTAGATATCTTGGCTTGAAGTGGACCATCATCGGTGAGCAGCAGCAAGCCTTCTGAATCGCGATCCAATCGTCCAGCGGGATAGACCGCAGGCACTTTGACAAAATCAGACAAGGTGGCGCGCTTGGTGCCGTCTAAGCCTTTGTCGGTGAACTGAGACAGAACATCGAAAGGTTTGTTTAGGGCAATCAAGCGCGCCATTGTCGTATCCTTTGTCTTTAAACCTTAACCGCGACGCCGACGTCCGCCACCACGACGCCCACCACCAGAACCGCCAGCCTCAGCGGCAGTTTTGGCGGCCTCGGCGTAAGATGCGCCATCTTTCATAGCGTCTAAAATGCGGCTAAAGCTGATCCACTGGGTGCCGTCTGGGTCGTGGTTCATCAGTAGGTTGGCCGCGCGGATGGCTTCCATTTCTTGAGACCGCACAGGGTTCATAATCGCAGACGTCATGCCCGCGCCAATCGCCATGGGTAAGAATGCGGCGTTGATGCCGTGACGATGCGGCAAGCCGAATGACACGTTTGAAGCGCCACACGTTGTGTTCACGCCCAACTCATCACGCAAGCGACGTACCAGTGTAAACACCTGTTGGCCCGCTGAGCGCATCGCGCCGATGGGCATCACCAGTGGATCCACCACGATGTCATGGGCTGGAATGCCAAAATCGGCAGCGCGCTCGACAATTCTTTTGGCCACAGCAAAGCGCACATCTGGGTCTTCAGAAATGCCTGTGTCATCGTTTGAAATCGCCACAACGGGCACGTTGTATTTTTTGACCAACGGCAACACCAACTCAAGGCGCTCTTCTTCTCCGGTGACCGAGTTCAACAATGGGCGGCCCTCGGACGCTTCAAGCCCAGCTTCCAAAGCGGCAGGAACAGAGCTGTCGATGCACAAAGGCACATCAACGATGGCTTGGATGCGTGTGATCAATTCGCGCATCAATGGCGGTTCTACAAAGTTGTTGTCCGCGTAACGGGGGTCTTCGGCCATTTTGTTGGAAAAGACAGCGCCTGAATTGATGTCCAAAATGGTCGCGCCACACAGCACTTGTTCAATGGCATCGCGTTCAACAGTCGAGAAATCACCAAGCTCCAATTCCGCCGCAAGTTTTTTGCGTCCTGTGGGATTGATGCGCTCGCCGATCACGCAGAATGGTTCGTCAAAGCCAATCACGGCGGTTTTGGTTTTGCTTTCGATCACGGTGCGGGTCATGTGGATCATCCTTATTGGGGCAGGTGGTCGCTGTATTTGGCATAAAGTGCCGAACATACACGCGCCAGAAAAACGTTGGGCTGTTTAAGCGGTCGGGGCAAAGCCATTGTTATCGACAAACGCTTTCAAAGTCTCTTTGTCAAAGGCTGCATCCAGTTCGGCGGCTTTGGAATCAGCTGCGGCTTGGGCATCGCCCGTCACATCGCCGCCTGACACATCGCGCCATTCCGCCATGTATGCGTCGCCTTCGGTTGCGCCAATGCGCATGGCAACACGGTCGATTGCCTGTTCAAAGCGTTCCGGCAAAACAGCGCGCGCCGCTTTGCGACCACGGCCAATACGGACCTGTGCAGGAATATCGCGCCAGTAAATGAGTGTAAGTTCTGACATGTAAGCCTCGGTTCAATAGTTACGTCGCAGGGATGCGTTGGCGTTAGGACTAAAGAAAAGGCGGGATCAATACCAGTCACGGAAAGTCGTCTGAATTGGAAAAATTCTCAACAAGGTTATGAGCCACATCCAAAACGCACGATAAGATCACATAAAACGTGATGAATCTGTCGCTTACTAGGCTTGCAGCTTTTCCAATTTTGAGCGTAAGATCAAACCAACTCAAAATGGAGGGCGTGTAATATGGCGCCCAAGCGTCCCTATGGTGCGGGCGCGTTCCCCAAAGCGGTCGAGCCTCTCGCACCTGCAAAAGTCGACCCTGCGCAGCTTTATGCCGCGTTGGACCTCGGCACAAATTCGTGTCGCATGTTGATTGCTCAACCCAAGGGCAGTCAGTTTCATGTGATTGATAGCTTTTCCAAATCCGTGCAGCTTGGTGCGGGGTTGGAACAGACTGGACGTTTGTCCAGAGCCTCAATTTCTCGTACAATTCAGGCGCTAAAAGTGTGTCGTAAAAAGCTTGAAAAGCATGACGTAAAACGCATGCGGCTTGTCGCCACCGAAGCTTGCAGACGTGCGCACAATTCGCGTGAGTTTATGCGCGCGGTGCGTCGCGAGGTCGGCATCGATCTTGAGATTATCAAACCAGAAGAAGAAGCACGCCTTGCCGTGATTTCGTGTGCGCCGCTGGTGTCGACCAAAACCGAACAGCTTTTGGTGGTGGATATTGGTGGCGGGTCGACCGAATTGGTTTGGATTGATCTGTCATCTGTGCCGCGCATCGAACGCCCACGCGCGATCATGCGGTTGCATCGTGGGTTTCACAACGCTGATAGTCCGTTTCCTCACGCCAAAGTGGTCGACTGGATTTCCGTACCGCTTGGCGTTGCCACGCTGAAAGATCAATTCCAAGACGTCGATGATGACTCCGCACGCTTTGCGTTGATGTCTTGGTTGTTCGAAGAAAAGCTGGCCGATTTTGCGCCCTATGCCAATGACGCCTGTCGTGAGGGATTTCAGATCATCGGCACATCGGGAACGGTGACAACAGTTGCCGCATCGCACCTTGGGTTACGGCGTTATGATCGCAACAAAGTCGATGGGTTGCGAATGACATCCGAGCAAATTGACCGTGTGATCCGCGATTATCTTGATCTTGGCCCAGAAGGTCGGCGGCGTGATCCGCGGATTGGTCGGGATCGCCAAGAATTGATCATGTCTGGCGCTGCCATCTTGCAAGCGTTGTTGCGGATTTGGCCAACGGACCGCTTGTCTGTGGCGGATCGTGGTCTGCGTGAAGGTCTGCTGTATGCGCAGATGAGTATGGATGGGGTTTTGGAAGAAACCGTTCCATAGCTGCGCTGCATTATCTTAACGTAATAAATGAAAAACGCCCCGTAACTGGGGCGTTTTTTTCGTTAATTTAGGATTTAAACGCGTGAATCCTACGGAATAATACGCGTGTATTTTGTCCCTTCAACCGTTGCCCCAGCAATCAAACCTGCTTGTCCAAAGACAACAGCAATCACAGGTGAACTTGAGGTCGTGGTATCAGCAGACAGGTTTTCACCACGGTTGTTCAGCGCATATTCGATATCAGCACCAGCGGCCCAACCAGGTGAGCTGCGGAATTTCAACAAAGCGTCATTGGTCATGAAAAACAGCACATGCGCATATTGCTGTGCGCCGATTTGCAATCCGAATGAGGCTTGCGTTGATGAATAA
Source organism: Pacificibacter marinus (assembly GCF_900109555.1). Taxonomy (GTDB): domain Bacteria; phylum Pseudomonadota; class Alphaproteobacteria; order Rhodobacterales; family Rhodobacteraceae; genus Celeribacter; species Celeribacter marinus_C. The sequence continues at coordinate 86,605 of NZ_FNZV01000009.1, read as the reverse complement.
TAATCAAGCGTTGTGTTGTTGACCCGCAAAACACCGCGTCCATAAGAACCGCCCAGGCCAAGGCCCGCTTTGGTCACCAATGGCATCACCAACATGCCTACAGATTTATCACGCAATTCTACGGTGTTGGGGTATTGGCTGAACAGATACTGCAACGACGCATCGGCGCGCGCATCAATACGTGACGCGCCATTGCCGCGCAATCCGTTGTCACAGGCCGCAAGGGCCGTTGCGCCAAGGCCGATCATAAATGTTCGACGGTTTGCTGTTGAAAGTGTTTTAGTTGTCATCTGTGCCAATGCTTTGGTCATAGAACTGCCTTTTATTGTGTCACCGCCATGGGTGCTTATCCTCATGAAATCAGGCTCTGTGGCCCTTTTACCCAGCTTACAATGCGCATGCAGGGGTTGTCATTGCTTATTGGTCATTTGGTCGCGTTTCGGCAGATTTTCCCTAAACTTATGATCAATGAGTCTCTTTTATCGGGTTAGCGCGTCAAAATTCGCGCAACTTCGGGCGCAAAATACGTCAATATCCCGTTGCAACCCGCGCGCTTGAAGCACATCAGGCTTTCCAGCATGGTCTTTTCTCGGTCAATCCAACCATTTTGCGCCGCCGCTGCAATCATCGCATATTCGCCAGACACTTGGTACGCAAAGGTCGGTACGCCAAACCGATCACGCACGGACCGGCAAATATCGAGATATGGCATGCCGGGCTTGACCATCACCATATCCGCACCTTCGCTCAGATCGCGCTCAACCAGACGCAGTGCTTCTTCGGCATTCGCAGGATCCATCTGATAGGTCTTTTTGTCACCTTTAAGCGCACCAGAAGCCCCAACAGCATCGCGAAATGGACCATAAAAGGCAGAGGCATACTTGGCAGAATAGGACATAATAGTCACGTTCGAGTGACCACCGACTTCAAGCGCACGGCGGATCGTCCCAATGCGCCCATCCATCATGTCCGATGGTCCGATGATATCTGCGCCCGCTTCAGCTTGCGCGACGGCCATTTTAACCAAGGCTTCAACGGTCATATCGTTGACGATTTCCCCGTCGACAACGAACCCGTCATGGCCATTGATGTTGTATGGATCAAGCGCCACATCTGTCATGATCGCAAGCTCGGGCACCTCGGCTTTGATGGCACGAATGGCACGATTGACCAGATTGTCACTGTCCCATGCGCCAGCGCAATCTTCGGTTTTAAGATCTTGTTCTATATATGGAAACAAGCAAATAGCAGGAATGCCCAGCTCAAATGCTTCACGGGCGGCTTTGACCAAAAGGTCGATCGACAAACGGTTAACGCCGGGCATAGATACAATCGGTGTGCGTTTGTTTTCGCCGTCTTGCACAAAAACCGGCCAGATCAAATCATGCACTTCCAGCGCATTTTCACGGACCAGTCCGCGCAGTGCGTTCATCTTACGGGTGCGGCGCAAACGTGTCAGCGGGTAGGGTGCAATTGTGCGAGTCATGATCTGTCCTTTCGCGCATATGAAATGCGAATTCTATCAGCTATGGGGTGGCATGGATTTTACCGCTCATCAAGGGTGGGAATCGCCGCGCCCGCAGCTTAAAGTCTTTCAAGCCGTTATAAATATGCCCAGAGATCAGAAAGAATTGCCGTTTTGAACCTCTATCAAACTATTTTTGAAGTGATCGACATGCGGTCCTTTTCGAACTTGTGGTACTGGATCGCTCTGGCGGTTCTATGGTCCACGGCCTCTCATTATGTATTGGGCGTGCCTTACGATATGGCGCATAAGGCGGCCCATGAAGGCGGCGAAAAGATGAAGGATGTTGAGAGCATGATCCGCATCAACATCGGCCGCATTCTGAATATTGCCGAAGTGTCAGGGCTTGTCATGATTGGGCTTGTCAGCGGGATTTTGACGATCTTGTTTGTGCTGGGGGCATTCTACGGTGTCGAATTGGCCCAAGCCATTTTCCTGATGGCGCTTCCTATGAGTATTCTTGGAGTGATGAGCATCAAAACTGCCATGAAGATAAGAGAAAATAATCCAACAGGACTTGCTCTGATTTCGATTTTAAAGCGCCATAGGTTCTTTACGCAATCCATTGGAATGTTTTCCATTTTTATCACTGCGATGTGGGGCATGTACCAAAATATCGCTACAGGTCCATTGGGCGGATAATAACATGAGCACCAGCACCCATATCCAAGTTGGCGGCGCGCCAGAAGGCTTTGACGCCTATTTATTAGCCCAAGAGATTGCCAAGTCCGACGGCGCTGTGATCCATGTGGCGCGCGATGATAAACGTCTGGCTGCGCTGCGCACGGCCTTGCGGTTTTTTGCGCCTGATTTACCTGTTTTAGACTTTCCTGCGTGGGATTGTTTGCCGTTTGATAGGATGTCGCCCAATGCGGATGTGTCTGCGCACCGCATGGCAACTTTGGCGGCTTTGGCCCATGGTGCAGCCCCTAAGCGTTTCATTCTGTTGACAACTTTATCGGCTGCGACCCAACGCGTACCTGCGCGTGCCACGTTGAACGAGGCCGCGTTTACCGCCCGTGTCGGCGAACGTATCAACGAAGCAAACCTGCGTGCTTTTTTGGTACGCATGGGGTTCACACAGGCTCCGACTGTGGTTGAGCCCGGTGATTACGCCATCAGAGGCGGGATCATTGATGTGTTTGCGCCGGGGCATGATCTGCCTGTGCGGCTTGATTTCTTTGGGGATGAATTGGATGGTTTGCGACGCTTTGATCCGGCCACCCAACGCACCACGACAAGCCTAAAAGAGGTGACCTTTACGCCTGTATCAGAAGTGATTTTGGACGAGGCGGCGATCACGAGATTTCGTCAAAACTATAGGATAGAATTTGGATCTGCTGGCTCGGATGATCCCGTTTACGAAGCTGTGTCAGCGGGCAAGAAACATGCAGGGATCGAACATTGGTTGCCGTATTTTCATGAGCGTCTAGAAACGCTTTTTGATTATATACCAAAAGCAACAATTTCCCTTGATGATCAATCGACTGCTGCACGTCTTTCACGCTGGGATGGCATTGTAGATCAGTACGAAAACCGCTCTGAGGCGCTCAAAGCCAAAGGTCGGATGGACAGTGTTTACAAACCGTGTCCTCCAGAGCTTTTGTACCTCAATGATGCCGCTTGGGAGGCGCAAATTGAAGGTCGCCGCGTGTTGCATTTTCATGCGTTGCCGTTGCCCACTGGGCTGGGCGTGATTGATGCAGGCGGTGTTTTGGGGCGTAGCTTTGCACCAGAAAGACAAGTTGAAAAACTTAACCTTTTCGAAAGCTTGTCTGACCATATTAATGCAAAACGTAAAGAGGGCCAAGTGATTTTGGCCACATGGTCTGAGGGTGCGCGCGACCGTATTGCGACGCTTTTGCATGATCAAAACCTGACCGGCACAACCGAAATTGGCGACTGGCGTGATGTGCCCGAAGGGATTGGTGGGGTCTATCTTGCCATTTGGCCATTGGATGAAGGATTTGAGGCCAATATAAATGGGGGTCGCGTGACTGTGATTTCCGAGCAAGATGTGCTTGGTGATCGCCTGATCCGTCGTCCAACCCGTAAAAAACGTGCTGAAAACTTTCTGACAGAGCATTCAAACTTGTCCGTTGGTGATTTGATTGTGCATGTCGAGCATGGCGTCGGTATTTACCAAGGCCTCGAGGTGATCTCAGCTCTTGGTGCAGCGCATGAATGTTTGCTTTTGGAATATTCTGGCGGGGATCGACTGTATCTTCCTGTTGAAAACATTGAACTTCTAAGTCGCTATGGTCACGACGAAGGTATGCTTGATAAGCTTGGCGGTGGGGCGTGGCAGGCTAAAAAGGCGCGCATGAAAGAGCGCGTTAAGGAAGTGGCTGAAAAACTCATCCGCATCGCCGCCGAACGCCATATCCGCAAAGCGCCGATCATGTTGCCGCCTGATGACATGTGGGAAGCATTCTGCGCGCGCTTTCCTTATACTGAGACCGAAGATCAGATGCGCGCAATCGAAGACGTGCTGGACGATTTCGAAGCGGGCCGTCCGATGGATCGGTTGATTTGCGGTGATGTTGGATTTGGTAAAACCGAAGTGGCAATGCGCGCGGCCTTTATTGCTGCGATGTGTGGTGTGCAGGTCGCGATGATTGCACCAACCACGCTTTTGGCGCGACAACACTACAGGTCCTTTGCTGAGCGGTTTCGCGGATTTCCGATCAATGTGCGACCGATGTCGCGCTTTGTCTCGGCTAAAAATATGGCGCTCACACGGGATGGCTTGGCCTCTGGCGAGGTGGATATCGTCGTCGGCACCCACGCGTTGTTGGCTAAGAATGTGCGCTTTAACAACATTGGCTTGATGATTGTCGATGAAGAGCAGCGTTTCGGCGTTACACACAAAGAGCGCCTTAAGTCGCTGAAATCAAACATTCATGTTCTTACGCTCTCCGCCACCCCCATTCCGCGCACCTTGCAAATGTCGCTGACTGGAGTACGTGACTTGTCGATCATTGGCACGCCGCCGGTCGATCGTTTGTCTATCCGAACTTATGTGTCTGAGTTTGATACTGTCACGATCCGCGAGGCGCTTTTGCGTGAACATTACCGCGGCGGGCAATCATTTTTCGTGGTTCCACGCATCAAAGATGTGCCTGAAATCGAAGATTTTTTGCGCCGCGAAGTGCCCGAAGTCAGTGTGGTTGTCGGTCATGGTCAAATGGCCGCGGGTGAACTCGATGACCGTATGAACGCGTTTTATGATGGTAAATATGATGTGCTTTTGGCCACCACAATCGTCGAAAGTGGCATTGATATTCCAACCGCGAACACGATGATCATCCACCGCGCTGATATGTTTGGTTTGGCGCAACTCTATCAAATTCGCGGCCGTGTTGGTCGCGCTAAAACCCGTGCATATGCGTATTTGACCACCAAGCCGCGCTCTCCTTTAACGCCCACCGCCGAAAAGCGTCTACGCGTTTTGGGCAGTCTCGACACGCTTGGCGCGGGATTTACGCTGGCGTCGCAAGATCTTGATATCCGCGGCGCGGGAAATCTGGTTGGTGAAGAGCAATCAGGACAGGTGAAAGAGGTGGGGTTCGAGCTGTATCAAAACCTGCTGGAAGAGGCGATTGCCAAGATAAAATCTGGTGATGAAGCGGTCAATTTGGATGATGATGGGCAATGGGCACCGCAGATCAATCTTGGCGTACCTGTTTTGATCCCAGAAACCTATGTGCCAGATTTGGACGTGCGTTTGGGGCTGTATCGCCGCTTGTCCGGTCTGCGTACCAAAGTTGAACTCGAAGGGTTTGCCGCTGAATTGATTGACCGGTTTGGTAAATTACCCAAAGAGGTCAATACTTTATTGGTAATCGTGCGGATCAAAGAAAAATGTCGTGAGGCAGGTATCGGGCGTTTGGATGGCGGGCCAAAGGGTGTGACCATTCAGTTCCACAACGATAAATATGCAAGCCCTGTTGGGCTGGTCGATTTTATTCAAAGCCAAAAAGGCTTGGCCAAGGTCAAAGACAATAAAATCATCGTGCGCCGTGACTGGAAAAAAGACAGTGACAAAATCAAAGGCGCGTTTTCGATTGCCCAGGACCTAGCGAAATTCGCCAAGGTTGTGTCCAAATAGTGCGCAGATATTCCGCTTGGTAAATAGGCGGTTTTGACAAGAAATTCATTTGATTTGGGGCAGGGCGATTGTGCCTGCCCCCACCGTTTTACGGCAAAATCAATGCGTCGTGTCTGTTGCTCCTGCCATCAATTCATCAATGACTTCGACCCAGAGCTTGCTGTTTTGCGCGCCTGATACCGCGTGCTGTTGGGCGACAACAAACATCGGAACGGCAGTAATGCCGCGTTCGCGCGCGTGGGTGTCGCGTGATGAAATTAGCTCGACATCTTGATCGCTGCTCAAAAGGCGCATCACAACCGAAGCGTCCATTCCGACAGTATCGGCAATATCTGCCAGCACTTCATGATCACCGATATCACGGCCTTGGGTAAAGTAGGCGGCAAAAAGCGCGTCCACCATTGACGTTTGCAACGCTTCAAGTCCCGCCCAATGGATCAACCGGTGGGCGTCCATGGTGTTTGGGGTTTTCTTGATTTTGCCAAGATCGGCATCAGGCAGCTCTTGCGCGAGCGTGTCGACAATCGGGCGATACGCCGTTTTGGCGCCCTGTGTCCCGCCGAACTTTCCCTCAAGATATGCACGTCGGTCCATACCGTCTTTGGGCATGTCGGGGTTCAATTGAAAGGGGTGCCATTCGACAACGAAAGGGTGGTCGGGGCGCTGTTCAAGAGCTGCCTCAAGGCGGGCCTTTCCAATGTAGCACCAAGGGCAAATGGGATCAGAGAAAATATCGAGTTTGATCATTTGGCTTGGTCCAATCTGTCTGAAAGTTCATGTTCATAGGTTGCTAGCGTATTTGCAGACGAATGAAAACCGAATCTACGAAAAGGAAAATATTCTTGCCGCTCACGATTTTATAAAAATCAGATGTTCTCATTGACCTACATTTAGGGATTTACAGGGTTTGCAACTTTGCAAAAGGGCGGAGGTCCACTTTTGTTCTCTTTTTGTTTGCGTAAAAATTAAGGGCGCGCTTGATGGAATTGTTACGTTTCGCGTTGCGTGACTTGGGCGTGAAAACGTTGTTAAGGTATTGTAATCAAATAGTTCAATGGGTTTCCGATCATGGCATTTTATTCTGACAACTCCTTCACTTCCTTCCAAGGTCGCGCTCTTGGTCGCCATGGCATGCTTTCTTTGCCGCATCGCCTACGTTTGCCGGTTGTCACATTGGCATTGGGTGCGCTTGCATCTTTGGTGATCGCAGCCGGGGCTTTGGATTGGCTGCCTGTTGGCGGATCGTTGACACATGAATTGAGCCAAATCGAATACCTCACAGGCACGGTTGAGCAGATCAAAAGATAAGAACGCTTCCGCAGCCCACAACCAGTTTAGGGTCAGGCAAATACCCCCTCGAGCAGTGTTTCCCAAGACGACTGGCGTTTGACCCCAATACCCCCCGAAGATGCGAGAAACAGCATCCGGGGGTTTTTTTATGTTTGGATTTAAGAATTCGATCTGGCATCTGTCACGGCTAAAATTCTGGTGACAGATGAGATGCTCTACAAAATGTCAGCGGACAACCGTGACACTTGTTTTGATCACCGTTTTGGTGATTTTAGCGCCTGTTTTTACGCCCACGCGCGCAACGCCGCAGCCCGAAACTGCGGCGCACAATATCATACAGAGTAAAGTTTTATGGATCAAAGCCACCCTTGCACGGTGCGCGATGCGCCAGAGATATCTTCACCGACGCCTGCAACTGTGCCGCAAGACGCCAAAACTGTCATCAAAATTAAAGCAAATATCGTTTTCATTACTTTTTCCAGTACCATACATCAGGTTGCCAACCGATCCAGTCGCCATAGATCGGCAATGTTTCGGGGAATTTTAACTCTTTTGCGTGCGCAAGACGAGAGATATTCCACTGGTAAATCGGAATAACGTAGCGCCCAGATGTTAAAACACGGTCCAAGGCGCGGGTTGCAGCAAGAAAATCATCTTTGCTGGGCGATGACAGAATGTTGTCGATCAACGTATCAACTGCGTCAGATTGGATGCCGATAATATTCCGCGATCCTTCGGTCTGTGCCGAGTCAGAGCCCCAATATAGTTTTTGTTCATTGCCAGGTGACAACGACAGACCGCGGCGGAAATTGGTCATGCCGAATTCGAACCTGTTCATGCGCTCTGTGTATTGCGGCCTGTCGACGACTGTCACCTTGGGGGAAATGCCCAGCTGTTTGAGCGCCGTGACATAGGTGTCTATGATCGATTGGTTTTCGTCGTCGCCAACTTGCAAAACGATTTCAAACGTAAACGCGGCGCCATTTGCATTTTTCATCACGCCGTCTTGTACGGTCCAGCCGGCCTGTTCAAAAAGCCCCAAAGTGCGCCGCATGGATTTGCGGTCGTTTTGCGTGCCATTCGTTTGCGGCATCGCATAGCCGTCGATGGCACCGGGCAATAATTCGTCCGCGAAAGGTGCAAGCAGTTCAGCCACCTTGCCTGTTGCAGGTCCATTTTTCATGCCAAGCACAGAGTTCGAAAAGTACGAAGTGATGCGCGACTGTTTTGATCCAGTTTGCACTTCGTTGATGTATTCAAAGTTAAATGCTTCGATCAAAGCTTGGCGCACACGCCAGTCTTGAAATTCGGGCAGGCGCGTGTTCATTGCAAATCCGGTCATGCCTGATGGGCGCTGGTGCGGCACAATGGATTTGACCACATCGCCTTTTTCAATGGAGGGGAAATTGTATTGGTCTTCCCATGTCTGCACATTGAATTCACGGTGCGCGTTCAATTCACCGGCTTTAAAAGCTTCTATTACAAGGCTTGAATCCGCGAAAAACTCCCAACGGATAGTGTCTAGATTTGCCTGTCCTTGCATGAATGGCACATCTTGGCCCCAGTAGTCAGGATTTCGGGTCAATTCGACAAAACTGCCCGCTTTGAAATCCGAAACCACATAGGGCGCAGATCCGATTGGGATTTGGTCAAAGCCGGATTTGGTGAAATCTTTGCCATCCCACTGCGCCTTTTTCAAAATAGGGCGCATGCCGACAAGCAAGGCCAGCTCGCGGTTGTCGGTGTTAAAGGTGAACTTGACCGAATGTGGGCCGGTTTGTTCCAACTTTTCGATTTGCAGCCACAAAGAGGCGTAGCGCCCGTGGCCTTCGGTGCCGAGTTTCTCATAGGACCACATCACATCTTCGACCGTCACAGGGCTGCCATCCGAGAATTTCGCCTCTGGGCGCAGTGTAAATTCAACCCATTTGCGATTCGGCCCTACATCGATGGATTCGGCCAAAAGGCCATAAAGCGCGAAAGGTTCGCCATAAGAGCGCCCCATCAAACTTTCAGCCAACATATATCCCAACTGCCAAGGCGTAGAGCCTTTTTGGATAAACGGGTTCAAACTATCAAAGGTGCCACCTTCGCCCGTGACGATTTTTCCGCCCTTGGGCGCATCTGGGTTGGCGTAGGGTAGAGACACGAAACCTTGTGGTAGGTCGGGGTCACCATACATAGCGATGCCATGTTTTGGTTCGGCAAAGGCTATTGAGCCCGCCAAGCACAGAGCCAAAGCTGTCGTTGTCTTTATTGTTTTACCGAAAAACTGCGTTGCCATTGTTAAAGCAATGCCTCCATGCCTGTGGTTTTATTACATCGCAGCTTAGGCTGCTTGGGGTGGGGTTTCAAACTTTTAGCTTGGAGGGCCGTAAACTTACGCGTATAAAGAGGTCACTGCTCGATAGGTTTCTTGCCTGTATGAAACCTGCCTCAATAACTTTGCGCCCGCCTTGTGCGGGCGTTTTTTTTTGCCTTGTTTCACATATAGCCAAGCTGGCTTGACCATTTTGCGCTTGCACAATGTGGTGTAACCGGAGCCTTTTCCCAATCACATGTCTCGCGGACAATAGAAAAACGATTCTTCCATCAAGGTATCGATTCTGCTTTGCTTTGCATGTGCAGCATCTATTCTGGCCATAAGTACGGTGAAAAAGCACAACGGCAGGAGAAAACGGATGACTCTCAACGGCAAAACAGCGGTGATCACGGGATCAAATTCTGGCATCGGCCTTGGCGTGGCACGCGAACTGGCCAAAGCTGGCGCAGATGTGGTTCTTAATTCCTTTACAGATACCCCAGAAGATCACGCATTGGCGCAGAGCATTGCAGATGAGTTTGGCGTCAAGGCACGCTATATTTCGGCGGATATGTCCAACGGCGAGGCCTGTCGCGCATTGATAGAACAGGCTGGCGTTTGCGATATTTTGGTGAACAATGCCGGCATTCAACATGTCGCTGCAATCGATGAATTTCCCACTGATAAATGGGACGCAATCATCGCGATCAATATGAGTTCAGCGTTTCACACCACCGCAGCCGCGTTGCCCAAAATGCGTGCCGCTGGTTGGGGGCGGGTGATCAACATTGCTTCTGCTCACGGATTGACAGCATCACCGTTTAAGTCCGCGTATGTCGCGGCCAAACATGGTGTTGTTGGCTTGACCAAGGTCACAGCATTAGAGACCGCCGAAGAAGATATCACTGCCAATGCCATCTGCCCTGGATATGTTTTGACTCCACTGGTTGAGGCGCAAATCCCTGATACAATGGAAAAATATGGCATGGACCGCGAGACAGTGATCCGCGAAGTTCTTTTGGAACGCCAGCCGTCAAAAGCCTTTGCCACGGTCGAACAACTGGGCGGAACATGCGTGTTTTTAGCGTCAGACGCTGCAGCGCAAATGACCGGAACAACACTATCAATTGATGGTGGCTGGACCGCGCTTTAAGGTCAAACCAAGCTGTCTTGACGTGGGATATCCGCGTCAGGGCAGTGTTTTGGGCGGTGTGGTTGGATCTTTGCCGTTAGGGTAAACCAACCCTGCTGAGATGACCAATTTGGCGGCGTCTTCAACAGTCATGTCCAAGATAATCACGTCAGATGTCGGGAAAAACAACAAAAACCCCGATGTCGGGTTTGGCGTGGTTGGGACAAAGACAGATATCATCGTCTCAGACCCGGGGGTCCGTGATGCCACTTCACCTTTGGCGGTGGTGGACACAAAGCCAACAGCCCAAATACCTTTGCGGGGGTATTCGATCAAACAGGCTTTATCAAAGGATGTATCTGTTTGCGCGAAAACGGTTTCTGCTATTTGTTTCAAACCGTTATAGATCGACCTTACCACAGGCGTGCGATCAACAAGACGTTCGCCCCAGCGAATAAACGAACGCCCGATCAACCCTTTTGCCAACCAACCGACGATCACCGTGAACACTAGGAAAATGATCACGCCAACGCCGCGTAAATTGGCCGGAAGCTGATTAGCAGGGTCGGTATATCCAAGCAAGCGATTGATCACTTCGCCCGGATGATAGGCTTTGGGCACAAAGGTCAAAACCCAGCCATCGACCCAACCTGTGACGGTCCAAATGACATAGGCGGTCAGGCCAATCGGCGCGACCACAACCAGTCCAGTGAAAAAGGAAGCCCGCAAGGCCCCGAACATGCCGCGACGTTGTATAGGCGTGGGCGTCTGATCATCAAATGGGTTTGTCATATGAACGTATAGTACCTAATTTTGCGCAACTGTGTGTCTAGGCGAACCTAGGCACACAATCATGTAGACACAATAACAGCCGCAGCTGAATAACGCCATTTTGAGTATTAATTTCAGCCTACGCACATAAAGCGCGCGCAATTTGCGAGGCCAAGCGAGCGTTGTTGCGCACGAGCGCGATATTTGCAGTCAAAGACCGTCCTTCGGTCAATTCAAACATCCGACCAAGCAAGAATGGCGTAACCTGTTTCGCGGCGATGCCTTTGGCTTCAGCTTCACTCAGAGCTTGTTCCACAAAGGGCATGATCACATCAACGGGGATTTCATCTGCCGCAGGGATTGGATTGGCGATCAGTTGCCCGCCCGGAAGTCCCAAAAGCGTGCGCATGTTGGCCGATTTGGCAATGTCTTCGGCCGTGTCCAGCCGCAAAGGTGCTGCATGTTCCGAGGCGCGCGACCAAAAAGCGGGCAGGGTGTCTTGACCATAAACGATGACAGGAACCCCTTGGGTTTCAAGCACTTCCATCGTCTTTGGAATGTCCAAAATCGCTTTTGGACCTGCGGCCACAACCGTAACAGCTGTTTGCGCTAATTCCAAAAGGTCGGCTGAGATATCAAATGTTTCTTCTGCGCCGCGATGAACGCCACCGATGCCACCAGTTGCGAACACTTTTATGCCCGCCAAATGCGCAGCAATCATTGTCGCAGCTACGGTTGTTGCTCCTGTGCCGCCCGTGGCGATACACACGGCCATGTCGGCGCGTGAAAGTTTGGCGACGTTTTGCGCTTGGCCGAGGCTTTCAAGTTCATCGTCCGTCAATCCGACATGGATCACGCCGTTCAACACCGCGATGGTCGCTGGCGTTGCGCCTGCTTCGCGGACATCTGCCTCAACCACGCGTGCGGTTTCAACATTTTGCGGATAAGGCATGCCGTGGGTGATGATCGTGCTTTCAAGTGCAACAATTGCGCCGCCGGCGTCTTTTGCGGCTTGAACCTCTGGGGACAGAATTAGCGGAAGAGTAGGGGTCATATGTCAGTGTCTCCTGAGACGTAAAGGGCCGCAGCTTCAAGAGCTTGGCTAAGGGAATTTTCGTGGTCTGCACCGTCGATTTCAGCAGCAATATGCGCTGCCATAAAGGTGTCGCCCGCGCCAGTGACGCGCGCCACCATCACAGGGGGCGGTGTTTGGGTAAATGTGGCGTTTTGGGTGGCCAGCGTCGCATCTTTGGCTCCATCGGTGACCAAAACGCGGTGCGCACCTTTTGCAATCAAGGCCGAGGCCCCCGCAAGCGAGGTGTCAAAGGTCTGGTGGCACAAAAGCCCCGCTTCTTCTAAATTCACATACAGCGTGGCGCGAGGGTGATCGAGCAAGGGCAGCAGCCGTTCGGCTTTGCCCGGACTGGCGGGGGCCACGCGCAGATCAGCGGCCCCAAATAGTGGCGACGTGGAAATTTTGCGCAGCAACGCAACAGTCAGATTTCCATCCAACGCAATAGGCCCAGTATAAGGTGTGTTTTCGCTGCCAAGACGCCCATCAGACAGGGCGCGTAAAATTTTGTCACCTGCGGCCTCAAGCGAATGCGCGTCGGCGATCGCAGCGATCAGGCCATTCGCACCCTCAACCGCCATATAAATGTCACTGGGCAAATCTTCGGATCGGTACACGTAATTGGTGCCGATACCGCGCACATTTGCCGCCTCGATCAATTCATCGCCTTGAGCATCACGCCCCACGGCACTTAACAGATCGGGTTTCAAGCCAAAGCGTGACAATGCCATAGCGATGTTCATAGCAACGCCGCCAGGCACACGAATGATCCGCCCCGGCACATCAGATCCGACCCGCATAGAGCGATCTGACCTGCCGATAACGTCCCACAGGACGGAGCCAATACAAAGGATATTTGATGTCTGTGTCATAGCTCTCATTGGCGCATTTTTTGACCAAATGGCAAGGGTTTCAACGGGGCAAGTTTGGTAATAAACGGCGATTGGCCCGCGAATAGGTCTGATCAGGTGAATAAACACTCAATTCGTATGAAAATGGGGCTTATTGACTTGCGCAAAGGGCAAAGCCACCCTATTAGCTGCGTCACTTCACAGGCGGAGGCGGGCCCTCGAGGGAGAAATCCTTGAATGGTCCACCGGTTGGGGCGTGTTGCAAAGCATGACTCTGAAGACCCTCCGCTCAGGTATAAACCGGAAAAGGAACATGAATATGGCTCTTCCAGAATTCACTATCCGTCAGCTGCTTGAAGCTGGCGTTCACTATGGTCACCAAACTCAGCGTTGGAACCCGCGTATGCAGGAGTTCATCTACGGTGAGCGTAACGGCATCCACATCTTCGATTTGACACAAACTGTTCCAATGCTTGACCAAGCGTTGAAAGTTGTGCGTGACACAGCTGCTAAAGGCGGTCGTATCCTTTTTGTTGGTACCAAACGTCAAGCTGCTGGTCCTGTTGCTGAAGCTGCTGAAAAATGCGCGCAGTACTACATGAACCACCGTTGGTTGGGTGGCACGCTCACAAACTGGAAAACTGTTTCCCAGTCTATCGCGCGTCTCAAAATGATCGACGAAAAACTTGCGTCTGGCGCCGAAGGCCTGACCAAGAAAGAGCGTTTGGGCATGGAACGTGACCAAGGTAAATTGCAAGCGTCTTTGGGCGGTATCCGCGACATGGGCGGCGTGCCTGACCTTATCTTTGTTATCGACGTAAACAAAGAAGATCTGGCGATCCTTGAAGCAAACAAATTGGGTATTCCAGTTGTTGCTGTTGTTGACTCTAACTGCCCACCAGCTGGCATTGATTACATCATCCCAGGTAACGATGACGCGTCACGCGCAATCACTTTGTACTGTGACCTTGTTGCACGTGCGGCTCTTGATGGCATGACCGAGCAAATGGGCGCCGCTGGCGTTGATTTCGGTGCTTTTGAAGAAGCTCCAGTAGAAGAAGTTGTTGCTGAAGCTTAATTGCGTCGCTGACTTTACAAATATGTTACGGGGGCAGGGTAGACCCGCCCCCGATACCTTTTAAATTCTAGGAGATCCGGCATGGCAATTACTGCTGCAATGGTGAAAGAACTGCGCGAAGCTACAGCCGCAGGCATGATGGACGCGAAAAAAGCGCTCGTTGAGTGTGATGGTGACATGGAGGCCGCTGTTGATTGGCTTCGCACCAAAGGTTTGGCAAAAGCCGCCAAAAAAGCTGGCCGTACAGCTGCTGAGGGTCTTGTGGCCGTTGCAGTTTCCGGTGGCAAAGGTGTTGCAGTTGAAGTGAACTCTGAAACTGACTTTGTTGGCAAAAACGCTGAATTCCAAGGTATGGTTGGTTCCATCGCAAACGCTGCTTTGTCTGTGAACACAGTTGAAGAGTTGGCTGTTGCAAACATCGGTGGTAAAACCGTTACCGAAGTTGTGACTGAAAAAGTCGCGACAATCGGTGAAAACATGGGCTTGCGCCGCATGGCTGCACTCGAAGGTGACCTTGTTGTGTCTTACGTGCACAATGCTGTGACTGACGGCATGGGCAAAATCGGTGTTCTCGTGGCCCTTAAAGGCGGCGATGACGCGTTTGGTAAACAGGTTGCGATGCACATTGCAGCTGTAAACCCTGCTGCTTTGTCCGAAGCTGATCTTGACGCATCTGTTGTTGAGAAAGAAAAGCAAGTTCAAATGGATATCGCACGTGAATCTGGCAAGCCAGAAGCTGTGATTGAAAAAATGATCGTTGGCCGCATGAAGAAATTCATCGCTGAATCCACTTTGTTTGGTCAGGCTTTCGTTATCAATCCAGACCTGACTGTTGAAGCTGCTGCTAAAGAAGCTGGCGCTGAGATTACAGGCTTTGTGCGTCTCGAAGTCGGCGAAGGCATTGAAAAAGTTGCAGAAGACTTTGCTGCTGAAGTTGCAAAAACAATGGGCAGCTAAACGGCTGCACTTTGAAGAACTTGGGGGAAGGGGCCGCGGAAACGCAGGCCCCTTTTTCATGTGTAAAGATACTCTAGGCTGATGAATGGTTTAGCTGTGTATAGGGATAAAGGAAAAGCGCAGCCTCGAAATGAGACCGCGCCTTAAACATGCTATACAACCAGTCGGGATGAGAAACTGTACAGCTATACAATCTAAAAAGGATCACTTCGTCTAGAATAAACGAGCAATCCCAACATGCCAGCGCAAGCCAGCTTCTCAGATCAGGTGAGCCAAATAAGAGCGATCTCCAATCCAATTACCCCAGAAGCAAACTTCTGTGATGAGGCATGTTTAGAATGCATCATTAACGTAAGGTAAGGAAAGTGGGGAATTCCATACCTTTGGCAACAAAAATCAGTTTAAAAACAATGCGACATGATCGTTTTAGTCAAGCTACTATCTTTTGTAGAACTGGTTCAAGAGCGACGCTTTTAGAATAGCTTGCGCTGTCGTTTCAGCATCCAAAGCATCACGTGCCAGCTTTAAGTGTTTTTCAACAGTTGCACTTGTAAGCCCCATGATTTGAGCAACGTCTGCGCATGTTTTACCATCGCCAACCCATTCCAAAACCTCGCGCTGTCGCGCTGTCAACTGCCGCAACTCAAGTGGCAGGGACATGATTTTCAGATGGAAAACATTACATAATATACTGATTTTATTTCCATTTTCTTTCCATATTGCATCAGCCTGCGCCTGTGTGCCGGTAAAAGGAAGCATCGACAGGCCAATGGCACCTTTAGACCGTTTTGTACCGTTTCTGAAACCAATTGTGTAACCATGTGACACACCAAAGGTGCGATTGAATTCAACGGTTTCGCGTGCTTTTTCAGAGAGGGTCTCGTAGATTTCACTAATATAGGACCACGAACACACACCATCGTTGTCAGCCGCCCAATTGACCACAGGACCGTGCTTGTAGCGGCCTTCGTCGAAATAGCCTTGGACATAATCTGATCCAAGATTGGTTAGAACCAGATGATCGGCATTGTCGCCAAACCCTTGTTCCGTGTGAAACCGAGTGAAGCCATACAGGACGTTATGAAACCCAAAATCCTGCATCGTGTTGAGTAAAACTTCCCAGGCATCTTCAATGGTTTTCGCTACCAAGATGCGCTCTAGCGATACCTCCATGTTTCCACCCCAAATATTTGTTTCGATAGTGGAAACAATCTAATCTCATTTAATCTATTGATGCAATCCATGTGAGGCGACATCACAGTTAAAGGTGAGCAATTTGGCGGGCTTGCTTAATATTGTGCTGTATATCAAATTTATTATGATACTAATATAATTATAATACATAATACTGATTATCGGATATTGTGAAATGTAAATAAATACCCTTGATAAAGCCCTATTTGAGCCCAGCACAGTGGAAAGTTTGATTATTTTACTGAGGCTTGAAAGCAGCAGTTGTCATCTGAGCATGGCCGATCAAATCCAATGGGCATGCATCGTAAAACAAACTGCTGCTCTATCGCTTTAACCCAAAGCGTATCCTGCACCACGCACAGTGCGCACGGGATCTTCACCACCGTGTTGGCACAAAGCTTTACGCAAGCGCCCGATATGCACGTCTACGGTGCGCGTATCGACATAGATGTCACGCCCCCAAACGCGGTCTAGCAACTGTTCGCGCGACCACACACGGCCCGGTTTTTCCATAAAGGTACTGAGCAAGCGAAACTCAGTCGGTCCGAGTTTTAAAGGGTTTTCAGAACGCGTAACCTTGTGTGTTTCCGCGTCGAGCTTGATATCTTCATACGCAAGCACCTGCCCCACGGCAGCTGGTCGCACACGACGCAATTGAGTGCGCACACGTGCCATCAATTCGATGACAGAATATGGTTTGACGACATAGTCATCCGCACCAGTTTCCAAACCGCGCACACGATCGACATCTTCAGACCGTGCAGACAGCATGATAATCGGAATTTGACGCGTCTCAGTGCGTGACTTGAGACGACGACAAATTTCAATTCCAGACACACCGGGCAGCATCCAATCCAGCACGATGAGATCTGGTGCATCTTCTTCAACAAACATCAATGCATCGTCGCCGTTTTCAGCTCTTGTTACTGAAAACCCTTCGGATTCAAAGTTATAGCCCAGAACCTCTCGTTGTGCCGGCTCGTCTTCGACGACAAGAACATGAGGACGATCAACAGACATTATGGAGCCTCCAGACCGAGGTCAGTATGCGATGTCAGATCGCCTTTTGGACGGGCATCTTCGGGCATTTCGCCCGTGACAAGATAGATCACTTGCTCGGCAATAGACGTGGCATGGTCGCCCATGCGCTCGATGTTTTTGGCGATGAAATGCAGGTGCATACAAGCGGAAATATTGCGTGGATCTTCCATCATATAGGTCAGGAATTCACGGAACAATGCGTTGTACATTTGGTCCACATCCAAGTCGCGTTGACGCACTTGTTCGGCCAGTTCTGCATCGCGTTGGATATAGGCATCCAGCGCCATTTTGAGCATTTCTTCCACAGCGCGCGCCATACGGCGGATAGAGGCACCTGCCCCGTCGATTGGCGTCAATTCCGCCAAAACACCGGTGCGTTTTGCCAAGTTTTTGGCGTAGTCACCACAGCGTTCCAAGTTGCCAGCGATCTTCATCACAGTCAAAACTGTGCGCAAATCACTTGCCGCAGGAGACCGCAATGCGATGACGCGTGCGGCTTCTTCGTTGATTTGTTCTTCCAAAATATCGATGGCTTTGTCTGCCGCGCGTACTTTGGCAGCGGTTTCAACATCACGATCTTCCAAAGCTTGCGCTGCGGCTGTGATGTTGGCTTCTACCATGCCACCCATTTTCATGATCAAGGCTTGGATAGCTTCTAGGTCGCGATCAAACGCGGATGCGATGTGTTTGTCATTGTTCATTTTTTCGCTCCTTAGCCGATCCGGCCAGTGATGTAGGATTCCGTACGCGGGTCTTGTGGGTTGGTAAAGATTTGGCCTGTTTCACCGTATTCAACAAGGTTTCCGAGGTGGAAAAACGCTGTCTTTTGGCTTACGCGCGCTGCTTGCTGCATGGAGTGCGTGACGATGACAACGGAAAAGTTTTCGCGCAACTCGTCAATCAATTCCTCGACTTGCGCCGTTGCAATTGGATCAAGCGCAGAGCAAGGTTCATCCATCAACAGGACTTCAGGTTCGGTCGCAATAGCGCGGGCAATACACAAACGCTGTTGCTGACCACCAGAAAGACCTGTGCCAGGCGCATGCAGACGGTCTTTGACCTCGTTCCAAATCGCGCCACGGCGCAGTGATTTTTCAACGATGTCATCAAGATCCGCTTTGGAGCGTGCAAGACCGTGAATACGTGGGCCATAAGCGATGTTGTCGTAGATCGATTTTGGGAATGGATTAGGCTTTTGAAACACCATCCCAACTTTGGCGCGCAACTGTACGGGATCAACGCGTTTGTCGTAGATGTCTTCGCCTTCGATCTCGATCTTGCCTGTGACGCGACAGATGTCGATCGTGTCGTTCATTCGGTTCAAGCAGCGCAGGAATGTGGACTTGCCACACCCAGATGGGCCAATGAAGGCTGTAACAGTTTTGTCTTTGATCTCAACGTTTACGTCTTTGATCGCGTGCGTGTCGCCGTAGTAGACTTGAACGTCCTTGGCGGAGATTTTGATATCATTCATGTCGACGTCTCTTTTTACAATTCGCATATCGTTCATTTTGATGCCCTTTCTACCAGCGACGCTCAAAGCGGCGGCGCAAGATAACGGCGATGATGTTCATGGTCATCAAGAAGCCAAGAAGAATGATGATCCCACCCCATGCACGTTCATAGTATGCGGGGTCGGCACGTTTTGCCCATTCATAGATTTGTGCGGGCATAGCGGAGTTCGGGTCGAGAAAGCCTGACGCGATCCCATCGGGCATGTTTGAGGCGATAAAGCCAACCATACCGATGAGCAGTAAAGGCGCTGTTTCCCCCAAAGCCTGCGCCAGACCGATGATGGTCCCTGTCAGGATGCCGGGCATCGCGAGTGGCAGCACATGGTGGAACACTGATTGCATTTTTGACGCCCCAATGCCCAGAGCAGCATCGCGAATGGACGGCGGCACAGCTTTCAATGAGGCGCGGGTGGAAATGATGATCGTTGGCAGGGTCATCAGCGTCAAAACCAAACCGCCAACCAGCGGCGCAGATTGCGGCAGATGGGCGAATTGGATGAACACAGCCAAGCCCAAGATACCAAACACGATGGATGGCACAGCCGCGAGGTTTGAGATGTTCACCTCGATTAAATCTGTCCATTTGTTTTGCGGCGCGAACTCTTCAAGATAGATCGATGCAGCAACGCCGATGGGCAAAGCCAAGCACAGCACAACAATCATCATAAAGAGTGATCCGACCATAGAAACACCGATCCCAGCCTGTTCAGGACGCGATTCAGAGGCATCGGCCCCAAAGATGAAATCGGCATTAAACTTGGTATCGATGAGACCAGCTGTGACCATCGCATCGGCTATATCCAAATGCTCGGCATCCAGATTTTTGTCACGCGCCAGCGCATCACGGTCCACACGGCCTTTAAAGTAACCATCCACACGAGAGCCAGCCAAAAGACGGAACTCAATGGTTTGACCGATCAATTCGGGATTGGCCAAAACCACATCACGCACTTGCGCAGGTGCAGAGGATGACAGCAATTTGCCCAGATCGGCAGCTTTTTTGAACGGGTTTTCTATACCGTGCTCTTGTAAGCTGGCCACAAGCGCGCTTTGCACCAAAGGTTTGTACCCAAATGTCGTGACTTTTTTCATCACGTCGATGTCACGCACACCTGATTTATCAAGCTTGCTTTCGGTCAATTCAATCGGAATGGTGATAAACGTCTGCTTGAATGCAGGGGTGCCATTGCCGATGATAGATGTGAGCAAAGCCACCAGAAAGAACAGACCCAAAGCGATGGCACCAACGCCGTAGGCTTTGAAACGGGCTTCTGACGCGTTGCGTTTTTTTGTCCGTGCATCCAGTTTCAGCAGCGAGTTTTTAGCGGCACCAGAAGGATTGGATGGGAATGAAGACGGGGATGTGGGGTGATCAGACATCAGTCGTACTGCTCCCGGTATTTGCGCACAATCACAAGTGCGACGATGTTAAGGCAAAGGGTGATCACGAACAGTGTCATCCCAAGGGCAAAGGCGACCAAAGCTTCGGGGGATGAAAAATCTGCATCGCCGGTCAACTGGCTGACAATCCGCGTCGTCACGGTGGTCATCGCCTCAAAGGGGTTCATCGACAGGCGTGCCGCAGCCCCTGCCCCAAGCACAACAATCATGGTTTCCCCAATGGCACGCGACGCGGCCAAAAGGATCGCACCAACAATACCTGGCAAAGCGGCGGGCAAGATAACCTGTTTGATTGTCTCAGATTTGGTGGCACCAAGCCCCAAAGACCCATCGCGCATGGATTGCGGTACAGAGTTGATGATGTCGTCAGACAGCGATGAGATGAACGGGATCAACATCACGCCCATCACCAGACCCGCAGTGATCACCGCAGAGCCGCCTTGCATCCAGTTTACGCCAAAGCTGCCGTCTTTTCCGAACATGCCGACAAGCAGCGGACCAACTGTGAGCAAAGCGAACAACCCGTAAACGATTGTGGGGATACCCGCGAGCACTTCCAACAAAGGCTTGGCGATGCCGCGTGTTTTTGGTCCTGCATATTCGGACAGGTACACAGCCGCGAACAAACCGATTGGAACAGCGACCAACAAGGAAATGATAGAAATGTAGAACGTGCCCCAGAACAGTGGCAAAATCCCCAATTCCGATCCGCCGCCAAAGGAAGGCGCCCAAGTTGTGCCGAAAAAGAAATCAGCCGCAGGATAGAGTTTAAAGAATTCGATGGTGTTGAAAATCAGTGAAAATACGATCCCGACGGTGGTTAAAACCGCCAAGGATGCAGCGCCTATCAACAGGGCCAACACCACTTTTTCGACTGAGTTGCGCGCACGGTGATCTTTGTTGGTCACTTTCAAAGCCATGGCAAACCCTAGAATGGCTGCGGCGATGACTGCGACGGTCATGATCCAACCACCGATATTTGACTTTATGCGATACTCTTGTGCGGCTGTCAGAATGTCGTCTTCAACATCAGTGCCAAGCGCCACACCCAAACGGCCCAAAATGCCGCGCACATCATCAGTGCCCGTCAAGTTTTGAGCGGCATGTGGTGTCAACGCGCCTTGTGAGACTGCGATATCGAGCCCGTCTGCGACACGGCGCACATCGGACATCAGCAAATTCAATGCGCCGCTATCGGCGTAATTTTCTGTGGGAATATGGGACGCCACATTGGCTTGAATAATCATCGGCTGCACAATCAACCACAGAACCAAAAGGCCCAAGCTTGGAATGATCGCGGACAGCATTACATTCGACCCGTAATAATTGGGCAAGGAATGTAGTTTTCGTATATCTCCGTCAGCATCCTTCATGACGCGGGCGCGTCCTAGGATAAAGCCGGCAAGTCCTAGGACCAAAACCGTAATAAACAGCCATAGCGCGGGCATGAGCAGCTCCCCTTCGCGTCTCAATCAATGACAGGTTAAGTCCCGCCCCTTTTTCGGGTGAAAGACGGCGCAAGGGTCCCTGCGCCGTCTTAAATTTTATCGCAAGCGTATCGCTTACTTCATCATCACTGTGCCAGCTGCAACAGCAGCTTGTGTGTCGGCAAGTGCGGGGTCAGATACGAGACCGTATTCTGCCAATGGGCCGTCTGGGCCAGCCATGTCGTCAGATACAAAGAAGTCTGCGTATTCTTGAAGACCAGGGATCACACCGATGTGCGCCGCTTTGATGTAGAAGTAGAGTGGGCGTGACACAGGGTATGTGCCTTCTGCGATGGCTTCAGTTGTTGGAACAACACCGGCCATAGTCGCGACTTGCAATTTGTCTGTGTTGTTTTCGTAGAACGCCAGACCGAAGACGCCAAGACCGTCTTTGTTGCTGTCGATACGTGCAAGTGTTTCTGTGTAGTCGCCGTCGATGTCGACTGACAGACCGTCTGTACGGATAGACATACATGCGTCTTCAGCTTCGTCTTCGCCGCCTTTAAGTTCAACGAACTTCGCGAAATCGCCAGACTCTTCACAGCCAGTCAAGATCACTTTTTCGTCGAAGACTTCACGTGTACCGTGCTTTGTACCAGGAATGAACGCCATGATAGGCTGCGCTGGGAACGCTGGGTTCACTTGGTCCCAAGTTGTGTTTGGGTTTGCAACAGCTGCACCATCAACGATGATTTCAGCAGCCAAAGCTTTGTACCAATCTTCTTGTGTAAACTCAAAAGAGTTGCCGTTGATGTCGGATGCGAAAACGATACCATCGTAGCCGATACGCACTTCAACGATGTCAGTCACGCCGGCTTCTGCACAGGCTGCAACTTCTTTGTCTTTGATTTTGCGTGATGCGTTGGCAACGTCGATTGTGTTTTCGCCAAGACCTTCACAGAAACGCTTAAGGCCAGCAGAAGAGCCGCCAGATTCAACAACAGGTGTTGGGAAGTCAAAGTTTTCACCGAATGCTTCTGCAACGATAGATGCATATGGCAATACTGTGGAAGACCCAGCAACCTGCACCTGATCACGGGCTGCAGCGGCGGTGATGGACATGGCAGTGATCGCCAAGGCAGAGGTGGTCAGTTTAACAAAGGACATATGTAGCTCCTGAATTTCAAATCTGAGAGGCATTTGGTTTCTCTCTCATGGGGCGGTTTACGTGGGCTTCACTATGCTTTTGTGAACTTAGTGTAACAGTTTCATGACAAAGCACGAGTTTCTTGAAACTTTATGACTTAAAATTAAGAACTGTGACGCATCTTTCCCAAAATTTCGATCATTCGTAGGGCAAAATCACGGAAAAGCAGCTGCCGTTGCCCGCATGGCTTTCAATACGTAAACGACCACGGTGTCGGTTCAGGATATGTTTTACAATCGCAAGACCCAGCCCTGTGCCCCCCATTTCGCGTGAGCGATGCGCATCGACGCGGTAAAACCGTTCCGTCAGGCGCGGAATGTGATGCACGGGAATGCCTTCGCCTTGATCTGCAATATCCACGCGCACTGCGGGCCCTTGCATGGTTGGTTCAACCGCGTGTGATGTGATGCAAATCGATACTTCACCACCATTGGGGCCATATTTGATCGCGTTTTCAATCAAGTTGGTGAACACTTGGGTCAATTGATCTTGATCCCCAAGAATTCGATCCTCCGCATCCGCCCCCTCAAGTCGCAAAGAAACATTACGTGCTCCAGCAAGGGGTTGCAGCGTTTGCACGACAGAGCGGACGATGGATGGCACGTTGACCGGATCACGTGGACGCACCCGTCTGTCCGCTTCAACACGGCTCAAAGACAAAAGATCGCCAACGATTCGGTTCATCCGCTTTGCTTCGTTGTCCATAATCGACAAAAACCGCTTGCGCGCGTCTGTATCATTCGCTGCAGGGCCCAGAAGGGTTTCAATAAATCCCAGCAAAGCCGTCAGCGGTGTACGCAGCTCATGGGATACATTGGCAACAAAATCGCGGCGCATTTGGCTGGCTTCTTGCAGGTCGGTTTTGTCCTCGAATGCCACGACAACATAGCCCGCGTCTTGCGTGATGGCGGGGCGAACTTTGACGTCGAAATGCAAATCTTTTGAAGATTCAGAAACGCGGTAAGGGGCTTGTGCAGCCTCACCCAGCCGCAAGACATTTTCAATTGCATCCAACAACATTGGTTGGCGCAAGACAGTGATATAATGCCTGCCCTGCACGCCTTTCCCAAATAATTCTTCGGCTTTTTCATTGGCAACGACGACCCGTTCATCGCGCCCGATAACGATCAAAGGCAGCGGCATAGCTTTCGCCATTTCGATCACAAGATCATTGTTTGGCCCATTGGTATTTCTTGCATCGTTCATCGTTTGATCTTTCACTATGTGCAGCTTTGGATACGGGTGCTACGTAACGCGTATATGACGCTTTAGCATGTGATTTCGCGCAGTGGTTGTTTTTCTACTTGATGTGAATTTCAAACCGCACCTGATTTGCAAAATGGTAATTATTCCCAAAGTGAGAAAATTGTTGTTGCAATTCAGCGGCTTTCCGCCTTTTCTAACCAGAATAAAAAACTGTAACACGGGCAAAGCAGCACAAATGGGTAACATTTCGACCGTTAAAGACTTTGATGTCATCACAATGTCGCGCACCGAGCGTCATAAAGAAAAACAAATGATGTTGCTGGTTGGGGAGTCAGGTCAGGTTAAACGATTTCCGGCCATTTCATCTGAATTAACCGGCATTTTATATGTGGAATTTCAGGCGCTCTCTCCTGAGTTATTTTCTGCCCTAAAGCCAGACTTGGTCATGTCAGAAGCCATTGGTCAAACATTTGACTGTTTAGAGCTGGCAGGATTTTTGGATCAGGCAGGATTTGTTGGAAAATACAGGATCATGTTGGATGATATTCCGCGCCCAGAAATCATCTGCCGCGAAGTGCGCCACCTGCATCCGATGTTGGATTTTGGCGTGGCGCAGCCGCACGGTTCTGCCATCTCAATGCAACTAAACTAAACGCTAGGACTCGCTGAGCCTTGGCCTAGAGTTAATCCAAGCAGAGCTTAGATCCTATTCAATCCGCACAAGCCCATCCCGAAAGCGACGCGCGTTGATTTGGTAGTGCTCTGCGGACTTTTTCAGAGCCTCAATTTGCATTTCACTAAGTTGTCGCACAACTTTTCCGGGTGCCCCCATGACAAGCGACCCATCGGGGATTTCTTTGTTTTCTGTGACCAATGCCCCTGCCCCGATCAGACAGTTTTTGCCGATCCGCGCGCCATTCAAAACAGTGGCCCCCATTCCGATCAAAGTATTCTCACCCAAAGTGCAGCCATGCAGCATCGCTTTGTGCCCGATGGTACAGCCCGCTCCGATGGTCAAAGGCGATCCCATATCGGTGTGCAGCACACAGTTTTCTTGAATGTTGCTGCCTGCGCCCACGTCAATCATTTCATTGTCGCCACGCAACGTGGCACCAAACCAAATATTGGCACCAGCCCCAAGGCTGACTTTTCCAATAACATTTGCATCATCTGCCACCCAGTAGTCACCGTTTTCAGGTAAAATAGGTGCGTGATCGTCAAGACTATATAATGTCATGTTTCTAGGTCCTCAAATTCACCCTGCAAACCACGGACCACATCCAA
Organism: Pacificibacter marinus; assembly: GCF_900109555.1. Lineage (GTDB taxonomy): Bacteria > Pseudomonadota > Alphaproteobacteria > Rhodobacterales > Rhodobacteraceae > Celeribacter > Celeribacter marinus_C. Next base: position 61,242 of record NZ_FNZV01000009.1, on the reverse strand, counting down.
AAGACCTGGTTGTTGACGCCTTTGCAGGCGTTCGGCAGAGACGATGGTTTTCAAACGCTCAAAAGACGTGTCCAGATCATCATTGACCAGCACATAATCATAGCTGTCCCAGTGACTGATTTCATCCCAGCTTTGACGCATCCGTTTTTCAATCACTTCGGCACTGTCTTGGCCGCGAGTTTCCAAACGGCGGCGCAGTTCTGTGATTGAGGGCGGCAAAACAAAGATCGACAACACGTGATCACGCAACGATGAGTTGGCAATTTGCTGTGCGCCCTGCCAGTCAACATCAAACAAAACATCGCTACCGGCCTCAATCGCCGCGCGCACTGGACCAGCGGGTGAGCCATAGTAATTGCCAAAGACCAAAGCGTGCTCAAGCATATCACCACTTGAAACCATCGATTTAAAGTCATCTTCGGCAGTGAAGTGATATTCAACACCGTCTTGTTCCCCATCGCGTGGTGCGCGTGTGGTGGCTGAGACTGAAAAGCTCAGCGATTTATCCCACTGCATGAGGCGCTTTGCCAAGGTGGATTTGCCCGCGCCTGATGGCGATGACAATATAATAAGAAGACCACGACGATCGGCTGGCATTTTATCCCTCCTTATATTGGACGGTTTTTTATACTGTGCGGATCGATGCTTGACCACCAATTGAATGAGACAAAAGTGGTGGGATCATGCTGCAATACAACAATAAGGCACGGGGCGCGGCGATTCTAAAAATCACAGGCCAGAATAAGGCAAAACCATGTCTCATCCTTTGAACAGGCCCGCAAAGCAGCCCTATTTGGCCCCTAAAAAATGAGACGTGAGTCGTTTTGGTTTTTCTATTTTGGAACCAATGCCCCCGTGGCAGAAGCTTTAGCATCTCAAACTGGCCTTTTAGGCAAGGCGTATTATCCTTTTGAAGTTTGATGTGAGTTATTCATATAAAGCATTGGTATTTATATATTAATTATAATTTCATCGGCCAGAAATCCATATAATTCACCATAATTTTGCTGTTTTATCCTTAAAGGTCAGTGTGCGCGTTAACCATTCATTAGGAAATTCCACCAATTTGGGCAAACTCGTGGCATAATTCTGGTCAAGCGAGCAGACACACACTCTGCCAAACCAGAACACAGCAGCAAATGCACACCAGAAAGCTGCAACTCATAGGTGATACAGTGAATATTAATTATTTCAGCGGTTCAAACATCATTTCTCTTCTGCCACGTCGCAACGAAACGGTTTTTCCTGCGTTGCGCGAAGTCGAAGCGTATTGGGACGGTCTGCGCAATGGCCGCCCAGTGCCAGCGCGGTCGGATATCAATCCTCGCGGTATGCAGGCAGCGCTTGAGTTCACGTTTATCTTGGAACGTATTGCCCCCGGCGTGGCGCGGTTCCGCCTTGCTGGTATGCATTTGACAGATTTGATGGGCATGGAAGTGCGCGGTATGCCACTCACCGCAATGTTTACGCCAGAAAGTCGTGCAGAAATTTCAAAAGCGATTGAGGCCGTGTGTGAAACACCTCAGATCACCACAGTCACGCTGAAAGGCGAACGCGGGATTGGTCGCGGGTCTTTGGATGCGCAGCTTTTGCTGTGCCCTTTGAAATCTGACCTTGGTGATGTGAATCGTATTCTTGGCTGTCTCCAATCCAAAGGTGAAATTGGCCGTCAACCACGCCGCTTTAAAGCTGTCGCGACGACGTCACGCCCTTTGCTTGGTGCCGCAACAGAAGAGGCGCCTATGATGGAAGGTTTGACTGAAAAGGGCTCGCCCATTCCACAAGGGTTTGCAGAGGCGCGCAAAGCCTATCTTGAGCAAAAAGACAAAATGACGCCTGAAACACCATCAACTGAGCCCAAGCCTGTGCGCCCAACGGGCAAGCCCGTTTTGCGTTTGGTCCCCTCTGAGGATTGATCCCAAAACAGTGCGGTGTGCAAAAGGCGCAGCTTTAGGGTTGCGCCTTATTTTTTGATCGTATGACAACAAAAAGGCCGAACACAATGTCCGGCCTTTCGTAAAATATTTTTGATCAGCTTAACGTGCGTTTTGTGACAGTTCTTCAGCCACCAAAAACGCCAGCTCCAAAGCTTGTGATGCGTTCAAACGCGGGTCACAGGCTGTGTGGTAGCGATCTGACAGATTTTCATCTGTCACTTCAATCGCGCCACCGGTACATTCAGTCACGTCTTTGCCGGTCATCTCGAAATGCACGCCACCAGGGATCGTACCCTCAGCGCGGTGCACCGCAAAGAATTCCTGAACCTCTTGCAAAACACTTTCAAACGGACGGGTTTTGTACCCGCTGTCTGATTTAACAGTGTTGCCATGCATCGGATCACAAGACCAAACAACGTTTGCGCCTTCTTCTTTTACAGCCGCAATCAAGCGCGGCAGGTGATCTTTTACTTTGCCAGCCCCGAAACGTGCGATCAGGGTCAAGCGCCCTGCTTCATTGTTTGGGTTCAGCTTTTTCATCAAAATCTTAAGATCTTCAGCAGTCGTTGTAGGACCACATTTCAACCCAATTGGATTTGAGACGCCAGAACAAAATTCAACATGTGCGCCATCTGGTTGACGTGTGCGATCACCGATCCAGATCATGTGACCCGATCCAGCAATAGTATCGCCCAAAGTGCTGTCCACACGGGTCAGCGCCTCTTCGTATTCCAACAAAAGCGCTTCGTGTGATGTGTAAAAATCAACCGTTTTCAATTCGTTGTTGTTGTCGGCAGTCATGCCAGCGGCGCGCATAAAATCCAGCGCGTCTTGGATGCGATTGGCCATATCGCGGTATTTCTCGGCTTCGTCGGCCTCTGTGAAGCCCAGAGTCCAACCGTGTACGCGGTGCACATCGGCAAACCCACCTTTGGAATAGGCGCGCAGCAAATTCAAAGACGCCGCCGCCTGCGTGTAGGCCTGCAACATACGGTTTGGATCAGGAATGCGATCTTCGGGTGTGAATTCGAACCCGTTGATGATGTCGCCGCGGTAGCTCGGCAACTCAACACCATTCGATGTTTCTGTCGCAGCTGAGCGTGGTTTGGCAAATTGACCCGCCATACGTCCGACTTTGATCACGGGCACTTTTGCACCAAAGGTCAAAACCATCGCCATTTGCAGCATCACTTTGAACGTGTCGCGAATTTGGTCTGCACCGAATTCGGCAAAGCTTTCAGCACAGTCACCGCCTTGAAGCAAAAATGCCTCGCCACGAGATGCAGCTGCCAATTGCGCTTTCAAAGTTTTGGTCTCGCCAGCAAAAACAAGAGGAGGATACTTTGAGAGTTGTGCCTCAACAGCATTCAGCGCAGCCTCGTCCGTATAGTCGGGCATTTGCACACGCGGTTTGTTGCGCCATGCTGATTTTACCCAATCCGTCATTGTCTCTACTCCGGGAAATTAGTTCATTTGCGTGTAAATCGAACCGAACACCGCATTTTGCGCGCTGCCAGTTCTGGGGTTATAGGCCGAGGGCGTGGGTTGGAAAACCCGAAATATGAAAAAACCAATTCAAACGTTGTGCAATTGGTCAGATTATTGCCCCTATTCCTTAGGGACCATCGCATTTATCGCCGCATTTTGCGCAAATAATCCCTGCCCGCGACTGAAAAGCGCAAGGGGTGTCTTATGTCTCACGCGGCCACATTGGGTGCTGGACCTAAGTGACGTAACGTGAAATTTTGCCGATTCTTAAGACGTGACGCGAAAGTCTTTCACAAGCCCCCCGATTTGTTCAGTTAAAAGCCATTTCAATTTTGGGATTATTTTACAATTTGCCTAAATAATTGAGATTTATATGCGTGAAAATCCTGTTTATTTGTAGAATGCAGACAATTTTCCCAATCCAGTTTGATTTCCAGTCCGTTCTCACCTGAGTGCTTCCCATTTGGAATTACACGTTCTAGGCTCAAGTCAGGACAATGTTCCAACACTGGGAGTTTAAAAATGAAGAAAATTCTACTGGCCACTGCGGCCTCTACACTTATCGCCAGCGCATCATACGCCGACGAAATCAAACTGGGCCTTATGCTTGGTTTTTCTGGTCCTGCTGAATCTTTGGCACCTGACATGGCGGGCGGCGTGCGCGCAGCTGTGAAAGAAATTTCCGACAGCGGTAAATTCCTTGGCGGCACAACTGTTGCACTGGTTGAAGGTGATTCCACATGTACTGATGCGGCTGTTGCTTCATCTGTTGCGGAACGCATGATCACGTCTGACGGCATCTCTGGCCTCATCGGTGCGCTCTGCTCTGGCGCGACGGGCGCTGCATTGACCAACGTTGCTGTGCCAAACGGCATGGTCATGTTCTCACCATCCGCGACATCCCCATCGCTCACAACCATCGAAGACAATGGTTTGTTCTTCCGTGCGTCGCCATCCGATGCGCGCCAAGGTCAAGTTATGGCAGAATCTCTGCTTGAAAAAGGCGTGAAATCCGTTGCTGTGACTTACACAAACAACGACTACGGCAAAGGTTTGGCTGACGCATTTGAATCGTCCTACACAGAAATGGGCGGCACAGTCACAATCAACACATCCCACGAAGACGGCAAAGCGGATTACTCTGCTGAAGTTGGCGCATTGGCTTCTGCTGGTGGTGACGTTCTTGTGGTTGTTGGCTACCTTGACCAAGGCGGACCGGGCATCATCCGTGCAGCTCTCGACACTGGCGCGTTTGATCGTTTCCACTTGCCTGACGCGATGGTCGGTTCTTCTATCGAAGACCGCTTTGGTACAGAAATCGAAGGCGCAACAGGTCAAGTTCCGGGTTCTGATTCCCCTGGTGGCGAAATGCTCGTCGCGATTGGCGAAGCAAACGGCTACAACGGCACTGCTCCATACGCGCCTGAATCATATGACGCCGGCGCTTTGATGTTGCTTGCCATGCAAGCGGCTGGATCATCTGATCCACAAGTCTACAAAGACTTTGTGATGGGCGTTGCCAATGCACCCGGCGAAGAAATCTTTCCAGGTGAACTGGAAAAAGCGCTTGATATTCTCGCAGCTGGTGGCGAAATCGACTATGTCGGCGGCACAGCTGCAGAGTTGATTGAACCCGGTGAAGCGGCAGGTTCCTACCGTGAAATCGAAGTTAAAGATGGCAAAATCGTAACTGTTGGCTACCGCTAATCGTTTAGATTTTTCAAACAGCCCGGAATTTATTTCCGGGCTGTTTGCGTAACCAGATTTCAAAAAACTGGGCAATCAAGGGGATAATCACATGATCGAAGTGCGTGATCTACACATGCATTTCGGCGGTTTTCGCGCGGTGGACGGGGCATCGCTTTCCATCAAGGAAGGTTCCATTACGGGTCTCATCGGTCCGAATGGCGCGGGAAAAACGTCGCTTTTTAACTGTATCGCGGGCGTTCTTACGCCCACAAGCGGCCAAGTTTTGTTTGATGGCGAAGACGTCACCGGACTGAAACCGCACCAATTGTTTCACAAGGGCATTCTGCGCACCTTTCAAATAGCGCATGAATTCTCGACTATGACTGTGCGTGAAAACCTGATGATGGTTCCTGCAAATCAATGCGGTGAAACCCTATGGAACGCATGGTTTAAGCGCGGCCAAATCGCTGTTGAAGAAGCGGCTCTGCGCGAAAAAGCAGACGAAGTTCTTGAATTTCTGACGATTTCTCATATTGCAGATGAAAAAGCGGGCAATATTTCCGGCGGTCAGAAAAAGCTTGTCGAACTTGGTCGCACCATGATGGTGGATGCTAAGGTCGTGTTTTTGGACGAAGTCGGCGCGGGCGTGAACCGCACCCTTTTGTACACCATTGCGGATGCGATCAAACGTTTGAACACAGAGCGCGGCTATACGTTTTGCATGATCGAACACGACATGGAGTTCATCAAAATGCTCTGTGATCCGGTGATCGTTATGGCCGCAGGCCAAGTGATGGCAACGGGATCTGCCGAAGACATCATGCAAAACGAACAAGTGATCGAAGCCTACCTCGGCACTGGCATCAAAAATAAAGAGGCCACCGAAGGTCTGACAAAAGACGCTATCCCAACATCCACAACCGCGGAGGGCACCCAATGAGCTATCTAAGTGCCACGCACATGACGGGTGGATACGGCGGCGCTGATATTTTGCATGATTGCGAATTGTCGGTCGAAAAAGGCGAGATTGCTGTGATTGTTGGGCCAAACGGCGCTGGTAAATCCACCGCTATGAAGGCCGTGTTCGGTATGCTCAACATCCACACTGGGTCTGTTGTGCTTGACGGCGAAGACATCACCAAATTGTCCCCGCAAGAACGTGTCTACAAAGGCATGGGGTTTGTGCCGCAAACCAGCAATATTTTCCCAACCATGAGCGTCGAAGAAAACCTTGAAATGGGCGCGTTTATTCGCACCGATGACTACAAGACGACGTTGGAACAGGTCTATGAAATTTTCCCTGCAGTTTATGACAAGCGTCATCAAAACGCGGGTGAATTGTCGGGCGGTCAACGTCAACAGGTGGCGGTAAGCCGCGCTTTGATGACCCAACCTAAATTGTTGATGCTGGATGAGCCAACTGCGGGCGTTTCCCCCATCGTGATGGACGAACTGTTTGACCGCATTATCGAGGTGGCCAAAACGGGCATCGCGGTGTTGATGGTGGAACAAAACGCACGACAAGCGCTCGATATTGCGGACAAAGGCTATGTTTTGGTGCAAGGCACGAATGCCTATACCGACACAGGTGCAGCCTTGCTCGCGAACCCTGAAGTGCGCCGCACGTTCTTGGGGGGCTGAGGCATGAATAAAATGATCCTCCCTGCCCTCGCATTGGCCCCGATCGCTGTGGGCGTGCCGATTTACGTCTACACATCTTATCAAGAAAACCAAAAATCCGAACTGCCGACAGACCTGTTTTGTTTGACAGATAAAATTTGCGAAGGCAGCGCGCAAAACTGCCGCGATGGTGCGGCACCGCTGCATTTTAAACGTGGCACAGCGCAAGACGGCGATATGCAATTTGACAACGGCCAAACCCTAACAGGGTCTGTAACTGCGATCGCAGGCCAAATGACAGGTCACTTTGCGCAAAAAGGCGGCGGACACTATGACCTCGAAATCTATTCAGATGGTGAATTCACTCTGATGCACCGCGTGCCGGATGTTCAAGGTACACAAAAAGAAACCTATTTTCAGGGTACATGTGAGAGGGTGAATTGATGGATATTCTCAACGCCTTAGTGGCATTTGCGAACTTCGTACTTGTCCCCGGCACAGCTTATGGCGCTCAGCTTGCACTTGGTGCACTTGGCGTCACACTGATCTACGGCATCTTGCGTTTTTCCAACTTTGCGCATGGTGACACCATGGCATTTGGCACGATGTTCGTTGTGTTGATCACTGCGGCCATGAAATCGGTTGGCATCAGCTTTGGGCCCTTGCCCACCGCCCTGCTCGCCCTGCCCTTTGCCATTCTTTGCACAATGGCTTTGGTGCTGATCACGGATCGCACAGTGTACCGTTTTTACCGCAAGGTGAAAGCTGCTCCTGTGATGTTGGTGATTGTCTCTATGGGCGTTATGTTCGTGATGAACGGCGCGGTTCGCATGATCGTTGGTACTGATGACAGACGCTTTGCCGACGGCGAACGTTTCGTTATCACGGCCCGCGACTTTAAAACCATGACTGGCTTGTCCGAAGGTCTGGCCATTCGCACGACACAAGTGATCACAGTGGTCACTGCAATCCTTGTTGTTGCGGCTTTATTCTGGTTTTTGAACAAAACTCGCACAGGTAAATCCATGCGCGCCTATTCCGATAACGAAGATTTGGCGCTGCTCTCAGGCATCAACCCTGAGCGTGTCGTGACCATTACATGGCTCATTGTTGCCGCTTTGGCGACCATTGCAGGCACGCTTTATGGACTTGATAAATCCTTTAAGCCATTCATTTATATGCAGCTTTTGTTGCCTATCTTTGCCTCTGCCATCGTCGGCGGACTTGGGTCGCCCTTGGGGGCGATTGCAGGCGGGTTTGTCATCGCGTTTTCCGAAGTAACGCTGACCTATGCCTTCAAAAAGGTTGTCACCTATTTGGGACCAGATGGTTGGGCCCCCGACGGATTGGTGCAACTTTTGTCCACCGACTACAAATTCGCGGTGTCTTTCGCGATATTGATCATCGTCTTGTTGTTCAAACCAACAGGCCTGTTTAAGGGGAAATCGGTATGAGCCAGTCTCACATTCAAACCTCGAATACTGCAAATCGCGCGCCGTTATATTTTGGCGTTATGGCCGCGCTCATCATCGCTGTGGGTGTCCTGCAATCTTGGAATTCAGCTTTGTTCATTTTGAACATGGGGCTTATTTCTGCGATTATGGCGCTTGGTGTGAACCTTCAATGGGGGTTTGCCGGCCTGTTTAACGTTGGTGTTATGGGCTTTGTCGCGCTTGGCGGTCTGGCCGTTGTGTTGGTATCGACCTCTCCTGTTGGCGAAGCTTGGCAAGCTGGCGGACTGCGCGTGTTGCTGGCGCTTGCGATCGGCATTGGGGCAATCGTTGGCGCTATTGTTCTGTGGAAAAAGCTTGCGAAAGGCACGTTGCGCAGTGTGATCATTGCCGCTTGGTTGATTGCTGGGTTCTTTATCTTCCGCGCTGTGTTCGATCCGGCTGTTGCCGCGATTGAAGCCGTAAATCCCGCCATTTCAGGCAACCTTGGCGGGCTTGGTCTACCTGTGTTGATCGCTTGGCCCGTGGGTGGTTTGTTTGCTGCAGGGGCCGCGTGGTTGGTTGCTAAAACGGCTTTGGGACTGCGCTCTGACTATCTGGCAATTGCCACTTTGGGGATCGCCGAGATCATCATAGCAGTGCTTAAAAACGAAGATTGGCTGGGCCGCGGCGTTAAAAATGTTATCGGTCTACCGCGCCCAGTTCCTTATGAAATCGACTTGCAGCAAAGTGAGTGGTTCATCGGTTTTGCGCAAAACATCGGTGCTGATCCGGTCACAGCATCAAGCATTTTCGTGAAATTGTGCTATGCGGGTCTATTCTTAGCTGTGATTTTTCTGCTTATCACAGCGATGCAATTGGCACTCAATTCGCCTTGGGGCCGGATGATGCGTGCGATCCGCGACAACGAAGTGTCGTCTGAAGCTATGGGCAAAAACGTGACTGGCCGCCACTTGCAAATCTTTGTGCTCGGCGCTGCGATTTGTGGTTTGGCTGGCGCGATGATGACCACATTGGATGGTCAACTGACGCCGTCGTCCTACCAACCGCTGCGCTTTACCTTTCTTGTATGGGTGATGGTGATTGTCGGCGGGTCTGGCAACAACTGGGGCGCCGTGTTGGGCGGTTTGTTCATCTGGTTCCTCTGGGTTGAAGTCGAACCGATTGGACGCTTTGTTGCCGAGGTTGTGACCTCTGGTATGGCGGATGACAATATAATCAAAGAGACCATTTTGGATCGTATGGTTTACATCCGGCCGCTCACGATGGGGCTGGTGCTGCTGTTTGTGCTGCGGTTTAACCCGCGTGGGCTTTTGCCAGAACGCTAAACAATCGCCTTAAAAGCTTGATTACAGGGCGTGCTGCAAAAGCGGCGCGCCCTTTTATTTTGCCGTCTCTTTCGGGAAATGGCTGCAACGTTTTTCATATATCGAAAATGCAATAAGGCGGCTCTAAAGCCGCCTTGTTTTCAGATCAATTCAGGTATTTTCCTGATTTAGCTGGCAAGAAACAATTGTGTTTCGTATCTTTTCAAAGACTTGCGTGCCGATTCATAGTTATTCAAACCGTGTTGCGTGGCAAGTTCTGGAAACAGTGTAAAGACTTCGTCACGTTGGGCAGACTGCAATCCTTGCAATGAGGCTTGCCCCGGCTGGAAGGTTTCAGTCCAAGCGCCATTTGACAAAACAACCTCGTGATTGTCGCACAAGAAGTGAATGTATGAGGTCCGAGCAGGGCGCACGCGTGTGATGCCCGGCATGCCGACCAAATGAATGGCAGGTGACAGAACTTCGCGGTCTTCAAAGTATAGCTGTGCCCGATCAGAGCTCAGCAAAACGCGGTGTTGTGGTGAAACCATCAAGTCGCGTTCTGGCAACCCGTTGCCCAAAGCGCCCTTTTGGATCATCACTGGTGCAAGTGAGTTTTGCCCGGCAAAATCGGTCTGTGTAACATCTTTTTGGCCAACCCAGCGGATTTCTTGCACACCGTTATCACGGGTGAAAACTCTATCGCCCTCTTTCAACATCTCAGCTGCCACTTCGCCTTTTGGTGTTGCAATGGCCGTGCCTGGCGTGAAGCAGATGACAAAATTTTCGATATCATTGTAGTTGACGTTGGCAGTTTCGCCCGTTTCTTCGTTATGAAACGTGATTTGCCCCGTAAACCCATTTCCATCATCATCGGGATTTTGAACATGATGCGAAATGCTGTAGCCGTTTTCAATAAACCATGAGACATCAAGCGTATCTTGGTCTGTCGCGTCGCCATCCCCATCGCCGTAAACTGTGGTGTTGTTGGGGTTGGACGTGGTGCCTACAGAGTTGACCACAATGGTGTCTGCGCCGTTGCCGCCGTGCAGTTCGTCGTTTTCACCGCCACCGTAAAGTGTGTCATTGCCTTCGCCACCGTAGAGGAGGTCGTAGCCTGCACCAGCGGTGAGTGTATCATCACCGTCTTCGCCATAGATGACATCGTTGCCATCGCCGCCATCGATTATGTCATTGCCGGGGATCAGCGGTGTGACAACGACGTCGTCAATAAGGTCCCCGTTCATAGAAAACCCTGATTGGGTAGACCGTGTTGTCAGCGTAAATGTGATTGAGCTTTGATTTTCGAATTCGGCAGAAAACCATGCATCCTGATCATCAGGGCTATTGGTTTCGGTGCCCGAGGCAACGACGGAACTTCCATTGTTGTTCACATCAAGTGATGTTTGGCTGCTTGTCCCAAAACTGGTAAAAGAGGCTGCATCAACTGAAACTGCTTCAACATCTCCAACCGAATTTCGGTCGATATCATTGAACGTGGCTGTGGAATTTATAGAAACGGGATCGCCGGTTGTAGGATCAAAGAATTCCAAACGGAATGTAGCGGTTTCGCCCTTGTCGTACTTTGAAGATCCATTACCGCTATTCAGAAGAATTTCAAACCCTTCGCCACCGCTCAAGTCGACATTCAGACTTGAATCTGATGTAGAAACGAGCACCAAGCGTGCTGAAATCCATGTTCCGTCTTCCAACTGGGCAACATTTTTGTAGATAGCTTTGTCGCCAGGGTGGGCATTATTATTACCGTATGAACTGTCGTATACCAAGTTGGAATTGGAAAGCGTGAGTGCGCTTGCATCTAGTCCACTGGAGTCCAAACTGTTGCCAGCGTCGCCGTAAAGCGTATCATTGCCAGCACCGCCGTTGATTGTATCATCACCGCCGAGACCATTAATGGTGTCATCGGCATTTGTGCCATTTAGAGTATTGTCGTCGTTGTCGCCATTAATGTCAGCCATTTTAGGTGCCTACCTCTGCCGGGCATACCATCGCCCACAATCAAATTTTTAGATGCGAATCGGAAATCTCTGAAGAGATTAATCGTCAAACTTAGTTTCTTTTAACCGCGATTATAGAGTTCAGAAAGGGGATCAGGTGGCGTAATTTTCATTGTCGGAACATTGTTGCAGATTGGTTGAGAAGGGGAACCGCTGACGTCATTTTGTTGCTGATCTAATGATTTATAAGGCACTGATTTTAATTAAGAGATTATTAATTTGCCCGCTAATATAGCGAGGAGGGTAAAAAAAGGGACAACAACACAAATGCGTGTGGTTATTTTCATAAATGAAACGACCACACATATGACCGGCTTTTGTAACGGTTTTAGAAACAATTTGCACTGAATACCCCCCGAATGCCGCGCCCTTAGACCGGCATTCGGGAAAAGTATCTGGGATGTCGGATTAAGACATCAGCAATTCGGCCTCATGTTTGCGCAAAACACGGCGTGCTGTCTCGTAATGCCCACGGCCTGATTTTTCACGTAATTCAGGGAAGAGCGAAAAAATTTCTTCGCGCTGATCTTCGCCAATACCGGCCAAAGTGAAATCACCCGGCTGGAAGCTTTCAGACCATGTGCCATCCCCAAGGATCACTTCGTGACGATCAAGCATCACGTGGATGTATGTCACGCCTTTGGCTGTCATAAAGTCCACACCATCCATCTGGGTCAGGTATTTCGCAGCCACAAGCACTTCGTGATTATCAAAATAGATCGACGCATTTTCAGAAGCGACCAGCATACGGTGGTTTGGAGACACCATCATATCGCGTTCAGGCGACCCATTGCCCAACGCACCTTGACGGATTATCACAGGGCATAGATCTTTGCGCAACATTACCTCAGCTGCTGACAAAGTTTTCACACCAACCCAACGGATTGCTTGAAGGCCATTGTCCCGTGTGATGACTTTATCACCCACTTTAAGTGTTGCGACATCACGCTCGCCTTGCGGTGTGGCAATCATCGTACCTGGTGTGAAACAGGGAATGACGTTTTCGATTTCGGAGAATGTCAGCGTGCCTGTGACAGAACCGCCAGCACCATCGAGAAATTCAACATACCCATCTTCGTTGTCAGAAGAGGTATAGACCACATTCAAGGGCCCTGCCCCAGTGAGGTTGAGCGTATCGTAGTCATCGCCGCCCTCACCGCCGTCGATCACATCGCCTATGCCATCACCGGTGCTGTCAACGATGAATGTATCGCGATCATCGCCGCCGGACATCGTGTCAGCCCCTTGGCCGCCCGTGATGGTGTCTGCGCCGCCTTGACCGTAAATTGTATCGTCGCCTGCACCACCAGTGATGGTATCACCACCGCTAACCGCAACTCCGCTGATGTCACCACCTGTTGTGGGCAACGTGACATCGCCCACAACAGAGGCAGTGATCACGACGTCATTATAGTCGTTGTCCGTCCAGTCTTCGAAATTCAATGTCGCACTGTTTTCGGTCACGTTGGTCGTCTGGGCATCACTGCTGACGTTTGACCAATGCGTTTCACCGTTGGTAGCGATGCCAACCCGAACAGTGTCCCCATCGTTAAGGTTCACGGTGTAGGAGTTGCCGACGTTGTTGCCGTAATCTGTGACAATGGTTTGAACCGTGACGCTGCCGTCAGTGCCGGTGACTTCGACCAAAACGTTGCCATTTGCGGACGAGTTCTTGCTATCAATCTTTAGTGTCAGGCTATCGGTTGTGCCACTGGAGGCACCATCACCATCGGTTATTGAATCGCCATAGATCGTATCATCGCCGTCACCGCCGTCGATAATATCATCACCGTTTGAAGTGCTTGCAGTATCAACAAGTTCATAGATCGGAGCATCGTAGTAAACATCAGTAACAGAGATGCCAGAATTGTTGGAACCGTCTTGTGTGTGCTCGATCACGATCCGCGAAACAGGCCCCGGAACATCAACCAAGACTGAATATTCATGACTTGTATTTTGACCGCTGCCGCCTTCGCTGTCGGCGGTATCAACACCGAATTGACCATCGCTGTCGATTAAGGTGACTTTATATCCACCTGTCAGATCGACATTGATCTCATTGCCCGCGGCGTCATATGCCGTCACTTTGACAACGCCATCTTGGTCGATATCGTTGATCCGGAAAGATACGTCTTCTACGGCGTCAGAAAAGCCCAGCTCATATGTGCCAGTGTTGCCTTGACCATTTGTCACGGACCCCATTGCGCTGTTTGCATCAGCACCTGTGCCATCGGTATCGATGCTGTGCACTTTTTGCGTTTGGGACGAGAACTGTGTCTGCGTGCTACCGGTGGTGTCATACGAAAAGCTGACATCGACATTGCCGGTGTCTTGGGTGAATTCCCCCAAGTTGCCCTGATTGGACACGCCCGCAAGATCCCACTCAAAGCTTTCGCGAACAGTTTCACCCGTTGCTACACGGACGCTCGTGCCACCATCGCCGACCAAAAGGTCATCTCCTGCGCCGCCTTTGATCGTATCGTCGCCTGAGCCACCATAGACTTCGTCGTGGCCCGCGCCAGCCAGAACAGTGTCATCCCCTGCCCCAGCCAAAACGATATCGTCATCGCCCTCTTCGCCGGCAAGCAAAGCATCGTTGTTGTCGATCATGTCGCCGTCAGGGTCGCCAGTGTAGGTAATGTCGATCAAATCGTCGCCATCGGTACCTTCAACAATGCCATCGCCGTTGGTATTGACAACATCAGCATTGAAAACGGCCACGTAATCGATGTGGCCATTAAAGTACTGGTCATAAGACCCATCATCAGATTCACGCGCGCCGAAGGTGAAATTCTGGTTATCGTTGTCGCCGATATCCATGGACAGACCCGTGCTGTCGAAATCTTCAGAGTAGCTTGTGCCATCTGTCACGTTTTCAACAACGAACGTTCCCGTGCCGTCTTCATCCCATGTGTAGGCCACGCGCACTTCGTCGCCCGTAGAGAAAAACCCGTTGTCTGTAGAGAGAGACAGTTTTTCGCCGGAATTGTGATAAACAGTCACTGCGCCCTGCGCGGTCACTTGGATGTTGAAATAGCCTTCTGAGCCACGGTCTGCGTATTCACCACGTGAAACGATTGTATCTGGGGACGAGCCAACCTGTGAGGACTGGTTGAACTGAACCATAATGGTCCCTTCGTCCAAATCAAACGGATCGTCATCACCGCTGACGCTAAAACGACCATTGCCGCCTAAACGCAAGGCGTCTGTGGAATAGGATGCATCCCCTATATACGTGCCGTTTTGCGCGATGCCATCTGCTAGGCCTGTATCAGCTTTCGCAGCTCCATCTGAGAAGTCCCAAAGACCAACAAGGTTTTGGGCAGCAGGATCACCAAAACCGATGCCATCTTGGCCGGACGGTGTAGAGCCTGAGTCATGCGTGTGGCTTGATCCACAATTCCACCAAAATGTCATTTCAATCTCTCCTACCAAATATATATCCGACCAAACCGAACTTAACTAAACACCCAAAGGCTACATCGGCCACGTTTGGCAAAATGAGAATGCATATCAAACGGATCCAAATTGATCCAATCCGTTAACGAATTTACATGTCGCTTAACTGCTGTCACGGAATGCAAAAAACATCCGTTTCGCACGAACACGTACGTCATATAGCCTTCTCAGGTCGCCTAAGTTACGTGGCTGCCCCCGCGGCCAATTCAAATGCCCCCAGCAGGGCTCGATCCTTTTATTAGAAAACTTTGTGACCTCAAAAGGTCTTTTAAGCATTAAAACGTCAATATTTGAAAAAAATAAATAAAAACAGCAGTTAACAGGGTTTTCATGAGGGTATTTTAAGAGATTTTTGCGTGAAATCACTTACCTTCCCTAGCGTAAATATTAGATTAAATCGTATACTTTTCAGGGAGTTAAAAGCAGTCATTTTGATGTTTTTTTTAAAATATAGGGGGAATATCATAAATATATCCCCCTAATCATCGTCGCTGACGATTTGATACGATTTACAGAAATGGATCGGCCTACTTTGGGCGGATGATGTCAACAATAAATCTAGAAAATGACAACTACTGCACAATTGAGAAACAATTTGGTCTTACAAGGCACGAATCAATAAATTGATTCGCATGCCGTTGCGGCAGGTCATTCGTATAGAATACCCTCTCTAACGGATTGTTTGTGTCAAAATACGATAAAAAAAGTAAGTAGATTTTTCATCTGAACCAGAGCACCAGACCTAATAGCGCGTCAGGTCCCTCAGAATAAGGCGCTGTTCATTCGGATACCTGCAAACGCGCTTTGAACTAGGGCTTTTGAAACAAAGGAACTGTCGAAATAGACATTTTTGCAGAGCCGTTTTGCACCTCGCGGGCGTGCGAGATGTAAACCAGTGTTTGATTCTTTTTATCGAAAATCCGTTTCACGCTCAGTGATTTCCAGACTACTGAACGGCGCTCGGAAAAGACGCTTTCACCTTCATCCGATAGGTCGATGTCACCCACTGTCAGGGCGCCAGTTTGACGGCACGACAGTGCTGAATTTGATGGATCTTCAAACCAGTTGCCGTTTTGAAGGCGGTCAATGAGACCACGATCAAAATACGCCACATGGCATGTTACCCCTTCGACTTTTGGGTCAGAAAAGGCTTCGATGACAAGGTCATTTCCGAGCCAATCAACATCAACGTTTCCGACTTTTTCGGCCTGTGCAATTGAACAGGTCGCGAGCAAGGTGACGAAAAAGGTGATCACGTGGCGCATTATTATCGCAGTAAATGTGTTGATTGCGTTCACCTTAGGCCTAAAAACCCAAGAACAAACAAAACAACAACAACGAGGCCAACAAGGTAAATAATACGGTTCATGTAACTCTCCAAATGTATCGCCTGCCATCAAAGACAGACCCAAGGTGTGGGCCACCCGATCAGGCGGCCCAGGTACTTAATTTCCGTTCAAAAAGTCATCGACTTCCTGCTTGGCTTGCTCTTTAGTTTTACCATATTTCGCTTGAATTTTACCTTCAAGCGCCTCACGGTTACCGTCGAGTTCAGTCAGTTCTTGATCCGTCAAATCGCCCCACTTGGCTTTGATGTTGCCGGACATTTCTTTCCATTTACCTTCGACTTGATCCCAATTCATAGCGGTCTCCTTTTTACGTTTATTAATAGATGCATCAGCGGTTGAGCACGGCCGATGGCATTATTGTGACGTTTTGAGCTGCGATTAGACTTTGGCAGCCGAACCGCGCGGGCCAGCAATGAACCAAATGATAAAGCCAACCACAGGCAGGATGAGTACAAGAAGTGTCCAAAGCAGTTTCGCGCCGACAGAGACGCGGCTCGAGAAAATATTAAAGATTGCGTAAATATCCGCGATGAAGACCAAGAGGCCTAAGATGCCATATTCCATGAAAAGCTCCTGCTTTCGTTTTTCTACGTTCTGGAATATCAACTGGCGGCAAGCCATAAAGTTCCATTGCCTTTGCAACAATTGCTTTGACGTGAAGATATGAACGTTGAGAAAACGCTAAAAAAGGAACGTAGGCGCATCTGTTTTAAACTGCGTATCCGAGTGACTTCTTAGATAATTATGAGAAATAGACGTAGCGTCGTACTATTATCGAAGCGCCCCACCCCATAACTCTTGTGCAAACAGGAGAGATGTATGAGCGATTTTCTAGCCTTAGCCAAAGATGCACTTGTCACGCGGTTGACCAATGAAACCTTTGAAAAATCCGTAAGTTTGCGGATCAAAGATATCGGCAACATTTTGATCTCTGGCTCAGACGCGCAGATTTCAGACGCACAAGCGGACTGCGCGATTTTTTCATCGCAAGATACTTTGACCCAAATTTTAGAGGGCACGTTGAACCCTATGAAAGCTGTGATGTTTGGAAAACTTAAGGTCAAAGGCGATGCCGCGACAGCAATGAAATTTGGCAATCTCTTTGGATAAAGCCTTGGCTGAAAAGCGATTGGCCAACATAAATAAGCCCGCAGGTTTAACGCTGCGGGCTTATTGAATTGAAACGTATCGTTTTTAGACTTGCAAAAACTTCACAAGATTCAACGTTGACCCATCTTTGCCAGCACCATCTTGCGTGCCAGCCACAACAGGTTGCAGCGCCACGGCAAGTTCTTTGCCAAGCTCTACCCCCCATTGGTCAAACGAATTGATACCCAAAATCACGCCTTCAACAAAAACGCGGTGCTCATACAAAGCGATGATTTGCCCCAAAACATAGGGCGTTAAGAGGTCATAGGCTAATGTAGTTGTCGGGCGGTTGCCAGGGAACACACGGTGGCGTGCTTGGCGTTCTAATTCGTCGCCCTCGACACCTTTTGCACTCATGATCGCGCGCGCTTCGTCCAAAGATCGCCCCCGCAAGAGAGCTTCGGATTGGGCTAAACAGTTTGAGACAAGCAGTTCGTGCTGATGCTCCAACCCTTTTTCATGACCATAGCGCGCCACCATGAATTCACATGGAATGACACGGGTGCCTTGGTGAATAAGTTGGTAGAACGCGTGTTGGCCATTGGTGCCCGGCTCGCCCCAGACGACTGGCCCAGAATTAAATGGTAAATCTTCGCCGTCCATAGAGACGCGTTTGCCATTACTTTCCATTTCAAGCTGCTGTAAATAAGCAGGCAAGCGCACAAGGCGTTGTTCGTAGGGCAAAACAGCGCGGGTCGCGTGACCGCAGATCTGGTTGTGCCAAATCCCTGTCAAAGCCAGCAGCGCGGGTAGGTTTTCATCCCATGGTGCGGTTTTGAAATGGACGTCCATGGACTGCGCACCGCGCAAGAATTTTGCGAAATTTTGCGGCCCAATCGCAATCATCAATGGCAGACCAATCGGCCCCCAGACAGAATAACGCCCACCAACCCAATCCTCGAACCCGAAGACAAGATCAGGATCAATACCAAACGTGGCCGTTTTATCGCGTGCGGTGGACAAGGCTGCAAAGTGGTGGGAAATGCCTTCTTCGCCAGTGCTGGCCAATAGCCATTTCTTTGCTGTCTCGGCATTGGTCATTGTTTCAATAGTGGTGAATGTTTTGGACGCAACAATCACCAGCGTTGTCAGCGGGTTAAGTCCTCGCAAAACATCATGGATATGAGCGCCATCCACATTCGATACAAAATGGCACCGCGGACCGTCGATGTAGGGTTTCAAGGCTTCATAGGCCATCACCGGCCCCAAATCAGAGCCGCCGATCCCGATGTTTACGACATCTTGAAAGGCCGCACCTGAGAACGACGTAATCTCGCCACGGCGCACGCGATCTGCAAAATCATCCATACGCGCCAAAGTGCGGCGCACACCGTCCATGACGCCAGCGCCATCAACAAAGATGTCATCCCCATCAAGATTGCGCAAAGCCGTGTGCAAGACTGCGCGGCCTTCGGTGTCATTGATTTTATCACCACTGAACATCGCGTCGCGTTTGCCTGCCACGCCCGCAGTATCCAAAAGACCAATCAAAGCGGCTTTTTGATCGGCATCTATGTTGGTTTTGGAGTAGTCAAAAAGCAATCCATCGGATGTCGCAGAAAAGGACTGTGCGCGTGCGTCATCTGCAGCGAACAAATCCAGAATATGACGATCTTTTGCCGCGGTTTGCAGTGATTTCAATCCAGAAAAATCAACAGGCATGGTATCTCCTATCAAGGCACAGCCTTGTTTAGCCTAAAACAATTTATGCTCTCCTAATATTTAGAAGGCGCATAAAAATGACAGGTCACTTCTGTGCCCTGCCACTGAGGTTACGGGGCCCAGTGCACTTGTGCGTCTTGCAAAAATGCTGCAATTGGCGCCTCAAGTGGGGTTAATTTTTGCGCACGTTCAAGCGCAGCACGTTTGTCGGGACCTGTGATCAGAATGTGCGTGGAAACTGCTGATTTCAATGCCTTAGCTGACAATGTTATCCGGGGTTCCGGCGCGCCGGGGGCACGCATCGCAAGCAAAGTCGGGGCTGCGTCAGACAAGCCCAGTTCAAGTTGATCTGCACCGGGGAACAGGCTGGCGGTGTGCATATCTGTGCCCATGCCAAGCACCAAAACATTCAGTGGTAGCGCCGCCTCAACAGCGGGCATCAAACCGTTCAACCCCTCTTCGGGAGTTGCAACATCAGTGTGAAGTGGAATCAAATTGGCCCCAGCTGCAGCGCCCGTCACCAAGCGTCGTTTAAGCAGTGCGGTGTTTGAACGTTCCGAGCTTTCAGGCACCCAGCGTTCGTCATTGAGCAGCACATCAACGCGGTCCCACGCCAAATTTACCCCAGACAGCGTATCAAAAATCGGCCCCGGCGTTGTCCCGCCCGGCACACACAAAGACGCACGGTCGGAATGTTCTAGCGCGGTGGCCAATTCGCCAGCAATGATATCAGCCAGATCAAGCATCAATGCGTCGCGGTCTGTGTATTCAATAAACTTCATTCTTTGATCTCCCGCCAGACACGGTTTTCACGTTTGAGCATCAAGGCCGCATCATCAGGGCCAGCAGAGCCGACATCATAGAGTTTCGGCACATCATTGCGCGCTGTCCAACCGTTGATCAGTGGATCGGTCCACGCCCATGCTGCTTCTACTTCATCGCCACGCATAAACAGGGTTTGGTTGCCACGGATCACATCCATGATCAGGCGCTCGTAGGCGTCCGGCACATCATCCTCATCACCCAAAGCGTCAGCAAAAGACATATCCAGCGGCACATCCACAAGACGCATCCCACCGGGGCCAGGTTCTTTGATGGTGACTTGCAACGTCATGCCCTCATTAGGCTGCAAACGAATGCGCAACACATTGGCGTGCTTGCCAGCTTCCTCGCCAAAAATGGAATGCGGTGTGTCTTTGAACACCACTGCGATTTCCGATGCGCGGGCTTTCAGTTTCTTGCCTGTGCGGATGTAAATGGGTGTATTGGCCCACCGCCAATTGGCAATCATACAGCGCAGCGCGATATAGCTTTCTGTGCGCGATTTAGGATCACCGGCATCTTCGCGGTACGATTGTTCTGTGTCTGTTGCATCATATTGACCGCGCACGATGTGATGGGGGGCAATAGGTTCCAACGCGCGGATAACTTTAAGTTTTTCGTCGCGTACGGCGTCAGGATCATACTTGCTAGGCGGTTCCATTGCGATCAAACACAACAGTTGCATCAAGTGGTTTTGTACCATGTCGCGCATCGCGCCTGCCCGGTCGTAATATTCGCCACGCCCACCAACACCAACTGTTTCGGCCACTGTGATTTGAATGTGATCAATGTATTGCGCATTCCACAACGGTTCGAACAAAATATTGCCAAAGCGCACAGCCATCAGGTTTTGCACGGTTTCTTTGCCAAGGTAGTGATCGATACGGTAAATCTGTGTTTCGTCGAAATGCGCCGCCAAATCGGCGTTCAACGCTTTCGCGGTTTCCAAATCACGGCCAAAGGGTTTTTCAACCACAATGCGGCTGTCTTGATCGGAAATCCCTTTCAGATGCAAGCGCTCTGCAATAGCGCCAAACAATTTGGGAGCCACTGAAAAATAGAATGCTTTGACGATACCGTCGCGCATCAAATCCTTTAGCTCAGACCAGCCGCCCTCGCCCATAACATCAATGGTGACATAGTGAAGTTGCGCCAAAAACTGTTCGATCTTTTGCTCGTCGCAGTCGTTTTTTTCCGAAAACTCATGGATCGCATCGCGGACCATATCGCGAAATTCTGGCGTGCCAAAATCCGAGCGGGCTGCGCCGATAATGCGCGCCTCAGCTGGCATTTGACCGGCACAAAACCGTCTGTACAAACCGGGTAAAATTTTGCGACGGGCCAAATCGCCCGTGCCCCCAAAAATCACCAAATCGAAATCGTCGACTGGAATGACGCGTGAAACCATGATGTGTCTCCTTTGTGCGCTACAGCGGCGCTTTGTCTGGGCTTGCCGCCTTCACCTATGTGTTTGACGCTGCGAAAAGGCTATTTAAAGTGTCGTTAGCGCTAACGTGTTGGGTTTATCTGCCCTGCCAAATAAAGTCTAGCACCCGTTTCGGCATTCGTCCTCTATTCAATTTGGCATGCCATATACAACAATTTCACAATCGTGTTGATTGGGATAAACACCCTTTTCTACAAGCATTAAAAATGCATACCACGGTTGAAACCAGTCACAATGGGCGAACGTATGAAAGACTTTGACGCACAGCATCCTTCTTGGCCGCATGGTGAAAAATTCATCGACCCTAAAGTGACAACCAAAGGCGACACCCGTGCAACAGTGGCTTTGAGCAATCCGCATTGTGTCAAGTTTTACGTTTTGGGCGGCGCGTCTTGTTCGGCATAGACCTGAAGCTAAGCTTCCAGTTCTGAATCCCAGTACAGAAAATCGATCCAACTGTCGTGCAGGTGGTTTGGCGGGAATTTCCGCCCCACATTGCGCAATTGTTCGCATTCCGGCGCGCGCGGTGTTTTGCGCAGATGCATGCCTATTTGGCGCAACGATTTAGACCCTTTGCGCAAATTGCACTTTTGACAGGCCGCCACGACGTTTTCCCATGATGTGATCCCGCCCCGTGCCCGTGGAATGACGTGATCAAAGGTTAGGTTGCCCTTGGATCCACAATACTGGCAGCAGAATTCATCGCGCAAAAATAAATTAAAGCGCGTGAAGGCCACGCGCTTTTGAGGTTTGACATAATCTTTGAGAACAACAACAGACGGGATTCTAATCTCGCGACTGGGGCTGCGCACCACTTGGTCGTATTGGGCCACAATTTCAACGCGGTCCAACCAAACCGCTTTTATGGCTTCTTGCCACGGCCATAAGGATAAAGGGTAATACGACAATGGCCGATAGTCGGCATTCAGCACCAAAGCGGGGTTTGCTTTGCGGGCATAGGGTTCTTTGACGAAGTCAGTTCTAAAGTCAGCGTCCATCACAGCGGCTCCAATTGCGCCTTGCATTCTGCAGGCCTGAGACTGAAATCCGCAGTAGGACTTCGTCCTAGACTTAATCACACTATATATCGGGGTTTGTTGCTGGCAAGCCCTCTATATATCGCGGGTCTTACGAGGGTATTTAGCCGCTGCAAATGACATGAATATGACGTATCGCACAAAAAAAGACCGCATGCGTAACATGCGATCCAATCAACTTAAATCATCAGCTATCAATTCGAACCACGGCTTGCTTTGCGCATGATGAACTGTGGTGACGAAACGGCCAGCCTAGCGACGCTTGTTTTGTACAGGTACGCGAATAGCGCGGCGTTGTGGCTGAGGACGACCAATGACACCTAAGCCCAAAACAACGAAAACTGCAGCGCTCAAAATGAAAAACATATCCATGGTATAGTCCCCTAACTGGTTGTTAATCGAAGCGTAACAATATGAAGAAGCGCGTCAAGCGGCATCGTCACAATACTGTTAAAATCCTAAATTTTTTCTAAATCCCACGTAGAAACTCTAAAAACCAAAGAAATAAGACGTTTTACAGCCCCATGCGCCCGCTGTGTTTACTCGTATCCAAGCTGTTCACGCAAAAACGCCAGCGCAACAGACAGACCATCAGGATCGATTCCATGCGCGGTGCCTTCCATCACATGGGCGTAGACCTTTTCAAACCCAGCAGCTTCAAGCGCTTGCACGGCATCGGGCATAGACTGCGATGGCACCACGTCGTCTTCGTCACCATGCGCCAGCAAAACTGGCATTTTAACGCGCATCTCATCCGTTAACATTTCTGGCTCCAGCAAGCGGCCTGAAAAACCGACAACGCCAGCCACGGCATCTTCGCGACGTGGTGCGACATGCAGGGCCATCATTGTTCCTTGGGAAAATCCGACAATTGCCATTTGTGCGGGCTCAAGATCAAGATCGACCAAGATATCGTCCAAATAGGCGTTTAATTCTGCCGCAGCGCGTTCCATGCCTGCGCTGGCTTCTTCTTCGGATGATCCATCAATCCAAGGGATAGGAAACCACTGGAAACCAGCGGGATTGCCAATGCACTGTTCCGGTGCATCTGGTGAATAGAACACAGTGTTGGGCATATGTTCCGCCATAGGATCAGCCAACCCCAAAAGGTCTGCGCCATTGGCGCCATAACCGTGTAAAAACACGACCACTGAGTGAGCCGAGCCTGATTGGCTTTCTTTAATCTTACTGTCGAGCACTGCCATCACCGTATTCCTTCGCGGGTTTTCACAACACGGTAATAGGCCCATAAAAGTCGCGCTGCAACAGACCTATAGGGTGCCCAGTCTTCAGCCAAAGCGCGCATTTGTTTTTCATTTGGCCGTGCGTCCAATTCAAACAAGATTTTAGCCGCCTCTTGTAGCGCCAAATCGTTGGCCGCGAACACATCTGCATGCCCCAATGAAAACATCGCATAAATCTCAGCCGTCCAGCGGCCTATGCCGTTTATTTGGGTCAAAATCGTGATGACCTGATCTGTGGGGGCGTGGCGCAGAGCATTAAAATCAAGATCCGCCGCAGCCAAAGCTTTGGCATATTTCACTTTTGGCCGCGATAACCCGCAAGCCCGCAGATCGTCATCGCTGGCGGTCAGAACATTGGCAGCCTTGTGCATATCTGCCGCACAGACACGAGACCAAATGGCATTGGCCGACGCTACAGAAACCTGCTGACTGACAATAGCAGACAGCAAAGGTTCAAACCCGTCAGATCGCAAACGTAAAGGCAAAGTGCCTGTTTGGGTCAATGCCACGGCAAACTGTGCGTGCATCACGGCCAAGCAATGGGCGTCTTGATCAACATCTGCCTGACAGGTGATCCGCCTCATCCGTGCTGTTCCGCCCATTCCAAAG
Source organism: Pacificibacter marinus (assembly GCF_900109555.1). Classification (GTDB taxonomy): domain Bacteria; phylum Pseudomonadota; class Alphaproteobacteria; order Rhodobacterales; family Rhodobacteraceae; genus Celeribacter; species Celeribacter marinus_C. The sequence goes on along the minus strand of NZ_FNZV01000009.1, from coordinate 36,954 downwards.
CATCACAAACCTGTTCGCGTCGTTCAATCCCCACAGGCGCGTTGGGCCGCGTCATCATTGCCACGTGAATGCCCAAAGCGCGCGCGGCGGCCAATTTGGTTTTGCCAGAGGCCCCGCCAGCGTTTTTGACCACAAGCCAATCGGGTTTAAATTGTTCAAACGTCGCACGCTCTGATGCTTCCGAAAACGGTGGCCGACCGATGATCCATTCTCCCAAAGGATAGGGAAATGTCGCGTCAGGCGTATCAATCACACGGCACATCAGGTGACGATCTTGCAAATGGTCATAGTGCGACAGGCTTTGACGCCCCGTGGCCACAAACACGCGCGCGCCTTTTGGGATAAGACGGTCCAAATCCGCATAGCTGTCAGCGCGGTGCCACGAGTCCCCAGTGCGTGAAATCCATTGCGCGCGCTCGAACCGCAAATAGGGAATATCACGCTCGGCACAAATTTTGGCTGTGCGTGCGGTGATGTGTTCAGCGAATGGATGCGTGGCATCAATCACGGCGGTGATGTTTTCAGCGTCCAAATAGGCGTTAAACCCCTGTGCCCCGCCAAAGCCGCCACTGCGCGTCGGCACGCTCAAATCAAATGGATTGCGTGTTGCCCCCGCCAATGACGCGGTGCAGGCCAAACCCGCGTCTTTCATATAGCCCGCCAGATTGCGTGCCTCTGCCGTGCCCGCCAAAAGTAAAATCATAGAACATTCTTTCTAAGACGCCGTGGCCAAAATGGCCCCAGCGCGGTCGATAACCACAATATCATAGGAAATGGATGCGCCGTCAGTGGCGGTTTTAAAACGCGCATTGACGGTCTCAAGCGCTAATTCGGCAACGCTTTGGGCAAATACAGGCCCTGCAATCTGAGTGGCATCAAGCGCGGTATTGGCGGATGCGATGTCTGGCAGGCCAAGCCTGTCTGCCCAAAACGCCAAATCCACCTGCCCGCGTTTGGAATGCAAATCCATCGCGCCTTGGGCCAGCTTTGCCAGTTTGCCGATACCACCGCCGATGGTCACACGTTCAACAGGGTGTTTGACGAGGTATTTCAACATCCCACCAACAAAATCGCCCATGTCCAGCATTGCCGCATCACTCAGGTTATGGTGCGCTTGCACGATACGTTCTGATGTCGTGCCCGTACAGCCAGACAAATGCGTCAACCCTTCGGCGCGGGCCACGTCAATGCCGCGGTGAATGGATGCGATCCAAGCCGCGCAAGAAAACGGCCGCACAACGCCAGTGGTGCCAAGCACAGACAGGCCGCCAACAATGCCCAAACGCGGGTTCCATGTTTTCAGCGCGATGGTATCGCCATCAGGAATAGACACCGTGATCTCAATATCAGGCACCTGCCCTAAACGCGCGGCCATCTCGGTCACTTGCGCACGCATCATCTCACGCGGCACAGGGTTGATCGCGGGTTCACCCACCCCAATGGGCAGTCCTGCTTTGGTCACTGTGCCAACCCCTGCCCCCGCTTTAAATACAACGCCGCCGCTTGAACGCGACACACGCACCCGAATCTCAGCGCCGTGAGTGACATCAGGATCATCGCCTGCGTCTTTAATAATGCCGACCTCGGCCCAATCAGGACCAGACGTGGTATAAGACAACTCAAATTCGGGACGTTCGCCTTTGGGCAGCGTAATCCGTACTTTTTCGGGAAACCCCTCGCCCCACAGCGCCATCAACCCCGCACGCGTGGCTGCGGTGGCACAAGCGCCCGTGGTCCAGCCGCGGCGCAATGGTTTGGGATCATCTTTCATCACAGGGACTATAAAACGGGCCTGAGGCGAATTGCCATGCGTTTTCTTGTACACAGCCCCACAACAAGGCGCAGCAAAGCCTTTTACACAACCGCTCAGTCGGTCATAAATCGCATATGGAAGAATCAACACTCTCTTTACCGACTGGAAACTGGCCCACTTTAAAACCGGGCTGGGTGTGGCTGTGTGGCGCTGGGCCGGGCGATCCTGGTCTTATGACTGTTCATGCTATCAATGCGCTGCGTCAAGCGGATGTTATTGTCTACGATGCTTTGGTCGCGCCAGAGATTTTAGAGTGGGCACATCCCGACGCGGAAAAAATCTACGCGGGTAAACGTGGCGGCAAACCTTCGGCCAAACAAGCGGATATTTCGTTGCAATTGGTCGACTTGGCCAAAGCGGGCAAACGCGTGCTGCGCCTCAAAGGTGGCGATCCGTTTGTCTTTGGTCGTGGCGGTGAAGAAGCGCAAACCCTGATCCAACATGGCGTCAATGTGCGCATCGTGCCGGGCATTTCGGCGGGGATCGGCGGGCTGGCCTATGCGGGCATTCCTGTGACCCACCGCGATGTGAACCAAGCCGTTACCTTTGTCACCGGTCACGATCAAACTGGCGAAGTCACAAAAACGCTGGATTGGGATGCTCTGTCACGCGCCTCTGGCGTTTTGGTCATCTATATGGGCATGAAACATGCGCCCGCGATCCGTGATGGGTTGCTTGGTGCTGGGCGCAGTGTCGATGAACCTGTCGCGATTGTATCGCAAGCCACCACACCCGACCAAAAAGTGTTGGAAACCACGCTTGGCACCATGCTTGATGATATTGCCAATACCGAAATGGGCCCGCCTGCGATCATCTGCGTCGGCCGTTCTGTATTGATGCGACAAGTGTTGGATTGGCAAGCTTTGGAGCGCGGCGAAGCCCCCCGTAATCTTGATCCACTGGGACGCGGAAAACCCGCTGAAGAGCGCAATTGAGCCATGGCCTGCTCATTGCTGCACCAAGCTCTGGTGCTGGTAAAACAACAATAACACTGGGGCTTTTGCGCGCTTTAACACGGCGCGGCACTGCGGTGCGTGGCGCGAAATCCGGCCCCGATTACATTGATCCGCGCTTTCACGAAGCCGCCTGTGGCCAGCCTTGTTTTAATTTGGATGCTTGGGCGATGACGCCAGATCGCGTTGCCTCATTGGCGCAAGGTCGCAATTACCCACAAGACAGCACTTTAATCATTGAGGGCGCGATGGGCCTGTTTGATGGCGCGCCTCATCTTGATCCCGCGCGCGATGGCAAAGGCGCTTGTGCTGATTTGGCGCGACAGTTGAATATTCCGGTGATTTTGGTCGTGGATGCAGGGCGTATGGCGCAAAGCATCGCACCGCTTGTGGCGGGGTTTATCGGCCATGATCCAACCGTGAAAATTGCAGGGCTGATTTTAAACAACGTTGGGTCTGACCGGCACCGCGATATGCTTTTGCGCGCACTCAAACCGCTTGGCGTGACCATATTTGGCACAGTGCCACGCAGCCGAGCCATTGCTCATCCGGACCGTCACTTGGGCCTTGTGCAAGCCCGTGAACGCAGTGATTTGGACCAATTTCTTGAAGTCGCGGCCGATGTGATTGACGCTCATGTAGACGTTGCGGGTCTTATGGCCTGTGTGGCGAAAATCACCCCTGCCACATTCACCCCTCGCACCCTTCCGCCCGCGCAAACCATCGCTGTGGCGCAAGATGATGCCTTTGCCTTTGCCTACCCGCACCTTTTGCAAGATTGGCGCGATCAAGGGGCTGAAATTACAACATTTTCCCCCTTGGCTGATCAAGCGCCACCTCCTGCAGAATTGACCTATTTGCCGGGAGGGTATCCTGAATTGCACGCAGGGCGGTTGTCAAACAACCACCATTTCATGCAAGGCCTGCGCGAAGCGGCGGCACGGCGCGCGGTTTACGGCGAATGCGGCGGCTATATGGTTCTGGGCGATGGCATGATTGATGCCCAAGGACAGCGCCATAAAATGGCGGGACTTTTATCACTCGAAACCTCATTCGAAACTCGAAAGTTGCACCTGGGGTATCGCAAGGTACAGGCCGCCACAGGCCCCTTCAAAGGGGGATGGACCGCGCATGAATTTCATTATGCCACCACGCTAAAAGCAAATGGCACGCCACTGTTCACCGCCTGCGACGCAATGGAAACACAGCTTGCAGCCACGGGTCTGATAAACGGGTCTGTGGCGGGGTCTTTCATGCATTTGATCGATGCCGCATAAAGCCCCCTAAAAACGCACAGCCCTGCGACATGTTGCACGACTTCCCAAGGCCAATCTGCGACGTTAAACAGGGGCATATGCCCTAGTCCAGAAAGCGTTTCAATGTCCCATACTGCCCCCTATTCCGAGGCAAAAGCCAAACGAAACGTGTTCATTTTGGTGGCCGCTCAGGCATTTTTGGGCGCACAGATGGCAATGATTTTTACCATCGCGGGGCTTGCGGGGCAATCTTTGGCCTCGAACTTGTGTTTTGCGACCTTGCCGATCACAGCAACGGTTTTGGGATCGATGCTGTCGGCGACGCCCATGTCCAGTATTATGCAAAAACACGGGCGCAAAGTTGGCTTTTTCATCGGTGCGGGGGCTGGCGCAGTGGGCGCGGCCATTGGCGCTGTAGCGCTGTTACAACAAAACTTTTGGCTGTTTGTGCTCGGCGGGCTGCTCACAGGAGTGTATCAATCGTCCCAAGGGTTCTTTCGCTTTGCCGCCACAGATACTGCGTCCGAAGCATTTCGCCCCAAGGCAATTTCTTATGTGATGGCGGGCGGATTGGCATCGGCCATCATCGGCCCGCAATTGGTCAAACTGACAGCGCAGTCTATGATCGTGCCGTTTTTGGGCACCTATTTGGCAGTGATCGCGATTAACGTAATCGGCTCGTCGCTGTTTTTGTTCTTGGACATCCCAAAACCGCCCGTACCTAAAGAAGGTGAAAGCCTGGGGCGCAGTAAATTTGAATTGCTCAAAACGCCGCGCATTGCTGTGGCGATTATCGTTGGCATGGTGTCATACGCGTTGATGAACCTTGTCATGACCGCAACGCCTTTGGCTGTTGTCGGTTGTGGGTTCTCGCAAAACAGCGCGGCGGATGTGGTATCTTTTCACGTCTTGGCGATGTTCATTCCATCATTTTTCACGGGGTCTTTGATTGCGCGTTTTGGCGTGGAAAAAATCATGGCGATCGGATTGACCATCCTTGGAACGGCTGGGATCGTCGCCCTGTCTGGCGTGACGCTTGAAAACTTTTTCATCGCGTTGATCTTGCTTGGAATCGGATGGAATTTTGGCTTTATCGGTGCAACCGCGATGCTATCGTCGGCCCATGAACCATCTGAGCGTGGCCGTGTTCAAGGCATGAATGATCTTCTGGTGTTTGGCGGTGTGACCATTGCCTCGTTGGCGTCAGGCGGTTTGATGAACTGTTCTGGCGGCACGCCACAAGACGGATGGAGCGCGGTCAATATCGCGATGATTCCGTTGTTAACGCTGGCTGGTGCGGCGTTGATTTGGCTCTGGATGCAGCCCAAAAAAACGTAAAATCAACTAAGCTATGGGATAATTATGACGGGCAAAGACCGTCTTTATGCCGCGCCAACCAAAGTGCTGTCACCATAAGTGGCCCTGTGTCCAGCGCGCCTTGATCGACCAAAGTCAAAAGGTCCTCAAGACTTAAAATCTGGCTTGCGATATCTTCATGTTCTGTGTCTAAACCGCCAATTCCGACCACATTGTCGGGCAAATCCGCGATGCCAACATAGGACGTCACATATTCGGTCAGCGCACCGGGGGACGGGTAATACCCGCCAACGCAGTGCAGGTCACCAAGTGTGACACCCGCCTCTTCAACGGCTTCACGCCGCGCCGCATTTTCCAGAGTTTCCCCCGCATCCACACGCCCTGCAATAGGCTCTAAAAGCCAAGGGTGCTGATCACCACGCACAAATGGTCCGATACGAAATTGTTCAATCAAAAGAACACGTTGACGTATAGGATCAAAGGGCAGAACCGTGACAGAATCTGCCGATACAAACGTGGCGCGGTCCATTTGCGCTGACATTTTTCTATCAAATCGTTTGTGCGACAGTCTTAGATCTTCTACTGCGAAAAAATCAGAATAGGGATAGGTTTTGGTTGCAACATGGACATCCTCTACGCCGTGTCCCTTGCGATCAAGTGCAGTGCCCTGCCCCATAGGACGCCCTTTTTGGGCCAGCAAGCGACTGTTCGCCCGCACCAAAATCATGGCGCGCCGTTGCGACACCTTTTGGGCTGGCTCAAAGGGTTTATAGGCTAAAACCTCATGCGCGGCGGCGATGATCAATTCAGGCGTGATAAAAGAGTCTGCCCCGTTCAGTGCTGTCTGAAGGTATGTAAAATCATCGTCGGAAAACAGGTGTTTGATGCCTGCAAATGCAGAATTCAGGACCATTTTCTGGCCACCTTTTCCACCAAAAAACCGCCGAACATACCGCCAAAGATCAAGACTATTACCACATCATATTTAAACAAAAGCACAAAGTTTTGTTCCATAAGCGACACGCAACCCGTCAGCGCGTCCAACAGACCACCATAGCGATTGCGCAATGAGCGATGCAGCATTTCTTCGACCGAGAAATAAAACACACAGCACAAGACGATCAATATGACCGTCGTCAGTCCGTATCCATAAGCTGCAGACATGGTATCACCTGCGCGCGCGCCCGCAAATGTCCAACCAATAAACCCACCAAAAACTGCACAGATGGTGGTGAAATACCCCGTTTGCACACCCAGTGGCAGATAATTCAGCAGCAATTGCGCGCTAAACCATGCGACCAGTGCATACCAAAGAAAAGCTGCAAGTTTTGAGGCTGTGGGCATAGAAACTCATTTCGGTTTGGACATTGTGATTTGTGTTACATCGCAATTTCCACTGTGAAAGGTGGCAGCGCAAGAGGTGAGATAAAAATTCCACATTTTACGAAACTCTGTGTCAAATCCGAGCGCTGCAATGTCATCCCATTTATCATTAAACGTATCATGCCACAGGCGTAACGTTTTGCTGTAGCTTTCGCCAAATTCTTTGGACGTCTCGTAGCGCAAGCCAACCTGCACGATCTGTCTGCGCAAAGCCGTTGGGCTTGGCAACATTCCACCGGGGAAAATGTGTTTTTGGATGAAATCCACTGACTTGCGATAGGTTTCAAATCGACGATCTTGGACTGTGATGATTTGCAATGTCGCGCGCGCTGAAGGTTTGAGACATTTTTTCACGGTCTCAAAATAAATAGGCCAATATTTTTCCCCCACCGCCTCAAACATTTCAATCGACGCGATGCCATCGTATTGGCCTGTCTCGTCGCGGTAGTCTTGTAATTTGATCGTTACAAGGTGTGAAAGCCCTGCATTTTCAATACGCTTCGTGGCAAAATTAAACTGCTCTTGCGAGATGGTCAGACCCGTGACGCGCATGCCACGCTGACCCGCAGCGTATTCGGCAAATCCCCCCCAGCCGCAGCCAATTTCCAAAACATGATCACCCGCTTGAACGCCCATTTCATCCACCATCGACCGATACTTTGCGATCTGTGCCTCGGCCAAAGTTTCCTTTTGCGTTTCAAACAAAGCAGATGAATAGGTCATGGTTTCATCAAGCCATGTGCCATAAAACGCATTGCCCAAATCATAGTGATGCGAGATGTTTTTACGCGCTTGGCGTTTGGAATTTGAGTTGAGCCAATGACGCAAACGTTCATAGGCGCGCAGCAAACCCAGACCTGGAAACCCATCATACAATTCATCATTGTCGGCATGCACCAAGTCCATAAAGGCTTGCAAATCGGGCGTGTCCCAACCGCCTTGCACATAGTCTTCGCAAAACCCCAAATCGCCTTCGCGCACCAAACGTGCAAAGACGTCATCATTGTTCAACTGAACCACCGCGTGCGGTCCGTCCGCTATCCCTTTGGCGCGAAACACACGCCCATCGGTGAGCACAAAATCAAGCTGACCGCGCTCTAAACGTCTGATCACGTCGAACGCAACAGCAAAATACCGTGGCAAATTGCGCTGACCTTTTGCGCTGGTCAGAACTTGGGATTCATCGAACTCTGAGTTGGCATGATCAAGCATTTTGGACCCCTTTTTGTATCAAATCCACCTGTTGAACGGTGGTATGTTCGTCTAAATTGAGAAAAAATCAAGAACCGAGCCGCGTACAACGACTGTACAGCTGCTGCGGTTAACCAGATTTCGGCATATCGCTGTAAGCTGCCAAAGCCCGCAAACGCCCGTCATTCAATGGTGCAATCGGTGCAGGATAAGCTGCGTTATGATCTAACCCCCAACTGCGCGGCACCGCATTGAAATAGCTCAAAGCAGTCACGCTTGGCTCCGGCGTGTCTTCGGCAATCCAGCGGTCCAAATAGACGCCACGTTTGTCGAATTTATCGATCTGTCCGTCTGGATTAAATATACGAAAATAGGGGGAAGCATCAGGCCCACATCCTGCAACCCATTGCCATCCCATCGCATTTGCCGCCGGGTCCCAGTCGATCAGACACTCTTCAAACCAAGCACGTCCAACACGCCAATCGGTCAAAAGATGTTTGGTCAAATAAGATGCTGCAATCATGCGCGCGCGATTGTGCATCGTGCCGGTCACATACATTTCACGCATGGCCGCATCGACAAACCGCACCCCAGTGCGCCCGCGCCGCCATAGATTTGCATCCTTATTGTCGTCGCGCCATGGGAATTTTTCCCAGCCGGATCGAAAATTATCTTGGGGCAAATTTGGCACATAATAGAGTAAGTGATAGGCAAATTCGCGCCACACCAGTTCTTTCAAAAAATGTTCGGCCCCTTGTGCGCCTTCAAACAAAGCATGTTGACCTGCGTGCCAAATCTGGCGCGGCGAAATTTCACCATAAGTCAGGTTTTCCGACAGGCCAGAGCACACAGGCTCGGCAGGAAAATCCCGACGGGCTTTGTAATGGCCGATGTTTTCATCGATGAAATCGCCCAAACGATCCTGCGCGGCGCTCTCGCCTACGCGTGCATGAGCCAACACCACATCTGCCCCGCGATTCATCTCTGCGCCAAGGTGCCAACTCGTCAAATCATCGGTGGCAGGCGGGTCTGTAAATGTCAGCTTTGGGGTTGGCAAAGCACTTGGTATATCGCGCTCTTTCACGTTGCGCCAAAACGGAGTGTATACTTTGTAAAAACCGCCTTGTTTGGTCTGTGTTGTCCAAGGTTCGAACAGCAAATGCCCTTCAAAAGACTGTGTATCAACGCCAATCTCTTGCAAGCCAGTTTTGACGCGGGTGTCACGCGCAATTGAATCGGCATCATACAGGCGCGACCAATAGACAGCGGTTGCTCCAGTGTCTTGTATCAGAGATTTGAGGGCTTCAAGCGCATCCGAGCGGCGCAAAATCACCTGCCCGCCAAGTGCATTTATTTGCGCCATAAGGTGTTCAAGCCCCAGGCCAAGTCGCCATTTTGGCGCGGCCCCCAATGCTTCAACACTGGGGTCACAGATAAACACTGGTATCACGTGACCATTTCGCGCAGCAGCGCACAAAGCGGGATTGTCCGCGAGACGCATATCGCGCCGTATCCACCAAATTATTGTCATAACCTGCCCTAATTTTTACAGGATACGCATCAAGATCACCGTTGGATCACTTTTTGATATATTTCAAATGCCTAGGACATCACGCAGCTGCATCGCGGTCCTCAGCTTGTGCCGCCCACATGGCACTATATTTGCCGTGTTTTTCAAGCAAAACCTCATGCGTGCCACGCTCAATCACATGACCTTTTTCCAAAACGATGATCTCATCAGCATCGGCGACAGTAGACAGACGGTGCGCAATGGTGATCACGGTACGCCCTTCGCCAGCTGCCTTTAGAGCCCCCAGAATGTCGCGTTCGGTTTGGGTATCGAGTGCTGATGTGGCTTCGTCCAGCAGCAAAATTGGCGGGTCTTTCAGCAAGGTGCGCGCAATACCGACACGCTGTTTTTCGCCACCTGACAACTTGAGCCCCCGTTCGCCCACTTGGGTCTCATATCCCAGTGGAAGTTCCATGATAAAGTCATGAATTTGCGCCTTTTTCGCCGCTGCGATAATTTCGTCATGGGTCGCGTTGTCTTTGCCATAAGCGATATTATACAGCACCGTATCGTTGAACAGTACCGTGTCTTGCGGAACCACGCCAATCGCCGCATGTAGCGATTTTTGTGTGACATCGCGCACATCTTGACCGTCAATAGACAAACTGCCACCAGCGATATCGTAGAACCGAAATAGCATCCGCCCAATGGTCGATTTCCCCGCCCCAGACGGACCAACAACGGCCACTTTTTTGCCTGCGGGCACAGACAGATTTAGACCATTCAAAATAGGACGCTCGGGATCATATGCGAAATCCACATCTTTAAATTCAAGCGCCCCCCCTGTGACTTTGAGCGCAGTTGCATTGGGTGCGTCGATGACTTCAGCAGGTTGGCCCAAAAGTTCGAACATTTCTTCCATGTCCACCATAGATTGGCGGATATTACGGTACATCGACCCCAAGAAATTCAATGGCATGGTGATTTGGATCATATAAGCGTTGACCATCACGAAATCGCCCACGGTCATAGACCCGTTTTGCACCGCAAATCCGGCCAAAACCATCACAGCCACAAGACCAGAGGTGATGAAAAAGGACTGCCCAAAGTTCAAAAGCGCCAATGAATATTCTGTCTTCACAGCCGCTTTTTCATAAGCAGCCATGGCAGTATCATAACGTGCTATTTCGCGAGAATCTGCGTTGAAATATTTGACCGTTTCATAGTTCAACAGACTGTCGACGGCCTTTTGGTTGGCATCATTGTCTTGATCATTCATTTCCTTGCGAATTTTCACCCGCCATTCGGTCACCTTAAAGGTGTACAAAACATAGGTCGCGATCGTCCCCGCCACGACCATCAAATAGGACAGACCAAAAGCATTCCACAAAATGATCAGGATCATGCCCAATTCTAAGATCAGCGGAAATATACCAAACAGCAGCACGTTGAGCAAAAAGGCCACGCCTTTCACCCCCCGTTCAATGATACGGCTCAGGCCACCAGTCTTACGGGTTAGATGATAGCGCAGCGATAAAGCATGAATGTGTTCAAAGGTTTGCAAGGCGAGCTTGCGCAATGCCGACTGTCCGACAGGCGCAAAAATGGCATCGCGCAACTGTTGAAATCCGTTGGTCATCAAACGTGCCAGCCCATAGGCAACGGTCAACCCAATCGCGCCAAATACCAATAGCATTTCTGGGCGATCTGCCGTGCTGCCGCTCAACGCGTCCACAGCGAGTTTGTAAAAATATGGCGCACTGACGGAAATCAGTTTGGCCAGCACCATAAAGCACAAGGCAAACACCACCCGCACCCGCGCAGACCGGTTGTCGCGTGGCCACAGGTAAGGCGCCACTTGGCGCACGACGCTCCATCCGTTGTCGGGGCCTTTGGAACTGGTTATGGAGGGACGTGGGGACATGAAGGGGCCTTTGTGGGTAAGCGAAGGTGGGCAATTTGTCATCGCCACCACGGTCTTTGGGACGAACGACAAGGGGATCTATATAGGTCTCTTGCGGGCCAATAAAAAGGGGCAAACCAAAAGCTTACCCCTTTTCACCCGTTTCAAATAGACGACTAAAATTGTCGAATTAGTCTTTTGGCAAGACAAACACCTGACCAGGATAAATCAAATCGGGGTCTTGGATTTGGGCCGCATTTGCATCGAAAACACGGGCATATAAATGCCCCTGTCCGTATGTGTCGCTTGCGATGCCCCATAGTGTATTTCCAGGCTGCACGGTAACGGATGCAATCCGCGCTTGCGGTATGTTTTTTGGCGTTGGAGCTTGTGAAGCCGCGCTGTCAGAGGATGCATCCACCGCCTCGGGTGTCACTTGCGTGGGGTCTATCTGTTGTGGTTTCTCTTCGGGTTGATCCGTTGGAGTTTGTTCGACCTGTCCTGCTGCTAAGTCTGCCAAAACAGCGATATCTTCGCGCTTAAATGGTATCTCAACACGGTTTAGAACCTTGCCCGCGCCATCAATCATATCTGCACGCAACGTATAAAGACCTGTTGGCACATCCAATTGCACACGCCATTGACCATCCGCCCCAATCGGCGCATCGACCAAGGCCGTATTGTCCAAATACAATCGAACAGTGGCCCCAGAGCGCCCGCGCCCAGAGGCATAGACTGCGCCTTGTGGATCATAGGTGATCGCATCGATACTCACACCTTCGATGGGAGTGGCAGACTGTAAAATTTTGATACCTGTGCTATCAGCCTGCATCACAGTTGGTGCTACTTTGGGAGCAACATCTTGGACCAACACTGGCGCATCCGTACCGCTTGGTTTTGGGACAGGCGTGCTGTTCTCTGACTGTGGGGCCACATCTGCTGTGGTTGCTTCGCTTGGTGTATTTAATTCGTCTGAGGTTTGAGTTGTCTCGACTTGCGCCACTTGCGCCACGACCTGCGGGGCTGCTTGAGCAACCACCAAAGGCGCGGGCTCAGACGGGGCAACAAAGGGCGCAATCACGATCGCCCCTGCGGAAAACACCTGTGCATCACCGACTTGTGCGGCGACTTGCAGTTCACGCGGCCGCTCTTCAGGTGCAACTTCGAACAAAGCGACAAATTCACCGCTGCCACTTGTCTTGGCTCGCGCCACTTCGACACCATCAACGAAAATCACAATATCAGAACCAGCGTCAGCGCGCCCAGCGATTGTCGAAATTCCTTCTGGAGGAATGCGCACGATATCAATGCTTGGCGCCGCGATAACAGGAACAGCTTGAGGAGTTGGATCATCTGCGGGCTGTATGGCTGGCGTATTTTCCGTCTGCGCAACTTGATTGCTGGGGGCAGTTTGGCTCGGAGCATCCATTGGTTTTTCAACAGGGTTTGCAAGCGGCATATCTGCCGTGTCTTGAACGGGCGCTGGCGTTGAAACCGTTGGGGTCTGTGCAACTGTTTGCGTTGTTTGTTCCGGCGCAGTTGCAACAGGTTTTGGATCAGGCGCAGCGTCCATGACAGGTTCAGCGACAGTTTCAGCACTGGTGTTAACGCTGGATGCATCCGGCGGCACAATATCCGCAGCATCTTGGCCACCTGTGTAGACGAAATATCCGATGGCCACAGCAATTGCAGCAGCCGACACCCCCACGACGGGCCGTGCCGCCGTGCCAAAGGCCTGTTTGAAAGGCATATTAATGTTCCCGTTTCCCTAAGTCCCCTCATCTTTTGAGAGGGGTTGAGCCACGGTAACAATGCGCCTAACAAGGGTCAAAGACTTCCTGCCCTTATTCACATCAAAGGACCGCAAAATGGCCGATTTTTCTCTATCTGTTTGTGTTTTTTGCGGTGCGCGCTCTGGTGGCAATCCAGACTATGCAAAAGCAGCACAAGATTTTGGCCGTGCGATTGCTGATGAAAACTGGCGATTGGTTTACGGTGCGGGGGATGTTGGATTAATGGGCGCTGTCGCGCGCGCCACCCAAGATGCAGGCGGTGCTACTTTTGGGGTGATCCCTGTGCACTTGCTTAAGCAAGAAGTGGGCAAGGCAGATTTGTCGACATTTGTGGTCACAGAAAATATGCATGAGCGTAAAAAAGTCATGTTCATGAACTGTGATGCTATCGTGGTATTGCCCGGCGGTGCGGGGTCTTTAGATGAGTTTTTCGAGGTGCTGACATGGAAACAAATCGGCCTACACACCAAACCAATTTATTTGCTGTCCGTAAACAATTACTGGGCTCCGCTTGAGGCGCTGATTGATCATGTAATCGCTGAAGGCTTTGCCTCTGACATCAACAAAAGCTTTTACAAAACAGTTTCTTCTGTCGAAGAACTGACCGCTGATTTGCGTGCAGTGCGTGCCAACTGACGTGCTTGGCGCTCTGTGCGCCATGCAGTCCATGTGAACAAGGCCAACCCCGTCCAAATCATCGGCAAAGCAATCATATGTGACAGGGTTATCACCTGACCAAACACCAGAACCGCTATAATCAATTGCAGTGTTGAATTGTGGTAATTGCCCAAACCCAAAACGATCATAGACACCCTGCGCGACGCGTAAGAAAACAAGATCAACGGCGTGCTGGTGACCAGCCCTGAAAAGATCAACAACAACGTGTTGGTCAGAGATAGGCCAAAGGCACCCGCAGGTTGCAACGCGGTGCCGCCCCAGCCCCAAATCTGGGCGCCGATCAAATAGATCAGCGCGATGGGCGCAAGTAATGTGGCCTCGGCCGCCATTGAAATCACAGGACCAACGGCCAATCCTTTTTTGATCGTGCCGTACATGACAAAACTGCCAGACATGGTCAGCGCCAACCACGGCGCCGCGCCAAGACCGATCGTCAAGACCACAACAGCAGCAAGCCCCAAAAGCATCGACACATATTGCAGCCCCTTAAGGCGCTCACCAAATACAGCAACGCCAATTCCAGCCGCCATCAGCGGAAAGATGTAATACGCGAGCGAGGCCTCAAGCGTTTGATCCGTTTGAATGGCGTAGATGAACAAAAACCAATTGAGCGACACAAACAGTGCAGCTGGGGCAATTCGGTACAACCCTTGTGTGCCGCTTTTGGGATGCAGCAAGAATGCCAGCTCTTTCAAACGGCCTTGCAGCACAACCAGTCCAGCGAACAGCACGAAAGACCAAAACGTCCGATGCGCCAGAACCTCAAGCCCAGGCACATGATTTACCTCGCGGTAATACAGCGCTGAGATGCCCCACAATGTGTAGGCCGCAAAAAGCGCGATAAATCCTTTGGTGTGTTCAGTCATAGGTGCAATTGGCTATATTCAGGCCCGCCCTGCAAGGGAAAAATGGTATACCAAAGCAGAAACCTGCGCACAGCCCCTCTGTAAAAATAGAACGCCGCACGCCATTAAAACAAAAAGGACGCCACATAGGGCGCCCTTTTCTTAGATCATGTTTATATCTAGGGGCTTAGCCCAAACGAGATGCAACATTTTCCCAGTTCACAAGCTTCTCAAGGAAGTTAGTGAGGTACACAGGGCGTTTGTTGCGGAAATCGATGTAGTAGGAATGTTCCCAAACATCACAACCTAACAAAGTTGTCTGGCCGAAACACACAGGGTTCACGCCGTTTTCAGTTTTGGTGACTTTCAAAGCACCGTCTGTGTCTTTGACCAGCCAAGCCCAACCTGAGCCGAATTGACCAGCGCCAGCAGCGCAGAATTGCTTTTTGAACTCATCGACAGAACCGAAGGATTCAACCAATGCTTTTTCAAGCTCAGTTGGCATCGCGTTGCCGTTTGGACCCATCATTTCCCAAAATTGGTTGTGGTTCCAAAGCTGAGAGATGTTGTTGAAAATGCCGTTTTGCGCGACAGAAGATTTGTCGTAAGTGCCCACGATGATCTCTTCGAGAGATTTGCCATCCCACTCAGTGCCAGCAATCGCAGCGTTCCCGTTGGTCACGTAAGCGTTGTGGTGCAGGTCGTGGTGAAATTCGAGCGTTTCAGCAGACATGCCAAGATCCGCAAGGGCGTCGTGTGCATATGGAAGATCTGGAAGTGAAAAGGCCATGATAAAGGCTCCCTTTAATGTGGTGCGTTGATTGCCCTATAGGTGAGGCTATGTGTGCGCGGGGTCAAGGGGCTGCGAGCCAAGTTGTGCGAATTTACCTCAACTGTACTTTAGCCCTTAGGATTTGTGCAACTTTCCGCGCAAATCTAAGGCAGTTCTCATGGGCTTGCTAGAGGCTTGCGGGGGTTTGCAGACCAAAACACCACGCAGATTGCCAAGCGCGCCATCAAGCGAGCCATAGAGTCACATCTGTTTGATAGGGGCTTTCGCACAAGATCATCCCCGTTTACACCTGACATCCAAACCTGTCTTGGCTCGGATACCTTTATGACCTTTTGGATCATCGTTTCTTTCATCGCCGCTTTGGCTACAGCGCCTTTGGTGCTGGTGTTGCTGCGCGCGCGCGCCTCTGACGCGGATGACAGTGGCAACACTGCTGTTGAATTGCGGGTCTACAAAGACCAATTGTCCGAAGTCGAACGAGACCTGTCACGCGGCATGTTATCTGACGAGGCCGCCAAACGCGCTCGTTTGGAAATTTCACGCCGCATGCTTGATGCCGACACCAAAGGCAAACAGCATATCACCAAAGATGCACCCTTGCCCCTTTGGGCCGCTTTGACTGTGGGGGCTTTGGTACTCGGTGGTGGCATCTGGCTTTACGCCGATATGGGCGCGCTTGGGTACAAAGACCTGCCGCTCAAAGACCGCTTGGAATGGGCAAACGAATTGCGCGAAACCCGCCCTTCGCAGGCCACAGCCGAACAAACAGCGCCCGCCTCGCCCCCTTTGGACACGCCTGATCCACAACATATCGTGCTTTTGGAAAAACTGCGCGCAGCTTTGGACACGCGCCCGAATGACCTGCAAGGCCACATGCTTATGGCGCGCAATGCCGCTGTCGTGGGCGAATACCGCGATGCCTATGCCGCGCAACAACGTGTGATTGATCTGAAAGGTGACGGGGCAACAGCCGAAGATTACGCCAGCTTAGCCGATATGATGATCCTTGCTGTGGGCGGGTATGTTTCACCTGAATCCGAGGCAGCGATCACCAAATCTATGGCCCGCGACGCGAACAACGGCACTGCAAATTACTATGCGGGATTGATGTTTGCCCAAACAGGGCGGCCAGATATGACCTTTCAATTGTGGAGTAGACTGTTGTCAAACAGCGCTCCTGATGATCTGTGGGTCGGGCCTATTCGTGGCCAAATCGAAGCTGTGGCACAGGCGGCTGGAGTGCGTTACACCCTGCCCCCACTTTCGGCGACGAGTCCCAACGCTGGCCTGAAAGGCCCAACAGCCGATGACATCGACGCAGCCGCAGATATGGATGCAAACGACAGACAAGATTTCATTCGCTCGATGGTCAATCAACTGTCAGCGCGATTGGCCAATGATGGCGGATCACCAGAAGAATGGGCCCGCTTGATTTCATCTTTGGGCGTTTTGGGTGACACTGCGCGTGCCCGTGCTATATGGAACGAGGCTCAGATCATCTTTGGACCTGACCCCAAAGCTTTGGCGCAAATTAGCGCCGCGGCCCAATCCGCAGGAGTGACCCAATGAGCACGCAAATTTTCGACGACATTATCGAATTCGCGGGCACTCTTGCCCCGATGAGCGCGATTGCTGGGCTTGATTTTGGTGACAAAACCATTGGTGTCGCGGTATCTGATCGCTTTCGGTCTATTTCATCTTCGGCCATGACCGTGCGGCGTAAAAAGTTCACACTGGACGCGCAAGAGTTGATCAAAGTCTTTGAAGAACGCGAGATTGGCGGCGTTGTTTTGGGATTGCCGCGTAACATGGATGGGTCCGAGGGCCCGCGTTGCCAAAAGACCCGTGCATTCGCGCGCAACCTAAGTCAATTGATTGAAATTCCAATCACTTACTGGGATGAACGCCTGTCGACCGTGGCTGCAGAGCGCGTGATGCTTGAGGCAGATATGTCGCGTGCAAAACGTGCCGAAAAGATCGATCAAGTTGCCGCTGGGCTGATTTTGCAAGGGGCTTTGGACCGTTTGGGCCATTTGAAAACTGCATCATGATTAAAACGTCAGATACAAGCACGGATAAAATCTGGGTACGGGCAGAGATTGAAAGTCCGTGCACCAAAGTGTGTCAAATTCATCCTGAGACACGGATGTGCTTGGGCTGCGCGCGCTCAATCGACGAAATCGGCGGCTGGTCCAAAATGACACCAGATCAACGCAGCGCCGTTATGGCCGATCTGCCAAACCGCAGCCCTGCCCCAAACACGCGGCGCGGCGGACGCGCAGCACGGCTTAAACGCACGTTTGACTAAGCGCCAAAAGTTTTGCGCAGCATATTGAACGCCACCAAAATCAAAAACACCCCAAACAAGCGCTTGAGTGGCTTTGGATTCATCCGGTGCGCCAATTTCGCCCCGTAAGGTGCCGTGATCAACGTCATTGCAATCACAATCAAAAATGCCGGAATATTCACAGCGCCAATGGTGAAGGGCGGCGTGATATCTTGCGGCAAATCCACCAATAAAAAACCCACCACAGACGGAATGGCGATCACAGCCCCCAGTCCCGCAGCCGTGGCCACAGCGCGGTGAATAGGCACGCCGTACAGCGTCATCGTTGGCACCCCAAGCGATCCGCCACCGATTCCCATCAGCACAGATAAAAACCCGATCGCAGTTGACAAAATACTACGCCAAACGCCTTTGGGCATTTGCGCGCCCAACCGCCAATTCACATTACCAAAGGCCATGTAAATGCCAACAATCACCGCCATAACGCCAAAAATAAGCTGCAAACTTGACGATTTAAGCACGCTGGCCGTCAACATTCCCAGCACGGCACCGAACACAATTCCAGGGGCGAGTGATTTGAGAATATCCCAATCCACAGCGCCTTTTTTATGATGCGCAGCAACCGATCGAAGCGATGTGACGATGATCGTTGCCAGTGAAGTCGCCACACAAATTTGCATTAAGATATCAGAGTCAAACCCCAGATATGAAAAGGCGAAATAGAACGCAGGCACCAAAACGATGCCGCCGCCCACGCCCAAAAGTCCGGCCAAAATGCCACCAAATGCGCCAATAACAAGCAGCAGCCCCACCACAGGCACGAGGGTATGTAAATCAGTCACAAGCGCTCTTTCAGAATTCAATTTTGTTCAGGTTTTTGTACAAACAGGGTCAAATTTCAACAACCACACGGCCTTTAACCCCGCCCTGTAAAATATCTGCGCCAAGTTTGGGCAGGTCATCCAAGGTGGCCGAGACCGTCATACTGTCCAATTTGTCCAGAGGCAAATCTGTCGCCACCCGCGCCCAAGCGCGTTGGCGGTTTTCAAACGGCTGCATCACGCTGTCGATGCCTAACAAGTTCACACCACGCAACAAAAATGGAATGACGCTGGCTGGCAGGTTTGCCCCCCCAGCCAAGCCTATCGAGGCAACAGAGCCACCGTATTTAAGTTGGCCTAAGATGCGCGCCAACATTTCGCCGCCCACAGCATCAATGCAGCCCGCCCATGTTTCCGCCTCAAGCGGGCGTTTGACAACTTCATTGATGTCGCCGCGCGCTACAATCTGCGATGCGCCCAAGGATTTAAGATACTCAGCTTGTTCAGGTCGCCCTGTCACACCAGCGACCTCATAGCCCAAATTGGCCAAAATCGCAGTTGCAACAGATCCGACGCCACCCGCAGCACCAGTGACCAGCACAGGGCCTTTGTCAGGCGTTAATCCGTGATCTTCAAGCGCCAAAACCGCGAGCATTGCGGTGAAGCCCGCTGTGCCGACGGCCATTGCTTGGCGCGTTGTTAGGCCGTGGGGCAAAGGCACCAACCAGTCAGCAGAAACGCGTGCCTTTTCGGCGTAACCGCCCCAATGCATCTCACCTACACGCCAGCCTGTCAGCACAACTTTGTCACCGGGGGCGTAACGTGCGTCTTTGGATGTCTCAACAATGCCCGCGAAGTCGATGCCGGGTACATGGGGATAATTGCGCACAAGTCCGCCACCTTTGGGCGATAAACACAGGCCATCTTTGTAGTTTAGCGTTGAATATTCAACTTTGACGGTCACATCGCCCGCAGGCAACATACCTTCGTCAATGTCTTTCACATGCGCAGCCGCAAGCCCATCTGACCCCTGCTCCATCACCAATGCCCGCATCGTATCCTCCTGCACTCAATCACGCCAAATATCGGCTCATTCTATCGTTCAAAACACTCACAACCTGTACGATAAATGTCAAACCATTCCGTCAAACCATGCAAAGGGCGCGACTGATACTTGCGCCCTCAAATTTTGTCAGTTTTCTGATGCGCAGTAATGGCCGCAGCCCCTAAATTTCAACGCCTTACCTATAACGCCCCTTGCAGCGCGCCAGCGCCCGCCTTATATATTGCGTGTCGGGCTTGCTCGACTATGGACATAAACGCGCTCGCAATAAGCGGATCGGACCAGGGGGCGGTACCCTGCGTCTCCACCAATCACTCCCGCTCAAAGCTCTCATTTGGGGTTCGGATCGGGGCACATGGGGACGAAATAGGATCGACGGACGTCTAAAGGGGTTAGCTTTGTTTCGGTGAGTTACCACCGTTATCGGTACACAATGAGTAGTTGCAAATGACAACAAAGCTCCAATGGCTCTCGCAGCGTAAGCTGTGCGAAACATTGAAAATCTAAGTCCTTACGCTTAGCAGCGTTTGGCGGGGTTCGCAGGTACCTGGCAACAGAAACCTGCACTTTCACTCACATGTTAATATGTTTTTCTGCGCTGAAATCTTTGTAATGACGCATTTTTCGCGCCTTTACCCCTGTATTTCAAGGATCGTAACGGATCATTTATGTCTTTTGTGCTATGGCTTTCGCAACCTGCAAACGGGTCTGTGCTGTGGCGACATTAAAAGGCCCTAATGGCAGTGTGCCCAAAATTCTATTGGTTAGGGTCTGTCTGGCAACACATTTTTCGAGTGGTTCAGTGCAAATTGGAATTGTAGAAAGCGCATAAAAACAACGCCACTTTGAATGGTTGTGAAAACCTGATCTGGTAATCCCTAAATTCTTGCGAGCCCGACTGCGTTCGACCTCTTTCCTTCAGCCCCGAATCCCCTATGCTGCACATAAGAAGATATGGAAGGATGCGGGATGGCTAAATCCATCGATTACGGAAATCTAATGCACAACGCGATGCGCGGTTTGATCCGGCAAGTGCTCGAAAACGTGCGCAAAGACGGATTGCCGGGGGATCACCATTTTTTCATCACCTTCGACACGATGCACCCTGATGTGGAATTGGCGGACTGGCTGTCAGATCGTTACCCAGAAGAAATGACTGTGGTGATTCAGCATTGGTTCGACAATCTTGAAGTCAACGAAGACAGCTTTTCAATCACGTTGAATTTTGGCGACAGCCCGGAACCTTTGTTTATTCCATATGACGCTATTCGCACTTTTGTGGATCCGTCGGTTGAATTTGGCCTGCGATTTGAAACGCAAGAGTCTGATGAAGATGATGACGACGATACAGAAATTTCAGACAGTGCCAAAATTACTGATGCCGACGTGTCAGAATTCGAGCCTGCTAAACCAAGTAAAACTGACGTGAAAAAAGCCCCGAAAGAGGCTGAAATTGTATCACTCGATCAATTTCGCAAATAGATTGATTTCTTAGGGCAAGGCGCGTCAATTGCAAACCTTGCCCAAAATCTCAATATACCCAAACGCCTTGGTCTAGAGTTTAAGCAAAGACATGCTAAAATGACGATGAGCTACGGGTGGCTCAATTTGACCCAACAATTTGTCAAATTATAGCGCTAACACCTATATGTATGCGGCTGTATACATTGCATGATTGGCCCTTAACGCGTATATCCATTCCAAATTATGGCTTCGCATCAAGGGAGAGCGCTCCGATGACCACCACCCGTACAGAAACTGACAGTTTTGGCCCACTAGAGGTTCCATCAGATAAATACTGGGGCGCGCAAACGCAGCGATCCATCATGAATTTCCCCATTGGTTGGGAAAAACAGCCCGTGCCCATCATCCGCGCGCTTGGTGTTGTGAAAAAAGCCTGTGCGATGGAAAACTTTGCGCAAGGCAACCTAACCAAAGAGCTGGCCGATGCAATTATCGCAGCCGCGACAGAAGTGATCGACGGCAAATTCGACGACAACTTCCCACTTGTCGTGTGGCAAACGGGGTCAGGCACCCAGTCCAACATGAACGCCAACGAAGTGATTTCGAACCGCGCAATTGAAATGCTCGGCGGTGAATTGGCAAGCAAAAAGCCGGTTCACCCCAACGATCATTGCAACATGGGCCAGTCGTCCAACGACACCTTCCCAACCGCCATGCACGTAGCCATCGGCATGCAAGCGCGTGATGTCTTGCTGCCCGGTCTCGACAAACTGGCTTCTGCTTTGGAAGCCAAGTCTGAGCAGTTCAAAGACATCATCAAAATCGGCCGTACCCACACGCAAGATGCGACCCCTTTGACATTGGGCCAAGAATTCGGCGGCTACGCGCATCAAGTGCGCAAAGGCATCGAGCGCGTGAACTCTTGTTTGCCAGACATTTATGAGCTGGCCCAAGGCGGCACAGCGGTTGGCACAGGTCTAAACACCAAAAAAGGCTGGTCCGAAGCCGTCGCCAAACACATGGCCGACATCACTGATCTGCCCTTTGTCACCGCCCCTAACAAATTTGAATCCTTGGCCGCACACGACGCGATGGTCATGTTCTCTGGCGCGTTGAAAACCGTTGCTGCGTCCTTGTTCAAAATAGCCAACGACATGCGTTTACTCGGCTCTGGACCGCGCTCAGGTCTGGGCGAATTGATCTTGCCAGAAAACGAGCCGGGCTCTTCTATTATGCCAGGCAAAGTGAACCCAACCCAAGCCGAGGCTCTTACCATGGTCTGCTGCCACGTTATGGGCAATGACGCGGCTGTCGGCATGGCTGGGTCGCAAGGCCACTTTGAGTTGAACGTTTACAACCCAATGATGTCTTATAACGTGTTGCAATCTATGCAACTTTTGGGCGACAGCGCCTCAGCATTCACCGACAACATGGTTGTAGGCACAGAGGCCAATATCGATCGCATCGACAAGTTGATGAAAGAAAGCTTGATGCTGGTCACAGCTTTGGCACCCACCATCGGCTACGACAATGCGACCAAAGTTGCCAAAACCGCGCATAAGAATGGCACGACTTTGAAAGAAGAAGCCATCGCTTTGGGCTTTGTCGATGCTGAAACCTTTGACGCTGTTGTGCGTCCTGAACAGATGATTGGTCCAAAAGACTAATTATCTTATATACCAGCACCTTACTGGGCGGTCTTTGGGTCGCCCTTTTGCTTTGCCCCAAACAACTGACTTGCCAGAAGCACGTAAAGCGGTAACATTACACCCCATGAGCAACACCATAAATCTCAATGCCTTTCGTAAACAAAAGGCTCGCACAGCCAAACGTGCGCAGGCTGATGAGAACTCTGTGAAGTTCGGTCGTACAAAGGCGCAAAAAGAGTTGGAAAAAGCCCAGAAGGCCAAAGCTAAGGCCGTGCTTGATGGCCATAAAACGGAAAGTCTCGAATGATTGGCCGCCCCGTCAAACGATCACTCACACTACACGGCCACCGCACATCCGTATCACTGGAAGATTCATTCTGGACCGCCTTTCGTGACATAGCCAGAGAAACAGGCAAACCTATCAACGTGTTAGCAGCCGAAATTGATGAATTGCGCGGCGTGGAAAGTGGTCTGGCATCGGCCATTCGGGTCTATATTTTGAATTACTATCAGACAAAAGCCCAAGACGGCGCTTGAGACACCAGTGCCAAACGCAAGGATTGGCGCAAAGGCGTCAGGCTTAAGCGCCCCTCACTGACCGCATGCGGATCGCGTGCAACAATTTTGAGCAACGGCAGATGCGTCATGGCATCAATCATCGGTGCGCGGGCTGTTTTGCTTAATGTCGCAAGCACTGCACCGCTCCCCTGAGCTGCATCCAGCGCATCCTGTGCCAATTGCGAAACACTCTCTGGTCGCCCGTCCAGCAATGGAATGCGTCCGGCATCTTCCAACTTGGGAACAGCCGCGAAATACCGCACCAATGCACCAGCATATGCAATATTTTTCAATGCCTTATCATGCGCATTTGATGCACCAAGTAAACGCGAAGCTTCCACCAATGGGGTCGCATAACTGCTGGTAAGATACCGTTTAAAGGCTGCGCTATCTTCATGCGGATCTTTGTAAATATCCCACTGACGCGCAGTGACGGTCGCGTCCAAAGCCTCGGCAGCCTTGGCATCTATCACCTGCGCAAAAGGTCGCGCGACCTCATGGGCGCGCGGGTCTTTTCCGTCGATCTTTTCCTGCAAAACATCGCGCCAGAACTGCAATCGCATTTCCGCAATCATGCTTTCTTTGGTCAACCACGGCGCTTTGGCAATTTCCAAACAAAAGGCATGGATCGGAAACAACACATCTCGTGCAGCAACGGGCGCGGCCATTGTGGCGCGAAATCGTTCTTGATCAGCTTCACGCACCAAGTTGGCACAGGCTTGCACGTCTTGCGGTTTCAACATTTATTCCGCACCCAAGGCTTGCGCCCCGTCTTGCACAAGCTTCCAATTGATCGCGTCCAACAGCGCCTCGAATGAGGCATCTATGATGTTAGAAGACACGCCAACTGTCGACCAACGCCGCCCAATGCTGTCTTCGTGATCAATGATAACCCGTGTGCGGGCCTCTGTACCGCCTTGGGTAATTCTGACTTTGTAATCAACAAGTTCCATGTCTTCTATCAGGCTTTGGTAGGGGCCCAAATCTTTGACAAGCGCCTTTGACAACGCATTCACTGGCCCACCATCAGTGCCGTCTGCTATGATGCCTTCGGACACGGATAATAGCCGTTCCCCGCCTATGTTCACCACAACCGTGGCCTCTGATAGGTGGCTCATTTTGCCGCGACTGTCCAAGCGACGCTCGACCGTGGCACGATAGCGTTCGACCGAGAAAAACTGTGGCAAAAGGCCGATTTCTGCCCGCGCCAGCAATTCAAACGACGCCTGTGCGGTGTCAAATGAATAACCTATGCCTTCAAGCTCTTTGATCCGGTCCAAAATACGCCCCATCGCAGGGTCGTCTTTGGGTAAGTTCAGCCCCATATCGCCCAAACGTTTGCGCAGATTTGACTGCCCCGCTTGGTTCGACATCGGCACAATCCGCGCATTGCCCACGGTTTCGGGCGGAATATGTTCGTACGTGGTCGGATCTTTCAAAATAGCCGAGGCATGTAAGCCCGCTTTATGCGCAAACGCAGAGGCGCCAACATAGGGCGCAGAGCGGTTTGGCACGTGGTTCAAAATATCGTCCAGCATACGCGACACTTGCACAAGGCTTTGCAGACCATCCGCAGGAACGCCAGTTTCAAGCGTCGATTTATACGGCTCTTTCAGCAAAAGCGTTGGGATCAACGTGATCAAATTGGCGTTGCCGCAGCGTTCGCCAAGACCGTTCAACGTGCCTTGTACCTGACGCGCACCAGCGTTGATTGCAGCTAATGAATTGGCCACGGCATTGCCCGTATCGTCATGTGTGTGGATCGCCAGATGATCACCGGGAATACCAGATTCAATCACTTTGCGTGTGATTTCAAAGACTTCATCCGGTAAAGCCCCGCCATTGGTGTCGCATAAAACGATCCAGCGCGCGCCGGCGTCGTATGCCGCTTTCAGACATTTCAACGCGTAATCGGGATTGGCTTTATATCCGTCAAAGAAATGTTCAGCGTCAAACAATGCTTCGCGGCCATTTTTAACCAAATGCGCAAAGGACGCCGAAATATTTTCGACGTTTTCGTCCAAAGTGATACCAAGCGCGGTGGTCACGTGGAAATCATGGGTTTTGCCCACCAAACACACGGCATCCGTGCCTGCGTTCATCACGCCCGCGAGCACTTCGTCATTTTCGGCCGAGCGCCCTGCCCGTTTGGTCATGCCAAAGGCCAAAAACGTGGCTTTTGTTTTGGGCGCTTGTTCGAAAAATTCGGAATCTGTTGGGTTGGCGCCGGGCCAACCGCCTTCGATATAATCCACCCCAAGCCTGTCGAGCGCATCGGTGATTTGGTATTTTTCAGCCGTTGAAAACTGCACGCCTTGGGTTTGTTGACCATCGCGCAGCGTGGTGTCGAAGAGATAAAGGCGATCTTTTTGAGCGGCGTTCACAGCAGACCCTCCAGTTTTGAGGGATCGAAATTCTGCGTCAACTCCCAAGAAACACCATCAGAAGTATCCTTTACTGCGACACCTGAATTTGCAAATGCGTCCCTCAATTTATCCGCTCTGGCCCAATCTTTATCTTGTCTAGCTTTTCGCCGTTCTTCTAGAAGTGCTTCGATTAGCTTTGACACATCCGTGTTTATACTAACTGATTTTAACTTTTCAGACCAAACACTGTGCCGAAGGGAATTAATGCCATCAAGCGTAAAGCCTAAAATCTCAAAGCCTTCATTGAACCACAGAATCTCCTGACTCCGATCATTGTTTCCAGAAACTACCGTCCCCGGCAAA
The DNA here is from genome assembly GCF_900109555.1 of Pacificibacter marinus. Classification (GTDB taxonomy): domain Bacteria; phylum Pseudomonadota; class Alphaproteobacteria; order Rhodobacterales; family Rhodobacteraceae; genus Celeribacter; species Celeribacter marinus_C. The sequence continues at coordinate 10,948 of NZ_FNZV01000009.1, read as the reverse complement.
AAAGGCTCAGAAAGAAACGAATGCAGTTTATCCATTTCTGAAATTGCTTTTGAAGTATTTAAGTCGTCAGCGAGCGCAAGAATAATTGGGTTGGGCTCCGAAACGATGCTTTTGTTTACAGAAAACGACTCAAGTATTCTCGCCCAATTATCGAGCTTAACAGCAGCATCCTCTATAGACTGGCTAGTAACATCCATCGGTGAGCGGTAATGAGTTTGAAGAAAACGAAGGCGAATAGCGGGTCCAATATTGTCAATTGCAAATTGACGTTGATATTTTTCTATTAAATCCCGCACGGTGAAGAAATTGCCCAAAGACTTGGACATCTTCTTGCCTTCAACCTGCAACATTTCATTGTGGAGCCAATAGTTAGCAAAGCCCGCGCCATCCTCGGCGTGGCCGCTTGCGCAGCAGCTTTGCGCGATCTCGTTTTCGTGGTGCGGGAACATCAAATCGTTGCCGCCGCCGTGAATGTCGAAGGTGTGAGGATGTGCGAGTGCTTTTTCACTCAGCACCCCCGCTTCAAATGGCCTCTTCCACAACAAATCCTCTGCCATGGCAGAACATTCGATATGCCATCCAGGGCGACCTTTTCCCCAAGGGCTGTCCCATCCAGGTTGATCGCCCACAGAGGGCTTCCACAGCACGAAATCCATAGGATCACGTTTGTTGTCAGCCACTTCGACCCGCGCACCTGCGATCATATCATCAACTGAGCGCCCAGACAGAGTACCGTATTTTTCGTAACTTTTCACCGAAAACAGCACATGCCCTGCGCCATCTGAATAAGCATGACCTTTGGCAATCAGTGTTTCAATCATCGTGATCATCTGCGCGATATATTCGGTCGCGCGTGGCATTTGATCAGGATCAAGCGCACCAACGGATCGCATATCGTCCAAATACCAGCCGATTGTCTCGTCTGTGATTTCGCGAATAGACCGACCTGTTTGCGCCGCCTTGGCATTGATTTTATCATCCACGTCAGTGAAATTGCGCACATAAGTAACGTGGTTTTCACCGTACACATGGCGCAGCAAGCGATACAGCACATCGAACACAATCACAGGGCGCGCATTGCCGATATGGGCGCGATCATAGACCGTCGGCCCACAGACATACATCCGCACATTGTTCGCATCAATCGGCACAAACGCTTCTTTTTTGCGTGTTTTCGTGTTGGTCAGGCGGATTTCGGTCGCATTTTTTGTCTCAGGCATAGCTTTTCCTTCGGGTGTCCCCGCGGGCATATCAGCTTCATTCAATAGAGAAAAGAGACCAGAACCCGCGTGAAAATATCAGCAGGTAATGCAGCAAATAATGAGGGTGCATGTCTTGGTCATAACAAGATGTGTAACAGCGCAAACTTGGCTTGCAAAGCCCCCTAATTCTGCTCACTTTAGCCTTATGACAGATAAACCAAACCGCGACCCGATCTTTGAAGTGCCCGAGGGCATCGAACAGCTGCTTGAAATCATGCGTCGTCTGCGTGACCCCGTGGGTGGTTGTCCGTGGGATGTTGAGCAAACGTTTGAAACCATTGCGCCTTTTTCCATCGAAGAAGCCTATGAGGTCGAGGATGCGATCAAGCGTGGTGACATGGTGGACCTGCAATCTGAGTTGGGGGATCTTTTGTTTCAATCGGTGTTTCAATCGCAAATAGCAGCCGACAAAGGCCTGTTTGATTTTCAAGATGTGGCCAAAACGATTGCAACCAAAATGATTGATCGTCACCCGCATGTGTTTGGCGATCAAAGCAATCAAAAATCGCCAGAACAGCAGACAATTGACTGGGAAGTGCAAAAAGCGTCTGAGCGTGACCGCCGAGGCGAAACGCGGGTTTTAGATGGCGTTGCCATGGGGTTGCCAGCATTGATGCGCGCGCAAAAATTGCAAAAACGCGCGGCGCGTGTTGGGTTTGATTGGCCTGATGTCACCCATGTAATAGATAAGATTGTCGAAGAATCCGCTGAACTGGTTGAGGCCCGCAACATTAAAACCCAAGCAGATGTGTTTGAAGAATATGGTGATTTACTATTCGTGATGGTAAATTTGGGGCGGCATATGGGGATTGAAACTGAAGAAGCCTTGCGTGCAGCAAATGAAAAATTCATACGCCGTTTCAATGCTGTAGAAAACGAGCTGCAAAAGATAGGCAAGTCCCCAAAGGACAGTGATCTGGCTGAAATGGACGCCATTTGGGACAAGGTCAAAATACGCGACAAACAAGGAAAGCTATAGGCACAATCGCGCCATAATAAACCCGATTGTTCCAATCAGGTATTGACCCGACTAATTCTGTCAGATTAAAACCTTCCAACGCAACTTGGAGGATATCATGACCTTACGCACCACACTTATCGCGACAACACTTTTGGCCGCATCCCCCGCCTTCGCAGCAGATGTTAACGTGTATTCACACCGTCAACCCGAGCTAATCGCACCACTGACCGAAGCATTCACCGCAAAAACAGGCATCAATGTAAACGTTGCCTTTCTTGAAAAAGGCTTGGTCGAACGTTTAAAGGCCGAAGGCGATCGGTCCCCTGCAGATGTTATTTTGACCGTGGATATTTCGCGTCTGGCCGAAGCTGTTGATGCTGGTGTGACACAGTCAATTGATACCGAGACGCTGAGGGCCAATGTGCCTGCCGCATACCATGATCCCGAAGGGCATTGGTGGGGTGTTACCACACGGGCGCGCATTGTTTATGCATCCCGCGAGGCGACAAAAGAGGGTGATATCACCACATACGAAGATCTTGCTGACCCGAAATGGAAGGGCCGTATTTGCACACGCTCAGGCACGCATTCCTACATGATCGGCCTGACATCTGCCTATCTTGCCCACCACGGCGCGGAAAACACCAAAACGTGGTTGGCCGCCATCAAAGACAACTTGGCGCGCAAACCGCAAGGCAACGACCGCGCACAGGTAAAAGCAATCTGGGCCGGCGAATGCGACATCTCGCTGGGCAACACATATTACATGGGCCAGATGCTTGCGGACCCCGATCAAAAAGTCTGGGCGGATTCTGTACGTCTCGATTTTCCTGTGTTCGAGGGCCACGGCACACACGTGAATATTTCTGGTGTCGCTTTGACCAAATCGGCCAAGAACATTGCGGAAGCCACACAATTCATTGAATATTTGACGTCCCCCGAAGCACAAACGATCTACGCCGAAGTCAACAGTGAATACCCAATTGCGCCAGGCACAGAGCCAAGCGAATTGGTGGCAAGCTGGGGCAGCTTTAAAGCCGATGATCTGAACTTGATGACCATCGCTGGTGAGCGTGCAGAAGCATTGCGTTTGACCGAAGAAGTTGACTACGACGGCTAATTGGAACGGTTAATCTAGAATGGTTGATGAGGATCGATTAATCAAAACCGACTGATTGAAACCAGCCTGTAGACACAAACGACGCCTTTGGGATGAGGGATTGCACCCGCCTTTTGCTTTTGCGATAGGCGGGTTTTTTATCGCTTGACGGTGGCGACCAGCTTGGGCAGAATAACCACATGAAGAAAATGATCGTCACAACAGTATATTATGCCCGTTCCTCATAAGGTGCGGTTTAAGTTGTGACATAACAAAAGCCGCCGCAGGGTGGCTTTTTGTGTTTTGGCGTCCTGTGGCATCAGGAGACCAAAATGATAGAGACTTTAGAACAAACCATCACCATCCGCCCTGCCCGCCGCAGCGATTGCCGTGCCTTGGCGCGCATGATCGAAGAGTTGGCAAAACACCATGGCGATGTGCCGCTGATTTCTGAAGATGCATTGCGGTCCAGTGTTTTCACCACCGAACCTTGGTTGAGCATTCTCGTGGCCGAACGCGGCGAACGATTGATTGGCTACGCTGGCCTTGTGCGCGGATTCAAACTGCATTTCGGGCAGCGAACGCTGGATTTACACCACCTGTACATCGCCAAAGACATGCGCGGGCGCGGTGTTGGGCGGCAATTGATTGATGCCGCAGCTGACACAGCAACAGCCCTTGGATGTCGCGAGCTAACAGTTAGTACGCAAGATATAAATACGGCGGCACAGTTGTCCTATGCCGCCTGTGGGTTTGAACAGGTCCCCAAAGACCCCTCGATCACATTTAAAATGGACCTTGATCTATACGCTTAAAGCGGGATCACAGCCACTTTTTGACCTTTAACAGCCAAGCCGATTTCACCGTTGCACAGACGCATAGCATCATCGCCAAACACCTCTGCCCGCCAGCCTGACAGCGCGGGCAGATCACGTTTGCCCGCTGCGATCATATCAAGTTGCGCGGAAGACGCGATCATTTTTGCCGCAACATTCGCGGTGTCAGATTTGGCTTTCAACAACACGCGCAACATATCGGCCAACGCAGGGTTCACCTGCAATTTATCGCGGTCAGGATCAACCTTTGGCATTTGCTCGGCAGTGTATTTCGACGCGGCTTCAATCGCGGCAATGATACCATCAGCAATGTCGCCTTTACGGGCTTCACGTAAAAGCAAACGAGATCGTGACAAATCCTGTGCATTTTTAGGCTTGGTCGATGCCAATTCCAGCATCGCATCATCTTTGTAAACACGGTTGCGGGGAATGTCGCGCGACTGTGAATATTCTTCGCGAAATGCTGCAAGCTCTTTGACCGCAGCCAAAAATTTACCCGAACTGGTGCGTGTTTTCACACGTTTCCAAGCGTCCTCAGGCTCCACCACATAAGTACCAGGCGACATAAGCACCTGCATCTCTTCGGCGACCCATTTTTCGCGGTTCGTTTTCTTGATCTCAGCGTCCAAGAATTCGTAAATCATCCGCAAATGCGTCACATCCGCCAGCGCGTATGTCTCTTGGGCTGGCGTCAATGGGCGGCGCGACCAATCGGTAAAACGTGATGTTTTATCAAGGCTTTGCTTGGCAATCTTGCGCACCAAAGTCTCGTACCCAACCTGTTCACCAAACCCGCAAACCATCGCGGCCACTTGGGTGTCGAACAAAGGCGCAGGGATAACGCCACCTTGGATATAGAAAATTTCTAAATCTTGGCGCGCTGCGTGAAATACTTTGACCACATCTTCGTTGCGAAACAGCTCATAGAGCGGCGCAAGATCTATATCTTTGGCTAAAGGGTCAAGTAAAACGGCGTCTTCTTCGTTGTCCCCAGTTACAGCAAGCTGCACGAGGCAAAGCTTGGAATAATAGGTGCGCTCTCGAAGGAATTCCGTGTCCACAGTGACAAAAGGATAGTTTTTGGCGTGGTCGCAAAAGGCTTGAAGCGCCTCAGTCGTTTTGATGGTGATCATGTACGTCTTTTCTAAGTTTTACGGGGTCATCCCGCAGATCGTGGCTTTTTTTAAGCAACTTAGGCCAAAAAGAAAAGCAGATAGGTTGAATTGCCGGTAGCCCCCTGAATTCAGTTAAAATCATCGTGCTAGAATGACCTAGAGATACACAAGCATCAATAATTGTGATCGTAAGTGTAAAATATATTCGTTTTTAAAATACAATGCCGCGTGAGAAAGTGACGCCATCACTCACCCGCAGGCAAAACTGCATTTAGATATACAGCAAAGGCCCATAATCATGTCCAGTATTACAAAGATACCTAGACCGCTCACTTTGACACCCAACACAACTCTTTCAAGCCACCCTATCTTGAAAAACGGTTGGGGTTTACTCATTGCGGTGGGAATTATGGTCATTTTGATGGGGCTTGGCCCAAGCCTTTTCCCGAAAACACCGACCTATCAAGGCGAAGATTGGCACGGCAACAGTGCGGGTTCAGCACTTGAACGTCACTAGGGTTTAGAAAGTCAAATCGCAGCGCGTCAATCGCGCGCTGCGAACGCACCAGAGACAAAACTGCGCAGGGTTTCAGGATAAATTTTGTGCTCTAAAGGTAGAATTTTGGCGGCAAGCGTCTCTGCTGTGTCATCAGGGGCAATATCCACGCGCTCTTGTGCTAAAATAGGCCCGCCATCCAACTCTGCTGTGACCTCATGCACCGAACATCCCGCTTGCGCATCGCCTGCTTCGATCGCGCGCTGGTGTGTGTGCAGCCCTTTGTATTTGGGCAACAACGATGGGTGAATGTTCAGCATTTTACCCGCATAATGCGTGATAAACTCTGGCGTGAGAATCCGCATAAATCCAGCCAAAGCAACGACATCAGGGGCATAGGGATCAAGTGCTGCAATCACCGCCGCATCAAAAGCAGCGCGGTCGCCTTTGAACTCTTTATGATCGACAACCACAGTAGGAATGCCCAAAGCCTGCGCCTTGGCCAGCCCGCCTGCATCAGGGCGATTGGACAACACCACACAAGGCCGTGCAGGGTGATCCCCCCTCATTGATTGGGCCAGTGTCACCATGTTGGACCCACTGCCCGAGATCAATATCGCAACGTTTTTCACTTGAGCGCGCCCTTTACGTCAACGATCCTGTGTAACGCACGCCCGCGCCAGCAGTCACAGTGCCGAGCGTGTAGACAGTTTCGCCTTCAGCTTCGAGCAACGCGATAATCGCATCCGCGCGCGCGGCATCGACAGACAAAACCATGCCAACGCCTGCGTTAAAGGTTTTGAGCATTTCAGATTCGGCCAAACCAGCGGTGTCGGCGATCCAAGAAAACACAGGCGGCAAAGTCCAAGAGGTCAGATCAATATCAGCGCCCAAGTCATCCGGCAAAACCCGCGGCAAGTTTTCAGTCAAACCACCGCCCGTGATGTGCGCCAGCGCGTGAACACCGCCCGCACGGATCGCAGCCAGCGTTTGTTTCACATAAAGACGTGTTGGTTTCAAAAGCTCTTCGCCAAGTGTGCCATCTGCGAAAGGCGCTTTATCGCCCCAGCCCAGCCCAGAAACCTCAACGGTTTTACGCACCAAAGAATAGCCGTTGGAATGTACACCGTCAGATGCCAAGCCAATCAAGACATCGCCAGCAACAACGCCAGCCGGCAAGTCCTGCCCGCGCTCCATCGCGCCGACAGAAAACCCTGCGAGATCGAAATCACCGTCATGGTACATGCCAGGCATTTCAGCAGTTTCACCACCGATCAACGCGCATCCGGACAATTCACAACCCTTGGCAATGCCTTCGATAATCGCGGTCGCTTGGTCAAGTTCAAGCTTGCCAGTTGCAAAGTAATCTAGGAAAAACAAAGGCTCAGCACCCTGACAGACCAGATCATTCACACACATAGCGACCAGATCGATGCCAATCGTAGAGACGTTACCTGTATCAATTGCAATGCGTAGTTTGGTGCCAACGCCGTCGGTCGCAGCCACAAGAATTGGGTCTGTGTACCCTGCCCCTTTGAGATCGAACAAAGCACCAAACCCACCGAGACCCGCCATCACGCCTGAGCGCGCGGTTTTCTTGGCCGCAGGTTTGATCCGCTCTACAAGCGCATTGCCTGCATCAATATCCACACCGGCATCCGCGTATGTTAGGCCGCTTTTTGCATCGCTCATGATCTAAAATCCCCAAACTGGCATCATTTGCACGCGCTTTATCGCACTCTGGGACGTAAGGAAAGCAAAAGCGCAAATCATCCGCTTGACCCCCGTGCAATCTCGCCATATTCAAGGCCTCGGCGGGCCTGTAGCTCAACTGGTTAGAGCAGAGCGCTCATAACGCTTTGGTTGCGGGTTCAAGTCCTGCCGGGCCTACCAATTTCCAATAAATTCAAATACTTACCGCCAAAGTGGGAAACTTAAAACACCCCAAATACCCATGAACATTTAGAGAATCTTTCCCACTTTTAGACAGCATCCTCTTTTAACAAAAAGAGAATCCCAGGTGTCAGCCAATCGCACCGACTGATATTTTATATCTGGCACCCAAACCTTTCTTACCCGCCACGTCGATTGCCGCTGTGTTGATGTGTTGGAACGCCCCAAAAATCGGACAGGCAGGCAACTCGTGAAATGTATGAGGTTTCGAGAACGTCACGCTATTTGGAGGCGGTGTGCACCAAAAAACGTATAAATAATTAGTAATTTTTATAACTGTGGGGGAATTATGGGGAAGTAGGTGCACTTTCATACCACACAACCCCGAACTATTGACCACTGCCTTCGGAGGGCAGAGATAGCCCATCCGTTCATGACATGTTCGCTTCTTGTACAGGGTTTGGTCAGGGTTCGAGGGTATTGAGATACTCTCAATCTTGGTCGGGACAAGAAACCAAAACAAGTGATCGTTGAATGTCTCCCTTATCCGCAGCTATTCTGTAACATTAGTGGTAGCGTGGCCTAAAAGCGAAAGGCTGCATTCAGCATTGCTGCCCTTCGTACAACGCACAGCATTTCAGCTCATCGTACCAGCCAGCTTACTTTCGGTATTCTTGTAGACCTAGCTCAGCCCACATCCAGCCAAAATCGTATTCTTCGATTGCCTCATTTTGATGCATAGCGCTGTTGTTCTCCAACTTCTTTAGCCATTCGACCACCTTCACACGGCCCTCTTTACTCCGCACTGCTTGGTTAGGTGATTTACCTCCTAACGCTGGTATCGGCGCATCAAGCGTTTCGCGATAATGCCGGTCCATGTGTTCCCGAACTATCTGCCGTGCGATCTCTGGGGGAATTTCGTCAGCATCCTCCAAGTCCAATTCATCTTGCTCTTCAGCCATCATTTGTTCGACTGTGCGGATCGTGGTCAGAGGTTGCTTTAAATACTGGCCCGCCGCCTTCATCACCAAGTGGCGCACTCTATCGGCGCGAGCGGATGAGTTCACATTGATAAGCAGGGATTTACCTTTGAGCTCTATATGACCTAGCACAGTGCGACCGTCTGTCTGTGAATCCAACACTAGACCATCGTTTTCCCTTGGGGCCTTGCTGCCGTGTGGTGCGAGCCAAGTCCAACAACGTGCACCATCGGCGGCAAAGCAATTGAGCTCGCTCAAGCAAAGGGAAACTTCTTTCTGCCTAACGCCTGTCTCAAATGGAAATCGTAGATCATGAAACATAATGTCTTCGCCATCTGCGTTGGTGAATTCGGGCAATTCCTTCGAAAGCGCCCGTGGTAGGGCCGTAAATAGCCAAGCGCTGGTGAAGATCGGCGCGCATTTCAAGATCTGGTTTGACGCGAGTGATAGCTTATCGTTTTTATCGGCGTTCAACACGGTGGATAAACCATCCAACAAGAGCGCAACGGCCTCTCTAGAAAAAGCCAGGAGCGCACCCGAAATCACATGGACGTCGTTTTCGGAAATGACACGAACGACAATCCGGTCCCATTGCTTCAATGACTGCGTTGCCGATCCTTCAAGCACCGTGACGGGCTTTGCGTCTCCAACTAGATCTTTAAGAACCATGGACGTTCCGGGCTTAACCTCACTGACTTCGTAAAGGCTGACTGGTGTATCTCGCAGAGCACCGAAATACTCACGATTGGCAGCTGGTTCGTTCCATCCGCGTCGCTTGAGGTAAAGGTCGACAATATTGCCGTCTTCGTACTGGCGGCTCAGAAAATCTTCGAATCCACATCCCCATAACACGCCAGGCCAAGGCTCCCCCAACACTTCGGGTAGGTCATCATAATCAAGGTCAAATTCCTCAAGAGCTGGCATCAAATGCTCTGCCACGACTTCCTGCAAGCGTCCAAACCAAAGATCATCCTGACTGATGAAGGTAAGTAAATCCGAGATGTCATTGCGCACATCAGCTCTCCAACTCTTAGCCGTATTCAGCGCAATTCATAGCCAAATTGCGAACCGGTGTCAGCACCTGGGTGCCGTTGATTTGAGAAAACAATAATCCCAGTCGGCCCAAAACAGCCCCTGATATCTTGGACCATTTGCTGCATTCAAGCTTGACGAAACCCTCATTTCTGGCGTTCCCTGTGACAATGAAGATCAATGAGGACAGTGTTGACGACGCGGTTCTGGCGCTGCTCTGGCTGACGCTTCACGACGGGCACCGCGCCTGGAAGGGCCATGACTGGGACGTGCTCGGTCGGCTGCACGAAAAGGGACTCATTCTGGATCCGGTCGGCAAAGCAAAGTCAGTGGTGCTTACAAACGACGGCTTGCGCCGGTCAGAAAAACTGTTCAAAGCCCTTTTCACCAATGCGCCAAAGACTTGACTGAATGAATTGCTGTCTCAGGTCAGGAAGGCCCAGAGCCGACCCTGGCCACCACTTCAAAATGATGCAATGCGGTCGGCTATTGCGGCCATTCGTGCATCACGCAGCATCTCTGTCCCTCGAATGACAGCAAACCCGGACGAAGCCGATGGTTGCGTCCTTATCGTCTATCTGTTGTCTGAAATACATCATCGGCGCGAGCTTTCAGCGGGGAAGTCCGTCGATTCTTTCGATGGAGGCCAGATCGTTGTCCCAGTTCGCACGACTGGAACAGCAGATATGCGCGTTGGGTAGCATGTCGAACTGGCTGTCAAGCGACCCTGCCGGCACCACAATCAAACCAATCTCCGGTTGGGAAATAGGCAGTGCGGATCCGCAGTCGGAGCAAAAGCTCTTCATGTGGCGTGAACCAGGGAGATGAAACATCTTGATGTTTGCCTCACCTGAAACCCAGATGAGTTTGGCTGTGGACGAAAACAGGTTTGCCGAATGGGCCGAACCGCTATCCTTGCGGCAGCGGGAGCAGTGGCACAGGAAGAAGCTCTCGAACTCTCCCGATATGCGGAATTTCACTGCTCCACAGAGGCATTGTCCCGTAGTCGGATTGTTGTCCATTCACACTCCTCGCGACCGGCACCGCTCTGCTTCCAGTCGAACGCATTTCTTTGTTCCTTTGTATCCGCGTATTGGAACCGGGTCAAAAGGGCTCAAAGAGAGACAATCTCGGCCTCGCAGAAGATCAGCGAATTGAAAACCATGCCTTCCGTCATTCACGGCCCTGAGCCGCCATTGCCCGAGAATTAGCGCTGCTGCGGTGCGGCCCGTCAGAGGAGACATTCGCTGCAACTGCAAAACCGGTAGGCCAAG
>NZ_FNZV01000024.1 GCF_900109555.1 Pacificibacter marinus | reverse complement strand
GATCACATGCTCGATCTCGGGATGCGACGACTTTAAGCCACAAATTCAAACTGTCCCAGAAGTGTCCTGAAAGTGTCCAGTGGACAGTTCAAGACAGTCTTCGGACAGTCTTCGGACAGTCTTTGGACACTTCCGAAGTGTCCTGCACGATAGGGATAGAGACAAAGATAAAGAAAAAGACATTGGCAGTTGCGCTCCATTTGAGGCGCACAGGCTGTGGATAAGTCAGAATTGCTAAGACAAGGCAGGTGAAGACATGAACAGTGCAGAACAAGCCGCAGGCGAAAAGCGCGTGAGAGAGCAGCTGGTGACGCCGTTGCTGCGACGCGGGCTGACCAAGCCCGCGAGCCTGACGAAAGATCAGTTCGAGGACATGGTGCAAGACCTGTGCGCGCGGCTGGCCTATATGAGCGATGTGAACTTGGCGGCGCTGGAAGAGCAGGCGGCGGCCAGCCCCAGTGGCAAAGACAAAGACCGGTTCCCGATCGCAAACAAGATGCTGGAATGGGCGGCTGTGATCCAACGCCCTGATGAAAGCAACTCGCCTTTGATCCGCGCGGTGTTTGCCCATGAGCTGGGCAAGGGGGCTGTGCGCGATGATTGGGCGCCGGAACTGCTGGTGGACCTGCGCAAGTCGCGGCGCTGGCCGACTGAGTTCGCCTTGAAGCGCATTTTGGAAAGCGCCAAGGGCGCGCGGGATCGCCAGCACAGCATTGAGCGGCGACTGGCACGGGCGGAAAGCGTCTCGGTCATCGATGCCGGCTGGCGCGACAAACGCATCGCGGCGATGCGCAAATGCGAAGGTTTGGCAAAAAGTGACGCGTCCGACGCGGGCACAGTTTGAGGCAAACGCAATGAGCAAGACAATGAACAGAGGGCAGGGTGGCGAGATGTTGATGGAAAGAACTTTGAAGACGCAAACAGGCAATGCGGTGATTGTGGTTGGCAGCGACGGCACCGCACGGTTGCGCGCTGAGACCGACCGTGTCGCCAAGATCAAGGCCGCTGGGGCTGCGCCTGCGCAATGTGGGCCTGAAGTGCCAAACGCGCCAGCACGCGGCGCTGTGCGGATCAGCAATCCGAGAGAGCTCGTGCCAGGCACAACGGACAAGTACCAACACGCGGGCTGGCAAAAGCGGTCTGTGATGCATCGCTGCGATGTGTTCGACATGATGCGCGCGCAGGCGCTCAACGCCCACGCCAAGGTCAAAGCCAAGAACAAGGAGGCCGTGTTTGAGGAACCGTTCAACGCGGGGCAGGTGTCGATGGCACGCCACTATGCGGGGTTGCATGAAGGACTTCAAAGCGGTGACCTGCGCGGCACATCTTATGGCGAGCGCGTCTCGGGTGGTGGCGGTGGCGTGGATGCCGTTGTTCTGCGACTGGCAGCCCGCCAAGAGTTCGAGGCGCTTGAACGCAAAGTCGGTCGCGGCGTGGCGATGCCCATGCGCAAGGTCCGCCCGTCAAAACGCGGGGCAGGGCGCGTGTGCAAGATGATCTCTGACTTGGACGCGGTGCGGGCCGTGTGTTTGCTGGGCCTGTCGATGAGTGAAGTGCTGCGCAAATATGATTGGACGGTCAGCTCGCGCAACAGCGCCGCGCTGAGAGCGGCCCTGCGGGATGCTCTGGACCGGATGCAGGGCTACGGCGCATCGACCACAGCAAGCAAATAGAGCTGCATTTCCACAAACAGGGGGGGAGGGTCAAAAGTCCAGAAGGCTTTTGACCCTAGACCCGTGCTTCCCTTACGCGGAGATTTTTTTCTGCGAGCGACGAAAAATTCAGTCGAGATTGTGGGGTGTGGGCCGTTTGGTGAGGTGGTTTGTGATCCGAAGCATGGGGGTGGGCGTTGGTGTTTTGGGTTGGGTGTGAGGAAGTTTAGCAAATACAGTGCGTTACGATTGAGGTGGGTGAGGTGTGATCTAACAGCCGCCGCATCTTTGAAGCCGCGCAGGGGGAAAGTCAGCTAAGGACTGACTTTCAAATGCCCTTTTAGATCCGGTGGCTTCGTGTGCGTTCTGATGGGGGAGATATGCTGGTTGCGCGATAGTTGGTGATGCGTGGGAGGGAAGGCCTCGCAGCATCTCCGCCAGTTGTGTCGATCGACGCGAACGGCCCGTTCCGGACATTAGCTTATAGCGCAGCCAACTGCAGGTTTTTAGCGTCACCACCGTAGAGCAGCTGTTACCCCAAATAGCTAATAATCGGGCAATCTGGTCGATGATCGCCACGACATGACGTCACCAAGCGGGCCAATTCGTCGTGCAAGGATTGTAATTCGCGTTGTTTGATTTCGATGTCTTCCAAACGTTTTGACGCGATGCGTTTGACTTCGGCGCTTGTTCGGGTTTGGTCTTGATATAGTCCTAAAAGTTCGCGGCATTCTTCAATGGAGAAACCAAAGGCACGTGATCTGCGGATGAAAACCAGTTTGCACACAGAGGCATCATCGTAGGTGCGGTAGCCTGCATCAGACCGTGCAGGGGCTTTGACCAAGCCGATATCAGCGTAATAACGCACCGTTTTGACAGTTAGTCCCGCCGCGTTTGCTGCCGATGAAATATTCATAAATCCCGGTCGCTGGTTACTGCACTGCCATTGTTCGAGATGTAAAGAAAGAGAAAGAGCCAGCAAGTTAGGGGACGTGGTCTGGTCACAAGTTTCCGACGGAGTACTCGTCCTCAGCCCAAGTCTTCGCCAAGATCGGGGCTGAGGTGAACATAGCAGGTTCGAAACACATAAGTTTTCTAGATGCCTGCCTTGTCCAGATTCTAAGGTTGATCTAGGTCAACGCTAGAAAAGATGTCTTATGCTTGGTTCATCGCATGGCCAAAACACTCTGATAAGGGGACGCCAAATGACGGATATCAGATTAAAATTTTGTGGTGCGGCAAAGCAAGTCACTGGGTCTTGTTACCTTTTGACGACCCAGCAAAGTACGTTCTTGGTCGATTGTGGTTTGTTTCAAGGACCTAAAAAAGTCAGGGCGCTGAACTATGAACCTTTTCCTTTCCAGCCCGAAGATGTCGATTTTGTGCTACAAACCCATGCGCATATTGATCATTCTGGGTTGCTGCCAAAACTGACGTCGACGGGCTTTAAAGGCAAAATTTTTGCCACTGAAGGCACGCGGGATTTGCTCACGTTCATGCTTCCCGACAGCGGTTACATCCAAGAAATGGAAGTGGAACATCGCAATCGTCGCAATCAACGGCGTGGCAAAGCCGAGGTTGCGCCCATTTACACCCGCAAGGACGCCGAGGCGTGTTTGTCGCATATCGTGGCCTTGGACTACGTGGACTGGGTGCAAGTTGGCCCTGATGTGCGCGCACGGTACTGGAACGCGGGCCATATTCTCGGGTCCGCATCAATCGAGATTGAAATCGACCAAGAAGGAGAGCAGCCGCTGCGTCTTCTTTTTTCGGGGGACATCGGGCCCGACAACAAGTTGTTTCACCCTGACCCCGATGCGCCAGCCGACTTTGATTATGTTATCTCGGAATCAACTTATGGAAATCGCGAGCGGCCAGAAACATCTGTCCCGCTACGCCGCGCCGCGCTGCAAACGGAAGTCACCAAAGCGCTGGCAGACGACGGCATGTTGCTGATCCCAGTTTTCGCAGTCGAACGGACGCAGGAGTTGGTCACTGATATTCTGGCTTTGCAAGATGCCGGTGAAATTCCGAAAGCACCAATCTTTCTCGACTCTCCGCTGGCCATTCGTGTGACCAGAGTTTTTCAAAAACATGCAGAGGACTTGGAAAACCTTAGTGTCAGTCCGCAGCTTTTGAATAGTCCGCAGCTTCACCCGACGGAAACGACGGATGAAAGCAAGCGTATCTCAAAGATAAGTGGTGGGGCGATCATTCTTGCGGCGAGTGGTATGTGCGATGCGGGCCGCATTAGACACCACCTCAAACAATGGCTTTGGCAGTCGAAGGCTACTGTTCTGTTTGTCGGGCATCAGGCCACAGGGAGTATGGGGCGCCTGATTAGCGAAGGCGCGAAGCATGTTACGATCCAAGGCGAGGACGTTAAGGTCAACGCGAAGATCCGCAAACTAGACGTTTATTCCGGCCATGCCGATGGCGCGGAATTAGCGAGTTGGATTTCAGAGCGTAAACCGATCCGCAAGGCGCTGATCCTGACACATGGTGAAGAGGATCAGATGGTGGCGCTACGCGATAAGGTCGTTGCGCTGGGAATTGACGTCAGTCGGATTGTGGTGCCTGCGCTGGATGACGAAATAGTCTTGTCGGCCACAGGTAGCCCGACCCTCGTTTCAACCCAGAAACCACGCGTCAAACCCGAGAAGCCGAAGTCCCCCGATTGGGACAATGATCTTGCGGAATTGGTCAATGCCGTCAGGGATGGGTTTCATTCTGCGGCCGACGACAAGGCGCGCGCTGTTTTCGTGCGACAGCTCCGCAGGTCGCTGGAGCTAGACAAAGCGGAATAGATTTTTCGCCTCAAACTTGAGGTGAGGATGACCTCGATCAATGTCACTTTCGGTGCTTGCTGTAACTTAAAGAGGTGCAATGCCGTCGGGTACTTCAAATCGTTAGAAAATGCTCAAAGGCCATTTAACAATAAAGATGCACCTTTCATCGTGCGGTGCCTGTTGAATCATGTGGACCGATTTATGCCGAACATTGGTCTGCAAAGCACATGCGGTCGGCACATTTAAAGGAGTTCGTTATGCAATTCGATTTTAACAGCAAAACCGCCATCGTGACTGGGGCAGCATCTGGCATTGGTGCGGCAATCGCGCGCGACCTTGCCCGCTTTGGCGCCAAAGTTGTGCTCGCGGATCTGGATGACGCAGGCATGGACAAGGTTGCCTCTGACATCGAAAAAAACGGTGGTGTAGCCTTCAAATGTAAGACAGATACAAGCATCGCGGCTGATGTAGAAAAGCTGGTAGCATTTGCTGTTGCACAAACCGGCGGACTGCATCTTTTGGTGAATAATGCAGGTATCGGCGGCCCCGCGGAACCAGTGGGTGAATACCCAATTGATGGTTGGCACAAAGTTATCGACGTCAATTTGAACGGAGTCTTTTATGGTATGCGCTATGGCCTGCCTGAAATGGTCAAAGCAGACGGCAGCGCTATCGTGAATATGGCTTCGATTTTAGGGTCAGTTGGTTTCGCAACTGCTGGTGCCTATGTCGCCGCGAAACACGCTGTTGTCGGCCTCACAAAGGCAACAGCGCTAGAATACGCAAAGTCGGGTGTTCGTGTGAACGCAGTTGGGCCAGGGTTCATCGCCACACCCCTTTTGGAAAATAACCTCGACGAAGCCATGTTGGGTGCTATTGTCGGCATGCACCCTATTGATCGATTAGGGACCGCCGAAGAGGTATCTGCTCTGACGTGCTTTTTACTGTCTGACCAAGCGAGCTTTATTACTGGTAGCTACCACTTGGTCGATGGCGGTTTTACTGCGCAGTAACTGATTTTCGATAATCAGGGATTGTTTCACAGGAACGTTGCGCCCAATTTTGTGCGTAACAGCTCAAATCATAAAAGCTGGCTGGGGTCATTTTGATCGATGGTTCCCTCTGTTTCCCTGATGCAAGCATTCGCTGCGGTTTGCACGGAGCTCAGCAATGGGGTCGTCTAATCGTATGGTTTTTTGCAAGTACTTTCGCTCATAGTCCAGCAATCGCGGTACCTTTTCAGGCTCCAACGTAGATTTTCAAAGCTGGTCTTGCACTTTGTTCCTGAGGTTTGAGATCTCGTATGCTGGGTGCAGGGGCGTCTTCGCGGTCGACATGTCGCCGCCGCATGATGGGTTTAGCAGGTGGAGCTTTCAATGTGGATGACGCACCCAACAGTGAATGCCGGTGCTGACCGGCAAACGGAATTTTTCTAAAATCAAGACACCCCGAGCTTTATCCAGAACGCTTGCTGTTCGATATGCGGAATAGGACTTGGTTGGTGGAAACCATCAGGGCTAGCGGTCATGTGCGGCGCGCTAACAGGTCGAACACAAGACTGCTTCTGACTAAAAGACGATCACAAAATAGGACTTGCAAAAAGGGAGCCATCCACACAGGATGAAGCGTGCCTTCGCTGCGGTTACGCCAATGTCTGGTTCGGTGAACCGTTCAACAAACGGTCGTTTGGGGGAGGGCCTGAATGGGCGTAAACTCACTAGTTTTCAGGCATACACCTTGAACGAGTTTAGTGAAAAGTGGAAAGTTCACTCACAGTAATTATGTTAGAAGGAAACGATTGTGAAGTCATCTATGGGTTCTGTTATTCGTATACTGACTTTCTCTTTCAGCATGATTTCAGCCTCATCCGTAGTTGCTCAGATGGATGACGAAGACGGAGACAGACGACTGCCAATCCAGCAGGAACTAACCGCACCCGGACCTCACGGCCTACTCAGAGGCACCCTGAGCTTGCCCGTTGCCGACGGCGCGCCCCCTGATGGAGTGCCTGTCGTATTGATTGTGCCTGGATCGGGACCGACTAATCGCGACGGCAATTCTCCCCTCGGCATCTCGGCAGCGCCCTACGCGCTCCTTGCTGAAGCACTGGCCGAGCGGGGGATTCCTTCGGTACGCATCGACAAGCGCGGCATGTTCGGCTCGGCTGATGCTATTCCCGACGCCAATGAGGTGACGATCACGGCCTATGGTGATGATGTTCTCGCTTGGGCGCGGGCCATCAGGGAGCGACTGCCAACGACTGAAGGCGGCACGCGTTGCGTTTTGCCACTTGGGCATAGTGAAGGTGGTCTCGTCGTGCTGGCGGCCATAGCGCGCCTGCCCGACCCGTGTGGTCTGATATTGGTCAGCACTCCCGGACGACCGCTTGGAACTGTGCTTCGCGAACAGCTGCACGCCAATCCTGCCAATGCTCCGATCCTGAATGAGGCAGATGAGGCGATCACTACCTTGGAGCGTGGCGAGCAGGTTAATGCGAACACATTGAACCCCGCCTTACAGCCGTTGTTCGCACCGGAAGTGCAGGGCTATCTAATCGACGCATTCGCCTACGATCCTGCCGCACTGATAGCAGAGACCCGCGTTCCCGTCCTTATCGTTCAGGGTATGAGCGACCTTCAAGTGGGCGAGGCGGATGCCCGCAGGCTCGCGGATTCCGCGCCAGAGGTCATTCTTTCTCTGGTCCCGGACGTTAACCATGTGTTGAAGTCTGTTTCGTCACATGACACAGCCGCTAACCTCGCTGCTTATGCGGATCCAGATTTACCAATCGCTCAGAATGTTGTGGTGACGGTCACACAGTTCCTCGAACAGATTGACGAATAGAGGTCCTTCAAGATCGCTCCCAAAACCCTCCTTTTGGAACATGCCCAAACCACCCCAGTTTATGCGCAGATTGAGTCCCAGAAAAGAAAGCGAAATGACCAAACGGCAGCCCCATGAAACATGTGAAGTATTTAAAATAGTTCACACATTGCAACGCCAAGCCTCCAAACGATGAAACCTTTTTGATGTTAAGTTGGATATCACACTTGGCTCTAGCCTTGCAACCAAGTTGCTGCACTGCAGCAAGGCAGATGCAGAGCCCCAATTGACACGACCAAGGCAATGCCAGAGAATAGCAAAATGGCCGTTCAAACAGTTCATTCCTATTGGATTACAGCCTCTGGCTGCGAAGGTTCATCCGGTTCGACGGAGGCGTGTTTTCCGTATTGGAGCTTTACCAAAACCGTCATCGCAATCTGCGCCTTGAAGTTGGTTGAAAGCGGCAAGCTTGATCTGGACGCCACGCTAAACGGTGAGCCCTATACGCTTCGCCAGCTTCTTAAGCACACATCTGGACTTCCAGACTACGGCCAGTTCACTGAATATCACTCCGCCGTTGCAGCCAAGAAAATGCCTTGGACACGCAGAAAACTCCTTGATGTGGCATTTGCAAACGGAATGCTGTTTGAGCCGACACAAGGTTGGTCATATTCCAACATAGGCTACATGTTCATCGTTGAATTAATAGAGACGACGACGCAAAAGCCACTTGCTGATATCATTGATGACATTGTGTGTAAGCCTTTGAACCTGAACAGTATTGAGCTTTCTGAAACCCGCAAACAGTTTCGGCGAGTACATTGGGAGGCTGCGACGGAATACGATCCGAAGTGGGTCTACCATGGATGTCTGATCGGGAATGCACCAGATGCTGCACGACTGTTGCACGCACTTATGGCTGGTGATCTGTTACAGCCAGAGACCATGCGCCAGATGCTCGACGCACAGTATCTTGGCGGCGCGATCCCAAATCGTCCATGGACAGAATGCGGTTATGCGCTTGGCCTAATGTCTGGAGTATTGAAAGGTGCTGGCAAGGCCGTAGGGCACTCCGGTGGCGGACCGTTTAGTGTAAACGCAGTTTATCATTTTCCAGACGCCCGTGACCCAATAACCGTAGCCTCGTTTACGGACGGAACCGCCGAAGGTGTAGTAGAATTTGCGGCGGAGAGGTTCGCCGAAAGTTAATAACGGTTTTGCTCGCCTAACCGACATTCATCTGTCAAAAATGCATCCAAGATGCATGAACGGCCGCAATGCGAAAACTGCAGTGCAGCATTTAAACAATAAACGGACGGCGGCTGTGGGCCGATCAATTATGCTCATTCTATCCTGAGAATGCGTTCTCCCGACATCCCGCAACGTTCAAAACTGACCTCTACCACATCCGCCCGAATTCTGCTGATTGTTTGTTTTCTCGGCCCACGTTCAAAACAGAAATGCATAACCGACCGATATGTAAGTCGAAACGATATCATCGCGGTCAATATGTGCTGTCGTCGCCGTACCAGCAGGATCTAAGAAAGTATCGGCCCCGTTTACGACGCCAAATAGGCCATCCATTCCGATTTCAAACGTAACATATCCATTGGGGGTAACTTGGTGTTCCAGTGCGATCGAGACATTGGCAGAATAGGCCGTACTGTCACCAGAAACGTCGATAGATTGATCGGTATCCCCCAAGCTATTAATTGTCAGGTAGGAGTAGTCGTAGGAGTTCGCCATAAGTCCTATGTTTGCGGAGGTGCGCAGCGCTGTTGTGTCGTTCAAGGTATGGTAATTGCTTATACCGCCGTAAGCGCCAAGCATTTTGTTTGATGCGGTTGCCGAAATCCGTCTAGAGCTGACCATCGCCAAATCGAAAGACTGGGTCTCTAGGTTTTGTGATACCTGTCCTGCTTGCAATCCAACGCTTGTGCGCCATCCGTTGATCAATGCCCACTCACGCCCTGCTTTAAGAAGGGTCAAGTCGGTTTCGACCTCATTTTGATATGTCCAACCATCAGGCAATAGATACCCATCATCGTATGAGCCGGGGAACGATTGGCTCCCTTCGATGATCGTGGTCTCGCTTCCAGTGACGTTTGTCCCCGATAATTCAATATAAAAACGAGATGCATCGCCCCATGGACGACTATAGCTGATATTCGCATAGCCGCCGGTTCCGAAATTCAAAGAGTCCGTAGTGAGGATTGTCGCACCACCATCGTTTGGATGGGTAAGGGTGTTTTGAAGCGTATTCAGTGGAGCGGCAATGCCGATGTTAAACTCGAAAACCTGAGAGGAGAACACGGGGTCTTGTATCTTGTCTTGTGCCTTCACAGGGGAGGCAATGAGCAGCGCTCCGAGAGTGAAAGTAACACTTTTCGAAATGGCGGCAGTCGTCCTTGGAAAAGGTCTCATTTGTAATCCCATTATTCTAATTGTTTCGTCAAAATTCTTTCGTTTCTTATTAGGGATACTCGTTCAGACCCTCTGAATTTCAACATGTTAAAAGACTTGTTCATAATGTTTGCACACTGTCGAGAATGCTGGAGTGAAAACTGGATGACGTTGCGTAAAAGTCGCTAATCACCCTTCGACTGCTCCAGTATATTCTGACGATCAATTCAACATTTTCTATCCTGATAATTGGTCTCTCGAGAACCAATCGGGGTTCAAAATGCAACTTTGGGCTCGGTGCCATCGTTTACGGCCAAAAGCCGCCATGGTCGGCTTTTGGCCGTTCGCGTTGTACGACACAATGGGCGGAATACGGACTTTTGCTGCGATTGCGAAATAGGATAATCTGCCAGAAGAAAGCGGACGTTCAGGGCAAAAAACTGTTTGTGCTCTTATGCAAATGTAGCAACGGTCGGCAATGAGCCCATGCTTGCTAAATGCTGCCGATTATCCCAAAGTCTGCTTGTATGATGTTAGCGTATTTTCGAAGGAAAATGGTTTATGAGAATGACGGCACTTCCCAACGTGCAGATACTTGACCTTGCATACAGCTATTATGAGGCAGCCGAAGTGCTGGCTAATTCAGGAGCCAATGCAATTCCCATTGTTAACTTACGTTGTCATGCAATCGAACTTTTTCTGAAGTCACTCTATCTAACGGATACTGCCAAAGATGTTGGCCATGGAGTGTTTTTACTCACACCCGGCTCTGGGCGAAACGATGGTCATAGTTTGGCAAATTCTTTTGGTAAGGCCTTGCATGAGCACCGCACTGAACTCCTGTCAGACATGCCTGATCTCCCTGATGAGCTAACACATCTCGAGGGGGTATTCCAAAAGAGCAGGTATCTGTATGAAAATGGCGACAGCCTACCTTTGTCTAAGGCAGCTTGCGTGTCCCGTTTCTTGGCGAAAAGGCTTACTACGCTTCCTCGTCTAGCTATCTGCAACGATCGTACCTAATAAATTCGCTGACTAGTAAGCGACCATTGTTCGACTGATCGTTGTTTCTTGTACCTGTTGGTTCCACCTATACAGATTGTGCAGATCATGTGCCTGACATTCATACTGTCTGCCGTCGGCCGATTGCAGAGCACTTTCAGATGTAAGTAAATTGAATTTTTAAGGGAATTGCTTAGTGTTTGAGATCGTTGATGAAGAGGGCTCTAGATCTTGGTTGTCGCAACAGGATCGACAAACTCGGATTTGGTTTGTGGCGCGCATGGCTTTGAGGTCATTTCCCGCAGCGATTGGGGATGCGCCCTTCGACGAACGAAATACGTTGCGGCTATTGCACCACTTGCTAATTTCTACTGTAGGCAGCATTGACCTGCGGGCCGCTAAAAATTCAGCAAAGTTAGCGTTTGGTACTGTCGGCTATAAAGGTTCGGCACAACAGATTCACAATGATCAGTTATTACTCGCCTCGCCTTATCCAAGTCAAGGGAAGGTATTGTACGGAGATCAACAGCCATCAAAGAATTCCATCAGGACAGAATCTGGTGAAAACGTCATTGGCAACGCCATAACTTGGGCCATCGAGATCGGAGAGCCCCAGCGTGATGTGGGCTTTGGGGGCGGTTACTGGGAACTGGCATGGCTAGCAGGTAGTAAACACGCCAGTAAACTGGCTACAGCGGACGTAGCGTCTCCGAGAGAATGGCCCCCTTTGTGGGGCGCTGGGCGGCGTCCAGCTTATATCTTAGATGATTACACAAACCTTAACGAATTATTTGACTCGGATCCAAGCGTATGGGGATTCTGGCAAAGGTGGTTCGAGGCAATTCATGATGGCGTGCCCTTGCCATGGGAACTGAGCCGCTTGGTTGCTTTGACATTGTCCGATCAGGATTGGCAATCGGGGGCTGCGCACGTTGCTCGGGAAATTGAAAAGATTGAGGCTCTATTCGCTGTTCGTCAGTCTTTGTCTGATCTGGCGACAGACCGTGCCGAGACGGCTGCGGACAATCGTCTTGGGATTGGTGGCAACAATCCTCCTGTGGAATTTGAGTGGCCGACTGCCGTGCAGAGGAGCCATACAATCGCTTGGACGGCCGTTGATGAGATTGAGCAACAAACCCAAGCAAAAAAACCGGACAAGTCACTCATAAAGGCAGCGTTGGAGAAGCTCATTCAGGCTTTGAGGATCTGTCTTCGATGGGCTGGAAAAAAGGCTGATTTAGCAGTCGATGAAACTATCAAATGGGGCATTCGAGCGACAGGAGGATATTTTCTCTTAAACTCAATTAAGTTCCAAGCTTTGATTGAGGCAGTAAAGAACTGGATAGCAATTTTACCGTAGCTTGAGTGAAAATTTCTTGCTCAAATGTCCGCAATGACGAACTGCACTGCAGCATCTTGATGGAGTGGTGAAGGTCCGCTCTGGGCCGTTCACGTCGATCGACACAAGGGGCGGATTGTTGACATTCGCTGCACCCGCAAACTGAAATGAGGAACTTGGAGAAAGCGGACGCTCGGGACTGCAACCCAGTGCAAATGCAGCTAACGGCAGGATTGAGCCCAATTTGAACTTTCGTCAGAGTGCAGCGAATGACCGAAACCTAATTGAGTATTTCAAATAATCAGTGTAATGCACGTGTACGGCCTTGCTCGGGCCTCCCCCCTCCACTGGGGCAGCATTCGACATGCGGAGCGATACCATTTCGAACCCATTCTGTTCGAGCATGCGCATAAGGAGGGATTGCGGAAACTGTTCGAAAGAGGAGGTTCAAGATGATACTGTCATCACCAATCTACAAACTAAAGCGTCGGGCAAAACTGCTGGCACGCGACAACGACATTAGGCTCCACGAGGCCCTCAACCAAATTGCTACAAAAGAAGGCTTCAAAGACTGGAGCCACTTGGCGTCTAACTACTCTAAGTCGACACCTGCCATGGAAATCATGAGACAGGTGAGTTCAGGCGATATGGTACTTATCGGTGCGCGCCCAGGCCACGGTAAAACTCTGCTGGGATTGGAACTGACTGCATTGGCTGAAAAAATCAATCGCACAGGCTATGTCTTCACTTTGGATTACAATGAAACGGATGTCTGGGATCGGTTTGAAAAACTTGGATTCAACCCGAGGGATTCTAGCCGTTCCGTCGTCGTTGATACCTCGGACAATATCTGCGCGGCTCACATTATCGAACGCCTCGCCGGTGCGCCTGACGATGCATTGGTGGTTGTAGATTATTTGCAGCTATTGGATCAAAGGCGAAGCAATCCTCCACTTGATGAACAAGTCCGAGCGCTCAAGAAATTTGCCACCGAACACGGGGCAATTGTCGTTATGATCTCACAGATTGACCGCACTTTTGAGCTATCCTCAGGTGGCCTGCCCACCATTGATGACATTCGATTGCCAAATTCCGTCGATCTGTCGCTTTTCGATAAAATGTGCTTCCTAAATGACGGTGAAATCCAGATAGAGATGGCAGCATAAAGCTAAACATACTGCTTTGCGGACATTCGTTGAAGGTCCGCAAAGTCCCGCAGAGTGGACATCGAAAGTGGTTTTGACGTGCTTTTTAGGATGCATGCGCAGCGAACGGCAGTTGAGAGCCCATGTTGACCGATGCAATGATTGGCTATGCGAGTGGTTTACAATACAATTGGTCAACATCACGAACACTGGGAACCCCGCGTATGCACCAACAAAAATTCCAATCTGCGACGACATCGAAGGACGATGATTGTTTGATGGTTGCCTTTGGTGATGCAGTGGACGGTTCAGCGAATTACGTGATTTTTCAGTTGGCGGGTGAGCTTAGCCAGCAAGACATAAATTTAGGCATGAATGGAATTTACTTTGAATTCAATGATCAAGCCTATAGTGGGTATAAGCTAGTCAACCGGATCGAAATTGCCGAAGACGCAATCGTAGTGGATTTCGAAACTGGCCGGATGAGTCTTTCCGAGGACACTAGCCCATTCCGTATTTTGTATGACGTTGACGGCGATGTCGCCTCCGAAATACGTTCAATGTTGGAAACGATTTCAACCCGTGCAGAAATAGAATTTGTAAATAACGCCTCGCAGTGAGCTCCGACTGAAAGGGCTACTTTGTCCGCGATGCAGCCACTCGGCATGCTGAATTGCTGCAGAATGCACGAATGTCCGGTCTGGGGAAGCTGCGCCGCAGCGCCCGAAATTGTTGCGAAAGGCAGCTAATGGGATGTACCGGCTGCTTCACCCAGCAGGTTAGACTGAGCTTAGTTTCACCTGCATATAGGAGAAGTAGCATGGCGAAGATTGAATTTGATGAACTGATGTCTGTTGGCATCGATATTGGTAAAGACACATTTCATTTGGTGGGTTTCGACCCGGCAGGACAGCGTGTCCTGCGCAAGCAGATAAAGCGGCTAGCGTTGGTCGCGACTTTTGAACAGCTGCCGCGCTGTATCGTGGGTATGGAGGCTTGCCTCAGCGCCCATTTTGTCAGCCGCACCTTGCGCAAGATGGGTTTTGAGCCTCGGATCATCCCTGCGATTTACGTTAAGCCGTTCAATAAG
>NZ_FNZV01000026.1 GCF_900109555.1 Pacificibacter marinus | reverse complement strand
TCTGTCCGTCGTCAGGGTTTTTGGCACCAAAGGCGGCTTAAACTAAGAGAGAGTTCGGCTCATCTGGTTGGTTGCATTATGCGGCACGTTGTCTGTGATGCAAGCGTCGCGTTTCGAGCGTCTTTCGTTTGATCCTTTCCCTTTGTTGTAGAATGGCTTTGTCGCGTCCGAAGTAAACATCGGCGGGTGTGACGTTGTTGAGGCTCTCGTGATAGCGCTCATGATTGTAGTGGTCGACGAAGGCTTCGATCTGTGCTTCGAGGTCACCGGGCAAAAAATAGTTCTCCAGCAAGATGCGGTTTTTCAGAGTCTGGTGCCAACGCTCGATCTTGCCCTGAGTTTGCGGATGATAGGGGGCTCCGCGAGAATGCTTCATACCTTTGTCCTGTAGCCATTCTGCTAGGTCGCCAGAGACGTAGCTGGAGCCATTGTCGCTGAGTAACCGTGGCTTGTGGACGACGTGAACTTGGTCGCAGCCGGATGCTCGCAATGCGAGGTCAAGCGTGTCCGTTACGTCTTCAGCCCGCATGTTGGTGCAAAGCTTCCAGGAGACGATGTAGCGGCTGTAATCGTCGAGGACGGTGCTGAGATAGAACCAGCCCCATCCCAGAACTTTGATGTAGGTAAAGTCTGTCTGCCAGAGCTGATTGATCGCTGTGGTTTTGTCTTTGAACTCGCTGGCCGCTTTGATGACAATGAAAGCTGGGCTGGTGATCAGATCATGCGCCTTGAGGATCCGATACGTCGAAGCCTCTGATACAAAATAACTTTCTTTGTCAGTGAAGGTCACCGCCAGCTCTCGCGGTGACAACTCCGTCTCTTTCAACGCCAGTTTGACCATCTTGCGACGCACTTCGTCGGGAATGCGGTTCCAGACGTGCTTTGGCTTAGGGGATTGATCCTGCAACCCGGCCTCGCCGCGCTGCAGGTACCGATCGTACCAACGATAGAACGTGGTGCGGGGGATGCCCAATTTGGCCAGCGTTAGACGCGCCGACAGGTGGCTCTCTTCGACCAGGCGGATGATTTCTAACTTCTCATATGCAGGGTATCTCATTCGTGGTCGCCCCCACCGTCGAACATGCTTTTTTTAAGCAAGCGGAGTTCGAGCGTTTGTTCCGCCACAACTTCCTTCAGATCACGCGCTTCACGGCGCAGATCCTTCACTTCGTCAGTGTTCGCGGCACGTGCCGTATCACCAGCAAGCCGCTTCTTGCCAGCTTCCATGAAGTCCTTGGACCATTTATAATAGATGCCTTGGGAGATGCCCTCACGTCGGCACAGTTCAGCAATGCTGTCCTCGCCACGCAGCCCGTCCAGCACGATCCTGATCTTCTCTTCAGATGAATAGTGTTTGCGCGTGGCGCGCTTGATGTCTTTGACGATCTTCTCGCCGGGGCTCTTCGTTGTCTGTCTCATCGTCCACTCCTCAGTGGCTATGATGAACAACAAACACTCTCTTAGTAAATAACTCTATTTGGACCCATTGGCGCTGACGTCAGACATAAGGCGAGACAGTCCAACTCCTTTAACGGACGTTTATGTCCCGCCAAACTTTAAAATTGATCGAAACACACTCTCTGCACAAGAACTGACAGAATTGATCGGTGCCAACCTTCAACGAACGGTTGTTACAGGGTTAGCCGGCAGCGGAAAATCTGTTTTTTTAAAGTACCTTTTTCGCAAATCTATAGAAGACGGCTATACTTATTATCCAATATTTTTTGAGTTAAGAAGCTTGAATTCAGTTAATAAAAAATCACTCAAAGAACAAATTTTTGAATCCGTTCAAAACTATGCAACGGGCTTTACTAAACAACAATTTGAATTTGGATTACGTCGAGGTAGCTTCTATCTAATTATCGATGCACTTGACGAAACTTCAATTGACCTGAAATCCGAAATCTCGGATGAAATCTGTGATATTTCGAGAAAATACCCTAAGTGCCCCGTAGTGCTTACCAGTCGACCTTCCGAGGAGTTTTATGCTTGGGAAGGGTTCACCACAGCCCATCTGCTGCCTTTTAACAAGACACAGTGCCTTGAATATATTGGAAAAATTCACTTTGATGACATTAAGAAAACGGAATTCCTTGAAGCATTGCGAGAGAGCCTATTTGAAGAACATGAAGAGTTTGTTTCAAATCCGTTGCTAGCAGCAATGATGCTCCTGACATACGATGAGTATGGAGAAATTCCTGCACGACGCCACGTCTTCTTTGAAAAATGCTTTCAAGTTTTGCTACGAGAACATGACGTTTCAAAGAGCCGATATCGCCGTCAATTTCATTCTGGCATGGACTACGCCGAATTAGAGACCGCCCTAAGGCACTTCTGCGTCTTATCGTATTTGGATCGAAAATTTTCCTTCAAGCACGAGGAAATCCTAAACACTATAGGGGATGCTCTGGCCGACCTAGGCTTCGAGGTTGATCCAAATAACTTATTACAAGATCTAACAAAATCCATTTCCATCCTTCAGAAGGATGGAGATTATTTCGAGTTCGTTCATCGATCATTTCAGGAATACTTCTACGCAAAATTTGTCGTATCCGACCGAGAGTTTACCCTTGAGGAAAAGCTGAAGGAATTTCTGAAAGTCGATGATGTGATCGACATGGTTATTGATATGGATCGCGGGTATTTTGAAACAAGTTTTCTTCTTCCAAGGGTGCGGAAACTCAATCGACAATTCGCAAAAATCGATCCAGAACAAAAACCGGATCTTATTATGAATAAGTTTTTTGCCAATAGTTCTTGTGGCAAGAAACAACGCCATGACGAAGATGATTTGCCACCATTTTATGTGACTTACTCCGTGTCACACGAGGAAAGGGAATACGAACCACGAGGCCTGAATCTCCAAGTCTATTGGTATCTGCTCAAAAATCATTCTGATCTAAGGCCACATTCATATAAAGAAGACACCCCAAATAAAGAAGTAATACTAGATATTTTCAATACGACAGAACAGAACGCTGGCTCTCCTCGCACAAATATTCCTCTTCGCGCGCACAATCGTAATAAACTTATCCAACTCGGTGCAGGGAAATTTGCAAAGCGGGTAAAAGACAGCCTTGCGGAGCTAGAGGTACGATTAGAAAGGACTACATCTAAACGATCCAGTTCACTCTCAGGAAAATTAAGGGCACATCGCTAGCCGAATTGAATAATCATTCGCTATTACTCTACCGCAATGCATGGAGTGATCTGAACTAGGGGCCTCAATGGCCACCGCCAACACAATAAAACACCCCCAATAAAAAACAGGGACAAGGGGGTGAGTCATGGTCCATGCCGCTCATACTTGCGGTTGGCAATTGATTCACGCACGCGTTCTAAAAAGTAGCACCAGTGTAGCACCGCGCATTTAGGCGCTAAACGCAAAAAAGCGCCTCGAGGGCGCTATGTCACTGTAGTATATGTGTAATTTTTGGTTGCGGGAGTAGGATTTGAACCTACGACCTTCAGGTTATGAGGCAGTCCCTACCAACTCGCACGGAATACGCCGCGCTGCGCCCCTCTACCCTATCTTATTGTTTTTGTTGTTTTTAAATTGACGCGCCAAACTCTTGGCTCCTATCTCTTACCCCGTGGATCGCTTCCAGTTGCTTCCACAGTGCTTCCATGGCGCTTCCACGAGATTGCAGGAAAGAGAGACCCAGATGCCTAAATTGACCAAACGCGCCATTGATGCCCTTAAAGCTGAAACGACAGATTTCTTTGTTTGGGACAGCCAGATCGCAGGCTTTGGCGTGCGCGTCATGCCATCCGGGGCCAAGACCTATCAGGCACAGTATCGCAAAGGCGGGCGCACGCGGCGGGTCTCATTGGGGCGTCATGGCAAAATCACTGTGGATGAAGCGCGGCGCTTGGCAAAAGACGTCATGGGCCAAGTTGCCATGGGCGAGAACCCCGCCGAAGAAATCGCGCTGGAGCGGCGTGCCCCAACCGTATCGGCGCTTTGTGATCGGTTCTTTCGAGAGCATGCCGAGGAACGCTGCAAACCCACGACACAAAAAGAATACCGCCGGGCGCTTGATCTGTTTATCAAGCCAGAAATTGGCAGCTTCAAAGTGATTGATGTGGAGCGCAAAGACATTGCCGCCTTGCACCACAAATCCCGCAGCACGCCCTATCAGGCAAACCGCACGCTGCAAGTGCTGTCCAAGATGTTTAACATGGCCGAGATTTGGGGGTTGCGCTTGGAAGGGTCAAACCCGTGCCGCCATGTGCCCAAATACCGCGAAGAAAAGCGGGAACGCTATTTAGGCCAGCACGAACTGCAACGGCTGGGAGAGGTGCTGCAGGCTGTCGAACAAGACGGCTCAGAGCGCCCGCATGTGGTTGCAGCCTTTCGGCTGTTGATCTTAACCGGATGCCGCTTGAAAGAGATACAAACGCTGCAATGGGGTTTTATCACTGACGCCGGAATGGAACTGCCAGACACCAAGACCGGGGCGCGGCGTATTCCGTTGCCAGCGGCGGCGCGTGCGGTGCTCTCTGCCCTGCCCCGCACCCCCGGTAATCCTTACGTGATCGAAGGCAAGCTGGACGGCTCTCACATCACCGATCTACAACACCCGTGGCGGCGTATCCGTGCGCGGGCAGGTTTGGACGATGTGCGCATTCACGATCTGCGCCACACCTATGCGTCCAATGCGGTTTCCTCTGGCATGCCAATTCAAATGGTCGGACGGCTTTTAGGCCATACGCAAATTCAAACAACGATGCGTTACGCGCATTTGGCTGACGATCCCGTCAAACGCGCCGCCGAAGAAAACGCAAATCGTTTGAGTGCTTTTGTCTCAGGTGGACCTCAAGCCGCAGTCCCATTAAGGGTAATAAGGTAACATGACACAGTGCGGCCATCCCTATGTATCTACCTAGGGATTTGGCCGCTCTATGTAACTATATAAATACGTATGGTTATGGGGCAGTTTGGGTTTTACATTTCTAACGTAACGCTACGTACCGCTATGGGCCTTTGCATTCCCTACGTAACGATACGAACCGATACGGGGGAAACATGACAGAGATCACCAAAGGCCAATTGGAGCGGCTACACCGTTCGGGCGTAGCGTTATCTAAAGCATGGCTCACTTACGCACAGCCTGACCTAAAAGCCCAATGGCAAGAGTTGCACCAGCAATCGGGAACGGACCTGATAAAACAGGATGCAATCGAAGCGGCCAAAACTGACGGCGACATGTCCGCGAAGGTCGCACACGCGCTTTCTAGTTTTAGCAAGCTAACCAACGCAAGGCGCACGCTAGAACACACCTTGCAAGCCAATATCCTATCTTACGTATCGAGCGGACATATCCACAGCTTTGGGTATGAGCTGCCCCGCTCTTTATCCTCAGCGCCCGTTACCATACCTAAACCAGCTTGGGCCGGGACATGTGATTGGGAAGCCAGCACACTCAGCTTTCGGGGCTTAGAGTTCGTAGACGTGCGCCTCACAACAAACCGCATCCGTAACGAAATCCTAGAACGTGGCAACGTAGACAAGACGCCAACCAACCCCGCTGGACGCCCCGGCGTAGGCGCTGCAATCAAAGAGGCCTTCAACGCCCTGCACAAAACGGGGCAGATTGACCCGCAAGCCTCCCAGAGTTCACACTACCCGAAGGTGCGCGCATGGCTGGAGTTGAACAAACCCGACCTTCCCGTGCCACCAGCCAGCATTTCTGACAAAACTTTTTACAGATATTTTTCACCTCTTTTCAGAGGCTTATAAGTTTCTCAAATTCTATAAATTGGTTTTCTATTTAGAGATATTTTTGGAGAATTCGACATAGTCCAAATCAATAGCATCTGAACGCAACCAAGGATTAGACAGATGCAAACGATACAAGCTGCAAACGACAACAATCGCCCGGCCACGGACTATCTCGAAGGCTTTATTGACGAGAAGAAAGCCGCTGACTTTCTTTGCCAGAGCGTGCGCACCATACAGAAATGGCGCGTCACAGGGTTTGGCCCAATGTTCTACAAATCAGGTCGATCTGTGCGCTATCGTCGCTGCGATCTTTTGGAATGGGCCACTGCCCGTCGCCACGGCAACACCAGCCAATACAGCGCATAAGTTTTGCCCGCATTGGGGCTGGCAGCGCCATGCGGGTTTTTGGGGCCGGACGGCTCTCATGGGCGCGAGGCAAAAGGTTCTCGCGTCCAACCCTCACACATCACACATCACAAAATCAGGTACCTATTATGTCGAAACTACCCGCACACAAAGTCAAACTTGGCCTTATCACGGCCACCATTTGGAACAATGACGGCTTTTATTCTGTCGATCTGTCCCGCTCTTACAAGAATGGACAAGGCGACTGGCAATCAACGCCAAGCTTTGCGCAAGGCGATCTGTTGAACGCGTCCAAATGCGCCGAACGTGCAGAGATTTGGATCGCACGCCAAATGACCAAAGATGCCACACAGCACGCCTAAATCATCCAATAAGACCAAGCCGGGCAGCTTTGCCCGGCCCCAAAACCAAAGCTGCCCCGCCGGAGGCACAAAGCGCAGCCCGCTTCATCCGGTTCCCACAAATCAAACCGCAACAATTAGCCGATAGGCAAAGGGGGGTCATGTAACACCCCCCTCCACGACTACAAAAGCGAAAGACAGCGCAAATGGACGCTCAAATACTACACAGTGGCTTTGATGGTTTGAGATTTACCGTACAAACAGAAATCACGCCGGAACTACGCAAAGAGCTGGCGCTTGCGAAAGCCCATGCCAAAGAGTTTGGCCATGACATTGATCTGCATTTTGGTGATGTTC
Source organism: Pacificibacter marinus (assembly GCF_900109555.1). Lineage (GTDB taxonomy): Bacteria > Pseudomonadota > Alphaproteobacteria > Rhodobacterales > Rhodobacteraceae > Celeribacter > Celeribacter marinus_C. The sequence goes on along the minus strand of NZ_FNZV01000026.1, from coordinate 4,817 downwards.
ACCTGTCAGTCACGCAAGGCGGCTGGTCGTCAGAAATAAAGCACCGTGACGCAAACATGACGTTGAAGATTTGCCTGAGTGCGAATACACATTTCCTGAGGGTTTGCACCTAGAGAATGGTTAATACTTTTACATACGCGCCCTGAATGTATCTATTTATAGAAATACGATTATGAGCAACTTAGCAACATACCTGATCAATTTGGACCGCGCTACCGAGCGGCTTTTGTCTGCCGAAACTAAAATCAACCGCGCTGGACTTCAATACGAGCGCATTACAGCGGTTGACGGAAGCAAGTTGACCCGTCAACAAAAAGGCCAATATAACGAAGCGCTAGCTTATAAGCACTTCGGGCGTTCTTTGTCAGGTGGGGAAATTGGATGCTACCTGAGCCATGTAAATGCAGTAGATTTGTTCCTCAAAACAGATATGGAATACGGCCTCGTCTTAGAGGACGACATAAAACTGGATTGTGACTTCAACTCCGTTTTGCAAGAATTAATCGAATTCCTAAACTCACATAAAGAATCTGGCTACGATATCGTCAATCTGTGTAATGAACCCAAGAAAAGCTACAATCAGCTTCATACAATTGCTGTAACCAACGGTAATTTTGATCTTTGCAGGGCTCATTTTTTTCCAGTGCGAACAACTGCAATTTTGTGGACGAGACAAGGCGCAGAAAAATTTCGAGCAGCATGCCACCCCATACATTCCCCTGTTGATCAATTTTTGAAAGATTGGTGTATAGAAAATGACAATGGATTATGCTTTCTCAATCCGCCCGTGACGCATACCGACGCCGAAAGCCAAATTGATTTTATTTCACAACACAGTAAAGCAACCAGAGGTACGAGGGCTACGAACTATTTCATACGTAAGCAGCTCAGAAGCCTACGTAACAATAGAACAGCCCAGAAGTCGTGTAGAGCATACGAAAAATCACTCGAATAGGTCATAACTGCCATTAAGGTTTACACCTATATTGAGTGTTCAAAACTTTAGTAAACCACGTCTCGCGCGAACGTCTATCATCTGCACCAAGATCGGTGCCTCAGATTGAACAAGCATCGTTCAGAGCACAATCGACAAAACGTAGGAAGGTATCGATATGAAGCCTGAAATGAAGCCCTGTTTCGATGCCCTGGCAAATGCGCTGCACAACGTGTGTAATGGCCGCCCAGTTGTACTATTCCTTAACCATGGAAACTGGGGCGATAGCCTTATCCGCGAAGGTGCAGAGGCTTTCTTAAACAACTATGGGTTTCGCTACTACATGGTTAAGGTGTTTGACGTTAAAAAAGGAAAAGTCTCTCTACAACAAGTGAAAGAGCGTCTCTCCCATTCCGATCCTGTGGCGGTATTCAACGGAGGAGGCTCCTACGATCCACGCTATAATCGCCTTCCATTTCTACGCCAATTGGCACTAGAATTTTCTTCGAATGTCTTTCTACCGGCCAGCTATCCCAAAGGCATGTCTGACGGATTTCCAGAAGATTCTATCTATTACGCACGCGATAAAGGCCAAAGCCTAAACAATGTTAGTGAGGCGCGTTTTTGTCATGACATGGCATTTTTTATAAACCCAAACAACACCTCCTCGACCCGCAAAGTCGGGGCATTTATGCGTGAAGACGGCGAGCGGCCCAAGCATACTTTTATTCCCCTCAGAAACCGTGACATTTCAAAAGAGGGCCGCGCACATACACCTGTGAAGCGGTTTCTAAGAGAGATATCTCGATATGAAACGATTTATACAAACCGCCTTCACGTATGCATCGGTGCGGCACTTCTTGGGCGAAGAGTGCATTTCTTTCCGAATGATTATTTCAAGAATGAAATGGTCTTCGAGGCATCTATGAAGCCCAACTATCCAAATGTTATATTCGAGCGCAACTATGATCAACTTGCCGGCATTTCTCCGGACCAGCATTCCTTTGTTTATAGGTTTAAGAATCTTAAAAAGAAAAAAGGGGCCTCTGGTGATACATAGCAAGACAGCATGGATAAAAAGCCGGGTTGACCGCTATCGGCAACGCATCGAGTTTATTTCCAAGCACCCAAACCATAAAGCTTGGCCACGTATTTTATGGGAAATGAATTCCTCTGCTCTTCCAGCAGGATGCCCAAAGTCTGATTACATATTATTTCGACTTTTTCGCAAATCCATAACGAATTTTCAGGGATATATTCCTACGAACACTTGGTGCGAATTTACCGACAGCATTGCTATCCGTGAATTAATCGATATTTTTGACGATAAATTGCAATTTCATGAAACGCTAACTGGGTCTGAAATACGTTTACCAAATAAACTTGGGACATATAAAAATAGTGAATTTCAGATCACTACAAACGGTGTAAGCATAAAGTTTCAAAAAGGCCAAACTAAAAAGGCTCTTTCCAAATTATGCGCACAGAAACCGTCTGGAGTTTTCGCAAAGCCAATACGTGGTTCTGGCGGAGAGGGAGCTTTTCGTCTTCACCCCAATATGGGCGCTGATGAAGTATTGGCCAAATTAGGGGACACGGATTATCTATTTCAGGACTACGTCCAGCAGCATCCTATATTGAATGAAATTAATCCCAAGTGCTTGAATACACTTCGCTTAACGACAGTACGTGATGTGCAAAACGTCACTCACATTGCAGCCGGGTTCCTTCGTCTAGGTAGAGGAACTGCGGAAGTCGACAATGCAGAAAGTGGCGGCATTATGAACTTTTTGGACCTTGAGACAGGTAAGCTTGATGTGTTTGGCTATACAACAATCAACCATGGCGGCGACACAATGAAACGGCACCCAGACACAGGAGTGATGTTTGGAGATATTACCCTACCATTTTATGATGACATTGTAGCGTTAGTGAAAAAAGCCTCCAACATCTTACCAAATCCCGTTGTTGGTTGGGACATTGCGATCACATCAGATGGTCCTGTACTCATAGAAGCAAACCGTAGACCGAGTGTAACAACTGATCAGGCTATTATGGGTCCATTTATGAAGCGCCCCAAAATGCGTGAATTGATCTTGCGCTTCACAGATGGCAAGGGCCTCTAACCGCCACAATCTAGCATTCATGTCTAATTACGTTTTTTAATGTACGCGCGACGTAACGCCTCTTCGTAATTAGATACTTTATCGTGCAACGGACCTTTGGGAAGAGATTGACGCGTTTCCACAACCCTTAAATAGCGCCCACGCAAGCCCATATATGTTTTGGGGACAGACATCTTATCGACAGCATCTTCAAGAGAAGGTGTTGATAAGAATGCACTTCTTTCATCTAGATCTAATGCTGTGAACAAAATTCGTGAGAAAACACATTTCACACATCTCCCACAATTTCCACCGGTACTCGTTTCGGAAAAACAGACAGACAGGTTACTAAGAAGCGATGTATCGAATTCAGCGATAGCGGCAAGCTTATCAACACGTCGTTTGCTTTTCCCAACTCCCGCTATTGGGAAGCCCGTTGTCGAGAAGTAATGTGGCAATATAGAATTATTGCCCCAAGGATGGGCAAAAATCTCCTGATAGCCAGCATAGTCCAAAGCGATGTAACCGTGATCATGCTTTGCACTCATAAGCTGCAGACAAGCCGCTAAGGTAAAGCCATGCATCATATCCCAATTCAAACGATGCTTGCGGATGTCCGTTTCGATAATGCTAAGTTTCAAATCAAGCTTGTCTGCAATTTGGCCAACCCGTGTGGTCAGCTCCTTAAAGCCTTGAGTATCTGCATGAGAATAATCTGCCCCCGCAATCAACAAACCATGCGAAACAGAGCCCCTCTTGCTTTCACTAATTGCTGCATAAGTAGAGTCGACCCCCCCACTTAAGCAAATAATGCCACCATCGCGTTGCGTCTTTGTGGGGGTCGCATCCGCACAAAGCGGAAATTCCATGCGAAGCGGAGCAGTTTTCCGGATCGCCCAAAATTGGTAGATGTCAGTCAAAGCTTTAATCTGCTTAGTAACACTTTCGCTCACAGGAGCAAGGAGGTTAAACCCAACGCCATTTGACATAGAAAGCGCGGCGAGTGAATAGGCCGCGAAGTCATTTAGCTGTGATTGTTTCCAAGCCTCACCAACTACACGAAACGAGTGGCTAAATGGCCCAGCTTCAATTCTAATTCCTGCATCGGCCGGTATGCATTGCGCATCATAATGGCCTTTTAACTTCTGCGTTCGACAATATTTCCAATAATTAATGGACATAGGTTTCACTTTCGTCGGAAATATCTAGTGATGCCCTAAATAACGCTGCAGCCTATAAAATACGATCCGCTTGCGTAAAATATATTCTCACGGGGTAGGCAATCCACATAGAGTCACTAAAACGCCACACCCTTGAAACGTGTTCTGTTGCTTCCAGAGTGCTTCCAGTGGCGGAATTTCGAACGCAAAAAGCCCCGCGAGAGCGGGGCGTAAGGTGTTGTATTGTATGTATAAAAGTTGGTTGCGGGAGTAGGATTTGAACCTACGACCTTCAGGTTATGAGCCTGACGAGCTACCGGGCTGCTCCATCCCGCGACATTATGCTTGTGGTAGGGCCAATTTGGCAATTTATCACAAGAGTTATCGTTTTTTGATTGATCGTTTAGAGAGATTAAATTGGTCCCGGCTGAAGGGGACCATTAGAGGTTCTTATTAGGTTTGGCGGTGACCTACTCTCCCACGTCTTAAGACGCAGTACCATCGGCGCAACCGTGCTTAACGGCCGAGTTCGGGATGGGATCGGGTGTTTCACTAGCGCTGTGACCACCAAACCGAATAAGAACCTCTGTTTCACTCCTAGGAGTGTCCAAGTCTAAG
>NZ_FNZV01000028.1 GCF_900109555.1 Pacificibacter marinus | reverse complement strand
GACTTGGACGCGGTGCGGGCCGTGTGTTTGCTGGGCCTGTCGATGAGTGAAGTGCTGCGCAAATATGATTGGACGGTCAGCTCGCGCAACAGCGCCGCGCTGAGAGCGGCCCTGCGGGAGGCATTGGATCGGATGCAGGGATACGGCGTCGCATCCGCAAGAAAATAGAGACACATTTCCCCAAAGGGGGGGGAGGGTCAAAAGTCCGGAAGGCTTTTGGCCCTAGACCCGTGCTTCCCTTACGCGGAGATTTTTTTCTGTGAGCGCACAAAAATTCAGCCGAGATTGTGGGGGATGGGCTGTTTGGTGAGGTGGTTTGTGATCCGTGTCATGGGTGAGGGTGTTGGTGTTTTGGGGTGGGTGTGAGGAAGTGTAACAAATACAGGGTGTTATGAGGGTTTTGGCTGGGCGCTGATTGGAATGCAGCCGCCGCTTTGGAACCGCGTGCGCGCAAAGCTACCTCAGCGCTGTCTTGAAAGCGCCCTTTTAGATCCGGTGGGCTAATTGTGCGCCTCGGCGCGGGATGTGCCGGTTGCGCTGCGGTTGGCAGTGGAATTCGGGAAAGCGTTGCTGCATCTCCGTCCGAGGTGTTGATCAACACGAACGGCCCAAACCGGCCGTTGAACGGTTTCACTGGATGCTGCGCCGCAGCTTCCGAAACCGGACATAGGTGTAGAAGCACAGCATTTGTCGCCAATTCGGGATGACTACATATGGTGTCTTGCGCATTACGTGCTCTTATAAGCTGGCTGACAGCCTAGGAAACGCCTGTAAACGCGGCTTCAGCGCTACGGCTGCACTAAAAGTTAATTTATTGACGCTACGTCATTGACAGATTAGTAAAATTTCATTCCAATGATTGTGCTTGAAGACTTGTGACGCCAAGACCGACGTCACTAAAATGCTCCTGCCATTATTTCGGCATCGGAGTCCGGGCAACACGGTCGAAACCTGCGGCATCCTTGGTTGGGCGCTGCATTTCGAATGTTGTGAAGAATTTGGATAAAATGAATATGAAAAATTTCAATGCCTGCCTGGGGCGCCTTGCCCTTATCTGTGCTCCGCTTCTTGCTCTTTCCTCCCCCGCAGCGGCCTTTGACGCACCACTGCACATCGACCGGAGTTTAAGCCTGAATTCCCAGTGCGGGTTGAACGCCTTCGTCCAAAATCTGAATGGGGGTTTGGCGTCTGTACGCGCTGGGATTCAGTACTCACCAACACTGCAAGCGGCAGGCGGAGCAAGTTTTTTTAAAGGAAATATATCCAACATATATTCGTCGATAACTGCTGCGAAACTGGAAGCGGACTGCAGTCTTACAGATGTGACTGCCCTCAGTCAGCAAGGCGCCGTAGGAACCTATGCCGCCCAAGACTATATAGGGGTTTCATTTGAAGCAACACGGACCACCGACGGTGATCGCTACGCTTACCGGGCTGAAATCAACGGGGCAACGGCAACGACGATTACTGTCAGCCAGACCCTTGTCAATGCGGCACCAACGATAACGCTCGGCAGCCCCAGCGGGCCAGACGGCAGCGGAAAATACACCGTGATCGCCACCTTGTCAGAAAACAGCACGGATTTCACCGTCGATGATCTCACCCTGACGAACGCCACAGCGACGTTCAGCGGATCGGGCAGCAGTTACACCATTGTTCTAACACAGATCGCGGTTGGGGCGGTCAAAATGTCAGTCCCCAAGAAGACCTTTGCGGACAGCGAAGGGCTTGAAAATGGTCTCGCCTCAAATGAAGTGGAATTTGCAGGTGACACCAGCCCGCCAGCGGTCAGCATTGCGGCCTTTACCGGCCCGCTGAACGGCAATCAGTCGGCGGTCATTACCCTGTCCGAGGCCAGCACCAATTTTGTCGTTGGCGATCTGACCCTGACAAACGCGTCGGCCACCCTGAGCGGCTCCGGTATCAGCTACACCGCAGTGCTGACTCCGACCGCTGATGGCGAGGTCAAGCTGTCGGTCGCAGCGGGCACCTTCACGGATGCCGTCGGCAACGACAACACTGCCTCCAACGAGGTCACCACAACAGTTGATACGGTGGCGCCAAGCGTGACCCTGACAGATTTTATTGTCACAACCGGCCCGCCGGTTCCTGGGTGGTATGGTACCACACTTACGTTGTCGGAGCCCTCGCCTAACTTTTCGTCCAGTAGCGTACAGTTGTCACCAAACGTATCAAATTGGGGATTTAATAATCCATCACCGACAGTTTACGAGATCTATATCAATCCGCCCTCTGGTTCCGATCCTGTCACCTTATCCATTCCGGCAGGATTATTTACGGACGCTGCGGGAAACCCGAACACGGCATCACGCGAAATCACTTATACACCGGACTCCACGCCTCCTACGGTCTCAATTGCGGATTTCACAGGCGCATTGAACGGACCACAGACGGCGGTGATAACCCTGTCCGAGGACAGCACCGATTTTGTCTTAGCCGATCTGACGCTGACCAATGCAACCGCGGTGCTGACCGGCTCTGGCACAAGCTACACGGCGGTATTAACCCCGATTGCTGACGGTCCTGTGGCACTTTCGGTTGGTGTTGGCGTGTTCAGTGATGCCGCAGGGAATACCAACGCTGTGGGCGCAGACCAAGTCACGACGACATATGATAGCACCGCGCCGACGGTCAGCATTTCCACTAACGTCACCGCAGTCTCTGGTGCCGAGGCCATCAACGTTGTCGTCACCTTTTCTGAAGCCGTCACAGGCTTTGAGGCCAGTGATATCGTCGTAGTCAATGGGTCAGCCACCAACGTCACCGGCAGCGGCGCGGATTATGTCGTGCAGATCACGGCGACGGGAAATGGTGATACCACGGTCTCTGTGCCCGCTGCGGCAGCCATCGACGATGCTGGCAATAGTAGTAAAGCGTCAAACACGGTAAGCATTCAAAATTCTACCGTTGAGATGACCCAAAAGGTTATCGCGCAGTTCATGCAATCGCGGGCCAATCAGTTGGTCTCCAGCCAGCCCAACCTAACCCGATTTTTATCCGGTGGCGGGGCGGGAGGCTTTAATATGTCTGTGACGCGGGCGGGTGGCAATTTTCATTTCGCAAGCTCCCCTGATACGAATAATGGTCTTTGGGTGCGACTGAATGGGACTTGGACGAACGAAGACACAAGCAAAACAAAATATGTTTTTGGTGCTCTTGGACATCATTACACGGTTTCGCCCAATCTTTTGATCGGCGGCATGGTCGAATTTGACTTTGTCAGTCAAAACGATGGCGCAGCAACTTTGGACGGCCAAGGTTGGTTGACAGGGCTCTATGTGGTGACGCGTGCCCCGAACCATCCGCTCTTTATCGACGGGCGAATTTTGTATGGGCAAACGACCAACGATGTGTCGCCATTGGGGACCTATACGGATAGTTTCGATACAGAGCGCTGGCTGGCGCAGGTGAATGTTTCAGGCGAACTTATGTATCACGCGACGACGTTTATTCCGTCGGTGCAGGTTACGTACACGACGGATGATCAGGCCGCCTACACCGATGGCCTTGGAAACCTTATCCCGTCGCAGGGCGTCGAGATATGGCAGGCGGCCGTCGGTGTCGATTTTAGCCACCAAGTCGCACTGCAAAATAGTAAAACATCGCTGGAATTGACAGGTGGGGTTGCCGCCATCGGATCATCCACCCGCGGATCTGGCTATGCAAATAGCGTTACTCCAACCTATGAAAACACACGTGCCAGACTAAAGATGGGCGCAAACTACACCATGGAAAACGGAGCAAGACTGAGCATCGATACTTTTTATGACGGCATTGGTGTCGATAACTATGAAAGCTATGGCTTGGAAGTCGGCTTTAACTGGTTGTTTTAATTAGGCTGCGCTGCTTTAAAGAACAGCTTAGCTGGGCCTGAAAACCTCCCCTCGGAAGCAGACATCCAATGACTGCTTCCGAGAGGTCATGTGAGTAATTTGCACGCGCGGCGAGGAGCCGGTTTCCGCCCGTTGCGTCGATCGACGCGAACGGCCCTGAGCCGCCATTGCCCGAGAATTAGCGCTGCTGCGGTGCGGCCCGTCAGAGGAGACATTCGCTGCAACTGCAAAACCGGTAGGCCAAGCCATATCTGGACCGAGGATGAAGCTGGTAATTGACCGAATGAACCGAAAGTCGGCTATTGTCCAACGCTTCAGATTGGTGCGCTTATTAAAGCGTAACAAGGCGTAAAATCTTTTCATCAGGGCGAAAGTCCAGTGCAGCCATAAGTCGGAACATATGTCCATCGTTGACCTCAATCATCAATGATGATGCTAACCATCGTGACGTTGTGTTCCTTAAGATATGACATATTGTAGATGTAGTTCGAAAGCCGTTTCTCTTTAATGATAGTCTTTAATTCGTCCAACTAAACGTCTTCAAGTCCCGCATGATGCATTTACAAGTGGGCATACTAAAAACCTTTGATGGTACGGACGGCCGAGACCGCATAACGTAAATTCCATAATCTCTGGAGTCATAAATGTATCTATCAAAACTTATTATCAGTGGGTTCAGACAATTTGGTCAGGAAGATGCGTCTGCGGAGTTGACCTTCCAGCCCGGCGTGAATGCATTGATTGGCAAGAATGATAGCGGCAAGACGGCAATCATTGACGCTGTGCGCTATGCATTGCTCAGCCGCGATCAGATGTATTTCAAAATCCAATCGGATGACTTTCATGTCGATAAGGCCGGGAAAAGTGTCGACGATATCGCGATTACTTGCGTTTTGTCAGACCTTGATACCGCAGATCAAGCAGCCTTTGCTGAACATCTCACATATCAAGAAGGGACGGTTTCGCTTTTTGTCAACTTCCAAGCCAGACGTCTGGCCGCCGAAGGAACCGCGCGCAGATGGGTAGAGGTCAATGTTCGCTCAGGTGTAGAGGGGAACGGCCCTGCGCTTGAAATGACCGTTCGAGAACTGCTTGCCTCCACATATCTGAAGCCTTTGAGAGACGCTGAGCGAGAGCTCTCGTCTGGTCGAGGTTCTCGGCTGTCTCAAATCCTCTACCACGTTGAAGGGATCAAAGAGGGTGCCGATTTTGACCCCGAAAATCCACCAGCGACACTTGCGGCAACGGCTGCTCTAAGCTTGCTCGGCCTTTCCGAATACTTTGGAAAAAGTGTGAAGACACACAAAGGTATCGTCGATGCGCAAGGATCCATCAATACCGACTATTTGAAAGCGCTGCGTCTCGCAGGTGACCAAATGACTGGCAAGATCGATTTAACTGAAGGTGGAAATGAAGACGCGCGGCTTCGGCAAATCCTTGAGCGCCTTGAACTTGGTCTTGTGGATGACAGCGGCGCCCAACCCCGAGGTAAATTTGGCCTTGGGTCAAACAACATCCTCTACATGGCTTGTGAACTTCTGCTTCTTGGTCGCGAGCCAGAAGGTCTACCATTGCTTTTGGTCGAAGAACCGGAGGCCCATCTACATCCTCAACGGCAAATCCGTCTTATGCAATTTCTGAAACGGGCGGCCGAGGGTAGGATGAACGATGGAGAAGGACGGATGGTCCAGGTCATCTTGTCGACGCACAGTCCCAATTTGGCTTCGGGTCTTCCAGTCGCCAACACAATTCTCCTCGATGGCAAGACAGCAAACCCTCTGTCTGAAGACCACACATGCCTTTCCAAGAATGATTATTCCTTTCTGGAACGCTTTTTGGACGCCACGAAGGCGAACCTGTTTTTTGCCCATGGTGTCTTGATCGTTGAAGGTGACGGCGAAGCTCTGGTCCTGCCTGCGCTCGCCCGTGCGATTGGTTTTGATCTGAATGAGCACGGCGTATCGATCGTCAACGTAAAGGGCACCGGACTTCGCCGCTTTAGTAAGATTTTTCAAAAGTCCGACGCCACCAAGACTTGGATCTCGATCCCAGTGGCATGTGTTGCTGATATGGATGTCATGCCCGATGCCGCTCCTCAACTTCTGGGCCTGGTCGAGAACGACGATGATCCAAAATGGCACAACTCAAAACGACGCTGGAAAGCTAAGAGAGACTTTGGCGCAAATGCGCTTGCCATTGCAGCGGGCTTGAAGGAGCGCTCAGAAGACCTTTGCAGGGGTGATGCTCAAAACGTGCGCACCTTTGTAAGTGACCACTGGACTTTGGAATACGATCTTGCCCGTAGCGGATTGTGCTCGATGGTGTTTAACGCGGCGATGCTTGCCAATGCGCATGACAAAATCTGCGAAGGTTCGAAATCTGAGGGTGATGTTTTGGCAGAGGCGAAGACGAAATTTGCAGAACTGCGGGCCGAGTGTAGCGACGACGATGAACTCACTGCGATTCATATCTATGAATACTTCACAACGAAGAAGGCTTCCAAAGCTATTGCCGCCCAATACCTCGCGGCGGCCATTGACACTGAGGCGGGATCTGAAGGATTTGACGCCGTTGCATTTGAGGCATCTCTTCCAACCTATCTTGTTGATGCGATCAAGCACGTTTGTGACCACAAACCACTGGAAAATCCACCTACAGAAGCTCAGCCGGTCGCCGCGGCGGCTGCGCAATGACAGGTCATCCAGCCATTCCAGAAGTGACCGATGATGACATTGCCTGGATCTCCGACATCATGGGTTTGGACGATCTGGATGTGGATAGAAAGGCGTTCTTGAAGAGATCCGAGACATTCGACGTGTCGGCTTGCCCCGGTAGCGGAAAAACCACCCTGGTAGTTGCGAAATTGGCGATTTTGGCAAGGAAGTGGCAGCATGCCACGTCAGGAATATGTGTGCTCTCTCACACGAACGTCGCCAGAGAAGAAATCCAGAACAGATTGGGCCACACTCCCGTCGGTCATCGCCTTCTCCACTACCCGCATTTTATCGACACGATCCATACCTTCGCTAATCGCTTTCTGGCTTTGCCGTATCTGCGCTCGAACGGCTATCCGTCACCGCTAATCGACGACGATGTCGCAAAGGCATTCCGTTGGAATGTTTTGCAGGTACAGGAGCGCTGGAAGTTTGAGAATTGGTTGAAAAACAAACACACCAGTATTGACGAGATCACTTTTTGCGATAGCGACTTATCCGTAGCGCTCACTTCGAGAGATTTCCCGACGGCAGCTCACACGGCAACTTACCAAAGAGCCCAAAAAATCCTTTTAGAATCCGCTGCAGCGGGCCACTTCCGGTATGAAGAAATGTTCGTTTGGGCGGAGTGCCTAGTTCAGGAGTACCCCGAGGTAGCAGCAAGTCTGTCTCGCAGGTTTCCATTGGTTTTGATCGATGAGATGCAGGATACATCACAAAGGCAGGCAGCGCTGCTTGCGTCCATCTTTGACCGCGCAAACGGCCCCAGTGTTGTCCAGCGCGTGGGCGACCCAAACCAGGAGATATTTAAGAGCGGGCAAGAACAAAACACCGCAGATCCCTTTCCTGATGTTGGCGAGGGGCGCACGATGTCTATCGCCAATAGCAGGCGATTTGGGCCCGCTATAGCGACGCTCGCAAATCCACTGGCCGTCATTTCACTCGACGGAGATGGCCTTCAGGGGAGTGGTCCGCAGCGGGCTGCAGAATTCTCGGGACACAGTAGTAACTTGATCATTGTTTTCCCCGATAACAATACCGACGGCGTTTTGGAGGCGTTCGGAACGCACATCCTCGAGAAATTTGAGGATGATACGCTAGCAATCGGCGATTGTTTTGCGGTTGGAGGCGTACATCGACCAGCACAAGAAGCAATCGGACCCGGGCATGGGAAATTCCCAAGGTCAGTGGAACACTATTGGGCAGAGTATAGCCCTGAAATGTCAAAGCCAGACCAACATCCCAAAACACTTGTTGGTTACGTTCATCATGCTCAGAACATGATACGCGCTTCCGAAGACACCGCTGAGGGAATTGCGCATTTCGCAACGGGGCTAAAGCGCCTTACGCGACAAATCGGACAACCAGCAAGCGCCCTTGAACGAACTCGTAAGCACAGGGCCATTCGAGGCGTCCTTGCCCCTGCTCCCGAGTCGTTGGAAAGTTATGACGCGTTTGTTCGAACGTTCCTCATTACAATGACACCTATGACAGAAGAATTATGGCTCGGCTACGTACCTCAATTTCGGGAACTGGCTGGGAACTTGTGTCAGGGTGATGCCAATCATAACGCGGGCGATAGTTTTCTTGCGTGGGAAGAACCGCAGGCGAACGCTGTCGAACTGGAGGGTCCACAGGAGCATACGGAAAACGTAGTCAAAGTCACGTCCGGTGACCGAGAAGTGTGCATTCGGCTCGGTTCGATACACCAAGTTAAGGGGCAAACGCATTTTGCAACCCTGCTTTTGAGCACGTTCCAGAACCAACATTCATCCGAGAAGATCGTTC
>NZ_FNZV01000029.1 GCF_900109555.1 Pacificibacter marinus | reverse complement strand
AACAGCATGGCCCGCGCCTGCTGGGCTTTGGACTTTAGTTCTACAAATCGCATGGTTGGCCGTGATGCCGCTTCAACGATGGCTTCGGCGTCTGCAACATCGTTCTTTTGTCGTTTGACGAAAGGCTTCACGTAGTTAGGCGCAATCAATCGCACGGTATGTCCAAGCTTCTCAAACTCACGGCCCCAGCTATGCGCAGTCGCACAAGCCTCCATCGCAACAGTGCATTCCGGCTGTTTGCTCATAAACGCAAGAAGCTGAATGCGTGTCAGTTTTTTGCGAAAAATAACCGTTCCATTGGCGCAAGCCCCGTGAAGTTGAAACACACGCTTTGCAAGGTCTATGCCGATCATAGCGACTTCTGACATGGATACTCTCCCTTTGTTGATGCTTTCTGAAACACCATAGTGGCACATTACGATGCCGGTTGGTCGGGGGCATCCACGCCATCAACAAAGGAGATTGACTATGGGACTGAGACGGACGGGCGAATTTCGCCAAGATGCGGTGCGTATCGCGCTGACCAGAGGGCTGACACGCAAACAGGTGGCTGATGATCTTGGTGTCGGTATGTCGACGCTGAACAAGTGGATCACGGCACACCGAGACACGGACGTAGTGTCGAATGAGGATTTGGGACTGGCTCAAGAGAATGACCGGCTTCGGCGCGAGAACCGCATTCTCAAGGAGGAGCGGGAGATCCTAAAAAAGGCCACGGTGCGTTGACCGCCAGACAAGCGCAGCGCCGTCGACAGGTTTCTTCGCGAGCCAAAAGCCGTGAGGTTTAAGTTCATCGAAGAGCACCAATCTACGTTTTCCATTGGCCGGATGTGCCATGTCATGGATGTCAGTCCACGCGGCTTGCGTGCGTTCCGCAACCGCCCTGCCAGCCGTAGGCAGCGATCTGATATGGTGACGTTGGCGCACATTAAAGAACAATCTCGTCTCAGCCTGGGCAGTTACGGTCGCCCACGAATGACTGAAGAGCTGAAAGAGATTGGCCTGAATATCGGCCATCGCCGTGTCGGGCGTTTGATGCGCCAAACCTGCTTGATCGGAACTTTACAGCGGATCAACCAAACCAGAAATGGGCAGGTAACATCACGTATATCTGGACGCGTGAAGGCTGGCTGTATCTTGCTGTGATCCTGGACCTGCATTCTCGGCGCTTGATTGGCTGGGCGGTCAGTAACCGGATGAAGCGCGACTTGGCGATCCGAGCTTTGAATATGGCCATTGCATTCCGAGCGCCACCAAAAGGCTGTATCCATCACACTGATCGTGGCAGCCAAGGCGGATTCAACCGGTCGTCGCAACACCCCATTTTAGGAGGTGTAAATGACCAAGACCGGCCGACGAAAGTCCGAACGCTCGATCCGGGGCAAATTGAACTCGCTAGGTAGGCCACCAGTCTGGCAACGTGAGAACTTGTGCCGGTTCTGGCGGAGCGTGGCCGCAGGCTATTCTAGTGAGGTCTCTGCCATCAAAGCAGGCGTTTCTGTTCCTGTTGGACACCGGTGGTTTAGGAGTTCTGGCGGAATGCCTCCCACACATCTTTCACCCTCGGCCACAGCCCTGACGCGCTGAAGTGAATAGCCCCTAGATTTGTAGACGCCTTGCTTGGTAATTTTGGAACCAAGGAGAGACGGATATGAACAAGGGAATACGGTTTACGGACGAGTTTAAGCAGGACGCTGTGGCGCAGGTTGTCGAGCGCGGCTACGCGGTCAACGAGGTGGCTGAGCGGCTGGGTATCAGCACCAAGTCGCTGTACACGTGGAAGTCGCAGTTTGCGAAGTCGCCACGCGCCAGATCAGAGGTGGCCGATCAGGCTGCTGAGATCCGGCGGTTGAAGCGAGAGCTGGCGCGCGTCACTGAGGAACGCACAATCTTAAAAAAGGCGACCGCGTACTTCGCGCGAGAGTCTCAGTGAGGTACGCGTTTATCGAGGCTCATCGCGCAGAGTTTTCAGTGCGCTCTATGTGCCGGGTGCTGATGGTACATTTCAGCGGGTTCTATGCATGGCTTAAAGAACCGTTAAGCCCGCGTGCGAAGGAAGACATGCGTCAAACCGATCTGATCCAGCAAGCTTGGGCTGACAGCGGCAAAGTCTACGGCTACCGCAAACTGCACGATGATCTTTTGGATCAAGGCGAGACCTGCTCAGAGAACCGAGTTGCACGTTTGGCCAGTCCCACAGGTATTACGGCACAGATTGGGTCCAAACGCCGCCCCGGTCGATATGGTGGCAAGCCTGCTGTAGTCGCTGACAATACGCTGGATCGACAATTTGAGGTCGATGCCGCTGACATAGTTTGGGTGACCGACATTACCTATATCAGAACGCATGAAGGGTGGTCATACTTGGCTGTCGTCATTGATCTGTTCTCAAGACGTGTCATTGGGTGGTCCATGCAATCACGTATGACGACAGACCTCGCGTTGCAGGCACTGCTGGCTGCCGTTTGGAGGCGCAAACCACAGACCAAAGTTATGATCCACTCCGATCAAGGCTCCCAGTTTACCGGCACAGAGTGGCAATCGTTCCTTGGCAAGCACAATCTGGATGCCAGTATGAGCAGGCGAGGAAACTGTCATGACAACGCTGTCGCGGAAAGCTTCTTCCAGCTCCTGAAACGAGAACGCATTCGGCGGCGGACCTACCTTACACGTGACGCAGCAAGGCAAGATGTGTTCGATTACATCGAGATGTTTTACAACCCGACACGCAAACACACCAACAACGGCATGTTGTCACCTGTTGACTATGAAACAGAACAGAAGAAAATGAACGAGGCAGGTGTCTAGGAAACTAGGGGCACCTCAACCATCTTCCGGAAGACTTATGAGGAATTGGTAGATATCTTCAGTTATGCTCTTATTTCTTCTGTGCTTATGCTTGACGCTATAGGTCGCGTCAGGAAGCTCTTCGTCCAGAAAACCCTTCATATCGGTCATGTATTTCAGGAAGTTCTCTGACGTCACAGGAATATTTTTTTCTTTCAGCATTTTTAAACCGGAGGAATATCTTGCCTCTTCGGCCCCGCCAAATACACGATACTGTATGCCGTACAGATTGGGACCTGCACGGCCTCCATGTCTCAGAAAATTGTTGCCGTTTGCATCAATAACCGAATGACAAGAAACGCAGTTATTTTGTAAAATATCTTGACCCCGAGGGATCTCTTTACAGGACGCACCGGGTATCACGAAGAATCCGGAACATTTTGTGACAAGATCGAGATCATCATTTGCGGCCACAGGGTCTGATATTGACATCAGGCTCGCGGTCAGGACGCTGATTAAAACTGGTTTGATCATTGAAGGACTCCCTACAGTTTGCTTGTGTTTAAAAGGGCAGGGTGGGTGCCTATAGGGTTTGTGGCGCTCCGCCCCCTAAATATCAGTAAGCACAGACAGAGGCGCGCTCATTGACCCAGCACCCCTCTTCGCGCAACAAGACGCCGAGTGGGTCATGGGCATGTCTGGCGTAAGGTTCACCGTTCCAGTAGCCATCAGCAATCCCTGCGTCTTGGATTATGACATAGGCAAAATATTTGCCGTTATAGGATGAAATAACAAAAGAACCGTCACTCCCGTTTGGAGAGAATTTACACCGCCCCCGGATCACTTCTTCGGCCTCAACAACCAAAAGGCAATCAGATTCACGATCTTCACCTGATTGAGCGATAGCTGGTGTTGTCAGTATCATCAGGCTTATCAGGGCAGCAAAAAAATTATGCATTTCATCTTACCTCATTCATAAATCGTATCGTTCAGATTAGCAGTCGTCTTGCGTTATTTGATACTGTGCAATTGTTCGGCCCGACGGTGCTGTATAAATCAATTTGAGTATAGCGCCGCGCTGTAAATCTGTTTCCAGCATATCTGGCGCACAATATTCGCTTGCAAGCATCTGTTTGAAGTCAGGACGTAACTCGATATTCTCTCTATCAATGTCGTATGTCATCGTCACAGTATGACCGTCAGCCTCGATCGATTTAAAGACGGTAATATTGTCAATGCGCAGAGGGAGTTCTCGTGAAGATAGGGCAGCTTCATGTGCGAGACTCTCTTGCAAAGTCATTTTTTCCTTTAATGCGGTCGTAAATTCAGGTCTCTGTGAAGACGCATTCTTTTCAGCTATATCTTCGCTGATTATTTGTAATGCAGAAGAAAGGCTTAGGGCAAAAATGCCACAAATCAAAAGAACCGGGTCCAACACAAAACGGCTTAGAGTGGGCCGGCTGACCTTATAGCTTTCACCGCGTTTAAACATCAGCCATAGATTGACCAAGGGGATAAAAGCCATCCAAGCATTGCTCGTCGTTCCATCAATGTCATTAGATCTTGCAGCAGAAAAATAATACAGTGCGGCACCAAAGGCGACGTAAATGAGGAGCAATGTGACGCCCAAAATACCAAGAAGGCCTGCTTCTAAGGCATAGGATGTCAGCAGCCATCCAAACTGTAGTGCCGTTAAGGCGATATAGCAGAGCACATAAGACCAGAAATACGAAATGCGTCGCATTTGTGTTTTGATTTTAAAAATCCTCGCACCAATGAGACCCCCAATAAAAATGAGCGCGAAGTTGATGATAATTATCATAGCTTCATCGAGAAATACGTAGCTCAGTATTAAATGTTCCAAAATAAACCTGACTTATGAATGTTTGCATGCGCTTTTCGCATTGATAACACTGTTAATAATTTTACGCATCAAGGGAAACTTGACGGTTTATCTCTGCCTGCTGTCGCGTGAACTCTAAAATCTATCAGGCACCCGTAAGGCTAACATACCAAAACCATAGGCTTTATGGCGGCCAACACCCTGAACCATCATTTTATATAAGATCTCCGGGTCAGTGACCACCATCGTGCCTTGAAATATTGCGGACGGTATCATGAGGGGGCGCTTCTTGCGGCTTGTCTTATAATATCCAGATTGAGTCACGCGGATTGATTTCACATCAGAGGACGGCGCTAAACGCGCGGTCAGCCAGTTTGCATAAGACACTTCACGGTCGACTGACTTTCCGTTTTTCTTATCATGTAAAAAACAGTCCATTTCCGTTTTCGCCCTGCCATTCCTGGCCACAGGAACGACTTTGATCTCGAAGCCGACTGACTGCCCAGATTTTGGAATATAGATAGGCATCGCCAAGATTGGTCCTTTGATCATCGATTGACTGTCCGGATCGGCAGCCATGTTCACCATGTCTTGAAGCTGCTCCGCTGTCTTCTCTGTGTAGCCATTTAAAATACCACCGCGCCCACCGATTTCGCGAAACCTCAATCCAAGCCAAGACACCCGTGACTTTCTCGACATCTTTAACGCCATTACGGCACAGTTTGCCAGCAGTCGCACTCAAGCCACATCGATAGGGATAAACCTCACGAACTTATTTTTCTTAGGGAGTGTTTGAATTGTAAGCTCGTGCTTCAAGCTCAGTTGAACGAATTAACGGCTCCAAGCCCTGCGGGTTCCAAACGGTTATTACCCGCAAACCCAAGGCAAAATCGAGCCCTTTCGGCAGATTGCTTTGCAATCGCCTGCCGGCAATGGATGGCATCAAACCCTGAAGAACCGGATCTTGCTTGAAAACTACTTCCTGCCGGGTGACCTCGAAGCTCAAATCGAAGCCTTCGTCGACCACTACAATCATGAGCGCTATCACGAGAGCCTCAACAACGTCACACCCGCCGATGTTTACTTCGGACGCGACAAAGCCATTCTACAACAAAGGGACAGGATCAAACGAAAGACGCTCGAAACGCGACGCTTGCATCACAGACAACGTGCCGCATAATGCAACCAACCAGATGAGCCGAACTCTCTCTTAGTTTAAGCCGCCTTTAGTGCCAAAAACCCTGACGACGGACAGTCGTCAGTCCTTTTCGAACTCTATCAAACCCGAGAGAGGTGAACGCGTGACGACTGTCGTGTCTGACACCGTTTGAATACGCTTAAGGTAATGGTTGGGCCTGTATGGCCCAACCAAATCTCATAATAGTTATTGCGGAGCTGCAGCCTGGGCGTTGATCATCGCGCCAAAGGTCTCCCAGTCCCCCATGAAGCCGACAAAGGCCTGCATGATAGGCATAGGCGTCGGAGGCGTGGCCATAAAGTAAGCCCCGCCCTGCTTCGCACCAGAGAGCCAGGATTTGATTTTTGCAGCCTTATGTGGACCAATCATACCCTCAGCCATGGCTGGGACATCTGAGTAGATATCAAGGCCTGCAGTCTCAGCAATGAAGTCACCAAGACCTTCATCTAAAAGTTCTACGCCAAGGCCGGAAACAGCAATTGGAGCTGACATCATCAAGGCAGAGGGATGCATGTTCTCAAAGCCTGGATCAAGCTCAGTCATAATCACAGAGAGACCAAGACCCAGATTAACAACGCCTGGTGATGTGATATTGATGTTTGTGTCAACATTTTCATCGCTTTTTTGCGTATCCAAAGTTATGTCCAAAGTGCGACCCATGGAGAGGATCGGCAGTCCCGTCATGGCCTGAGGCATCTGACCGGTAATCTGCACGCCATCGAGAGCGAAAGACCCACTGGCATCCCCTTTGCGCATTTCATTCCACATCTTGCCCATCATCGCCATCGTAAGAACGTCTTCAATTTCAGTTGCGCCGACTGACTCTGCATGGTCGGCCAGAGCTGCCATAAATCCGGCTTCAATAACGGCCGCCATCAATGAGGCGTCATTTTTGGTATCCATGTAAAGGCGATCTACACGCAATTGTTCCACACCGCCCATTGAGAACGTCATGCCGTTGATTTCGGCGGAGGCTGTATATTCATCATCGAGATTTCTGGGCGCGACTTCCGTGAAGGCTGAAGCGTACATATCCATTTTGATCGCATCGGCACCAAATGAAAATCCATCACCGTCATCAAAATTCACATCAGATAAGGCTGTTGTGAATTCAAGGATACAATTATCCGTTGCATCGATGATGTTATACGACAGTGTTAAATTGCCAAAATCAAACGCGGTATCATCACCGGAAAAATAACCCTGCGTTGCGCTGAGTGAAAGAGGAAAGTCAATTTCAGAACAGGTGGTGCGATCAATCTTGCCGTTGATTAGGTCTTCATAAAGATCGCCCTCAGGTAGATTGGATATGCCTTCAGTCCAAGCTGGGTTGAAAAGACCCTCAAGCGTATCGAAGGTTCCTACAGAGACCCCATCTTCTACTAATGAAACGCCTGTCATGGTCATGCGGACAAGGTCATCAAGCGGGCTCAGTTTGAGTTCAGAGATCGTCGTGATTTCCCCATTTGTGATGATCTCGAGATCTTGGTAGATCTCTACACCATCAACGATGGTCTCAGATCCGATCTTGTACTGTGAGTCTTCAAAAATATTTTCAAACAAGGGACCCGACAGGGCGGGTGTAGCTACTGCGGCCAGTAAGCTGGCCGCACATAATGTAATTTTCATTCAATTTTCTTTCAACGGCAATATTTA
The DNA here is from genome assembly GCF_900109555.1 of Pacificibacter marinus. GTDB lineage: Bacteria > Pseudomonadota > Alphaproteobacteria > Rhodobacterales > Rhodobacteraceae > Celeribacter > Celeribacter marinus_C. The sequence continues at coordinate 442 of NZ_FNZV01000029.1, read as the reverse complement.
TAACTCCAAGTATAATATTTTAGCCTTTTTCGCAAAGCCGAAAAAGGGTGCCTTCGATACCTGTAGATACCGGAAATCTCAAATTGAGCATACACGGTGACCTGCGCCCCTAAAACTCCTCCAGATTTGTGTAGAGTCCGCCCAACAAAAGGACGGACAAATGAAGGCACGATTGTTGGCCGAACAGATCATTGCGATGATCAAGGAGCAGGAAGCTGGCGAGAAGACCGCTGATGTGTGTCGGCGGCACGGGATCAGTTCGGCGACGTTCTATAAATACAAATCGAAGTATGGCGGCATGGAGCCGTCTGACGCGAAGCGGTTGCGAGCGTTGGAAGACGAGAACGGCAAGCTGAAGAAGCTGTTGGCAGAACAGATGTTGGACAACGCAATGTTGCGAGACATCAATTCAAAAAAATGGTGACGCCCGTTGGAAAGCGGA
>NZ_FNZV01000030.1 GCF_900109555.1 Pacificibacter marinus | reverse complement strand
TTGACCTGCATTGCCGATTATCACGATGAAGGCCCTGCAGACCCGACAAACCCACTCGGCGACCCGAGCGCGCGTCACGGTCATCATCGTGGGATCTATGATTTTCCACTGTCTGAGGATTGGAAAGCATGGATGGCGGTGTCTGACACGCCGCTCGAAAAAGACGACATGGGCGAGTTTATTGAGACGCAGGCCAAGAACATCATGGACCCAACGCCCGCGATCATTGCCGGCGTACAAGACGATAAAAACGACGATTGGGAAAATCGCCTGATTGAAACGGCCTGCAAGATTGAAGGGCGCTACGGCCAGCTCACGCAGCTGCTGCAAATGTCCAAACAGTTTCTCGTTAATGAAACCAGCGACCTCAAACTGACCACCAACCGCGACACTGGCGAAGCGGAAATGAAGTTCATCAATGAGCACAAAGGCCTCAACGGTCAGCCACTGAACCTGCCAAACCTGATCATCATTGCCATCCCGGTGTTTTTGAACGGCCCGCTGTACCGCATGCCCGTGCGCTTTCGCTACCGCAAGTCCGGCGGTCAGGTGAAGTTCATCCTGTCGATCTACAACCCCGAGAAAGCCTTCGAGGCATCCTTCGATGAGTCCCTCGACCTCGCCGTCGCGCACACCGACCTGCCCCTCTTTAAAGGCACGCCGGAAGCGTGATCTCTTTTTCTGGACCTTGGAAACAGGGGCCAGCGATGGACGTCACAAAACGCAGCTGTGGATGCAGACAATTTTGGAGAACGGTCATGAGTAAAACATTACAGTGCATTGCCCGCCCCGGTTTGCACTCTCAAAAACCGGCATCGCCAACAGGCAGTTGCGCCGGCATCGATGTAAAACAGTCCAGCAAGTGTTCGCGACAGGCAGCAGCAGCGCAGCCGGCAAAGCACCGATTACAATCGCCAAAGCACCTTGGGAAACAAGGAATGACCCATATTAATGAGCCCGTTTGATCAATCCATTTTCCTAGAGCGTACGGGAACCCTTTAAACCTCAGGCAAGCGACAATGCACGCTTGCCTGACATCCTTAGCCTATTTGCGACAACAACCCCGATATCGCCCGATCCCAAAACAAATCAGGCGTGTTGCGCGCTTTGCCTTGCAAGGTGCGTGAGCGCTCAGAAAAGTTTTCAGACCACCCTTTAACGAAACTGACGGCATCCGCCGTTTGCCCCTGTTTGAAGTAGCATACAGCCTGCGGAAACATGCCTTCGATCTCATTGAAATGGGACGATAAAATGGCAGGGCGACCATATGCAAGATACTGGAAAAACTTGATGGGACTCTCGTCGTGGCTCATATCAGGTCTATACGGCACCATGCCTACGCGAAATTTCGAAATCAGGCCGGGCACGTCGGTAGAGGTGAACGCACCATGATAGGTCACGTTCTCGATGCTCTCTAATTTCTTCGCCACAGCCGGATCATAGGCGTGGCCGCAGATGAGAATTTTAAGTCCCTGTGCAGCAAAATCCCTGACTGCTTTGATGTCGAATTTGTCAGTAATAAACCCCAAAAACCCTAAATCATACTCAGGGTTTGTGCCAGCTTCGCCGATTGATTCACGCAACAACCTATTGGCTAAAACCGTACCGCCAAACGGCGCAACCGCCGCTGGGGTGACGCCTGTGACGAGATCAGCATGCTCTTTCACAAAATCATATTTGCGCGCAACAGCGGTTTTCTCAGCTTCCGAAAATCGGTTATGTTTGGTAAAAGTATCAATAAGATCATACCAATAGGTCGCGCGTGATATGAGTTCGACAGGCGGGACATAAAACGGATTAAAGTCGAGAACTATCCCGTCCATCCCCGCCTCATCTGCCCAAGATGCCAACCCGTTTTCGTGCCGTGTCATCGCATGATGCGTCCATACACGACGATGCTTCAACGCTCCTATAAGCCCTAAATCAAGACCCGAATGACACCGCACTTTGGCCCCTGGGTTGGGTGTGCCCCGAACCAAATCACGTGCATATTCATGCGGCAACCCCGGCCGCTCGAACCAATCAATGCGCTCAACGTCAGGCAAAGCATCCAAAATACGCAAGATCATAAGGTCACGAACGGTGAATCCGAAAACTCTGGCAAAACCAATTTTTCGGTAGGGTATAATAGCAATGCGGGTCATTTTCCGGCCTTTGTATCGAGTGACTTTCGATGTTGATTGAGCCTGTGTAGGCTAGGTTTTTCTGCCTTAGGTATGTGGCCTTGACAGATTTTGAGATGCGCCGATGAGTATGGCAATAAACAGACTGATGGGCCACGTTTCGACAGATGTGATGGTAAGGCCCGAAACAATAATAATTAGAATGAGCGCAAGCGGGAATTGTTTCAGGTAAGGACTGGCATCGGACATGTTCGTCATCGATTTTTTAACAATCATAAATATCCATGCAAAAATTGAGCTGGCAATAAATGGGCCGAATTCAAAAATGTATTTCAAGAAGACATTGTGAGGTTCGATCCAATACCCGTATTCAAAATGGTTTCCCAATGTGCTGCCTCCAGCTCCCACACCGAAGCCCAGAAAACCATGATATGGACGCTTGGTCGCAAATTCCCAATAATCAATGTAGCTTTGAAATCTATTGGTAAAGCGGGCATCTTCGGAAAAAATATTGAAGACTGGCGACAACACATCATGGCCGCTCAGGCTTGCCAAAAGAAGTAATAATAATAAAATCATTGCTGCAACGTAGGCTCGTTTATAGGTAACAAGCCAGATTCGCGATAATATAAGTAGAGCGCTTAGATAAAGAAAAGTGCGTGTTAGGGAAGCTTCTATAGCGAAAAAGCCAATACCTATTAAACAAAAATCAATCAAGCGAAGCCTTTTGCGACTTATCGCAATGACGATCAAAAGCGTTGCAGCCATGCCCAAATGAAAACCCGAAGACAGAAGCGAAATCGCACGGATTTTTCCGTTGATCATATTAGTATAGCTATCGGCGGATTGAAGGGACAATAGAGCAAAATCAAAGTTGCTCATAAAAAAGCTCTGCTTGATCCCGTAGAGGCAAATCATGGTCAACGACACCAAAACTGCCTTCAGAATGAGCTCTGCTTCCCCCGCTCTCATTTGAATTCCAATCGCCATAGCAAGCAAAAAGAAGATCGTTTTTCTAAACCCCAAATAGTAAACAAACATACTTGGGTATGTATCTAGCGTAGCGACGAAGGTGAGCGAATAGATAACAAGAAACAGAATAAATATAATGACAGGTGTGCGCGACCTTCGGACAGCGATAACAAAGCCCAAAATTAGCAAAGCATCCATGAACAACAAAGCAACGTTACCCAAAACCCCTGAAAATACGCGCAGCCCCGACGCAAAAGGCGCGCAAAGTATTAGCGTAACTAAGATGAAGGCCAAAAATGACCTATCTACATTTCTAGGTTGAGGTTGAATGAACACAGTCATGTTAATGTGTCGTTGTTTCGATGCTTAGATTGGCGCATCGACTGAAGTAATCTGATCGGCAAAAGAAGCATATGCATGGTATCCTTTTGATAGAAGCTCATGCCAACTATATAGACAACGCAAAATACAACGCCTGCACCTGCAGCACCGGCCACGGTCGGAAAAGGCGCTTTTAGGCCAAAACCAACGACAATTGCGAAAGCAGTTACGATAAAATTCTCTTTGACTGCTTTGAACACGTCATAAAATGTCATTGACGTCTTTGTATTTAATTTTTGTTGAAGCATGCAGACTTTCAACAAGTTAAAAAAGCACATAACCAACGCGATTGCCACCGGCCCATAAAATGCGCTTATGATAACGCCCACAATTCGAGGTACAAATAGTACGCTTTCAATGCGAAAAATAGAACTCGTTTCTCCTATGGCCGTAAGTGCCGAGTTTGTAATGTTCGTTCCAAGCACCTGAATAAACGCCGCCACAGAAAAAATTTGCACAATTTGCACTGCTTCGCTCCATTCACTGCCAAAGACAACAACAACCAGTGGGTCGGCAAGTAAAAGCGTAAGAGAAAATACGGGAAAGCTGAAAAAGGCGATGGTCTTTACTGTTTTCTTGTAGCTGTATTTGAAAACGCGCTGCTGTAGCGCGGCATCCGTGATTTTTTGGATTTTTGAAAAAAATGGATATGAAAACTTTAATGCGACGCCGCTGATAAGTTGCCTCGGCTGGACTACCATGCGCCGGCCTAAATCGTATATCCCCAACCCTTGCGTTCCCAGTTGAGCGCTGCCCGCGAGAACTTCGACGTTGCGAGACAGAAAATCGATGGATTGTGTTACCACCAAATCACGCGCCACTTTTGTCATGAATTTCTGTTGAGGCTTACCCGCCTCAACAGCACCGGAAAGCGGTCGATACAAAAGACCGATCGCAATAGCATTCGACAAAAGTCGCCCCAAAAATGCCCCCTCAACACGATGGAATATTGCAAGAAATAACAATGACAAACACAGCGTCAAAACCTGACGCATGATGTTGGCCTTTTCGATCGCCTTGTAATCTAAATTTCGTTGCAGAGCAGCGGAAAAAATAAGGAAAATTGCTTCGGCAAGCCCCACCAGAACCCCAAAGACAACGATGTTGGCCAAGGAGGTGCCAATACCCTCAAAATACATTGCGATAAAATAACATGACCCAATGACCAAGGACGAAATAAGGCCGCTGACCAGAATTGATCTGAGAATATCGCTAAATGCGAGTCTTTCAGCCTGAACAAATGAAAAATCATTACCAAGCGGCAGAAGCGTGACTCCAAGGCCTAGAACAAAAAGAAAAATAGAGAAAAGGCCCACGTCTTTGGGTTCGAGAAAAATGGCGAGACTCAGCATAATGAGCAGTTGGCTAAAAACGCCAACCGTAGCCCCCAGCGCCGTCCATTTTCCGCCGGATTTTACTTTTGCAATGTCGGATTTTTCCATTCTTAGCGCACCGACGCCAAAAGAATGCTGTTCAAATACTTGCCGTAGTCAGTCTTTTTAAACGTTTCGGCATGCTCGCGCATTTTTGCGTCATCAATCCAACCCTGCGTATAGGCGATCTCTTCGGGACAGCCTGATTGCAAACCTTGACGCTTGTATAGCGTGCGCACAAAATTACCTGCATCCAAAAGCGATCCATGCGTACCTGTATCAAGCCAAGCATAGCCGCGCCCCATCCGCTCAACCGATAGGGTACCATCGTGCAAATAGCTTTCCAAAAGTGTCACGATTTCCAATTCGCCACGATGAGATGGCTTGACCTGTTTCGCGCGACGCGGTGCATCGCCGTCAAGGAAATACAGCCCTGTGACTGCATAATTCGACGGCGGCACATCTGGCTTTTCGATGATTTGTTCCACTGTTCCGTCATCGTCGAATTTCACCACGCCATAGCGTTCAGGGTCGGCGACATGATACCCAAAAACCGTACCGCCGTTGTCTTTGCTGTCAGCGGCAGCAAGCATTTCAGGTAACCCGTGACCGAAGAAAATATTGTCACCCAACACCATCGCGGATGGCGCGCCATCCAGAAAGTCTTCTGCAAGAATATAGGCCTGAGCTAATCCGTCTGGCGACGGCTGCGTGATATAAGTGATCGTAAGACCCCATTGAGATCCATCACCCAAAAGCCGTTTGAATTGATCTTGATCCTGTGGCGTGGTGATAATCGCAATTTCGCGAATTCCGGACAGCATCAACACAGATAAAGGATAATAGATCATCGGCTTGTCATAGATCGGCATAAGCTGCTTTGAAATCGCCATGGTCAGCGGATAAAGCCGCGTGCCTGAGCCGCCAGCCAAGATGATACCTTTGCGCTGTGTCATTGGGAATTCTCCAGTTCTTGAAGTGTGATGCGAACAGCGTCCCGCCAGTTGGGGCGGGTAATGCCAAAAACGTCGGTCGTAGTTGAGCAATCCATCCGGCTGTTCGCAGGCCGCTTGGCTGGTGTGGGATAGGCTGATGTTGGGATATCTTCGACCACACAAGTGATCTTAGCCTCGTCAAAAATTGCACGCGCAAAATCGGCCCAGCTGACATCGGGTGCCCCAGAAAAATGATACGTTCCAGCTGTATTTGGGTCTTTTTTAAGGCGCTCGGCAATGTTGACACAGGCCTCAGCAATAGCGCGGGCTGGGGTTGGCCCACCAATTTGGTCAGCCACAATAGTCAATTTGTCACGCCCCGCGCCAAGCCGCAGCATTGATTTTAGAAAATTACCACCATGCGCCGAAAACACCCAAGAGGTGCGCAAAATGACAAAACTGCCCGCTACGTTGCGGATGCCGTCTTCGCCCATCAATTTCGTGCGCCCGTAAGCTCCCAACGGAGCCGTCGGATGAACGGTGGCAAAAGGCATGTCGCCCGTCCCATCAAACACGTAATCGGTGGAAATATGCACGAAAGGAATATCCAACGCGGCACACGCTTTAGCCATTTCCGCAGGCGCCGTCCCATTGACCAAAGCCGCAGTATCTTCGTCTTCTTCGGCCTTATCCACTGCTGTGTAAGCGGCCGCATTGATGACCGCGTCAGGTTTCAAAGTCATAATAGCGGCAAAGCACGCGGAGGGATCGGTCAAATCAGCCTGATCGCGCCCAAGGAATGTCGCATCAGGTAAAAGCGTCTGAAGTTCCGTGGCGACTTGTCCGGTTTTTCCAAAAACAAGGATCATGTTTTAACGCCCAATCGCTCGCCAACACCGTGGCGTTGCTGCAAAGAGCGCCACCATGTTTCGTTTGTGAGATACCAATCCACGGTTTTCTCCAAGCCTTCTTCGACGGTCACAGATGGCCGCCACCCCAGCTCGTCCCGAATGCGGCTAGGGTCGATCGCATAGCGCGCATCATGGCCGGGGCGATCCGTCACAAAGGAAATCTGATCGGCATAGCTGCCACTGGATTTGGGTCGTTTCGCGTCCAAAATCGCACAAAGCGTCTTGACCAATTCAAGGTTTGTACGCTCGTTTTCGCCGCCAATATTATAGCTGCGTCCAAGCGTGCCTTTTTCGACGACCAGCAAAAGCGCATCCGCGTGGTCTTCAACGTATAGCCAATCCCGAATATTCGCGCCATCGCCATAAATCGGCAAAGCTTTGCCCGCCAGCGCATTCAGAATAATCACCGGCACCAATTTTTCGGGGAAATGAAATGGGCCGTAATTGTTCGAACAGTTGGTCAAAACAACTGGCAAACCATAGGTTTCATGCCAAGCGCGCACAAGATGATCTGAACTGGCTTTAGACGCAGAATACGGCGAGCGCGGATCATAAGGTGTGTCTTCGGTGAACAGCACATCAGGGTCATTGGGCAGCGACCCAAACACTTCATCGGTGGAAATGTGGTGGAACCGAAAT
>NZ_FNZV01000031.1:2500-6123 GCF_900109555.1 Pacificibacter marinus | reverse complement strand
TTGGTTGCGGGAGTAGGATTTGAACCTACGACCTTCAGGTTATGAGCCTGACGAGCTACCGGGCTGCTCCATCCCGCGACATTATGCTTGTGGTAGGGCCAATTTGGCAATTTATCACAAGAGTTATCGTTTTTTGATTGATCGTTTAGAGAGATTAAATTGGTCCCGGCTGAAGGGGACCATTAGAGGTTCTTATTAGGTTTGGCGGTGACCTACTCTCCCACGTCTTAAGACGCAGTACCATCGGCGCAACCGTGCTTAACGGCCGAGTTCGGGATGGGATCGGGTGTTTCACTAGCGCTGTGACCACCAAACCGAATAAGAACCTCTGTTTCACTCCTAGGAGTGTCCAAGTCTAAGTACATTTTACTGTGTGTTGGTATGTATGCTTCTGTTTGAACAATATTAGTAAACTTTTCAGTTTTGCTATTACTGGATCAAATCAAGCCTATCGGGCAATTAGTACCAGTCAACTGAACGCATTGCTGCGCTTACATCTCTGGCCTATCGACGAGGTGGTCTACCTCGGCCCTCAGGGATACCTTGTTTTGAGGGGGGCTTCCCGCTTAGATGCCTTCAGCGGTTATCCTGTCCGATCATAGCTACCCAGCACTGCTCCTGGCGGAACAACTGGTACACCAGTGGATCGTTCACCCCGGTCCTCTCGTACTAGGGGCAACTCCTCTCAAGTATCCTACACCCACGGCAGATAGGGACCGAACTGTCTCACGACGTTCTAAACCCAGCTCACGTACCTCTTTAAACGGCGAACAGCCGTACCCTTGGGACCTGCTCCAGCCCCAGGATGAGATGAGCCGACATCGAGGTGCCAAACACTGCCGTCGATATGGACTCTTGGGCAGTATCAGCCTGTTATCCCCGGCGTACCTTTTATCCGTTGAGCGATGGCCCTTCCACTCGGGACCACCGGATCACTATGACCGACTTTCGTCTCTGCTCGACTTGTCAGTCTCGCAGTCAGGCTGGCTTCTGCCATTGCACTCAACGACCGATTTCCGACCGGTCTGAGCCAACCTTCGCGCGCCTCCGTTACTCTTTAGGAGGCGACCGCCCCAGTCAAACTACCCGCCACACAGGGTCCCGGATCCGGATAACGGACCGCGGTTAGACATCAAACAGAACAAGGGTGGTATCTCAAGGGAGGCTCCACAGAAACTAGCGTCTCTGCTTCAAAGCCCACCACCTATCCTGCACATGTTCGGTCTAATGCCAGTGTGAAGCTGTAGTAAAGGTGCACGGGGTCTTTCCGTCTAACCGCGGGAAGCCTGCATCTTGACAGGCAATTCAATTTCGCTGAGTCTATGTTGGAGACAGCGGGGAAGTCGTTACGCCATTCGTGCAGGTCGGAACTTACCCGACAAGGAATTTCGCTACCTTAGGACCGTTATAGTTACGGCCGCCGTTTACCTGGGCTTCAATTCGGAGCTTGCACTCCTCCTTTTAACCTTCAGGCACCGGGCAGGCGTCAGACCCTATACGTCGTCTTACGACTTCGCAGAGCCCTGTGTTTTTAGTAAACAGTCGCCACCCCCTGGTTTGTGTCCCCAGCTCCAAGTTGCCTTAGAACCGGGCCTCCTTCTCGCGAACTTACGGAGGTATTTTGCCGAGTTCCTTCAACATAGTTCTCTCAAGCGCCTTGGTATTCTCTACCTATCCACCTGTGTCGGTTTAGGGTACGATCTAACGATGGAGCTATTTCCAGGAACCTCTAAGCAGCCCATTCAATCCGATAAGGATGAACTACCCTCGAGATCCGTCACTTCCATCTGGCCCAGGAATATTAACCTGGTTCCCATCGACTACGCCTTTCGGCCTCGCCTTAGGGGTCGGCTTACCCTGCTCAGATTAGCTTTAAGCAGGAACCCTTGGATTTTCGGCGAGGGAGTCTCTCACTCCCTTTGTCGCTACTCATGTCATCATTCTCACTAGTGATCTCTCCACCGGATCGCTCACGCGCCGGCTTCACAGAAAGCTCCTTGTGTCCAACACCTTCCGAAGAAGGTTAAAGACACATGGAACTATGTCACACTACGCTCTGCTACCACGTATACAAATATACATCCTCAGCTTCGGCTCATGGCTTGAGCCCCGTTACATCTTCGCCGCAGGACAACTTATCTAGACCAGTGAGCTGTTACGCTATCTTTAAAAGATGGCTGCTTCTAAGCCAACTTCCTGGTTGTTTTGGTCGTCCCACCTGCTTTCCCACTTAGCCATGAATTAGGGGCCTTAGCTGGAGGTCAGGGTTGTTTCCCTCTTCACAACGGACGTTAGCATTCGCTGTGTGTCTGCCATCTAGTACTCCCGGGTATTCGGAGTTTGGTTAGGATCAGTAAGCCTGTGGGGCCCCATTACCCATCCAGTGCTCTACCCCCCGGGGTATTCGGATGACGCTCTACCTAAATAGATTTCGCAGAGAACCAGCTATCTCCGAGTTTGATTGGCCTTTCACCCCTAGGCACAACTCATCCCGACCTTTTTCAACAGGTGTGGGTTCGGCCCTCCAGTAAGTGTTACCTTACCTTCAGCCTGGTCATGCCTAGATCACTCGGTTTCGGGTCTGATCCCACAAACTCAATCGCCCTATTAAGACTCGCTTTCGCTGCGCCTACACCTAACGGCTTAAGCTTGCTTGTGAGACCAAGTCGATGACCCATTATACAAAAGGTACGCCGTCAGGACTCAAGGTCCCTCCGACTGCTTGTAGGCGTCCGGTTTCAGAAACTGTTTCACTCCCCTCGTCGGGGTGCTTTTCACCTTTCCCTCACGGTACTGGTTCACTATCGGTCAGTAAGGAGTACTTAGCCTTCGGGGGTGGTCCCCCGATCTTCAGACAGAATTTCACGTGTTCCGCCCTACTTAATACGTCCCATTGAGCTTAGAATACGGGGCTATCACCCGCTATGGCCACATTTTCCAATGTGTTCTTCTCACTCTCAAGGCTCGGCTGATCCGCGTTCGCTCGCCACTACTAACGGAGTCTCTATTGATGTCCTTTCCTCCGGGTACTTAGATGTTTCAGTTCCCCGGGTTTGCTCTTTTAAACCTATGTATTCAGTCTAAAAGTACCTGGTTCAGCACGATATAAATCACCCAAGGGTAATTATATCAAACTGTCAGGTGGGTTGCCCCATTCGGAAATCCATGGATCAAAGCTTATTCTCAGCTCCCCATGGCTTATCGCAGAGTATCACGTCCTTCATCGCCTCTTACTGCCTAGGCATTCACCAAACGCCCTTCTCGCGCTTGATTTGATCCAGAAAGAGCAAAACTGAGAACCCGAAGGTTCTCGCCATTCTGCAGGAAGACACAAGCTGGTAAGATGTGCCCCCACGCTTTCCAAACCAAAAGCATACATTTTCCCGCCAGACCTATAAGGTCTGACATAAGACAACATCCTGTATGAAGGGATGCGTCTCAGCTCGAAGACCGTGCGATCTACGAGCTTGGTTAGTGTACTTGACTTGGACAACATTGCGTTTTGCAACCGCGATACATGTGATCCGCCGAGGAGGCTTTGCACATGCCGGTTCCCGAAGGAACAGCAGTTGAGGTCGATCCAAATACTATGGTGACCAACAATGTTGTTATTTTAATCTCTC
>NZ_FNZV01000041.1 GCF_900109555.1 Pacificibacter marinus | reverse complement strand
TTTAAAGGCACGCCGGAAGCGTGATCTCTTTTTCTGGACCTTGGAAACAGGGGCCAGCGATGGAGATGAAGGCCACAGGTAAGCAGAGATTTATGGAGAACGGTCATGAGTAAAACATTACAGTGTATTGCCCGCCCCGGCTTGCACTCTCAAAAACCGGCATCGCCAACAGGCAGTCGCGCCGGCATCGATGTAAAAACAGTCCAGCAAGTGTTCGCGACAGGCAACAGCGCCGTCGACGAAAAAGCGCTGATTACACTACCTAAGGCACCTTGGGAAACAAGGAATGACCCGCAGTAATGAGCTCGTTTGATCCATCCATTTCCCTAGAGCGCATCCAAGCACAATACGCCCGCATCTATTATGCTGCGTGGCCAGAGCTTCTTGCCATTTTGGAATATGAAATCAGAATGAGAGGCGGCGAACCACGTCAGCCAGCTGCGCCAAAGAAGGCCCCACGCCGTAGCGCTCGCGCTTGACCGCATGGCCCATCAAATCGGCGGCCAGACGATCAGGCACGTTCAGGGCCAGCATACGATCCTCAAAACTATGGCGCAGCGAATAGGCAGAGTGGCCGGCTGTTTCTAATAAATCATTAGACCGCAAAAACTTGTTCACCGTATCAGAGAACTTGTCACGGCCCGCATAGTTGGGAAAGCCACTTGGGTTCCGACGCATTGCCTCCAAAGATATGCCACACAGCGGCACCAGGCGCTCAGAGCTATGCGTCTTAAGGGCGCGCAACGCGTTGCCTCGAATGATGATATGCGCAACATCCGCCGATAATTTTATGTCGTCAGCGTGCAGTCCACAAATCTCGCTAGGTCGGCAGCCTGTGTTGATCATGGTCAACAAAATGTCTCGCGCTTGCGCATTTAGGCCTACCAACCCCTCAACCGTGAAGTGCTTTTGAATCCACGCTGGCGAAAATGGCGGGCGGTGTTTTTTGATCTCTTTGAACTTCAGTCCTGAAAACGGGTTTTCTATTTCGAGACGTTCGCGATCAATCACAAGTTTGAGTGTCGAATTGATGTACGACAAATCCTTGTTGGCCGAGTTTGCGGATACGTTGTCGCGCAGAATTTTATCCTGCCACCAATCGCGAAACCGCAAAGCATCGTCGCGTGAAATCTTGTTTATGTCTTTATTGCCGACCACTTTTACCAGGTTGGCAAAGGCCTTAATGCGCGGATTTTTCCAGCGCCGCAATTGGTCAGCGCTCTTTCCAAGAGTGGCCGTTTTTTCAACATCGAAAAACATTTCGGGAAGCGCGGAAAGCTGAACACTGGGCCGCTTGTCTTTGCCCGCGACAGCCTCAAGAGAGACGCCGTCCAGCACTTCGTCGTCTGACAGACTCCCCAAGCGTTCTAAAAGATCTTCAACGCCACCTGACTTATAAATCTCTTTCAAAGGCCTATATGAGTGTCCCTTTTGGGCGGCAACCGCAACCAACGCTTTATAGCGCTCAGTGTCAGTGCTCCCCATGCTTAGGGCAACCCAGTAGTTTTGAAGCGCGGCCTCGACATCAACAACCAGACGCAAAGCCTCTGATTCGCTGTCAGTCTTTAGAGAAGTTTGGACGATCTTGCGCGTATCAAAGCTGGCGAATTCCTTTGGAACTCGCTTTACAAAATACCATTTTTTCCCGCGACGAATGAGTGCCATGAAACACGGATAGCCGCAGAAAACATAGCACGCAAGATGGTAATGTTATGCAGTTTGTTATGCAGATTTAGGTCGCCTAAAGGCACTAAATCTTTAAGTCATTGTTTTTAAACAATATATATAAGCCAAAATGGCGGAGACGAAGGGATTCGAACCCTCGAACGCTTGCACGTTACTCCCTTAGCAGGGGAGCGCCTTCGACCACTCGGCCACGTCTCCGCTGACC
>NZ_FNZV01000032.1 GCF_900109555.1 Pacificibacter marinus | reverse complement strand
AACATTATTATCAGTACGATAGCGCCATCGAGGTGCTTTTGGCGTTTCGGCCACATGCGCTCGGTGCTACGACTGTGCTACTTTTTGCAAGCCGTGCGCGAACTGGAAGCACTGTGGAAGCAGCCGCAATGACATCCCAAACCGAACCGACGCTCAAATAATAGCGTCCGTTCAACCGACTGTGCTGCCAGCACTGTCAGACAAACCCCAAAAACATATCTATGAAATCGTATAAGAGACCAAAGCCCAGCTAAAGATCGCGCAACAGACGCAAAATTGACGGCGTTGCCTTGGGCGCAGAGGTTGTCTCTAATTGCCAAGCGTAAAGGCGTTGGCTGTGCTTGTGATGGTCAAAACATCCGTTTAATTGTAAGCGTTGCAAAAGCTACCATTTGAATAGCCCCTAGTTTGTTAGACGCCTTGCAGCTTCCGTTGTCGCTGTCTTTCAAAGTCAGCTGGCGACAACATGCCATTTCTGACGTGCTTGCGCTTTGGGTTATAGAATATCTCGATGTAATCGAACACGTCGGATCTCGCGTCTTCTCTGGTTTTGTATGTCCTGCGACGGATACGTTCGCGTTTAAGCAGGTTGAAGAAGCTCTCGGCCACGGTATTATCATGACAATTTCCACGTCGGCTCATGCTGTGTTCTAGATTGTGGTGTTTGAGAAATGACGCCCAATCAATGCTTGTAAACTGTGAACCTTGGTCAGAGTGTACCTGGACTTTGCTCGTTGGTTTGCGTCGCCAGACGGCCATTAGCAACGCCTGCAACACCAAATCCGTTGGCTGCCGGTTCTGCATTGACCAACCCACGACGCGGCGAGAAAACAGATCGATCACAACCGCCAAATACGAGAACCCTTCGTGCGTTTTGATGTAGGTGATATCTGTCACCCAGACGGTGTTGGGGGCCTCGACATCGAACTGACGGTTCAGTGTATTATCAACGACGACTGATGGCTTGCCACCATACTTACCGGGGCGGCGTTTATATCCAATTTACGCATATATCCCAGCCAATCTGGCAAGTCGGGCCACACGATTTGGGCAACATGTCTCACCCAAGTCGCAGAGGTCGTCATGCCGCTTGCGATAGCCGTAAATGTTACCGCTCTCTTCCCAAGCCTCTTTAAACAGCTCGGTCTGACGGGCATCTTCCTGCGCACGACGGCTTAACGGGTTTTTAATCCATGCATAGAAACCGCTTGGATGCAGACGCAGGCAGCGACACATAGCGCGAACCGAAAAGACCGACCGATGCTCTGCCATAAATGCGTACCTCACTTTGCATCCCTGGCGAAGTACGCGGTGGCCTTTTTTAAGATATCGCGTTCCTCGGAAACGCGAGCGAGTTCCTTCTTTAAGCGCCTGATCTCTGCCGCTTGCTCCGTGGTCTCGATGATCTGCTTGCGCGGCTTCGAAAACTGGGCCTTCCACGTGTAAAGTGACTTGGTGCTGATCCCTAATCGCTCCAAAACTTCCGCGACCGAATACCCTCGATCCACAACCTGTGCGACCGCATCACGCTTGAACTCATCTGTAAATCTAATCCCTGACATCACTGTCTCCTTGCTTCCAAAATTACCAAGCAAGGCGTCTACAAATCTAGGGGCTATTCACAGACAACAAATTGGGCACGTCTGCCGAAAGTGTTTGTGTGAGCATGCGTGCCGTGTCGGCTTCAGTTTGTCGCGAAGTTCTGACCGAGCTTCAGCGGACAAGCCGCCCTGCGCAGCTCGAAGATTGGGGTGTGCTAGGCTTCGCGTAACTGCGTTTTAAAACTTGATCTGTAGCGTCGCCCCTTTTAGTGGCCCCTCTGGGATCACTTTAAGAGTGCCGCCCCAGTTTTCCACCTGTTTGCGCGCAATTGTAAGGCCCAGTCCGCTTCCTTCGATAATGTCTCGTGATTGTAAAGTCGCAAATGGATCAAAGATGCTTTCATGATAGCGTTCTAAGATACCTTGCCCATTGTCACTGACCCAAAGGGCGCCTTGTGTATCAATATTTGTGACGATTACAGTGCCTGCATTGGTGCCATAATGCTTGAACGCGTTGTCTAAAAGAGCCCTTACAACGCTTTGAACAGCGTCGGGCGGCACGAGACATAGCTGTTCAACCATTTCAACTTTGATTTCAAAGTCGCTGGGAGTGGCACTGTCATTTACCACAGCCTGAACGGTTTGCCGTAGATCTATTATTTCTGATGCATAAATTTGGTCGTCGAGATTGCAAAGCTCACGGACAGAATTAATCAAGCGGTCTGCGCGTTGTGCGTTCGTTTTTATATCTGCAAGGTGGCGATGAACGCTCTCGGGAAGTTTGTCAGTTACCCCTTTTAAATCCTCTTCTATCCAATCGGGAAGCGCATCTGCTGCGCGTAAACATGCGCGTAAATCATGAACAAAATGAGATACAAATCTATCGTTCGAAATGCTTAAGCCCTGTGTTTGCGCCATTACATTTAGCATGACCATTCTCCCTTTTTACCTGCAACCACATGATATCTGCGTTTGTTTTCGAATTCCTTTACGCGCCGGTCATACTTAAAGAATTTCGCAGAATATATGTTCGATTACTTCTTATTTTGTTTGCTTTTAATTAAGCACTATCGGCCATATTGAGGGCGATTTTAGGAGGTTTTACGATGAAAAATGTTAGTGTAGTTACTCCAGATAATTTTCCCACGGTACAGTATGGAAACCCAGAAAAAGAGCTTCAAATCCTCATTGTTGATGACTCATCCTTTGACCTCAACAACATCGAACGGCATTGCCGCCGCACCAGCCTGTATTTGACAATTGACACGGCGCGGGACGTTGATGCGATGCTTGAGGCGCTCGATACCAAAATTTATGATATCATTTTCCTAGACTACCATCTTACCAATGCAACCGGCCTAGAGGCGCGGAAGCTGATCAGTGAACACTCTCTAAATTCAAAAGCTGCGACTATTATGATCACGGGCGAAGTATCGCACGAAGTGGCGGTGTCTGCGATCAAGAATGGATGTCAAGATTATGTCGCTAAAAGCGACTTGGATACAACGTCGCTTGAACTGATGATGAAAACAGCGGCCAAGCGCTTAGAGGGGCATGCCTCGCGTGTACTTCAGGGGCAAATGGACAACATCCACGCACGCACGATGGGGGCCGTTACACAAGTTGTACAGCGCGAGTTGAGTGACGAGCGTATCCTTTCTTTGCTCATTCGCGCCATGGAACAAGTGTCTTATGTTGATGGGCAGCCCGTGATCGGTGGTGTTCCCGATGTTCTTTCCATTTTAACGGAAAACGATTCAGAGCCAAACAGTTTTGTTTTCAAACAGTTTTCTGATGGTGACAATTAATGTCTACCTCGGAAGGTGTGCCTGTCGAGAATGAGGACGTTCATGCTCGTATGGAAACAGAGCGTGATGCGCTTTTGCGTTCGGGACAATTGCACTGGATACATTGGGCCGTCGTTGTTTTTTCTCTCGTGGTGACACTCATTGCGTGGAATTTTTCAAGCACCCAAGTTGCGCGAAATGGAAATGCGCAATTTGACCATGCTGCCGAGCAAATTTTAAAACTCGTCGAAGAGAGAATGGAAAAATACGAAGATGCACTCTGGGGTGGGGTCTCTGCGATTCAATCGCACAACGGAAATATGTCACGCGAGCAATGGCATGTGTACGCAAAAACACTTCATCTTGAGGAAAAGTACCCTGGGATCAATGGGATAGGTATTATCCATCATGTGCAACCCGATCAATTACACGTTTATTTGCAAGAGCAACGTAAGACCCGACCAAATTTCCGTGTTTTCCCAAAACATGATAAGAAAGATCATTTTCCGATTACATATATCGAACCTGAAAGCATGAATGGGCCTGCTCTTGGATTAGATGTGGCGCATGAACTTAAACGGTACACTGCCGCTATCAAAGCCGGTGCAATGGGGGGCGCTCAAATCACAGGCCCTATTAACTTGATTCAAGACACCCAAAGCACACCTGGTTTTTTATTTTACGCTCCCTTTTATGCGACCGAACCTCCCGATTTACCTCTCGCCCAAATGAAAGGGTTCGTTGGTATGGTCTATGCGCCCTTTGTTTTTCACAAGTTGATTAATGGGACCTTGGGGCAAGGTAGTCGACAACTACACTTTTCTGTGCGCGATGGGGATGAGGTGTTGTACTCTGAAAGCACTGTGGACATGCCTGCGCCCGAAATGGGGAATGTTTTCACCAAGACGTCCGAGATTCATCTATATGGCAGAACATGGACTTTTGATATTTGGGCTGGGTCTGATTTTCAACAAAACGTATCAAGCAGTGAGCCATTGTTCATATTGTTCGGTGGCATATCAATTGATGCCATGCTCCTTATTCTATTTGTTTTGCTCACACGTTCGAACCTGAGGGCGATTGAATTTGCCGATATGGTCACAGCAGAGTTGCTGGCGAGAGCCAGAGAGCTTTCAACCTCCAACGGGGATCTGGAAAAGTTCGCGTATATTGCATCACATGATCTCAAAACACCTCTCAGGGGAATGGTCGATCTAACCGAGTATATCGAAGAAGATTTGCAATCCTATTTGGAAAGCAAAAGCGCGAACCCGCAAGTCACATATAACTTGAAACGAATGCGACAGCAGATTTTGCGTATGGATAATCTCATTAAGGGGATATTGGTCTATTCGGGGATAGGCAGTGCAGAACATGTAAATGAACAGGTAGATGTGAATGAGCTTGTTACACGCATCCGCGATGAGCTTTCCCTGTCAAATGAACAATTAATCGTGGCAAATACACTACCTCTAATCCACGCCAATGCGACACGCTTTGATCAGGTTTTATCAAACTTGATTGGAAACGCTGCGAAATACCATGATGATCTTTCCAACGCAAAAATCATTGTTTCGTCCAGGCTGTGTGGCGCTTGGGTCCAATTCACCATTGCCGATGACGGACCGGGTATTGATCCACGCTTTCATGATAAAATCTTTGAACCGTTTCAAACGTTGCAGCCTAAAGATGTCATTGAAAGTACAGGCATAGGGCTTTCAATCGTAAAGCGGACTGTCGAATTTTACGGTGGAAAAGTATCTGTCGATTCAGAGCTTGGACACGGAACGCGTATAAACTTTACTTGGCCTATTAATGGGGTCGCAACAGATTTGGAGGACGCAGCATGAGCGTAGGCACTTCATCCCAAAACAATACCAAATTTTTAATTGTCGATGACAACAATTTGGATTTCGAAAAAATTACACGTAGTTTAGCTCGTTTGAAAATTGAAAACGAAATTCTACGTGCGCATGATGGTATTGAAGCGCTTGCGATTTTGCGTAATGAAGTCCCCGATACTCTTTTGAAGATGCCTTATATTGTTCTCTTAGATATCAATATGCCACGGATGAGTGGAATTGAACTCTTGGCAGAAATGCGTGCAGATAGTCGGCTGTCTTCGACGCCGGTGTTTATCCTCACAACGTCTGATCATCCAGATGATATCGTTAACGCCCATAATTTCAATGTGGCCGGCTAT
>NZ_FNZV01000039.1 GCF_900109555.1 Pacificibacter marinus | reverse complement strand
GCCTTTGAGTGAAAAGTCTGTGTGTTGAATGCGGGACATGGGTCTCTCCATCATGAAATTCCGCGATCTGCCTGTGGCGTCTTCGGCGGGTGATGGGGGTAACGTATGACCAGTTATTGGTCAATGCAACATAAAAATGACCAATAATTTGTCATATATGATTCTGACGTGCTATCCAGACAAAAGAAAACCCGCGTTGAGCGGGTTGCTTGGAGGCTTAAGTTGGTAGGTTAATGGCGTCTTGCCTCTGAGGGAGGGTGAGCGCTTTAGGCATGTTCGGTAGTTTTTGTGCTAAATCTGTGTTGAGCCCCACGGGGCTGAAAATCCTTTTGTTTTTAACCGTCTTCACCAAATTCAACCGCGGATGCATTTTTGTTCGAATTGATCATTTGGTGGTAGATCTATTTGGTCGATCTTAAAAGTTGACTCTTTAGGTCAATGTTTCCATTTTGTTCCTATGTTGTGGGGGGCTACATTTTGAAAAATTGGCGTTTAGATTTAATAATAAGAACAGCTAGCGAAACTGGTTTCACGATAGATTATTTGGAGTGTCTTTCATCAGGACTTTCGCGCCAAGCCTGTCTCAGACTCATGGGTAATGCATCGTCTATGCCCTCATACATGAAGTCGAGTGACAATCCGAATGTTCTGCGTAAGGCGAGCCCGCCATCTAGGGATAAGCGGTAATCACCACTCTCCCAGTTGTTTAGTGAAGATCGGGTGATGCCGGCTTTGGCTGCGTAGGTCTTCTGATCTAACCCCATGAGGGAGCGATGCCACTTAATGCGGTATGCAATTTCTGCGAATGGTCTGTTCTGTGTTGTCATGCCCTCATTTATGGCATGACCATTAAATTGTCGCGAGGGTGTCTCGCCTGTCTTGACTAATGACCATTTGCTGGTCATTGTGCGGACATGAGCAAAGAGAAAATTAAAGAAATCATCGCAGCTGTTGGAGCTGAAGCAGTACAGAAGCGTCTTGACGTTTCAGTGTTCGCAATTCGCCACGCAAAGCGTGACGGACGTTTTGCTGCCAGTTGGTACATTCCTCTACGCGAGATGTGTGAGGAGGTGGGAGTCGATTGTCCTGAAAGCCTATTCAATTGGAAATCCTCCATGCCTAGCCCCCTTACTTCGGAGGTGGCGCAGTGATGTTTGGTGCCTGTCTTCCATTTTTGGTCTTTCGCACAATTCGACTGGCAGCATATGCGAACCTGAAGGGGCGTAATGCGTGTCGTTACGCTTTGTTTGAGTTACTTGTGGGGGTGCGCATTGAGTGCTTCCCACCCTTCACTTGCCCCCAAATTGCCACCTCGGTCGCGGTCCGTCTTGTGAAATGCCCAAAGGAGTTATCACATGCGCTACACTAGACCCGGAAGCATCCAGAATGCGGTGCGCGAAGCTTATGGCGCGGTTGGCGGATTGGAAAACGCGTCGACTGACCTCGGGATCGGCGTCTCAACCTTATCCTACGGGACGGAACGCAGCGACCATCGCCCCGGCGGGATCGGGGTGAATTACCTTGATGGCTTGGGACGGATTGAGCCGCGCGCGGCGGTCCCGATTGCGCAGCATTTTGCGACGCTGGCAGGCGGGGTGTTTCAGCCCGTCGATCTGGATGGCGTGACAGCCTCGGATGTCTACCGCATCGCCAAAGAATTCTCGGACGTGTTGACCAAGGATGCCGAGGCGCATTCCAAGTCGTCGATTGATCCGAAGGGGTACACCGCCAAAGAAGCCGGAGAACAGCTGGTCGAGTTGGATGAGCTGATTGCGGTGGCGGTGAGTTTTCGGGCTGCTCTGCGCGAAAAGACTGAGGTGGCACGATGAGTGTTGCCTCACTGACGGGTTCCTACGCGATTGACGAAATAGGCCAGCGACTGCTCGCGCGGCCTGTGTCTCATCGCGCAACTTTGCACACCGTTGTGTGTGCAACAGGTCGGGGGCTTCGTGCCCTCGGCCTCTTTTATTCACAGTTTCGGGATTTCGGCCGCCTCCTCCCCCTTGAGGCCGAAATAGGGCGCGCGCTTTGTGGGCGAAGTGCGCGCTCGTTTTTACAGTCCTCGCGCGGGTCAGAAAGGCTTTGGCATGACATTTGAAGAGCAACTCAAAACATGCGCGCGGGTGGCGCGGCAAGGGCGGCAGGTTGCGTTTATCGT
>NZ_FNZV01000033.1 GCF_900109555.1 Pacificibacter marinus | reverse complement strand
AAGAACAAGGAGGCCGTGTTTGAGGAACCGTTCAACGCGGGGCAGGTGTCGATGGCACGCCACTATGCGGGGTTGTATGAAGGACTTCAAAGCGGTGACCTGCGCGGCACATCTTATGGCGAACGTGTTTCCGGTGGTGGCGGTGGCGTAGATGCCGTTGTTCTGCGATTGGCAGCCCGCCAAGAGTTTGAGGCGCTTGAGCGCAAAGTCGGTCGCGGCGTGGCGATGCCGATGCGCAAGGTGCGCCCGTCAAAACGCGGTGAGGGACGTGTGTGCAAGATGATCTCGGACCTGGATGCGGTGCGGGCCGTGTGCTTGCTGGGCCTATCGATGAGTGAAGTGCTGCGCAAATATGACTGGACGGTCAGCTCGCGCAACAGCGCCGCGTTGAGAGTGGCCCTGCGTGAGGCATTGGATCGGATGCAGGGCTACAGCGCACCGACCACCGCAAGCAAATAGAGCTGCATTTCCCCAAAGGGGGGGGAGGGTCAAAAGTCCGGAAGGCTTTTGACCCTAGACCCGTGCTTCCCTTACGCGGAGATTTTTTTTGTGAGCGACGAAAAATTCAGCCGAGATTGTGGGGGGGGGGGGCTGTTTGGTGAGGCGGTTTGTGGTCCGTAGCAGGTGTGCGGGTGTTGGCGTTTTGGGGTGGGTGTGAGGAAGTGCAACAAATACAGTGTGTTATGAGGGTGCTGGGTGAGGTGTGATCTAACAGCCGCCGCATCTTTGAAGCCGCGGACGGGCAAACCGATCGCGGCATCGAGTTTGAAACGCCCTTTTAGATCCGGTGGCTTAGTGTGCGCCCCGGCGCGGGATATGCTGGTGGTTGCGTTAGGGGTATTGGTGCGTGGGAAGGCCTCGCGGCATCTCCGCCATTTTTGTAGATTGACGCAATCCACGGTGGGCTCAACCGGTGAACGCAACACTTTAGTCTTTAGGAAAAGATGGAGTGTTTTGAATGAAGTATCGTCGCAGGATTTACTATTCAGCTGAACAGCGTGCTGAGATATGGGACAGGTGGCAGCGTGGAGAGTCGATGAGATCGATTGGGCGTGTCTTTGATCGCCAATCGTCGTCAGTCTTTTCAGTCATCTCACCAACTGGTGGAATACGTCCACCGGATCGCAGACGGGTTAGGTCAGCATTGAGCCTTTCTGAGCGCGAAGAGATATCTCGTGGGCTCAGCACCAAACAGTCTCTACGCGCGATTGCGCGTCAGCTGCATCGTGCGCCGTCAACGATCAGTCGAGAGGTTCAACGCAATGGCGGCCAGACAGGCTATCGCGCAACCACATCGGATCAAGCGGCATGGGACCGGGCATTGCGGCCCAAGATGTGCAAGTTGGCTTGTCACCCCGAATTGGCCGACGCAGTATCAGCAAAGCTGCGGCGCAAATGGTCGCCCGAACAGGTTGCGGGCTGGCTTAAACGCGCATTCCCGGGGGAGGCGCACAAATAGGTGTCACACGAAACCATTTACAGAAGCCTTTATATACAGGCGCGTGGTGTCCTAAAGAAGGAACTCCTGGAGCACCTGCGTGCCAAACGCACAGTCAGGCGTTCCAAGCACGCAAGCCAGAAGCGCAAGGGCAATGGTCAGATTAAGAATGCTGTGTCCATCAGCGAAAGACCTGCATCCGTCGAAGATCGTGCTGTCCCAGGGCACTGGGAGGGCGACCTGATTGGCGGATCGAAGAACAGCTATATCGCGACCCTTGTTGAGCGGCATTCACGATATGTCATGCTGGTAAAAGTTGCCAACAAGGATACCGAGAGCATCGTTACGGCCTTGATCAAATCGGCTCAGAAGTTGCCGCGCGAGCTCTACAAGTCCCTGACGTGGGATCGTGGTAAAGAGCTGGCGGATCATCCGCGCTTCACACTAGCAACCGACGTTGATGTTTACTTTTGCGACCCTCAGTCACCCCTCTCGGCAGATTTTGATCCAAAATCGCCTGCCGGGCAATGCGTGGCCAACGAAAACACCAACCGGCTTTTAAGGCAATATCTGCCGCAAGCGGAACCGACCTATCCATCCATTCACAGGCAAAACTTAGCGCGATCGCAAGGCAACTAAACGAACGTCCGCGAAAGACCTTGCAATATCAAACGCCAGCAGAGAAGTTTGCAGAGAGTGTTGCATCGATCGGTTGAACCCACCGCCCAAAGCGGCCGTTGATTGTGATAGACAACGCTGCGGCGCAGCGCGATGAAACTTAGCTTCTCGAGTTAACCGACGTTTCTACAAAGTCGAGAGAAACGATGGATTTAAACGAGCCGTATTGCTTCACTCAATTGGTGTAGTTTTTCCAATTCTTCATCCCACAGATTTCCGGCCTTCATTGCCGCACATAAAGTTGCATAACTCGGATTTAAGTGCAGGAAAGTCGCCGCGGTTGCAGCAAACTCCGAATTCGGCTGACACTCAAGCAGAGTGTCTGTTAATATTCGGATTAAGCCATTCTTACGTCTAACCGAAGGGGTGTTAGTATATGCTTCCAGAGCTTGCTCGATAGCGAATATATTCCGCTCAATTTGACCGGTAATGTAGAACCTAGGAAGGACCATCCGTTTATAATTGTTTAGATCTAAAGTCTCTATTGTTGCTTTTCCAACATCGTCGTGATCGCGAAAATAGACCATTTGTAGATAAAGATGATCACTCGGGTCCATGTTGAAAGGTTCAACTATTGGTTCGATAACAACATCATGAGTACCTTTTTTACCGTTACATCTTTTACAGCTTGGAACTAGATTTTCCCATTTGACGACATCGTCGTTGTACTTGTCTTTATGCCGAAAGTGCTCCACCTCCATATAGGAGTCTTTTTCTTGCAGTTTGCACTCACAGTAGGCGCACTTTTTGTGTGATGCTTTTATAAGCGGGTCCGTTATTTCCGGTTTTCTCCACACTGAACTGCCGTCGGCTTTGAATTTGGCGGTTAGTTCAGTTACTTTGGCATGGGTAAGGTAGGCTGGTTTCTGAGGCCGATCTAACTTTATCAATCGTCCAATCCCCCTAGGCTTGCCATTTGTAGTGCAAGAACCTTCCTGATAGCGCTTTGTGGATGCACCGAGCCTGCAAGATGATCATATATCTTCTTTGCTTCGATTCTTTTGTTAGACAATACCGCCTGCTCGAAGTTCTTCAGGACACCTCTGAATGCACCGCTGTTGGCGTCACTCATCCCCATGATATCTTCAAGGATTTCTTCAACCGTCCACATACTTAAACCGTGTTCAAGGTGAGGAATTTCTCTGACCGTTGTGCTACCGTCATAGTCAGTTTCAAGAGGCATAACTTCACCGCTCTCCGCCGCTTGAACAATGTGGGGGCTATGCGTTGTGACAATAAACTGGGCGACCGGAAACATAGTCTGCAATGCTTGAAGAATTCTTGATTGCCAGACCGGATGTAAATGTAATTCCAATTCATCTATGAGAATGACACCATCGAACGTCTCGGCCCCAGCTACGTCACGTTCTCTGCGAAACTCTATTTCCTTAATGATCCCCCAAAAGATAGTAATACTGGTTTTGAAACCAGAAGATAGGTATTCATAAGGGATCAGCCCATCAGGCGTTCTTACCATTACCTCATTGCTCGAGGCTTCGACATGGCTGAATTGTACAGTTGGGTCGAGCACAGCAAATGATTTTTTTGCTAGTTGGAGGTTCGTTAACTGAGACGGAGTAAGTGCGTTTTCATGAGGTGAAAAAAGGTACCGGTTCACGAACCAGTTCTTAGAATCGCCGTTGGGAATGCCACTAAGGTTTCGGCCACCGACTGAACTAGCGTCTTTTAGGTCCGGATCGGATGAAATTGAGCCCAGCTTTACCCAATCAAAAAGCCTGTAGTTTCGAAGGTACAGAATATCTGAAGGAGAAATGCTGCCTCCAGTATAGTGCTGTTTTTCTGCTGGATCTGAATGTTTTACAGCTATCGAATGAGCGGCCGCACCATTGGAGCCAACAAATTCAACCGTCGCGCTTCCGCTTTCTGCCCCTACACGTTTTTTGAGGCGTTGCGAGTGGAAGATAGTGGCCATGTGGACAATGATGTCTAGGATAGTGGTTTTGCCAACACCATTTGGACCGCATATGACATTCATTTTGGGATGAAAGCCAATTGAAGCTTTAGATATTCCGCCGATGTCCTCAATCGAGAGAGTGGTCAATCTTAACATTCACAGCCCCATTAAAGTTCATCTCATCGTGTTGCCTTGCTTCGACCAGCCTAGCCGCGCCTGAGCAACCAAACAGCCGATTGGAACATTGTGTCTGAATTATGCAAGCAAGGCAACGAGAGAACAGTCGACGTAGACTGACTGTACATTTCTACTATTGGGGTTAGTTCGGTATGCCCCTCTGCAGCGAACTTCCGGTTTCCGCCCATTGTGTCGATCTACGCGAACGGCCCTTATGTATGTACCGGCTGCTGTTCGCAAATGATTTCTGGCATGTTCTCGGAAGTCGCTCATATGTATCCGGCCTGTTTATCGACACGCGGGTCGTGGCCTTGTTGGGGTTACGCACGCGCCGTGATCTCATTAGCTGCAAGGTCGATTATGACCATTTGGGCCGTCAGATTCTGGGGGCGTAATATTTCCGTTCCATGCTTTGCTATCTATCGCGAACTCCTTTGGATTGCTGCGGGTCTATCAGACGCCGATAGCAACCTCGTCTCTTGGCGCGTCAAACGCCGTTTTGTGTCTTAGAATACTCCATGCCATTCGTGCTAATTTATTGGCTAGAGCGATAGCAGC
>NZ_FNZV01000035.1 GCF_900109555.1 Pacificibacter marinus | reverse complement strand
TACCCCGCCCTCACAGAGAGCGCAGAGGTATTCCCACGGCAAGCTGCCGCCTTTGGGGCAGAACTGCGCCGCGTGACGCCCCTGCTACGCGCTCACGGCGTTGAAGTGGCCCACCTGCGCGAAGGCAAAGACAGGCGGCGCGTGGTTTGTGTATCCTCAGGTGTCTGAGCTTGCGCTCATCGACTAGAATGTGGTGCTGCGTCATATTATTGGCGGAGATGTCAGTGAGCCGCTCAACAGCGTGGCCCTGCGAGGCACGCGTGATCCAATTTTCTGCCAAACTGCACCTAGTCGAAGGCGGCATGCCGACCGAAGCCACCATCACCAGCGTCATAGTCGACCAACTGCGATCCAATGTGTCGGAGTATCAACACGTCGAATTGAAATATCTTCATCATGCAGGTTCAGACGTCTACTTTCTTTTACTAATTCCAACACAGGGTATCCAAGCAGCTTAGCGATTACCTCCAGCCTTGTCCAAAGTTCAAAGAACGGCATGTTGGTTGATTCAAAATGTTGCACCAGAAAAGGAGGGGATTCTGTGTCACGGCTTTCTACGTCGAGGGCATAGGTTGCGGTGTCATGGGCGGAGGGTACAAAGACAAAACGCAGGCCATGAACGTCATAACTGGCAGGGCCAAAGGTGTCGTTACAATTGATAACAACACCCCCAAAAATCCGCGCAATAATTGGATCAGCTAGTGATGCCACCATCAACAAAAACCACCTGACCTTGCATGTTTGTGGTACCTGAAATGACCAGGTCAACCACTTTAAAGATGTTTTCATCATTGGATAGCTTGCCAGACGGCGTGCGGCGTTTGATTGTGTCCAACTGCTCGGGCCGTAGCACAGAAGACATCTCGCTTTCGAAGAAACCAGGTGCCACGCAGTTCACAAAGATACCCGCTTCACCAACTTCGCGTGCCAGAGCGCGCATCATTGCATCCAGATACCCTTTGGAACCTGCATAAACCGACAGGCCCGCATAGCCACGTGAGCCACAGATCGAAGATATGTTGCAGATGTTGCCGCTGCCCTGAAGCAGCATGCGTTTGATCGCAATACGGGTCAGCAATGTGGGGCCAACAATGTTGATGTTCACGATCTGCTGGATCGTTTCGGGATCGGTGTGCATCAGCAACTGATCCTGACCGATAGCTGCGTTGTTCACAACACTGTCCAACTGGCCGTCAAATTTGTCACAAACTGCATTCACAAAGGCTGTCACGCCGTTCACATCGACTGCATCTAAGGGTGCAAAGTAAAAGCTATCACCGTATTTTTCGCTTAGAGCACCCACCTCTTTGGTGTATGAACGCGCGAAGGTCGCTACTTTGTTTCCAGCCTCCAAAAGCTGTGTAACCATATGCAAGCCGAGCCCCCGAGAGCCACCACTGACGATGATTGATTGTCCCGTCGTATACATTTTCTTATTCCTCATTATTTTCAGGATTTCAAATCCGTGCGGAAAAATCAACTTTTCAAACTGTCTTTCATCGGAATATCACTGAGGAAATTCCACATGCGCGGTGTGGCATATTCAGCAAGAACTGCCTCGCAATGCGCAGTCAGCATACGCTCAGCTGCCATCTCGTCCATCTGTTTTCGCAGCACGATGCTGGCCACAGGCAGTGCGCCCATCAATGGCGCCTTACGTGCAATAACCCGTGCCCAGACGACCTCTTCATGGGCCATCAGATGCGCCTCAATGTCTTGTGGAAACACTTTTTGCCCCCCCACATTGATCATAGTATTACCTACACGTCCCAAAAAATAAATCCGGTCACCGCGTTGCTCGACCAGATCCTCGGTGTCCACCCAACCGCCTTCATCCGCGCGGTTGGCATAAGGAGAGCGGATGTATAAACGCCCCTCTTCCATCTTCACACCAATTGTACTGTCCGTGCGCTCCAGCAGCTCAGCTTTAAAGCCCGCCTTGCCGTCACTGACCACAATCGCGGCACCCGCCTCGGAGGAGGCATAGATGTGGCGAATGCGCGCCTGCGGGTACAAAGCCGCAAGTCGGTCTAGAATGGCCTGATCGACAATCTCGCCGCCCATCGAAATGCTGCGTAATTGCGCAGATTTCAACGTATCTTCGTCGATCGACATAAGGGCGTAACGCCAGAATGTCGGTGTGGAAGATATAGCTGTGACAAGGCCCCGTGCAATCGCCCCCTCGAAACTGGCCGCCAGATCGCTGAAATCACCAGGGATTAGGCCTTGACCCTCTTTGAACAGGCACAATGCAACCATCTGGTACCAGGCATAGGACCCGATCTGGTAAGGCATGAACCACGTGTTCGCCGGCAATACGTCAACACGTTCAAACGTATTCAACGTAGCCGCCGTATGCGAAATAAGCTTAAACAATCCTGTAGTACCAGAGGTCAATACCGTCACACGGCCCGCCTCGACCTGATCCGCCGCAACAACACTGCCCACAACACTGCCATCATGGGCATTGCGCAGCTGCACGTGGTTCTCGGCAAAACGTCCCAGCACTTCAGGTGACAGGCGCGCGCGCTCGACCACGCCGAAATCCAGATCATCCGACATGCCATATACCACACATCCCAGCGCTTCGCGCACGCTGTCCACAACAAACACACACCGCTCCGCGCTCAAGTCACGAGCGCCCAATGCTACAGCGGCTTGTGCGCGCAAACCCGCGATATCGACACTGACATCGCCAAAATGTACGAAGTTGAGATCACACAGATTGGTCATACCCCTTTGGTGGCCTCTTCAAAGAAGTCGAGCACGTCTTTAACAGTTTCAATCTTACGCATGGAAGCCGCTTCAAATGATAGCTCAGTGCCGATTTTGAATTCGATGCGTAGTGCTGTTTCTGAGAAATCAAGGCTCCGAAAGTTCACTTCGCGTGTGCTCTGGCTCTCGTCCGTGATTTCGGAGCGGCCTTTTTTGGTCATGATCATATTCATGATATTCAGAATTTCTGTACGTTCCATGGGGCCCTTTCAATCGGGTGTTTTGCAAATAGGTTGGAATTAAAGGTCCAGTTTAGCGGCCTCAGCTTCGATCTCGGCACCCAACTGTGCAATCCGCTCACGGACGTGCTCGGGGTAGGCATCGACAAAGTGTTTGTGCCAGGGATGGCGCGTGCGGGTTTCCATGTGCATCAAAAGGCGCACAGGGCCAACCACATCACCATCGGGGCCAGTGATTAACGCGCCGGTGGGGACCTGACCGCTGGCAACAGCCCCAGACGCCACAAATGCCCCGCGCCCAATGCGCACACCTGGCATCAATTGGGCATTCACGCAGATGGTTGCCATATCGCCGATAATGACAGGGTCGGCGAGATGTGACGGCGGAAGCGGATCGTTCATCAGCGTCGTCAGCGAAAACAACCAGACGAAATCACCAATCTCTGACCCTTTTCCTACATGGGCATAGGCGTGCATGCGTACGAAATCGCCGATCCGGCCACTGCCTTCGATGTCCGAGAAGTTACCGACCCGCAGGTTCTCGCCGATCATCGATCCTTCGCGGATCACAACATGGTGGCCAGTCTCAAGCTTGGGACCGATTGTAGAGCCTTCGTATAATACTGCATGGCTGCGCACAATTGCACCTGCGCCCAGAACCAGTGGGCCGTTTTCACCCGGTCCAGGATGACCGATCACACAGAAATCACCGATTGTACAATCATCGCCCAACTCGGCATTGGCATAAACGCGGGTGCCATGGCCAATCGTGACATTGCGACCAATCTTTGCTGAGGGATCAATCAAATTGTTCATTACACTACTTTCCTACCGGATTATTAGTTCCATCTACAGGCACATCGTAAGGTAGTCAAAGTATGAATAGTTCTACTTCTGAGCCCCATAAAAATAGAAATGATAGCTAGAGTTATCGCCCTGTTTCAAGAAAAAGACCGTTTTAGAACAAATTCCGCAATAGCTGACATTGATGCGCTTGTAAGGAACTGACCATTTTTCCGCTATGCAGGCCTTGGCGCAAACCGCAGCGGAAGTCTGCTTCTCTAATTGGGTGTCAGGGTCAAGCTCGTTTTCCTTCTTTTGAATGATCAAGGATCGTTTATCCGGGTCACGCTTCTCTTCGCAGTCTGGTTTGGCGTTCGAAATGGCGCCGCTGCATGCATGTGTCGGATTGGAAGTGGAGAGCCCCGCTTTCCGGCGCGCTTCTAGTTGCGCAGCAGACATTTTCGGCTTCGTCTATTACCAGACAGGGCATGTTTACATGCCCGAGAGGGCACGAACCTCGTCCGGATTGGACGATCCCGTCAGGTTAGGTGGTAGGCTACTTGTTCATGCCGTGCCTCCAACTTGTTCCTGACGGAATTCACTGCCGTCGATCCACATACGGTGGAGCAGAACGGCAAGTTTGCGGGCGACGGCAACAACTGCGCGTCGGCGACCTTTGGTGCGCATCAATC
>NZ_FNZV01000036.1 GCF_900109555.1 Pacificibacter marinus | reverse complement strand
TGAGCGAAAAGTCTGTGTGTTGAATGCGGGACATGGGTCTCTCCATCATGAAATTCCGCGATCTGCCTGTGGCGTCTTCGGCGGGTGATGGGGGTTTATTGCGAATATCGCAATCATTCGTCAAGGTTTAATTTGCGAATATCGCAATATTATGCTGCGATATTCGAATCAACTTGCTATACGGGCAAAAGAAAACCCCGCCCAGGAAGGGCTGGTCTGGTCTGGAAAAATGGGAGGGATTGCCGAGGCCTAGTCTTTGATGAGGTTTGAAAGTTTTCTTTCGTAAGCTTTTTTAATTTTTTGAGCCTTATGTTGTCGGCTCTTCCGCATGTCTGCGTCTGTTGCTGTGCCTGCAAGTAAAGTCATGTCTTGTTTGCCAACAATGAGTGGCGTGATTTTTGGGGAAACGCTTTATTTTACCGTAGTCCCACATCACTGTAGAGTGGTTTGCAGCGCCAACACAAAATATAGTTATTTTTCTACGAAAGAAGCTATGTGGTCGTATGGTGGCCCTCCAGTACGACTGATTTTATCACTTGTTTTACCGTATTTTTCTATTTTGTTGCGTGCAGCCATTCTGAGCGCGCGATCTTTGAATTGTTTAATCGTTGACTCTAATTTGAAATGTTCTCATTTTGTTTCCATAGGCGCGGTTGGAATTTGATGGGTGGGAAATGAAAAACTTGGAATGTATCGCAGCAATGTTGTCCGGTATTATTCAGGAAGAGGATCCTTCGCTGCGATTTGCGCTTTTGCAGCGTTTAGCAAGAACGTCCGCTCCGAAGGTTCTAATTGCCGCCATACTGCCGCAAGCTCTGGATCAACATCGCTAGCGGTCTCCCCAAAGAATGCATGTATAGTTGGGATTTCTTCCGCTTGTGGCTTTCTGATCCCAGAAATCATCTTAGATATCTTGTCATTTGTCAGGCCTAATGCTTCGGCAAGCGCGGCTTTTTTTCCGCGATCATCCCCAAGCCGTTCTTTCAGCCATTCTGATGTGATTTTTTCCATAGCGTTATAATGGAACTTTCGACGTTTGATGTTTATTTCTAATTTCGCAACATTTTTGTTGCGATTACATTGCGATTATCGCAATGTGCAGGCATGTTAGAGCCAGCAAAAACAGTAATAGAGATATGCGGGGGAGTAAGTGCCGTCGCAGACATGTCGGGCCGAGATAAGTCGCGAGTGCATCGTTGGGGTTATCCTAAAAGTCGTGGCGGTTCAGGGGGGCATATCCCTCCAGAGGTTGCGGAGATGCTTTTGGAAAAGGCTTTTGCTTTGGGTTTGCGTGCAGAGCATTTTTTCAAAACAACTGACCCTCCACAACTTTCCCAATAATCCGGACATTTCCAGCATCTCTCGTTCTTCATGGGTAGGCCCACACAATGACTAACCTCTCACATTTAAATATTTCAACTGATGCTGTGTCTTGGCTTCCTTGTTCTAAGAGGGGCGCGTGATGATTGGTGTTTACCCCCAAATTGCCACGCAGCGTGCGGTCCGTCTTGTGAAATGCCCTAGGGAGTTATCACATGCGCTACACTAGACCCGGCAGTATTCAAAACGCGGTGCGCGAAGCTTATGGCGCGGTCGGCGGGTTAGAGAACGCGTCGATCGATCTTGGCATCGGCGTGTCGACCCTGTCTTACGGAACTGAGCGCAGCGATCATCGCCCAGGTGGCATTGGGGTGAATTACCTTGATAGCCTGGGACGGATTGAGCCAAGTGCCGCCGCGCCGATCGCAAAGCATTTTGCGACGCTGGCAGGCGGGGTTTTTCAGCCCGTCGATCTGGATGGCGTGACCGCATCGGATGTCTACCGCATCGCAAAAGAATTCTCGGACGTGTTGACCAAGGATGCGGAGGCGCATTCCAAATCGTCGATTGATCCGAGCGACTACACAGTCAAAGAAGCCGGAGAACAGCTGATCGAGTTGGATGAGCTGATCGCGGTGGCCGTGAGCTTTCGAGCTGCTCTGCGCGAAAAGACTGAGGTGGCACGATGAGTGTTGCCTCACTGACGGGTTCCTACGCGATTGATGGGATGTGTGTGCGACTGCTCGCGCGGCACGTCCCTAATCGCGCAACTGGTCGAGGGCTTCGCGCTCTCGGCCTCTTTTATTCACCGTTTCGGAATTTCGGCCGTCTCCTCCCCCTTGAGGCCGGAATAGGGCGCGCGCTTTGTGGGCGAAGCGTGCGCTCGTTTTTACAGTCCTCGCGCGGGTCAGAAAGGCTTTGGCATGACATTTGAAGAGCAACTCAGAATATGCGCGCGGGTGGCGCGGCAAGGGCGGCATGTTGCGTTTATCGTGCCGTGCGCCCCGGATGAGCGGGTGGCGCGCGATCGCTGCACGGCGCTGACCCCAGCAGATGCCGCCAAGCGCGGGGCACTGATTTATGGCACTGGAGTGGTGCGATTTGTGCAGGCCAGCGGCGCCAGCTTTGTGTTGGCGGGATTTAGCGGCTTTGTTGTCCTGGATGCGCGGCTTGAGGTCTCGGCTGGCATGATGCGCGAGCTAGGGGATTTGCAAGACGCCTGCGCCATGCTGTTCCCTGATGGGGAGTTTGAGCGGTTGGCGCGAGCAGATGACCTCCAGGCGGTGACGCCATGAGCCTGTCTGGCCCAGACCTTGAGCGCATGGTGATGGCACGGCCCTTTGCCAGTGTGTCGAACAAAGACATCTACGCGCAGTGGGTGCGGGTTGCGACGCTCAACGAGGCCAAGATCGGCGCAACTATGCGCGCCTCCATCCGCTACGGCGGGCGCGGGACGGCAAAAGAGACGGACGACGCATCAGA
>NZ_FNZV01000037.1 GCF_900109555.1 Pacificibacter marinus | reverse complement strand
GGCAAAGGGCCGTGCCATCACCATGCGCTCAAGGTCTGGGCCAGACAGGCTCATGGCGTCACCGCCTGAGTATCCTCGACCTGCGCCAGCCGCTCTAATTCGCCTTCGGGAAACAGCATGGCGCAGGCGTCTTTCAGATCGCCAAGCTCGCGCATCATGCCAGCTGAGACCTCAAGCCGCGCATCAAGTACAACAAAGCCGCTAAAGCCCGCCAAAACAAAGCTGGCGCTGCTGGCCTGCACAAATCGCACCACTCCGGTGCCGTAAATCAGTGCCCCACGCCGTGCGGCATCTGCTGGGGTCAGCGCCGTGCAGCGATCGCGCGCCACCCGCTCATCTGGGGCGCGCGGCACGATAAACGCAACCTGCCGCCCCCGCCGCGCCACCCGCGCGCATGTTTTGAGTTGCTCTTCAAATGTCATGCCAAAGCCTTTCTGACCCGCGCGAGGACTGTAAAAACGAGCGCGCGCTTCGCCCACAAAGCGCGCGCCCTATTTCGGCCTCAAGGGGGAGGAGACGGCCGAAATTCCGAACCTGTGAATAAAAGAGGCCGAGAGCACGAAGCCCCCGACCTGTTGCACACACAACGGTATGCAAAGTTGCGCGATTAGGGACGTGCCGCGCGAGCAGTCGCACACACATCCCATCAATCGCGTAGGAACCCGTTGTGAAAATATTGAAAATGAGGCCCGTCATCGCGAGCCCTCGGCCGTCTGGCGCAGAGCAGCGCGGAAACTCACCGCCACCGCAATCAGCTCATCCAACTCGACCAGCTGTTCGCCAGCTTCTTTGGCGGTGTACCCCTTCGGATCAATCGACGATTTGGAATGCGCCTCCGCATCCTTGGTCAATACGTCCGAGAATTCTTTGGCGATGCGGTACACATCCGATGCGGTCACGCCATCCAGATCGACGGGCTGGAACACCCCACCTGCCAGCGTCGCAAAATGCTGCGCTATCGGGACTGCAGCGCGCGGCTCAATTCGACCCAAGCCATCAAGGTAGTTCACGCCGATGCCTCCGGGGCGATGCTCGCTGCGCTCAGTGCCATAGGATAAGGTTGAGACGCCGATCCCGAGATCAGTCGACGCGTTTTCCAATCCGCCAACCGCGCCATAAGCTTCGCGCACCGCATTCTGGATGCTGCCGGGTCTAGTGTAGCGCATGTGAGAACTCCTTTGGGCATTTCGCAAGACGGACCGCATGCTGCGTGGCAATTTGGGGGTAAGTGAAAGGTGGGAAATTAAGGGCGCGAAATGCAATATCAAACATCACGCAGCTCCATTATCTGATTGGTCATGCTGTGCTGCCCTATGAACACCATAAGGCTCGCGCATATTGAAAAGAGTTGGAGGGCAATCCACTTCATCTCCAGCCAAAGCCTGAACAGCAAGGAACCAAGATGATGGAAAATGTCCGCGCACGACTGCATTACTCACAGCAGTCACCCCCACACCGAGAGTATCTGATATTTTCTTGCGCCCTATGGCGTCCGCTAATTTGTAAGCTGTGATCATGCACAACACATATCCACTTATTGTGGATCAAATCAATACCACAATTGGTGGTTTGCCAAAAAATTCACAATTTGTGAATTTCAAAGCTATGTCAGACACAAACGCACAGCCACAATATTCGGAAATTGGCCGCCGATTAGCAGCTATTCGGCAGGCCGAATCTCAGATGTCCCAAAAAGAATGGGCAGAGAAACATTCTTTTGGCGTCACCCAATACAACAATTGGGAAAAGGGAGTTCGTAGAATTGCCGTTGATGAAGCTGAACGGCTTTGTAACCTCTACGGCTTATCGCTCGATTTTATATATCGTGGCAACATTTCTGGAGTTTCAGACAAAATTAAAAACCTGCTCTGATCACAACGCCCCATATGCTTCACTACATGATCTAAAGGGACTTTTAGCTGGCCTGCGATCTCAATCATTCGATCAAGCCTAAGATCTACCTCTTTCATTAATCGTCCCTCAAATCACCTTAACTCAATCAGAACAAATTGAGAACATAACACCAAAGAGTCAAGTAGGGGCGTAAAATCCATCAGGTTGAAAGAACCTCATCTTCCTCACGCCACAAAGAACTAGACAACTAAAACAGACAAATAAAATCAATTTTAACTAAGAAAAATATTATGACGATGCGTGTAGCGCTGTAGAGCGCAAAATGTTTGATGGCATCCACCACTGCTTGTCTTTTCTGTTTTGCTTTATCGATTACGCAGCAAAAGGTTCAATTGGCAGGACTTTGATTATCTTCATTATTGCCAATGGATTTTTCATTTTGCACCTGCACTGCAATCATTCAATCGCACCAGGAAGATCAAGGATGGAGCGGAATTAACAACGACTAGGCGGAAAGGCATATTCAAGAAAAAACCCTGCCTTATGCGGGGTTTTTCTTTGCCTTTTTGAAATTTGGATTCCCTCACGACAAACAATAATCCACATTATGTGAATTTAATGCTTGATAAATCCACCAATGGTGGACAGTATCCTCCCCATCACCCGCCGAAGACGCCACAGGCAGATCGCGGAATTTCATGATGGAGAGACCCATGTCCCGCATTCAACACACAGACTTTTCACTCAAA
>NZ_FNZV01000038.1 GCF_900109555.1 Pacificibacter marinus | reverse complement strand
GCGTCCCCAGGCCTGCTACTGGAAAAATCGCTTTTGTAACTTTACGCTTCATTTTAACTCCTTTGCTCTCTTAAGGAGAGCTAATACTTTGTCGCCGATCTAACCTTACGACACAGAACTGTGCATTGGCAGAAAATTTGGTTCCAAGGGCGTCGCGACTTCAGCTAGAATTTTATTCATCTGCTTGATTATAGTATGCAGCGCGTTTTCTGTTATGCAAGCCGAGCGTTTAGAACATCTTTAGATCGCCCTTTTCTTTTGCTTTAAAATAGAATTTCCACGTGCAAACTAGACGTTAGTTGAAGTATGATTTCCACGCTTAGAATACGTAGGTGTCCTCTCGGATTATTGCTAAGTAATAGCCCGAGAGGGTGATGGGGAAAATTTACCTATATATTGTTGCAATCTCCTTCATCCCAAAAATAACATGAAGGAGACTTGCTTATTTGGCCGCTAAAAGTTCAGGCACGCTGAGTAAAACCACTTCATTATCTGCGGCGGCGTTCAGTTTTCGCCCCGATGAAAATGGCAGGTTGTTATCAATCGCGACCATAATATGCGTGTCATCCACCCGCATCACGTCTTCAATCGTGAAGAACGGCAGACTGAAACGCCCTACTTCACCGCCATCAGTTTCGATCCGCGCTTTACCATCGGGGTCAGCGATATCCATCAAATCGATCTGACCAATACGGCGCACAAACCCGTCCGCATCCACTGATGCCGTATCAATCAACACAACATGTTTGACCATCGCAGGCAGCGGAAAACAATCCGCAGCAGGTTCGCCCGTGCACTTCAACGATGGCTCACCCTCGCCGTTATCCCGCTCAATCACCAAGGCGCGGGTCTCATCGATGAAGTTGAAATCACCAATCGCCGTGGCACCCTCCGCCAGTTTGAATTTGAAGTTTTCGCCCGTCCAATCGTGCTGCGCCGGATCAAAGGCGAGCACCCGTAAAAATGCACCCTCGGGCTTGCCATCAGCCGCCAAAAGAGGCTTTTCCATCATCGCCCAAAGAAGATCGGTGCCGGGTTGTAGCGCCATGCCCTCATATCCGCCGGAGCGTTGCACCTGCCAATCCTCGCCAATTTTCGACAGCGCAGAGATGCCAGCCGTGTCGGGACCTTTCAGTTCGTTGCCTTCAAACATCGTCGGGTAAATGCCTTTAACGCGGCCATCCAGCGTGGTTTCGATCAAATACGGGCCAAATTCATCGCCGATCCAAATGCTGTCGCCAACGCGCTGAATGCTTTCAAGATCAAGATCAGCGCCAGTAAGATAACGACTTTCTGTTGCATCCCATGAAATCCGAAACGGCAATTTGCGATCGGGATCATGCAAAAACACTGTTTCTTTTACGACCACTTCGCCGGTTTCAAAATCAGGCGCCATACTGTTGAAAAACAACATTGTATCAGGGCTGTTGGCTTTGGTACCAAAACCGTTATCGGTCAAAACATAGACCGATCCGTCTTCCGCGCGGTTCATCGCGAAACCGGAAAACCCTTGCAATGGCTGGCCGATGAATGGCAAATTTAGCCCGGTCAAACGTTTGCCATGCAACCCACCGGTATTGCCGGGCACAGACATTGGCGCATCATTGCGCACGGGGCCGGTGAATTTACCACTGATCAACGCATCGCGCGGCGCATCCGCCGGCGGGGCCATGAGAGTCAGTGCGGGCAGATACGCATGGCCAGCAAGCGTCGCAGGGAAGGTTTCTTGCGCGACAACAGGCGCGGCAGCAAGGCACAGAACGAGGGGGAAGAATCGGTTCATCATGGGGCACTCCTTTGGTGATAGCCCCTATCTCGCGATCAAAAAACACAACCACGTGACATGCGCATAAATATTCTGCAACAGCAGCATTAGCTGGGCGGCTCACAACCACCTGAAATTTTTCCGAAAACAGCAGAACAATAGAGTAACGTGTGTCGAAGTGTGAACCATCCACTCTTCATCTCCTTGGTGGTTGAGACGAGAAAATGGATACATAAATTTTGAGACCATAATTTGAACGGTCGAAAGTTTCAGGTGAGAGGATTAGCTTCGAGATGTGATGCCAGTGGGACTATCAATTGTTAGCTCGTTTGGGCGGGAAGCGGGCATTCGCTGCAAGTGCAGCCTTCAAAAGGTAAACCTGCAAAGCCGACGTTTAGTTCACATCAAAGACCTAAAGAAACCGTC
>NZ_FNZV01000040.1 GCF_900109555.1 Pacificibacter marinus | reverse complement strand
CAGACAACGTGCCGCATAATGCAACCAACCAGATGAGCCGAACTCTCTCTTAGTTTAAGCCGCCTTTGGTGCCAAAAACCCTGACGACGGACAGATACCTTTTTGAGCCTGTTATTGCTAATGCGATAGGCGGGACCCCAGTATCTGCGGCTCGTAGCCCCGTGAAAAGGCGATCAGATAATCGGAAAGGTAGGCAAGTTGACTGTCTATTGGGAAACCGAGCGTACGAGCTGAAAATCCGAATGACTATTGCGGCCTCTGGTCAAGGTAGGTGGGGTGAGGAATTGGATTTCCCATTGGATTGTGTAGCAAGTGGCTTTGTTCCTGTTTTGCTGGTTTTAGATAGCACTACAAATCCGAAACTTACTGAACTCACTAGAGCGTTTCTAGCGCAAGGTGGAGAAGTGTATATCGGCGAGGATGCTTGGGCGCACCTTGACGAGCTTGCAGGACCCACCATGGCGAATTTTATTGACCGCTATGTCCGTGAACCGATGGCCAGTTTGCTTTCGGAGGCAGCAGAGTCGTTGGAGCCTTTTGCCGCATTTTTCGAAGGCAACGACTTGGTTATTCGAGTTGGAGATGAGGCATTTACAATACAACGTGAGTCCGATGATGCGTCGAGTGACGGACGTGATACGGCTAACGACGAAGACGATTTGGGCTTATGAGGTGTAATTTCTAAAGTTCGACAAAGTCCAAATCGCCCTCCCGCAACCAAATTTTACACATATACTACAGTGACATAGCGCCCTCGAGGCGCTTTTTTGCGTTTAGGGTTCCGTCACTGGAAGCGCCATGGAAGCAACAAGAAGCGTTTCAAGCGCGGGGTAGGGTGTGGTGAAAAAATAACTCGAGAGGGCTGCGGGTATGCGGCGGGAAGCATGCGTAATTGGGCTGACCCTGCACTTTGGCCAAGCTCCCACTAAGATCACAGGATAGCTGTGAATAAGGGAGACAGAAAATGGAATATTATGTTGGACTAGATGTTTCGCTGCGATCCTGTGCGCTGTGCATTGTGGATGGCAAGGGAGTGGTGCTGTTTGAGCGGGAGCTGACATGTGATGTCAATGAGATCGCTGACTGCCTTTCTGGTTTTCCACATCCGATTGAACGTATTGGCTTTGAGGCTGGTGCTATGAGCCAGAATCTTTTCTTTGGCCTGACTGGAGCAGGGTTTGATGTCGTTTGTATGGAGGCTCGGCAAGTGAATGCCGCCTTGACAGCAATGAGGAATAAGACAGATAGAAGAGATGCGCGAGGCATTGCTCAAATACTGCGCGCCGGCTGGTTCAGTCCCGTTCATATGAAAAGTCGTGAGGCGCATGGCCTTCGCGCGCTGCTGAGCACACGCTAGGCTCTGCTGAAGAAAACGATATATTTAGCAAACGAGGTTCGTGGGTTACTGAAGGTTTTTGGCATTCGTTTGCCGCAAACAGTGAAACACGGCAGTTTTGATGGCGTTGTGCGGCCTATGATCGAGATAGATGCCATTCTGGCACATGCGTTGGTGCCCTTGCTCGACGCTAGGCTGGTCCTTTATCAGCATTATCTGGAGCTGGATCGGCGGGTTAAGCGGGCCGCCAGTCAAGATAATGTCTGCATGAGATTTATGACGGTACCAGGTGTTGGGCCAATTGCAGCACTGACATTCAAGGCGGCCGTTGATGATCCAAACCGCTTCAAGCGTTCACGTACAGTTGTTGCGCACTTTGGCCTGACGCCAAGGCACTTTCAGTCAGGGGAACACGATAATCCTGGCCGAATATCAAAGGCGGGCGACCGAGATGTTCGTGCAACTCTTTATGCTGCTGCGAATGCACTTCTTATGCGAACGATGGCAGGGTCACAGATTAAATCATGGGGCATGCGATTGATGCGCACCAAAGGTCGCCGACGCGCAGTTGTTGCCGTCGCCCGCAA
>NZ_FNZV01000042.1 GCF_900109555.1 Pacificibacter marinus | reverse complement strand
AGGGCGGACAGGATCAACCGCTTGGAATTGACGGTTTCGCCCCGCGCCTCTTTGAGGGTGCGAAAGGCCAGCGCGCGGCGCAGAGCAGGATGATTATGCGGCGCGCCCACGATGATCTGCGCGTGATCGAGGCGCAAAGGATCGAGGCCGAAGATCAGGTTG
This sequence comes from Pacificibacter marinus, assembly GCF_900109555.1. GTDB lineage: Bacteria > Pseudomonadota > Alphaproteobacteria > Rhodobacterales > Rhodobacteraceae > Celeribacter > Celeribacter marinus_C. Next base: position 1,677 of record NZ_FNZV01000042.1, on the reverse strand, counting down.
TTGACGAAATACGGGCCGTCAGGCGCGGTGCGGCCTTTGAGTGAAAAGTCTTTGTGTTGAAGTTTTGACATGGGTCTCTCCATCATGAAATTCCGCGATCTGCTTGTGGCGTCTTCGGCGGGTGATGGGGTGATTGATAATCCAAATAATTCGGATCGGTCAATACACAAATCCAAATAATTTGGATTTGTGTATTTTGATGTTTGCGTTTTTACAGCTAGATACTAGAACTAAAGCAGAACATTGGAGAATCAATTTTGAGCATGTATGGGGGTGTCGCCCTGCTATTGCGGGCGATTGGGGTGGATTTGAATTGGATATTTGACCCTTTGGGGGTCGTTATTTTGAGAGTGCGGCGAAAAGGCGCTCCTGAACATCCTGAGGAAGTTGAGCAAAGTCGCCATGAATGATGAAGTTGAAGTCAATGCGATGTTGGCGGTAGTAGTAGCGCATAGTTTTAATACTGGGCGCCCCTCGTGTTTCTTGCGAGTTGAAGGTTGTACCTTTTAGGCCGACTTCGGCAGCCACATCTTTTTGCTGCATTGAGATGGATTTGCGAGCTGCGATAATTCTGTCGCGAATAGCGTCGGGGGATACATCGCCTGTGCGTGCTAGCTGTTCTTTTTCATCAATATTCATATGGATTGGATAGCCTTTTTCCGAAAAATTTGAATTTCCTATCTGTTGGATGTTGATAATCCGCATAATTCGGATTATTGCAGGGTTATGGAAAATGATGTTCGCAGTTTAATTTCAAATTTGGATGGCTACAGGGCCGTCGCAGATCGGCTTGGAAAGCGGCCAACGACGGTGCACACGCACATGCAGGCAGGGATACTGCCTGCAGCTTGGTATTGTGCCTTGTGTGACCTTTCCGTGGAAGTTGGCAAATCTCCACCACCACGATCCCTGTTTTCATTTGTGTCTTTGCTTCCATGTTCAAAGGAGGCCGCATGATGTTTGTCACTTACCCCCAAATTGCCACGCAGCGTGCGGTCCGTCTTGTGAAATGCCCAAAGGAGTTCTCACATGCGCTACACTAGACCTGGCAGCATTCAAAACGCGGTGCGCGAAGCTTATGGCGCGGTTGGCGGATTGGAAAACGCGTCGATTGATCTTGGCATCGGTGTCTCAACCTTATCCTATGGCACTGAGCGCAGCGACCATCGCCCAGGTGGCATCGGGGTCAACTACCTTGATAGCCTGGGACGGATTGAGCCGCGCGCGGCGGTCCCGATTGCAAAGCATTTTGCGACTCTGGCAGGCGGGGTGTTCCAGCCCGTCGATCTGGATGGCGTGACCGCATCGGACGTCTACCGCATCGCCAAAGAATTCTCGGACGTGTTGACCAAGGATGCGGAGGCGCATTCCGAGTCGTCGATTGATCCGAAGGGGTACACCGCCAAAGAAGCTGGCGAACAGCTTGTCGAGTTGGATGAGTTGATCGCGGTGGCCGTGAGTTTTCGCGCTGCTCTGCGCCGGACGGCCGAGGGCACGCGATGAGGGGCCCCATTTTCAATATTTTCACAACGGGTTCCTACGCGATTGACGGGATGTGTGTGCGACTGCTCGCGCGGCGCGCCCTAGATCGCGCAACTTTGCACACCGTTGTGTGTGCAACAGGTCGGGGGCTTCGTGCCCTCGGCCTTTTTTATTCACAGGTTTGGAATTTCGGCC
>NZ_FNZV01000043.1 GCF_900109555.1 Pacificibacter marinus | reverse complement strand
GATCGCGCAACAGACGCAAAATTGACGGCGTTGCCTTGGGCGCAGAGGTTGTCTCTAATTGCCAAGCGTAAAGGCGTTGGCTGTGCTTGTGATGGGGGTAAGGGCGGGAACCGGACCTTCGCTGCGGTCAACACCAAGTTCGGTAATGCGGGACAAAGCTGCCGTTGGTGAGTCGATGTGGAATGTCTGCTGTTATGAGGCTGAGTGTCGTAAGGTTAATCCGATGGGGGGTCGGTCCATTTCGTTGAGCGCGCCCAGTCTACGGCTCCAGCCATGAGGAGGTCGAATACCGGATCCTTGACATCGTAGTAGGCATCCGCGTTGTTTGGAAAGTGTAGCGCGAGCTGTTGCTTGATTTCCCCATATGCCGCCGCCGCAGATGGGTGCTCGCGAAGGTAATCACGGCAAAGCAGCGGGTAGCGTTGGTTAAAGCGACCCTTCTCACGGACATGTACATTCGCGAAAAAAGGTTCCTCACAACGGTAGAACTGTTTGGCCAAATCCTCAGGCGACAGCGCTTTGCCAGGAGGGCAATGATCACTTGTGGGTCTTCCGAGGCTAAATCCCGCAGCAGCCATGGAATCTGTTGTCACATCCTTTAATGACAGCACGCTCACCTGCACATCGATCACGGTTTTTGCGACGAGATCAGGAACTGCTGTTGACCCAATATGGTGAATTTCGCTGTCGTCAGGCAGAGCGCTCTTTAGCAATGACTTGATTACCAAGAACCTATTGGGCCAATCAGGATTAGAAGGAAGAATTTTGATGGTCATCGGCCTTGCGCCCTCTTTGGTGAGTTCATTAAAGCCGACCATAGTGCACGTCGCAGCATCTGGTAAACTGGGCTCTTTCCAGCCATTCGCTGCGGCGACCACAAATGGCGGCTAATGAGCCGTTCATACCTCGACTAAACAAAACCCGCCCCAATCGCTGTCCGCCACTGTCCGCCGCCAAGCCCTGTTGAGTATGGCGCGGACAGCAAACTGCTGATGTTTAGATTTACTGTCCGCCCGCTCGTTGGCGTGACCCAAGGACGCCGCGTTGATAGCGCCGTGCCTCGGTCAATATCGAGCTATTCCCCCTTCCAATCTGCTCTTTTCGACACACAAACCACACTCCGCCTGTCTTTGCCTTCGCGCAGGTGCGCCACCTCTACGCCATGAGCGCGTAGCAGGGGCGTCACGCGGCGCAGTTCTGCCCCAAAGGCGGCAGCTTGCCGTGGGAATACCTCTGCGCTCTCTGTGAGGGCGGGGTA